>NZ_KI866525.1:408499-441313 GCF_000511135.2 Microbispora sp. ATCC PTA-5024 | reverse complement strand
CGCCGAGAGCGCGACGGCCCGCGAACAGGCCGAGCGGGCCGCGGCCGAGGCCGGCTTCGCCGGCGTGGAGCACGCCGCCGCGGCCGTCCGTACGCGGGAGGATCGCGAGGCCATGGCCCAGCGGCTGCGGGACCTCGACGCCGAGCGGGCCACGGTCGAGAGCGTGCTCGCCGACCCGGAGCTGGTGGCGGCGGCGCTGGAGCAGGCCCCGGATCTGCCCGTGCTGACGGCCGATCACGAGCACGCCGAGCGGGAGCACGGCTCCTGCGTCTCCGCGCGCGACCGGGCCCAGGCACGGCTCGAACAGCTCACCAATCTCGCGTCCGAGCTGGACGCGGCCCTGCGGCGGTTCCGCCCGGCCGACGAGCGTCACCGGCTGGCGCGCCGCCTAGCGGAGCTCGCGGGCGGCACGTCCTCAGACAACCGCTGGCACATGCGGCTGTCGTCGTTCGTGCTGGGAGAACGGCTGCGCCAGGTGGTCGCGGCGGCCAACGAGCGACTCGACCGCATGTCCGGCGGGCGCTACCTCCTCCGGCACGACCTCGGCAGGTCGGCCGGAGACCGTGGGCGCTCCGGCGGCGGGCTGGCCCTGCGCGTGATCGACGCCTGGACGGGGGTGGAGCGCGACCCGGCCACGCTGTCCGGCGGCGAGAGCTTCATCACCTCGCTGGCGCTGGCCCTGGGGCTGGCCGACGTCGTGACCGCGGAGGCCGGCGGCGCCGAGATCGGCAGCCTGTTCGTGGACGAGGGCTTCGGCACGCTCGACGACGAGACGCTCGACGACGTGCTCGACATCCTCGACGGCCTCCGGGAGGGCGGCCGGTCCGTCGGCGTGGTCAGCCATGTGGCCGAGCTGCGGGTCCGCATTCCCGCCCAGCTCCGCGTCGTGAAGGGCCGCTCCGGCTCGACCCTCGCCCGCCACTAGCAACTCGCCCGCCACTATCAAACGGCCACCGCCGGAGCACAGGGCGGGTGTGGACGGCCGTCGGTCAGACCTCGAACGGGAGCCAGCGGGCCGCGAGGAGGTAGGCGCCGGCGGCCAGGGAGGCGGTGGAGACCAGCAGGAACAGCAGGACCCACAGCGCGCCCGGCACCCGGGTCAGCCGCGCGAGCTGGTCGGCGTCGGAGTCGGGCGCCCGGCCGCGGCGGCGCTTGGTCTGCAGCTCCAGGATCGGCCGTACGCCGCCGAGCAGCAGGAACCACACGGCGGCGTAGGCGCAGGCGCCCTGCACGTTCGGTGGCGCGAACCACGACAGCGCGAACACGGCGCCGCCCACGGCCAGCAGCGCCACAGCGCCGAAGAAGTTCCGGATCATCAGCAGCATGCACACCAGCAGCACGAGCACGGCCCACAGCAGCAGGGTGATCCGTCCCGCCGCGACGAGCCACGACGCGCCGAGCCCGATCAGGGACGGCGCCACGTACCCGGCCGCAGCCGTCGCCACCATCCCCGGGCCTGTGGGATTGCCCCGGGTCAGCGTCACGCCCGACGTGTCGGAGTGCAGCCGGATGCCGCGCAGCTTGCGCCGGGTCAGCACGGCGGCCAGCGCGTGCCCGCCCTCGTGCGCGATCGTGATCAGCCCGCGCAGGACGTGCCAGGACGGCGGGTACGACACCAGCGCGAGCGCGGCCAGGCCCGACAGCGCGACCAGCCACAGAGGGGGCGCGACCTGGGTCGCGGTCAGCTCGTTCCACACGGCTTTCAGGGGGACACCTCCGCGCGGAATCGTACGGCCTTGGACCCTTCAGGCCATACCTTCTATGTGTGGCTGAGCGGCGTATGCGTGGACTGCGTGGATTCAGTGGGCTCATGAGGGTGAAGCCGGAGCCCGCTCCCGAGCATTCGATGGACCCCCGGGCGGGCGGGAACGAACCGACCAAACAGAGCGTGATCGACAACGCCGTGTACCTCGACGGCGCGCGGGTGGACTCCCCGCTGTCGCTGAGCGACGCGATCGCGTCGCTGCGGTCGCGGCCGGGGGCGATGGCGTGGATCGGGCTGTACCGGCCGGAGGAGTCGGAGCTGCTCAAGGCGGCCGAGGAGTTCGGGCTGCACGAGCTGGCGATCGAGGACGCGATCGTGGCCCACCAGCGGCCCAAGGCGGACCGGTACGGCGGCACCCTGTTCGTGGTGCTGCGGGCCGCGCAGTACCTCGACAAGCCGGAGAAGGTGGAGTTCGGCGAGCTGCACGTGTTCGTCGGGCCCGACTTCGTGCTGACCGTGCGGCACAGCGAGGCCCCCGACCTGTCGAAGGTCCGGCGGCGCATGGAGTCCGACCCGGACCTGCTCCGTCAGGGGCCCCAGGCCGTGCTGTACGCGATCCTCGACGCCGTCGTGGACGGCTACGCGCCCGTCGTCGCCGGCCTGCAGAACGACATCGACGAGATCGAGGTGCAGGTCTTCGGCGGCGACCCGGCCGCGCCGCGCCGCATCTACTCCCTGTCGCGCGAGGTCATCGAGTTCCAGCGGGCCACCAGCCCGCTCGTGCCGATGCTCGACGGGTTCATCGCGGCCTCGCCCAAGTACGGCGTGGACGAGGAGCTCCAGCGGTATCTGCGTGACGTGTCCGACCACGCCATCACGGTGACCGAGCGGGTGGCCGGCTTCCGGCAGATGCTGCAGGACATCCTGATCGTCAACTCGACCCTGGTGAGCCAGCAGCAGAACGAGGAGATGACCAAGCTGACCGGCGCGAGCATCGCCCAGGGGAACGAGGTCAAGAAGATCTCGGCATGGGCCGCGATCCTGTTCGCCCCGACCCTGGTCGGCACGATCTACGGGATGAACTTCGACCACATGCCGGAGCTGCACTGGCTGCTCGGCTACCCGGTGGCCCTGCTGCTCATGGGCCTGGTCTGCCTCACCCTCTACCTGGTCTTCAAGCGGCGCGACTGGCTCTGACCGCCGTACCGGGTCATCCACCCCTTGTGTCTGCCAACTATCTAGATATATCGTCAAGGTATCTCGATAGTTGGGTGGTGACACATGCACGACCAGATCTGGCACCCGTACGGGCACGTGCCCATGGTCCCGCCGGTCCCGCACGTCCGCCCGCTGCCGCCCGTCCCGCCGTTCTTCCACATGGCGGCCGGCCCGGCGGGTCACCCCTTTCCGCACACGCCACCCGAGCCGCCCTTTCCGCCGGGGCCGCCCGGGCCCCCGCCCGGCCCGTTCCCGCGGGTGCGGAGGGGCGACGTGCGGGCGGCCCTGCTCCGGCTGCTGAGCGAGGAGCCGCGCAACGGCTACCAGATGATCGAGGAGATCAGCCGCCGCAGCGGCGGCGTGTGGCGGCCGAGTCCCGGCTCGGTCTACCCGGCCCTCCAGCAGATGGAGGACGAGGGCCTCGTCAAAGGCGAGGAGTCCGGCGGCAGCCGCGTCTACCGGCTGACCGAGGAGGGACGGCGCCAGACCGACGAGCGGGCCGAGCCGTGGGCCGACGTGGCCCGCAGCATCCCGGAGGACCGCCACGAGCTGCGCCTGCTGTGGGCCCAGCTCGGCGAGGCGTTCCTCCATCTCTCCCAGGTCGCGGACGACCGGCAGGTCGACCAGACCAAGAACCTTCTGAAGACCACGAGGCAGGCGATGTTCCGGATCCTTGCGGAGGACGAATGAACGCGGCGGTGGCCGTCCACGGGCTGCGTAAGACCTACGGCGACGTCGAGGCCGTGAAGGGCGTCGACTTCGAGGTGGCCCCGGGGGAGGTGTTCGGCTTCCTCGGGCCGAACGGCGCCGGGAAGACCACCACGATCAGCATGCTGTGCACGCTGATCAACCCCACGGGCGGCACGGCCGAGGTCGGCGGGCACGACGTCGTGAAGGAGCGCGACGAGGTCCGCCGCAACATCGGGCTGGTCTTCCAGGACCCGACGCTCGACGGCTACCTCACCGCCGAGCAGAACCTGCGCTTCCACGCCGAGCTGTACGGCGTGCCGAAGGAGGCGGTGCCGGACCGGCTCCGCCAGGTCCTCGAGATGGTCGCCCTGTGGGACCGCAAGGACAGCAAGGTCATGACGTTCTCCGGCGGCATGAAGCGCCGGCTGGAGATCGCCCGCGGTCTGCTGCACTCGCCCCGTGTGCTGTTCCTCGACGAGCCGACGGTCGGCCTGGACCCCCAGACCAGGTCGGCCATCTGGGGCTACATCAACCGGCTGCGTCACACCGAGGACATCACGATCTTCATGACGACGCACTACATGGACGAGGCCGAGTACTGCGACCGGATCGCCATCATCGACCACGGCGAGATCGTCGTGATCGACTCGCCCGAGGCCCTCAAGGCGAGCGTCGGCAAGGACCGCGTGCAGATCCAGACGGGCGACGACGAGACCACGATCAAGCTGCTCAAGGAGCGGTTCGACATCGACGCCGCCGTGCGCGAGGGGCAGGTGACCTTCGCGGTGGCCTCGGGCGAGCAGTTCGTCCCGCGCCTGTTCGCCGGCCTGGGGATGCCCATCCGCTCGGTGAGCGTGTCCCGCCCGTCGCTCGACGACGTCTTCATGTCCTACACCGGCTCCACCATCCGCGACGCCGAGTCGGGGCCGGGGAACCAGTGGATGCGCGCCATGGCAAGGGGAAGGTGATCCCATGACGACCGACGTCGTCCGCGTGAGCGTGCCGCGTGCGAGCGGCTCGCACAACCTGCGCGCGGTCAAGGTCGTGCTGCACCGCGAGCTGCTGCGGTTCGTCAACGACCGGACCCGCATGGTGTCCAGCCTCATCCAGCCCGTGCTGTGGCTGTTCGTGATGGGCACCGGCCTGGGCTCGCTCGTTCGGGCGTCGATCCCCGGGATCGACTTCCGCACGTTCATGTACCCCGGCATGATCTCCATGACGGTGATCACGACGGCGATGTTCTCGGCCGGGTCGATCGTCTGGGACCGGGAGTTCGGCTTCCTGCGGGAGATGCTCGTGGCCCCGGTGAGCCGCAGCGCCATCGTGGTCGGCAAGTGCCTCGGCGGCGCGGTCGTGGCCAGCGCCCAGGGCGTCATCATCCTGGCCCTGGCCGGGCTGGTCGGCGTGCCCTACTCGCCGGCCCTGCTCCTCACGCTGCTGGCCGAGATGTTCCTCGCGGCGTTCACCATCACGGCGTTCGGCGTGATGCTGTCGGCCAGGATGCGGAACATGCAGTCGTTCTTCGGCGTGATGCAGATGGCCATCATGCCGATGATCTTCCTGTCGGGGGCGATGTTCCCGCTGGCCAACCTGCCGTCGTGGCTGCACGTGCTGACGACCGTCAACCCGCTCACGTACGCCGTGGACCCCATGCGGCAGGCGGTGTTCGGCCACATCGCCGTGCCGCCGCAGGTCGACGCCATGCTGAACCCCGGCGTGACGTGGTTCGGCCACAAGCTCCCGATCATCGCGGAGCTGGGGCTGGTCGCCGCCATCGGCGCCGTCCTGCTCGGGGTGGCGATCGCGCAGTTCCGCCGCAGCGAGTAGCGCGGCGGGCGGCCGGGAGCCCGGCCCGGGGCGTGCCCGCCCCGGGCCGGGCCCGTCACGTCGTCAGGCGCTCAGCGCTTGACCTTGACGTAGTCCGTCCTGCTGGAGGACCTGCCGGCCTCGTCGTCGCCGCCGAAGACGGCCTTCCAGGTGCCGGACCTGACCGCCTTGGTCTTGGTCCAGAACTTGCCGGAGCCGTTGGTCCACGTGGTCTTGACGTACGACCAGTGGCCGCCGGGCTTCTTGAACCACAGGGTGACCTTGTGGTGGCCGTAGCCCTCCCAGCCGTCGCCCCAGACCTGCAGGCTGCCCTTGAGGCGCAGGTACCTGCCGTGCCTGACCGGCTCGGGGCCGGCGTCGAACCGCACGATGCGGGTGTCGGCGACCGGCTCGGGCTCGGGGGCCCTGACGGTCACATGGTCGGCGCCGGAGGTCGCGCCCTTCACGCCGCGGGCCCCGTCGTACTCGGCCCGCCACCAGCCGGACTCCCGCGCCGTGACGTCGGCGAAGAACCGGCCGTACGCGTCGGTCCAGTCGGAGGCGACGTACCGCCAGCCGGAGGAGCCGTCGGCCTTGAAGAGGACCCGCACCTTCTGGCCCTTGAAGCCGTCCCACGACGAGCCGCCGATCTCCAGCCGGCCGCGCAGGCGCAGCGTGTCGCCGCGGTCGACGGGCTCGGGGTAGGCGTCGAACCCGGTGATGCGGGTCGGCCTGGCCGCGGCCCGGACGTCGACCCGGTCGCTGTCGCTGATCGTGGACTCGGTGTCCGACGCCCCGTCGAACTCCGCCCGCCACCAGCCGGACCGCACGGCCTTCTCACCGGCGGAGAACCGCCCGTGGGCATCGGTCGTCACCGAGTCGACCCGGGTGTAGGAGTCGCCGCCGAGCGGCTTGAAGGCGAGGTACACCTTCTGGCCGTCGTACTGCTTCCAGGCCGAGCCCTCCTTGTAGGTGAGCGCGCCCCGCAGCGTGATCCTGCCGCCCTGGTCGACCACGTCGGGGGTGGCGTCGACGTCGAGGCCGGTGATCCAGTGGACCTGGAACTCCTTGACCGTCGTCGCCGACTCCGCGCCCTTGGTGGCCTTGGCCTCCAGCTTCCAGACGCCCGGCTCGTCGGCGAACGTGAACGTGTACGTCGCCGTGTACGTGCCGGTGCCGGAGACCGTGAGCGGCACGGACTTGTTGTTGCGGTCGACGAGCCTGGCCGAGCCCGTGTCCGCCGTCTTGAAGGTGAACGTCGCCGAGGTGCCCGCGTCGGTCTTGACGACGACGGGGGCGGGCGACACCGTCAGGTCGGCCGGCGCCGGGGGCGGCGCCGCCGCGCCGGCCGCGGTCGCCGGGAGGGCCGCGAAGACCGCCCCTCCCAGCGCCAGGGCCGCGATCGCGGCAGGGATGCGTTTCAACATTCCGGTGAACCTTCCTTCCCGGGGGTTGAACGCGGCGTGAGGGTGCCACGTCGTTTCTCTTGTAGTAGACGTGCAATTGGGCGAAATGGTTGGAATGACTGACCATTTGTCATCAATCTGTGTCAAAAGGAGCGATCCACAGCCGCGATGTCAACGGAGATGTCGCTGTGCGGGACGGAGCGTGCATCCTGCGACATAATCGGCCGTGTGGTGCGGGACGCTGTGGAGACGCATTTCGCCGAGGTCGTCGGTGCGCTGACGCCGGGCCCCCCGAGGGATCCGGCGCTGCCGATCCGGCCCGGGACGACCCTCACGGGCGCGCGGTGCCGCGAGCTGTTCGCCGTGCAGCTCGGCAGCCGCCTCCTCGACGTCGCCGCCCGGCAGATGCGCGAGCGCGACGAGGGCTTCTACACGATCGGCTCGGCGGGTCACGAGGGCAACGCCGCGGTCGCCGCCGCGCTGCGCGTCACCGACCCGGCGCTGCTGCACTACCGGTCGGGCGCGTTCTATCTGGCCCGCTCCGCGCAGGCCGGCCGGCTGGCCGAGGAGGGCCTGCGCGACGTGCTGCTCGGCCTCGCCGCCGCCGCGGAGGAGCCGATCGCGGGCGGCCGCCACAAGGTGTTCGGCCACCCCGGCCTGGCCGTGATCCCGCAGACCTCCACGATCGCCAGCCACCTGCCCAGGGCCGTCGGCGTCGGCTTCGCCATCGAGCGGGCCCGGACCCTCGGCGTCACGTCGGCCTGGCCCGCGGACGCCGTGGCCGTCTGCAGCTTCGGCGACGCCTCCGCCAACCACGCCACCGCGCTGAGCGGCCTCAACACCGCGGCGTACGTCACCTTCCGCGGCCTTCCGCTGCCCGTGCTGTTCGTCTGCGAGGACAACGGCATCGGCATCAGCGTGAAGACGCCGCCGGGGTGGGCCGAGCGGGCGCGCCACCCGATGCTGCCGTCCTTCGAGGCCGACGGCTGCGACCTCGCCGAGATCCACGACGTGGCGCTGCGGGCCGTCGAGCACGTCCGCACGACCCGCAGCCCCGCGTTCCTGCACATGCGGACGGTCCGGCTGATGGGCCACGCCGGCTCCGACGTCGAGATCGCCTACCGCACCCGTAAGGAGATCGCCCTCGACCTGGAGCGCGACCCGCTCGTCCGGACGGCCCGGCTGCTCGTCGAGGCCGGCCTCGCCACGCCCGACGAGCTGCTGTCGCGCTACGAGAGCGACCGCGACCACGTGCTCAAGCTCGCGATGGAGTGCGCGCGGCGGCCGCGGCTCGCGTCCGCGGCGGAGGTCATGCGGCCGATCGCGCCGCGCGACCCCGGCCGGGTGGCCGTCCGCGCCGCGCAGGCGGCCTCGACCGAGGCCAGGGAACGGGCCTTCGCCACGCTGCCCGAGCTGGAGGGCAAGCTCACGCTGGCCCAGGCCGTCAACCGGACCCTGGCCGACGCGATGGCGGCCGACCCGGGCGTCCTCGTCTTCGGCGAGGACGTCGCGCGCAAGGGCGGGGTGTACGGCGTCACGCGGGGGCTGCTGCGCCGCTTCGGCGCGGAGCGCGTGTTCGACACGCTGCTGGACGAGCAGGCCATCCTCGGCCTCGCCCTCGGCTCCGGGGTGACCGGGCTGCTGCCGGTGCCCGAGGTGCAGTACCTCGCCTACCTGCACAACGCGCTCGACCAGATCCGCGGTGAGGCGGCCACGCTGCAGTTCTTCTCGCAGGGGGCGTTCCGCAACCCCCTGGTCCTCCGGGTCGCCTCCTATGCCTATCAAAAGGGCTTTGGCGGGCATTTCCACAATGACAACTCAATTGCCGCTTTGAGGGATATTCCGGGCATTGTGGTCGCATCGCCCGCGCGCCCCGACGACGCGGCGGCCATGTTGCGGACCTGCCTCGCCGCGGCCCGGGAGGACGGCAGCGTGTGCGTGTTCCTGGAGCCGATCGCGCTCTACCACACGCGCGACCTGTTCGACGAGGGCGACGGCGGCTGGCTCGCGCCGTACGCGCCGCCCGCGCGATGGGCTGAGACGCACGTGCCGATCGGCCGGGCCCGGTCGTACGGCGACGGACGCGACCTGACGATCGTGACGTTCGGCAACGGCGTGCGGATGAGCCTGCGGGCGGCCGTCCGGCTCACCGCGGAGGAGAAGGGCTGCCGGGTGCTCGACCTGCGCTGGCTGTCGCCGCTGCCGGTGGAGGACCTGATGCGGGCCGCCGAGCTCACCGGCCGGGTGCTGATCGCCGACGAGACCCGGGCCGGCGGCGGGGTGTCCGAGAGCGTCATGGCCGCGCTGCTCGACAACGGCTTCACCGGGCCGATCGCGCGCGTCACCTCACGCGACAGCTTCGTCCCGCTCGGCCCGGCCGCCGACACCGTCCTGCTGTCGGAGACCGACATCGAGCAGGCCGCCCGCAAGCTGCTCGGCTGACAGCCGCCCCCGGGACGCGGCGAAGATCGCGGATGCGAGGATGAGGTGTGATCGCTTTCACCTCGTACGACGGGACGGCGCTCGTCTGCCATGAGCGGGGGGAGGGCCCGGCGCTGGTCTGCCTGCCCGGCGGGCCGGGACGGTCCTCCGCCTACCTGGGCGATCTCGGCGGCCTCGCGGCCCGGAGACGGCTCCTCCTGCTGGACAACCGGGGGACCGGGGAATCGGCGGCGCCCGCCGACCCGGCCACGTACGCCGCAGACCGCCTGGTGGCGGACGTGGAGGCGCTGCGCGTGCGCCTCGGCCTCGAACGGATCGACCTGCTCGGGCATTCGGCCGCCGGAGCCCTGGCGCTGCTGTACGCGGCCCGCCACCCCGACCGGATCGGGCGCCTGGTCCTGGTCACGCCGAGCCTGACGCCGCTCGGGATCGAGCCGACCGACGAGGAGTGGTGCGGCCAGATCGAGCGCCGGGCCGGCGAGCCGTGGTACGCGAGCGGGCTGGCCGACATGGAGGCGTGGGAGGCGGGCGACGAGAGCCGGCGCCCGGGCGCGCAGCCGTTCTTCTACAGTCCCTGGAACGAGGCGGCCCGGGCGCACGCGGAGCGGTTCGCGGCCCGCTCGGCGCAGGCGGCCGCGGGCTTCCACACCGGCGTCCCGCCGGCCGGGGAGACCCGGGAGAGCCTGGCCCGGCTCGCCGCGCCGGTCCTGCTGATCGCGGGGGAGGGGGACCCGGCGCCCCTGCCCGCCCACGCGGAGCGGGCGGCCGCCCTGTTCCCCCGCGGCAGGGCCGTCGTGCTGCCCGGGGCGCACTACCCCTGGGTCACCGCCCCGGACGCCTTCGCCGCCGCGGTCGGGGCGTTCCTCGACGGCTCCGGTTAGCGTTCGTTCACAAAGCGGCCAGGGCGGCCCGCGCCATGGCGCGCAGCAGCTCCGCCATCGTCTCCGGCGGCAGGTCCCCGGCGCTACGCGGGGTCGAGTTGAGCAGGCCGAAGACCGCGTGCGTCGCGGCCCGCAGCCGCGCCGGCGGGCACGACGGATGCAGCTCGGTCAGCACGGTCACCCATTCCTCGGCGTACAGCCGCTGGAGCCGCCGGATGCCCCGGCGGGCCGGCTCCGGCACGTTGTCGAGCTCGCGCTCGTGCACCCGGATGAGCGCCGGGTGGTTCAGCGCGAACTCGATGTGGCCGGTCAGCAGCGCGTCGAGGGCCGCCTCCGCGGTGTCGGGGTCGGCCGTGGTGGCCAGGCGCGCCCCCTGCTCCCGCAGTCGCCCGCTGATGTCGAGCAGCATCTCCCCGAGCAGGGCGTCCTTGCCCTGGAAGTGGCGGTAGAGGGCCGGGCCCGAGATCCCGACGGCCGCCCCGATCTCCTCGATCGACACGCCGTGGAACCCCCGCGCGGCGAACAGGCCGGCCGCCGCCTCCAGGATCTCCGCCCGCCGATTGCGGGTAGGTGTACGTGCGGTGGTCACGGCACCCCATGGTAGACGAGGCGAGTTAACGATGGTTAACATCCGGAGCATGAGCGTGAGCGCGTGGCCGGTGCTGGAGAGCCGGTGCGACCCGGGCGGCGAGCCGTACAAGCGGAACGCCGAGGCGAACGAGCGTCTCGTGGCGGACCTGCGCGAGCGGCTCGCGGCCGCGGCGCCGGGCGGGCCCGAGCGGGCGAGGGAGCGGCACGTCCAGCGGGGCAAGCTGCTCCCGCGCGACCGGGTCGACACGCTGCTCGACCCTGGAGCACGGTTCCTTGAGCTGTCCCCGCTGGCCGCGACCGGCATGTACGACGACGAGGCCCCGGCCGCCGGGATCATCACGGGCGTGGGCCGGGTGTCCGGCCGGGAGTGCGTGATCGTGGCCAACGACGCCACGGTCAAGGGCGGGACGTACTACCCGGTCACGGTGAAGAAGCACCTGCGGGCCCAGGAGGTCGCGCTGCACAACGCGCTGCCCTGCCTGTACCTGGTCGACTCGGGCGGCGCCTTCCTCCCCCGGCAGGACGAGGTCTTCCCCGACCGCGAGCATTTCGGCCGGATCTTCTACAACCAGGCCACCATGTCGGCCCGGGGCATCCCGCAGATCGCGGCGGTGCTCGGCTCGTGCACGGCGGGCGGGGCGTACGTCCCGGCGATGAGCGACGAGGCCGTGATCGTCCGGAACCAGGGCACGATCTTCCTGGGCGGCCCGCCGCTGGTGAAGGCGGCCACCGGCGAGACCGTCACGGCCGAGGAGCTGGGCGGCGGCGAGGTGCACGCCCGGGTCAGCGGCGTCACCGACCACCTGGCCGAGGACGACGCCCACGCCCTGAAGATCGTGCGGGACATCGTGGCGACGCTCGGTCCCCGCGCGCCCCGGCCCTGGGACGTCGCGCCCGCCGAGCCGCCGGCCTGGGACCCGCGCGACCTGTACGGGATCGTCCCGCAGGACACCCGCACGCCGTACGAGGTGCGCGAGGTGATCGCGCGGATCGTCGACGGCAGCCGGTTCCTGGAGTTCAAGGCCGAGTACGGCCCGACGCTGGTCACGGGGTTCGCCCGGGTCCACGGGCATCCGGTGGGGATCGTCGCCAACAACGGCATCCTGTTCGCCGAGTCGGCCCTGAAGGGCGCCCACTTCATCGAGCTGTGCGACCGGCGCGGCATCCCCCTGGTCTTCCTGCAGAACATCAGCGGCTTCATGGTCGGCAAGGCGTACGAGGCGGGGGGCATCGCCAAGCACGGCGCGAAGATGGTCACGGCCGTCGCCTGCGCCCGGGTGCCCAAGCTCACGGTGATCATCGGCGGGTCGTTCGGCGCGGGGAACTACGCCATGGCGGGCCGGGCCTACTCCCCGCGCTTCCTGTGGATGTGGCCGAACGCCCGGATCTCGGTCATGGGCGGGGAGCAGGCGGCCACGGTGCTGTCCACGGTCGGCGGCGCGGACGGGCGGACCCGGCGCGACTCCGACACGGCGGAGAGGATCCGGGCCCAGTACGAGCACCAGGGCAACCCCTACTACTCGACCGCCCGCCTGTGGGACGACGGGGTGATCGACCCGGCGGACACCCGCACGGTTCTCGGCCTCGCCCTCGGCGCCGCCGCGAACGCCCCTCTCGAACCCGTCGGCTACGGCGTCTTCCGGATGTGAGGTTGTGCCAATGAGGCGTTCACCGGCTTCCCGTCCGCCCCGCTCACCGGGCCGGGCCGGATCGTGATGTTCACGAGCGTACTGATCGCGAACCGGGGCGAGATCGCCGTCCGGATCATCCGCACGCTGCGGGCCATGGGCGTGGCCGCGGTCGCCGTCCACACCGACGCCGACCGCGACGCCCGGCACGTACGCGAGGCGGACCTCGCCGTACGGCTCCCGCGCGGCTACCTCGACGTGGACGGCGTGATCGAGGCCGCCCTTGCGTCGGGGGCGCAGGCCGTGCACCCGGGGTACGGCTTCCTGGCGGAGAACGCCGGCTTCGCCCGCCGGTGCGCCGAGGCCGGGCTGGTGTTCGTCGGCCCGCCGGCCGCGGCCATCGAGGCGATGGGCGACAAGATCCGGGCCAAGGAGACGGTCGCGGCGGCCGGCGTGCCCGTGGTGCCGGGCGGGGCGGAGCCGCACGACGACCTGCTGGAGGCGGCCGCCCGCATCGGATTCCCCGTGCTGATCAAGCCCTCGGCGGGCGGCGGCGGCAAGGGCATGCTCCCGGTCCGCTCGGCCGGCGACCTGCCCGCGGCCGTCGAGTCGGCCCGCCGGACCGCCCTGGCGGCCTTCGGGGACGGCACGCTGCTGGTGGAGCGGCTGGTCGACCGGCCCCGGCACATCGAGATCCAGGTGCTGGCCGACGGCCACGGGAACGTCGTCCACCTGGGCGAGCGCGAGTGCAGCCTCCAGCGGCGCCACCAGAAGATCGTCGAGGAGGCGCCGTCGCCGCTGCTCGACGACGAGGCGCGGCGCCGCATGGGCGCGGCGGCGGTGGAGGCGGCCCGGTCGGTCGGATACGTGGGCGCGGGGACGGTCGAGTTCATCGTCCCCGGCACGGGCGGGCCGTTCGCGTTCTACTTCATGGAGATGAACACCCGGCTGCAGGTCGAGCACCCGGTGACGGAGATGGTGACCGGGCTCGACCTCGTCGAGCTGCAGTTGCGCGTCGCCGCCGGAGAGGCGCTGCCCTTCGGGCAGGACGGGGTGCGGCTGGACGGCCACGCGGTGGAGGCGCGGATCTACGCCGAGGACCCGGCCCGCGACTTCCTCCCCACGGGCGGCCGGGTGCTGGCGCTGCGGGAGCCGGCCCCCGCGCCCGGCGTGCGGGTCGACTCGGGGCTGGCCGAGGGCCTGGTCGTGGGCAGCGACTACGACCCGATGCTGGCCAAGGTCGTCGCGTGGGCGCCGGCCCGGGCGGGCGCGCTCGCGGGTCTCGACCGGGCGCTCGGGGCGACCGCGATCCTCGGGCTCACCACGAACGTCGGGTTCCTGCGGGCGCTGGTGCGGGATCCGGACGTCGCGGCCGGGCGGCTCGACACCGGGCTGGTCGAGCGGCGCCTGAGCGAGCTTGCGGGCGGGGCGGCGCCCGCCGAGGCGCTGGCCGCGGCCGCGCTCGTCCTCCACGCGGCCGACGGCGCCCCGGAGTCCGGCGACCCGTGGGACGTGGCGGACGGCTGGCGGGTCGGGGAGCGGGCCTGGACCGTGCTGCGGCTGGGCATCCCGGTCAGGATCCGGGGCGCGGCGTCCGGTACGGAGAGGGACGCGGCGTGGCACGGGGAGGTGGAGGTCGACGGCCGCCGGCTCGGCCCGGCGCGGCTGGTCCTGCGCGAGGGGGAGGCCGCCGTCACGGTCGGCGGCGTGACCCGGCGGTACGCCGTGGCCCGGGACCGGGAGACGGTGTGGCTCGCCGAGGGCGGCCGGGCCTGGCCGTTCACCAGGCACGACCCGGGCGACCCGGGCGACCGCGAGGGCGCGGGCCACGCCGGGGACGGCGCCGTGCGCAGCCCCATGCCGGGCACCGTGCTGCTGGTCAAGGCCGCGGAGGGCGACCGGGTGTCGGCCGGTCAGCCGCTGGTCGTCGTGGAGGCGATGAAGATGGAGCACACGCTGACCGCGCCCCTGGACGGGGTGCTCTCCGAGCTGCGGGCCAGGCAGGGGCAGGCGGTCGAGCTGGACGCGGTGCTGGCGAGGGTGACGCCGTGCGAGTGACGATCTACGAGGTCGGGCCGCGCGACGGCCTGCAGAACGAGTCGGCCGTGCTGCCGGTCGAGGTGAAGGCCGAGTTCATCCGGCGGCTCGCCGAGGCCGGGCTGACCACGATCGAGGCGACGAGCTTCGTCCACCCGGCGTGGGTGCCGCAGCTCGCCGACGCGGCCGAGCTGCTCGACGGCCTCACCCGGGCGCCCGGTGTCCGCTACCCCGTCCTCGTGCCGAACGAGCGGGGGCTCGACCGCGCCCTGGAGCACGGCGTGACCGACATCGCGATCTTCGGCAGCGCCACCGAGTCGTTCGCCCGGCGCAACCTCAACCGGACCGTCGAGTCGCAGTTCGAGATGTTCGCCCCGGTCGTCGAGCGGGCGCTGGCCCACGGCCTGCGGGTCCGCGCGTACGTCTCGATGTGCTTCGCCGACCCGTGGGAGGGGCCGGTCGCGCCCGCCCAGGTCGTGGAGGTGGGGCGCCGGCTCCTCGACCTCGGCTGCTACGAGCTGTCGCTCGGGGACACCATCGGCGTCGGCACGCCGGGCCACGTGGAGGCGCTGCTCGACGCGTTCGAGGCAGGCGGCGTCGGCCCCGACCGGCTCGCCGTGCACTTCCACGACACCTACGGCCAGGCCCTCGCCAACACGCTCACCGCCCTGCGCCGGGGCATAACCGTGGTGGACGCCTCCACCGGCGGCATCGGCGGCTGCCCGTACGCCAAGAGCGCCACGGGCAACCTCGCGACGGAGGACCTGGTCTGGATGCTCGACGGCCTCGGCGTCGAGACCGGCGTGGACCTCCGGTCGCTGGCCGCCACCAGCCTCTGGCTGGCCGGCCTGCTCGGGCGCCCCAGCCCGTCCCGCGTCGTCCAGGCCCTCGCTAAGGAGATCTAGATGCTCAACGACGAGCACGTGGAGCTGCGCAAGACGGTCGAGGAGTTCGCCCGGTCAGAGGTGGCCCCCGTCATCGGGGACTACTACGAGAGGTGCGAGTTCCCGTACGAGATCGTGCGGAAGATGGGCGCGATGGGCCTGTTCGGCCTGCCGGTCCCGGAGGAGTACGGCGGGATGGACGGCGACTACTTCGCGCTGTGCCTGGCCCTGGAGGAACTGGCGAGGGTCGACTCCTCGGTGGCCATCACGCTGGAGGCCGCGGTCTCGCTGGGCGAGATGCCGATCCTGCGGTTCGGCAGCGAGGAGCAGAGGAGCAGGTGGCTGCCCGGGATGGCGGCGGGCGAGGTGCTCGGCGCCTTCGGCCTCACCGAGCCCGGCGGCGGATCCGATGTCCCCGGCGGCATGCGGACGACGGCCGTCCTGGACGGCGGCGAGTGGGTGGTCAACGGGTCCAAGGCGTTCATCACGAACTCGGGGACCGACATCACCGGCGTCGTGGCGGTCGCCGCGATCACGGGCCGCCGCGAGGACCGGCCGGAGATCTCCACCATCCTGGTCCCGTCCGGGACGCCGGGGTTCACCGTGTCGAAGAAGTACTCCAAGGTGGGCTGGTCGGCCTCCGACACCCGTGAGCTGTCGTTCGCCGACTGCCGGGTGCCGGCGGAGAACCTGCTGGGCGAGCGCGGGCGCGGCTACGCCCAGTTCCTCCAGACCCTCGACGAGGGCCGCGTCGCCATCGCCGCGCTGTCGGTCGGGCTGGCGCAGGGGTGCGTGGACGAGTCGGTGCGGTACGCGGGGGAGCGCCGGGCCTTCGGGCAGGAGATCGGCCGCTACCAGGCCGTCCAGTTCAAGATCGCCGACATGGAGGCCCGGGTCCACACCGCCCGGCTGGCCTACTACCACGCCGCCGAGCGGATGCTGGCCGGGCTGCCGTTCAAGAAGGAGGCCGCGATCGCCAAGCTCGTCGCCTCGAACGCGGCGATGGACAACGCCCGCGACGCCACCCAGATATTCGGCGGGTACGGCTTCATGAACGAGTTCCCCGTGGGCCGTTTCTATCGCGACGCCAAAATCCTGGAAATCGGCGAGGGCACGAGCGAGGTGCAGCGGATGCTCATCGCCCGCGAACTCGGCCTCGGCGCCTGACGAATTCGAAAACGTGCGGGGAATGGCTCCGCGCGGACGGGGCTCCGGCGAACGGCCGGCTCGCCGGAGCCCCGTCCCGCGGCACGCGCCGTGGAGGCGCGGCTCAGCTCTGCAGCGACGCCTGCCGGGCCTGGCAGTTCTCGCACCGGCAGTTCTCGCACTGGCAGCCGTCGCGCTGGCAGTTTCTGCACTGACAGCCCTCGCACGGACAGCCCGACTTGCCACCGGCCTGCACTCCAGCCATGATGCTTCCTCCCTTTAAACATTGCCTGCCCTGAACGGGCCATGTCTTTTCTTCTCGGGGAGATGTGAATCGGTGGCATCGTTGGCCGCCATTTCAAGCGGTATCTTGATTTCCTGTCCCGTCGAGGGGTAAACGGCCGCTTCGTTCATCTGATGGCGTGTCATTCTCCTCCGGAGACGGGAGGAGGCCTCCCCCTGACGGGGAAGGCCTCCCGTGGTGCCCGGCGCGGGGATCAGCGCCGGTACCAGTGCGGCAGGCAGTGCCAGCCGGTCCCCGTCTGGTAGTAGTACCGGCCGTGGATCCACCGGACGTGGCGGTACTCCGGGAACCGGTGGACCGGCGACAGGCGGTAGACGGGCCGGTGGAACGGCGCCGACCGCCAGCCGTACAGGTAGGCGTCCGGGCCGTAGTGCGACGGCCAGTAGACGTGGCCGGGGTGGTGGGCGACAGCGGCGCCGGAGGCCGGCGCCGCCTGGGCGGGTGGGGAGGCGATCGCCATCCAGCCCGCCGCCGCGCAGGCGATCAGGGCAGGGGCGATCCCTTTTGAGAGCTTCACCATGTCTCCCTTCTGTGCGCATCGTCGCGCCCGGCGACAGCCGGAGCGGGCCGATCTCGGTCTCGGCCTGCGATGCTCACGCGGAGTAATTCCGTGCATACGGAAGGTTGACACGTTCGAGCAACTGATCATTCATTTCTTTACCCAGGCCAGGCCCCTTCCGGGCGTCCGGGCGGCGCGCGGGGACTCCGGGGACGGCGCCGGTCAGGCGATCGTGTAGAGGAGCTCGGGACGGCCGGGACCGCCGTACTGGGGGACGCGGCGGGCGACGCCCGACTCCACCAGGTGTTCCAGGTAGCGCCTGGCGGTGACCCGCGAGACGCCGACGGCCGCGGCCGCCGCCTGGGCCGACACGCCTCCCGGCGCCCGGCGCAGCGCGCCCGCCACCGCCTCCAGGGTGTCGGCCGTCATGCCCTTCGGCAGCGGCGAGCGCGCGGTGCCCCGCAGCGCGGACAGCGCCCTGTCCACCTCGCCCTGGCCGCTGACCTCGCCGGATCCGCTGATGGACGACCGGAAGGCCGCGTACCGCTCCAGCTTCTCGCTGAGCGCCGCGAACGTGAACGGCTTCAGCAGGTACTGCACGACGCCCACGGACACGGCCGACCGCACCACCGCCAGGTCGCGGGCGGAGGTGACGGCGATGACGTCGGACGGCACGCCCGCGGCCCGCAGCGCGCGGCACACGTCGAGGCCGTGCATGTCGGGCAGGTAGAGGTCGAGCAGCACCAGGTCGGCCGCGCTCCGGCGCAGGAACCGCAGGGCCTCGCCGCCCGACCGGGCCACCCCGGCCACCCGGAAGCCGGGCACCCGCTCGACGTACAGCCGGTTCGCCTCGGCCGTGAGCTCCTCGTCCTCCACGATCAGCACCGAGATCACCGCGCCTCCTCCCCGGCCGGCGAGGCGTGGTCTCCGTCCCGGGCCGGGAGCGGGAGCCGTACGGTGAACACGGCGCCCTCCCCGGGGCCGTCGCCGCGGCCGGCCTCGATTTCGCCGCCCAGCCGGCGGGCCGCCTGACCGGCCATCGCCAGCCCGAGGCCCCGTCCGTCGCCCTTGGTCGTCCAGCCGCGGCGGAACACGTCCCCGGCCGTCTCGGGACTCAGCCCGGGGCCGCTGTCGGACACCCGGATCAGGAAGGTGCCGTCCGCGGCCCGCAGGCGCACCCTCACCCGGCCGGGGGGAGGGCCGCTCATCGCGGCCTCGACCGCGTTGTCGATCACGTTGCCGAGGATGGTCACCAGGTCGCGGCCGTCGAGGGCGACGTCGTCCAGCTCGCTGTCGGGGCTGAGGGACAGCTCGACCCCGCGCTCGGCGGCCTCGGCCGTCTTGCCGAGCAGCAGGGCGGCGAGCACCGGCTCCCGCACGGCCCCCACCACGCGGTCGGTGAGCTGCTGGGCCGCCTTCAGCTCCGCCGTCGCGAACGCCACGGCCTGCTCGGGGCGGCCAAGCTCGACGAGCGCGACGACGGTGTGCAGCCGGTTGGCCGCCTCGTGCGCGGCGGAGCGCAGCGACTCGGCGAAGCCGCGCTCGGCGTCGAGCTGGCCGGTGAGCGCCTGCAGCTCGGTGTGGTCCCGCAGCGTGACGACCGAGCCCAGCGGGCGGGAGCGTGAGCGCACCGCGGCCGAGCTCGCCACCAGGACGCGGTCCCCGGTCAGGTGGATCTCGTCGGACCGGTCCTCGCCGGAGGCGAGCATCTCGGTCAGCGAGTCGGGCAGCCCGAGGTCCGCCACCTGCCGTCCCTCGACGTCCGGCGGCAGGCCGAGCAGCTCCCGCGCCCCGTCGTTGGCCAGCGTCAGCCGGCCGTCCCGGTCCACGAGCAGCAGCCCCTCCCGTACGGCATGCAGGATCGCGCTGTGGTAGTCGTACATGCGGCCCAGCTCGGCGGCGCCCAGGTTGTGCGTCTGGCGTCCCAGGCGGGCGCCGACGAGGTACGCTCCGGCGGTGCCCACGACCAGGCCCAGCAGGCCGGTCAGGATCGCCTGCACGATCTGCTCGCGCACCTGCGCGCCGATCCTCTCGACGATGATCCCGGCGCTCACCAGCGCGCGCACCCGGCCCGACGCGTCCCACACGGGGGTCACCGCCCGCACCGAGGGGCCGAGTGTGCCGGTGTAGGTCTCGGTGAACGTCCGGCCGGCCAGCGCGGGGGCGATGGTGCCGAGGAACCGGCCGCCGATCTGCGCGGGATTGGGATGGGTGTACCGGATCCCCTCCCTGCTCATGATCGTGATGAAGTCGAGCCCCGCCTCCCGCCACACCCTGTCGGCGTACGGCTGCAGCGCCACGGACGGGTCCGGGTCGTCGAGGGCGTCGAGGACGGCGGGCGAACGGGCCACGCTGACCGCCACCGCGACGGACGTCCTGCGCGCCTCCTCGTCGAGCAGGCCGCGCGCGTGGAGGAAGCCGAGCAGGGTGCCGCCCGCGACCGTGACGACCACGACGGCGACCTGGAGCGCGAGCATCTGGCGGGCCACGCTCCATCGCCCGACCCGGCCCGTCATCGTCGTCACGGTGTTCATGCGCTCCCCGGTCTCGTCACCTGTGCCGTCGCAATGTTCACAGCTCACGCGGCCGCCGGTGAAAACGGCGGTGAACGAAATGTACGTAATAGTGACCCAGGTCACTACCGCGGCGCATAGTCACTCGACCGGAGCCTCGCTCCGCGTCCCCGTACAGCCCCCGGACCCCGTGTCCGTACGACGACGAGGAGGGTCACGTGACGACCGTCGCACCGCGGCCGCGCCGAGACCGCACCCATTACCTGTACCTGGCGGTGATCGTCGCGGTCCTCCTGGGGATCGCGGTCGGCCTGCTGGCGCCCGACGCCGGCGTCGCGCTCAAGCCGCTCGGCACCGCCTTCGTGGCGCTCATCAAGATGATGATCAGCCCGATCATCTTCTGCACGATCGTGCTCGGGGTCGGGTCGGTGGCCCAGGCCGCGAAGGTCGGCAAGGTGGGCGGCCTGGCCATCGGCTACTTCGTGGTCATGTCCACCGTGGCCCTGGTGGTCGGCCTGATCGTCGGCAACGTGCTGCACCCCGGCGACGGGCTCCAGCTCACCGACGAGCTGCGCAAGGCCGCCCAGGACCAGGCGGCCAAGGGCGACGCGAGCGACACCACGTCGTTCCTGCTCGGGATCGTCCCCACGACGTTCGTCTCCGCGTTCACCGAGGGGCAGGTGCTGCAGACGCTGCTGGTGGCGCTGCTCACGGGCTTCGCCCTGCAGTCGATGGGGGAGCGGGCGGCGCCGATCCTGCGCGGGCTCGGCCACCTGCAGCGCCTCGTCTTCCGCGTCCTGGCCATCATCATGTGGGCCGCGCCCGTGGGCGCCTTCGGGGCGATGGCCGCGGTGATCGGCGCGGGCGGCTTCGACGCCCTGCGGAGCCTGGCCCTCCTCATGGTCGCCTTCTACGTGACCTGCCTGGTGTTCGTCGGCCTCGTGCTGGGACCGGTGCTGTGGCTGGTGGCCCGGATCGGGCTGCTGTCGCTGCTGCGCTATCTCGGCCGCGAGTTCCTGCTGATCCTCGGCACGTCGTCGTCGGAGTCGGCGCTGCCGCGGCTGATCGCCAAGATGGAGCACCTGGGGGTGAGCCGGACCGTCGCCGGCATCACCGTCCCGACCGGCTACTCCTTCAACCTCGACGGGACGGCCATCTACCTGACCATGGCGACCCTGTTCGTCGCGCGGGCGACGGGCGCGCCGCTGTCGGCGGGGGAGCAGGTATCGCTGCTCGTCTTCATGATCATCGCGTCCAAGGGCGCTGCGGGCGTCACCGGCGCCGGCCTGGCGACGCTCGCGGCGGGCCTGCAGTCGCACCGCCCGGCGCTGGTGGACGGCGTCGGCCTCATCGTCGGCATCGACCGCTTCATGTCGGAGGCGCGGGCGCTCACCAACTTCGCGGGCAACGCGGTCGCCACGGTGGTCATCGGCACCTGGGTGCGGGACTTCGACCGGGAGCGCGCCGGCGAGGTGCTGGCCGGGCGGATCCCGTTCGACGAGGCGACGCTCCTGGACGAGGAGGGCGGCGAGGGCGACGCGGGCGGCGACGGCGGCCCGGGCGAGGGGGACAGGGACGGCGGCGCTCCCCCACCCGCCGACCGGCCCGCGCCCGTGCTGTCCCCCCGGTGACCGGCCGGCGCCGGGCGCCCGGGATGACACCGGCCTGACGCGGCCGCCCCGGTCCGGCCCGCTGACCTGGAGCTCCCGTAGGGATCCCCTACGGGAGCTCCAGAATGCCCGGCCTGGAGTGCCGATTGGACGTATATGCCGCTGTAATCCTAGAGTCCCTTTCATGACGTCTGACGATCTCCAGCTCAGGAGGGCCGAGAAGTCCGACGCGGACGAGATCTTCGCGCTCGCCCGCGAGTTCGCCGTCTCCTTCCGGCCCGAGCGGCCCCCGTTCGACGCGGCGCTGCCGCACCTGCTGGAGAACGAGGACGCCTTCCTGATGGTGGCCACCGTCGACGGGACGGTCCGGGGCTACCTGCTCGGCTTCACCCACCTGACGCTGTTCGCGAACGGCCGGGTGGCCTGGGTCGAGGAGGCGATGATCGAGAACGCCTACCGCCGGCACGGTCTCGGCCGGCGCCTCCTGGAGGAGTTCGAGACCTGGGCCCGCTCGCGCGACGCGGGCTACGTCGCGCTGGCCACCCGGCGGGCCGCCGAGTTCTACGGCGCCCTCGGGTACGAGGTGTCGGCCACCTACTACCGCAAGATGCTGCGGTAGCCGCGCCGGATCAGGCCGAGGTGAGCTGGGCGTCCAGCCGGTACCCGTCCACCGTCACGTAGACGGAGTCGCCCGGCCGGGCGTTGAGCCGCATGAGGACCGGCTGGAGCGAGTCGAAGACCGGCTGCCGGTCCCGCCACACCAGCACGACCGCGTTGTCGCCCGGCCCGGTGACCGACAGCAGCGTGCCGGGCCGCATGCCGAGCTGGGCGGCGTACCCCTCGGGCACGGCCACGGGCTCGCCGCGCAGGTGCCCGCTCGTGACGTCGATCCGCTGCCAGCGGCGCGGGTCGGAGGCGGGGCTGGACGACGGCCGCGGGTTCGGCACGAGGTGGGGCCGGGGCACCCCGCCGGTGAGCGCGTTCAGCGCCGCCAGCGCGGTGGCCGCGTCGGGGCCGTTGTTGGCCTGCGAAGGGATCGGGACGCCGCCCCGGTGGTTGTTGTGGCCGTTGACCCCCGGCGTACGGCGGGGCAGCGGCGTGGGGGCCGCACCGGGCGCGCCGTCGGCCGACTGGCCCTGCCGGCGGGGAAGCGCGCCGTTCACGTGCGGGGCGGAGGACGTCGTGTCGGGCATGGACCCGAGCCACGCCTTGGCCGAGTGGGCCCGGATGCCGAGCTGGCCGAGCAGCTCGACCACGTCGGCGTCGGCCGCCTTGGTCGCCAGCAGCTGCCGCGTCTTCTCCCGCAGCCCGGCCAGGTCGCCGACGACGAGCCAGCCGTCCTGCAGACGCCGGTCGGGCATGAGCGTGACGAGCACCCGCCACAGCGCGGTGCCGAGGGCGGGCACCTCGATCGGGTGGGAGGGGTCGGCGGCGATGAGCTGCTCCTGGGTGGCGGCGGCGCCGAGCCACTCCGTCAGCCCGAACAGGTGCCCGGTGAGAGGGGCCGAGTCGGGGGAGCGCAGCCACAGCAGCACCCGCTCCTCGGCGGCCCGCTGGGCGTGGGACAGGGTCTCGCGGTCGACGTTCAGGTCGTGGGCGAGCGTCCGCAGGGTCACGGGCTCGGCGGCGAACAGGCGCTCGCGGGCCACGGCCCTGGCGAGCGGGTCCCAGCCCCGGAACAGCCCCTCCACGACCGCCACCATCGGGTGCTCGGTCGGCGAGGGCATGGCGGGGACGGGGGGAGCGGGGGGCGCGGCCGGTGCGGCGGGGACGGCGGGCCGTTCGGCGGTCGTCGTCTGCTCGGCGGCGGGCGCGCCCGGCTGCCCCGGCACGGGGTACGGCTGCGCCGGCAGGCCGGGCACGGGCTGTGGCGACCGGCCGTCGGGGCCCTGCACCGGGCTTTGCAACGGGGCCGGCATCGGCGCCTGAACCGGTGCCTGAGGCGGGGCCTGCATCGGGTTCTGCTGCGCCGGAGGCTGCTGAGCCGGGGGCGCGACGGCGGGCGGCGCGGCCGGGGCGGCGTACGCCGGTGAAGAGGCCCCCTCCGTGGCGACCAGGTAGCCGAAGACCTCCCGGAAGACGGTGGTCAGCAGAGCCTCCGGCGAGGCCGGGGCGGAGGGGGACTGCAGGTCGCACGGCGTGAGGCGGCGCAGCCGGTACCACCCGCCGAGCTGGGTGACCAGCGAGCGGACCGGCTCGGGCCAGCCCGGCAGGGCCGGGTCGAGCGTGTGGACCTGGAGGGCGGGGAGCAGGTCGGTGAGGGGCAGGTGGTCCCAGCGGCCCGTGGCGAGCCGGGCCAGCCGCTCGCAGAGCCAGTCCACGCCGGTCGCCTCCACCGCCCGCCGGAGGGTGACCGACGCCCACCAGCCGCCGGGCAGGCGCGGATCGGCCAGCAACTCGGCCACCTGCTGAGGACGGCTCCAGCGCAGGGCCGGTACGAGGTCGCTCAGGCAGATCGTTGACTCGGCGTCCATCGGCTTGACCGCACCCTCCCGAGAGTGACGCATGTTGCTAATGGTGCAGCTTACGCGGCAAACCAGCAATTGGTGTCAATAGGGTAAAGTTCCCAAATTTCGGCCGGCCGCCCACCTGCGCGACCGCCGCCGCCCCCGCCGAGCACCCCCTCCGCAGCGCCTCCTCGTCGGGAACCCCGGCCAGCAGGCCGGTCAGGAATCCGGCGGCGAAGGCGTCCCCGGCTCCCGTCGAGTCCGTCACGACGGTAGCGGGCGGGGCCGCCCTGGCGACTATACGGCCCTCCCGGGACAGCAGCGCCCCCTCGGCGCCGATCTTGACGGCCGCGGCGCCGTACCGGGCGCCGAGGATCTCGGCCGCGGCCTCGGGGCTCCCGGGCTCGCCCGTCAGCAGCAGGGCCTCCTCCCGGTTGGGGATCACGATTCCGGCGGCCGCCGTCTCCCGCAGGAAGCGCTCGGGGCCGAAGTCGCGCAGGAACCCGGACGACGCCGGGTCGACGCTCACGGTCGCCCCCCGCTCCGTGGCCTCGCGCATCGCGAGCCGGGCCAGCTCCAGCCCCGGCTCGGCGAACAGCGTGTAGCCCGAGACGTGGAGGTGGCCGACCCCGTCGAGGAGGGAGGGCGACCAGTCGCCGACGCCGATGTGGCCGCCCGCGCCCCGGTTCGTGAGCATGGACCGCTCGCCGGTCGCGTCCACCATGGCGATGACGATGGCCGTGGGACGGCCGGGGTCGACCGCGACGTGCGGCCGCACCCCGGCACCGGCCAGTTCCGCGATGTGCCACTCGCCGGTGTCGTAGCCGGCCCGCCCCAGGAACCGGGTGTCGGCGCCGAGGTGGGCGGCCCACGACGCGGTGTTCGCCCCGGAGCCGCCCGGGCGCAGCACGATGTCGGCGGGGGTGTCGGTCCCGGGGGCCAGCGGCCCGTGCAGGGCCACCACGTCGGTGACGACGTCGCCGATCACCAGCAGGCCGGTGGGCACGCCTAGCGCTCCCGGACCCAGGCCGCCGCGATGGCGCCGGCGAGCCGGGTGTTGCCCCGTACGGCGGCGAGGTTCGCCTCCAGCGAGGCGCCGCCGGTCGCGTTCACCAGGTACTCCAGCAGGAACGGGGTGATGGCCTGACCGGCGACGCCCTGGTCCTCGGCGGCCCGCAGGCCCTCGGCGAGCACGCGGTCGTGCAGCTCCGGGTCGAGCTGCTCGCCGGCGGGCACGGGGTTGGCCACGATCAGCGCGGTGTCGAGCCCGCCGAGGGCGTCCTGGGCCCGCATGACGCCCGCCGCCTCCTCGGGGCTCTCGATCCGCCAGTCGACCGGCTCGCCCGAGCTGTGGAGGTAGAAGCCGGGGAACTCGTCGGTCCGGTAGCCCACGACCGTGATCTGCCGGGTCTCCAGCCGCTGGAGCGTGGCCGGCACGTCGAGGATCGACTTCACGCCCGCGCAGACGACGGTGATCCTCGTACGGCTCAGGGTGTCGATGTCGGCCGACTCGTCCTGGACGGCGGTGTAGCCCCGGTGGACGCCGCCGAGCCCTCCGGTGGCGAAGACCCGCACCCCGGCCCGCGCGGCCAGGAAGGAGGTCCCGGAGACCGTCGTGGCGCCGCTCAGCCGCAGCGCGGCGGCCGGCGCGAGGTCCCGGAAGCCCAGCTTGCGCAGCCCCGGCTCGGTGGCGATCCGCTCCAGGCCGTCCTTGCCGAGGCCCACCCGCGGCACGCCGTCGAGGACGGCCACCGTGGCCGGGACGGCCCCCGCCTCCCGCACGATCTCCTCCAGCTCCAGGGCCACCTGGAGGTTGCGGGGCTGCGGCAGCCCGTGGGAGATGATGGTGGACTCCAGGGCGACGACCGGCCGGCCCGCGGCCAGCGCCTCGGCGACCTCATCGGATACGCGCATGTCTCTCCTGTTCGAGGGTTGGCGGAAGATGTCCGCTTCGGGATATTGTGCCGGGCATGGTGCCATTTGAGGTGCTTGAGGGTCCCCGGCCGGACCCCCACTGGCCGACCGGTCTCTGACGTCCCCCGCGCGACCCCCGCCCATCCCACCCCCCGCGCGCCCGGCGAGCCGCCTCACGCCCGCCGCGCCCTCCGGAACCCGCGCCCGTCAACCGGGGAGACCCGCCATGCCTCGATCGCACTACGACGCCGTCATCGCCGGAGCCGGGCACAACGGCCTGGTCGCCGCCGCGTACCTTGCCCGGGCCGGACGGCGCGTGCTCGTCCTCGAACGCCTCGGCCACGTCGGCGGCCTCGCCGTCTCCGCCCGGGCCTTCCCCGGCGTGGACGCCCGGCTGTCGCGCTACTCCTACCTGGTCAGCCTGCTGCCGACGAAGATCGTCAAGGAGCTCGGGCTCGGCCTGGACCTGCGCCGCCGGAGGTTCTCGTCGTACACGCCCGTGGGCGGCACGGGCCTGCTCGTCGACACGGCGGACGAGGGACGCACCGCTGCCTCCTTCGCCGCCGTCACCGGCGGTCGCGCCGACCTGGACGCCTGGACGCGGTTCTACGGCATGGTGGGCGAGGTGGCCCGCCGGGTCGCGCCGACCCTGCTCGAACCGCTGCGCGACCGTACGGCCCTGCGCGCGGTCGTGGGGGACGACGAGGCCTGGCGCGACCTGTTCGAGCGGCCGGTCGGCGAGACGGTGGCCGAGCGCTTCGCCGACGACACCGTCCGCGGGGTGGTGCTCACCGACGCGCTGATCGGCACGTTCGCCGACCCGTCGGCGGACCTGCTGGCCAACCGGTGCTTCCTGTACCACGTGGTCGGCGACGGCACGGGCGACTGGAACGTCCCCGTCGGCGGCATGGGCGCCGTCACCGCGGAGCTCGCCGAGGCCGCCCGCCGCGGCGGCGCCGAGATCCGCACGGACGCCGAGGTCCTCGGGATCGACCCCGGCACGGGGGAGGTGGCCTTCCGGGACGACGGCGGCGCCGAGCACACGGTGACCGGGGGCCGGGTCCTGGCCAACGTGCCGCCCGCCGTCCTCGCCCGCCTGCTCGGCGAGGAGCCGGAGGTCCCCGAGGGCGCCCAGCTGAAGATCAACATGGTGCTGTCCCGGCTGCCGCGCCTGAAGGACCCCGCGGTCGACCCGGCCGAGGCGTTCAGCGGGACGTTCCACATCAACGAGGGCCGCGACCAGCTCGCGGCGGCGTACGCGCAGGCCGCGGCCGGGCGGATCCCGGACCTGCCGCCGGCCGAGGTGTACTGCCACTCGCTCACCGACCCCTCGATCCTCGGGCCGTCGCTGCGCGAGGCGGGCGCCTACACGATGACGCTGTTCGGGCTGCACATGCCGGCCCGGCTCTTCCGCGACCCGCGGACCGGCGCGGAGGCCGCGCGGGAGGCCGTGCGCCGCACGCTCGCGTCGGTCGACGCCGTGCTGGCCGAGCCGATCGAGGACTGCCTGCTGCGCGCCCCCTCCGGCGAGCCGTGCCTGGAGGCGAAGACGCCCGTCGACCTGGAGAGGGAGGCCGGGCTGCCGGGCGGCCACATCTTCCACCGCGACCTGTCCTGGCCGTACGCCGAGCCGGGCGACCACGGGCCCTGGGGCGTGGAGACGCCGTACGAGCGGCTCCTGCTGTGCGGCGCGGGGGCCAGGCGCGGCGGCGGCGTCAGCGGCATCCCCGGGCACAACGCGGCCATGGCGGTGCTGAAGCCGTCCTGACCGGACTCCTCGCGCAGTCCGAATACGGTTCACGCTGGGCTGATCGCGTTCGGAGCGCGACCGGACGGGTACGGGTACGGCCTCCGTGAACGAAAGGATGATCACGTATGGACAGCGAGGCCTTCATCGCGCTCCTCAACGAGGACCTGGAGAGCGAGTACCGCTCGATCGTCCAGTACGTCCAGCACGCGGCGACGATCAAGGGCGCCGAGTACCTGTCCATCATCGAGGAGCTCAAGCAGCACCTCGGCCAGGAGCTGAACCACGCGAGCACGCTGGCGGAGCAGATCGACTTCCTCGGCGGCGTGCCCAGCGTGCGGGTGCCCGAGGTGCCGGTGGCCACCGAGGGGGCGGCGGCCCTGGCGCTCGACCTGGAGCTGGAGCAGGAGCAGCTGCGGCGCTACCGGGAGCGGGTGGAGCAGGCGGAGGCGCTGGGCCTGCACGACGTGGCCGAGGCGCTGCGCCCGCTGCTGCAGCAGACCCAGGACCACGTCATGGATCTGCAGACCGCGCTGGGGAAGTAGGCGCGCGAGGGGAGTCAGGCGGGGAGGGCGGCCATGAGGTACGCCAGCCGGGCGGCGGCGTCCTGGACGCTCTCCACCGTCCCCAGCCGGTAGCCCCACGAGGTGACGAACGCGCCCTCGTCCGAACAGGTCACCGTCTCCGACAGGGTGTCGCTGAAGCGGTTGCGGACCTGCACCCGTGGGGGCGCCCCGCCGACGACCCGGACGGACAGATCGATGTGCCCGCGGACGGCGGAGGCGAACTCCTGGATTCCGGCAACCGTGTCGACCAACGCCGTCACCTCCCGTAGGAGAGAAAGAATTGCACGCGGCCGGCGTGATCTTCAAGCAATTGCCGGGATCAGTCGCCCGATTGTCCGGCGTAGCCGTCGAGGGCCCGGACGATGAGGGCGCGGGCCGCGTCGCGGAAGACCGCCACCTCGCAGTACTCCTCGAACGCCTGGGCGTAGAACGCCACGTCCTCCGCGTCGCGAAGGAGCAGGTCACGGGTCCTGGTCGCGACGCCGACCAGGGAGTCGTTGTAGATCCAGAACGAGTTGAGGGGGGCCGACGGCAGCGGCGCGGCGAAGGGCACGATCCCGAACTCGACGTTCGGCAGCGTGGTCACCGCGATCAGCCGGTCGAGCTGGCCGCGCATCACGTCGGGGGGCGCGAGCCGGTACCGCAGCACGGCCTCCGGGACGACGAACCGGAACCGGCGGCCCTGGTCGTACAGGATCTCCTGCCGCTGCATCCGCACCCGGATGGCGGCGTCCACGTCGTCGGTCGTCTCGTAGAGCCGCCGGACCTTGCTGAAG
Source organism: Microbispora sp. ATCC PTA-5024 (assembly GCF_000511135.2). Taxonomy (NCBI): domain Bacteria; kingdom Bacillati; phylum Actinomycetota; class Actinomycetes; order Streptosporangiales; family Streptosporangiaceae; genus Microbispora; species Microbispora sp. ATCC PTA-5024. The sequence continues at coordinate 412,503 of NZ_KI866525.1, read as the reverse complement.
ATGTGCCGGGCGTACTCGGCCGTCTGCAGCAGGCCGATCACGACGCCGGGCTCGAAGACCCGGAAGAGGCGGGTCCGCGACTCCAGGTCGCGGATGTCCTCCTGGAGCGCCTCCAGGCCGCTCTTGTGCCGCTGCCGCCAGGAGTCCTGCCGCTCCAGCAGTCCGGCCGCCTGCCGGATGAGCTCGTCGATCGTGTCCGGGTCCGCCTGGACGGCCTGGCCCCAGACGACCACGTCGTCCTCGGTCGCCGTCTGGCGGGCGTTCTCGATCCTGGACACCTTCGACGGCTGCCAGCGGAGCCGTTCTGCCAGGTCCTTGCCGGACAGGCGGGCGTTCTCCCGCAACTGGCGCAGCTGGGCCCCGAGGTCGATCCGCGCCTGCTGGAACCCGCTCACTCCCACCTCCGGCCGTGGTGCGGACCAAGGTAGACCCGGGCGGTCCGCCCGAGCCATAGGGAAGTCCCTAATCGTGATCTATCAACTGATCTGTCAGGACACGGCGGGCGATCTCGGTCAGGAGCTCGCGCGGCACCTCGACGGCCGTCTCGCCGTCCAGCACGTGCAGCAGGTCGCCGCGGGCCTCGGCGTCGGCCAGTTCCAGGCCCTGGACGACGATGGTGCCGCGGTCGGTGGCGTAGAGGGAGGGGCAGGCCCCCGCCTCCGATGTGGAGCCGAGAAACCGCAGTCGCATGGCTCTTTCTCCCCCTTTGAACGACTATTGCGCGCTCAATGAGCAATTGCGCGCAATCCTAGGGGTCGTCAGTCCGGCAGGGGCACGGGGACCGCCCGGAGCCGTTCCCCGAGGGCCTTCGCCTGGGCGTCGAGGAGCGGGCTGGCGGCCACCCCCAGGCCCAGCAGTCCCCGTACGACGAAGTTGAGGGCCCGGAGGCCCGGCAGCTCGTACCGCTCGATGGGCAGGTCGCCTATCTCCGGCAGCAGCGCGCGCAGCCGGTCGGCCGTGAGGAAGGCGGCCAGCCAGGCGTACCGCTCGCCAGTGCCGACCCACACGCCGAGGTTGGCGTCGCCGCCCTTGTCGCCCGACCGGGCGCCGGCGATCTCGCCCAGCGGCCGGCGCGCCCCCGGGCGAGATCCGGGTTCGGGAGCCGGGAGGGCCGGCGGCGCGGCCGGCTCGGCGATCCCGGTGGCGGTCCCGGCGGGCGGGGTGTGGGGCACCTCGATCCGCAGGTCCCCGAGCGTGACGACGGGCAGCACGTCCGCCGCGTCCACGAGCGAGGGCCGGTAGACCCCGTACGGCGAGGCGTCGCCGGGCGGCGTGAGGGCGTGGAAGCCGGGGTAGCTCGCGAGCCCGGTCTCGACCACGGCCGAGGAGAACGCGCGGCCCGCCTTGCGCGGGTCGGGGTCCATCACGGTGATCCGCAGCAGCGCCGTGCCCGCCGCCGCGCCGCCCGGAGCGGTTCCGGCGGTCAGCGGGGTGAGCTCGACGTGGACCTGTTCGAACGACTCCTTCGGCACGCGGGCCCAGATCGCCTCCTCGGCCAGCCGGGCCTTCGCCTCGACGTCCAGGCCGGTGACGAACAGCGTCATCGTGTTGCGGTGGCCGCCCAGGTGGTTGACGGCGACCTTCAGCGTCGCCGGCGGCGGCTCGCCGCGCACCCCGGAGATCCGTACGCGGTCGGGGCCCTCCTGCTCCAGCCGGATCGTGTCGAACCGGGCCACGACGTCCGGCCCGGGATAGCGGGGCGACCCGATCTCGTAGAGGAGCTGGGCCGTGACCGTGCCGACCGAGACCAGGCCGCCGGTGCCGGGATGCTTGGTGATCACGCTCGACCCGTCCGCGTGCAACTCCGCGATGGGGAAGCCGCAGTGGGCGAGGTCGGGGACGTCCCGGAAGAACGCGTAGTTGCCGCCGGTCGCCTGGCAGCCGCACTCGATGACGTGCCCGGCGACGACCGAGCCGGCGAGGGCGTCCAGGTCCTCGGGCCGCCACCCGAACCGCCACATGCCCGGCCCGGTGACGAGCGCGGCGTCGGTGACCCGGCCGGTGACCACGACGTCGGCGCCGTGTTCGAGGGCCACGGCGATCGGCCGTCCGCCGAGGTAGGCGTTGGCGGTGAGCGGATCGGCCGGGAGGGGCTCGCCGGTGTCCATGTGCCGCCCGGTGAACGGCATCAGGTCGTCGCCGGTGACGGCGGCGACGGACGCCCGCAGGCCCAGCCGGCCGGCGAGGTCCTCCACGGCCCGCGCGCAGCCCGCCGGGTCGAGCCCGCCGGCGTTCGCGACGACCTTGATCCCCCGGTCGAGGCAGGCGCCCAGCACCTGCTCCATCTGCGTCAGGAACGTCCGGGCGTATCCGGGCCGGCCCTTGAGCCGGTTCCCCGCGAGGATCAGCATGGTCAGCTCGGCCAGCCAGTCGCCGGTCAGCACGTCGATCGGGCCGCCCTCGACCATCTCACGGGCCGCTGACAGGCGGTCGCCGTAGAAGCCGCTGCAGTTGGCCACCCGGAGCGGGCCGCCGGGGGACCCGCTCACCGCGAGCCGGAACCGTCGCCGGGCCCGCCTGAGCCACTGCCTGAGCCACTGCCCGAGCCACTGCCCGAGCCAGCGCGTGAGCCGCCGCCGGAACTCGCACGGGGGGCGTCGGCGGCGCCGGGGATCCAGGCGGCCGGCCGCTTCTCCATGAACGCCCGGATGCCCTCCTGCCCCTCCGCCGAGGTGAACCGCTCGGCCGACAGCGCCGCCATCGCCCGGAACCCCTCGTCCACCGGCATGAGCGGCACCTCGCGGACGAGCCTCTTGGTGATCGCCAGCGCCTCGGGGCCGCCGCGCAGCAGCATGTCCGTGTAGTGGGCCACCGCGGCGTCGAGGTCCTCCCCGGGGACCGCCTTCGTGAGCAGCCCGATCTCCGCGGCGCGTGCCGCGGAGAACACCTCGCCGGTGAGGAAGTACTCGGCGGCGGCCCGGGGGTCGAGCCTGCGCAGGCAGGTGACGGCGATCATCGCGGGCGCCACGCCGAGCCGCACCTCGCTGAACGCGAACGACGCGGTGTCGGGGGCGACGGCGAAGTCGCACGCGGCGACCAGGCCGAGGCCGCCCGCCCGGGCCGTGCCGTTCAGGCGGCACACGACCGGCTTCGGGCTCTCCCAGATGAGGCTCATGATGTCGGGGAACGACGCGGTGACCGGGGCGGCGCCGCCGCGCTGCTCCTTGAGGTCGGCGCCCGCGCAGAACACCGGCCCGGTCCCGGTCAGCACGATCACCCGTACGGCCGGCTCGGCGAGCGCCCACGTGAGGGCCTCGTCGAGCTGCCCGAGCAGCCGGGCCGACAGGGCGTTGCGGTTGCGCGGCGAGTCGAGCGTGACGGTGGCCACGCCGTCCTTCTCGGCGCGCCGGACCAGGACCTCGCCGTCGCCGGCCATCAGCCCTCCTCGATCACGGCGAGGACGGCGCCGGCCTCGACCTGGCGGCCGGGGGCGACGTTCAGGGCGGACACGGCCCCGGAGGCGTTCGACACGATCCGATGCTCCATCTTCATGGCCTCCAGCACGACCACGGGCTGCCCGGCCGTCACGGTGTCGCCGGGCGCCACCTCGACACGCAGGACCGTACCCGGCATGGGGGCCAGCAACGACCCCGGCGCGACCTGCTCGACGGGCTCGGGCAGCCGGTCGACCGGCGTGAGCCGCACCGGCCCGAGCGAGGAGTCGACGTGGACCACGCCCGGGTAGGCGGCCACCTCGAACGTGTGCCGCACGCCCTCCTCCTCCAGCACCACCGCGTCCGGGGCCGCCGACACCAGCGCGACGCCGTCGAAGCCCTCGGCCCGCAGGCCGTCCCTGGTGAAGCGGTAGGCGATCTCCAGCCGTTCCCCGGCCTCGGTCGCGAACAGGGCGCGCTGCGGCTGGGAGGGAACGTTGCGCCAGCCGACGGGCAGGCCGCCCATGGGGAGGTAGCCCGATCCCACGACTCTGATAATCGCCACCAGCTCGCTCGCCGCGATGTCCTGGCTCTTGAGCACGCAGGTTCGGTACCGCAGGAGATCGATCT
>NZ_KI866525.1:404463-408479 GCF_000511135.2 Microbispora sp. ATCC PTA-5024 | reverse complement strand
ACGGGGGCGGCGGCCCTGCGGCCCTCGGCCGCGGCCACCGCCGCCGCGAGCGCCGACAGCCGGACGGCCTGCGGGCCGGCCAGCGGCGCGGTCGAGGGGTGGCGGTCGAGGAATCCGGTGTCGAGCGCCCCCGACAGGAACTCGGGGTGCCGCAGCACGGTGACGAGCAGGTCGCGGTTGGTGGTGAGCCCGTGCACCCGGGCCCGGGCGAGCGCCCCGGCGAGGCGCCGCGCGGCCTGGCCGCGGGTCTGCGCGTACGCCACGACCTTGGCGAGCATGGGGTCGTAGTGGACGCCGACCTCGCCGCCGGACACCACGCCCGAGTCGAGCCGCAGCCGCGCGCCCAGCGCGAACTCGCCGTCCACGCCCGGCACCTCGAAGCGGTGGAGCACACCGGTCTGCGGGCGGCCGTCGGCGTCCTCGGCGTACAGGCGGGCCTCGATGGCGTGGCCGACCGGGCTCGGCGGCAGCGCGGCCAGCTGCACGCCCTCGGCCACCTCGATCTGCAGGCGCACGAGGTCGACGCCGTACACCGCCTCGGTGACCGGGTGCTCGACCTGCAGGCGGGTGTTCATCTCCAGGAAGTGGAAGCCGCCGCCCGCGGCGAGCAGGAACTCGACGGTTCCCGCCCCGACGTACCCGATGGCCCGGGCCGCCCTGATCGCGGCCTCGCACAGCTCCCTGCGCAGCTCGGGGGTGACGGCGGGGGAGGGGGCCTCCTCGATGACCTTCTGGTGGCGGCGCTGGATCGAGCACTCCCGCTCGCCGAGGGCCCAGACCGTGCCGTGGGCGTCGGCGAGGATCTGCACCTCGATGTGCCGGGCGCCCTCCAGCAGCGGCTCGGCGAACAGCGTGCCGTCGCCGAACGCCGCCAGGGCCTCCCGGTGGGCCGCCTCGACGGCGGCGGGCAGATCGGCCGGGTCGCGGACCACCCGCATCCCGCGGCCGCCGCCTCCCGCGGACGCCTTGATCAGCAGGGGCGTCTCCACCTCGGGCAACTGCCGGGTCAGCTCCTCGGCGAGCCCGCCGGGCCCGATGGGGAACGTCGGCAGGACCGGCACCCCCGCCTCGGCCATCAGCGCCTTCGCCTCGATCTTCGAGCCCATCGCCGCTACGGCCTCCGGGGACGGCCCGATCCAGGTGAGCCCGGCGTCCAGGACGGCCTGGGCGAAGGCGGCGTTCTCCGACAGGAAGCCGTACCCGGGGTGCACCGCGTCCGCCCCCGCCCTGCGGGCCGCGTCCACGACCAGCGCGGGGTCGAGGTACGACAGCGGCGCGCCCAGCCGTACGGCCCGGTCGGCCTCGGCCACGTGCGGCGCGGACGCGTCGGCGTCGGAGAACACCGCGACCGTGCCGATCCCCAGCTCACGGCAGGTGCGGAACACGCGCCGGGCGATCTCGCCCCGGTTGGCCACCAGCAACCGCTCGATCATTGTCGCCGTCCCTCTGCTCACATCCGGAAGACGCCGTAGCCGGCGCGGCCGGCGTCGGGCGCGTTGCCGATCGCGGACAGGCACAGCCCGAGGACCGTACGGGTGTCCCTGGGGTCGATCACCCCGTCGTCGTAGAGCCGGCCGGACAGGAAGAACGCCAGCGACTCGGCCTCGATCTGGGCCTCCACGGCCTGCCGCATGGCCCCGTCGGCCTCCTCGTCGTACTCCTGGCCGCGGGCCTCGGCGGCGGCGCGGCCGACGATCGACATGACGCCCGCGAGCTGGGCGGGGCCCATGACGGCCGACTTCGCGCTCGGCCAGGTGAACAGGAACCGGGGGTCGTAGGCCCGGCCGCACATCCCATAGTTGCCCGCGCCGTAGGAGGCGCCCATGACGATCGTGATGTGCGGGACGGTCGAGTTGGACACCGCGTTGATCATCATGGCGCCGTGCTTGATGATGCCGCTCTGCTCGTAGTCCCTGCCGACCATGTAGCCGGTCGTGTTCTGCAGGAAGACCAGCGGCGTGCGGGTCTGGTCGGCCAGCTGGATGAACTGCGCCGCCTTCTGGGCCTCCTCGCCGAACAGCACCCCGCGGGCGTTGGCGAGGATCCCGATCGCGTGGCCGTGGACCGCCGCCCAGCCCGTGACCAGGCTCGGCCCGTACAGCGGCTTGAACTCGTCGAAGTCGCTGCCGTCCACCACCCGGGCGATGACCTCGCGCGGGTCGAACGGGATCTTCAGGTCCTCGGGCACGATGCCGAGCAGCTCGTCCTCGTCGTACAGCGGTGGGGGCGCGGCCGCCGGGGAGGCGACGGGCCGGCGCCGGTTGAGCCGCCGCACGATCCGCCGGCCGATGCGCAGCGCGTCGTGCTCGTCGGCCGCCAGGTGGTCGGCGAGGCCGGAGGTGCGGGCGTGCATCTCGGCGCCGCCCAGCGACTCGTCGTCGGACTCCTCGCCGGTCGCCATCTTCACCAGCGGCGGGCCGCCCAGGAACACCTTGGCGCGTTCCCGCACCATGACCACGTGGTCGCTCATGCCGGGCACGTATGCCCCGCCCGCGGTCGAGTTGCCGAAGACCAGCGCGATCGTCGGGACGCCGGCGGCCGACAGCCGGGTCAGGTCCCGGAAGATCCGGCCGCCCGGGATGAAGATCTCCTTCTGCGACGGCAGGTCGGCGCCGCCCGACTCGACCAGGTTCACGTACGGCAGGCGGTTCTCGAGCGCGATGTCGGCGGCCCGGAGCGTCTTGCGCAGCGTCCAGGGGTTGGACGCGCCGCCCCGCACGGTGGGGTCGCTGGCCGTGACGACGCACTCGACGCCCTCGATCACGCCGATCCCGGTCACCACGCTCGCTCCCACGGGGAACTCGGTGCCCCAGGCCGCCAGCGGGGACAGCTCCAGGAACGGCGAGTCGGGGTCGACGAGCAGCTCGATCCGCTCGCGCGCGAGCAGCTTGCCCCGCTCCCTGTGCCGGTCGACGTACTTGGGCCCGCCTCCGGCCACGGCCCTGGCGTGCTCGGCCTCCAGCTCGGCGATCTTCGTCAGCATGGCGGCGCGCCGGGCGCCGTACTCGCCGCTGGAGGTGTCCAGCCGGCTCACGAGTGCCGTCATGTCACCACCGAACCGAGTTCAATCACGGGAAGATCCTCCGGGTTGGCCGCCGTCACGTCAACGCGCCGTCACCTCGCCGCGCCGTCACCGCACCGCACCGCGCCGTCACCGCACCGGGCCGCCGCGGTGCCGCGGGTGCCGCCCGCCCGGGTCAGCCGCAGTGGGACCACGCGCTGCTCCAGCTCGTGCTGCCGTACCCGCCGCCCCAGATCACGCACCTGCCGGCGGCGGCCAGGCGCAGCGGACCGGCGTACGCCGTGTAGGAGCCCGAGTCGGCGGCCGACGCCCCGCCCTTGACCTTCAGGACGGCGCCCATCCTCACCTTGCCCGGCATCACGTAGCGGGACAGGGTGATCACGCAGTTGCGGCCGGTGGAGGAGCTGTAGAGCAGGTACGTCGTGGCCTGCCCGCCGTAGGAGTGCGAGTCGACTACGGCGTAGCCGGTCCCGCAGACGCCCTTGGCCGTGTAGGGGTTGGGCTTGGGCGCGCTGGTCGGGGCCTTCGTCGGCGTTTTCGTCGGGGTCGGCGTCGGCTTCGCGGAGGGCTGGGCGGTGGGTTGCGTCGTCGGCTTCGGGGTGGCCGTGGGCCCGGCCGTCGAGGGGGTGGGCCTCGATCCGCCGGAGCGGTCAGGGGTGGGCGACGGGTGCGCCGGGCGTGTCCGGGCCGGGGCGGCCGTCGCGTCCCCTCGGGGCCGGCCGGCAGTGGAGGCCGGCGAGGGCCGTCCGGGCCTGCGCCCCTTCGGGGTGGCCGGCGCGTACGGCGTGGAGACCTGCGGCTCGGCCGCGGCGGAGGCGGCCCCGGGTGTCGGGCCGAGGGCGTCCTCAGAGGAGATCTGCCTGGCGGACACCCAGTTCGGCACCAGGAAGGCCGCGGCCGCGAGTGCGGAGGCCCCGATCCCGACGGCCGTCCAGGTCAGCGCCGTCCGCCGGGGCCGCGCCGGCCTGGCGCGCCGTCCCCGCGGCCGGGGCGG
>NZ_KI866525.1:380839-404345 GCF_000511135.2 Microbispora sp. ATCC PTA-5024 | reverse complement strand
GGGAGACGCGGGGGGAACGGCCTGCGGCACGGGGGCGACCGGCCCGCCGGTGAGCCGGGCGACCACGTCCTCGGCCGCGGGACGCAGCGCGGGGTTCTTCGACAGGCAGGCGGCGACGATGTCCCGCAGGGGCGGCGCGAGGTCGCCGAGGTCGGGCTCGGCGTGCAGGATACGGGTGATCACCGAGGGGATCGTGTCGGCCCCGAAGGCGGGGCGTCCGGTGGCGGCGAACACCATGGTGACGCCCCAGGCGAACATGTCGGCGGCCCCCCGGGCCGCGCCGCCCGACAGCACCTCGGGAGCCAGGTAGGCCGGTGTGCCGATGGACGCGCCGGTCGCCGTCGCCTGCGGCGAGTCGAGCGCCCTGGCCACCCCGAAGTCGATCACGACGGGGCCCTCCGGCCCCATCAGGACGTTGGCCGGCTTGAAGTCGCGGTGCGTGATCCCGGCCCGGTGGATGGCGGCCAGCGCCGTCGCCGTGCTGATCGCGAGCCGCTGGAGCGCGGCGCCCCGCCGCGGCCCCTCCCGCTCCACGAGCTGCCGCAGCGACGGCCCCGGGACGAACTCGCTCACGATGTACGGCTGGTTGCCCGCGAGGTCGGCGTGCAGGACGGGGGCGGTGCAGAAGGGCGCCACCCGCTGGGCCAGCGCGACCTCGCGCAGGAACCGCTCCCGCGCCTCGGGGTCGGCGGCGAGCCGCGTGTGCAGCAGCTTCACCGCGACCTGCCCGCCCGCGGGGCCGCGGCCCAGGAAGACGACGCCCTGGCCGCCCTCGCCGAGGCGGTCGACGAGCGTGTACGGGCCCAGACGTGCCGGATCGCCGTCCTCTAACGCCACCATCGCCCCCGAAGTGCGCCGAACGTGACACTGAACATGACAATGGAGCCAAACGCTACCAGCGGTCAGATGGCCTTTCCGGGGTTGAGAATGCCGAGCGGGTCGAACACCTGCTTGATGCCCTGGTGCAGCTCGGTCACCAGGGGGCCCGCCTCCAGGCCCAGCCACCGCTTCTTGAGCAGGCCGACGCCGTGCTCGCCGGTGAGGGTCCCGCCGAGGTCGAGGGCGGCGCGGAACACCTCGTCGGCGGCCGCCCACACCTCGGCCGGCGGCTCGGCGAGGCCACGTTCGAAGATGAAGACCGGGTGCAGGTTGCCGTCGCCGGCGTGGGCCACGGTGGCGATCGTCACCTCGTGGCGGGCGGCGGCCTCCTCGATCCTGGAGATCATGTCGGGCAGCACGGACCGGGGCACGCAGACGTCCTCGACGAGGCACTGCCCGATCCGCTCTTTTGCCTGGTAGGCGAGCCGCCGGATGCCGATCAGCTCCGCGGCCTCCTCGGGGGTCGAGGACACCGCGACGAACGAGGCGGTCTCCTCGCACAGGGCCGCCATCTCGTCCGGGGGGCCCTCGCACTGGGCGATCAGCATGGCCCGGGTCTGCGGCTCCAGCCCGATGTTCTTCCAGTCGTCGATGGCCTCCAGCGTCGTGCGGTCCATCAACTCAAGCAGGGACGGCTGGCAGCCGGCCGCGATGATGGCGGACACGGCGGCCGCCGCGTCACGCAACGACATGAACTCGGCCGCGACCGTGTGGACCTCGCGGGGCACCCTCCTCAGCCGTAGAGTGGCCGCCGTGATCACGCCAAGCGTCCCCTCCGAGCCCACGAACAGCCCGGTCAGGTCGTAGCCCGTGACGCCCTTCATCGTCCGCCGGCCCGTGTCGAGGATCCGGCCGTCGGCCAGCACGACCTCCAGGCCGAGGGCGGAGTCTCGGGTCACGCCGTACTTCACGCACCGCAGGCCGCCCGCGTTCGTCGCCAGGTTCCCGCCGATCGTGGAGATCTCGTACGACGAGGGGTCCGGGGCGTACATGAGCCCGTGCTCGCGGGCCGCGCGGTCGAGGTCGGCCGTGATGACGCCGGGCTCGACGACGGCGATCTCGTCCTGCGGGGACAGTTCGCGGATCGCGGTCATCCGGGCGAGCGACAGCACGACGCTGCCGTCGGTGGCGGTGGCGCCGCCCGCGAGGCCGGTGCCCGCGCCCCGCGGCACGACCGGAACCCGGTTCTCGGTCGCCCAGCGCAGCGTGGTGACGACGTCGTCGCGGGTCTGGGCGAGGACGACGCCGAGGGGACGTCCCGGCGGGACGAACGTCCGGTCCCGGGCGTACGACTCGGTCACGTCCGGGTCGGTCAGCACCCGTCCTTCGGGCAGCGCGGCGATGAGGTCGTGCACGACTGGACTTTACGGCACGGACCCCGTCGTGGTGGTAACCGGACTAAATAGATCATTTCGGTGTAATCACGTTTTTACAACCATCGTCAAAGGCGCTTTACCTTCTCTTTACCTTGTCGCTTAAGGTCCCGCATGCGTGCTCATCCCGGCGCGCCGCGCATGGTGTCCGGGGAACCCGGACGGGAAGGGATCTCGTTGTCCAGAAGAATCCGGCGTCTCGCCGCGATCGTGCCCGCGCTGGGCCTGGCGGCAGGAGGCCTGGCCGCCGCGGGCGCGGCAACCCCCACGGCCGGCTATCAGCCTTCCGCGAAGGACCACTACATCAACTACGCGCCACCTCGCGTGCAGAGTGACGTGTCGGTCATCGACGAGAAGGTGCCCTCGAAGGGGGCAAGGCGCACGGCTGCCCTGGCGCAGGCGATCGACCACAAGTTCGCCAGCGGCAACCCGGTCGCCGCCCGTGTGCTGGCCAAGCACGAGAAGCAGGCCCTCCGGACCGGCAAGAACCCGTTCGACTTCATCTACAAGAAGGCGAACACCACGAAGACGGCCAAGCTCCTCACGCTGCTGGTCGAGTTCAACGACCAGGCGAACGACGACTTCTCCGGGTGGTCGCACCCGAAGACGATCGACGACGTCAACGACTGTGTGACCGAGCCGGCCGGCACCAAGCTGAACGGCCCGCTGCACAACCACATCCCGAACCCCGCCACCGCCGCCGGCGGGGGCAAGGACAACAACTCGATGTGGGTCGCCGACTTCAACACGGCGCACTACAACAACATGCTCTACACCTCCAATGGGATCACCACGCGGGTCCGCCCGGACCTGACCGACCCCCGGGACGGCAAGAAGGGCATCGACATCTCCGGCTCCACCATGAAGAACATGTACGAGGAGCTGTCGAAGGGCGCCTACACCGTCACCGGCCAGGCGGTCGGCTGGATCAAGGTTCCGCACTCCGAGGCGTGGTACGGCGCCGGCCGGTGCGGCACCTACCCGCAGGAGATGGCGGGCCACCCCGACAACCCGCGCGGCGCGGCGCAGCTTCCCATCGACGCGGTGAACGCCCTGGCCAAGTCCGACCCGAGCTTCCCGTGGGCCGACTACGACAAGGAAGACGTGTCGGACGTCGACGGCGACGGCAACTACGACGAGCCGGACGGCGTCATCGACCACCTCGTGCTGATCCACGCCGGTGAGGACAAGTCCGGCGGCGGCGGCGCCGAGGGCACCTTCTCCCTGTGGGCCCACTCCAGCGACGTGGCGGGCGGCTACACCGTGCCCGGCTCGAACGTGAAGATCTCCAACTACATCCTCCAGCCGGAGGACGCGGGGGTCGGCGTCTTCGCCCACGAGTACGGCCACGACCTCGGCCTGCCCGACCTGTACGACACCACCGGCGCCGGCGACTCCGACGTGGACTTCTGGGACCTCATGTCCAGCGGCTCCCACTCCGGCCCGATCTTCCAGTCCCTGCCGACCCACATGGGCCTGTGGGACAAGTGGGTCCTCGGCTGGGCCAACCCGAAGATCGTCAACCCGGGTGACGGGACCAAGCTCGTGGCGCTCGGCCAGACCTCGCGCACGCCGAAGGGCACCGAGGACGGCGTGCGGGTCAACCTGCCCGACAAGCACGTCGTGCTGTCCACCCCGCACAGCGGCTCCAACCTGTGGTGGTCGAACAGCGACCAGACGTGGGCCGACAGCCGCCTCACCCGTACGGTGGACGTCCCGGCCGGCGCGGACGCGAAGTTCCGCTGGTGGAGCGACTGGGGAATCGAGCAGGACTGGGACTACGGCTTCCTCGAGGTGTCGGCCGACGGCGGCGCCACCTGGACCGACCAGAAGATCTACAAGGACGACGGCACGCTCGCCAGCACCGGGGACGACTACACCGACCCCAACGGCAACCTCAACACCTTCGGCGGCAAGAAGTACGGCCTGACCGGCGAGAGCGGCGGCTGGCAGCACCTGTACGCCGACCTGTCGCCGTGGGCCGGCAAGACGATCCAGCTGCGTCTGCGCTACGCCACCGACGCGGCCACGCTCGGCCGCGGCTGGTTCAACGACGACTTCGCCGTCACCAGCGGCTCGTCGACCGTCTGGAGCGACGACGTCGAGAACGGCGCCAACGGCTGGACCGCCACCACCGGCACCTTCACCGACACCAGCGGCGCCGGCTGGAACATCTTCTCCGGCCAGATCCAGGCGGCGCAGTACTACCTGGCCGAGTGGCGAAACTTCGACGGGTTCGACAAGGGCCTGCAGTACGCGTACGACACGACCTACCTGCGTGACGGCGCCTGGAAGGTCGAGAAGATCAAGTACAACGCGCCCGGCATGCTCGTCTGGTACCGGGACGCGTCCCGCACCACGAACGACGTGGCGGACACCACCTTCGACCTGCCGTCGGTCGGGCCGAAGGGCCAGCTCCTCATCGTCGACTCGCACTTCGACCCGCTGCGCCGCACCGGCGCCGCGGCCCAGCACGACCCGTCGACGCTGAAGAACCTGCCGTCCCGCCCGCAGTCCTCCAACGCGGCCTTCAACTTCGCCGGCACCTACCCGTTCAAGGAGTGCATCGAGGGCGAGCCGTTCACCGAGTACTGCACCTCGTTCGGCAAGCAGCCCGCGGTGAGCACCTTCACCGACGCCAAGGGCTGGTACCCGGGCATCGAGGTCCGCGACGGCAACCTGTACTACCGCCTGCGCGACGCCTCCGCCGTCGTCCCGTCCAAGGACAACCAGCCGTACACGACCCGGGTCGTCAACCCCGACGGAACCCCGGCCACCGACCTGTACGGCACGGACATCGGCGGCGCCGTCCTCGGCACCGGCAACCCGGGTGACGAGGGCAAGCAGCTCGGCGTGGTGCTGAAGCTGATCAGCCCGCTGCCCGGCAACCTGGGCGCGATCATCCAGGTGACGCCGCCCAAGAAGTAGCGGTCCCTCTCCCGGTGGCACCCGTGCCCGGCGGCCCTCGCGGCCGCCGGGCACGGCGCGTTCCGGCCCCGTGCCCGCCATGCGGCATGGGCAGGGGAGGGGCGTACGGCATGCGCGGGACGCCGCGCTCCCGCCTAGCATGTGACCGTGCGGAGCAAGGCGGAGCATACGGCGGCGATCCACGAGAACCGGAAAGCCGCGGTCATCGTGAACACCAAGTCCAGACGTGGCCGCCGGCGCTACGCGGAGGTACTGCGGCTCATGCGCGCCGGCGGCTTCCGGCTGACCGGCGTCCACCCGGTGACCGACCCCGCCCGGCTGCGGGACGTCGTCGCCCGCGCGCTCGAGCAGGAGCCCGACCTGCTCGTGGTGGGCGGCGGCGACGGCACGCTGAGCAGCTCGGTCCGATACGTGGCGGGCAGGGACGTCGCCCTGGGCGTGCTGCCGCTCGGCACCACCAACAACTTCGCCCGCAGCCTCGGGCTGCCGCTCGACCTCGCCGGGGCGGTCGGCGTCTTCAGCGAGGGCAAGGTGGCCGACATCGATCTCGGCATGTGCGGCGACCGGCCGTTCGCCAACCTCGCCAGCTTCGGCGTCTCCGTCGAGGTCGCCGGGACCGTGCGGCCCTGGCTCAAGCGCCTGCTCGGCCGGGCCGCCTACCCGCTGACCGCCCTGACGGTCCTGCCCGGGCACCGGCCGTTCCGGGCGTACATCACGGTGGACGGCAAGCGCCACGAGCTGCTCACCCACCAGCTGAACATCGCCAACGGCCGCTTCCACGGCGGCTGGCAGATCGCCAGGGACGTGAGCATCGACAACCGCAGGCTCGTCGCGTACCAGCTCGGCTCGGGCAAGCGGCTGCGGCTGCTCGGCGAGACCCTCGTCAGGGCCACCACGGGCCGCTGGCGCAGCCTCGCCGGAGGGCCGTTCGTGACCGGGCAGGAGATGCTGCTGGAGACCGACCCCCCGATGGCCGCCGACATCGACGGGGAGGTGCGCCTGCGCACCCCGCTGCTGGTCAGGACGATCCCGAACGGCGTCAGGGTGATGGTTCCCCAGGAGTTCGAGGACCGGTGACCGCCTCCCCGAGCCGCCGGTAGGCCGGCCGGAGCAGGTCGAGGACCGGGATGTGCCGCGCCTTCACGGGAGGCGGGTCGAGCGCCCGCAGCAGCAGGTCGGGCGGGGGCTCGATGCCCGGTGTGCGCTCCCGGAGGCGGGCCGCCGAGGCGCCGGCCTCGTAGAACGCGGCCGGATCCGCCAGCCGCGCCGCGAACGGCACGTCCTCGACGTCCGGCGGCGCCGCGCCCGCCGCCGCGGCGTCCGCAGGGGCCGGGGCCGCCCGCAGCGCCTCCAGCAGGGCGTCCCTCGGCATCCCCCGCCAGGCCAGCACGAGGAACGGGTCGTCGTCGAACGCCTCGGCCAGCAGGTAGAGCACCGCCGACAGGTGCTTGCAGGGGAACCCCCAGTCGGGGCAGGAGCACGACATCTCCAGCGCCCCCTCGTCCGGGAAGAGCGGCAGGCCGCAGTCGTGGAACACCTCCTCGATCTCCGGCGGCATCTCCCCGGCCAGCAGCTTGGCCCGGTACAGCGCCCGGCCGTCCAGGGCCGAGGTGACCGCGTCCCACTCCCGCTCGTCGTACGCCTGGATCTCGGCGCTCACCTGGTACGGCTCGCGGCGCGACCCCTGGACGCGCGCCCTCACGGCCCCCGGCCCGACGTCGAGGCCGAGGACCTGCCCGGCCCGCGCGTACGCCCGGCCCCGGCTCAGCCGGCCCGGGTCGCAGACGCGCTCCAGCAGGTCGATGAACCGGCGCGACCACCAGCGCTCGCCGATCGAGCCGCGCCGGGAGCGGGCCCGCAGGCCGCCCTCGACCCGGATCGGGCGGCCCGCCTCGAACCAGCCGTCCTTCCCCACCGGCATCAGCGCACCGCCTCCGGGGACAGGCGGAACAACTCGCGCAGCTCCGCGGTCGACAGGTCGGCGATCCAGTCCTCCCCGGCGCCGACGACGCGCTGCGCCAGCGCCTTCTTCCGCTCGATCATCTCGTCGATCCGCTCCTCCAGCGTGCCCGCGCAGATGAACTTCCTGACCTGGACGTTCTTCGTCTGGCCGATGCGGAAGGCCCGGTCGGTCGCCTGGTCCTCCACCGCCGGGTTCCACCACCGGTCGAGGTGGACGACGTGGCTCGCGGCCGTCAGGTTGAGTCCGGTGCCGGCCGCCTTGAGCGACAGCAGGAACAGCATCGGCTCGCTCTCGTTCTGGAACCGCTCGACCAGCGCGTCGCGCCGCTTCTTCGGCAGCCCGCCGTGCAGCCACAGCACCGGCCGGTCCAGATGCGCCGCCAGGTACGGCTGGAGCATCGCGCCCAGCTCGGCGTACTGGGTGAACACCAGGGCCTTGTCGCCCTCCGCCACGATCTCCTCGGCGAGCTCCTCCAGCCGGGCCAGCTTGCCCGAGCGCCCGGCCAGGCGGGAGCCGTCCTTCAGCAGGTGGGCCGGGTGGTTGCAGACCTGCTTGAGCTTGGTCATCGTCGCGAGCACGTTGCCCCGCCGCTCGATGCCCTCGCTCGCGGCGATGCGGCCCAGCATGTCCTCGACCACGGCCTGGTAGAGGCTCGCCTGCTCCGGGGTGAGCGTGCACCAGACCTTCATCTCCAGCTTGTCCGGCAGATCCGAGATGATCGTCTTGTCGGTCTTCAGGCGCCGGAGCACGAACGGCCCGGTCGCCCGCTTCAGGGCGGCCGTCGCCGTCTCGTCGCCGTGCCGTTCGATGGGCTCCTGGTAGCGGTCGCGGAACGCCCTCGCCGGGCCGAGCAGCCCAGGGTTGCAGAACTCCATGATCGACCAGAGCTCGGCCAGGTGGTTCTCCACCGGGGTGCCGGTCAGCGCGAGCCGGGTGCGCGCCGGCAGCGACCGCACGGCCTGCGCCTGCCGCGCCGCGCTGTTCTTGATGGCCTGCGCCTCGTCGCAGACCACCCGCTCCCAGCCGAGGCCCGCCAGCGCCTCCCGGTCGCGCAGGGCCGTGCCGTACGTCGTGAGGACGAGGTCGCACTCCCGCACCCGCCCGGCGAGCTCGTCGCCGCGCAGGCGCGAGGCGCCGTGGTGCACGTACACCTCCAGCGTGGGCGCGAACCTGGCGGCCTCCTTCTGCCAGTTGCTCACCAGGGACATCGGGCACACCAGCAGGGTCGGCGCCGGCCTCGCGCCGTCCGCGCGCTCGTCGAGGAGCAGCGACAGTGTCTGGGCGGTCTTGCCGAGGCCCATGTCGTCGGCCAGGATGCCGCCCAGCCCGATCCGCGACAGGAACGCCAGCCACGACAGGCCGCGTTCCTGGTACGGCCGCAGCACCCCGTGGAAGCCGTCCGGCGTCCGCACCGGGGCGAGCCGCCGGTCGGCCTCGCCGGACAGCAGGTCGCCCAGCGCGCCGTCCGCGTCGACCTCGACCAGCGGCAGCTCCTCGTCGCCGCCCTGCACGACCTCCCGGAGCGCCTCGGCGGCCGTCATCTGCCCGGAGCGGCGTCCCTCGACGGCCCGCAGCGCCGCCTTGAGCTGCCGCTCGTCCAGCTCCACCCACCGGCCGCGCACGCGGACCAGGGGCAGCTTGAGCCGGGCCAGCTCGGCCAGCTCCTCCTCGGAGACGGCCTCGCCGCCCACGGCGAGGTCGACGCGGAAGTCGACGAGCTGCTGCAGGCCGAACCCCTGGTCCGACGCGGCTCCCGGGCCGGCCTTCCGGGAGCGGGTCGTGAGCTTGAGGCCGAGCCGGGTCCGCCCGGCCCAGGCCGGCAGCTGGACGCCGAACCCGGCCGCCTGCAGCAACGGCGCGGCGTGCCGGAGGAAGTGGAAGGCTCCGGTGGTGTCGAGGTCGACCCCCGCCGGCCGCGCCTCGCGGAGCGCCTCGTCGACCTTGCCGTACAGCCGGGCCGCGCGGCCGAGGCCGGCGAGGAGGGTCTCCTCCGGCCTGCCGTCCAGCCCGGGGACGGTATCGCCCGCCCAGACGAGGGACGCGGGCAGGTAGAGGCTCGGGTCGTCGGTCGACTGGACGGCGAACTCCACCCGCCACGAGTCGTCCCGTACGGGCTCGGGGGCGTCGGCGTGGGACGGCGGGGCTTGGGGGGCCGTCTCCTCGAGGTCCTCGAAGTCCTCGGGCTCCTCGGGCTCCGGCTCGGTGAGCCGGAAGGACACCCGGAACGGGCCTTCCGACCGGTGCGCCTGGTCGAGCCACTCCCGCAGGGGTGCGGCGAGCTCCTCCGCCTGGCTGGGCGTCACGCCGGGAATGACGGCGTCCTCGCCGGTAAGGGCGACCATCCAGCGGTCGGCGAGCGGGCTGCGCGTCCCGGGCCGGTGCCCGCCCAGGAGGCGTTCGGGCAGCGCCTCGCGCACCACGGCATCCGCCAGGCTCGCCATCGCGTCCGTGAGCACGTCGACCGAGCGGCGCTCGCCGGCTCTCCCGGTGTGCGCCGTGGTCGTGCCGTCGCTGGTGCGGGCGGCGGTGCGGGCGGCGGTGTGGGCGGCGGTGTGGGCGGCGGTGTGGGCGGCGGTGTGGGCGGCGGTGTGGGCGGCGGTCACGGCACGGCAGACGGGCGGCATCGCTTGCGCGAGGTCACGGAAGCGTGCGGCGTCCGCACCGGTGAGGACGGGCCGCCAGCGGGCCGCGTGGCTCCCGGCCTCGGGGACGAGCTGGGGGAGCACCCTGCCTCGGCGTACGAGGTCCCGGACGTCGGCGGCGACGACCGCCAGATAGCGCAGCGACGCCGCCGGGACCGCCGACCCTCCGGCCGACTCGTCCGGCTCGTACGCCGCCGCGGGCTGGTGGGCGATCTCGTCCACGACCTCGAGCAGCTTCAGTGCCATGTGCGGGGGAATGAGCTGTGCGGGCACACGCCACGCGGAAATTCGCGGGGTTCGCACGCTTACCGTGATTCCCGATTCCGCCGAGGGGATCGGGTTTTTCGCGCCGCTGGGGAGCAGAATGTCGAGCGTCCCCGCGGCGGCCGCATTGAGGGCCGCCGCCGAAATCTCTCCCCAGAAGCCTAATTCGGCGGAAATGCGGTGCGCGGCGGCGGCGTACGGGTGGGGGCGGGTCTTTCCCCGCGCCTCCGTCGTGGGGCGCCTCCCCGTTCCGGTGTCGGAGCGGACCTCTGTTCCCGCGCCGCTCACCTGAGAATCCCCGGGCGCCCTGCCCTGCGTCTCCGTGAAGGGCGCGGCGGAGCCGTCCTGGGAGAGCAAGGCCGGGCGGTCTTCGGAGGGTGGGGCCGGGCGGTCCTCGGAGGGTGGGGCGGAGTGGACCTCGGCGGGCGTGAGCGGGCGGTCCTCGGGGGGCATGGTCGAGCCGTCCTCGGCCCAGAGCGCGAGCCGGCCCTCGACCCAGGCCCCGTGTACCACCAGCACGGCCGCTCCCTTCCGTCTCCGCCTCTTGCACGTTAGCAGCGCCGCACGCCTGCTACTCCTGTGTGGCTGATTTACCTCCAATTCGGATTTATCACCCTAATTCATTGATTGGGAACGCCGCCTGATGTCGCTCGACCATGAAGCCGAGATCGGTTGGGAATCTGTCGGTGGCGTGTGGCATTGTTGGCACAGGTTTTCGAGTTGTGAGTGCGGGGGGTGCCGTGGTGTTTTCCGATGCCGACGATCGGCGTCCATTTGGCGGTTATTCGTCACGTGGTCCGCAGCGGTGGGCGGATCTGGTGGCGCGCGCCTCGGCGTGGTCGTCGGACGGTGCCACGGCTCGTGACACTCCTCGTGACACGGATCCCGAGGCAGTCACGGCGGACGCCGGGCCGGTCACAGCGGACGGCGCCGAGGGCGACGGGCATCGGGGATCTTCCGACGTCCCGTCGGAGGCGCTGGTGGCGGAGGTCCGGCGTGCGGCCATGGCGGTCGCCGCAGGACCGGTGCCGTTGTCGGGGCTGGAGTGCGCGCATGAGGCCGAGCAGTTGATCTTCGCGCGAGACCGGCTCAGCGCGGCCATCGCGGCTCGGGTCGGACGCGTCCATGGGACAGGCCAGGCCCGTTCCGCCGGACATGCGTCGACGAGGGCGTGGTTGCGGTCGGTGGGCGGCATGAGCCGGTCGGGGGCGGGACAGGCGCTCACCCTGGCCTCGGAGCTGGCGCGGCTGCCCCTGCTCCGGGAGCGGTTCGCCGCCGGGACGGCGGCTGAGGGCGTGGTGGCGGCCATCTGCGGTGCGGTCGAAGGGCTGAGCGACGAGCAGACGCGGCTGGCTGAGCCGATCTTGCTGCGGATGGCCGAACGGGCGGGAGCGGGCGAGGTGGCCCGGGCGGGCCGATACCTGCGATCGCTGCTGGACACCGACCGGGCGGAGAGCGAGGCGCGAGCTGACGAGGCGGGGCGGTTCCTGCTGGTACGCGACAGCGTGCTGGGCGGGGTGGAGGGAGAGTTCCGGTTGCCGCGTGAGGCGGGAGCGCGGCTGCGGGCGCTGCTGGACGCCTACGCACGGCCCCGGGCGGAGGGCGACGACCGGCCGCTTCAGGTCCGGAACGCCGACGCGTTGATCGGCCTGCTCGAACAGCGGATCGGCACCGAACTGCTGGTGTTGGTCAACGCCGAGTCGCTGCCCGCCGACATCCCCGAGTCCCCTCACACGACCGAAGATGTCGCTCCGGCCACCGACGTGGCCGGCGACGGGTCGCCTGAGCCGTCGCAAGGATGGGAGAAGGCGGCACGACGCCAGGCCGAGGCACGGCGGGCGCGCCGGCGGCGCGATGGGGCGACGGCGGCATACCGGCCAGACCATCCAGGCGACGAACCCCTGGCGGACGTCCGCGTGGGGCCATGGCAAGGACCCCGCGAGGAGCCCCAAGACGCAGGCGAACGGGCTGACCTGGCTGACCGGCTGGGGGAGTCCGGACACCCTCGCGTGTCAGCCGGGCCTCGCGTGCCTGCTGGGCTGGGCGCGGACGAGCGGCCCGGCACGCCGGGATCACCACGTGTGGCCGATTCGCCCGGCGCCGCCGACCAGCCTGCCGGGCTCGGAGTGCCGGGCGTGCTTGGGCTGCCCGGAGTCCTGACGCCGACCGGACAGGTGCTGCCGGTCTCCGACATCCAACGTCTGGCACGGAATTCGACCCTGATCCGGTTGGTCATGAACGCCGACGGCCAGGTGCTGGACATGGGCCGCAAGGTGCGGCTGGCCACGCCCGCCCAGCGGCGAGCGGTGCTGGCGCGGTACGCGACCTGCTGGGTGGACGGCTGTCCGTTCCCGGCGACGATGTGCCAGATCGATCACGTCGATGACTGGTCCGACGGCGGGCGGACGGATCTCGACCGGCTCGGGCCGGCCTGTCAGTTCCACAACCGGGACCGATACCGGTATCCCGGGCGCTACCGCCGTCGCCGCGTCGGCCTGGACCGATGGGCCTTCACACGCGTAGGCCGCTACGCCACGAACCGGGACCGACAATGACCTGGGCCCGGTTGTCTCCCCCGTTCTGCGAACGCCGTGGACGGGTGATCCCGGCATGCCCCGGCGCGAGGTCATACGGGGACTCACGCGCCGCGCGTGGGGGAGTCGGCCGGGAAGCCGCTCGTGCGCCACGTCTGCCCGGATGCGGTGACCGCGAAGGCCTCCAGGCCGTCGAGATCCTTGACCCAGTCGCGAGCGAGGTCCCCCATGGCGAAGGCGGCCGTGGCACAGGCGTCGGCGATCGTGAGACTCGCGCCGACGACGGTGAGGGAGGCGAGCCCCGTCGGCGGCCTCCCGGTGTGGGGGTCGAGGATATGCGCGCCACGTTCGGCCGTCCCGGACGTGGCCACGGCCAGCCCGCTCGCCGCGGCATGGGGATCGGCGGCACGGTCTCCAGCAGCGCGGGCACCGGGGTCGCTGCCGGCTGTGGCGTTTGCCGCGCCGCCCGGGCCGTCTGCATCGCCTGGGCCGGTGACGACGGTGGCGATCATGCCCGGACGCAGCGGATGAGCTATGCCGACCCGCCAGGGACGGCCGGGGGCGGGCGACCCGGCCGCCTGGACGTCTCCGCCGCCGTTGACGCAATGGTCGGCCAGTCCCGCGCACGACAGGATGCGCGACGCCTGTTCGATCGCCCACCCCTTCACCATCCCGGAGGGATCGAGCCTGCCGCCGGGGCGGGCCGTGAAGTAGCCGTTCGACAGCGCGGACATCTCCTCGCACAGCCGGAGGACCTCGGACACCTCTGGCGGGCACTCGGGCAACGTGATCTCCCCCCGGCCCAGCCGGCTGACCGGGCTGTCCAGCCGGTATGTGGAGAAGGTCTCGTCCACCCGATGCAGCCAGGCCACCGCCTCGGTCACGGCCTCCACGGCGACCCGGTCGCCGGGTTCCCGGCCCCGTATGTCGAAGGAGAAGACCGTGCCCATCACGTGCTCGACGTGGCGCATCACACGCCCGCCTTATCGAGCGCGCTCTGCAGCGAGCTGACATACCCGTCGCTGGTGTACGTGGCGCCCGACACGACGTCGATCTGGGCCGACTGGGCCGACAGCGCCTCGTCGTTGAGGATCGGGAGCGCCTGGTTGTTGATGGCGAAGTCCCGGGAATTGCCGTCGGGCGCCTGGAGCACCGAGATGCCGGTCACCTTCCCACCGGACAGGAGGATCTGCACCTGAACGGGACCCCACCGCGTGTCCGCCACGCCCCCGGTCACGGCCTTTTCGCCGGTCTTGGCACCCGCCTGGGCGCCGCCGCCGTTCCAGCTCCCCGAGCCGAGAGACGCCCGCCCACTCGCGGCGCGCCCTGAGGAACCGGACGAACCGCCACGCGTGCGACCGGACCCCGAGCCCCCTGAGTCGCCAGAGTCATCGCCGACACTACCCGAGCCCCCCGACAAGTCCTCCGACGACGGATCGTCCTGCGCCACCACGGCGGGACGATCGGCCACGGCCGTCATCTCGTGGGGTTTGAAGGACAGCAGCAGCACCAGGCCGACGGCGGTCACGAGCACGGCCAGCACGGCTCTGCGCATCGTTTCCCCTCCACATAGCTAGAAGAAAACCAGATAGGAAGAACCGGTCAGAACGCGAACGTCTCCCGATGGACGCGGCGGCGCGGCACCCCCGCCGCCTGCAGGGCCGTCGCGACGCTCCGCGTCATCTCCTCCGGCCCGCAGACGTAGACGTCATGATCGTGCAGATCCGGCACCAGACGCGCGAGCGTCTGCGGGGTGAAGGGGTCGCCGACCGCGCTGCGGGGGCCGACGCAGTAGTGCAGTGCCGCGCCCCGGGCCAGGGAGATGGCCTCGAGTTCGCCCCGGAACACCAGGTCGTCGGTGGTCCGGGCCCGGTAGAGCAGCGTCAGCTCACCCGAGGCCGCCGGGATCGCCTCGAACAGCGCACGCAGCGGGGTGATGCCGATGCCGCCGGCGATGAGCAGCACCCGCCGTCCCCGGCGGCGGGCCGGGGTCAGGGCGCCGTACGGGCCCTCGGCGAGGACGCGGGTGCCGGGACGCAGCCCGGAGAGGGAACTGCTCTGGTCGCCCAGGTCCTTGACCGTGATCCGCAGCTCGCCGGGGCGCGGCGCGGCCGACAGGGAGTACGGGTTGGGCGACCACCACAGGTCCCGGGTGAGGAACCGCCACCGGAAGAACTGCCCCGGCTCCGCCCCGAGCAGGTCGAGCCGGCGGCCGGTGAGGTGGACCGAGACGACCCCGGGAGCCTCCCGCACCACCCGGGCCACCCGGAGCCGGTGCCGCAGGGCCTGCCGGACGGGTGTGAGGAACCGGTACCAGACGAGCACGGCCGCGACGCCGAGGTAGAGCGCGTACCACGCGAGGCGGGCACGGGGTGAGTCGACGAACTCGGCCCCGGTGGCGAGCTGGTGCCCGAAGGCCAGCCACGTGGCGAGGTACGTGTAGAAGTGCAGGTGGAACCAGGTCTCGTAGCGCAGGCGGGGACGCACGGCCCGGGCCGAGACGATCCCGATCGCGACCAGGAGCAGCAGCGCCACCGTGGCCTTGAGCACGTCGGGGTACGCCAGGTTGAGCGTCACGGTCTCGGAGACGACGTCCGTCCGGTCGGTGAGGGCGTACCCCCAGATGATCAGCAGCATGTGCGCGACGGACAGCCCGACCACGTAACGGCCGCCCATGGAGTGCCACCGGGACAGGACGTCGGAGCCGGCCCCGCGTTCGAGAGCGGGGATCCGGGCCATCAGCGCCAAAAGAACGGTGATCGCATACGCCGCGAGGAGCCCGCAGAGCCGCCCGGCGTTGGTGAGCCACCCGTCGAGGCCCGCCACGGCTGGGGTGTTCGCCCACCACATGGCCGCCACGGCGAGCGCGCCCGCCGCGACGGCGGTCAGCACCGCCGCCGGCCGGGCGCGGGCCTTCCGGCGTGGTGCCGCGTGCTGCGCCCCGGCGGCCGTCCTCCCGGCGATGGTGGTGCTCACGGTTCTCCTCGTTCGTACGGTCGATCCGTGCATCACCGTGCCATCCGAACCTCTCGGATGGCTCTGAGACATCTGTGAGGTCGGGCAGGACAGGACGATTCATAGGATTCTCAGAGGCCGCTCAGAAGGACCGGCGGCGACCGGGGGAGGACGCTGGAACAATCATGCGCACGACGTCGAACGATCTTCCCGACCTGTTGCGACCTGACGGGACACCCGTCCGGGTCCTCGTGGTGGATGACGAGCCCGACCTGCTCGAGGTGCTCGGGGCGGTGCTCCGGTACGAGGGGTGGGAGGTGCGCACCGTCGCCGACGGCGCCGCGGCGGTGAGCGAGGCGCGCCGGTTCCGGCCCGACGCCGTGCTGCTCGACATCATGCTGCCCGACATGGACGGGCTGGAGGTCCTGCGCCGGCTCCGGGCCGAGGAGCCGCACGTGTGCGTGCTCTTCCTCACGGCCCGCGACTCCGTCGAGGACCGGATCGCGGGGATCACCGCGGGCGGCGACGACTACGTGACCAAGCCGTTCAGTCTGGAGGAGGTCCTCGCGCGGCTGCGCGGGCTGCTCCGCCGGGCCGGCATGGCCCGTACGGCGGAGGGCAACCGCGTGGTGGTCGGCGACCTCGTGATGGACGAGGACGCCCGGGAGGTGACCCGCGGGGGTGAGCTGGTGGAGCTCACGCCGACCGAGTTCGAGCTGCTGCGCTTCCTCATGCGCAACCCGCGGCGGGTGCTGAGCAAGGCGCAGATCCTCGACCGGGTGTGGTCCTACGACTTCGGCGGGCAGGCCCACGTGGTCGAGCTGTACATCAGCTATCTCCGCAAGAAGATCGACGCGGGACGGCCGCCGCTCATCCACACCGTGCGGGGCGTCGGATACGTCCTGAAGCCGTGAGGCCGCGCACGCTCCGCGCCCGGCTGGTCGCCGGCATGCTGGTGCTGCTCGCGCTCGCCTGTGCCGGGGTCGGCGCGGCTACCTCGATCATGCTCGAACGGTTCATGGTGGACCGCATCGATCAGCAGCTGTCGGCGATAGGCGGCCGGTTCGCCGCCAGCCTGGAGCACAGGGACGAATACGGCGACGACGGCGACACCCGCGGCCAGTCGCCGGGCACTCTGGGCGTCCGCCTCGTGAACGGCGGCGTGACCGACGCCGCCGTGGTGTCCCCGGCGGTCCCGGACCCGGTCCTGTCGGCGGCCGACCGCTCGGCTCTCGCGGCCCTCCCCGCGGACGGGCGCCCCCGGACGCTCCGGTTGTCGTCCCTGCACCACTACCGGGTGACGGCCGTCGGCGGGGACGACGGCGACGTCCTCATCACCGGGCTGCCGCTGGAGGGGATCGAGTCCACCGTGCACCGCCTGCAGTTCGCCGAGGTGGCCGTGTTCGCCGCCGTCATGCTCGTGACCGGCGTCGCCGCGGCGCTGTGGGTGCGGCTGTCGCTGCGCCCGCTGCAACGGGTGGCCGCCACGGCCCGGGAGGTGGCCCGGCTGCCGCTCGCGGACGGAGATGTGGCGCTGCCCGGCCGCGTGCCGGACGAGGACCCGCGCACCGAGATCGGCCAGGTGGGAGAGGCGTTCAACCGCATGCTGGGCCACGTGGGCGATGCGCTGGCGCGGCGTCACGCGAGCGAGCAGCGGATGCGGACCTTCGCCGCCGACGCCAGTCACGAGCTGCGCACGCCGCTCGCCACCGTGCGCGCCCACGTGCAGCTCGCCCGGCGCGAGGCGGGCGACGCCGCGAGCAGGTCCCCGCACACGCGCGCACCCGCCATGTCACCCGGACCGTCCCCCGCAGCGTCGCCCGCCGGGCCGGCCGCGAGCATGGAGAGCGCCGGCGCCGTGCCCGAGAGCGTCCGGCACGCCCTGGAGCGGATCGACGCCGAGTCCGCCCGGATGGGCAAGCTCGTCGACGACCTGCTGCTGCTGACCCGGCTCGACGCCGGACGTCCCCTGGCCAGGGACGAGGTCGACCTCACCCGCGTCGCCATCGACGCGACCGGCGACGCCCGCGTCTCGGCGCCCGACCACCGGTGGCGGCTGGAGCTTCCGGAGGAGCCGGTGACGATGACCGGCGACGCTGACCGGCTCTACCAGGTCGTCGCGAACCTGCTGGGCAACGCCAGCGCGCACACCCCGCCGGGAACCACGGTCACCGTCGGCGTCGCAGTGCCCGGCCCCGGCACGGCGGAGCTCACGGTCGCGGACGACGGCCCGGGGATCCCCGGGGAGATCCAGGACGAGATCTTCGAACGCTTCGTGCGGGCGGACAAGGCCCGCTCGCGCGCCTCGGGCGGCAGCGGTCTCGGGCTCGCCATCGTCAAGGCCGTGGCGGCCGCCCACGGTGGCACGGTGGGCGTCGAGAGCCGTCCCGGGCGCACGGTCTTCCGGGTGGTCTTCCCGCGGACGTGACGACCGGCGCCGCCACCTGCGGCGGTACCGCGGGAGGCCTTACCTGGGCAGAAGGAGGGGTGAATACGACGGAAAAAGTGTCGTGCTGCAGGATTAGTGTGGTGAATGTGGGGCAGGGGGGTCTTTCTGGGAGCGGAGAGTCCTTCCGCGGCAAGAGGGGTGGGCAATGACCGCGACGGTATCCGAGCGCCGCAGCCAGGACGGGCTTCCGCATCCCTGGCCCGCGGACCGCTACGAGGTGCGCTGCGAGCGGGAGAGCCCGTTCACCGTCAGCCGTGACCGGTACCACTTCGCCAAGAACGCGGTGGAGTCGGCGAAGGCGCTGGAGCGGGCCGGCCTGGCCCGCCGGGTCGTCGTCGTGCGCCTGGAGGACGAGCGCGTGATCTACGACCGGGTGGGCGACATCAGCCTGCCCCCGGAGTCGTGGTGATCGGGTCGGCGTACCGCCCCGGCCGGTCCCCGTTCCCGGCCGGAGCTCACGCCTGAACGGGGTCAGGCGGGCGTGCAGGTGACGGGCCGGGGGTCGACGGCGTTCGCCGGCCTGCGGGCGGCGAAGCCGAAGACGGTGGACCCGCCGATCGGAAGGTTCCCGTTGTAGGTCTCGTTCCCGAACGCCGCGCTGCCCACGGGCCCGACGACCGGGAGGGGCACCGCACCCCAGACCTGGGTGATCGTGGTGCCGTCGGTGTACCGCCAGGTGACCCGCCAGCCCGTCAGGGGCGACGAGCCGGTGTTGCGCACCGTCACCTGGCCCAGCGCGTTCGCGTCGCGGGCGCCGGACCAGCCGGACCAGACGGACGTGATCTGGTAGTCGGCGGCGCAGCCGATCGAGTCGGCCATGGCCGGGGCGGCCGGGACGGCCGGAGCGCCGAGGGCTCCCAGGACTCCCGCCAGCAGTACGGCGGCGGTGGATGTGCGCGTCATGTTCCCTCCATCAGATTCGAGACCGTCCAGGCCGGGTGACGTGGAAGCCCGGCCTTCCCCGGAGAGAGGGGTCCGTCCGGGGAAGGCGGGCGACTGGGGGTGAGCCCCGGTGGGGGCTACGCGGGGGTGCAGGCGACGGGCGACGGAACGGCGTTGGTGCCGTTCCACGCGCCGTTGAAGCCGAAGCTCGTGGAGGCGCCGGGCGCCAGCGCGCCGTTGTAGGACAGGTTCTTGACGGTCACGTTGGCCCCCGACTGGGTCTGCGCTCCGTTCCAGAGCTGGCTGATCGTCTGGCCGTTCGGGAACGCCCAGGTGACCGTCCAGCCGGAGATCGCCGATCCGCCGCTGTTGCTCACCGCCACGTCGGCCTGGAAGCCGCCCTGCCACTGGTTGACGACCTTGTACGTGGCCGTGCACGCCTTACCCGTCGGCGAAGGTGACGGAGACGGCGACGGTGACGGCGACGGCGACGGTGACGGGCTGGGCGACGGGGAGGGCGAGGGCGAGGGTGACGGGCTGGGTGAGGGGCTGGGTGAGGGGCTGGGCGACGGCGACGGACTGGGGGACGGCGAGGGGCTGGGCGACGGGGACGGTCCCGAGCCCGGAGCGTCGCCCCAGATCTTCGTCGACCCGGAGTAGAGCGGGATGTCCTGCACGGTCACCGGCGTCGCGCCCGGCGTCGTCGCCACCCCGGTGTACGACCAGTCGTTCGACGGGTCCCAGGTTCCCGAGCTCGCGATCCGGAACTGGATCTCCCGCCGCGACTCCGACTGTCCCTGGGGGGCGATGACCTGCCCGGAGCAGTCGATCGTGACGTAGTACACCTTGCCCGACAGCTGGGTGGGCCCGGTCGGCGGCTTGCACTGGTTGTACGCCGAGGTCAGCGTGATCTGTCCGGGCGTCGTGTCGCCGTCGAGCGTGAAGTAGTAGCGGAACGAGCCGTCCGCCAGCGCGCGTGCCGGCCACGCCGAGTGGTTGACGACGAGCGTCTTGATCTCGGTGAAGGTCGAGCCGGTGGCGTTGACCGAGGCCTGGACGTAGATCTCCGGCCCGTCCGGGGTCTCCTTCGCGGGGAAGCCCGCGAGCGGGGTGCCGCCGTACTCCTTGTAGAGCCGGGCGAGGGCGCTGGTGAAGCCGGCGTTGTAGTCGGTGGCGACCTCGTTCATCACGTAGTCGTTCCGGCTGTCGGCGTAGGCGTCGTCGGGCGACTTGGGCCCGCCGACGAGCGCGCCGTACAGGATGTGCCGGCTTTGGGCGGGCTCGTTGATGCTGTTCGACCACGAGCCGTGGGCGGTCCGGTGGTGCGGGTTCTTCGGCGGGTTGGCGCCGAACCCGATCATGTACGAGGAGTTCCGCGGGTTGTCCCCGAGCGCGTAGCCGATCTGCCGGACGGCGAAGTCGTGGTAGCGCGCCTTCCGGGTGGCGTCGGTCAGCCAGTCGCTGTAGACGAGGGCGGCGAACGAGGTGTTGGCGGCGTAGCGGAGCGAGCCCCACGAGTCGAGCACGGCCTCGCCGCCGGGCGAGTAGTTCACCTTCTGCCCGTTCACGCCGACCGTCCACCAGTCGAGCCACCGGTTGGCGTCGTCGACGTACTGCTGCTTGCCGGTGAGCTTGGCGAGCAGCACGTAGTCGCCGTACGACTTGTCGTCCCAGGCGATCGTCCACTTGTACGACTTGGTGGTGCTCTGCGGCTCGTTGCTCAGGTTCGCGTAGTAGGACTCGGCCTTGCTGAGGTAGGAGGAGTCCTGGGTGGCGCGGTAGAGCCAGATGGCCCCCCAGACGAGCTCGTCGTTGTACCCGCTCCAGGACTTGTAGAAGTTGGCCGCGTCCGTGATGCAGTCGCTGTACTTGCCGCGGACGGTGTCGGCGAACGTGTACAGCTGCTTCGCGTGCGTCAGCAGCGTGTCGGCGTACGACGGGTCGGTGGGGCGGAAGACGATGGACGAGGCGGCCATCGCGGCCGCGGTCTCGCCGGCCAGGTCGGAGCCCCCGCACGAGGAGTCGATCTTGTAGGCGGGCCGGGTCATCGGCATGACCTCCGCCGGGCCCCACCAGGCGTGGTCGGGGTTGCCGCTGCCGACCTGCCCGTACAGGACGTTGGGCGACGGGTGCGCCTTGATGAAGTAGTCGTTGACCCAGCGCAGGTTGTTGAGCAGGTAGTTGATCTGCCCGGAGCCCACGTAGGCGTCGCGGTACTCGACCGCGCCCCATGCGAGCATCGTCGTGCTGAACGCCATCGGCAGCCCGAACTTGACGTGGTCGCCCGCGTCGTACCAGCCGCCGGTCAGGTCGAGCCCGACGTCCTTTCCGTCGTTCAGCCCGGAGTCGCCGCGCCAGCTCACCCGGTTGGTGGACGGCAGCTTGCCGGACTGCTGAGCCTCGTAGAAGAACAACGACTTCTGGAGCGCCTCGCCGTAGTTGAACGACGGCGCGGCCGACGCCGCGGTGGGGGCCACCGCGGCGGTCAGCAGGAGCGTCGTCAGGGCCAGGAACGTACGCCGCATGAATATGCCTCGCATGGTGGGGGGTCGGGGGCGCGGCGGCGGGTCAGGCGCCGCCGCGCCCCGGCTTACTTGGGGTGCGGTGAAGGGTCAGGCGACACCGCACCCCGGCTCATCGGTCCGCTCAGCCGTTCGGGAAGAGCAGGCCGAACTGCCCGAGGGCGGTGGCGACGTCCGTCTGCGCCCAGAAGCGGTGGTAACGGAAGACCGGCGCGGAACCGCCGTTCAGGTACGACTGGACCTTCGGCCAGTCCGGGTCGTTCTTGTACCAGGACCGGATGGAGATGAAGGTCGAGCTGCTGTTGATCGGGTCGCCGTTCGGCATCTTGCCGCTCCAGCCGGACGGGACGTAGATCGGGTCGTCGAGGCGGTTGTAGTCCGTCTTGGTCTCCGGCACGGACACGCCCTTGGTGTCCTGGTTGTTCTTCCAGACGCCGTCGAGAAGCGCCTTGGCCGTGCTCTTGGCCTGGGCGTTGCCCGACTTGGCGGCGTAGAACATCAGGGCCTTGGCGTACGCCCCGGCCACGCCGACGTCGTTCGTGTAGTCGGCGATGGTCACGTGCAGGCCGGTGTTGGCCGACGGCATCCCCGTGCCGCTGAAGCTGGAGTCCGGCTGGCCGGTCCAGTGCAGCGTGGAGGGGATCTGGAAGGTGCCGTCGGAGTTGACGGTCGTGCCGGACAGCGCCCAGCTCACCCACTTGTCGAGGATCGACTTGGCGTCGGTGTTGCCCGTGGCGTAGTAGAGCTCCGCCACGCGCTCCATCGTCCACGCCTGGAAGCCGAACCACTGGTTGGACGGCGGGTCGTGGTAGACGGGCTGCCAGTCGTAGGCCATGCCGAAGAACTTGGGCAGGCCCGACGGCGGGGCGGCGTAGTGGCCCTCCCAGCTGTTGGTCGCGCCACCGGCGATGGCGCCCTCGGCCGACTGCAGCCACTTGTAGAACTGCAGCTGACGGGTGAGGCTCGTCGACCAGTCGGACACCGCGGTCGAACCCTTGGGCTTCAGCGCGCTGACGTTCGACAGCGCCCACGCCGCGAGCGGGTTCTGGTAGCCCGAGTGGTTGTGGCTGGAGCCGATGCGCCAGGCCCAGCCGGCCGACGTGTCGTACGCGCCGCCCCAGGCGTAGTACCAGGACAGCAGGTAGTTCGACGCGTTCTTGCCGGTGCCCGCCGGGCAGGAGGTGCTGGTGCAGCCCGACTGCTTGAAGTACTTGTCGAAGAACGAGTACCGCAGGTAGTCGCCCATCTTCGCGGCGTTCGCGACCGCGCTGGAGACCTGCGACTGCTTGCCCTGCTCCGTCGCCCAGGTCAGCGCCCAGTAGGCGGCCTGGACGGCGCGGGCGTCGGCGTCCGGCGCGTCGGTGTACTTCCACTGCTTCGCGTACTGGCTGTCACCCGTGAACAGGTCGAGGTACCCGTTAGGGCCGCCGAACTTGAAGGTGTCGCAGGAGGGCTGCGGAATCGTCTCGAAGACCGACTCCTCGGGCCCGCGCTGGTAGGTGTTGATGTACGCCGGCTTGGTGGTGCCGTCGCCGCAGTGGCCGAAGCCGTAGGTGTTGTCGACGTCCAGCAGCCAGTGCATGCCGTAGATGTCCGAGGTGCCGTAGGCGCTCTTCAGCTCGCCCGCGATCGGGTCGCTGCCGACGCTGACGCTGCTGTCGAGCCTCGACGGGTACTGGCTGATGTCGTTCCACTCACCCGCGTACGTCGCCGGCTTGCTGGCGTCGTACTTGTCGTTCGTCGGCTGGTCGTTGTGCGACGGGATGATGTACTTCTCCATCGTCGACCAGGCCGTGTTGAACTTCGACCAGTCGCCGGTGACCTTGCCGTACATGGCCTCGAGCCAGAGGTAGTAGCTGAAGGCCTCTGAGGTCGTCTCGTGGCCCTGGTCGGGGGCCTCCACCATCAGCGTCTCGACCGAGTGGTACGGGACGCCCTGCGGCGAGAAGTACCCGTTCGCCGGGTCGTGGATCTTGTTGTAGAGCGCCAGGAAGTCCTTCACGTACTGGTTGTCCGTGGAGGGCGTCGGGCTCGGCGTGGGGGTCGGCGTCGGCGTGGGGGTCGGCGTCGGTGTGGGAGTGGGTGTCGGAGTCGGGGTGGGCGTCGGCGTGGGGG
>NZ_KI866525.1:337916-380696 GCF_000511135.2 Microbispora sp. ATCC PTA-5024 | reverse complement strand
GCGTCGGCGTGGGGGTCGGCGTGGGGGTGGGGGTCGGCGTCGGGGTGGGGGTGCCGCCGCAGGTCACGCCGTTCACGCTGAACGAGGTGGGCTTGGGGTTGCTCCCGCTCCACGTGCCCTGGAACCCGATGTCCGTGGACGCGCCGTTCCCGAGGTTGCCGTTCCACGACATGCTCTGCGCCGTGACGGCCGTGCCGCTCTGGCTCCACGTCGCCGACCAGCCCTGCGTCAGCCGCTGGCCGGAGGTGGGGAAGGCGAACCGCAGCGTCCAGCCGTTGAGCGCGTCGCCCAGGTTCTTGATGGTGACGTTGGCCGTGAAGCCGCCCTGACCCTGACCCGAGGTCCAGTCGTTGGTGGTGTAGGTGACGTTGCACGCCACGGCCGCGGACGCCGGCGTCTGCGCCAGCCCGGTGAGCAGGCCCCCGGACACGGTGGCCGCCGCTACCCAGGCGATGCGTTTCCGCGATCGTGGGAGCGCTCCCGTACTAAGAGCTCTCGTGCGCATTTGTGGGGGGTCTCCAAACTGCGTTGGGGATGGATGCATCGGGCACAGAAATGCCAGGTAACGGCTTTCGCCGCCGATGCGGGCGATGGTGGATCGAAACCGGTACGATGGGAGCGCTCCCACCACAGGATTGTGGATTGGGCCCCGGGGATGTCAATCGCCCGTTGCGTACGCCTCACCCGGTGACCGTGCGTGACCGTGAGCTATGGCCCCTTGCAGGGTGTTTGCCATGGATCGGCCCCGCCCCCGCGCCCCGGTGGTTGAAACTTTCAGCTGTCGTCACCCACCTGTTACCCGCTTCCCGCGCGTGGTTAGGGCTCCCGGCTGCGGGTAGGCGCCTTCCCGACCCGGAAGGGAGGCAGGCCATGACCAACCAAATGGAGACGCTGTCCACCGGCGAACTCGTCCGGCGGCTGTCCGAGGACGTCTCCCGCCTCGTCCGCGACGAGCTGCGCCTGGCGCGGCTGGAGATGACGGAGAAGGGCAAGCGTGCCGGCGTCGGCGCCGGCCTGCTCGGCGGAGCGGGAGTCCTGGCGCTGTTCGGAGGCGGCGCCCTCGTGGCGGCGGTGATCATGGCGCTCGCGCGGGTGCTGCCCGGCTGGGCGAGCGCCGCGATCGTCGGGGGAGCGCTGCTCGTCCTGGCCGGGGTGGTCGGCCTGGTGGGCAAGCAGCAGGTGACCCAGGCGACGCCGCCCATGCCCGACGAGGCGATGCGCAGCATCAGGGCCGACATCGACGCCGTGAAGGGGAGTGCGCACCGATGACCGAGGCGGAGCCGGGGGCCGCGCAGCCCACGGCCGGAGAGGTCGGGGTGCACCGGCAGCCCGCCACCGAGCCCGTCATCGACACCGAGTCGCTGAACGCGGTGACACAGCGCCGCGCCGTGGAGACCGCCGAGACCGCCGAAGCCGCCGAGAGCGCCGAGGGCGGCGAGCCGGGCGGCACGAGAAGCGATACGACGAGCGGCGTGCCGGCCGGCTCGGCGAGCCGGGCCCGGGAGCGCGCGGGCGCACGAAGTGAGACGCCCGCGAGCCCGGGGACCCGGACCGCCGAGGCGCTGGAACGGGGGCGGAGAGGCCGGGACGCCGGGGAGTCCGCAGGGTCCGGGGGGACCGGGAGTTCCCATAGGGAAGGCGAGAGGCACATGAACGATCACACGGGCGGGGCCGCGAACGAGGACCGGGGAACGACGCGCACCCAGGCCAGGGACCTGGCGAAGGACGAGGCCGGGGACCGGGACGAGATCAGCGAGGTGCGGGAGGAGATCGAGCGCACCCGCGACCACCTGGGCGACACGATCGAAGCGCTGGCCGCCAAGGCCGACGTGCGGGCCCGCGCGCAGGAGCGCGTCCACGAGACCGCGATGGCGGCCAGGGCGAAGGCGGCCGGGATGGCCGACCGGGTCCGCGAGGCGACGCCCGCGCAGGTCAGGGACACCGCGGTCAAGGCCGCCCAGGGCGCGAGGCGGCGCCCGGGAGTGCTCGCCGCGGCGGGCGCGGCGGTGACCGGGCTGCTGGTGCTGCGCCGGTTCACCCGGGCCAGGGCCGGGCGCCGTACCCCGTACGCGCGCGGGGCGGGCGGCCGGGCGCTCCTTCACGGGATGGGCCGCACCCCGTTCAAGGGCAGGACGCGCGGCGACCTGATCGCGCGCCGGATGCGTGAGATACGCAGCATGGGCGGCACGCGCGGCGGGATGATCACGCGGGGGATGCGCAGGACCGGGCTCATGGGCGGGAGGCGCGGCGGCGTGCTCGCCCGCGTGACGGGCCGCACCGGGCTGTTCGGAACGCGTCGCGGTGCGCTCGAGCGCGGGATGCGGGCGCCCATGACGAGGGCGATGCGGAAGATGCAGGCGATCAAGGCGATGCGCAGGCGGAGGTTCGCCGGCTGATGACGACGGATCGCGAGGACGTGCCGGGCCCGTGGAGGCGGCTCACGCGCCAGGACTGGGTCGGAGTCGCCAAGCGCACGGCGAAGGAGTTCCGTGACGACAACGTCCAGGACTGGGCCGCCTCCCTGACCTACTACGCCGTCCTCTCGATCTTTCCCGGGCTGATCGTGCTCGTGTCGATCCTCGGCCTGCTGGGCCAGGACGCGATCGGCCCGATGCTGGGCAACATCCGGTCGCTGACGCCGGGCCCGGTCCAGCAGCTGATCCAGACCGGCCTCGCCAACGTCCAGCGCAGCCAGGGCACGGCGGGGGTGTTCGCGATCGGCGGCCTGCTGCTCGCCCTGTGGGCGGCCTCCGGCTACATCGGGGCCTTCATCCGGGCGAGCAACGCGATCTTCGACATCCGGGAGGGCCGCCCGTTCTGGAAGGTCACCCCGCTGCGGGTCGGGCTAACGCTGCTCCTGGTGATCCTCATGGCGGCCTCGGCCGTGGCCGTGACGTTCACCGGCCGCCTGGCCGAGATCGCGGGAAACCTGCTGGGCCTCGGTCCCGTCGCCGTCGCCGCGTGGAACATCGCGAAGTGGCCCGTCCTCGTGATCCTCGCGACCGCCATGATCACACTGCTCTACTACGCGGCGCCGAACGTCCGCCAGCCGGGCATCCGGTGGCTCAGCCCGGGAAGCCTGCTCGCGGTCGTTCTCTGGCTGATCGTCTCGGCCGGGTTCGCGCTCTACGTGGCCCGGTTCGGCTCGTACAACAAGACGTACGGCACGCTCGCGGCGGTGGTGGTCTTCCTCATCTGGCTCTGGCTGTCGAACATGGTCGTCCTCGCGGGCGCCGAGCTCGACGCGGAGCTGCAGCGCGGCCGGCGCATCGCCGAGGGCGAGCCCGCGGCCGAGCCGTACGTCGAGCCGCGTGACCCGCCCAAGGACGACACGGCCGACGCGGGCCTGGAGCAGGCGGCGCCCGGGGACGAGGACGCGGGCCGCGGGAGCGGCGGCGTGGAGGGGGCCGGCACGGGCGCGCCGGCGCACGGAAGCTGATCGCCCGCCGCGTCCCCCGACGACGTGACGGGCACGGATGATCGCTCCTATCGTGGCCCTCCA
Organism: Microbispora sp. ATCC PTA-5024; assembly: GCF_000511135.2. Classification (NCBI taxonomy): domain Bacteria; kingdom Bacillati; phylum Actinomycetota; class Actinomycetes; order Streptosporangiales; family Streptosporangiaceae; genus Microbispora; species Microbispora sp. ATCC PTA-5024. Next base: position 377,194 of record NZ_KI866525.1, on the reverse strand, counting down.
CCGGCGCGAAGGAGTTGGCCATGGGGTTCGGGCGCACATACGAGGAGTTCGAGGTCGGCGCGGTCTACAGACACTGGCCGGGGAAGACGGTCACGGAGTACGACGACCATCTGTTCTGCCTCCTCACCATGAACCACCACCCGCTGCACCTCGACGCCCACTACGCCGCCACAACGGACCACGGCCGCAACGTGGTCGTCGGCACCTACGTCTACTCCCTGCTGCTCGGGATGTCGGTCGCGGACGTCTCGGGCCGGGCGATCGCCAACCTGGAGGTCGAGTCGCTCCGGCACCTCGCCCCGGTCTTCCACGGCGACACCCTCTACGGCGAGACGACCGTGCTGGACAAGCGGCCGTCCCGCTCGAAGGACGACCGGGGGATCGTGCACGTCGAGACCCGGGGCCACACGCAGGACGGCACGGTCGTCTGCGTCTTCCGCCGCAGGGTCATGGTGCCCACGCGGGCCTACGCCGAGGCGAGGGGCGACCAGCCCGGACGCCCGGAGCCGCGGTCGTAGGTGCGACGATGGGGGCCGTGGACTGCCGGCTTCGGAGGCGGGCGGCGACGGCCCCCTCCAGCGATCCGATGGGGACGTGATGGACGTCGAGCTGAACGAGGACCAGCGGCTGTTCCAGCGGACGCTGCGCGAGTTCGTCGAGAAGGAGATCGTCCCGGTCGCCGCGGAGTGGGAGCGGAGCGGACGCTACCCGGCGGAGATCGTGGCCCGCTTCGCCGAGCTGGGCCTGTTCGGGATCGCGGTCCCCGAGGAGTACGGCGGGCTCGACCTCGACCGTGTGTCGTTCGCGCTGGTCTTCGAGGAGATCGCGCGGGGCTGGATGGGCGTGGCCGGGGTGCTGGGCTCCCACTCGTTGTCGACGTGGATGATCGCCCGGTACGGCACGGAGGAGCAGCGCCGGCACCACCTGCCCGACCTGGCGAGCGGCGTCCGGCGCACCGGCATCGCGCTGACCGAGCCGGGGGCCGGGACCGACCTGCAGGGCATCGCCACCCGGGCCGTACGGGACGGCGACCACTACGTGGTCAGCGGGACCAAGACGTGGATCACGAACGCCCGGCACGCCGACCCGCTGCCCGTGCTGGTGAAGACCTCCCTGGAGACCCCCGCCCACCGGGGGATGTCGGTGCTGCTGGTCGACGGGTCGAGCGAGGGCCTGACGATCAGCCGCGACCTGCCCAAGCTCGGTTACAAGGGCACCGAGACGTGCGAGGTCGTGCTGACCGACGTCCGCGTGCCCGTCTCCCGGCTGCTCGGCGGCGTCGAGGGGCGGGGGATGCAGCAGGTGCTGTCGGCGCTGGAGCTCGGCCGCCTGAACATCGCCGCCCGCGCGGTCGGGGTGGCCCAGGCGGCGTACGAGGCGGCGCTCGGGTACGCCAGGGAGCGGCACGCGTTCGGGCAGCCGATCGCCGACTTCCAGGCGATCCAGCTCAAGCTGGCCGACATGGCCACGGAGATCCAGGCGGCCCGGCTCATGACGTACTGGGCGGCGGTCAGGTCGGAGGCGGGGCCGGTGAAGGCCGAGGCCGCGATGGCCAAGTACTTCGCGTCCGAGGTGGCCCTGCGTGCCACGATGGAGGCCATGCGGATCCACGGCGGGTACGGGTACTCGCAGGAGTTCACGGTCGAGCGGCTCTACCGCGACGCGCCGCTCATGGCGATCGGCGAGGGCACCAACGACGTCCAGCGCCTGATCATCGCGAGGTCCCTGATCAGCGGCGAGTCCTCCCTCGGCTGGTGACATGATCGGTGAGCTGAGGCCCGGCTGCCTGTTCTGCGACATCGCGGCCGGGGACAAGCCGGGGCACGTGGTGCTGTCGGACGAGGTGGCGGCGGCCTTCCTCGACAGCCGCCCGGTGTTCAAGGGGCACGTCCTCGTCGTGCCGAACGGGCACGTCGAGACCCTGTCCGACCTGCCGGCCGAGGCGGCCGGGCCGTTCTTCCTGCGCGTCCAGGCGGTCGCGCGGGCCGTCGAGGCGGGTCTCGAGGCGGCCGGCACGTTCGTCGCGATGAACAACCGGATCAGCCAGAGCGTGCCCCATCTGCATGTCCACGTGGTGCCGCGCAACCGCAAGGACGGCCTGCGCGGCTTCTTCTGGCCGCGGGTGAAGTACGCCGACGAGGCCGAGATCGAGGACTACGCCGCCCGGGTGCGCTCCGCGCTCGACACCACCTTCTGATCTACTTTGTAAAGGCGTCCGGCCGGTGGGATCCGGGGCAGAATGTCGTTCTATGGACGTGCTCCGGACCCCCGACGAACGATTCACCGGACTACCCGATTTCCCGTACGAGCCGCGGTACGCCGAGGTGACCGACGGCCTGCGGATGGCCTACGTGGAGGCGGGGCCCGCCGGCGGGCAGCCTGTCCTGCTGCTCCACGGCGAGCCGAGCTGGTCGTTCCTGTACCGGCGCGTCATGGCGGTCCTGGCGGACGCCGGGTTCCGTGCGATCGCGCCCGACCTCGTCGGGTTCGGCCGTTCGGACAAGCCCGCCGCCCGGGAGGACCACACGTACGCCCGGCACGTCGAGTGGGTGAGGTCGCTCGCCTTCGACGCCCTCGGCCTGAGCGGTGTGACGCTGGTGGGGCAGGACTGGGGCGGCCTGATAGGGCTGCGGCTCGTGGCCGAGCACCCGGACCGCTTCGCCCGGGTCGTCGCCACGAACACCGGGCTCCCGACGGGCGACGTGCCCATGCCGGAGGTCTGGCACCGGTTCCGGGAGGCCGTCCAGAACGCCCCGGTGCTCGACGTCGCCCGGTTCGTCCAGGCCGGGTGCGCCACGCGGCTGCCGGAGGAGGTGCGGCGGGCGTACGACGCGCCGTTCCCTTCGGAGGAGTTCAAGGCCGGGCCGCGCGCCATGCCGGGCCTGGTGCCGACGTCGCCGGACGATCCCGCCGCCCCCGCCAACCGGGCGGCCTGGGCCGCGCTGACCACGCTCGGCCTGCCGTTCCTCGTCGCGTTCTCGGACGGCGACCCGATCACGGGAGGCATGGCGCCCATCCTGAAGCGGTCGATGGCGGGCGCGGCCGGTCTCGACCACCCGGTCGTCAAGGGCGCCGGCCACTTTCTGCAGGAGGACGCCGGCCGCGAGCTCGGCGAGGCCGTCGCCGCCTTCATGCGGGCGACCCCGCCCGCCTGAGCCGCACCGCGCACGTGAGCCGCACCCCGCGTACCCGAGCCGCACCCGGCGCGCGACCCAGGCCGGCCGAGGCGTGGGGCGGCCGGACGCAGTAGGCTCCGGCGGCGTGGAACCGCTCGTCGCCGCGCTCGTCGTCGCCGCGCTCGTGAGCGTGCCCGCGGTCGTGCTGTGGCGGGTGCTGCGGGGCCGGCGCGACCTGGGCAGCAGCCCGGCCGAGCGGGCCACGTTCGAGACCCTGCACACGGCGTCGCTGGCCGCGCCGCCGCTGCGGGCCGGGCTGACCAAGGCGGGCGCGCTCAAGGCGTCCCGGCACATCCGGGAGCTGCTGGGCTCGCCGGCGATCGCCATCACGAACGGCGAGGAGCTGCTCGTCTACGACGGCGCGGGGGAGCACCACGCCCGGGACGCGTTCGAGCACGCGGCCGGGACGCTGAAGGACGGCCGCACGCAGGTGCTCGCGCTCGACTGCTACCGGCCGGAGTGCCCGGTCCGGCACGCGGTCGTCGTCCCGCTGACCACCGACGACCGGGTCGTCGGCTCGCTCGCGGCGTACGGGGATCACGCCTCGGCGGGGCTGGTGCGGGCTGCGCAGGAGGTGGCGCGGTGGGTCGACTCGCAGCTGGAGCTGGCCGAGCTCGACCGGTCCCGGACGATGCTGATGGAGGCCGAGGTGCGGGCGCTTCGCGCGCAGATCTCCCCGCACTTCATCTACAACTCGCTGACCACGATCGCGTCGTTCGTACGCACCGACCCGGAACGCGCCCGGGAGCTGCTGCTGGAGTTCGCCGACTTCACCCGCTACTCGTTCCGGCGGCACGGCGACTTCACGACGCTGGCCGAGGAGCTGCGCTCGATCGACCGCTACCTGACACTGGAGCGGGCGCGGTTCGGCGACCAGCTCCAGGTGACGCTGCGCATCGCCCCCGAGGTGCTGCCGGTCGCCGTGCCGTTCCTGTGCCTGCAGCCGCTCGTCGAGAACGCCGTACGGCACGGCCTGGAGGGCAAGCCGGGGGTCGGCCGGATCACGATCGTGGCCGAGGACGCCGGGGCGGAGTGCGGCATCACGGTGGAGGACGACGGCATCGGCATGGACCCCGACCGGCTGCGCCGGGTGCTGGCGGGGGAGGACCGGTCAGGCGCGGGCGGCATCGGCCTGGCCAACGTGGACGAGCGGCTGCGCCAGGTGTACGGCGACGAGTACGGCCTGGTGGTCGAGACCGGCCAGGGCGCGGGCACGAAGGTGACGGTCCGGGTGCCCAAGTACCATCCGGGCGTGTCCGCCAGCTGAACGGGAGACGGCGAGCTGTGACCCGGTCGTGATGGCGGCGGGCGTTGACTTTCCGATGTCCGGGTCATCACTCTCTAGGGGATTGTTCCGTGAGAGGGGTGGTCGTGAGCGGCCTGCGGGTCCTGGCGGTGGACGACGAACAGCCCGCGCTGGAGGACCTGGCCTACCTGCTCCGCGCGGACCCGCGCATCGCCGACGTGCTGACGGCCCGAGACGGGGCCGCCGCGCTGCGGCTGCTCGACCGGTCGATGGCGGACGGCAGGCCGGTCGACGCGGTCTTCCTCGACATCCGCATGCGGGGTCTGGACGGAGTGGTGCTCGGCCGGCTGCTGACCCAGTTCACCCGGCCACCCAAGATCGTCTTCGTCACCGCGTACGAGGACCACGCCGTCGACGCCTTCGAGCTGAAGGCCGAGGACTACCTCCTCAAGCCGGTGCGGCCCGAACGGCTGGCCGAGGCGATCCGCCGCGTGTGCGGCAGCCGCGCCGAGCCGGGCGGCCCGCCCCAGGCGGACACGATCCCGGTGGAGCTGGGCGGCGTGACGCGGTTCGTCGCGAGCACCGAGGTCCGGTACGTCGAGGCCCAGGGCGACTACGCCCGGCTGCACACGGCGACCGGCAGCCACCTGGTCCGCATCCCGCTCGCCACGCTGGAGGAGCGGTGGGCGACCGCCGGGTTCCTGCGCGTGCACCGCAGCCACCTGGTGGCGGTCAAGCACATCGACGAGCTGCACATCGACTCCGGCAAGTGCGTCGTACGGGTGGGGGAGACCGAGATCCCGGTGAGCCGCCGCCACACGCGCGAGCTGCGCGACCTCCTGGTGCGCCGGGCCCGCAGGGGTGAGGGGACGGGCACGTGACGGGCAGGCCCCGCCGGGTCGTGGTGACGAGCCCTCGCACGGCCGCCGCCCGCCGGCCCCGGCACCCGCTGACCAGGGAGATCGACGAGCAGACCGAGCTCGGCGAGGTGTACATGCGGTCACTGATCCGCACCCAGTTCCGGCTGGCATTGTTCGTGTGCACGGTGCTCGCCTGCGTGGTGGGCGGGCTGCCGCTGCTGTTCCTGCTGGTCCCCGATCTGCGCGACGCGCGGCTGCTCGGCGTGCCGCTGCCGTGGCTGGTGCTGGCCGGGCTCATCTACCCGGCGTTCGTCGCGGGCGCCTGGTTCTACGTGCGGCAGGCCGAGCGCAACGAACGGGACTTCGCCGACCTGGTGGAGCGCCGGTGAGCGGCCGGAACCGATGAGCGGGATCGTCGCCATCGTCGCGTCGATGCTGGCGGCCGTGCTGATCGGCGCGTTCGGGCTGCGCATGTCGCGGACGACGTCGGACTTCTACGTGGCCTCCCGCACGGTGTCGCCGCTGTGGAACGCCTCGGCGATCGGCGGTGAGTACCTGTCGGCAGCGTCGTTCCTCGGCGTCGCCGGGCTCATTCTGACGTACGGCGCGGACATGCTGTGGCTGCCGGTGGGCTGGACGGGCGGCTACCTGGTGCTGCTCGTGCTGGTGTCGGCGCCGCTGCGGCGGTCGGGGGCGTACACGCTGCCCGACTTCGCGGAGGCCCGGCTGGAGTCGATGGCGGTCCGCCGGACGTCGAGCGTGCTCGTGGTGCTGATCGGGTGGCTCTACCTGATGCCGCAGTTCCAGAGCGCCGGGCTGGTGTTCCGCACGGTCACCGGCGCGCCGCCGTGGGCGGGCAGCCTGCTCGTGGCCGTCGTCGTGGCGGCCAACGTGCTGTCGGGCGGCATGCGGTCGATCACGTTCGTGCAGGCGTTCCAGTACTGGCTGAAGCTGACCGCGCTCGCGGTGCCGCTGGTGTTCATGCTGATCGTGTGGTGGTCGGACGGGCCGCGCACGCTGCCGCCCGGCGATCCGTGGGCGCTGCCGCTGCACGGCAGGGAGCACCCGGTGTACGAGACGTACTCGCTGATCCTGGCGACGTTCCTCGGGACCATGGGGCTGCCGCACGTGCTGGTGCGTTTCTACACGAACCCGGACGGCCGGGCGGCCCGGCGAACGACGCTGGTGGTGCTGTCGCTGCTCGGCGCGTTCTACCTGATGCCCGCCGTCTACGGGTTCCTCGGCCGCGTGTACGGGCTGCCGGCGACCGACACGGTCGTCATCGCGCTGCCCGGGCGCCTGGTCGGCGGCGCGGTGGGCGACCTGCTGACGGCCCTGGTCACGGCGGGGGCGTTCGCGGCGTTCCTGTCGACGTCGTCGGGGCTCACGGTCTCGGTGGCCGGGGTGATCGCCCAGGACCTCCTCGGCGGCGGTGTGCGCTCGTTCCGGTTCGCGACCGTCCTCGCCACGGTCGTGCCGCTGGCGCTCGCGGGCGCGGCGCGGTCGCTGCCGGTGGCGACCGTGGTGGGGCTGGCGTTCGCGGTGGCGGCCTCGTCGTTCTGCCCGCTGCTCGTGCTCGGCATCTGGTGGCGCAGGCTCACCACGACCGGCGCGATCTGCGGGCTGCTCGTGGGCGGGGGGCTGGCCTGCGCGGCGGTCCTCGCCACGATCGTGGGCGGGCCGCGCACGGGCTGGCCGGAGGCCCTGCTGGCCGAGCCCGCGGCCTGGACCGTGCCGGTGTCGTTCACGGTCATGGTCGTGGTCTCGCTCGTGACGCCCGGCCGGGTGCCGCGCGGCGTGGCGCGCACGATGGTCCGCCTGCACACCCCCGACACGCTGAACGTCGACCGCGGCGACTGGCGGCCCCGCTTCATGTGACGTCCGGCGCCGGGGGTGCGGCGGGATCTACCGTTCGGCGCGCGCAACGGACCATTCGGCGCACGGCGCGGCCATGTGAACGAGCGACCGGTGCGGCTGGGCGACGGGGCGCGGCGGAGGTCTCGTAAGCGGCGGCGCGCGCTCCTACGTTGGGGTGATCCCCCATCACATGTCGAAGGAGGCCATGTGACCGTCCAGCACGATTCATCGGTCTATGAGCAGATACAGTCCGGGGAACAGTTCCAGGAGCTGCGCCGCCGGTACCGTTCCTGGGCCTTCCCGATGACCGTCGCGTTCCTGGCCTGGTACCTGCTCTACGTGGTGCTGTCCGGCTTCGCCCGCGGCTTCATGGGCACCAAGCTGTTCGGAAACATCAACGTGGCGCTGGTGTTCGGCATCCTGCAGTTCGTGTCGACGTTCCTCATCGCCTGGGCGTACTCGCGGCACGCGTCCGCCAAGCTCGACCCGCTCGCCGACGAGCTCCGCCACGACGTCGAGGAGCGCGTCCAGTGAGCCACGAGACCCTGTCCACGATCCTCTTCCTGCTCTTCGTCGCCGGCACGCTCGCCATCACGTTCTGGGCGAGCCGGCACACCAGGAGCGCCACCGACTTCTACGCCGGCGGCCGGTCGTTCAGCGGCGTGCAGAACGGCCTCGCGATCGGCGGCGACTACATGTCGGCCGCGTCGTTCCTCGGCATCGCGGGCATCATCGCGTTGTCCGGGTACGACGGGTTCCTCTACTCGATCGGCTTCCTCGTGGCGTGGCTGGTGGCGCTGCTGCTGGTCGCCGAGCTCATGCGCAACTCGGGCAAGTACACGATGGCCGACGTGCTGGCGTTCCGGATGTCCCCGCGCCCGGTGCGCACGGCGGCCGGCGTCTCCACGATCGTCGTGAGCATCTTCTACCTGCTGGCCCAGATGGTCGGCGCGGGCGCCCTCGTGGGCCTGCTGCTCGGCGTCACCTCCCAGGCCGGCAAGGTATGGACGATCATCGGCGTCGGCCTGCTGATGATCGTGTACGTGGTGTTCGGCGGGATGAAGGGCACCACCTGGGTGCAGATCGTCAAGGCCGTCATGCTGATGACCGGCGCGGCCCTGATCACCCTGCTCGTGCTCGGCAAGTACGGCTTCAACCTGTCGGGCCTGCTCGGCGACGCGGCGACGCAGAGCGGCAAGGGCGCCAAGTTCCTCATCCCCGGCCTCAAGTACGGCACGGAGGCCCAGGGCACCTGGGGCAAGATCGACCTGATCAGCCTGGGCCTGGCCCTGGTGCTGGGCACGGCCGGACTGCCGCACATCCTGATCCGCTTCTACACGGTCCCGACGGCCCGCGAGGCCCGCAAGTCGGTCCTGTGGGGCATCGGCATCATCGGTGTGTTCTACCTGCTCACGCTCGTCCTCGGCTTCGGCGCGGCGGCCCTGGTCGGCCACGGCAAGATCGACAAGTCGGGCAACACGGCGGCCCCGCTGCTCGCCGACGAGATCGGCCGGCAGATCTTCGGCGACGTCGGCGGCACGATCCTGCTCGCCGTCATCGCGGCGGTCGCGTTCGCCACGATCCTCGCCGTCGTCGCCGGCCTGACGCTGGCCTCGTCGTCGAGCTTCGCGCACGACCTGTACGCCCACGTGTTCAAGCGCGGCCAGGTCACCGAGGGCCAGGAACTGGTGGTCGCCCGCATCGCGGCGTTCGTCATCGGGGCGGTCGCCATCGCGCTGAGCGTCTTCGCCCAGTCGCTCAACGTGGCGTTCCTCGTCTCTCTGGCCTTCGCGGTCGCCGCGTCGGGCAACCTGCCGGCGATCCTGTACAGCCTGTTCTGGCGGCGGTTCAACACGGCGGGCGCGGTGGCGGCCATCTACGGCGGCCTCGTGTCCGCCGTGGTCCTGGTGATCTTCTCGCCGGTGGTCTCCGGCGCGGAGACCTCCATGTTCCCCGACGCCGACTTCCACCTGCTCCCGCTGTCGAACCCGGGCATCTTCTCGATCCCGATCGGCTTCCTGTGCGGGTACCTCGGCACGGTTCTCAGCAAGGAGTACAACGCGTCCAAGTACGCCGAGATCGAGGTCCGCTCGCTGACCGGCGTGGGAGCGGAGAAGGCCACCTCCCTCTGACCCCCGATGCGGTACGCCGAGGGCCCGGCCGCGCGGCCGGGCCCTCGCGCGCGTACAGGGTGCCCTGTCCGTCGCGTCATGGTGCTGGAGCACCGATCTGGTTATCGTCTGGCCTGTGGACAGCCCTCTCCAAACCGCCAAGGCATGGTCGCGTTCTCGAAAGAGGGACCGGGAGACGGACGGCGACGCCCGCACCCGCATCCTCGACGCCGCCGAGGAACTGTTCGCGGGCGGCGGCTACGAGGCGACCCCGACGGCCCGGATCGCCGAGCTGGCCGGGGTGCCCAAGGGCCTGGTCTTCCACTACTTCCCCCGCAAGATCGACGTGCTCATCTCGCTCGTCGACGAGCGGACCCTGGTGACGGAGGAGGAGGTGGAGGCGCTGCCCGGCGACGCCGCCGGCACGCTGTCGCGGCTGGCCCGCCGGATGCCGCTGCGCGCCTCCCCGGCCATGCGGCGCATCCTGTTCCGGGAGGCCGACACCCACAGGTCGGTGCGCGAACGGCTCGGCCGGCTCAACGCCGAGATCATCCGGCGGGCCCGGTTCGCGCTGGAGCTCGCGCTGCCGGGCGGCCGCGGCGACGCCGCCCGGCTGGAGGCCGCGGCCGCGACGTTCGCCGCCGTCCTGCTCTACCAGGAGAGCCTGTGCCTCCTGACGGGCCACCACATCGATCCCGACGCGGTCGCGGAGCTGATCGCCCATGCCCTGGGATAGTGCCGGCTAGTGCCCGAGCGGCGCCGGGCGCCCTGTGCGGTACCCCGGACGCCGAGCGGCCCGAGACGAGGCGAGGACGACGAGCGGAGCGACGGCCCGGCACGACAGGGCGGGGCGGCTTCGTCGTCAGGCGGGGACCTTCTCCAGCCGCTCGCCGGTCCCGTCCTGCCCGCCGGACCCAGCGGCCGCTTCCGGCGTGCCGGGCACGTCAGGCACGTCGTCGGCCGGCTCCTCCTCCCGCGCCAGCTCCAGCAGCTCGTCCATGGCGTCCCGCAGGTGGCCGATGAGGCTCCACACGTCGGGCATGCGGGTGGGGCAGGCGACGATCCCGAAGTCGAGCCGTCCGTCGTACGACGCGCACGTGATGCTGACGCCGCCGGTGGCGTCGGTGACGACCGACATGGGGTGGTAGGCCACCATGCGCGCCCCGCACATGTAGAGCGGCCGTCGCGGGCCGGGCACGTTCGACACGATGAGGTTGACCCCGGCGCCCGTGACGCCCGCGAGGCGGAACACGGCGGGCGTGGCCAGCGCCGCCACCGGCGCGGGGACGATCGAGCACACGTCGTCGAGCCAGGTCCTGCGGGAGACGGCGTACCGCCGCTTGGCCGCCGCCATCGCGCCGCGCACCGCCGTGAGGCGCTCACGGGGACAGGCGACGTCGGTCGCCATCGGCGTGATCATCGCGGAGATGCGGTTGCCCATCGCGCCGGCCGCTCCGGCCCGCAGCGCGACCGGGACCGCCGCCACGAGCGGCCGGTCGGGCAGCGCGTCGCGGGCCTCCAGCCAGCGGCGCAGCGCCGACGAGCACAGCGTCATGACGACGTCGTTCGGGCTCATCCCGAACGCCCTGGCCACGCCCCTGACCTCGGCCAGCGGGATCGTCCCGAACGACATGACGCGGTCGCCGGAGATCGGCCCGTTGAACGGCGTGCGCGGCGCGGCGAGCGGCGGCACCTGCGGCAGCGGCCGGGCGTCGCCGGCGATCGCGCGGGCCGCCTGCGCCACGCGTCGGGCGTCGGGCAGGGCCGAGACGACCGGCATCGCGTCGAGGTCGGCCGCCGCCCGCGCGAGCGAGCAGAGCGTCTCGACCGGCTGGACGATGGACCGGGTGATCGCGCCGGCCAGCATGGCGAGCAGCCCCGGCGCCGGCTCGGGGGCGTCGTGCGGCGGCACCTCGACCAGCCGCGGCTCGGGGGAGGGGTCGAGCATCGAGACGAGGATTTCCGAGCCGGACACCCCGTCGATGGCGCAGTGGTGCACCTTGGTGTAGACCGCGACCCGGCCGCCGGCCAGCCCGTGCACGAGGTGGGTCTCCCACAGCGGGCGCCGCCGGTCGAGCCGCCGGGCGTGCAGCCGCGCCACGTGCTCGGCCAGCTGCAGGTCGTCCCCCGGCTCCGGCAGCGTGTCCTCGTACACGTGGGCGTCGGGGTCGAACGCCGGGTCCTCCACCCAGTAGGGCCGGTCGAGCCCGAGGGGCACGTCGGCCAGCCGCATCCGCAGCGGCGGGGCCAGGTGGGCGCGCTCGCGCAGCAGGTCGACGAGGCGGCGCCGGGTGACGGCGCCGGACGGGGCGGTGGACGGGTCGAGGATGGCGACCCCGGCGACGTGGGCGGCCGTGGTGGCCGACTCCACGCTCAGGAACTGCGCGTCGAGTGCCGTCAGCTGGCGCATGGCCGGTCCTTCCTGCTCTCCTCCCGAGACGCCATCATCACGGCACGCGATTGCCGGGACGTTTCCCCGCCATCTCCGGGAGATTCCTTCAGCGCGCGCCCCGGCCCCCCGTTGTCAACGAGCCGTCCGCCCAGCTGTGCGGGGTGACATTCCCGCTCAGCCGACGACGGTAACGGGATGCTCCACAAGGCCGTCGAAGAGATAACCCAAGGTGTTGTACGCCGTCCGCAAAGGCTGGCCGGCGCCCGTCTCGTCGGTCGCCCGGGCGGTCAGCGCGTACGGCCCGGGACCGGGCGGGGACCAGGCGTACCGCCAGCGGGTCCAGGAGGGGCCGGCGTCGGTCAGGCGGACCGGCCGCCAGGTGGCGCCGCGGTCGTCGCTCACCTCGACGCGGACGGCTCGGTTTCGGGGTCGCGCTGGTGGCCGTGTTCTGCACCGCACGCAACGCCGACACCGAGAGCAGGGACAGTTCACCGACCGATCCACCAAGGCGATCGAACAGCTCGGCAAGCGCGACCTCCTGGATACCCGCCTGGGCGGCATCGACGCGCTAGATGTATTGACCACGGCTTAGCCCGCGACCCTCTCACCCGATCGCCCTCATGCGTCGAACCAGACGGGCAGAGTCAGCTGCGCAGGGTCCACCGCTGGTTGGCCTGTCCGTTGCATGACCACAGGATGAGTTTCGTGCCGTTGGCGGTGCCGGCCCCGTTGGCGTCGAGGCACAGCCCGGACTGCACGCCGGTGATGGTGCCGTTGGAGTTGACGTTCCACTGCTGGTTGGTCTGGCCGTTGCAGTCCCAGATGATCACCTGGGTGCCGTTGGCCGTGCCCTGCCCGTAGGCGTCCAGGCACTTGTTGCCGTACACCTGCAGGCTCTTGCCCGATGTGTAGGTGAACCGCTGGTTGGTGCCGCTCCCGCAGTCCCACAACTGCACCTGGGTGCCGTTGGTGGTGCTGGCGTTCGGCACGTCGACGCACCGGCCGGACTGGGCGCCCACGATCTGGACGTTCTGCTGCGGGGTGCCACCGCCCACCGGTGCGTAGCCGGCGGCGGTGATGTTGGCCTGTACGGCGTCCTCGGTGGCGGCGCTCGGATAGCCGGAGGTCAACACGCCCTCGAAGAAGGTGCCGCGGCCGGAGACGCTGTTGTCGCCGCCGACGCCGAGCAGGATGGCGCCTTCCTTCTTCATCGGGTTGTAGCCGTTGGGGCGCCGCCCGTCGAAGTAGTTCGTCAGGCCGCCGGACTGCGCGTCCCCGCCCCGGATCGCCCAGTGGTTCGGCTCGCCCTTGACGATGGCCGTGACGAAACGGTGGTTGATCGGCGCGAGGCTGTTGTAGCCCGCGTTCACCCCGGAGAACAGTCCCCACTCCAGGTCGCCCATGATCCAGGGACCGGCTCCGTCCCCGTAGCCCCACTGTTTGTCGGCGCCGAAGTAGACGGTCTCCATGATGGCGGGGGAGTCGGCCTGGCCATCGGTCTGCGCGTTGCCGTAGTCGAAGCAGCACCACTGGTTGTAGTGCGTGCCGTCGACGACGGCGTAGATGCCCTCGGGCTGGTCGCCGGTCGCGACGCCGTTGGTGGTGTTGTTGCGGTAGCCGGTGCCGGGCTCCACGCGGACACCGTAGGCCTTCTGGCCGCCGATGGTGATCGGGGCCGCCTTCGCGTCGGCGAGGTTGTCGTATCCGCCTGCAGCGGGGCCCTTCCAGTAGCCGGGAGGCGCCTGGGTGAGGCGGTTGTTGCGGCCGGACTGGTCATAGATGATCGTGATGACGCAGGTCGTGTTGGCGCAGAAGGAGTCCTGCGTGGCGGCGTTGACGACTCCGCCCGCGCTCAGCACCCCGATGTCCCGGGTGGTGTTGTCGGACGCGCGCCTGACTTGGTAGAGCGGGCCGTTGTAGGCCGCGTACAGGGCACGCGTTGTGCTGTGCGCCGCCACACACGGCGTCCCGCCCGCAGCGTAGATGTCACACGGTTGCGACGTCGCGGCCTGGGCTGTCCCACCACCGCCGACCAGGCAGGCGGTGGCGAGCAACGCACTCGCCCCGGCCGCGAGCGTCCTTTTCAGGCTCCCGAAAAGCATCATGCCTTCTTCTCTCAACCAGGAATCATGACCGGACGGCACCGATGCGGCAGGCCTGGCCAGGCGCGTGTTAACGCTAACATCGGTTAGTTTCCGAATCGATTCGACGGTTAACGGATAGTGCGGAGTCAAAATCAATGAAGGTCCGCGCGTCAAGTACGTGGATAACATCTCCCGGACGCGAGGGCCACGCTGGCCCGCCGCCTGGCTCTTACCGTGACGCCGTCGAACCGTTCCGATGAGATGTGGTGAAACTTTCATCCCGGGTGCGCCGGATGGTGACCTTATCGTGGGCAGGCGCGCGGCGGCCCTGGTCGACGTCGAGGTCGTTCATCGGCGGACCGTAACTCCCGGAATCGGAACTGCCAGAGGCCCTCGGCCCCCTTCCTGCGGGCCGAGGCGATGATCAGGCTCCCACGCGAGCGGTACGGGGTGATCCACGCGCAGGAGCGCCAGAGATACAACGTCTCCGCCGGCTGGGACTCCTGTCAGTCCTTGTGCAGGTAGGCGAGCAGGCGCTCGACCGGCCAGGTGTTCACCACGTCGTCCGGGGTGAGCCAGGCCCGCTGGGCGATGCCCACGCCGTACCGCTGGTGGGCCAGATGGGGGATGGCGTGCGAGTCGCTGTCGATGGAGAACTTCACGCCGTGGTGGCGGGCCAGCCGCACGAGGTCCGAGGGCAGGTCGGCGCGGTCCGGGTAGGAGTCGATCTCCATCACCGTCCCGGTGCGGGCGGCGGCGCGGAACACCGCGTCCCAGTCGGCGTCGACCGGAGGCCGTTTGCCGATCTTCCTCGTCGTCGGGTGCCCGATGACGTGGACGTGGGGGTTCTCGCAGGCCGTGACGAACCGGCGGGTCATCTCCTCGCGCGACTGCGTGAAGTGCGAGTGGACCGAGGCGACGCACACGTCGAAGCCCGCCAGCACCTCGGCCGGCCAGTCCACCGACCCGTCGGGCGCGATGTTGAGCTCGCTGCCGTGCAGCAGCCGCATGTCCGGGTAGTCGCGCTGCAGCTCGGCGACGCGGGCCCGCTGGGCGAGGGCCTTGTCGAGCGTCATCCGCTGCATGGCGAGGTCGGGCGCGTGGTCGGTCACCGCGTAGTAGGAGTAGCCGCGCATCGCGCCGGCCGCGACCATGTCCTCCAGCGAGGCGATCCCGTCGGTCAGGTCGGTGTGCGTGTGCAGGTCGCCGCGCAGGTCGTGCACCTCGACCAGCCGGGGGAGCTCGCCGCGCAGCGCGGCCTGGACCTCGCCGCCGTCCTCGCGCAGCGTGGGGGGCACCCACTGCATGCCGAGCGCCGCGTAGACGTCCTCCTCCGTCTCCGAGGCGATGAGCCGGTCGTCGCCGTCGAACAGGCCGTACTCGGAGAGCTTCCACCCCTTCTTCACGGCCATCTCGCGGATGTGGACGTTGTGCTCCTTGCTGCCGGTGAAGTAGACCATCGCGGCGCCCCACGACTCGGCCGGCACGATCCTCAGGTCGACCTGGAGGCCGCGGTCGGTCCGCACCGACGTCTTGCGCTCGCCCTTCGCGATCACTTCGGTGACGTACGGCTGGCGGGCGAACAGCTCCATCAGGTCGGCCGGGCCGACCGCCAGGATGTCGACGTCGCCGATGGTCTCGCGCATCCGGCGCAGCGACCCGGCGTACGCGATCCGCTGCGCGGGCAGCGAGGCGATGACCCGCTCGGCCAGGTCCATGGCAACCCCGAGGTGGACGCGGTCGCCCGAGCGCTCCAGCTGGTCGATGCCCTTGAGCAGGTTCTCCTCCGTCTTGGCACCGAAGCCCCTGAGCCCGGCCAGGCGGCCGCCCTCGATGGCAGCGGCCAGCGCGGCCGGCGAGTCGATGCCGAGCTCCTGGTACAGGAACAGCGCCTTCTTCGGCCCGAGCGACGGGATCCGGGTCAGCCGCCGCACCCCGTCGGGCACCCGGGCCCGCAGGTCGTCGAGCTGGCGGAAGCTCCCGCGCTCCAGGAACTCCTCGACCTTCTTGGCGATGGCCTCGCCGACGCCCGGGATCGACCGGACGTCGGTCTCCCTGAGGTCGCCGGGGAACCCCGCGATGGACTTGGCCGCCTTCTGGTAGCTCCGCACGCGGAACGCGTCGCCGCCGTTCAGCGCGAACAGCTCGGCGTACTCCTGCAGCGCCGCGGCCGCCTCGTCATTCGCCCGTCCCATGGTGGTCAGCGTACGCGTTGCGGCCCGCCGGGGAGGGGCCGCGGGTGCGCGGGACGGGCGGGGTCCGGAGGGGGCCGTCAGGGCCTGCGGCCGACGCCGCCCTCGACCACCATCCGGGTCGGCACCGAGTCGATGGTCGGGCGCCACCGCTGGACGGGCACCAGGCCCGGCTCCACCAGCTCGAACCCGTCGAAGAACCGCAGCAGCTGCTCGTGGGTGCGGAACGTCGAATGGGCGGGGGTGTGCGCGGTCGCCGCCGCCAGGCTCTCGACGGCCTCCGGATCGCTGCCGGCCGACATGTTGGAGATGGCCACGTGGCTGCCGGGGGCCATGCGGTCGCGCCAGCGGGCGACCACGTCGTAGGCGCCCTCCTCGTCGCTCACGAAGTGGAGGACGGTGACGAACAGCACCCCGACCGGCTCGGAGAAGTCGACCAGCGCCCGGAGCGCCGGGTCGGCGAGGATGGCGTCGGGCCGGCGGATGTCGCCCTCGATGGTGGCGATCCCCTCGTCGCCGCCCAGCAGGGCGTCGTTGTGCACCTTCACCAGGGGGTCGTTGTCCACGTACACCACCCGGGCCGCCGGGTGCGTCTCCCGGGCGAGCTCGTGCACGCTGGGGGAGGTCGGGATGCCGGTGCCCAGGTCGACGAACTGCCGGATCCCCTCGGCCGCCATGAACCGCACGGCCCGGGTGAGGAACGCCCGGTTCGCCTTGGCGACGGAACGGGTGTCGGGGGCGAGGGCCAGGAGCCGTTCGGCCACCGCCCGGTCGACCGCGTAGTTGTCCTTGCCGCCCAGGAGGTAGTCGTACACCCGCGCCGAGCTCGGCACGGAGGCGTCCACGCCGTCGGGGACCCGCTCCAGTCGTTCCACGCCGTGATCATAGTGACGGACCGCCGCCGCGCGCGAGGGGCGCATATCCGTTTGACGCGCCGGGGACGGGGGCGCTCTCCTGGTGCGATGTCCGATCTTCGCATCGAACGCGTGTCCGGCGACGCCGCGCTGCGCGACTGGCGGCACGTCCACAACCAGATCATCCCCACCGGCGTCCTGTCGCTCGACGAGGTGCGCGAACGCGCCGGGCGGTACCTGCTGGACGTCGCCTACCTCGGGGACGTCCTCGTGGGCTGCACCACCGTGCGCCCGCCCACCGGCGACGAGCCCGCGGCCACCGTGATCGCCCGCGTGCTGCCCGCCCATCGGCGGCAGGGGATCGGGGGACGGCTGTACGCACGGGGGCTGGCGCAGGCGCGCGACCTCGGCGCCGGCGTGATCGAGACGGTCGTCCTGGCGTCGAACACCGACGGGCTGCGGTTCGCGCTGGCGAACGGCTTCACCGAGATCGAGCGGTACGTGCTGCCGGGCGACACGGTCCCGTACGTCACGCTGAGGCTGTCCTCCTGACCCGGGCGCGCGTCCGGCCGATCCCGGCGCCGCGCTTCAGGCCCGCCCGCGTCGTCCCTCGATCCCGGTCCCGCGGCCCGGCGAGCCGGGCCGCCTGCGCGCCGTCCGCCCGCGCGCGTCGTTTCGACGGCGGCGCGGGCGGGCCGGGGCGTCAGAACTGCTGGGGACGGGTCTGGTAGGGCTCCTCCAGGTAGGCGATCTCCTTCTCGGACAGCTCGAGGCCGACCGCCGTCAGCGCGTCGTCCACGTGGTGCTCCTTGGTCGCGCCGATGATCGGGGCGACCACGCCCGGACGGTGCAGCAGCCAGGCCAGCGCCACCGCTGCGGCCGGCACGCCCCGCTCGGCCGCCGTCTCGGCCACCCGCCCCAGGACCGCCTCGTCGCCGTACCCGCCGTACAGGTGCTGCTGCCGGGCGCCGTCGCCGACCTGCCGCACGGTGTCGGAGGGCGCTCCGGCGCGGGCGAGCAGGCCGCGGGCGAGCGGGCTCCACGGGATCAGGCCGACGCCCTGGTCCAGGCAGAGCGGGATCATCTCCCGCTCCTCCTCCCGGTGCAGCAGGTTGTAGTGGTCCTGCATGGACACGAACCTCGTCCAGCCGTGCAGCTCGGCCGTGTGCTGGGCCTTGGCGAACTGCCAGGCCCACATGCTGGAGGCGCCGATGTACCGGGCCTTGCCCGAGCGGACGACGTCGTGCAGCGCCTCCATCGTCTCCTCGATCGGCGTCTCGTCGTCCCAGCGGTGGATCTGGTACAGGTCCACGTAGTCGGTGCCGAGCCGGGTGAGCGACGCGTCGATCGCCGACATGATGTGCTTGCGCGACAGCCCCCAGTCGTTCTTGCCGGAACCGACCGGGAAGTAGACCTTGGTGGCCAGCACGTAGTCGTCGCGCCGGGGGAAGATCGCGCGCAGCAGGCTGCCGGTGATCTCCTCGCTGGCGCCCGCCGAGTAGACGTCCGCCGTGTCGAAGAACGTCACGCCGCCGTCGGCGGCCTTCCGCACGATGGGCTCCGCCCGCTCCTCGTCGAGGACCCAGCCGCCCCACTTGTCGGGCTCGCCGTAGCTCATCATGCCGAGGCAGATCCTGCTGACCTTCAGACCGGTGGTGCCAAGCCGTCCATACTCCATGCGATCACCCTAGTCCGCCCGTATCGGGGGCGGTCAGGGCCCTCAGCGGTCCTCAGAGGTCGGTTTGTGAGTTGATGCCCCTTCCGGCGTTGGGTTTGGAAGAGGCGGGCTGGTCAGCGGGGGGGTGCTGGGCTAGGGGCGGGGCTGGGCGAACAAGCCGGGCTCGGTCTCGATGAGGATGCCGCGGCTGACCAGGCGTTTGAGCTTGGAGCGGATGTTCTCGGTGTTCTTGGACACGATGGGCAGGTCCAGGGCCTGCGGCCCCGGCGGTCATGGAGAACCTCTTCGCGAGCAGCACCCTGGCCACCTGAGGTTGGCCTGGGTGACCACTGCGCGCGGCTCTCACCGGGGCTGTTCGGCTGCGTGGATCTCCTGGAAGACCTGCCGGGCGATCTGATAGCT
Organism: Microbispora sp. ATCC PTA-5024; assembly: GCF_000511135.2. NCBI lineage: Bacteria > Bacillati > Actinomycetota > Actinomycetes > Streptosporangiales > Streptosporangiaceae > Microbispora > Microbispora sp. ATCC PTA-5024. The sequence continues at coordinate 358,342 of NZ_KI866525.1, read as the reverse complement.
GTCGAAGGCCCGGGCGGCGCCGGCGTACGCCTCGATGTGGATGAACGCCTCGACGATCTCTTGTGGAGTGACTCCGTTGCCGAGTGCGATGCGGAGCTGTCCGCGCAGCGGTTCGAGCGTGCCCAGGGTGGCGGCGATCGTCACGGAGATGATGGCGCGGGTGCGGGTGTCGAGAATGTCGGTGCGCGGCCATGCGTCGCCGAAGGTGTGCAGCGTGGCCAGGCGCGTGAAGTCCGCGGCGTTGGCCGGCTCGCCCGGGCCGGGTTCTAGGAACGGCTCCAGCCGCCTGCCGAGCAGCCGCGCGGCCGTGTCGAGTGCGGCCGCGTAGCCGGATTCCTGCTGGTCGTCGGTCATGGTGGTTCCTCGATCGCTTGTCGTTTGTGAGGGTCGGAATGCGCAAATCAGTGCTGGGGGCGGACGTTGAGCTCGCCGTACTGCCCGCCACGCACCAGCGCTGGGTCGAACAGGCCCGAGAGGAAGGCGAGGTCGTCCGCGCTCAGCGGCACGGCCGTCGCGGCGGCGTTCTGGCGTGCGTACGCCGCCCGCTTCGTGCCGGGGATGGGCGCGATGTCGTACGGCTGGGCGAGCAGCCAGGCCAGGGCCACCTGGCCCGGGGCGTGTCCCCGCTCGTCGGCGAACGCCTTCAGCCCCTCGACGAGGCGGAGGTTGTCCGCGAAGTTCTCCTCGTGGAACTTCGGCAGAGTGGAGCGGAAGTCGTCGCCGGAGAACGAGGTGCCGCTGGTGAAGCGGCCGGCAAGCGCGGCTCGCCCCAGGGGGCTGTACGGGACGAAGGTGATGCCCAGCTCACGGCAGGTGGGAAGCACCTCCTGCTCCACCTCGCGGGCCCAGAGCGAGTACTCACTCTGGAGAGCCGAGATCGGCGCCACCGCGGCCGCCCGGTGAAGTATGTCCGGCCCGACCGCGCTGAGCCCGATGGCGCGCACCTTGCCCGCGGTCACCAGGTCGGCCATCGCGCCGACGGTGTCCTCGATCGGCACGGTGGGGTCGAGGCGGTGGATGTAGTAGAGGTCGATGTGGTCGACGCCGAGGCGGCGCAGGCTGGCGTCGCAGGCGGCGGCCACATACTCGGGGCGGCCGTCGTAGACCACCCCGCCCTCCTCCGAGGGCCGCGCCCCGAACTTGGTCGCCAGGACCACCCGGTCGCGCAGGCCGCGCACGGCGCGGCCGAGCAGTTCCTCGTTGTGGCCGAAGCCCTTCTGGGGCTGTCCGGTGGCCGCGCCGGCGGCGCCGTAGATGTCGGAGGTGTCGAAGAAGTCGATGCCGGCCTCGACGGCGGCGTGGATCGTGGCGACGGACTCCGCCTCGTCGGCGTCGCCGTAGAACTGGGACATCCCCATGCAGCCCAGGCCGATCGGCCGGACGGAGATGTCGGTGTGCCCGAGGGTGACACGGGCTTCGCACATGATGGTCCTCCTGGTCCTCAGGCGGCGATGGTCTTGTACTCGATGTACTGGGCGAGACCCGCGGCGCCGAACTCGCGGCCGATGCCGCTGCTCTTGTAGCCGCCGAAGGCGCCGTCGTAGGTCGGGGCGGCGCCGTTGACGGTCATCCACCCGGTCCGGATCCTGCGGGCGACCTCGATGCCGTGCTCCCGGTCGGCGGCCCACACGCCACCGCCGAGGCCGTACTCGGAGTCGTTGGCGATGCGGACGGCGTCGTCCTCGTCGTCGAACGGGATGACGACCAGGACGGGGCCGAAGATCTCCTCGCGGGCGATCCGCATGTCGCTGTCGACGTCGGCGAACAGCGTCGGACGGACGTAGTAGCCGCCCTCCAGCCCGTCAGGGGTCTCGAGTCCGCCGGTCACCATCCGGGCGCCTTCGGCGACGCCGAGTTCGATGTAGGAGCGCACCCGCTGCTGCTGGTCGGCGCGGACCATCGGCCCGATGAAGGTCTCGGGGTCGGAGGGGTCGCCGACCCGGACGTCCTCCATCATGGCGGCCAGCGCCGCGACGACCTCCTCGTAGCGGCTGCGCGGGGCGAGGATGCGGGTGTGGGCCACGCAGTTCTCGGCGTTGTTGCCCAGCGACAGGGCCCTAAGGCCTGCCACGACCGCCGTCAGGTCGGCGTCCTCGAGGATGATCGAGGCGGATTTGCCGCCCAGTTCCAGGCTGACCCGCTTGAGCTGCTCCCCGGTGATGGAGGCGATGCGCCGGCCGGCCGCGGTGGAGCCGGTGAAGGCGATCTTGTCCACGCCGGGGTGGGCGACCAGGTGCTCGCTCGTCTCGCGGCCCGCAGGCAGGATGCTCACCACTCCCTCGGGGAGGCCTGCCTCGTCGAAGACCTCGGCGAGGGCCAAGGCGTCCAGCGCCGTCTCCGGGGAGGCCTTCAGGATGACCGTGCAGCCGGCGAGCAGCGCGGGCACCAGCTTGACCAGGGCCGACTGGTGGGGTGCGTTCCACGGGATCACCGCGGCCACCACGCCGACGGGTTCGCGGCGCAGCCGCGTCGTGGCATCGCCGACGGCGCCCACCTGCTCCTCCCAGCCGAGGGCGGCGGCGGCGCGCACGTACGCCTCCGTCATCTCCGGGAGGGACTGCAGGTGCGTCCAGCGGGTGAACCACAGCGGCGAGCCGTTCTCGGAGGTGACCAGGGCCGCGAACTCCTCGGCGCGGACTGCGTAGAGCTTGGAGAACCGCTCCACGACGGCGCTCCGTTCCTGCGGGCTCATCCGGGGCCAGGGGCCCTCGTCGAACGCTCGGCGGGCGGCGGCGACCGCCCGGTCGACGTCGGCGGGGGCGGCGTGCGGTGCGGTCCCGACCAGCGAGCGGTCGTGCGGGGAACGCACCTCCAGGACGTCCGCGGTGGCCGGGGCGACCCACTGGCCGCCGACGTACAGGTTCGGGTAAGTGATCACGGAAATACTCCTCATATAGGTGTCCAGCGGACCTTTATGACTATAGCGGTCCAGTGGACACGTATCAAGTGTCCGATGGACCGCTAATGTGGGAGCTGCCATGATCCGCGGTGCGCGAGGAGGTTCGATGGACGAGGTGGAGGCGCCGTCCTTCCAGCGGGCCAGGCGGCCCGAGCACCGGGAGCTCCGCAAGCAGGAGATCCTGGACGCCGCGGAGGCGCTGCTGGCCGAGATGCCCGCCGACGAGATCAGCCTCCGGGAGCTGGGGCGCCGGCTCGGGGTGTCCAAGACGCATGTGGTGCGCTATTTCGAGAGCCGGGAGGGCGTCTTCCTAGGGCTGCTCGCCAGGCTCCGGCTGGCCTGGCTCGACGCGCTGGCGGACGAGTGGCCGGCCGCGCCGTGCGAGCCCGACCAGGTGATGCGGGCCTGGGCCGATTCGCTCGCCGCCCGGCCGGTCCTGTGCCAACTGTGGAGCCTGCTGCCGAGCGTCCTGGAGCGGAACGTCTCCGCCGACACCGTACGCATCTACAAACTCGTCGACCTGGAACACCGCACTAGGCTGGCGAAGCTGGTCAGGGACCGGGTGCCGGCCCTCACCGCGGACGCCGCGCTCACCCTGACGGAGTACGCCGTCGTCTCACTGGTGGGCCTGTGGCCGTTCAGCAACCCAACCCCGACCGTCGTCGAGGCCACGGCCGACCCCCGGCTCGGGGGCTCCCGGGTGGACTTCGCCACCATGTACGGAGAGATCCTTCAGACCACGCTCGCCGGCCTGCTCACCCGTGCATGAAGCGGGTGCCGGAGTGGTCCTTGGAGCCCGTGGCCATCTGCTTCAGGCACCCTTGGGGAAGGCGTGCTTCTTACCGCCGATCACGGCTACGCAGGCGGCGACCAGGAGCACCAACGACGCCCAAGTGACCGAAGCGGTGCCCAGATCCGCAATCAGAGGGTGATTCGCAAGGGTATGCCTGAGTTGCGTGGTGTAATCGCGTGAATTTGTAGCGTTACGGCCGATCAATGGACTTGGGCATGCTGTGATGGCGGTGTGACCGAGCGCAAGCCGTACCCAAGCGACTTATCCGACGAACGGTGGGCCCTGATCGAGCCCGTGATCACCGCATGGAAGGCCGCGCACCCCTCGGTCAGCGGCCACCCGGGCAGATACGACCTGCGGGAGATCGTCAACGCGATCCTCTACCAGAGCCGGACCGGCTGCCAGTGGGACTACCTGCCCCACGACCTGCCGCCCCGCAGCGCGGTGTACTACTACTTCGCCAAATGGCGCGACGACGGCACCGACCAGACGATCCAGGACCTGCTGCGCTGGCAGGCACGCGAGAAACACCGGCGATCAGCCGACCCGAGCCTGGTGGTGCTCGACACCCAAAGCGTCCACGCGGCGGCCGGAGTCCCGTCCGACACCACGGGCCGCGACGCGGGCAAGAAGGTGCCCGGGCGTAAGCGCGGCCTGGCCGTGGACGTGCTGGGCCTGGTCATCGCGGTCGTGGTACTGGCCGCATCGGTGCACGACAACGCCGCCGGGATCGTCCTGCTGGACCGGCTCACCGTCGCCACACCGCCCGGCAGCGTGCGTACGGCGCTGGTCGACCAGGGGTTCAAGAACGCCGTCGTCGACCATGGCGCCGCGCTCGGCATCGACGTGAAGGTCGTCGAGCGTAACCCCGCCGACAGGGGGTTCGTCCCTCAGCCCAAGCGGTGGGTGGTGGAGCAGACCTACGGCATCCTCGCCTGGCACCGCCGCCTGGTCCGCGACTACGAACACCGCCCTGCAAGCTCCGAGTCGCGGGTGTACTGGGCGATGAGCGACGTGATGGCCCGCCGGTTGACCGGCACCTCGAGCATCTCCTGGCGCGGCGTATGACCGGCCATGAGGCGAGCAGGGTGCTGCTGGACAAGATCGACGCACGCGAGGCCGCCCTGACCGGCGAGGCCGAGCAGACCCGCGCCCACATCGACGAACTCACCGCCAGGCTGCGCGAACTCGACGAGGCGATTGATCATCTGCGCATCACCCGCAAGACCCTTCTGTCGCTCGCCGACGGCGAAAGCGAAGCCGAGCCGGCCGCACCACCGGCCGCGGTTCCCGATCACCCCGCCTACCAGCAGATCCTGACCATCTTCGCCGACACCGGCCAGCCTTTACGCGCTCGCGACCTGTGCCAGGCCCTGGACCTGCCCATCGTGTCCAAGAACACCGAGAACATCCGCTCCAAGCTCAAACGCCTGGTCAGCCGCGGCATCCTCATCGAGACCGAGCCCGGCTTGTTCGCCCAGCCCCGCCCCTAGCCCAGCAGCCACCCCGCTGACCAGCCCGCCTCTTCCAAACCCAACGCCGGAAGGGGCATCAACTCACAAACCGACCCCTCAGGGCGCGGCGCAGCAGGGGCCCTGGCCGTGTCCCGGCGGAGGGCCCGAATCCTGGGGGCGCGCTCAGCTCCGGCGGCGGGTGACCGCCCAGACGATCAGGGCGAGGGCCGCGAGGATCTGACCGCCGAGGATGGCCCGGTTGACGTCGACGGCGGGCTCCCACCGCGCCTCGCCGTCCTTGACGATGTACGCCCCCACGGGCCGGGCGATGACGCCGCCGCCCCCGCCGGCGGAGTCGCCGTCCGGGAGCCGGTCCGTGATCGCGGCCACGATCCCGCCGGAGGTCCCGCCGGAGTCCGTGCCCGGACTCGTGCCGGTGTCTGTGCCGGCGCCCTTCTCCGGGCCGCGGCCGAACCCGCCGCCCGCCCGCACGGAGTACGCGGGGATCACGGTCACGCCGTCCCTCTCGTACGGCTCGCCGTACACGCGCTGACCGCCGGTGAGCCTGTCGAGGATCTCTCCCACTTCCATGGCTGCCAATTCACCATCAAGTGGCCGCCAAGTCGAGCCCCCTACAACAGACATGTGAACGACAACGACACCGCCTTCGAGGTCCGGCGGCCCGAGCCGGGCGACGCGCCGGCGATCCACGCGCTGGTGGCGGCGCACGACGTCGAGGTGACCGGCAAGCCCGACTGGACCCTGGCCGACATCGCGGACACACTGGCCGAACTCGACCTCGCCCGCGACTCGTGGGTGGTCGTGGACGGCTCCCGCGTCGCCGGCTGGGGCCACGCCCGCCGCAAGGGCGGCAGCGCCGACGTGGAGATCGACGTGCAGGCGGCCCATCCCTGGGCCGCCAAGTGGCTCTGGGACGCCGTGCTGGACCGGGCCGGCCGCCTGGCCAGGGAGGCCGGCCACCCGGCCGCCCGCGTCGATATCTCCCTGTACGCCGAGGACGCCGTCATGCGCGCGGCCGCCGGGGAGCGGGGCTTCGCCCCGGCGACGAGCTTCCACCGCATGCGGATCGACCACGACGGGGCGCGTCCCCTGTTCCTGCCCGGGGTGACGGTGGAGCAGGGCTCTCCGGACGCCGGCGAGGTGCTGACGGCCGCCCACGACGTCCACCAGGAGGCGTTCGCGGAGCACTTCGGCTTCCAGCCCCAGACGTTCGACGCGTGGGCCGACCAGATGGAGGCGTCCAGCGCCAACGACTGGCACCAGCTCATGGTGGCCCGGGTCCACGGCGAGCCGGCGGCGATGCTGCTCGGCACGAACCACTTCGTTGACGACGAGAACTGCGGGTACGTCCGCACCCTCGCCGTACGGCCCGCCTTCCGGGGACGGGGGCTCGGGCGGCTGATGCTCTCGCGGGCCTTCACGGCCGACGAGGAGCGCGGCCGGGTGGGGACGATCCTGCACGTGGACTCCAACAACACCACCCCCGCGCTCGGGCTGTACCTGTCAGCCGGCATGCGGCCCGTGCTCGTGATCGACGTGTGGCGCACGACGGTCTGACGCCGGGGCCGGAACGCCGGGCCGGAGTGGCCGGAGGGCCCGGCCAGAGGATCGAGGCGCCGGCCGTCCCCGGACCCCTTCGGAGGCCCGGACGGCGGCGCCGGTCACCGGCCGAGCGTGGCCCGCTTCGCGGCGGCCACCCACGACACCCAGGCCATCGCGGTGAGGACGCCCACGCACAGGGTCAGCGAGCCCGCCCGCCCGCCGGACATCGCCCAGCCGTCGCCGACCGCGAAGATCAGGCCGCTGACGCGCGACGCGGCGGCGTGGAGCGGCCTCCCGGCGCGGGCGAAGTGGCGGCCCAGCACGAAGCAGGCGGCGATCAGCGCCGTGAACGCCACGGACCCGCTGACCATGTGCAACAGGCCGTGCCAGCTCAGCGTCCCCGGCCCGGCCGGGGTGCCGGCGGGGAAGCCGTCGCCCGGGTCCATGCTGAAGACGCCCGCGGCGGCCATGCCGGCGGCGTTCACGAGCATCAGCCGCGGCGCCCAGGTCCCCCCGGGCGTGCCCCGCATGGCCCGGCGCAGCCCGGCCGCGCCCGCCGCCGTCAGGACGGCGGTGATCAGGAAGTTCCCGATCTGCAGCCATCCCAGGTCGCCGGTGCTCAGCATGCTCAGCGGGTGGCGGGTCAGGTCGAACCCGTCCCGGGTGAACGCCTGCGTCAGCGCGACGACCGCGAAGAACGGCGTCGCCGCCACGCCGCCGGCGAGCAGCGTACGGGTGGAGACACGGGCGCGGGCGGTGGCGGCGGTCGTGGTGGCGGGGGCGGTGGTGGCGGGGGTGGTGGGCTGGACGGCGGTCATGGCCGGTTCCCTTCTGACGGTCTCGGTGGTGTCCGCGGCTCCTCCGGACGGGAGGGCCGCCGGCCGGTTCTCGTCCGGCCTCGCTGACGCGTCGAACGGCCGCCTCCGTTCTCGACCCAGAAGCACGTCCGCCGGGACGACCTGGGATTTCGCGCATTACCTGTCACATCGCCGCGTTGCGCATTCCCTGTCACATGGTCGGCGAACGGCCAGGTCGAAGGGCGGTCGGCCGGAGGGCGGCAGGCGGAGGTCGATCCGGCCGCGGCCCGTTCGACGTGTGGGCGAGGGCCGGACGGCCGGCGGTGAGCCGGTCTGGAAGCCTGAAGCACACGACACCACGTGAAGGAGAACGACCATGCGGTTCCTCATGACGACCCAGGGCGGCGCCGAGCCGGACGAGAAGATGCTGGCGGAGATGGGGGCCTTCATCGAGGAGATGGCCAGGGCGGGCGTGCTGCTGGCGACCGGCGGCCTCGAACCCGGAGGGGTGCGCATCACCTCGTCGGGCGGCGAGATCACCGTCACCGACGGCCCGTTCACGGAGGCCAAGGAGGCCATCGTCAGCTTCGCGCTCATCGAGGCGCGGTCGCGGGAGGAGGCCGTCGAGCTCGCCCGGCGGTTCTGGAAGATCGTCGGCGACGGGGTGGGCCACGTCCAGCAGGTCTTCGGCCCTGACCTCGACCCCCGTCAGGGCTGATCCCCGGTTGCGCGGGTGAGGCCGGCGGTGCTCTCATCGGTCGGGTGACGTCGTGGGACGCCCACCGCGCGGTCGACGCGGTGTGGAAGCTGGAGGCGGCGAGGATCGTCGCCGGCCTGGTCCGGATGACGGGCGACGTCGGCCTCGCGGAGGAGCTGGCGCAGGACGCGCTGCTGGCCGCGCTGGAGCGGTGGCCGGAGTCGGGCGTCCCGGAGAACCCGGGCGCCTGGCTCATGGCCGTGGCCAAGCGCCGCGCCGTCGACCGCCTCCGGCGCGACGAGCGGCTCGACCGGCGCCACGAGCAGCTCGCCCACGAGCTCGCGACCCGGCGGCACCCCTTGGACGGCGACGAGGACCTCGACGCCGCCCTCGGCGCGGTGGACGGCGAGGTGGGCGACGACGTCCTGCGCCTGATGTTCATCTCGTGCCACCCTGTGCTGTCCACCGAGTCGCGGGTGGCGCTCACACTGCGCCTCGTCGGCGGGCTGCGGACCGACGAGATCGCGCGGGCGTTCCTCGTCTCCGAGCCCACGGTGGCGCAGCGGATCGTGCGGGCCAAGCGGACGCTCGCGGCCGAGCGGATCCCCTTCGAGGTGCCGGAGGGACCCGACCGGGCCTCGCGCCTGTCGTCGGTCCTCGAGGTCGTCTATCTGATCTTCAACGAGGGGTACGCCGCGACGTCCGGGGACGACTGGACGCGCCCGTCGCTGGGCCTGGAGGCCCTGCGCCTCGGGCGCGTCCTGGCCGGGCTCGCACCCGGCGAGGCGGAGGTGCACGGCCTCGTCGCCTTGATGGAGCTCCAGCAATCGCGGTCGGCGGCCAGGACCGGCCCGTCGGGGGAGCCCGTCCAGCTCCACGAGCAGAACCGGGGCCGCTGGGACCAGTTGCTCATCCGGCGCGGCTTCGCCTCCCTCCTGCGTGCCCGGGAGGCCGGCGGCCCCCTCGGGCCGTACGTGCTGCAGGCGGCCATCGCGGCCTGCCACGCGGGGGCCCGGACGGCGGAGGAGACCGACTGGGGGCGGATCGCCGCGCTCTACGAGGCGCTGGTCCGGGTGCTGCCCACGCCGGTGGTGCGGCTCAACCAGGCGGTCGCGGTCGCGATGGCGCGCGGCCCCCGTGAGGGGCTGGCGCTTGCCGACACGCTGACGGCCGAGCCGGCGATGAAGGGCTACCACCTCCTGCCCGTCGTCCGCGGCGACCTGCTGTCCCGGCTCGGCCGCCACGACGAGGCGCGGGCCGAGTTCGAGCGCGCCGCATCGCTCACCCGCAACGTCCCCGAGCGGGCGATCCTGCTCGCCCGCGCCTCCGCAAGCGCCGCCGCGAGTCCCGCCGCCCCCGCCGCTGACGACGACGGTGCCGCCCCTCACGCCGCCCCTCATGCCGCCCCTCATGCCGCGGCTGATGCCGCCGCAGCCGGACGGACCGGCACGCGGGCGGTGGCGGCCGTGCCCGCGCGCTCAGGGGTCACGCTCGCCGAGGCCGTCCGCGCGTTCCTGGACCGGCCCGCCCTCAACGACGAGACCGTCCGCTCGTACGGCCAGACCATGACGCGGCTACGGCGCCATCTGGGCGACGACGCGATCCTCGCCGAGGTCACCGCCGACGAGGTCGGCGCGGCCTTCGCGGCGGCCTGGGGGACGGCGGCGGCCGCCACCTGGAACCGGCACCGGGCGGCCGTCCGCTCCTTCGCCGCCTGGGCGGCCGGGCCGGAGCGCGGCTGGACGGCGGACGATCTGGCCGCCCGGCTCGACCGGCGGCCCGAGCCCCGGGGACGTACCCGCCCGATGGGCCGCCGGCAGGTGGAGGCACTGCTGGAGCGGGAGGAGGTCCCGCTGCGCGAGCGGACGCTGTGGACCCTGCTCTACGAGAGCGCGGCCACGGCCGAGTGGGTGCTCGCGCTCAACGTCGAGGACCTCGACCTCTCCGGCCGGTACGGCCGGATCCCGGCCCGAACCGCCCACAGCCCCGAGAGCGGCGAGAGTGACGGGAACGGCGGGAACGGCGGCGGCGCGGGGGAGCGCCGGGTCCGCTGGCAGTCCGGGGCGGCCCGGCTGCTGCCCGGTCTCGTGGCCGGACGCCGCCGGGGCCCGCTGTTCCTCGCCGACCGCAGGCCCGGCCCCGCCCGGACGCCCGCGGCCGGCGACCTGTGCCCCCACACCGGCCGGGGGCGCCTGTCGTACGAGCGGGCGGAGTACCTCTTCAAGCGGGCCACCCGGGATCTCGACCCCGACGGGAACGGCTACACCCTCCGCCTGCTCCGCCACTCCCGGCTGGCCCACCTGGGCGAGGACGGCTGGTCGGCCGGCATGCTCAGGGACCTGTCCGGCCACGACAGCCTCCGGACGCTCGCGCCGTACGTCCGGTCCCGTTAGGGGGCCGGCACGCGGCGGCGCAGGAGGGGGAGGGCGCACAGGCCGGCGGCGAGGGAGGTCGCGGCGAGACCGAGGACGGTCACCGTGACCGCGTGCGCCGAGGGGGTGAGGCTGAGGAACAGGGTCCCGAAGGCGGCCACGCCCACGACCTGGCCGAGCTGGAGCATCATGGCCGTCAGGCCGCTGGCGTCGGCGGCGTCTGAGGGGGCGACCTGGGCCAGCGCCACCGCCATCAGCGGGCTGAACGTCCCGGCCATGCCGGTGCCGATGACCGCGAAGGAGATCTCCAGCAGCGGCTCGCCGTGGCCGCCGCCCGCGAGCGCGGCCGCCAGCGCGAGCTGACCGGCGGCGGTCAGGACGGCGGAGGCGACGATCATCGGGCGGTGCAGCCGGGCGGGCAGGCGCTTCCAGTTGAGGCTGGTCAGGCCGAACGCCCCGGCCGCCGGGATGAACAGGCAGCCGGCGCGCAGCGGGCTGTCCCCCAGGCCGCCCTGGAGGTGGAGCGCCATGCTGAACAGGTAGCCGCCGTACGCGGCCATGACGAGGAAGATCCCGGACGCGGCGGCGACCATGCCGGGGGTGCGGATCAGGCGGCCGGGCACGAGCGGGTGCCGGGCACGCCGTTCGACCAGCAGGAACGCGGCGAACGCGACGGCGGAGGCGCCCATCGAGATCCAGCCCCACAGCGGCCAGTCCTCCTCGTGGCCGAGGACGAGCGGCACGACGAGCAGGGACACGGCCAGCGAGAGCGTCACCAGCCCGGGCAGGTCGAGGCCGTGCTCGCGCGGCACGTGGGCGGACGGCAGCAGCCGGGCCCCCGCGACCAGCAGGACCAGCCCGATGGGCACGTTGACGAGGAACACCGGCCGCCAGGACGTCCCGAACAGGTCGGCCGTGACGAGCAGCCCGCCGAGCACCTGCCCGACGACGGCCCCGACCGAGATCACGGTCGCGTAGACGCCGAGGGCCCGGGCCCGCGACGCCCCCTCGAACGTGATCTGGATCAGGCTGAGCACCTGCGGCACCATCAGGGCGGCTCCCGCGCCCTGCAGGAGCCGGAAGGCGATCAGCAGCGCCGTCGAGGGGGCGAGCCCGCACATCAGCGAGGCGGCGGTGAAGACCACGAGCCCGGTGAGGAACAGCCGGCGGTACCCGAGCAGCCCCCCGAGCCGGGCGCCGGTGATGAGCAGCATCGCGTACGCGATGGTGTAGCCGGAGATGACGAGTTGGAGGCCGGAGCCGGAGGCCCCGAGGTCGGCCCGCATGGTGGGCGCGGCGACGTTCACGATGGAGACGTCGAGGATGGCCATGAACTGCCCGGCCAGGACGAGGGCGAGCAGCCACGCCGTTGAGCTGCGCGCGGCGGTGGCGCGCGTGGCGACAGCGGTCATGGAGTCAACCATCGGCGGCCGCGGGTACCGGTAACGAGAGCCTGCTGATACTGGTAGTGACACCACCTGGCAAGCCCTCCCGGCACCCGCCACCATAAGGGGGTGACGACGGGGACACGCACGAGGCACACCAGGCGCGACGAGCTGGGGGCGTTCCTGCGCAGCAGGCGCGAGCGGATCAGGCCGGAGGACGTCGGGCTGCCGCCCGGTCTGCGCCGCCGCACCCCCGGGCTGCGGCGGGAGGAGGTGGCGCAGCTCGCCGGGGTCGGGGTGACCTGGTACACGTGGCTGGAGCAGGGCAGGCCCATCAACGCGTCCGTGCAGGTGCTCGACGCCGTCGCGCGGACCCTGCGGCTGGACGCGACCGAGCGGGAACACCTCTACCGCCTGGCCGACCTGCCGGAGGTGGTCGACCTCGGCGACGAGCGGCGCCTCGACCCCGAGGTGAACGTGATCCTCGCGCAGCTCGACCCGCTGCCCGCCTGCGTCTACAACAGCCGCTACGACGTGCTCGCCTGGAACGGGGCGTACGGCACGATCTTCAGGAGCGTCGTCTCGGCGGCCGGGTGCGAGCGGAACGTCCTGTGGCGGGTCTTCGCGCTGGAGGACTGCTGCTGCCCCCTCCTCAACAAGCACGAGGAGCTCCCGCAGATGGTCGCCACGCTCCGGGCGGCCTTCGCCAAGCACGTGGGCGAGCCGGCGTGGACCGGCTTCGTCAGCCGCCTGTCCGCGGCGAGCCCCGAGTTCGCCCGCATGTGGGCGATGCACGACGTGGCCAGGCCCGGCGTCCGGATGAAGTTGTTTCAACACTCGGCCGTGGGGCTGATCCGGATGGCGTCCACGAGCATGGCGCTGTCGGCGCCGCCGGAGACCCGGATCGTGGTGTACACCCCGACGGACGACGAGAGCCGGGAGCGGCTGGAATGGCTGCGCAACCACCCGCGCGCCTCCCACTGCCCGAAGCACGACGCCCCCCAGCAGGGGTAGCGCCCGGAGGCCCACCGCGACGAGGACGCCGGGTCTGAGCCTCCCGGCCCCGGGTGCGGTAACGTCCGGGGCGTGGCGAGGATCTTCACGGTCGACGAGGCCCGGTCCCTGATGCCCGCGGTGCTGCGGCACGCGGACGACTTCGTGGCGGTCCGCGCCGACCTGGCCGAGCTCACCCACGACCTGCGGCACGAGGGGGAGTCCCCGCTGGGCGGCCTGGCCGAGGCCAAGGGCCTGGAGGCGCGGATGGACGAGATCCTGTCGTGGTTCGACGACCAGGGCATCGAGATCAAGGGCGTCGCGCCGCTGCTCGTCGACTTCCCCGCCGTGATGGAGGGAGTCGCGGTGCGGCTGTGCTGGCTGGAGGGGGAGACCGCGCTGGGCTGGTACCACCGCGCCGACCTCGGCTTCCCCGGCCGCCGCCCGCTTCCCTGACCCGCCGCTCTCCTGGCGGGACCACTCGAACCGGCGGGGCTACTCAGACCGGCGGGGCTACTCGGACAGGTCGTCGAAGCCGTCGAAGCCGCCGAAGGCGGAGCCGTACCGGACGCAGACCATGCGGGCCACGGCCTCGTGCGCGCCGAGAGGGGCGGCGCACCCGGCCCCGATCGCCTCGGCCGCCGCCGTGATGCGCTCGTGGTCGGCCTCCGGCCCGATGACGTACGGCACCATGGCGAGCCGGTTGGCGCCGATCTTGCGCAGCCGCTCGGCCGCGTCGCGCACGCTCGGCACGCCGTCGAGGGCGGCCGGGACGACGGGGAGGGTCAGGCGGGCGGCCAGCAGGACGGCGGTCGCGTCGGCCCCGCGGGCGGCCTCGTCCCCGCCCGCCGTGGCCACGATGATGCCGTCCACCGGCGAGGTGACGTTGAACAGGCGCATGCGGTCGGCCCGGGCGAGCCCCGCCTCGGCCAGCCGGACGTGCAGCGCCTCGGCCAGCAGGGGGTGCGGGCCGAGCGGCTCGGTGATGCGCACGCCGGTCTCGCTCTGGGTCACGGCGTCGCGCACGGCCCGCAGGACGCGGGGATGGGGGCCGGTGACGAGGGGCACGACCACGGCGGCCGGCCCGTCGGCGGCGCGCTCGGCCGCGATGGCGGAGAACTCCTTGGCCAGGTCGGCGCCGCCGTCGCCGAGGGACACGAGACGAAGGTCGATCTGCGGGTTGTCGAGGCGGATGATCGAGGCGACCTCGGCGGCCACGTCCGCGCCCGCGTCCGCCGAGTCCCCCGCCCTTCCCGGCACCGCCAGGACCAGGGCGGGCGCGTCGGGAGGCAGGTCGGCCGGCAGCGGCCGCCGGTGGCGACCGGTCCCGGGCCGAGAGGATCGCTCCCGTGTGGGGAGTTTCGGCGGGTCCTCGTGACCTTCGTTCACACCGGCGGATTCTAGGGCGAATTCGGTCGAATAGCGGAACCAACGCGCGGCTTGTTGCGGATGGGTGATCTCTCCGGTTTACATGTTCGTTACTTGACGTGATCTCCCCGTACCGATTTGATGGTGCTCATCCCACCCGTAAACGTTTACAGAGGCCCATCGGCAGGCGAACTGTAAACGATTACAGACAAGAACGGCGAGGTGAGCGTGGCGGAAGGCCCAACGATCAACACGATCGCGGAGCGTGCCGGCGTGTCGATCGCGTCGGTGTCCCGGGTGCTGAACGGCCTGCCGACCCGCGAGGAGACGGTGCGGCGGGTGCTACGGGCGGCCGAGGACCTGGGCTACGTCCCCAACTCGGTGGCCCGGTCCCTGCGCAACCGCCGGACCGACCAGGTCGCGTTCGCGATGGCGGACATCGGCAACCCGGTCTACCTCGCGATGGTCCGCGAGATCCAGCCGGTGCTGAAGGTCGCCGGGTACCGCCTGCTGCTCCACTCGACCGACGCCGACGTGGCCGACGAGCTCGACGTCCTGCGCGGGCTCAGGGAACGGTACGTGGACGGCCTCATCATGAGCCCGCTGCGCGGCGTCACCGAGGACCACGTCGCCGCGATCGCGGCGGCCCGGGCGCCCGTGGTCGTCATCGGCTCGGTGCCCGAGGGCACGCCGGTCGACAACGTGCGGACCGACTCGCGCACCGGCGTCCGGCTGGCCCTCGACCACCTCCACGCGCTCGGCAGGCGCCGCATCGGCTTCCTCAACGGCCCCCTCGACACGGTCCCCGGCGCCGCCCGGGCCGCGGCGTACCGGGAGGCCCTCGACGCGCTCGGCCTGCCGTACGACGAGGACCTGGTCGAGGTGGGGGACTTCTACCGGCAGGACGGCGCGCGGGCGGCCCGCGCCCTGCTGAGCCGCGCCCCCGACGTGGACGCGCTGATGTGCGCCAACGATTTGATCGCGCTGGGCGCGCTCGACGTGCTGCGCCGCGCCGGGCGGGAGGTGCCCGGCGACGTCGCCGTGGTGGGCATGGACGACACCGACCTCGCCTCGGTCGCCTGGCCGACGCTGACCAGCGTCTCCCTCGGGTCGGCCGAACGCGGCCGGGCGGCCGCGCGGCTGCTGCTCGACCGGCTGGAGAACGGCCCGCGGGAGCCGCGGGTGGTGGTCGTGGAGCCGAGCCTCACCGTACGGGCCTCGACGACGGGGGTGGACCCCGAATGAACGCGACGAGGAGCCTCGCCGCCCCGCGGCCCGCCGGACGCCGGCCCTCCCGGGGGTTCTCCGGGGGCGGCGGCACGCTGGCGCTGCTGCTCCCGGCGCTCGTGCCGGTCCTGGTGCTCAGCGTCGGCCCGCTGGTCTACGGCATCCTGCTGGCCTTCACCGACGCGCGGTCCGGCCGCAACAGCGTCACGTCGTTCACGGGGCTGGCCAACGTCGCCGACCTCCTGGGCGACTCCGACTTCTGGGGGTCGTTCCGCGTCGGGCTGGTGTGGGGCGTGTCGGTCACCGTGCTGCAGTTCCTCGCCTCGCTCGGCCTCGCGCTGCTGCTCGACCAGAACCTGCGCTTCCGCGGCCTGGCCCGGGTGCTGGCGCTCGTGCCGTGGGCGATGCCGCCCGTGGTCACCGGCCTGATGTGGCGGCTGGTCTACCACCCGGACGCGGGACTGCTGAACGCCCTGCTCGGAACCGACGTCGACTGGCTCAACGACTTCTCCCTCGCCCTCCCGGCCGTCATCGTGGTCGGGGTCTGGACCGGCATGCCGCAGACCACCGTGGTGCTGCTGGCCGGGCTCCAGGGCGTGCCGAAGGAGCTGCACGAGGCGGTCAGCGTCGACGGCGCCGGCACCTGGCGGCGGTTCTGGAACGTCACGCTCCCGCAGCTGCGCCCGGTCATCGTGGCGATCACCTCGCTCGACTTCGTGTGGAACATCAACCAGTTCAGCCTGGTCTACGTGCTCACCCAGGGCGGGCCGGGCGGGCGGACGCGGCTGCCGATGCTGTTCGCGTACGAGGAGGCGTTCCGGTACGGCTTCTTCGGCTACGCGGCGACCCTCGGCGTGGCCGTCACGCTCGTCGTCCTGGCCGTGCTCGGGCTGTACCTGTGGCGCCAGGCGAGGGAGGCGGCCTGACATGAGGACGGGGCTGAAGTATCTCGCGCTCGCCGGGTACGTCGTCTTCCTGGCGTTCCCGCTGGTCTGGCTGCTGTCGACGGCGCTCAAGACGCCGCGGGAGATGGCCGCCCTGCACCCGGCGCTGATCCCGCGCCACCCGACGCTGGCCAACTTCGCCGACGCCTTCACGGAGCAGGACCTGGTCGGCGGCGGCCTGCGCAGCCTCGTCGTCGCGGTCGCCGCGGCGGTGGTGACGGTCGCGCTCGCGCTGCCCGCGGCGTACGCGCTGGCCCGCCGCCCCGGGGTGCTCAACAGGGTGGCGATCGGATGGGTGCTGGTGAGCCAGGTCTTCCCGGTGATCCTCGTCGTCATCCCGCTGTTCATGGTGCTGCGGCGGCTGGAGCTGGTGAACACGCTCGCCGGTCTCACGCTCGTGCACGTCACGTTCGTCATGCCCTTCGCGCTGTGGATGCTGCGGGGGTACGTGCGGGCCGTGCCGCGCGAGGTGGAGGAGGCCGCCGCCGTCGACGGCGCGGGGCGGCTGCGCTCGCTGGCCTCCGTGGTCGCGCCGCTGCTCGCGCCCGGCGTGGTCGCCACCCTGCTGTTCTCCTTCATCTCGTCGTGGAACGAGTTCCTGTTCGCCCTCGTGGTCCTCAAGGACCCCGAGGTGGCGACCCTGCCGCTGACGCTGGTGAGGTTCACCGGCCCGGAGGGGGTCGCCCGGCTCGGCCCGCTCGCCGCCGCGTCGCTGCTCGCGACCGTGCCGAGCCTGCTGTTCTTCGCGGTCATCCAGCGGCGCCTGCGGTCCGGCCTGATGGCCGGGGCGGTGAAGGGATAGCCGTGCCGGAGTCGCCGCGGGAGTCGTCGCCGGAGTCCACATCGGTGTCGCCGTCAAAGGGGTACCAGCCCGATAGGAGAGTCACATGAGGCGTTGGAGTGCCGCCCTGGCGGTCGCGGCCGTCGCGCTGGCGGCCGGGTGTTCGAGCGGCGGGAGCGGCGACGGCGGCGGCGGGACCGCCGCCAAGCCGGTGACGCTGCGCTTCCTCAGCCTGGCCTGGCAGAAGGAGTCGGTGGCGGCAAACAAGCAGCTCGTCGAGGAGTGGAACAAGGCCAACCCCTCCATCCAGGTCCAGTACGTCCAGGGCAGCTGGGACAACGTGAACGACCAGCTCGTCACCTCGTTCGAGGCGGGCGACCCGCCGGACGTCATCCACGACGACTCCCCGGCCCTCGCGGGCTTCGCCTCCCGCGGCTACCTGCTCGACCTGTCCGGCCGGCTGCCGGCGGCCCTCAAGAACGACATCCCCCCGGCCGCCTGGGACACGGTGACGTTCGGCGACGGCAAGGGCGGCCAGGGCGTGTACGGCGTGCCGTTCCTGCAGGAGTCGCAGGTCCTGCTGGCCAACAGGAAGCTGCTGGACAAGGCGGGCGTCCGCGTCCCGACCCCGGACAGCCCGTGGACCTGGGACGAGTTCGCCTCCGCCGCGAAGAAGCTGACCAAGGACGGCGCGTACGGCGTGGCCTGGCCGATGAAGTCGCCGGTCAACAAGGTCCTCAACCTGGCCCTGAACTTCGGGGGCACCTTCTTCACCACGACCGGCGGCAAGACCACGGTCAAGGTCGGCCCGCAGGAGCGCGAGGTCCTGCAGCGGATCCACGACCAGCTCTACACGGACAGGTCGGCCGACCCGTCCGCGCTCGGCATGGGCACCGCCGACCCGCTGCCCGGCTTCTTCGCCGGCAAGTACGCCCTCGTCCCGGCCGGCGTCTACCTGCGCCAGCAGGTCGCCGAGCAGGCCCCGGAAGGGTTCGACTGGGTGACGCTGCCGCCGCTGAAGGGCGTGACGGCCCAGCAGGGCGCGACGTCCCAGACGCTGTCGGTCCCCGCGGACGGCAGGCACCCCGACGAGGCCGTGAAGTTCATCGCGTTCTTCCTGAACGGGCCCAACCAGGCCAAGCTGGCCAAGGGCGACTGGCTGCTGCCCACCAGCACCTCGGCCGCGACCGACCCGGGCCTCACCACCGGGGAGAACGGCTGGGACGTGGCGACCGCGTCGGCCAAGGACCTGGTCGTCGCGCCGTACCTGAAGGTGAACGGGTTCGACGAGTGGAAGAGCAAGGTGGCCACGCCCGCCCTGCAGGAGTACTTCGCCGACAAGATCAGCCTCGACGAGGCGGCCAGGCGGCTGGTCGACGAGGGGAACAAGGTGCTGGAGCGGTACAGCCAGTGATCTCCATCCGGGACCGCGCCCGGGGCTGCCTCCTCGGCCTCGCGGCAGGGGACGCCCTGGGGGCTCCCGCGGAGAACCTCACGCCGGAGGCCATCGCCGCACGGTGGGGCGTGCTCAGCGAGATCGAGGGCGGCGGCACCGACGACACCGAGTACACGATCTTCGTGGCCGGGCTGCTGGTCCGCCACGGGCACGCGCTCACGTCGGAGGACGTCGAGCGGGCCTGGCGCACGGAGATCGTGGACCGGGTCGACGGGCCCATGCGGGGGGCCGGGTTCTCCGAGCTCGGCACCGTTCGGGCGCTGCGCCGGGGCCTGCGTCCGCCGCTCACCGGGCGCTGGCACCGGCACGGCTGGTCGGACGGCCTGGCCATGCGGGCCGCGCCGTACGGGATCTTCGCCGCGGGCGACCCGGCGGAGGCGGCCCGGCTGGCGGAGGCCGACGGCCGGGTCAGCCACACGGGCGAGGGGATCCTCGGCGGCCGTGCCGTCGCCGCCGCCGTGGCGGTGGCGATGACCGGGGCGGCGCCCTCCGAGGTCGCCCAGGCGGCCCTGGAGGCCGTGCCGGGGGACTCCTGGACCGGCCGCAACCTCCGGGCCGCCCTCGCCGTCGCCGCCGCGCACCAGCAGGGGGACGGCCAGGGGTTCGCGCGTGCGCTGCACGACGCCGTCGTGGGCGCCCATTATCCGTGGACGGACCTCGCGCCGGAGGCGGTGGCGCTCGCCCTCGCCGCGTACGTGCGGGGCGGGGGACAGGTCGAGGCGTCGGTGGTGACGGCGGCCAACCTCGGCAGGGACGCCGACACCACGGCCGCCATCGCGGGCGCCCTCGCCGGGGCGGGGCGCGGGGAGGCGGCCGTGCCGGAGCGGTGGGTGCGGCGCATCGGGCCGGTCGAGGGCCGCTGCCTGCCTGTGGTCGCGGGGCGGCACGTCCGCGACGTGGCCGACGAACTCGTGGAAGGGACATAGGACATGCCATCGGGGGAGGGCGGCCGTCCGGACCGCGTCAGGGGCGCGTTCGCGGGACTCGCGATCGGCGACGCCGCGGGCTGGCCGTCGGGCCGGCACCGGTCGGTGCGGCTGGCCGCCTGGAGCAGGCGGCTGCACCGGGAGCTCGACGCGTTCGCGGAGGAGCATCAGGTCACCTCGCTGCCGGTGCCGTTCGCGCTCAACCAGCCGGTCGAGCCACTCGCGCTCGGGCCGTCCGACGACGCCGAATGGCTGGCGTGGACGGCGCTCACGATCCGGCAGGACCGGGCCGAGGCCTTCGGGCGGCTGGCGGGGCGGGCCGACGTCCGTGCGCGGATCTCGGTCTGGGCGGCGCTGGACAACCTGGCCGCGGGCAAGCGGCCGCCCGCGAGCGGCCACGACAACCCGCACCACTTCGACGACGCGGCGGCCGTGCGGGCCGTCGCCTTCGGGGCCGCGGGGGAGGACCCCGGCGACGACGCCCGGGTGACCAACGCGGGGGACGGCGTGCTCGGCGCGGTGGCCGTGGCGGCCGCCGTGGGCGCGCTCGCGTCGGGGGCGCCGATGGGCGAGGCCGTGCAGATGGCCGTCGCGGCGCTGCCGGAGGACACCGCCATCGGCTACGCGGCGCGGGCGGCGCTCGCGGCTGCAGGGAAGGCCGGCGACCCCTTCGCCGCCGTGCCCGCCCTCGACGCGGCCGTGCTCGACCACGTGTACAGCTACGGCACGGCCGCCGCGGAGACGGTTCCCGTCGCGCTCGCGCTGGCCGAC
>NZ_KI866525.1:335932-337402 GCF_000511135.2 Microbispora sp. ATCC PTA-5024 | reverse complement strand
CGTGGGGGCCGGGCGGGGCGGCGTTCGGCGCGGGGGTGTCGGCGGCGGCCTGCCTGGCCTCGGCCGCCGACTCCGCCCCCGCGCTCACGGGCGCGCTGCTGGGCTGCGCCGCCGGTCACGAGGCGCTGCCGGAGGGCTGGCGGGCCTCGGCCCGCGTGCTGACCGGCTGCTGCCTGCCGGAGCTGGCCGGGACCGACCTGCTTGACGTGGCGGGGTCGCTCGCGTGATCGTCCACAGGGGCGGCCGGGGCGACCGATCGGGAAGACAGGAGACGGGACGATTTCGGGGAGGACGGGCATGACGCCGCTCGATGACCCGCTGGCCGACAGGGCCGTGGGATGCGTGGCGGGCGCCGCCGTGGGCGACGCGCTGGGCGGCGCCACCGAGGGGTGGACGCCCGAGCAGATCCAGGAGCGGTACGGGGGGCACGTCGAGGGCGTCGTCCCGCCCTACTACGCGGACTGGCGCAACGCCCGGCCGATCGCGCCATACCACAAGGGCGACGGCCACATCACCGACGACACGCTGATGACGCACGCGCTGATCCGCGTGTACGAGCGGGTGGGCGGCCACCTCGACGCGTACGCGGCGGCCGACCACCTCGTGCCGGAGATGATGGGCGGCAAGCGCTGGATCCCGGAGCTGGAGGCCGAGGCGCTGCCGCTGCACCGGGTCTTCCTGGCCGAGAAATGGCTGGCGCTGCGGCTGCACTACGGCCACGTCGACCCCCGCGAGGCCGGCGTCGGCAACATCGTCAACTGCGGCGCCGCGATGTACATGGCGCCCGTCGGCGTCGTCAACGCGGGCGACCCGGACGGCGCGTACGCCGAGGCCGTCGACCTCGCCGGGGCGCACCAGTCGAGCTACGGCCGCGAGGCCGCGGGCGTGCTGGCGGCCGCGGTGGCCGAGGCGATGCGCCCGGGCGCCACGGCCGACTCGGTGGTCGCGACCTGCCTGCGGCTGGCCAGGGACGGCACCCGGGCCGCCATCGACGCCGTCTGCTCCGCCGCCCGCGGCCTCGGCCACTGGGACGGGTCGTTCGGGGCGCTGCGGGACGCCATGCGGCCGTACGACACGGTGGCGGACACCTACCGCGACCAGGGCCTCGGCGCCCGCCGGCCGAGCCGGCTGCACAGCATCGAGGAGCTGCCGCTCGCGCTGGCGTTCCTGCTCATGGCCAAGGGCGACTACCGGGAGACCGTGCTCGGCGGGGTGAACTACGGCCGCGACGCCGACTCCATCGCCTCGATGGGAGGCGCGATCGCCGGGGCGCTCGGGGGCCGCGACGCCGTGCCGGCCGAGTGGCTGGAGACCGTCTCCGCCGCCAGCCGCACCGACCTGGTCGCCCCGGGCGTCGCCATCGCGGACGTGGCCCGCCGGATCCACCGGGCCGACCTGGAGCGCCGCCGCGCCCACGAGGCCGCGTTCGCCGCGCTGACCGGCGCCGCCCCGGAGCCCGGCGCCGAGGGA
>NZ_KI866525.1:308082-335877 GCF_000511135.2 Microbispora sp. ATCC PTA-5024 | reverse complement strand
GGCGCCTCGCCCCGCCCGGCGCCCGAGGGCCTCCGGGCGCTGGCCGAGGACCTGCTCGACGAGCTGGCCGCGATCCCGTCGCCGCTGCCCGAGCCGTCGGACCTGCCGGACATCGTGGCCGCCTGCCCGTCCTGGCCCGCGCCCCCGGCCGTCCCCGCGCGGCCGGATCCCGGGCGGGTGCTCGGCGCGTGGCTCGGCAGGGCCGCCGGGTGCCTGCTCGGCAAGCCCGTCGAGAAGATCCCGCGCGAGGGGATCCGGGCCATCGCCGAGGCGACCGGCAACTGGCCGATCCGGGGCTGGTTCACCGCGAGGGGCCTGCCGCCGGAGATCGCCGAGCGGTGGGCGTGGAACCGGCGCAGCGCCGCCACCAGCCTCGCCGAGAACATCGACGGCGTCCCCGAGGACGACGACCTCAACTACGCCCTGCTCGCGCTGGCCCTCCTCGAACGGCACGGCGCCGGGTTCACCACCGACGACGTGGCGGTCCTGTGGCTCGGCGAGCTGCCCGCGGGACGGGTGTTCACGGCCGAGCGGGCGGCGTACCGCAACCTCCTGGCGGGCGTCGAGCCGCCGCGCACGGCGACGCACCGCAACCCCTTCCGCGAGTGGATCGGCGCGATGATCAGGGCCGACGTGTACGGCTGGGCGCGCCCGGGCGACCCGGGCGGGGCCGCCGCGCTCGCCTGGCGGGACGCCCGGCTGAGCCACACGGCCAACGGGATCTACGGCGCCATGTTCGCCGCAGCCATGTGCGCGCGGGCGCTCGTCGCCGCCTCGGTGGAGGAGGTGGTCGAGGCCGGGCTCGCCGTGGTGCCGCCCGGGTCGCGGCTCGCGCGGGCCGTGCGGTCGGCCGTGGCCGACGCCGCGGCCGAGCGCGACTTCGAACGCGTCGTGGACCGGCTGTACGAGCGGCACGGCGGCCTCCACTGGGTGCACACCGTCAACAACGCGGCCCTCGTGGCGGCGGCCCTGGTCCACGGCGAAGGGGACTTCACCCGCACCGTCGGGGCGGCCGTGGCCGGAGGCTGGGACACCGACTCGGCCGCCGCCACCGCCGGCTCCGTCGCCGGAGCGCTCAACGGCGGCGTGCCGTCCCGGTGGACCACGAGGAACCGGCTGGCGAGCAGCCTCACCGGCTTCGACGGCATCGGCTTCGACGAGCTGGCCCGCCGTACCGTCCGGCTCTGGCCGGAGGTCGCGGCGGACGGGAAGGGGGACGGCGCGTGATCTCGGTCTTCGGCAGCGCCAACATGGACCTGGTCGCCTACGTCCCGGCGGCCCCCCGCCTGGGCGAGACGGTCACCGGCCGGGCGTTCCGCACGATCCCGGGCGGCAAGGGCGCCAACCAGGCGGTCGCGGCCGCCCGGGCAGGCGCCGAGGTGGCGTTCGTGGGGGCGGTGGGCGACGACGCGTTCGGGCCGGGCCTGCGCGCCGCGCTCGCGGACGCCGGGGTGGACGTCGGCCGCCTCCGCACGGTGCCCGGCCCGTCGGGCATCGCGCACATCGTCGTGGAGGACGGGGGCGGGAACGCGATCATCGTGGTGCCTGGGGCGAACGGGACCGTCGCCGGCCCCGACGACGGGGACGCCGCGGTCATCGGCCGGTCGGCCGCCCTGCTCCTGCAACTGGAGCTGCCGATGGAGGCCGTCGTGGCGGCCGCCCGGGTGCCCGGGCCCGAGGTGATCCTCACGCCCGCCCCGGCCGTCCCCCTGCCGGACGAGCTGCTTGAGCGCGTGGACCTCATCGTCCCCAACGAGCACGAGGCCGCCGCCCTCACCGGCGCGGCCGGGCCGGACGAGGCCCTGGAGGCCCTGCTCGGCCGCGTGCCGGAGGCCGTCGTCACGCTCGGCGAGCGCGGCGCCCTGTACGGCTCCCGGGACGGCACCCGGCTGCGCGTCCCGGCCCTGCCGGTGCGGGCCGTGGACACGACGGCGGCCGGCGACACGTTCGCGGGGGCGCTCGCCGTGGCCCGGACCGAGGGGCTCGGCCCGGAGCGGGCGCTGCGGTTCGCGTCGGCCGCCGCGGCCCTGTCGGTGGGGCGGGCGGGCGCGAGCACGTCGATGCCGCACCGGCACGAGATCGACGAGGTCCTGACCTCGATGGAGGGACGATGACGAGCCCCGCGACCGGCCCCCTGGCGGGGGTGCGGGTCCTCGACGTGGCCACGCTGTTCGCCGGGCCCATGGCCGCCATGCTGCTGGGCGACTATGGCGCCGACGTGATCAAGATCGAGCACCCGGCGAGGCCCGACCCGTCGCGGGGACACGGCCCGGGCGGCCTGTGGTGGAAGATGCTCGGGCGCAACAAGCGGACCGTCACGCTCGACCTGTCCGCGGCCGAGGGCGGCGACCTGCTGCTCCGGCTCGTCCGCGGCGCCGACGTGATGATCGAGAACTTCCGGCCGGGGACGCTGGAGCGGTGGAACCTCTCCTACGACCGCCTCCGGGAGGCCAACCCCGATCTGGTGCTCGCCCGGGTGACCGGGTTCGGGCAGTTCGGCCCGTACGCGCGGAGGCCGGGCTTCGGCACGCTCGCCGAGGCGATGAGCGGGTTCGCCGCGATGACGGGCGAGCCGGACGGCCCTCCGACGCTGCCGCCGTTCGGGCTGGCCGACGGGATCTGCGCGCTCGCCACCGCCTTCGCCGTGATGGCCGCGCTGCGGTCGGGACGCGGCCAGGTGGTCGACATGTCCATCATCGAGCCGATCCTCGGCGTGCTCGGCGCCCAGCCGACCATCTACGACCGGCTCGGGACCGTGCCGCCGCGCACCGGCAACCGGTCGGTCAGCAACGCGCCGCGCAACACCTACCGGTGCGCGGACGGCCGCTGGGTGGCCGTCTCGACCTCGGCCCAGAGCATCGCGGAACGGGTGATGCGCCTGGTGGGCCGTCCCGAGCTGGTGGACGAGCCGTGGTTCGCCACGGGGGCCGGCCGCGTGGAGCACGCCGACGAACTGGACGCCGCCGTCGCGCGCTGGGTGGCCGTCCGCGACCGCGCCGAGGTGCTGCGGGCGTTCGAGGAGGCCGAGGCCGCCGTGGCGCCCGTCTACGACGTCGCCGACGTCATGGCCGACCCGCAGCTGCGGGCGCTCGACGCGATCACCACCGTGGACGACCCGGAGCTCGGGCCGGTGCGCATGCAGAACGTCATGTTCCGGCTGTCGGAGACACCCGGCGGCATCCGCTGGACCGGCCGCCCGCACGGCGCCGACACGGCCGAGGTCCTGGGCGCCCTCGGCGTGTCCGGCGAGGAGCTCGCGGCCCTCCGGGACAAGGGCGTCGTGTGACATCTCACAGCGACGACCCGATTGACCGCGCCCGGGCCGGAAAGGAGCAGGCGTCCGCGTCCCCTCGGAGGAGTCACACTGTGCCGTCGAACCAGCCGCTGACCTGGTTGTACGCCCCCGCCGACCGTCCCGACCGGGTGGCCAAGGCCCTGGCCGGCGAGGCGGACGTGGTGATCGTCGACCTGGAGGACGCGGTCGCCTCCGAGAACAAGGGGGCCGCCCGGGCCGAGACCGTCGCGCTGCTCGCCACGCCGCAGCCCCGGGTGGAGATCCGCCTCAACGACGTCCGCACCCCGTACGGCCAGGCGGACCTGCACGCGCTCGCCTCGCTGCTGTCCGGCACCGCCGGCGTCCGCATCCCGAAGGTCGAGTCGGCCGAGGAGGTGCGGCAGGTGGCCGAGGCCGTCCCGGGCGTGCCGCTGCGGCCGCTCGTCGAGTCGGCGCTCGGACTGGAGCGGGCCTACGAGATCGCCACGGCCTGCGAGGCGGTCGCCGGCGTCGGGCTGGGCGAGGCCGACCTGCGCGCCGACCTCGGGATCGGCGACGACGCCGGCCTCGCCTGGGCCCGCTCCCGGATCGTCGTGGCGGCCCGCGCGGCCGGGCTGCCCGCCCCGGCGCAGTCGGTCTACACCAACGTCCGCGACCTCGACGGGCTGGCCGCGTCGTGCGCCGAGGGCCGGGCGCTGGGCTTCCGCGGGCGGGCCGCCATCCACCCGCTCCAGGTGCCGGTCATCGCGGCGGCCTACCGCCCGAGCCAGGACGAGATCGTCGCGGCGGTGGGGGTCGTGGCCGCCGCCGACCAGGGCGCGGTGGCGCTCGCCGACGGCCGGTTCGTCGACGAGGCCGTCGTCCGCCAGGCCCGCCGGGTCCTCGACGCCGCCGAGGGCTGACACCCGCGCGGAGGCACCGGCCGGCGGCGACCCGCGGGCCGTGCGGCACACTCACTGCGGCACACTCACAGGGAGCCATGACCGGACCCGGTGAACCCACTGGACCCTGAGGAGAACGCATGCAGGTCCACGACCTGTCCGCGGGACAGGCCGTCCTCGCCCGCGTCGAGGAGGTCGCGCGCCGCGCCCTGCGGCGGTACGACGTGTCCCCGCACGCCGAGGTGACGCTCATCAACGTGTCGGAGAACGCCACGTTCGCCGTCGACGACGGCGGCGCGCGGACGATCCTGCGGGTCCACCGGCTCGGGTACCACTCCCCGGAGGCCATCGCCTCGGAGCTCCACTGGCTGGAGGCGCTGCGCGCCGACGCCGGGATCCGCACCCCCGCGGTGGTGCCGGCCCGCGACGGCGCGCGGGTCGTCCGCGTCGAGGACCCGGGCGCCGAGCCGCGGCACTGCGTGATGTTCGAGTTCCTGCCGGGCGCCGAGCCGGCCGAGGACGGCCTCGTCGAGGACTTCGAACGGCTCGGGGAGATGACCGCGCGCATGCACCGGCACGCCCGGGAGTGGACGAGGCCCGCGGCCTTCACCCGGTTCCACTGGGACCTCGACGCGGCGTTCGGCCCGTCCCCCCGCTGGGGCAGGTGGCAGGACGGCGCCGGCGTGGACCGGGAGGCGCGGGAGGTGCTGGGCCGGCTGGAGGCGGAACTGCGCCGCCGGCTGGAGCGGTTCGGCAAGGGGCCCGGCCGGTACGGCCTCATCCACGCCGACCTCCGCCTGGCCAACCTGCTCGTCGACGGGTCCGCCGGCACCAGCGTCATCGACTTCGACGACTGCGGCCTCGGCTGGTACCTGTACGACCTGGGCGCCGCCGTGTCCTTCATCGAGCACCACCCCCTCGTGCCCGAGATGGCCCGCTCGTGGGTCCGCGGCTACCGGACCGTGCTCGACCTGCCGCCCGAGGACGAGGCCGAGATCTGGACGTTCATCATGTTCCGCCGTCTGCTCCTGGTCGCCTGGATCGGCTCCCACCCGGCCGCGGAGATCGCCGGGGAGCTCGGCGCCGGCTACACCCGGGGCAGCTGCGAGCTGGCCGAGCGCTACCTCGGCGGATCACTCTGATCCCCCCGCGGGCCGGGTCTGCCGGAATCGGGGGAGGCCCCCCGGCGTCCTGTGATCTAATCGGGGCCGGCCCCGTGCTTCCATTCGCCGCCTCCGCGGAGCCCGTCCAGGGCTGATCGGCGTCGAGGACAGGCGGCACGGCATGGCGAGAGAGGTGGGAAGGTGTCCCGCGACCCGGCCGGACCGAGCGGGCGGCCTGCGCGCGCCGTGCGGATCGCGAGCGCACCGGTCAGCTTCGGCGTCTACCTCGCGGGGCGCGCGGCGATCGGGCCGGACGAGATGCTCGCCGCCATGCGGGAGGCCGGGTACGACGGCACGGACTCCGGGCCCCTCGGCTACCTCGGCACCGGGCCCGGCCTCGCCCGCCGGCTCGCCCGGCACGGGCTCGGCCTCGCGGGCGGCTGGGTCGACCTGCGGTACGGCGACCCCGGCGGGTTCGCCGAGGACGTCGTCGCACTGGAGGCCGCGCTCGACGTGTTCGCGTCCGTGCCGGTGGACGACCCGCGGTTCGCCCCGCGTCCCACGCTCGCGTGCCCCGACAACCCCGAGAGGTACGCCCGGCCGGGCATGCCGGCCGACCGCCGGCTCCGGGTCCCGGACGAGGAGTGGCCGGCGTTCGCGGCGCGGGTGCGGGAGGCGGCGGCCCGCTGCCGCGACCGGGGGCTGGAACCCGCCTTCCACCACCACCTGGGCACCGACGTCGAGACGCCCGAGGAGATCGAGCGGCTGCTCGACCTCACCGACGTCTCCCTCTGCCTCGACACCGGGCACCTGTGGCTGGCGGGCGGCGACCCGGTGCGCGCGCTGCGCGACTGGGCGCCGCGGATCCGGCAGGTGCACGTCAAGGACGCCGCGCGCGACACGCTCGCCCGGGTCCGTACCGCCGGGGGCGACCTCGCCGAGCTCGTCCGCCGGGGCGGCTTCCGCCCCCTGGGGTCGGGGGACCTGAACGTCTCCGCCATCGCCGCCGAGCTCCGGCGGACGGGCTACGAGGGCTGGATCGTCGTCGAGCAGGACGTCGTCGCCCCCGAGCCCGATCCCCCCGGCGCCGGCGGTGCGGCGGGACGTCCCGGGACGGCCGCCGGAGCCGCGGGGTTCCCGTGGAGCCGGCCGGACGGTCCCGCGGGCCCGTACGCGGCGGTCCTCGCCCGGGCGGTCGGGGACCAGCGGGACAACCTGGCCGTCCTCGACGCCGCTCTGCGGTCCGCGGGGCTGTGACGGCCGCCCGGCGTCGCGCCCGCCGCGTCTTCGGGGCCGGCCGCCCCCACCGGGCTCACCGCGGCCGAGATCACATTGTGATCCGCCGTCTCGTTGACGAACGCCGCCGGGGCGGATGTGATACCTGGAAGCGCGTTCTAGAACGATTGTCTGTTTCTGACCTCCGCCCGCCCCCGGGCGCCGAGGCGTAAGCGAGGCTGCGATGAGACCGTTCTACGTGCGCGAGCTGACCGTCTACCCCACCGGGCGCCGCCGGCTGTGGCTGCTGGCCGTCGCCGTGCTGGCCAGCCTGATCGCCAACTTCGAGACCACGATCGCCACGATCCTGCCGCTGCTGCGCGAGGACCTCGGCATGTCCCTGGAGACGTACGGCCTGATCGCCGCCGCCTCCGTGCTGGTCGGCGGCGTGTCGGCCGGGTTCGGCGGGATCCTCAGCGACCGGTGGGGCCGGGTCGCCATCCTCGTCCCCACGCTCACCGTCACGGCCGCGTGCAACTTCCTGCTGGCGACCGTGAGCAGCGTCTCCGGGCTGTTCGCGGTGCGGTGCCTGATGCTGTTCATCGAGGGCGCGGGCATCACGATCACCGCGAGCCTCGTCCGGGACTTCTCGCCCCGGCTCGGCCGCGCCCAGGCCTTCGCGTTCTGGACGTGGGGACCCGTCGGCGCCTCGTTCCTCGCCTCGGCCATCGCGGGCGCGACGCTGCCGGCGTTCGACGACGCGTGGCAGTCGCAGGCGATCATCATGGGTGTCGTCTCGCTGCTGTTGTGCGCGCTCGTCGTCTGGCAGATCGCCGAGCCGTCCGCGGCGCTGCGGGCGCGGGTGCTCACCGAGGAGGAGGCCGTCGGCGGCGAGGAGGCGTTCGACCCGGGACGGGTCCGCGAGCTGCTGCGCCACCCCCGTCTGTGGGCCCACGTGGTCGGCAACACCGGCTGGCAGGTGCTCTACTGGACGTTCGCGATCTTCGGGCAGACCGTGCTGGTGGACGCGTTCCGGATGGATGTGGCGGCGGCCAACGGGGTGGTCGCGCTCGGGATCGTGCTCAACGCCGTCACCGTGGTCGTCGTCGGGCGGGTGTCCGACCGGCTCCGG
This sequence comes from Microbispora sp. ATCC PTA-5024, assembly GCF_000511135.2. Lineage (NCBI taxonomy): Bacteria > Bacillati > Actinomycetota > Actinomycetes > Streptosporangiales > Streptosporangiaceae > Microbispora > Microbispora sp. ATCC PTA-5024. The sequence continues at coordinate 328,272 of NZ_KI866525.1, read as the reverse complement.
CTGCGCAAGCCGTTCATGCTGGCCGGGACCGTCGCGACGATCGCGCTGCTCGGCTACTTCGTGTCGCTCACCGGTGCGGAGAACCCGGGCGTCGCCCACGTCACCGCGGTCTACGGCCTGATCTTCCTCGCCATGGGCGTCGCGTACGTCCCCTGGATGGCCGGCTACTCCGAGGACGCGGAGGACGTGCGGCCGAGCCTGCAGGGCGCGGCCCTCGGCCTGTGGGGCATGGTCGTCCGGGTGATGATCGTGGGCCTGCTCGTCGCCGCCCCCCAGGTCGTGGCCGGAGGCGGCTGGGGGAGCTGGCTGGTCGTCGCGCTGGGCGGCCAGGTGGTGTTCCTGCTGTCGATCGCGGCGTACGGCGGCCCCTGGCGCCGGGCCCGGGCCGCGGTCGCCCCCCGCCTCGCCGGCGGCTGACCGGCCGGCTGACCGGCGCGCCCGCGCCTCAGGACTCCGAGACCTCCGGAGCCGGCTGCGACGCGTCCGCGACGGCGGCGTTCTGCAGATCGCGCAGGAGGGACATCGCCGCGGCCGGGTCGCGCAGGATGAGCGGGTCGCGTTCCAGCTTCGACAGCTCGACGGGAGTGAGGTTGCGGGAGGCGATCACGCCGTCGTACTTGACGAGCAGGACCGAACCGACCTGAACCACGGCCTCCCGGGTCCCGCCCAGCGAGGCGATCAGCTTGGCGACGGTGTCGGCCTGCCGCTCACCTCCTCCCAGTTCTCGTCCGGCTCGCCGGCGTAGGTGAGGCGCCCGTCGACCTCCGCGTAGCGCCGTACGGCGTCCATCCGGTCGCCGTAGACGGGGAACACCTTCGACATGCCGGTGATGCGCAGGTACTTGCGGGTCTTGTCCTGCCTCTCCCGCTGGGACGGGTCGGCCGCGTCGGCGATGACCAGCACGAGCGACCCGCCCCGCCCGCGGGCGCGTTTCAGGCCCCCCACGAGGATCCCGAGCCCGGTCGAGTCGAAGAAGTCCACCCGGCTCATGTCGACGATGACGTGCGCGTGCTCGTGCAGCACCTCGGTGAGGAGATTCCTGAGGTAGGGGCCGGTGTAGACGTCTATCTCGCCGTCCACGACGACCAGGACGAGGCCCGGCCGGAGGCCGTGGTAGGCGAGTCTGAAGACGTCCTCGTACGGGTGCGTCGGATAGTCCAAGGCCGTCCCCTGCCGCCGGTGGACGCGACCTCGATCGTAACCGGCGGGGTCGTCGTCCGCGGGCCTCCCGGCCCGGCGCCTCGGAAGGGCCGGGCCGGGAGGGCGGGGCTCAGCCGCAGCTCTGGGTGGAGCCGCCGGACGAGCTGATCCGCAGGGAACCGCCGGAGCTGTTCGCGCTGTTCGTCACGCAGTAGCCGGTGACGGACTGGAATCCGAGGTCGTGCGGGCTGCTGGAGCCGCGCTCGGCCGTGAAGTGGTCGAACGTGAGCCCGCTCGCGGCGTTCGCGATGACGGCGGGCCTGCCGTCGTTCGAGGCGAACTCGACCGAGCTGTTCACGAACTTCACGTTGTCGGCGTTGTGGATGTACCAGCCGTACGCCGGCCGGGTGCCGATGCTCTTCGGGTTGTAGTCCTTGGGGTCGTTGGACGGGACGGAGGTCGACATCGTGCCGTTGCCGCCGGGCACGGTGAGGTGCACGTTCGTGAAGGTCACCCCGCTGATCCGGTTGGACCCCGACTCGCCCCAGAGCGTCGGGCTGAACGACGGGCTGACCCCGGTGCCCTGGATGTTGTCGTAGGTGACGTCGCTGATGCGGCCGACTCCGGGATTGTTGCCGCAGCGTTTCCGCGTGCCGATCTTCTGCATGATGGGCGAGCGCACGCCGGTCATCGTGATGTCCCGGTAGTGCACGTCGCTGATGACCGAGCCGTCCATGGACACCATGCCGAGGCCGGACTTGTCGGCGCCGGTGATGGTGATGCGGGCGAACTGGTAGTCGCTGAAGTCGCCGCAGGTCTCCGAGCCGAACATCAGCGCGTTGCAGCACTCGGCGGACAGGTGGGAGTCGGTCACGGTGACGTGCCCGTTCGGCATCTTGGCGCCCAGCGCGTAGTCGCTCTTGAACACGAGCGCGTCGTCGTTGGCGGCGATGTCCGCGTTCGTGATCGTGACGTTGGTCGCGCTGATGACGTTCCAGCCGTCGCGGTCGCTCGCGGTGTCGATGTGCAGGTGGTCGGAGGTGATGCCGGTGCAGCCGTTCGTGAGGATCGCGAAGTGGCCGCCCCGGCGGAACGTGACCCCGTTGAGCGTCAGCCCGTTGCACCGGGTGAGGGAAAGGATCTTGTCGGCCTGGCCGGAGTCGGGGTTGCCGGTGATCAGGTGGCCGCCGCCGTCGATCGTGCCCGACCCGGTGATCCCGATGTTGGTGAGCCGGTCACCGTAGATCATCGCGTTGTGGAAGTGGCTGTGGCCGTAGTCCTGATAGTCGTCGTTGGGGTTGGACTCGGGGGCGTCGTAGTCGTCGGAGCCGGAGCCCTTCAGCGTGGCGCCCGAGTCGAGCTGCAGGGTGACGTTGCTCTTCAGGTGGATCGTGTTGCTCGACCTGTACGTCCCGGAGGGGAAGCGGACGATCCCGCCTCCGGCGGCGTTCGCGGCGGTGACGGCCTTGTTGATGGCGCCGCTGTCGTTGTTCGAGCCGTCGCCCTTGGCGCCGTAGTCCTTCACGTTGAAGGTGGCGGCGGCCGTGGCCGGCGGGCTCACGACGACCGTCGTGGCGGCCACGACGATGAGCGCGGCGAGCCACACCCATACCGTTGACGCGCGTCGTAACACAGCATCTCCGTTCCGATCAGGCCGGGTCTCGCCAGTGACCGGCCGTCTCAGGTGCCTAGAGGAGCCTCCATGCGTCCACGCGCGCACACCGCTGGTCGCGGTGGGCTCAGACTAGGCATCAGACATCCGATGAGTCAAGCAAGTCAGGCGGACGTGAACCTTCACGTCGGACGGATTTCCGGGATAGCTCCGATGTATGAGGGGCGGCGTAGGGTGGCGGCATGACGCTGGAGGTCGACGGCAGGGAAGTGAAGATCACCAGTCCCGAGCGCGTGGTCTTCCCCCAAACCGGGCACACGAAGCTCGACCTGGTGTCCTTCTACCGCGTGGTGGGGGAGGGGGCGCTGCGCGGCGTGGCCGACCGGCCGGTCATCCTGAAGCGGTTCGTGCACGGCGTCGACCAGGAGGCGTTCTTCCAGAAGCGGGCCCCGGCCAAGCGCCCCGCCTGGATCGAGGTCGTGGAGCTCAGCTACCCCTCCGGCCGCACGGCGGACGAGGTCGTGATCCGCGACCTGGCCACCCTGCTGTGGACGGTCAACCTCGGCTGCGTCGACCTGAACCCGCACCCCGTCCGCGCCGGGGACCTCGACCACCCCGACGAGCTGCGGATCGACCTCGACCCGGTGCCGGGGGTCACGTGGGAGCAGATCGTCCGCACCGCCTTCGTCGCGCGCGACGTGCTGGAGGAGCACGGCCTGACCGCCTGGCCCAAGACGTCCGGCTCGCGCGGCTTCCACGTGTACGCGCGGATCGAGCCCCGGTGGGCGTTCCGCGAGGTCCGGCTGGCGGCCGAGGCCGTGGCGCGTGAGGTCGAGCGCCGGGCGCCGGAGATCGCCACGAGCCGGTGGTGGAAGGAGGAGCGGTGGGGCGTGTTCGTCGACTACAACCAGAACGCCCGCGACCGCACCGTCGCCTCGGCCTACTCGGTGCGGCCGACCGGCCTCGTCTCCACGCCGCTGCGCTGGGACGAGGTGGCCGCGTGCCGGCCCGAGGACTTCACGATGGCGAGCGTGCCCGACCGGTACGCCGAGCTGGGCGACCCGTGGGCCGGGATGGACGGGGCGGCGGGCGTGCTCGACCCGCTGCTTGAGCTGGCGGAGGCCCAGGGCCCGCGCCCGGCCCCGCCGAAGGGCGAGGGGCGGCGCAAGCCGACCATGCCGCTGATCGAGATCGCCCGGGCACAGACGAGGGACGAGGCGATGGCCGGGTTCGAGCGCTGGAAGGCCCGCCACCCCGACGTGGCGCGGCTGCTGCGGCCCGCCGACGTCCTGGTGGACGGCATGCGCGGCCGCAGCTCGGTCTGGTTCCGCATCCGGGTCAACCTCCAGCACGTGCCCGAGGCGGAGCGCCCGGAGCAGGAGCCGCTGGAGGTCGACTACGACCCCTGGCGCGGCCGGTAGATGTCCCAGAGCTCGCCGAGGAAGAAGCCGCAGAACCGGGTGAGCGCCCCCGTGCCGTCCGGGCCGGCCGTGCGGAAGGTGGTCAGCATCCGCGCCAGGTCGGACGGGAGGATGTGCAGGGTGCCGGCGGCCACCACCTTGGCGTCGTCGTCGCCCCCCTCGTCGACGTGGCCCTCGAGCAGCCGCGCGTACAGGGTGGAGGTGTCGAGCCACAGCCGCGTCGGCGGGCCGTGGTGCACGTCCTTGTAGCCCGACAGGGTGCGCGGCCGGTTGTCGGCGTCCCAGAAGTGGAGGCGGTAGTTCATCCGCCTGCGGTCGGGCGCCTCTCCCGGCACGAAGAGGTTGAACCAGCCCCGCGCGATCGGGCGCCGGCCTCCGCAGACGGCCGTGTCGATCCAGCCCTCCGCCCGCGCCCGGTGCCCGGGGTCGCCGAGGAAGGCCGCGATGTCGTCGACCGTGATGGTGAGGCGGAACGTCACGTGGCCGCCCTCGGGCGTGCCCATGCGTGACCGGGGGTCGGTGCGGCCGACGCCGAGGAAGCCCCGCATCTCCTCGACGAACCACAGCGAGGTGCGCTCGCCGAAGACCGGCGGGGGGTCGTCCGGCCCCGCGACGGGCTCGGGCGCGGCCGTCACGCGGGCCGCGGTCGGGGTGGGCGTCTCCAGCATCCGCGTGCACATGCGGTCGGACAGCGCGGCGATCGTCAGCGCCGGGTTGGCGCCGACCGGCCCCGGCATGGCGGCGCCGTCCGCGACGTACAGGCCCGGGAAGCCGAAGACCTCGCCGTACGGGTCGCAGACGCCCTCCCCGGGATGGCGGCCCATCGGCGCGCCGCCCAGCGGGTGGACGGTCATCACCCGCTTGCGCCACCACGACGGGCTGTCGGCGTACTCGGCCCCGAGGACGTGGCCGATCCGCCGCATCGTGGCCCGGAGCCGCTCGTAGTACGCGTCGCTCGTCTCGGCCGTCCAGACGACGTCGAGCCGGCCGTCGCGCAGCCGCAGCTCGCCGTCGGGGACGTCGCGGCCCATCCCGAGCAGCGGCAGCGACGTGCCCGACAGCTCGCCGCGGCCGAGCAGCCCGGCGATCTCGGCCGACAGGTTCGTGTCGTGGGTGACGAGCCCGCGCAGGCGCTCCAGCAGGAAGCGGCCCGCCCGGCCGGCCTCCCCGCCCAGGTCCGCGGCCTCCACCAGGTAGTCGACGAACGCCGGGTAGCCGCCCTCCTCGATGTAGGCGCCCCGGCCGTCCGGGCCGTCCTCCAGGCGGATCGCGCTGGTGATCACCGGGCCGCGGCTGGCCTGGATGGGCCGGGTGCGGCTGCGGTCGGTGGCGCGCAGCAGGAACGCCAGCAGGTCGCCGTTGCCCGAGAAGCGGGTCCCGAGCGCGCGGCTCAGGCCGGGGAAGGCCGCCCGGTTCTTCAGCAGCAGGTGCGTGGTGCCGTACGTCCCGGCGGCCAGGACGAGCCGGTCGCAGCTGATCGTGTGCGGGCCGGTCCACCGCGGGCGGCGGCGGTCGTCGTCGTCCGGCGAGACGGGCGGCATGTGCTCGACGTACTCGACGTCGTAGCCGCCGCCCACCCGAGGCCGGACGGCCCGCACCTGGTGGAGGGTGCGCAGGTCGGCGCCGCGCCGCCGGGCGGCGGACAGGTAGGTGTGGTCCAGGCTGTTCTTCGCGCCGTCGTTGCAGCCGAGGTCGCACTCGCCGCACTGCCGGCAGGTGCGGCGGACGCGGCCGTGCACGTTGCCGTACTCGGGCTCGGCGATCGGCAGGCCCAGCCCCGGTTCCGCGCCGCGGGAGGGGGCGAAGCTCACGGCGAGCGGCGGCAGCCGCCAGTCGAGCCCCAGTTCCGCCGCCGCGTCACGCATGGCGAGCGTCTTGAGCGTGTCGCCGAAGGCGGGGTGGCCCAGCGGGTACGGCGAGACGCCGATCATCTGCTCGACCGCGTCGTAGTGCGCGTCCAGCTCCGCGCGGCTCACCGGCCAGGACTCGTAGCCGCCCTTCGGCAGTGACTCCTCGTGGACGAACCAGTCCTCGTCCTTGCGCAGCAGCACGTTGGCGTAGATGAGGGATCCGCCGCCGAGCCCGCTCGACACGACCGAGTCGCAGTCGCGGAAGCTCCAGACGTCGTACATCCCGTACAGGCTCTCGGACGGGTCCCAGAAGGCCCGGGCGAGCTGGGCGGGGCCGCGGGGGAAGTCACCGGGCGGGTATGGCCTGCCCCGCTCCAGGACCACCACCGACAGCCCCGCGTCGGCGAGCCGGTAGGCGGCGACCGCCCCGCCGAAGCCCGATCCGACCACAACAGCGTCGACGTGTTCCATGGGTGCTCTCTGTGCGCTATTCGGGCCGGCTCAGTGCCGCTTGACGAAGTCGAGGATGTGCGGGAAGACGTCCTGGTGGGCGTTCCTGCCGATGAGCGTGTCGATGTGCCCGTAGCCCGGCAGGATCCGCAGCTCGTGCCGTCCCGGCGCGGCCTTCGACAGCAGCCGGTGGCACACGATGTTGGAGTCGGTGAAGACGTCGTTGTGGTCGCCGGTCAGGTAGAGGATCGGGGTGTCGACGTCGGCGATGTTCACCAGGTAGTCGTCGGGCAGGGCGGCGTGCCGCCGGTCGGCCGGGTCGAACTTCACCGCGTGGCCGGCCGCCACCATCTTCCGCACGTGCCGGTAGTAGTGCAGGTCGCAGGCGCCGTTCAGGTCGGCGAGCCGCTCGTGGACGTGCGTCTCCGGACGCAGGTTGCGGTGCCGGTACATCGCCGGTCTGCCGCTGCCCCACATGAAGCTCTGCATGTGGCAGGCGGGCTCCCGGCACTCCGGATGGAGCAGGGAGACCGCCTGCGCCAGCAGCTTCCTGCGGGTCAGCGGCGGCGCGTCCGCGAACCGCGGGTCGAGGTACGGCAGCCCCGTGCCGTACTCGAGGAGTGCGGGCCCGAAGGTGAGCTTGACCCGCGCCCACGGGTGCACCCGCGGGGTCAGGCCGACGCTGTTGGCGACGAGACTGGCGATCCCGTCGACGGCGCCGGAGAACAGGCTCATGTGGAACGACACCGACCCCAGGCAGTGGGCCACCACGTGTATCCGCCGCGCCCCCACGTGGCGGCGGAGTTCACGCAGCGCTGCCGGGAAGTCGTAGTGCGCGATGTCGTCCAGGGTGTGCCTGCGCGTCTCCACGTTGTACGGGAAGCGGTTGCTCATCCTGAAGTCCAGCGCCCACACGTCGCCGTACCCGTTGTCGTGCAGGAACCCGACCAGGTTGGTGTGCTCCGGCATGATGAACATGTCGCTCGACGAGGTCAGGCCGTGCACGAGCAGGACGACGTCGTCCTGCGCGTCCGGCCCGGGCTCGCCGTGCCGGCGGAACCGGGTCAGCTGAAGCCCCAGTTCGTCCTCCGTGGAGAACGGATGGACCGTCACCTCGGCGTCCCGCACGCCGTCGAGCGTGAACCGCGGTATCCGGTGCTCCATCTGATCGCCCTCCTCTGGTCGTGCCGTCCGATCCCCATCGGGCCGGCACGGTTCCGTGGGACACCCCGGGTCGCGCCTCCCCCGAGGCGCTTCCCTGGCCCGAGGCAACCTTCTCAGCGTCCCCGTGACGGCGGCATCGTGGAAAACCCGTACTCGTCCCGGACGGGCCGGTCTCCGGGGTCCGGGGGCCCGCCGCGACCGATCAGTTCCGCCGGTTCAGGGCGGTGGCGACGCCGACCCGCGAGGTGACCTCGAGCTTGGCGAAGATCCGCGACAGGTGGGTCTCGACCGTCCGGACGCTGAGGAACAGGCGCGCGGCGATCTGCTGGTTGGTGAGGCCCTCGGCGACGAGCAGGGCGACCTCCAGCTCGCGGGGCGACAGCCCGAGGGTGCCGTCCCTTCCCCTGTCGGCCCCGGCCGCCGGGCCGCTCCCGACGCGGACGCCGAGGCGGCGCAGCTCGCGGTCGGTCTGCGTCTTGAGCGCCCGGGCGCCGCACGCCTCGAACGCCTCGGCCGCGGCCTTGAGGCTCTCCCGCGCCCTGGTGCGGTCGGACGCCTCCAGGTGGGCCAGGCCCGCGGCGAGCAGGGCGCGCCCGCTGTCGAGCCGCCGCTCGCTGGAGGCGAGCAGCGCGGCCGCCTGCTCGGCCGCCCGCGCGGAGGCGGCAGGCGCGTCCCTGCGCAGGGCGTGCGCCCGCGCGAGCGGGGCGAACCCGGAGAATGCCGGCAGGCTCGGATCGTCGATCTGGGCGGCCCTGGCGGCCCACGCCGCCGCCCCCTCGTCGTCGCCCAGGCAGGCCGCGGCCTGGGCCAGCGCCTCGCACGCCTGCAGCAGCGTCCCGCGGTCGAGCTGCGGCTGGTCGAACCCGGCGCACGCGTCGAGGACGGCCTCCGCGCCCTCCGCGTACCGTCCGGCGTTGACGAGGGCCTGGCCGCGGGCGTAGCGGGCGGTGGCCTCCCAGACCTCCCCGCCGCCGACCCCGCGCTGGACGGCCTCGTCTCCCGCGAGGAGGGCCGCCTCGTCGTCCCCGGTCCACGACGCGGCCAGGCACACCTGGGTGAGCGCGAACACGAGCTGCTGGCCCGAGTCGAGCAGCCGGGCGCCCTCGACCGACTCCTCCGCCGTGGCCGTCGCCTCCGGGAGGCGGCCCATGGCCACCAGGGTCTTGGCCCGTCCGGCGAGCAGGTTCGTGAGGATGTAGCTCTGGCCGGTCGCGCGGGCGACGGCCGCCGCCCGGTCGAAGTGCCGCAGGGCGTCGCCGTACCGGCCGAGGTTGGACTCCGCCCAGCACAGCCACGCGATGGCGTCGAGCCACTCCGACAGATGCTCGTCCGGAGCGGCGGCCAGCAGCCGGTCGGCCAGGTCGGCGTAGCGCAGTGCGTCCCCGGTGCGCCCCGCGGCGAACGCCGGCATCGGCCGCAGCGCGGCCACCGCGACCGCGAGGCCGGGCTCCCAGTCGTCGGCGTCGTCCGGCATGAGGTCGAGCACGGCCTGGGCGGCGAGGAAGTCGACCCGCATCATGCTCTCGGCCACCAGCCGCATGCGGAGCGGGACGGCGGCGGCGGCCCGGGGGTTCGGCATGCGGCTCAGCTCGTCGAGCAGCAGCGCCCTCGCCTCGTGCGGCCGGTCGAGCTGGCGCTCCATGAGGGCGCACAGCCGTGCCGCCCGGCCCCGCCGGGACCAGTCGTCGTCGGGGAGCATGCGCAGCAGCTCGCGGGCGGTGTCCCTGCCCTCGGCCAGGCGCCCGCTGACCCCCTGCGCCCAGCTCAGCTCCATCATCAGCGCCATGCGGTCCTCGCGGGTGGCGCCGTCGTCCGGCATCAGGCCGAGCGCCGCCTGCAGCCAGTGGGCCGACGTGGCGGGGGCGTGGGTGGTGACCGCGCGGGCGGCGGTCACGAGCACGCTCACGGCCCGCTGGTCGCCGAAGGAGCCGGAGTGCTGCACGTGGTGGGCCTGGACGGTCGCCGGGGCGCCCAGCTCGGCCAGGTGGGCCGCGATGCGGGCGTGCGCGCCGAGCCGCCACCCGGCCGCGGCCGACTCGTAGGCGGCCTGCCGCACCAGGGGGTGCCGGAAGCGGAAGCGGGCGCCGGCCGAACGCACGATGTCCCGCTCCACGAGCTCGTCGAGCGCGGCCAGCGCCGCGGCCGGGGGCACCTGCGCCGCCACGGCGGCGATCGACGGCTCGAACTCGTCGGCCGCCACGGCGGCGGCCTGCGCCACCCGCAGCGCGTCGGCCGACAGCCGGGCGAGCTCGACCTGGAGCGCGGCCCGCACGGTCGGCGGCAGCGAGGCCACCTCGGTGTCGGCCATCCGGGCCAGGGCCTCCAGGTAGAACGGGTTTCCGCCGCTGGCCTCGTACAGGGCCCGGCCCCGGCCGCGGCTCACGCCGGGGCCCAGGAACTGCTCGACCTCGGTCAGGCTGAGCGGGCCGACCGCCGTCTCCTGCCCCCGCGGCCCGGCGGCCCTGGCGAGCGTGGCCAGGCGGGGGGCGGCCTGCGCGGGACGGTAGGCGACCGCCATCAGCACCGGCCCGGCCGGCGGGTGGCGCACGATGTGGTCGAGGAACTCCAGGGTGCTGTCGTCGGCCCAGTGGACGTCGTCGAGGACCAGCACGAGCCCCGACGTCCCGGCCACGGCGTCCACCAGGTGGCGCAGCGCGCGGTAGAGCCGGTAGCGGGCCAGGCCGCTGCGGTCGTCGTCCAGGGCCAGGGCGAGGCCGGCGTCGTCCCCGCCCGCGAGTCCCGCCGCCAGCCCGGTCGCGAGCGCGGGGAACACGCTGGCCAGCAGCACGGCCTGGGCCGGGCCCAGCGCCTCCGCGACGTCGGGGCCCTGCGCGTCCAGGTGGTCGTCGAGCGCGTCCACCAGCGCGCTGAACGGCATCATCTGCTCGAACTCGGCCGCGCGTCCCCATAACGGGGTGCATCCCCGCTGGGCCGCCATCGTCACCAGCTCGCCGAGCAGCCGCGTCTTGCCCGCGCCCGGCTCGCCCACCAGCGCGAGGAAGCGGAACCCGTCGCGGGCGGCCGCGTCGAGCGCCCCGCTCAGCGCCGTCACGGTGTCGTCGCGCCCGACCAGTGGCGTGGGTACGCCCGATACGACCGGTTGGGCCGTACGTCCGTCCATCCCCCACCCCACAGTGACGCGCGGACCGCCCTGCCTTCTGTTAAGCCGCGCCGACATTCACCAGTAAATGCACTTTACAGATCGTCCGGCCACAGAGGGGACACACTTCGGCATCAACACCTCAGGGAAAGTATTCGAAAAGGAACCGGTCAGTTCGGTCGATTACGGGATCAGGCGTACGTGTCACCGGGTAAGGGGAGCGTCGTTCACACATCGTCACCGCGGAGGTGCCAGGTGCTGGACCGGACCGCCGATCCCAGGATGCGGCGCACGCCGTACGGACCTCCCGACGCTGTGGAACGCCTGGCAGCGGCGCTCCCCGGACGCCTTCGCGAGGCGCTTCCCCCGGTCATCCGCACGGGGAGCCCCTGGCCGGTCCGGGTGGACGTGCTGCTGGAGGACGGGCTGTCGGAGGACGACGTCGACGCGTGGGTCCCAGGGGTCTCGGTCCTCGGCGCCGGCGGGGACGCGCTCGACGTCGCGGTGCGGGACGGCCGGGTCGTCGGGGTCCGCGGCCGGGCCGCCGACCGGGTCAACCACGGCAGGCTCGACCCGCGCGAGGGCGACGCCTGGCGCCGGCGCTCCGGCCGCCTCACCCGGCCCCTCGTCCGCGACGGCGACCGGCTCGTCGAGGCGACCTGGGACGAGGCGCTGGACCGCGTCGCCGCACGGTCGCGCGAGCTGCTGGCAGGGCCGGGCGGCTGGGGCAGGATCGGCTTCCACACCGGGGGGCGGCTGTTCCTGGAGGAGCACTACACGCTCGCCGTCATCGGCAAGGCCGGGATCGGCACCCCCCACATGGACGGGGACACCCGCTGGCAGGCCGCCGCCGCGGCCGCCGCCCTCGCCGAGAGCTTCGGCGCCGACGGCCAGCCCGGCACCTGGACCGACGTCGACCACTGCGACGCCGTCGCGCTGTGGGGCCATGACGCCGCGTCCGCCGACCCGGTGCTGTGGGAGCGGGTGCTCGACCGGCGCCTCGGCCCGGGCCCGCCGGCGGTGGTCGCCGTCGACGCCCGCGACTCGGCCGTCACCCGCGAGGCCGACGTCCACCTCGCCCCCCGCGCCGGCACGAACGTCGCGCTGATGAACGCCCTGCTGCACGAGCTGATCGCCGGCAACCGGTACGACCCGGCCTACCTCGCCCAGCACGCCACCGGCTTCGCCGAGCTGTGCCGGGTCGTGGAGGCGTACCCGGCCAAGCGGGCGGCCGAGATCTGCGGCGTGCCGGCGTGCGACATCGAGCGGGCCGCCGACGTCCTCGGCTCGGCCGAGCGGCTGCTGTCCACGGTCGGGCCGGGCTTCCACCGGTCGAACCAGGCCGTCGCCGCCGCGTGCCAGGTGCACAACCTGCACCTGCTGCGCGGCATGCTCGGCCGCCCGGGCGCCGGGGTCCTCCAGCTCGGCGGGCCGCCGTCCGGGCGGAACGCGCTGGAGACCGGCGCCGCGGGCGACCTGCCCGGCCTGCGCAACTGGGCCAACCCCCGGCACGTGCGCGAGCTCGCCGACCTGTGGAACGTGGAGCCCTCCGTCATCCCGCACTGGGGGCCGTCCACCCACGCCACCCAGATCTTCCGGTACGCCGAGGAGGGCTCCGTCGGGCTGCTGTGGATCACGGCGTCCGACCCGGTGGGCGCCGTCCCCGGGCTCGACCGCGTGCTGTCCCGGCCGGACGTGTTCGTCGTCGTCCAGGACCCGTGCCTGACCGACACGGCGCGGCTGGCCGACGTGGTGCTGCCCGCCGCCGCCTGGGGCGAGCGGACCGGGACCGTCACCTCCGCCGACCGGACCGTCCACCTGTGCGAGAAGGCGGTGGAGCCGCCGGGCGAGGCCCGGCCCGACCTCGCCATCCTGCTCGACTACGCACGCCGGATGGGGTTCGCCGACCGGGCCGGCGCGCCCCTCGTCCACTGGCACGACGCCGAGTCGGCGTTCGAGGCGTGGAAGGCCTGCACGAAGGGCCGGCCCTGCGACTACACCGGCATCACCTACGAGCGGCTGCGCGCGGGCGGCGTGCAGTGGCCGTGCGCGCCGTCCGGGTCGCACGGCATCGAGCGCCTCTACGCCGGAGGCCGCTTCGCCACCTCCGCCGGGCAGTGCCAGACGTTCGGGCACGACCTCGCCACCGGCGCCGACTACGGCGACGAGCGCCCCGAGGACCCGGCCGGGCGGGCGCTGCTCCACGCGGCCGACTACGAGCCGTCCCCGGAGGTGGTGGACGAAGACCACCCTCTGGTGTTCACCACGCGGCGCCTGCCCGTGAGGCCGGCGCCGATCACGGAGGCGTCCCCGCAGCAGGGCCACGGGCCGGGGCTGGAGGTGCATCCGTCCGACGCCGCCGTCCTCGGCCTGGGCGAGGGCGACCTCGCGCGGGTCGAGTCGCCCCTCGGGTCGATCGAGGCCCGGGTACGGCTGTCGGGGACGCGGCCGGGCATCGTCGTCCTGCCGCTGCCCGCAGGTGGCGACGAGGCTCTCGCGCGCGCCGCCGCCCACCTCACGGCGACGGGCTGGGACCCCGTCGCGCGCCAGCCGCTGCGCACCGTCGCCGCCGTACGGCTGTCCGCCGTGAACGGCGCGGGCGGCGCGCGGCCGGGCCTCGGGCCGATGGCCGTGGCCCCCATGACCCCCCTGCCCGCAGCCGACCCGGGGGTGCCCGCGACAGCGGGCGGCCCCGCCGAGCCGTCGGACCGGTTCGAGGAGGTGTGAGATGCACCTCGCCCACTACCTGGGCCTGCTTCACCGCTCGCAGAACGACCTGGCCGACGCCTTCAGGGCCGTCCGGCTGGGCCATCCGCGGGAGCCCGACCTGTACGGCGTCTGCGAGCGCCTGGCCGCCCAGTGCCGCGACCAGGCCCGGCGGCTGGAGCCGTTCCTGCGAAGGTACGGGCCGTCCGCACCGGAGGAGCCCGAGCGGATGCACGGGACGCTGTTCTCCGGGGCCCGGCGGGGCGCCCTCGGGCTGCTGCGCGACCTGCACGACCTGTACCTGCTGGCCACCGAGTGCGAGGTGTCCTGGGCCCTGATCGGCCATGCCGCCAAGGGCGCCAGGGACGAGGAGCTGCTCGACCTCGTCCGCCACTGCGGCCAGGAGACCGCCGTGCACCTGCTGTGGCTGCGCAGCCGCATGCGTCAGGCCGCCCCGCAGGCCCTCGTCGTCCAGGCCTGGTAGCCTCCCGCCGTCGGTGTCGATCACAACGAGGCGGCCTCCATGCCCCCTGCGCGTCCGCGGCAGCCGTACGCCCTCCTCTGGTGGGCGCTCGCCGCCGGTGTCAGCCTCCACGCCCTCGCCGCGCCCTGCCTCGCGGCGCCCCCGGGTGCCGTCCGGACCCTGCCCGGCGTCCGTCCGGCGGTTCGGGGGGCGGTATGACCGGGCGGGAGGGGCGGGCGGGGAAGCTGGCCCTGGTCACCGGCGCGAGCCGGGGGATCGGCGCCGCGACCGCGCGGGAGCTGGGCGGCCGGGGCTACCACGTGATCGCCGACTACCGGCGGGACGAGGCGGCGGCCCTGGCCGTCGTGGCCGACGTCGAGGCGGCCGGAGGGACGGCCCGGGCGGTCCGGGCGGACGTCTGCGACCCCGGCCAGGTGGCCGCCCTGGTGGCGGCGTGCGAGCGCGTCGACGTGCTGGTGTGCAACGCGAACATCCAGCCGCCGTTCGCCACCTTGGCCGACCTGTCCTGGGAGGACTTCGCCGGCAAGGTCACCCGCGAGCTCGCCGCCGTCTTCCACGTGACGAAGGCGGTGCTGGAGGTGATGCGCGGGCAGGGCGGCGGCCGGATCGTGTACGTCTCCAGCATCAGCGCCGACGCCGTGGGGCCGGGCACGATCGCCCACAGCACCGCCAAGGCCGCGCTGGAGATGTTCGCGCAGCACGTCACCGCCGAGGCGGGGCCGCACGGGATCGGCGTCGCCGTCGTCGCCCCCGGCGCCGTGCGCACCGACGCCACGGCCGGCCTGATGTCGCCGGAGTTCGAGGCGAGGTGGGGACGCCGTTCGGTGCTCGGGCGCATGCTCGAACCCGAGGACGTGGCCACGGTGATCGCCTCGGTGGCCGACGGGGGATTCCATGCCGTCAGCGGGGCCCGTATAACCGTCGACGGGGGGCAGCGCTTCATCCCGGCCCCCCGCTGACCGGACGGGGGGAGACGGCCGCATGGGGGACGCCGAGCCGGGGGACGCCGGGCGTGACCGGCCGCTGTGGCGGGACCGGAACTTCGCGATCTTCCTGGGCGTGCAGACCGCCTCCGTCGGGGGCGACGCCTTCTCGGCGGTCGCGCTGCCGCTGCTGGTGCTCCACGCCACGGGCTCGGTCGCCCGGATGGGACTGGTCACGGCTCTGGCGGGGGCGGCGTCCATCGTCGCGGGGATCTTCGCGGGCGTCCTGGCCGACCGGCTCGACCGGCGCTCCCTGCTGATCGCCTGCGACGCCGCCAGGGCCGTCCTCTACGGGCTGGTCGTGGCCTTCCCCCACCTCGGCGTCGTGTACGTGGTCGTGCCCCTCGGGGCCGCCCTCGGGATGGTGTTCGAGGTCACGTACGTCACGGTGGTGCCCGCGCTGGTCGGCGAGGGGCAGATCATGAGGGCGAACAGCCGGCTCTACGGGACGTACGCGGTGGCGAGCGTGGTGGGCCCGGCGGTCGCCGGGACGCTGTCGGCGGCGTTCGGGCCGCAGACGGCCATCGCGGTCGACGCCGCCAGCTTCGCCGTCTCCGCCGCCGGCCTCTGCCTCGTCCGCCTCCGCGTCCGGCCCGGACGGCTGGAGGCGCCCGCGGCGAGCCCGCTGAGGGACGTGCTCGCCGGGGCGCGGTTCCTGTGGCGGCACCCCGTGCTGCGGACGCTGACCGCGCTGCTGTCGTTCCTGACGTTCGTGACGTACGGCCTGACCGACGTGCTGATCTACCGCCTGGAGCGCGACCTCGGGCAGCCGGACGGCGTTGCCGGGTACGTGCTCGCCGCGGCCGCCTGCGGGTCGCTGGGCGCGGCCCTGCTGGCGGGGCCGCTGCGGGGCAGGTTCGGCTTCGGGCCGACCTGGATCGGCGCGTACGCGCTGGGCGGCCTGGCCGTGGCCGCGCTCGGGCTGGTCACGAGCGTGCCCGCGGTGGCGGTGCTGGCCGCGGCGTTCCTGTTCTGCACGGGCGCGGCCGGGATTTCCTCGATGTCGCTGCGCCAGGAGATCACCCCCGACCACCTGCTGGGCCGGGTGACCTCGGCGTTCTGGACGGTGCACTCGGCGCTCGGCCCGGTGGGGGCGGCCGCGCTCACCTGGGCGGCGGCGCGGGAGGGGACGGCGGCGGTGTTCGCGGCAGCGGGAACGGCGTGCCTGGCGGCTGCGCTGGGAGCGGTGTGGACCCCACTCGGGCGGTCCCGCCCGTCGCCGGAGCCGACATGATCATGAGGATGATCGAGGTGAGGAGATGGTGGGCGATACTGGGATTGAACCAGTGACCTCTTCCGTGTCAGGGAAGCGCTCTCCCGCTGAGCTAATCGCCCGTGCCCGGCACGAGTCCGGACTCCGAGCGGAAGACGGGATTCGAACCCGCGACCCTCACCTTGGCAAGGTGATGCTCTACCACTGAGCCACTTCCGCGTTCATCGCCCGGCCCTGCCCGGCGACGCGTGTTAACTCTAGCGGATCGCCGGGGGTGCCGGTGCCGCCTCGCGGAGGTGGAGACGGGATTCGAACCCGTGTACGCGGCTTTGCAGGCCGCTGCCTCGCCTCTCGGCCACTCCACCGGGGGTCGCGACCCCGGGGTGAAGGACCCCTCGCCCCTGGTCACGTCGGAACTCTATCGCCTGATCAGCGGATCTCCATGTGCGAAAACGGCATACGTACCGAACGTTGACCTCGTGAGGACGGGTGCGCAGGATCGAGTCGGAACGTCAGCGACGACGAGGGGTGTGCCATGGCGAAGGTGCTCATCATCACGGGCGACGCGGCCGAGGACCTGGAGGTGATGTATCCGTACCAGCGGCTGCTCGAGGAGGGGTACGAGGTTCTCATCGCGGCGCCGTCGGCGAAGAAGCTGCAGTTCGTGGTGCACGACTTCGTGGACGGCTTCGACACCTACACCGAGAAGCCGGGGCACACGTGGGCGGCGGACGTGGCCTTCGCCGACGTGCGCCCGGAGGACTACGCGGCGCTGGTGATCCCCGGCGGCCGGGCGCCGGAGTACATCCGGGGCGACGGGCACGTCCAGGAGATCGTCCGGCACTTCGCGGAGGCGGGCAAGCCGATCGCCGCGCTGTGCCACGGCCCGCTCGTGCTGGCCGCCGCCGGCGTGCTCAAGGGGCGGGAGAGCAGCGCCTACCCGGCGTGCGCCACCGACGTCGAGCAGGCGGGCGGCACCTGGCTCGACAGCGAGGCCCACGTCGACCAGAACCTCGTGACCGGGCGCGCCTGGCCCGACCACCCCGCGTGGATGCGGGCGTTCATGCGCGTCCTGCGGGCCACCGCCCCCGCGTCCTGATCCCCGCTTCCGGGCTCCCGCGCCCGGTCCGCCGTCCCCATCGGGAGCGGGCCGGGCGCGGAAGCCCGTCCCGTACGGCGACCCGCTGAGAGGGCTCCGGCCGTCGCGCGCGCCCGGAACGGACTGATCCTGCCCGAAATCGGGCAAGAAACTTGATAGTCGGCATCCGCCCTGCGTTAGGGTCCTGGTCTGTGTCCATGACACGGCATCCGTTCGAGGATCTGATCGGCCACCTCACCCGGACCACGTCACTCGGGCCGGGAGAGGCCGCGCGCGTGGTCGCCGACGTCCTGGCGTACTTCGGCGAGCCCGCGGAGGAGTACGTGCGGCGCCGCCACGGCGAGCTCAAGGCGAGGGGGCTGACGAACGACGAGATCTTTCCGAGGATCTCGGCCGAGCTTTCGGGAAGGCGTGTCTCGGCACCGGAGCTGTCCCTGCGCCAGCTCCGCCGGATCGTTTACGGATAGGAGCGGATATGTGCGGAATCGTCGCCTATGTCGGGCCTAAGGACGCGGCACCCATCCTCCTCGAAGGACTGCAGCGCCTGGAGTACCGGGGCTACGACTCGGCCGGTCTCGCCGTCGTCACGGGGAAGAGCCTGAAGACGCGCAAGGTCAAGGGCCGGGTGGCCGACCTGGCGGACGTGGTGCCCGCCCGGTTCAAGGGGACGATCGGCATCGGGCACACCCGCTGGGCCACCCACGGCGTGCCGAGCGACGTGAACGCGCACCCGCACCTCGACCAGGAGCAGCGGGTCGCGGTCGTGCACAACGGCATCATCGAGAACGCCGACGAGCTGCGCCGCCGCCTGGAGGCCGAGGGCGTCGCCTTCGAGAGCGAGACCGACAGCGAGGTGCTGTCCCAGCTCATCGGCCGTACGGTCCGGGACACCGAGACGCTGGAGGAGGCCGTCCGGCGGGCGCTGAAGAGCGTCGTCGGCACGTACGGCATCGCGGTCCTCGACGCGCAGCGTCCCGGCGAGGTCGTGGTGGCCCGCAACGGCAGCCCGATCGTGCTCGGCATCGGCGAGAAGGAGATGTTCGCCGCCTCCGACGTCGCCGCGCTCATCCGCTACACCCGCCAGGTCGTCCACCTGGAGGACGGCGAGCTGGCCGTCATCACGTCCGACGGGTTCCACACGTTCACCAGCGACGCGAGGGAGACGGCCAAGGAGCCGTTCACGGTCGACTGGGACGCCGGCCACTACGACAACGGCGGCTACGAGCACTACCTGCTCAAGGAGATCTCCGAGCAGCCCGACACGGTCGCCCGCACTTTGCGCGGCCGGGTGGACGACCGGTTCCACATCGCCCACCTCGGCGGTCTCAACATGGACGCCCGCGAGACCCGGTCGTTCCGCAGGGTGAAGATCATCGGCTGCGGCTCGGCGTACTACTCCGGGCAGATCGGCGCGCAGATGATCGAGGAGCTGGCCCGGATCCCCGCCGACGCCGAGCCCGCGTCGGAGTTCCGCTACCGCAGCCCGGTCGTGGAGGCCGACACGCTGTACGTCGCCATCAGCCAGTCGGGGGAGACCTACGACACGCTCGCGGCCGTGCAGGAGCTCAAGCGCAAGGGCGGCCGGGTGCTCGGCATCGTCAACACCGTGGGCAGCGCCATCGCCCGCGAGTGCGACGGCGGCGTCTACCTGCACGCCGGGCCGGAGGTGTCGGTCGCCTCGACGAAGGCGTTCACCTCCACTGCGGTCGCGTTCGCCCTGCTCGCGCTGCACCTCGGGCGGGTGCGCGACCTGTCGCCGGCGGACGGCCGGCGGATCTGCGAGGGGCTGCGCCGGCTGCCCGAGCAGATCAAGGAGATCCTCACGATGGAGGAGCAGATCAGGGAGCTGGCGATCAAGTACGCCGACGCCCCCGGCATGATGTTCGTCGGCCGCGTGCGCGGCTACCCGGTGGCCCGCGAGGGCGCCCAGAAGCTCAAGGAGATCTCGTACGTCCACGCGGAGGCGTACCCGGCGAGCGAGCTGAAGCACGGCCCGCTCGCGCTGATCAGCCCCGAGCTGCCGACGGTCGCGATCGTCCCGGACGACGAGCTGCTCGACAAGAACCTCACCACGCTCGGCGAGATCCGGGCCCGTCACGGGCGCATCCTGATGGTCGGCCACCGGACCTCGGAGCAGGCCGACGACTGCGTCGTGGTGCCGAAGAACGAGGTCGAGCTCGACCCGATCCTCCTCACGATCCCGCTGCAGCTGTTCGCCTACCACGCCGCCGTCGCGCTCGGCCGCGACGTGGACAAGCCGCGCAACCTGGCCAAGAGCGTCACCGTGGAGTGACCCCGGCTCACGCCGGTGGGTACGGCTCGCGCTTCCGGGGCGCGAGCCGTACCCGGCGGGACCCGGGCACCGCGGGAAAGGCCCGCCCTCCGGCGGGCGGCGAGCCGCCCCCGTGTGCGGCCCGTCGTCCTCGGGGCGGGTGGCCGTGCCGGGCCCGGTGAGCGTGCGTCGTCGCGGCGGACGCGGCCGCGCGCGTGGTCACGTCACACTTCTCGTCCCAGATGCTCTCGGGCGATCCCGTTCCGGACAACGCGCAGGCCCGCACATGGGACGGGTGGGATGCCTTCAGGTGATCTGACCTGCGGCTTCATTTTCGTGTCGGGACACGCTGCCATACTGCGCTGTCGGGGAGGCGCGTGCCTGAGGAGGTCGGGTGGCCGGGTCGGGGGCTGACAAGGAGTTCGCGCGCCGGCTTCGCGGGCTGAAGGAGCGCAGCGGGCGCAGCTACGAGGAGCTCGCGCGCTCGGCGTTCGTCAGCAGTTCCACGCTCCACCGGTACTGCAGCGGCCGCAGCGTGCCGCCCGACATCGGGGTGGTCGTCCGGGTCGCCAAGGAGTGCGGCGCCGGGTCGCAGGAGCTGCAGGAGCTTCTGCGCGCGTGGGCCGCCGCCGAGGCCGAGCGCCGTCCCGCCGACGCCCGCGCCGCGACCCCCGCCGCCACCGGCACCTCCGCCTC
>NZ_KI866525.1:240487-307624 GCF_000511135.2 Microbispora sp. ATCC PTA-5024 | reverse complement strand
CCCGCCTCCGGCGCCGCGGACACGGCCGCCGTCGCGGAGGCGGCGATCGGTGGCGCGGGCGCGGAGGAGATGTCGGCCGTGCGGGGCACGCGTGGGAGGCCGTCCTGGGCGGCGTTGCGGGGCGGGAGGGGGGTGCGGCGGCTGGCGCTGCTCGCGGCCCTCCTCGCGGTGCTGGTGTGGGCGACGGCCGGGGCGACGACCTCGCGGTCACCGGCGGCGGACTGGGGTCGCCGGGCGCCGCAGTGGATCTCGGGCCCGAGCTGGGAGCGGGACCCGGCGCCGGTCGACCCGCGGATGTTCGGCGTCACGATCAACTCCAACACCGGGGACATGCCCGCCTTCCAGGTCGGAGCCGTGCGGCTCTGGGACAGCGGCACCCAGTGGGCCGAGGTCGAGCCGCGCCGCGGCGAGTACTCCTGGGCGACGCTCGACCGCCTCGTGGCGGGCGCGGGCCGGGCCGGGCTGCCCGCGATGTACGTCTTCGGCGCCCCGCCCTCCTGGGCCGCACCCACGGCGCCCCTCGGGCCGTACGACGACATGGCCCGCGCCGCCGCCCCCGACGACCTGAACGACTGGGACGACTTCGTCCGGGCCGTGGTGACGCGCTACCGCGGCAGGATCGAGGCCTACGAGCTGTGGGTGCTGGCCAACGACCCGCGGTTCTACAACGGCCGCGTCGAGACCCTCGTGGAGATGGCCCGCAGGGCGAGCGGCGTCATCCGCGCGGCCGACCCCCGCGCCCTCGTGGTCTGCCCCGGCATGGGCCGGCTGTGGATCCCCTCGGCGGTGGAGGTGATGCGCCGGTTCGCCGCCGCCGGGGGCTACCGCTACTGCGACGCCGCGGGCGTCAAGCTGTACCAGCGCCGCGCCTCCGATCCGCCGGAGACGATGCTGGACATCCTCAGGGTGGCCGACCGCACGCTGCACGAGGCCGGCGTCCACCCGCCGCTGTGGAACACCGGCACCACCTACGACATCCCCCTCCAGGGCTCGCTCGACGATCAGGCCGCCGTCGAGCACGCCGTGCGGTTCTACCTGGTCGGGCTGTACGGCACCGACGACAACCTGCGCCGCATGTACTTCTACAACTGGGGCGGCACGAAGATCCCGGTCGTCCTGCAGGCCGTGGGCGGCGCCCCGACCCGGGCGGCCCTGGCCGTGGAGCGCCTCCAGCGCTGGCTGTCCCACGCCCGCCTGCGGGCCTGCGGGCGCGGCCTGGCCATCGGCCTGCCGGAGAACGTGTGGCAGTGCGCGTTCCTCCTCGACGGCCCGGGCGGCGCGCGCCCGGCCGTCGTCCGCTGGACCCACGCCGGGACCGCCGACACGGTCGCGCCCCCCGGCGCCTCCGGCGTCGAGAGGCTGGACGGCACGCGCACCCCGGTCCGTCCCGGCGACACCGTCCGTGTGACGGGGGAGCCCGTGCTCATCCGCTGACATCGCGCCGGCGCACGGCCGCACGGCACATCCCTTACGCCCGTATCGCCCCGATATGTAGTCACAATGCGTGATTCGTCATATTCTGTGCGTGCAAGGGACTCTTCGGGGGGAGGGTGCCGACATGCGACGCCGTACGGTGCTCGCCTTAGGGGTGCTGGCCCTGGCGGCGGGTTGCGGAACCCAGGCCCCGCCGTACCAGAGCGAGATCTCCTTGGTGGTGCCGGGATCGTCGGGCGGGTGGGGGGACAGCGTCGCCGGGGAGTTGCGGACCCTGATCGAGGGCCGCCGGTGGGCCCGGACGGTGCGCGTCGCGGGGAGGGGCGGGGAGGGCGCGGCGGCCGTCGCGCGCTTCGTCTCCGCGGGCCGCCGGACCGACCTGCTGGTCACCGACCCCGCGCTGCTCGCAGCCGCCGCGATGAGCGGAGCGCGCCCGCTCCTCGGCCGCACGGCGCCGCTGGCGCGGCTCGTGGGGGAGTGGGAGGTGCTGGTGACCTCGCCCGACTCGCCGTACCGCGGCTTCGACCGGCTCGCGGCCGCCCTGGTCAAGGACCCCTCGGCGGTGCCGCTCGCGGGCGGGCCCTCCGGCGGGGCCGACCACCTCCTCGCCGGGATGGTGGCCCTCGGCCTCGGGGCCGACGTGCGCCTGCTCGGTTACACGGCGTTCGACGACCGGCGGCAGGCCGTGGCGGCGGTCCTCGACGGGCGGGTGCCGCTGGCGTTCGGCACCCCGCGCGACGTGGCGGACCACGTCCGGGCCGGCCGGTTGCGGCCGCTCGCCGTGTCGTCCTCCGAGCGCCTCGACGGCCTGGACGCGCCCACGCTGAGTGAGTCGGGCGTGCGGGCCGTGTACGCCGACTGGGCCGGCCTCGTCGCCCCCGCCGCGCTCACAGGTGGGGCGCGGGACGCGCTGCTCGACCTGTGCGCCGCGGTCGCGGGGTCGGCCGGGTGGCAGGGCTGCTGCGGCCGCAACGGCTGGGCGCCCATGTACCTGGCCGGCGACGACTTCGGCCGCTGGCTGTCGGACGAGGTGCGCCGGACGTCGCAGGTCCTCGACGCGCTCGGCCTGCGCTGAAGATCCTACCTCCCCGTGGGGCCGGAAACCACAACCTGTAGGGGTGGTTGCGCGGACGGGCACAAGATGTAGGATCCACTTCCGTCGCTGGTTCGCCCCCAGGGGTGAGGCAAGAGGGAACCCGGTGGAAGTCCGGGACTGCCCCGCAGCGGTGAGCGGGAACGACCGCCGTCATACGAGCACTGGGCGCGACGGCGCCTGGGAAGCGACGGCCAGTAGGACCGGCGGGCCCCGGCCCGCCGCGCCCGCGAGTCCGAAGACCTGCCGGCGACGCGCGTGGGCCCGACGCCCGCGCGCTGGTCCGCCGGCTCCCGAGGGAGGGCCCGCCGACGCCGCGCCGGGCGTGCCCCCGCGTGCGCCGAGGCATGCCCTCCTCACGGCTCCGGACGGTCTTCGAGCTCGCGAGGAGACACACGTGACACAGACGAACGGGGCGACGCTCGCCCGCCCGCAGGCCGGGCCGGCCGCCGCCTGGCAGGCGATCGAGGAGGCGGCGGCGGGGGTCGTCGCCGACCCGGAGAACTCGAAGGCGGCCGCCCGCCTGCTGAGCGGCCTGATCGCGGACGAGACGGCCCGGCACGGCGTGCGGTCGTTCTCCGAGTCCGTGGCCGCGGCCCACGCCGAGGGGCTGCTCGACGACGGCCTGGCCGCGTTCGTGGCGGCCGAGGCCGCCGCCCTCGACGCGCTCGTCGACGAGGCCGCCGACGACCGGTTCGAGTACTTCGGCCTGCGCACCGTCTACGACCGCTACCTGCTGCGTCACCCCGTCACCCGGGACGTGCTGGAGCGCCCGCAGCACTTCCTCCTGCGGGTGGCCTGCGGCCTGTCGTCGTCGGCCGGCGAGGCGGCCGAGCTGTACCGGCTCATGTCGTCCCTGGCGTACCTGCCCAGCTCGCCGACGCTGTTCAACTCCGGCACCCGCCGCCCGCAGCTGTCGTCGTGCTTCCTGCTCGACTCGCCCCGCGACGAGCTGGAGGGCATCTACGAGCGGTACGGCCAGGTGGCCCGGCTGTCGAAGTACGCCGGCGGCATCGGCGTGTCCTGGACCCGCGTCCGGTCCCGGGGGTCGCTCATCCGGGGCACGAACGGCCTGTCCAACGGCATCGTCCCGTGGCTGCGCACCCTCGACGCCTCGGTGGCCGCCGTCAACCAGGGCGGCCGGCGCAAGGGCGCGGCCTGCGTGTACCTGGAGACGTGGCACGCCGACGTCGAGGAGTTCCTGGAGCTGCGCGACAACACCGGTGAGGACGCCCGCCGCACCCACAACCTGAACCTCGCCAACTGGGTGCCGGACGAGTTCATGCGCCGCGTCGAGGCCGACGGTACGTGGTCGCTGTTCGACCCGAAGGAGGCCCCCGAGCTGACCGACCTGTGGGGTGAGGCGTTCGACGCCCGCTACCGGGAGCTGGAGGCGGCCGGGCGGTATGTCCGGCAGGTCCCGGCCCGCGCCCTGTACGCCCGGATGATGCGCACCCTCGCCCAGACCGGGAACGGCTGGATGACCTTCAAGGACGCGGCCAACCGCACCTCCAACCAGACGGCGCTGGACCGCAACGTCATCCACCTGTCCAACCTCTGCACCGAGATCCTCGAGGTCACGAGCGACGCCGAGACGGCCGTCTGCAACCTCGGCTCGGTCAACCTCGCCGCGCACGTCACCGCCGAGGGCGTCGATTGGGCGCGGCTGCGGGCCACCGTCCGCACCGCCGTCCGGTTCCTCGACCGGACCATCGATCTCGGCTACTACCCCACCCCCGAGGCGGAGGCGGCCAACCTCCGGTGGCGGCCGATCGGCCTCGGCGTCATGGGCCTGGCCGACGTCTTCTTCACGCTGCGGCTGCCGTTCGACGCGCCGGAGGCGCTGGCGCTGTCCACCCGCATCGCCGAGGAGATCGCGCTCGCGGCGTACGGCGCCTCCGCCGACCTCGCCGCCGAGCGCGGGCGGCACCCGTCGTACGGCGAGACCCGCGCGGCGCGCGGCGTGCTGCACCTCGACCACTACCCGGCCTCCCCGGTCCACCCCGAGGAGTGGGCGGAGCTGCGGCTGCGGATCGAGGCGACCGGGCTGCGCAACTCCCTCATGGTCGCCGTCGCGCCGACCGCGACGATCGCCTCCATCGCCGGCTGCCACGAGTGCGTCGAGCCGCAGGTGTCCAACGTGTTCAAGCGGGAGACCCTGTCCGGGGAGTTCCTCCAGGTCAACCGGTACCTGGTCCGCGACCTGCGCAGGCTCGGGCTGTGGACCCGGGAGACCCGCGACGCGATCAAGACGGCCGACGGCTCGGTGCAGGGGCTGCCCGGCCTGCCGGACGACCTCAAGGCGCTCTACCGGACGGCCTGGGAGCTGCCCCAGAAGGCGCTGATCGACCTCGCCGCCGCCCGGCAGCCGTACGTCGACCAGGGCCAGTCGCTCAACCTCTTCATGGCGGCGCCCACCATCGGCAAGCTGTCGTCGATGTACGCCTACGCCTGGCGGTCGGGCCTCAAGACCACCTACTACCTGCGGTCCCGCCCCGCCACGCGGATCGCCCAGACAACCGTCCCCGCCGTACGGCCGGAGGCGGCGGCCGAGGCCGTCGCCTGCTCCCTTGAGAACCCCGAGATCTGCGAGGCCTGCCAGTGACCGAGACCATGCTCCTCGACCCCGGGATGGACCTGACCCTCCGGCCGATGCGGTACCCGGGGTTCTACGAGAGGTACCGCGCGGCCATCAGGAACACCTGGACGGTCGAGGAGGTCGACCTCCAGTCGGACCTGGCCGACCTCGCGCGGCTCGGCCCGGGGGAGCGCCACCTCATCAACCGGCTCGTCGCGTTCTTCGCGACCGGCGACTCGATCGTGGCCAACAACCTCGTGCTGAACCTGTACCAGCACGTCAACGCGCCCGAGGCGCGGCTCTACCTCAGCAGGCAGCTGTTCGAGGAGGCCGTGCACGTGCAGTTCTACCTGACGCTGCTGGACACCTACCTGCCCGACCACGACGAGCGGGTCCGGGCGTTCGCCGCTGTGGAGCACATCCCCTCGATCCGGGACAAGGCCGAGTTCTGCTTCCGCTGGATCGACTCGATCAAGGGGCTGTCGCGGCTGGAGACCCGGGAGGACCGGCGGCGCTTCCTGCTCAACCTCATCTGCTTCGCCGCCTGCATCGAGGGCCTGTTCTTCTACGGCGCCTTCGCCTACGTCTACTGGTTCCGCTCCCGCGGGCTGCTGGGCGGGCTCGCGACCGGCACCAACTGGGTGTTCCGCGACGAGTCGATGCACATGGAGTTCGCGTTCGACGTGGTCGACACCGTCCGCCGCGAGGAGCCCGGCCTGTTCGACGAGGAGCTGGCGGCCCAGGTCGTGCGCATGATGGAGGAGGCCGTGGCCGCCGAGCTCGCCTTCGCCCTGGACCTGTGCGGCGACGGCCTCGGCGGCATGACCGCGGAGCGGATGCGGGCCTACCTGGAGTACGTCGCCGACCGCCGGCTCGCCCGCCTCGGCCTGCCCGCCCGGTACGGCACCGCCAACCCGTTCGCCTTCATGGAGTTCCAGGACGTCCAGGAGCTGGCGAACTTCTTCGAGCGCAGGGTCTCGGCGTACCAGGTGGCCGTGGAGGGCGACGTGCGGCTCGACGAGTCGTTCTGAGGACGCCGGCCCTCTCGTCCGTTATGGGGCTTCCATAAACGGGCAAAGGGCTCCTCATGACGACGAAAGGGGGCGCCGTCCTGTCGGCCGCGTGGAACTGGGCAACGCTGGGGACCGCCGTGGTGGCCGCCATCACGGCGGTGGAGCTGCTGCGGCGGGTGCTGAACTCGCGGCTCATCGGGGAGAGATGGGCCCTCGCCGGGCCCGTGGTGCGCCGGTGCACCTGGCCGGGGTTCGCCACGGCGGTCGTGGCCACGGCCAACGCCGTCTACACCCCCGACATGTCGGTGGCGTCGACGCAGAACCTCATCCGGCAGATGTTCACGCTGCTGCTGATCGGCTGCGTGACGTGGCTCGTCATCCAGGCCGCGTACGCGGTGACCGACGTGGTGCTCGACCGCCTCACCCGCGTGGAGGGGGAGCGCAACCGCCGGGCGCGGCGGATCCGCACCCAGATCACGCTGGTCCGCCGCGTCTCAGCGGCCGTCGTCGTGCTGGTCGCGCTGGGGGCGATGCTGTTCACCTTCCCGCAGGTGCGGGCGCTCGGGGCGGGGCTGCTCGCCTCCGCCGGAATCGCGGGCGTGGTGGCCGGCGTCGCCGCCCAGTCCACGCTGGGCAACCTGCTGGCAGGGCTCCAGCTGGCCTTCAGCGACGCGCTGCGGCTCGACGACGTCGTGGTGGTGGAGGACGAGTGGGGCCGCATCGAGGAGTTGACGCTCACGTACGTGGCCCTGCGCCTGTGGGACGAGCGGCGGCTCATCCTCCCGGTGTCGTACTTCACCGCGAACCCGTTCGAGAACTGGACGCGCCACGAGAGCCGCATCCTGGGCAGCGTCTACCTGCGGGTCGACTGGGCCGTGCCGGTGGAGGAGCTGCGGGCCGAGCTCTACCGGGCGCTGCGCGACAACCCGCTGTGGGACCAGAAGGACTGGACGCTCCAGGTCACCGACGTCACCCCGGGCGGCCTGGTCGAGCTGCGCGCGCTGATGAGCGCCGCCGACTCGGCCAGCGCGTGGGACCTGCGCTGCGACATCCGGGAGCACCTGGTCCGGTTCGTCCGGGAGAAGTACCCCGAGAGCCTGCCGCGTCTACGGGTGGACCGGGTCTGAGCGGGTGGCGCCTCATTGTGCGCCCGACGCCCGCAGGACGCGGGTGCCGGCCGCGATCAGGGCGGTCGCGAGGATCCAGCCCGCGGCGATCAGGCCGTTCGCCAGCCACTGCGTCCAGCCGACCGGCTCCCAGGCGGCCCGCTGCTCGAACACGCTGACCGGCACGAGCAGGTCGAGCGTGTAGGTGAACGCGTCGAAATGCCGCGACTCGTCCAGCCCGATCTGGTGGGGGCGCCAGTGGGAGAAGACGCTCGTGCCCACCGCCAGCAGCAGGGCCACCCAAACCCCGGCCAGCCAGGGGCGGTAGCCGTACCCGACCAGGACGTCGAGCAGCCCTCCCCACAGCCGCCCGGGCAGGCGCAGCGTCCGCCGGCGGGCCCGCTGCTTGGCCAGCAGCACCCGCCGTCCCTCCGCGTCGTGCCCGATCCTGCGGTAGTACGCCGCGAGCTCCTCGTACGGCTGGGGGCGGTAGCCGTCGGGGTCGCGGCGCAGCCACGACAGCCGCTCGGCCACCGGGGCGGGCCCCCGCAGCGAGGCGTAGGTCAGGCCGTTGAGGTGCACGTGCCCGGGGTAGGCGCCGATCCGGTCGAACAGCACGCCGATCCGCGAGTAGCCGAGGTTCACCTCCCCCTCGATCGAGGACCACAGGAGGATCAGCTCCTCGACCCGCATGTGGCTCAGGTGCAGCGCGCGGTCGGGGGCCGTCAGGACGGCCTCATCGAACGACAGCACCCCCGAGATCCGGGCTCCCCGCAGGCGCACCGTGCCGTGGGCGGTGAAACCGTCGCTGAACTCGGCGGCGGTGGCCTCCATGTGGTCCGCCTGGACGGCGTGGGTCCCCGCGGAGACGATCACCGCTCGCTGGAGGTGCACGCCGCTGTTGAAGCGGGCGCCCACCAGCCGGAGGCATCCGGTGGCGCGCAGGTCGCGCAGGAAGGCGCCGCCGTCCACGGTCAGTCCGCCCGCCCACATCGCGACCGGACCGCGGCTGCGCGGCTCCCGCCAGTCGTCCGGGGCGTCCGGCCCGGAGGACGGCTGGGCGGGGTCTCCCGCTGATTGCGGGTCGGGCCCCGGCCGCCACGGCACGGAGGTGGTCGGGTTCAGCTGCGCGTGGGTGAGCCGGAACTGCCCGGTGATGTGTGCGTTGTCCAGGTACAGGCCCGACCGGATCGTGGAGCCGTCGAGGTCGAGTAAACCGTCGACGGTGGCCCGGCGCGCCGCGAAGCTGAGGACGTCGCACCCCCTGAGACGGACGCCCCGTGTGCGCGTGTCGTTGAGCGACACCACGCCGGACAGATGGCAGTCGAGCAGGTGGATCTTGGCCTCGATCGTGGCGTCCGACAGGTTGAGGTCGCCGGCGATCCGGGCGCCGGCGAGGCGGACGCCCGCCACGCGCCCCGGCTCGTCGTCCCGCAGGCCCAGCAGAAGGGCGGCGATCACCTCGGCCCGTACGGTCCGGGCCCGGCCCCAGGACGCGCCCTCGGCCGGGTCGTCGCCCTCCTCGCGCAGGTCGACCCAGGCCCCGCTGGGGTAGGCCGCCCAGAGGCTCCGCTCGGCGGGGGTGAGCCATCGGAAAGGGCGTGATCTTCCCACGGGGGGACCCTACCGCCGCCCCCGCGCCGCCCGGCCGGAGGTCCTCAGCAGTCGCAGGAGCAGCAGTCGCAATCGCAGTCGCAGCAGCAGCCGTCGCAGTCGCAGTCGCACGAGCAGCACTCGAAGCACCCGGAGCAGTCCGCGCACCCCGAGCAGTCGCAGCCGTCGAGGCAGCACCGCTCGGTCCACGGCGACCGGCGCTCCGGGCTCCACGGTGGCCGGTAGACGCCGCAGGTCAGGAACGTGAGGCCGCCCGCCAGCACCTTCAGCGGCGCCCCCGGCCCGTCGCCGCCCCCCGGCCCGTACGGATCCGGCCCGTACGGATCCGGCCCGTACGGATCCGGCCCGTACGGATCCGGCTCGTACGGATCCGGCTCGTAGGGGCCGGGGCCGAACGGATCACGCGCGTGGGCGTCGTGGGAACACGCCCGGCGCGGGCCCGAACCGCGCCGCGCCCCGGGGAAGGCCCGGCGCACGGCCCTGCGGGTCTCGTCCCGCAGGAGCGACTCGACCAGATGCCGGTCGTCCAGGTCCAGGTCCCGTACGGCCAGGGCGAGGCCGTGCGCCGAGTCCTCGCACAGGCGCCGGGCCTCCTCGACGGAGGCGCCGGTGGCGGCGAGCGGGTTGTAGGCGCCCCGCGCCCGGTCGTCGGCCAGGTCCTCCACCGCGTCGACGAGGTGCGCGATCCTGCCGAAGTGGCGCCCGGCCTCCCGCAGCGCCTCGGCGTTGCCGGGGCGGCCGGCCAGCACCGCGGTGTGCGCGAAGGCGGCGGCCACGGCCGACTCGGTGGGCTCGGTGAGCTCCAGGAGCGTCCGGCCGGGGGAGGCCTCCAGCAGGGCCTGGCGGCCGGCGGCCTCGGTCAGGGCCGCCGCGTCGAACCCGATCGACCGCGCGCCGCGCTCGGCCGCCGCGGCCCACGAGGCGGCGAGACCGCGGACGGGGGCGCCGGCGAACCGCCGCGCGGCGACGCCGTCCCCGTCGGCCGCGTGGTCGCGGATCTTCCCGGCGGCCAGCGCGAGCGACACCACGGCCGCCAGGCGGGCGCCCCCGGCCCGGGACGGGACCACCTCGGCCGTCCGCAGGCCGCGCAGCGCGCAGGGACCGGCCGTCCTCCGCTCGGGGGCGCCGGGGCGCTGCGCCTCGGTGAGCACGGACAGGATCAGGCCGTCGTAGTTGGTCGCGGCCCTGGCCGCCTGCCCGTGCCGGTCGCGCAGGGTCAGGCAGAGCCCGCACAGGTGGGCCCGCCAGGCCTGGGCCACCGAGGGGCAGGAGTGGTGGGCACACGGCCGGAGGATCCCGAACACCGCGCCGTCCTTGGGGGTCGTACGAACGGGATCATCCCGGTTCGCCGCGATTATGCCATCACCCGAGGGCCCTGGGTCGCCGCCCGGCACGGCCGTCTGGACAATCGAGGGGTGAAAGTCACCGGCGAGTTCGCGCTCGTGATCGACGATCACGTCGCCACGCTGACCCTCAACCGTCCCGAGAAGCGCAACGCCCTCACGGCGGCCATGTGGCGGGCGCTGCCGGACATCCTGGCGGGGCTCGCCGCCGACCCCGCCGTACGGGTCCTGGTCCTCACCGGAGCCGGCGGGACTTTCTCCGCCGGTGCCGATATTTCAGAAATTGAGGGGCTTAGTGAGAACGGTGATGACACCGGACTCACGGTCGCCGCAGAGCGGGCCCTGATCGGCTTTCCGAAACCCGTCATCGCGGCCGTAGAGGGCTACTGCGTGGGCGGCGGCTGCCAGCTCGCCCTCGCCTGCGATCTCCGGCTCGCGTCGTCCGGCGCCCGCTTCGGGATCACACCGGCGAAGCTCGGCCTCGTCTACCCGATCAGCTCCACGCGGCGGCTCGCCGCGCTCGTCGGCCCGGCCACGGCGAAGTTGCTGATCTTCACCGCTGAGCTCGTCGACGCAGGTCAGGCCCTCCGCGTGGGCCTCGTGGACGAGGTGCTCGCGCCCGAGGAACTGCACCCGCGGGTGTACGGCCTGGCCGCCGTCATCGCCTCCCGGTCCCGGCTGACCCTCGCCGCCGCGAAGGAGATCGTCGACGGCCGCGCGGACGAGGCGGCCTTCCTCGCCTGGCAGCGCGAGGCCCGGCTCAGCGGCGAAATGGCCGAAGGTGTGGCGGCTTTCCGGGAGGGGCGTTCCCCTCGATTCTCTTGGGATGCAAAATAGGCATAAACGGGACTCGCAGTGGTAATGACCCTGTGAGGTGTGACATGTCGCAGAATCCATTCGCCAGGCTCGCGCGTTGGCTGGGCCTCGACAGGAATCCGCTTCGGCGCCGGTGCGACCGGGTCGAGGCGGCCGTCAGGCTGTCCGCGGTCCTGGGCGTCCTCGCGGCCGTCGTGCTCGGCATCATGCTCGGGCTGCGCGAGTACGGCCTCGGGCTCAAGGAGGAGGCCCGGCAGGCCCAGACCCGTCACCCGGTGAACGCGACGCTGGTCGAGGACGTCACCACGCCCCGCCTGTCGGCGGCCGGAGCGGCGGTCGGGCACGCGCAGGCCCGCTGGACCGCGCCGGACGGCACGGTGAGGGCGGGGACGATCGACGCCTCGCCGAGCAAGCACGCGGGCGACGTCGTCGCCATCTGGACCGACCCGCACGGGACCGTCACGCCACGGCCGCAGGACAGGGAGACGACCGTCGTCGCCGCCCTGACCGTGGGCACCGGGGTTCCGCTGGCCGCGTCGGCGTTCCTGGCGATGGTGGTGCTCAGCACGCGCGCCGTCAACCAGCGCCGGGCCCGCCGGGTGTGGGAGGCCCAGTGGACCGTGGTCGAGCCGATGTGGCGGATCAACGGCCGCTGACCCGGGCCGCGAGGCCCGGGAACGGGGTCAGCGCTCGATGATCTCGTTCTTGCCGATCACCACCACGCCGCTGCGGGTGACCGCGAAGCGCTGACGGTCGTACTCGAGGTCGAACCCGATGCGGGCGCCGTCCGGGATCACCACGTTCTTGTCGATGATCGCGCGCCGCACGATCGCGCCCCTGCCGACCTTGACGCAGCCCATCAGCACCGAGTCCTCGACGTGGGAGTGCGAGTGCAGCACCACGCCGGGGGACAGGATCGAGCGCAGGGCCGTCCCGCCGGAGACGATCACGCCGGGCGACACCAGTGACTCCAGGGCCTGGCCGACCCGGTCGCCGTCGTTGTGCACGAACTTGGCCGGCGGCAGCGGGTCGTTCCCGGTGTAGATCGGCCACCGGTCGTTGTACAGGTTGAAGACCGGGTGGACCGAGATGAGGTCCATGTTGGCCTCGTAGTAGGCGTCGAGGGTCCCGACGTCCCGCCAGTAGCCGCGGTCGCGCTCGGTCGAGCCGGGCACCACGTTGTGCGCGAAGTCGTACACCTCGGCGCCGCCGCTCTTCACGAACATCGGGATGATGTTGCCGCCGAGGTCGTGCTTGCTGGCGGGGTCGAGGGCGTCCTCGCGCAGCGCCTCGATCAGCGTCTGCGTCTTGAAGACGTAGTTGCCCATCGAGGCGAAGATCTGGTCGGGCGCGTCGGCCAGGCCCACCGCGTCCTTCGGCTTCTCTCGGAAGGCCACGATCCGCCGGCCGGCCGGGTCGGTCTCGATCACGCCGAACTGGTCGGCCAGTTCGAGCGGCTGCCGGATCGCCGCCACCGTGACGTCGGCCCCGGAGTCGATGTGCTGGTCCACCATCTGCCGCGGGTCCATGCGGTAGATGTGGTCCGCGCCGAAGACGATCACATGGTCCGGGAGCTCGTCGTAGATCAGGTTGAGGTTCTGGAACAGCGCGTCCGCCGACCCGGAGAACCAGTGCGGCCCGAGCCGCTGCTGGGCGGGGACGGGCGTGACGTAGTTGCCCAGCATGGACGACAGCCGCCAGGTGCGGGAGATGTGCCGGTCGAGGCTGTGGTTCTTGTACTGCGTCAGCACGACGATCTGCAGGTAGTTGGCGTTCGCCAGGTTGGACAGAACGAAGTCGATGAGCCGGTAGATGCCCCCGAACGGGACGGCGGGCTTGGCCCGGTCCGCGGTCAGCGGCATGAGCCGCTTCCCCTCACCACCTGCGAGCACGATCGCCAGGACCTTCATAGGCAGGACCTTAACCTGCCAAACCGCTAACAAACACCCGTGACACCGCCAAACAGGACCCGCGTGTCCCGTGAGATGACTCTAAGCTCCTCATATGCGCGTCGATCTGCTCAGTCGTGAGTATCCGCCGGAGGTGTACGGCGGCGCCGGAGTCCATGTGGAGTACCTCGCGCGGGAGCTGCGCGGGCTGGCCGACGTGCGGGTCCGGTGCTTCGGCGGCCCGCGGGAGGAGCCCGGGGTGTCGGCCTACCGCGTCCCCGGCGGCCTGGCCGACGCCAACGCGGCGCTCCAGGTGCTGGGCGTCGACCTGGAGATGGCGGCCGGGTGCGAGGGCGCCGACGTCGTGCACAGCCACACCTGGTACGCCAACTTTGCCGGCCACGTGGCCAAGATGCTCTACGGCGTGCCGCACGTCGTGACCACGCACAGCCTGGAGCCCCTGCGGCCGTGGAAGGCCGAGCAGCTCGGCGGCGGCTACACGCTCTCGTCCTGGGCCGAGCGGACCGCCCTCCAGTCGGCCGACGCCGTCATCGCGGTGTCCGAGGGGATGCGGCGCGACGTGCTCACCGCCTACCCCGAGGTCTCGCCGGACCGCGTCCGGGTGATCCACAACGGCATCGACACCGGGGAGTACGCCCCCTCGCACGGCACCGAGGCCCTGAAGCGGCACGGCATCGACCCGGAGCGCCCGTACGTGGTCTTCGTCGGCCGCATCACCCGGCAGAAGGGCTTGGTGCACCTCCTCCACGCGGCCCGGTCGTTCGACCCGGGCGCCCAGCTCGTGCTCTGCGCCGGCGCGCCGGACACGCCCGAGATCGCCGCGGAGGTGACCGCCCTCGTCCGGGAGCTGTCCGCGAGCCGGGAGGGGGTCGTCTGGATCTCGGAGATGCTGCCGAGGCCCGAGGTGATCCAGATCCTCACCCACGCCACCGTCTTCGTGTGCCCGTCGGTGTACGAGCCCATGGGCATCGTCAATCTGGAGGCCATGGCCTGCGAGACCGCCGTCGTGGCCACCGCGACCGGCGGCATCCCCGAGGTCGTCGCCGACGGCTCGACCGGCCTGCTCGTCCCGATCGACCAGGGCCCGGACGGCGAGCCGCACGACCCTGAGGCCTTCGCGGCCGCGCTGGCCGAGCGGGTCGGGACGGTGCTCGCCGACCCCGGCCTCGCCGCCGCCATGGGGAAGGCCGGACGCCGGCGGGCGATCGACCACTTCTCCTGGCAGCGGATCGCCGAGCGCACCCACGAGCTCTACGCGAGCCTGACGCGCGGCTGATCCCCGATCCGCCGTCGCCGGCAGGACGGGGCCTCCCGCGGCCTGGCGGCCGGGCGGCGGGGTCAGGCGGGCCCGCGCGGCGGGCGCCCGGGCGCGATCATGGTGATCCCCGGCGCCGCCGGGGCGGCGCCCATGGCGGCGAGCGCCGCCGGGACGTCCTCCAGGCCGACCGTCCGCGTGACGAGCAGATCGGGGCGCAGCGTCCCGGCCGCGATCATCTCCAGCATCGCCGGGTACGCGTGGGCGGCCATGCCGTGGCTGCCCACGATCTCCAGCTCGTGCGCGATCACCCGTCCCATCGGCAGCGGCGTGTCGCCCGGGAGCAGCCCCACCTGGACGTGCCGGCCCCGCCTGCGCAGGCCGCCGACGGAGGCGACGCAGGTGGCCGCGCTCCCCAGCGCGTCGATCGAGACATGCGCCCCGCCCCCGGTCGCCTCCCGCACGGCCTCGGCCACGTCCCCGGCGCCGGCTGCGTGCCGCACCGTCTCCGCGGCGTCCGCGCCGCCGGACGCGGCCCGCACCTGGACGGCGGCGCCGAGACGGGCGGCCATGTCGAGCGCGGCGGGGGAGACGTCCACGGCCACGACCCGGGCGCCCGCGGCCACCCCGATCATCACGGCCGACAGTCCCACGCCGCCGCAGCCGTGCACGGCCAGCCAGTCGCCGGGGCGCACCCGGCCCTGCGCGACCACGGCGCGGAAGGCGGTCGCGAACCGGCAGCCGAGGCTCGCCGCGGCCGGGAATCCCATGCCGTCCGGGAGCCCGACCAGGTTCACGTCGGCATGGTCGATCGCCACCCGTTCGGCGAACGACCCCCAGTGCGTGAACCCGGGCTGCGTCTGCCGCTCGCAGACCTGCTGGTCACCCGTGACGCACGCACCGCAGCGCCCGCAGGCGGAGACGAACGGCGTCATCACCCGGTCGCCGGGGCGCCAGCCGGTCACCTCCGGCCCCACCGCCTCCACGACACCGGACAGCTCGTGCCCGGGCACGTGGGGGAACGCCGTGATGTCCGGATCGCGGCCCATCCAGCCGTGCCAGTCGCTGCGGCACAGGCCGGTGGCCTCGACCCCG
The DNA here is from genome assembly GCF_000511135.2 of Microbispora sp. ATCC PTA-5024. NCBI lineage: Bacteria > Bacillati > Actinomycetota > Actinomycetes > Streptosporangiales > Streptosporangiaceae > Microbispora > Microbispora sp. ATCC PTA-5024. The sequence goes on along the minus strand of NZ_KI866525.1, from coordinate 292,367 downwards.
ATCACCGCGCCCGCCGGCGGAACGGCCGGATCCGCCACCTCCCGCACCTCGGGCTCCGCCCCGAACGCCTCGTACACCACAGCACGCACCCGTACGCCTCCCTCGGTCCGGGCACCAACCTAGATCCTGCGCGGGCGGGCTTCGGCGGGGAGGGCGGGGCGGGCTTCAGTAGGCTGGGCGGGTGATTGCGATCGACCGCGTCCGCATGGCCTTCACCGACCGGCACGGCGGCGTGAGCGCCGAGCCGTACGGCACCCGCAACCTGGGCGGCGGGGTCGGGGACGACCCGGCGGCGGTCGCGGAGAACCGGGCGAAGACGGCGGCCGAGCTCGGCCTCGACCGGGTCGTGTTCATGCGTCAGGTCCACGGCGCGGACGTCGCCTACGTGACCGAGCCCTTCACGGGGGAGCCGCCCGCCCTCGACGGCGTGCTCACCGACCGGCCCGGGCTGGGGCTCGCGGTGCTGGTGGCCGACTGCGCCCCCGTGCTGGTGGCCGACCCCGTCGCCGGGCTGGTCGGCGGGGCCCACTCCGGACGGCCGGGCACGGAGGCGGGGGTGGCGACGGCCCTGGTGGAGGCGATGGCGGCCCGGGGGGCGGAGCCGTCCCGGATGGTGGCGGCGATCGGCCCGGCCGCGTGCGGGCTCTGCTACGAGGTCCCGGCCGACCTGCGGGACCGGGTGGCGGCCCGGGTCCCCGAGACCCGGTCCACGACACGGCGGGGCACGCCGGCGCTCGACATCAGGGCCGGCATCGAGGCCCAGCTGCGGCGGGCCGGGGTCGCCGACGTCCGGCACGACGCCCGCTGCACGATCGAGACGCCCGGCCTGTACTCGTACCGGCGGGAGGGGCTCACGGGTCGCTTCGCCGGGTACGTCTGGCTCCTGCCGTGACCGCCCACCGTCGCGCCTGAGCCGTCCGGAGCCCTACGATCGGGCGCCATGGTGTTCACGCGGGGCGACTGGCGGCTGATCATCCTGTGCGTCACGGCGGCCGCCGGGGCCGCCGTCACCCGGTTCGCCGGCGGCGGCCCGGTGCTGCCGTTCGTGGTCTCCGGCATCGCGCTGGCCGTGCTCGCCAGCCTGGTCGGACGCAGCGTGGAGGCCCTCGGCGACCGGCTCGGCGCGGGCGCGACCGGCGTGGTCCAGAGCGCGCTCGGGAACCTGCCCGAGCTGTTCGTGGTGCTGTTCGCGCTGCGCGACGGCCTCTACGGAGTGGCCAGTGCGTCCATCGTGGGGTCGATCCTGGCCAACGTGCTGCTCGTCCTGGGCCTGGCGTTCGTGGTCGGCGGCGTGCGGCACGGCCCGCAGCGCTTCGGGGCCGAGTCGGCCCGCACGAACAGCCTCCTGCTGGTGCTCGCGGTCTTCGCGCTGCTCGTCCCGGCGCTGACGGCGGCCCTGCACACCCCGGCGGCCGGGCACGAGCGCGGCCTGTCGATCGTGGTGTCGGTGCTGCTGCTCGGGCTGTTCGCGGCGTCCCTGCCCGCGGCGATCCGCCGCCGCACCGCGACGCCCGCAACCACCGGGACGCCCGCAACCCCCGGGACGCTTGCAGCCGCCGGAACGCAGGGAATCCCTGGAGCCGAGGCCGCGAAGCCCGCCGGGACCCCGGAGGTCGCGGGGGAGCCCGAGGCGGCCGCGCCGGGGCACCAGGGCCCGCGGTGGCCGCTCGGCGTCGCGCTCGCCATGCTGGCCGTCACGGGCGTGGGCGCCGCGTTCGTCTCCGAGTGGTTCGTGGAGGCGCTCCAGCCCGCGATGGACACGCTCGGCATCTCCCAGGCGTTCGCCGGCCTCGTCATCGTCGCCATCGCGGGCAACGCGGTCGAGAACGTGGTCGGCATCCAGCTCGCCGCCCGCAACCAGGCCGACTTCGCGCTGTCGGTGATCCTGCAGAGCCCCCTGCAGATCGCCCTCGTCGTCGCCCCGGCCCTGGTGCTGCTGTCGCCTCTGGTCGGTGCCTCGTTCACGCTCGTGCTGCCGCCCCTGCTGATCGCCGCGCTCGTCATCGCCGTCCTCGTGACCGTCATCGTCGTGCTCGACGGCGAGTCGACGTGGCTGGAGGGCGCCACGCTCATCGTGCTCTACTGCGTCATCGCCGCCGCCTTCTGGTGGGGCTGACGCCGGCGCGGCACGCCCGGCCTCAGCCGCGGGCCCGGGGGTCGAGCCCCGCGAGGGCCTTGCGCGCCAGGGCGTGCAGCGTGCGCCGCTCCTCCTCGTCCAGCGCGGCCAGCACCTCGTCCCGTACGGCTCCCGCGTCGGCGACGGCCGCGTCCAGCGTGGCCCGTCCCTCGTCCGTCACGGCCACCCGATAGCGGCGCCGGTCGGAGGGGTCGCGGCGGCGCTCGGCCAGCCCGAGCGGCACCAGCGTGTCCATGACCGCGACGAGGTCGCTCGGGTCGATGCCCAGCCGCTCGCCCAGCTCCCGCTGCGACGCCGGGCCGTAGTCGCGCAGCGCGGCGAGCACGGCGAAGTCCCACAGCCCGAGGCCGTGCTCCCGGAGCCGTTCGCCCATCCGGCGCCGCCCGGCCACGCCCACCTTCGACAGCAGGAACGCCGTGACCCCGAGCAGGGACGGAGGCAGTTGCGGCACGTCGCTCATCCCGGCAGGATAGGGCACGCCCAATAGTTGGTAAACACCAAGGATTTCGTCATGGACGCTCTGTACCCCCGGGTCCTCGCGACCCGGTTCTCCGACTGCTTCCGCTTCTACGACGGCCTGCTCACCGAGGTCGCCGGCGCGCGCCTGGTGAAGGGCGCCGCGGACGGGACGTACGCCAACTGGGACCGCGGGCCGGAGGCCGTGCTCGCCCTCCTGGACCGGTCGCTGCTGGCAAAGGTGACCGGGGTGGCCCTCGCCGGGGGAGGCGGCGACGGGGCCATGCTGGTCCTCACCGTCGACGATGTCGGGCGGGCCGCCGAGGTGGCCGCGGCGCATGGCGGGCAGGTGGTCGTGCCCCCGGGCGACCGGCCGGAATGGGGGCCGACCTGCCGCACCGCCCACCTGCGCGACCCCGACGGCAACCTGCTGGAACTCCAGTCGTACTAGGGCCTTCGGGGAGTCGCGCGGTGAGGGGCTGCCGGCCGGCCGTCCCCCGCCGGGCCCGGGACGCGGATGTGCTGGGTGAGGAAGAGGGCCGCGCGGTCCAGTGCCTCGTCGGCCTCGTCGAGGACGCCGGCGAACGCCTGGAACACGTGGGGGACGTCGGCGGTGACGTCCAGGACGACGTCCACTCCGGCGGCTCTGGCGCGTTCGGCCATGCGTGTGGAGTCGTCCAGGAGCACTTCGTTGGTGCCGGCCTGCAGGAGCATCGGCGGGAAACCGGTCAGGTCGGCGAGGACGGCCGGGCTGAGCAGGGGGTGGGCCGGATCCCGCCCCGCGAGGTACATGCTCCCGGTGTGTTCCAGGGTCTCGCGCGTGAAGAAGGGGTCGAGACCGGCTTTGGCGTCCATGCTCCCGCCCGTCCGCGTGGCGTCGAGTCCAGGGGAGAACGCCACGATCGCCGCGGGCATCGGAAGGCCCGCGTCGCGAGCGGCGAGGCAGGCGGTGACCGTGAGGCCGCCGCCGGCGGAGTCCCCGGCGAACGCGACGGCGGACGGGTCCTCGCCGCCGTCGAGCAGCGCGCGGTAGGCGCTCAGAGCGTCCTCGATCGCAGCCGGGAACGGGTGCTCGGGGGCGAGCCGGTAGGCCGGCGAGAAGGCGCGGAACCCGGTCCTGGCCACCAGGTTCCCCGTCAGCGACAGCGCCGTCTCGGGTGAACCGAACACGTATCCGCCGCCGTGGAAGTACAGGATCGTCCCGGCGCGCGGGACGCCGCCCGGCTCCACGAGCAGCGCGGGATGGGGGCCGAGCGTCGTGGCCGTGGTGCGGATCCCGTCCGGGACGATCATCTGGGCCATCATCGCCCTGAATCCGGCCCGGAGCTCCTCAACCGGTCGAGGGCCCGCGGGCCGGGGCTGCCGCAGCATCGCGCCGATCATCGCACGCTGTTCCCTGCTCATCACTGCTCCCGTCGTAGGTAGATGCCGCTACACTATATGCCGTGGCATATAAATCGAATGACGGCGCCGGCGACCTCGTTGGCCTGTTCGCCGACCTCGTCCGGTGCGAGACGCGTCTGTACAACGCGCTCAACGACCGCCTGCGCGAACGGCACGGGATCGTCGCGTCGCAGTTCGAGTTCCTGCGCCACCTCCGCGACCATCCCGGGTCCCGGGTGGCGGACCTCGCCGCCGAGTTCGCGGTCGGCATCGGCGCGACCAGCAAGGGCGTCGACCGTCTGGAGAGGCAGGGATGGGTCCTCCGGCAGCCGAATCCGTCGGATCGCCGGTCGTCGCTGCTGGCCCTGACCGGCGAGGGATCGACGCTCGTCGACGCGGCGGAGGCCACCTTCGCCGAGCGGCTGACCGAACTGATCGGCGACACCCTCGGCGGGTCCGCGATGCCGGCTGTCGCGCAGGCCCTCTCGCGGCTTCGCTCCCTGCTGGAACGCGACCAGATCGGCATGCCCACAGGCTGACGGGCGTACGCGAACCGGCTCCCCCTACACGGCCGGGCAGCGCAGACCCCGGCGCCGGGACGGCTTGCAGCGGGCTTGCACGGCGGCGGGCAAGCGGGGATCAAGGGGGCTGCAGGCGGGCGCGCCTATCACTGAGGTGCACGGCCCCGGCGGCACACGGCCAGACCGGGAACGACATGCACAGGAGACCCCAATGAAGCGCACCCTTCTCGGTCTGGCCGCCGCAGCGATCGCGGGCCTCGGCGTCACCGTCCCCGCCACGATCATGGCCGGCCCCGCCTCCGCCACCGGCGACTTCGGCCCCGACACCTGCCTGCAGGGCTACGTCTGGCGCGAGGCCCGCACCGGCGACGTCGTCTGCGTCACCTCCGCGGTCCGCGCTCAGGCCGCCGCCGACAACAGCGTCCGCGCGAGCCGCTGGACCTCCGGCCCGTTCGGCCCGCACACCTGCGTCAACGGCTACGTCTGGCGCGAGGCCTTCACCGGCGACGACGTCTGCGTGCTCCCGTCGGTGCGCAGCCAGGCGCTGTCCGACAACGCCAAAGCGGCCGACCGCAAGGTCTCGGCCCGCCTGTGGATCTCCAAGTACACGATCCCGCCGCACGACAACGGCGACGGCACCTCCACCAGCACCTCGGTGGACGACATCCCGCGGCTCAAGCTGAACGGCGACCACTACAACTTCGGCCAGGTCCGGCTCTACATCCGCTACACCAGCGGCCACCTGTTCTGGAGCGGCTCGGTCACCGCCTCGGCCCACGCCGGGTTCGCCGGCGGCAGCTTCGGCAAGAAGACCGGCGTCTTCGACTGCACCGCCCCCGGCCGTCCCGCGAACGGCTACGCGCAGGCGTACGACGTGATCTCCGGCCGCTGGTCGGCGCGCGTCCCGGTCCGCGTCGGCTGCGCCGTCCTCTGACCGCCCGCACAGACGGCCGCGACGTCCTCGGCCGCCCACATAGATGGAGGGACCGGTCCCCACGGGGGCCGGTCCCTCGTCCTTTCTGCGCTTTTCGACCATGTTCGAGGCCGGATGTTCCAAAGGTCATCACGGGGGTAGTCGCTGCCGGTGCGGCACCGCCGACGATGTGAGGACGACATGGGAACCGCGACAACGGTGCCGGAGACCCGGAGGATGAGTGGCGACGAGCTCTCCGCGGACGACGCCTACGCATCCATCAAGCGGTACGGCGGCTGGCACCTCATCCGCGACTCGTACATCCGGTTCCGCTACGGCGACGGCGTCAGCCACGCCCGGGCCCTGGCGTTCCAGATCTGCCTGGCGATCATCCCCGGCGCCATCGCCATCGTGGGCCTCAGCTCGGTGCTGCACCAGGAGAGCCTGGGACGGCTCCTGGAGCTGACCCTGCGCCGCCTGACACCCGGAGCCGGTTCACAGGTGATCCAGGAGACGCTGTCGCAGAGCCACCGCGCGGGCGCGGGGGAGTCCCTCGCCCTCTGGTTCGGCCTGCTGACCGCCCTGGTGTCGCTGACCACGGCGATGGCGCAGTTCGAGCGCGGGGCCAACCGCATCTACGGCATCGAGCGCGACCGGCCGTTCAGGCAGAAGTACGGCAACGCCCTGCTGATGGCGGTGACGGCGGGCGTCCTGATGAGCGTCGGCTTCGTCGTCCTGGTGGGCGGCGGTGCCGTAGGAGAGGCGGCGGCCAAGGTCTACGGCTGGAGCCAGACCACCGAGGCGGTCTTCGGCTGGCTGCGGTGGCCGGTCGGCTTCCTGCTCGCCGTCCTGTCGATCTCGGTGTTGTTCCGCTCCTCGCCGCGGCGCCGCCAGCCCGGCCACACCTGGCTCGCCGTGGGCGCCACCGTGGCCGTCCTGCTGTGGATGCTGCTCACCTGGCTGCTCGCCCTCTACACCGCGAGCAGCGGCACGTTCGGCGCGACATACGGCCCGCTGACGGCCGTCATGGCGCTGCTGCTGTGGTCGTTCCTCAGCTCGATGGCGCTGCTGCTCGGCCTCTCGTTCGCCGCGCAACTGGAGGCCTGCCGGGCGGGGCTGGACGAGCCGGTCACGCCTGATCCGGGGTCGGGCCCCACCGCCCGCGAGGACCGCCGGCAGGTGGTGACGGCCCGATGAACGACTGGCTGCGCAGGCGCTTCGACCCGGAGCGCCGGCTCGGGCTGCGGCTGACGGTGGCGAGCGGCGCGCTGGCGCTGGTGGCGGTGCCGTTCATGCTGCTGCTGGTGCTCGTCAAGACGGCGTCCGAGCCGCTGAACCGGATCGACCAGGGCGCGGCCGAGAGCCTGCACGCCCAGGCGGTCGCCCACCCGTCGTTCGCCCGGGCGATGGAGCTGGTCAGCGACGTGTTCGGCCCGCTGACCTGGCGCATAGCGGTCGGCGCCGCGGTGGCCTGGCTGCTGTACCGCCGGGCCTACCACCTGGCGCTGTGGGCCGCCACCACGATCACCGTGGGGGGCCTGCTCGGGCTGGCCGTCAAGGTGATCGTGGCCCGCGCGCGCCCGCACCTGCCGGACCCCGTCGCGCTCGCGCCGGGCGCCTCGTTCCCGTCCGGGCACACGGTGAACGCCACGCTGGGCGCCGGGATCCTGCTGCTGCTCGCGCTGCCCCTGGTGCGGGAGCGGGGCAGGGCCGTCGTCTGGGCGCTCGCCGTGCTGATCCCGCTGGCCGTGGGCTTCAGCCGGATCGCGCTCGGCGTGCACTGGTTCAGCGACGTGGTCGCCGGGCTCGTGCTGGGGGTCGCCGTCGTGGCGGCGACGTCGGCCGCGTTCGAGACGTGGCGCAGAGACGCGGGCCGCCGGCCGGTCGAGCCGTACAAGGAGGGCGTCGGCCGTGAGGCGCGCCGGGATCTGCTACCTGAAGGAGGAGATCGGATTGGCCGTTGATCGTGAGCTCGTCCGGGACGATCAGGCCCCGCCCGGGGTCGTGGCCGGGCAGGCCGCGCGGCGGGTGCTGCTGCCGCTCGTGGTGATGGCCCTGGTGACGCTGGGCCTGGGATTGCTGATCACGCGGGTCCTCGGGCACTCCGCGCTCATCGCGGGAGACGAGGCGTTCAGCCGGGAGGTCGCGCAGGAGCGCACCCCGTTCTGGAATCAGCTGACCCACTACGGCTCGATGCTCTCCGACACGCCGGTGATCATCGTGCTCACCGCCGTCGCGGTGATCGTCTTCCGGCTGGTCTTCCGCCGCTGGCGCGAGGGGGTCTTCCTCGTCCTGGGGGTCTGCGCCCAGTCGGCGATCTTCCTGCTGGCCACCGTGTTCGCGCAGCGGCCGCGGCCGCACGTGCCGCACCTGGACCCGGCGCCCCCGACGTCCAGCTACCCGTCCGGGCACACCAGCGCCGCCGTCGCGTTCTACTGCGGGGTCGCCCTGGTGCTCACCCTGCACACGTACCGGCACGCGATCCTCAACGCGGTGTGGTGGCTGCTCGGCGCGGGCGCGCCGCTGACGGTCGGGGCGTCGCGGATCTACCGCGGCATGCACCACCTGACCGACGTCGGCTGGGGCCTCGTGCTCGGCGTCTTCTGCCTCGTCGTGGTCGGGCAGGCGATCCTGCTCCGGCCGATCCCCGCCCTCTCGTGGCGGGCACGCCGCACCCCGGTCGTCGAGAGTCCCAGGGCAGGGGCCGCCGCCCGCTGACGCCCCGCCGCGTCGCCGTCCGCCGCGCACGACCCGAAGGGTGGCGCGGCGGACGCGTGCCCGGGAGCGTCGTCAGGCAGTCAGGCAGTCAGGCAGTCAGGCAGTCAGGCAGTCAGGCAGTCAGGCGGTCGGGCTGCCGGTGAGGCGGCAGGCGTCGGCCCAGCGCGCCGCGTCGACGGCGGGCTCGGCGTCCGCCGGGTGGACCAGAGCCCGGCAGTCCTCGATGGCGCCGGCCAGCAGGTCGCGCAGCAGCGGGTCCGGGTCGGGCACGCACGCCTGCGCGATCCCCCGTACGGCGAGCTGCACCGTGTTGGGCGCGGCGTACCGGCGGAAGCCCTTCGCGGAGATCCGCACGCCCCGCCCGAACGTGTACGCCCAGCGGGCCGCGTCGGGCACCTGCGCCAGCGCCTCCCGGCTGCGCTCCTCCAGCCGCACCGGCCGGTCGTCGAGCTGGGCGAGCACGTGCTCGGCCGACAGGATCGACACGGCCATGGCGAGCTGGCGCTCGTGCGCGACCACCGGCAGCGACTCGGTGGCGCAGCGCAGCGCGATCCGGACGTCGATCCGCGGGTCGTCGCCGGTCAGTCCGATCACCGACGGGATCAGCCCGGCCAGCCGGTGCCGGGCGGCGTCCGTCGTGTGGTCGTTGACGAGGCGGGCGAGCCCGGCGAGCAGCGGGTGCGTGCACGCGGGGTGGTCGCTCCAGCGCTCACCGGCGAGGTAGGACGCGAACTCCATGAAGCAGGCGCCCTTGCTGGGGTTGCGATGCTTGCCGCGCGAGAGCATCGGCATTGCCTGAGGCGTGTGACCGTGCACGAGCTACTCCACCAGAATCGCCCATCATGTCTCATTCCAGTGTGCGCTCACCGACGGGCGTTGAGAAGAACCCCCCACGATACTGGTCGCGTACCGCCTGAACCGCCCCGTCACCGGGCGGCGCACGCCTGACGATCGCAGGAAGATCGTGGTGGGCGATACTGGGATTGAACCAGTGACCTCTTCCGTGTCAGGGAAGCGCTCTCCCGCTGAGCTAATCGCCCTCCGGAAAACCAGAGGTGGAGACGGGATTTGAACCCGTGTACGCGGCTTTGCAGGCCGCTGCCTCGCCTCTCGGCCACTCCACCGAGCGAGGCCCAGGTAAAGACCTCTGAGAGCGGAAGACGGGATTCGAACCCGCGACCCTCACCTTGGCAAGGTGATGCTCTACCACTGAGCCACTTCCGCGTCCGCCTCACGGCGACGTGGCTACTGTATCGGGTTTTCGACCCCGGTGTGTACTCGAACCGTCTGGGAGGTGGCCTTCCGGAACGCGCGGTCGGCTCCCCGCTCGATCGCGGGCAGCATGAGGAAGATCTCCAGGATCCTGGTCAGCCGGTGAACCTCGTTGCGGTGGAAGGCCGGGCCCTCCGCCCGGGCCAGCACCAGCGACAGGGCCAGCGGGGGCAGCGGGGCCGCGATCAGGTGCAGGCCGGACGGCAGTGTGAACGCCGTAGGCCGGGCGGGCGTCTCGTCGGGGAACGGCACCTCGGCGGGCGCCCGCCAGCTCGAGTACACGGTCACGCGAGGGATCTTCTCGGTCCCCGCGGCGGCCCAGTCGGCGCTGAACAGCACCGGCATCGAGTCGATCAGCGTGGCCAGCGCCCGGTCGCCCGCGGTGGTGAGGAACTTGAGGATCTCCAGCTCGGGATAGGTGCCCGGGGCCTCCCGGGTGGCCCAGACGCCCTCGATCTCCACACCGTCCACGCTCGTGAGCGCCTCCATGAGGTGCTCCCTCGGCGCGGCGTCCGGCCAGTACACAGTGAAGTCGTCGAGCGCCCGCCCGTCGCCGCGGTCGAGGACGGTGACCTGCGTGATGTCCGCCCCGGCCGAGCCGAGCGCGCGGGTCAGACGGCCGAGCGTCCCCGGCCGGTCCGGCAGGGCGATTCTGAGACGCAGCAGCATGTCGGCCTCCCCCGCCACTAGTCAGGCCAGATTAACCGGACAAAACCCCCAAGTCCATGATCTTGTATGGTTCACGCCGCGGGGCGGGGAAAATGAACAGGTGAAAATCGGCACGCACGAGGTCTGGCCCCCGGTGGTGCTCGCCCCCATGGCGGGCATCACGAACATCGGCTTCCGCCGGCTGTGCCGGGAGCAGGGCGGCGGCATGTTCGTGTCCGAGATGATCACGTCCCGGGCGCTCGTTGAGCGGGTGCCGCTGACGTTCCAGATGATCCGGTTCGGCGAGGGCGAGACGCCGCGGAGCATCCAGCTGTACGGCGTGGATCCCGTGGTCATCGGCAGGGCGGCCCGGATGGTCGCCGAGGAGGGCCTCGCCGACCACATCGACCTCAACTTCGGCTGCCCGGTGCCCAAGGTCACCCGGAGGGGCGGCGGGTCGGCCCTGCCGTACAAGCGGAACCTCCTGCGCGCCATCCTGCGGGCGGCCGTCGTCAACGCGGGCGCGCTGCCGGTGACGATGAAGATGCGCAAGGGCATCGACGACGACCACCTCACCTACCTGGAGGCCGGCCGGATCGCCGTCGAGGAGGGCGTGGCCGCCGTCGCCCTGCACGCCAGGACCGCCCGCCAGCACTACGGCGGCGCCGCCGACTGGGACGCGATCCGGCGGCTGAAGGAGACGGTCACCGAGATCCCCGTCCTCGGCAACGGCGACATCTGGAGCGCCGACGACGCCCTGCGCATGGTGGCCGAGACCGGCTGCGACGGCGTGGTCGTCGGGCGCGGCTGCCTCGGCCGGCCCTGGCTGTTCCGCGACCTCGACGCGGCCTTCCGGGGCTCCCCGGAACGGGCCCGGCCGGCACTGGGGGAGGTCGGCGACATGATGCTGCGCCACGCCGAGTTGCTGTGCGAGGTCGTCGGGAGCGAGCGGCACGGGCTCGCCGACTTCCGCAAGCACGTGGGGTGGTACCTGAAGGGCTTCACCGTGGGCGCCGAGACCCGCCGGGCGCTGACGTCGGTCGTGACGCTCGCCGAGATGGCCGAGCGCCTCGGCGAGCTGGACCGCGAGCAGCCCTGGCCCGACGAGGCCGACGGGCCGCGCGGCAAGAGCGGAGAGCGGGACAAGGTTGCGCTGCCCCACGGCTGGCTCGACGACCCCGACGACACGACGGTCCCCGGCGCCGACGCCGAGGACGCCACCTCCGGCGGCTGACGGCCCGCCGCCGGCGCGGTGGGGCAGCGGCCGCGGGCCCCCAGAAGGCGGCTGACGCCCCACGGCCGGGACGGCGCCGAGGACGCCACCTCCGGCGGCTGACGGCCCCGCGCCGGGACGGCGCGCCTGCGGCCGCGGGCCAGGAGGCGGGTACGGCCCGGGGCCGTGCGCAGCCACGCGCGCGGGGGGCTACATGCGGGTGAGGCCGGTGACGTGCAGCACGGCCTGGCCCTCCTCGTCGGACGCGGCGAGGTCGACCTCGGCGCTGATCCCCCAGTCGTGGTCGCCGGCCGGGTCGTCGACGATCTGGCGCACCCGCCAGAGCTCCTTCTCCTCCTCGATGAGCAGCAGCGCCGGGCCGCGGGCGGCCGGGCCGGTGCCGATCTCGTCGTGCTCGGCGTAGTAGGCGTCGAGCGCGGCCCCCCAGTCCACGTCCGGATAGAGCTCGACGAGCTCCTCCTCCTTGTCGAGGGCGGCCAGCTCCACCATCCGGAACATCGCGTTGCGCACCAGCACCCGGAACGCCCGGGCGTTCGCGGTGACCGGCCGGGTGCGGGTCTCCAGCTCGTCGCGCGACTCGAGGGCCTCCGACGGGTTGGCCAGCTTCTCCCACTCGTCGATCAGGCTGGAGTCCACCTGGCGCACCAGCTCGCCCAGCCATTCGATGAGGTCGATGAGCTCGTCGGTCTTGAGGTGCTCGGGGACCGTCTTCGACAGCGTCCGGTAGGCGTCGGCCAGGTAGCGCAGCACGGTGCCCTCCGAGCGGGCCAGCTCGTAGAACTGGATGTACTCGGTGAAGGTCATCGCCCGCTCGTACATGTCCCGGACGATCGTCTTCGGGCTCACCGCGTGGTCGCCGACCCAGGGGTGGCCGCGCCGGTAGGTCTCGTACGCGCCGAAGAGCAGGTCGGCCAGCGGCATCGGGTGGGTGATCTCGGCGAGGCGCTCCATCCGCTCCTCGTACTCGATCCCGTCGGCCTTCATCTGCGCCACGGCCTCGGCGCGGGCCTTGTTCAGCTGCGCGTGCAGGATCTGCCGCGGGTCGTCGAGCGTCGACTCGACGATCGAGACCATGTCCAGCGCGTACGTCGGCGAGCCGGAGTCGAGCAGCTCGAACGCGGCGAGCGCGAACGTGGACAGGGCCTGGTTGAGCGCGAAGTCCTCCTGGAGGTCGACGGTGAGCCGGGCCCGGCGGCCGTGCTCGTCGGGCTCGCGCAGTGTCTCCACGATGCCGCCGGCGAGCAGCGAGCGGTAGATCGCGATGGCGTGGCTGATGTGCCGCCGCTGGGCCTTGCGGTCCTCGTGGTTGTCGGTGAGCAGCCGCTTCATCGCCTGGAAGCAGTCGCCCGGCCGGTTGATCACCGACAGGAGCATGGCGTTGCTGACCTTGAAGCGCGAGGTCAGCGGCTCGGGCTCGGCCGTCTGGAGCTTCTCGAAGGTGTCCTCGCTCCAGCCGACGAACCCCTCCGGCGGCTTCTTGCGGGCGTACCCGCGCCGCCGCTTCGGGTCGTCGCCGATCTTGGCCAGGGCCCGCTCGTTCTCGATCACGTGGTCGGGCGCCTGGCACACGACGTACCCCACCGTGTCGAACCCCGCGCGGCCGGCCCGCCCGGCGATCTGGTGGAACTCCCGGGCGCGCAGCCGCCGCACCTTGGTGCCGTCGAACTTCGACAGGGCGGTGAACAGCACGGTCCTGATCGGCACGTTGACGCCGACGCCCAGCGTGTCGGTGCCGCAGATGACCTTCAGCAGCCCGGCCTGGGCCAGCCGCTCGACCAGCCGGCGGTACTTGGGCAGCATGCCGGCGTGGTGGACGCCGATGCCGTGCCGGACGAGCCGCGACAGGGCCCGGCCGAACCGCGTGGTGAACCGGAAGCCGCCGATGAGCTGCGCGATGGCCTCCTTCTCCGCCTTGGTGCACATGTTGATGCTCATCAGCGCCTGGGCCCGCTCCATCGCGGCGGCCTGGGTGAAGTGCACCACGTAGACCGGCGCCTGCTGGGTGGCCAGCAGCTCCTCCAGCGTCTCGTGCAGGGGCGTGAGCCGGTAGGAGTAGATGAGCGGCACCGGCCGCTCCGCGTGCTTCACGACGCTCGTGGGCCGGCCGGTACGGCGGGTGAGGTCGGTCTGGAAGCGCGCGACGTCGCCGAGCGTGGCCGACATCAGCACGAACTGGGCCTGCGGCAGCTCCAGCAGCGGAACCTGCCACGCCCACCCCCGGTCGGGCTCGGCGTAGAAGTGGAACTCGTCCATGATGACCGTGCCCACGTCGGCGTCGGCGCCGTCCCGCAGCGCGATCTGCGCGAGGATCTCCGCGGTGCAGCAGATCACGGGCGCGTCGGCGTTCACCGTGGCGTCGCCGGTCATCATGCCGACGTTCTCGGTGCCGAACAGCGCGCACAGGTCGAAGAACTTCTCCGACACCAGGGCCTTGATGGGCGCGGTGTAGAAGCTGATCTCGTCGCGGGCGAGCGCGGCGAAGTGGGCCCCGGCGGCGACCAGGCTCTTGCCCGACCCCGTGGGGGTGGACACGATCACGTTGTTGCCGGAGACGACCTCGATGAGGGCCTCCTCCTGCGCGGGGTAGAGCGTGAGCCCCCGCTCGGCGTTCCACGACACGAACGCGTCGAACAGGGCGTCGGGTTCGGGGTCAGGGGGAAGGCGCCGCAGCAGGCTCATGCTTTCGCTCACCCTCCTTATCCTGCCCAAGCCGCCGCGGTGTTTCGACCCTCGCCCGCTGCGGGAGCCGGAACCGCGGCCTCGGGCGCCGGCCACACGGCCTCGGGCAAGCCGTGGCCCAGGAGCGGCAAAAGGGTGTGTGGCGATGCGAGAAGTCGCAGGTCAAGCCCCCAAACTAGCGGTATGGGGGAGAAGTGGGCCAGGCTCGCGCCGTGGCGCCGCGGAGCGTTCGTCGACGTGCTGCTGGCCCTTGCCGTCCTCGCGTTCACGATTCCGTTCACGCTGACCGGGCGGTCCTTCTCACTCGTCTCGGCGCCGCAGTGGCTCCAGCTCGCCGCAGGGGCGGCCACCGCGGCGGCGATGCTGGGGCGCCGGCGGTCGGCCTGGCCGATGGTCGCCGGCGCCGTCGTCTGCGCGGTGCTGACCGGGCAGCTGGTGCCGCTGACGCTGGCCGCGTACTCGATGACCGCGGAGAGCAGGGTGCGCCACTGGCCGTGGGTGGTGGGCGCCATGACGCTCGCCTACATGGCGGTCGACTACGCCGAACCGTCCACCGACCAGTTCGTCCACCTGGTCGCCGTGCGGGGGCTCACGCTCGTCTTCCTGCCCGCCCTCGTCGGGACGTGGGTGCGCGACTACCAGCGGATGATCGGCGAGCTGCGTGAGGGCGTCCGGGTGCGCGAGGAGCGCGCCGCGGCCCAGGAGCGCCGGCGCATCGCGGCCGAGCTGCACGACACCGTGACCCACGCCGTGACCGTGATGGTGCTGAACGCCGGCCTCATCCAGGACACCGAGGACATCGGCGACATCCGCAAGCTGGCCAGGAGCATCGAGGACAAGGGCGTGCGGGCGCTGACCGAGCTGCGCGAACTGCTCACCGCGCTGCGCCGCCGGGACCTGCCGCCCTCCGCCGAGGGCGTGGAGGGCATCCCCCAGCTCGTGGAGGAGAGCCGCGCCACGGGGCTGCGGGTGGCGCTCCACCTCGACGTCCCGGTCGAGGAGATGTCACGGGAGGCGGGGCACGTCTGCTACCGGGTCGTCCAGGAGGGGCTGAACAACGTCCGCAAGCACGCGCCGGGCGCGGACGTGCAGGTGGCCTGCGAGGCCCACGGCAACGCGGTGAGCCTCTCGGTGGTCAACAGCGGGGGCTCCCGGCCGGCCCGCCGCGGCTTCGAGGCGCCGTGCGATTCCGGGTACGGCCTGGCCGGCCTGCGGGAACGGCTGACCCTGATCGGGGGGCGGCTCTGCTACGGCCCCACCCCCGAGGGCGGGTTCTCGCTGACGGCCCGGGTGCCGTTCCACCCGCCCGACATCGAGTCGTGAGGCGGGCCGCCGGCCGGGGCTGGTGGTGCCGCGGCGCGCCGGTCAGAGGCCCAGGTCCTCGATCTCCTTGAGCAGGGCCGACTTCCCCTCCCCGGAGGCGGGCGCCGCGGGCGTCCCCGCGGCGGCAGCGCGCCGCTCCCGGAACAGGTAGCCGCCGAGGATGCCGCCCGCGAACCCGAACAGGTGGGCCTGCCACCCGATCCCCTCGGCCGGCAGCAGCCCAGCGAACTGGTAGGCGAAGCACAAGCCCATGACCAGGCCGATGACGATGTCGATCAGGTGCCGGTCGAAGGCCCCGCGGACCAGGACGTACCCGAAGTAGCCGAACACCAGCCCGCTCGCGCCCGCCCCGATCGCCCCGGAGTCGGCCGTGAACCAGGAGCCGAGCCCGCTCGCGACCGCGATCAGCGCGGTGACGCCGAGGAACTTGCGCACGCCCCGGTAGGCGGCCAGGAAGCCGAAGATGAACAGCGGCCCGGAGTTGCCCTCGATGTGCGCCCAGCTCCAGTGCAGCAGGGGCGCGGACACGATGCCGGGCAGCCGGGCGGCGTCCCAGGCCCGGATGCCGTAGCTGTAGCTGAGGCCGTAGCCGTCCGCCCAGTTGACCACCTGGACCACCCAGATCAGCGCCAGGAAGCCGACCATGACCCAGAACGCCTTCCGGGCCTCGGCGATCACGATCTCCGCGGTGCGGCCGTCGCTCACGGTACCTCCCCGTCCCCAGCCGATCACGCGGGAAAGATACCGCCGACGGCCGCCCGCGGACAGGCTGTCCGCGAAGACGGAACCCCGGCTCGGGGTGCGCTACGCGCGCTCGATGACGACGACCGGGATCTCCCGGTCCGTCTTCTTCTGGTACTCGTCGTACGCGGGCCAGGTGGCCGCCATGACCCGCCACATGTCCGGCTTCTCCTCGGGCGTCGCGGTGCGCGCCCGCGCCTTGAACCTGTCGCCCTTGATCTGGAACTCGACCTCGGGGTCGGCCTGCAGGTTCAGGTACCACAGCGGCGGGGTGTCGGCCCCGCCCTTGGAGGCGACCACCAGATAGTCGTCGCCGTACGGCTGGTAGATCAGCGGCGTGCTGTGCCTGTTCCCCGACTTCCTGCCGGTGGTCGTGAGGATCGCCACAATCGTGCCCTGCCAGTCGTGGCCCTCGTCGCCGTCGGTCTCGACGTAGCGCTTCACATGTTCCTGTCCGAAAAGCATTCGGCTCACCTACCCTTCAGCAGGCCGACAACCGTCCGCGCCCTCGATCAATTCCTGGGCCACCTGGAACGCGGCGTCCATCCGCTGCTCCTCGGTCAGGTCGTCGTCGATGAGCACGAACCACACCGCGTGCAGTGTGAAGATGCCCATCGCGCGCCTGAGCCTGGTCGTGATCGGGTCGCCGGGCTCGCCGAGCACGTCGAGCAGCGCCGTCATGCGCTCGCGGATCATCTCCATCTTGTTGTGGCCGCGCAGCGCCGTCTGGTTGCGCTCCATGAACCGCATCACCTCGTGGTGGCGGCCGCGGTTCATGTCCTCGACGTACCGGCGGAGGATCTCGGCCCGCGTCCGCGGGCCCCTCGGCTGGCGGGCCGCCCACGCGATCAGCTCATCGAGGGCCGCGATCCGGTCCTCGGTGAGGCTGACGACGATGTCCTCTTTAGTCCGGAAGTGGTAGTACAGCGCGGCCTTGGTCACCCCGAGCGCCTCGGCGATCTCCCTGAGCGAGGTCGCCTCGTAGCCCTGTTCCGTGAAGAGCCGGAGGGCGACCTCCTGAATGCGGCTCCTCGTGTCCGTGTGTGCACCCATGCCTGCTGATCCCTTATTAACTTGACGGCCGGCAAGTAAGGAGAATACCGTAATCCCGTTCACTAGCCGGTCGTCAAGTAAGCAAAGATTCTCTCAAGGGGGGCGTCACCATGACGGAGACCGCGGCCGCGCCGGGGCGGTCGAAGGAAGTAATGGCCGTCTTGCCCGGCCTCATGCTCGCGATCATGCTCGCCATGCTCGACAACATGATCGTGGGCACCGCCATGCCGCGCATCGTCGGTGAGCTGAACGGTCTCGAGTACTTCACCTGGGTGACCACGGCCTACGTCCTGGGCACGACCGTGTCGACCCCGATCTGGGGCAAGCTCGGCGACCTGTACGGCCGTAAGAACATCTTCATGGGTTCCATCGTGCTCTTCCTCGTCGGCTCCGCCCTGTGCGGCATGGCCGGCTCGTCGATCTTCGGCGGCACGGGGGACGGCATGGTCGAGCTGATCGCGTTCCGCGCCCTCCAGGGCCTCGGCGCCGGCGGCCTCATGGTCAACGTGATGGCCATCATCGGCGACCTCGTCCCGCCCCGCGAGCGCGGGCAGTACCAGGGCATCATGGCCGCCATCATGTCCCTGGCGATGATCGCCGGCCCGCTGGTCGGCGGCTTCATCACCGACCACCTCAACTGGCGGTGGGCCTTCTACGTGAACCTGCCGCTCGGGGGCGTGGCGCTGGTCTGGCTGCTGCTCCGGCTCCACCTGCCGAAGTACCGCACCGAGCACCGCATCGACTGGCTCGGCGCCGGCGTGCTCACCGTGGGCATCACCGCGCTCGTGCTGATCACGTCGTGGGGCGGCCAGGCGCACGGGTACCCGTGGGGCTCCTGGCAGATCATCTCGCTGGCCGTCGTGGCCGTCGTGGCGATCGCCGTCTTCATCCCGATCGAGCGGCGGGCGGCGGAGCCGATCATGCCGCTGCACGTGTTCGGCAACCGCAACTTCACGCTGATCTCGCTGATCGGCTTCCTGCTCGGCTTCGCGATGTTCGGCGCGATCAGCTTCATCCCGCTGTTCCAGCAGCTGGTCCAGGGCGCGAGCGCGACCAACTCCGGCCTGCTCCTGCTGCCGATGATGGCCGCGGCGATGGTCGTGTCGCTGTTCGTCGGCCGGGCGATCACGAAGACCGGGAAGTACCGGATCTACCCCGTCGTCGGCGGGGCGATCATGGCCGTCGGCATGCTGCTGCTGGGCCTGCAGGACGCCCACACCCCGTCGTGGCAGACCGGCCTGTTCATCGCGGTCCTCGGCCTCGGCATGGGCTTCCTGATGCAGACCACGATGCTGATCGCGCAGAACAGCGTCGAGCAGAAGGACCTCGGCGTCGCGAGCAGCGCCAGCACGTTCTTCCGGTCCATCGGCGGCTCGTTCGGCGTCTCGCTCTTCGGGGCGATCTTCAACAACCGCCTCGCCGACAACCTCGCCGAGAAGCTCGGCCCGCAGGCCGCGGGCGCCGTGAGCGCCGGCGGCGGCCGGATGGACCCGGCCACGCTCAGCCACCTGCCCCCGCAGATCAAGGTGCCCTTCCTGGACGCGCTCGCCGGGGCCATCGGCAACGTGTTCCTGTGGGCGATCGCGTTCGCCGTGCTGGTGCCGGTGCTGGCCGCGCTGGTCAAGCACGTGCCGCTGCGCAGCGGCGCCCCCGGCGAGAGCCGGCAGGCCGAGCCGGCGGTCGCCGCCGTCCTCGACTGACCTCCCGGCGGCCCGCCGGAACACGTGGAAGGGCCCGCCCGGTCGCCGTGACCGGGCGGGCCCTCCCCTTGTGACCGAGGGCCTGTACGGCTCACACCCCCGCGCGGGCGTGAGCCGTACAGGCGCCGGACCGGCCGGCGCACCCGGGGGGCGCCGCCGGGGACGCGGTCAGGCGGGCCTTTCGGAGCGGTCGCCCGACCAGTCGGTGTGGAAGACGCCCTCGCGGTCCACCCGGCGGTAGGTGTGGGCGCCGAAGAAGTCCCGCAGGCCCTGGACGAGCGCCGCCGGGAGGCGGTCCCTGCGGAGGGCGTCGTAGTAGGCGAGGGCTGAGGAGAAGCCGGGGGTGGGGACGCCGATCGTGGCGGCCGTCGCCACGACCTTCCGCCACGACTCCTGCGCCTCCTCAAGCGCCGACGCGAAGTGCGGGTCGACGAGCAGCGTGGGCAGCGCCGGGTCGGCGTCGTAGGCCGCCCGGATCCGGTCGAGGAACCGGGCCCTGATGATGCAGCCGCCGCGCCAGATCGTGGCCATCGCGCCGAGGTTCACGTTCCAGCCGTACTCGCGGCTGGCCGCCGCCATCTGGTCGAAGCCCTGGGCGTACGCCACGACCTTCGAGGCGTACAGCGCCCGGCGGACGTCCTCGACGAGGCCGGAGTCGCCCGCCGTGCCGGAGGGCCCGGTCAGCGTCCGGGCGGCCGCCCGCTGCTCGGGGTGGCCCGACAGCGCCCGGGCGAAGACCGCCTCGGCGATGCCGCTCACCGGGATCCCGAGCTCGAGCGCGCTCTGCACCGTCCAGCGGCCGGTGCCCTTCTGCTCGGCCTGGTCGACCACCACGTCGACGAACGGCTTGCCGGTCGCCGGGTCCACGTGGCCCAGCACCTCGGCCGTGATCTCGATCAGGTACGACTCCAGGTCGCCCCTGTTCCACTCGCGGAACACGTCGGCGAGCTCCTTCGGGCTCAGCCCGAGGGCCTGCCTGAGCAGGTCGTACGACTCCGCGATGAGCTGCATGTCGGAGTACTCGATGCCGTTGTGCACCATCTTCACGAAGTGGCCGGCGCCGTCGGGGCCGACGTGCACGCAGCAGGGGACGCCGTCGACCTTGGCGGCGATGTCCTCCAGCAGCGGGCCCAGTGTCTCGTACGCCTCGGCGGCGCCGCCCGGCATGATGCTCGGGCCGTTGAGCGCGCCCTCCTCGCCGCCCGAGATGCCGGTGCCGACGAAGTGGATGCCCCGCTCGCGCAGCGCCGCCTCCCGCCGCCGGGTGTCGGCGTAGTGGGCGTTGCCGCCGTCGATGATCATGTCGCCCGGCTCCATGACGGCCGCCAGCTCCTCGATCACGGCGTCGGTCGGGGCGCCCGCCTTGACCATGATGATCGCCTTGCGGGGGCGTTCGAGGCTGGCCACGAACTCCTCCACGGTGGACGACGGCACGAACGCGCCCTCGTCCCTGTGCTCCTCCATGAACCGGGTGGTACGGCTCTCGGTCCGGTTGTGCACCGCGACCACATGACCGTGGTGGGCGAAGTTGCGGGCGAGGTTGCGGCCCATCGTCGCCAGACCGGTCACACCGATGTCTGCCTTCTGCATGTCTCCAGTCATATACCGCCTCGTGGAGTGCCGGGTGCGGCGACGGGCCGCCGCCGCACCCGGTGGCCGGCCGCGCCGCCCTCCGCTCGATATGGTCCGGCCGTCCGGCGCCGTCGCTCAGTAGCCGTAGCCGCCGGACGGCGCGTGGGAGTGCGACGGCCGGGGAGTGGCCGTCGCGGACGGGGTAGGCGACGCCGAGGCCGACGGGACGCCGCCCGCGCCGGCCGGGCGGATCAGGCCGAGCAGGCCGTGCTGCGCCTTGCCGATGCCCGCCGAGAACCACAGGGCGTCGGCGCCCCCGTTCTGCTGCGTGCCCGGTTCGAGGTCCCACAGCCCCTCGACCGCCACCGCCCTGCCGTCCGCCTTCCGCAGCGGGCCGAGGTAGCGGCCGTTCCGCGGGTTGTACGCGTTGATCCACCCGTCGCCGAAGTTGCCGACGAGCAGCGCGCCGCGGTAGGTCCCGAACCCGCTCGGCGCGATCGTCATCGCCCACGGCGCGTTCAGCGGGCCGCGGCTGGCGAAGCGCCGGACGAACCGGCCGCCGGGGGTGAACTGGCTCACGAACCCGTTGCCGCGTCCCGCCACGGCCTTGCCGGTCTCCGGGTCGCGCTTGGCGTACGCGACGAACACCGAGCCGCCCAGCACCTCCACGTTGAACGGCGAATAGGACGAGGGGAGGAACCGGTCGCGGAACTGCCAGCGCGACAGCCGCACCCGGGCGAAGTCGTCGTCGAAGACGTGCACGCGGCCGTGCGAGAACGACGGCGCGAGCAGGAACGTGCCGCGGTTGGTCCGCATGACCGCCAGGCCCTTGTAGTCGGCGCCGCGGGTGAAGGCGCCGATGATCGCGTTGCCCGGGTCGGCCTTGGCGCTCCACGCCGTGATGGCCCCGCTCGGGCTGGAGAAGATGAACGACGCCGGCGCGGTGCCCGCCTTCCCCTTGATCGTGAAGCCCTCGCCGCTGTAGGCGACCTGGCCCGTGGGGGTGCCGCCCGGGATCCACACCTGCGTGGGGGCTTTCTTCACCGTCCCCGCGCCGCCCGTGTAGACGGTGGCCGTCCCGGTCCCGGCGTCGGACACCCACAGCGTCGCCCCCATGGCGAGCCCCCACGGGTTGACCAGCTTCGGGTCGGTGACGGCGGCCTTGCCCGCGACGTCGGAGACCAGGTCCACCTCGGCGAACCGGGTGGGCGTGTGGGCGGTCCCGGCGGACGCGGCGGACGCCGGCTGGGAGTGCGCGGGGGCCGCGCCGGCCAGCGCCAGCGCGAGCGGCGCGGCGCAGAGCGTGACGATACGTGCCCGCATGGGGCCTCCTGAGAGTGGTCAGAACTGTGTCGGCATGCCCTTACGTCCCGAGATACGCCGCTTCGGCGCGGGGGGTTCAGCCGTCGCTCAGCAATCCCGGAGGCGCGAGCACGGACGGACCTGACCTATCATGACGAAAACCCGTAAACCCAGCGGGTTTTGTATAGAGATGGCAGCCTGGTGGGCGAGGGCGCTTGGCGCACCCCCCGCTCCTCTGTTATCAGGGGTGAGCGCCCGAGGCCGGGCCGTCCACCGTCGTCTTGCAGCAACGGAGATCCTCGTGTTCGTACCGCAGCCGGAACGGTCAGTCGTCGCGGTCCCCCCACCCGGAGACGGGCCGGGCTTCTGGGCCGGCGCGCCCAGCGCCGTGAGCAGGGACGGATGGATCTACCTGGCCTACCGGCTGCGGCGGCCCATCGGCTCCGGCCGCGGCTACGCCGTCCAGGTGGCCAGGTCGGCGGACGGGGAGCGCTTCGAGCCCCTGCTGACCCTCACCAAGGAGGCGATGAAGACCGAGTCGCTGGAGCGGCCGACGCTCGTCGTCACCCCCGAGGGGACGTGGCGGCTCTACCTCAGCTGCGCCACCTACGGCACCAAGCACTGGCGGGTCGAGGTCATCGAGGCCGACGACCCGGCGGACTTCGACCCGGCGAACGCGCGGGTCGTGCTGCCGGGCGACCTCAAGACCGGCGTGAAGGACCCCGTGATCCTCCACCACGGCGGCGTCTGGCACCTGTGGGCGTCCTGCCATCCGCTGGAGGACCCCGACGAGGCCGACCAGATGGTGACCGACTACGCGACCAGCCCCGACGGCCTGGAGTGGTCGTGGCACGGCACCGCCCTCGACCGGCGGCCCGGCGCCTGGGACTCCCGCGGGGTGCGCGTCAGCGCGGTCACGTTCAGCGGCGAGACCGTCATCGCCTACTACGACGGGCGCGCGTCGGCGGCCGAGAACTACGAGGAGCGCACGGGCGTGGCGATCGGCCCTGACCCGTCCACGCTGACGGCGACCGGAACCGAGCCCGCCGCCCAGTCGGCCCACGGCGGCGGGGGCCTGCGCTACCTGTCCATCGTGCCCGTGCGGGGCGGCCACCGGCTCTACTACGAGCTGACCGGGCCCGGCGGCGCCCACGACCTGCGCACCGAGTTCCGCCCGGCCTGACTCTGGCGCCCCCCAGACCCGCGGGCCGTGTCCCGGCCTGCGGGAACCCGCGCCTGTGCAGGAGGCCCTGCCTCGTGTCAGCGGGCCGTCACGAGCCGCCGCGGGGACGGCCGTTGCGCGCCTGCCGCTGGCCCACGGGACGGCTGCCCACCAGCCCGCCCGACCGCTCGCGCGGGCGCAGCCAGTCGCTGAAATCCTCGTCCGTCACGTCCTGTAGCACCGCGATGTCGGCCGCGAAGTAGGCGAGCAGCTCCTGCCGCTGGGCCCAGGTCAGCGGCTGCCGGGGCCGGCCCCTGCTCTGCAGCAGCCGCTCCATCGGCGCCGTGATCCGCTGGCCCAGCACCGGGTCGCCGAGCCGGACGAGCCGGGCCAGCAGCCGGTGCCGGTGGCTCTGCGGGGGATGGGCCGTCACGTTCTCCCTGGGCACCTCCGTCACCAGCCCCTGCTCGACCCCCAGGAAGCCGCAGATCCTGTCCAGCGTCTCGGCCGGGCGGTCGACCAGGTCCCGGTAGCGGAACAGCAGCACCTGCTCGCGCGGGAACAGCGAGAACAGGTGCCGCAACTGCTCGCCGTACCTGCCGAGCCCGATGTAGTGCCAGAACGGCGACCAGCCCTCCGCGACCCGCCGCTTCTCTGCCGCGCACGCCTCGATGACGTCGCCGACGGGCTCCAGCCCGGCCGACCACAGGTGCGTCCAGTTGGAGTGCGCCCGCTCCACCGGGTCCCGCAGCGAGACGACGAGCCGGGCGCTGGGGACGGTCTCCCTGATCCGCCGCTGGGCGTCCGGGTCGTACAGGTAGAAGGGGGTCGACTCGCCCCGCAGCGTCCCCTCCGGGGCGTCGTCGAACAACGCCTCGTAGTCGGAGCGCCGCCACACGTGCTCCCGGTAGGTCTCGGCGTCGCCCGGGCCGCCCTTCGCGGGCGGCGGCCCGTCGGTGAGGAAGAACTTCGGCTCCTTGACGGGCGACATGAACAGCCCGGGATGGCGGGCCAGGGCGGAGTGCAGCGCGGTCGTGCCGGCCTTGGGCACCCCGATGATCAGAAAGTCCGGCAGGGCCATAGGTCCTCCCACTATCCCGACTGATTTAGTTGGTATGCACCTCCTGCGCAGGATCTCATCGGAGTGGGTCTACCACCAAGGCGACGACCTATCCCGCGCCGCCTTCTCATACCTCCCGCGCATCATGACAATCATCAGTAGCATTGCGTCATGATCCCGAAGGATCCGGAG
Organism: Microbispora sp. ATCC PTA-5024; assembly: GCF_000511135.2. Lineage (NCBI taxonomy): Bacteria > Bacillati > Actinomycetota > Actinomycetes > Streptosporangiales > Streptosporangiaceae > Microbispora > Microbispora sp. ATCC PTA-5024. Next base: position 268,301 of record NZ_KI866525.1, on the reverse strand, counting down.
GAAAGCCCCGAATCTATGCGCCGGCGCGCCCATGAGCTGAGGGAATGCGCGCGGCGCGCCCGGTCGATCGCGGAGGGGCTCGGCCCCTGCCTCGACCAGGCCGTGTCGCTGGCGACCGCGAAGGACGCCTGGCAGGGCTGGTACGCCCACGAGATCACCGGCCGGCTGACCGACCGGCAGCGCGGCCTGCGCGGCATGGCGACCCAGCTCGTGAACGACGCGGGCTCCTGGATCGCCGAGGCGGACCGGCTCGAACAGGCGGCGGACAAGGCCGGGAAGGAGGCGAAGGCGGGCCGATGAGCTACGTGGGCTTCGACGTCGACAAGATCCGCGGGCTGGCGCGGGAGATGCGCAAGGCGGGCGGCACGGCCGCGCCGCTGCACCGGGACCTGGCCAAGGTGCTCGCCGACGCGGAGGCCGCGCTCGGCGGCGTGGCGCCGACCACGTCCCAGCCCCTCCTCGACGCCATGCGCGGCGGCCCGGCGAAGGGCCTGCCCGGCGTGCTGGCCACCTCGCTCCCCGGCGAGGCGGGGGAGATCGACCGCCGCTGCGACCGGATCTCGCCGCCCAACGGCGGGTTCCCGCCCGGCACGGTCGTCGACCCCATGGTCGTCTTCGACCGGGCCGAGCCCGACGAGGCGAAGGTCAACCAGGTTCTCGACCTGATCAAGGGCCTGAACGGCAAGGACTTCGGCACGAACGGCAACCGGGACGACGTCCGCGAGGTGGCCAAACGGCTCGAGGAGCTCACCCCCGCCGAGCTCGACCTGCTGCTGTCCAAGCTCGACGACGCCGACCTCAAGCGGTTCGGCGCGCTGATCTCCGACACCGGCGACCACTGGTACAACCCGTTCGACGCCAACGGCCTCCCGGAGGGGGAGCGGCGCGACCTGCTCAGCCATCTGCTGGAGCGGTCGGGTCCCGGTGCGTGGGCCAAGCTGGCCGCCGACCTGCCCGGCGTGCAGCCGGGGTTCGACACCACGGACGTGTTCCTAGACGGCGTCAACAGCCAGAGCGGCGTCTCCACGTCGGGCCTGCACTACGGCGTGCCGAACGTGCCGCTGTTCGCCGACGGCGGCGTCCAGGCGAGCGAGGTGGCGCAGGGCACGCTCGGCGACTGCTGGTACATCGCCTCCCTTAAGGCGACGGCCGCCGCCGACCCGAAGTTCATCCAGGACGGCATCCGGCAGAACGCCAACGGCACGATCTCCGTACGGGTCTGGGACAAGGACGGCAACCTGCACTGGGTCACCATGACCCCCGACCTCCCCCTCGACTCCGGCGGGAACATCGCCTTCGCCCGCAGCGTGAGCAACGGCACGACGACCGAGAGCTGGCCGGCCTACTACGAGAAGGCGTTCGCCCTCCTCTACGGCGACGACGACGGAGGCGCCCCCGACGGCAAGGACGGCGACTCCCGCTACGACCGCAAGGAGCACGGCGACTACGGCGCCGTCGAGTGGGACTTCACCGACAAGGCCCCGCCGTACGTCACCGGGAACGACGCGGACGGCATCGACCTCGACTACGACGATGTCAAGAAGGCGTTCGACTCCGGCCACCCGGTCATCGTGTCGAGCCACTCGAACATGGACGGCGTGCCGGACCACCTGAAGAAGGCGTACGTGACGCGGCACGTGTTCTACGTGAAGGGCTTCCAGAACGGCAAGATGGTCCTGGGGAACCCGTGGGGACCGGGATCGCCCGACCTGGTGGTCACGCCCGACGAGTTCAAGCGCATGTTCGACGACCCGCAGAAGCTGACCGTGGGGAAGTGAGATGGACAGGTGGCGGCTGCGCCGCGGCATCCCGTACCGGATGGAGCATCAGGGGGAGGCCCTGCTCGTCGGGATCAACGACCTCACCCCCGACCGGGTGACCTTCACCGTGAACGTCGACGGCGTGCCGCGCGACACCTTCGCCCTCGGCGTGGGGGACACGGCGCGGATCGCCGGCCGGCCGTACACGGTCGTCGCGATCGACGCGGACGGCCCGGGATTCGCCGACCTGGAGGCTCGCGCATGAGGCCGATCCCGTCCCGTGTCCCGCTCGCGGCGTCTGCGCGGTCGCCTCGCCCGCTCGCGCGGCCGTTCGCCGCGGCCGCACTCGTCCTGGCGCTGCTCCCGGCGGTCGCGTCCTGCTCGTCGTCCGGCGGGGGAGGCGCGGACGCCTCCGCCTGCGCGGGGACCGACCGGTCCGGCGCCGTCCACGTGCTCCAGGGCGGCACGTACCCCCTGGCGGGCGGCGCCCGCGCCGGGATCAACGTGATCGGCGACGACCACGCCGCGACCCTGACGCTGCTCGGCGGACGCCCCGGCGACCCCGCCACCGTCGACGTCAAGGTGGGCGACGAGTTCGGCGTCGCCGGGCACCGCTTCCAGGTCGTCCAGGTCTGCTCCGACAAGGTCTCCCTGCTCCCCTCCTCCTGACGGGGTCGCCCCTCACCCGCCGGCCGTACGGTCCCGGAGGGCGAGGGCGAGCACGGCGCCGAGGGCGGCGGCGACGGCGGCGGCGACGAACATGACGTCGGTCCCGGCGGCCGCCGTCCGTGCGGCGCCGACGACGGCGACCGCGGCGGCCACGCCGACGGAGCCGCCGATGTAGCGGGCGGTGTTGTTCGCGCCGGAGCCCATGGCTGCGCGGCCCGCCGGCACGCTCTCGACGGACAGGCGGGCGAGGGCCGCGTTGGCGAGGCCGCTGCCGATCCCGATCAGCACGAGCGCCGCGGACGCCCGTCCCCACGACCAGTGGCCCGCCGTGCCGAGGAGGCCGAGGTCGCCGGCCGCACCCACCGCGAGCCCGGCGGCGAGCTGGGCGCGGCCGGGCAGCCGCGTCCGGCCCGCGACGATCGAGGAGACGGCCGACACGCTCGTCCAGATCGCCGTCATGCCCGCCGCCTCCAGTGGGGCGAACCCGTGGGTCACCTGGACGATCGTGGCCAGGTACGTCAGGGGCCCGATCACGGCCAGACCGGTGACCAGGGCGCCGCCGATCGACGCCAGGAACGGCGGCCGGCGGAACAGCGACAGGTCGAGCATCGGGGCCCGCGACCGCGCCTCGATCGCCACGAACGCGGCGAGCAGCACGGCGGCCGCGGCGAACAGGACGACGACGGAGACGCTCGCCCACCCGGCGCGGCCCTGGGTCAGCGCCGTCAGCAGCGCCGTCAGCCCGAGCCCGAGGGCGAGCACGCCCGGCACGTCCATCCTGCGGGGCGTCTCGGCCCGCGACTCCCGAAGGCGCAGGACACCGGCCAGCGTGAGCAGGGCGGCCACGCCGCCGAGGACCCAGTAGACGAGCCGCCAGCTGCCCCACTGGGCGAGCACGGCCGACAGCGGCGGGCCGGCCGTCAGACCGGCGCCGATCATCGCGCCCCAGGCCGCCGTGGCCCTCACCCGGGAGGCGCCCGGAGGGAAGGCGTGGGCGATCATGCCGAGGCTTGCGCTGAGCATGGCGGCGCTGGCCCCGCCCTGCACGATCCGCGCGAGCACGAAGACGAGCGTCCCGCCCGCGGCGGCGCAGACGACGGAGGCGGCCGCCAGCACGGCCGACCCGATCAGGAAGACGCGCTTGCGCCCGTGGTCGTCGGCCAGCGTGCCGGCCGTGAGCAGCGTCGCGGCGAGGCCGAGGGCGATCCCGTTGAGGATCCAGACCTGGCCGATCGGGCCCGCGCCGAGGCCCGCCGCCGTCTGGGGCAGCGTGGTGGCCGGCGCGCTGTAGTTCATGAGCACGAGCAGGGTGGCGGCGCAGCCCACGAGTAGGGTGGCGGACCGGTGCGCCTGGTCGGCCGGCGGCAGCGCGGCGCGAGGAGGCGAGAGCGTCACGGCGACTCCAAGGTCTGTCTTTGAGTTCGTTCATCGAACCAACAGGGGGAAACCCTAGCAGTGATGGTTCGGTGATTGAACTAGCGGATAGACTGGCCGCATGGCGCTGGGCAAGGACTACGAGGGCCAGGACTGCTCGCTGGCGCGGGCCCTGGAGTTGGTCGGCGAGCGGTGGACGCTGCTGGTGATCCGCGACGCGTTCTACGGCGTGCGGCGGTACAGCGACTTCGTGGCTCATCTGGACATCCCGCGGGCGGTCCTCGCCGACCGGCTGGCGGCGCTTACCGCGGCCGGCGTCCTGGAACGGCGCCGCTACCAGCAGTCGCCCCCGCGCGACGAGTACGTGCTGACCCAGATGGGACGAGACCTGTGGCCCGCGGTCCACGCGCTGTCGCGGTGGGGCGGCCGTTACCTGTCGCCGGACGGGCCGAGCAAGCTCTACACGCACGCGCTCTGCGGGTCCCCGCTAGACCAGGCGGGGACGTGTCCCGAGTGCGGCGGCCCGGTGCCGCCGGAGGACGTCGAGGCGCGGCCGGTCCGGCCGACGGCCTGCGACCGGAGGGACGACCCGGTCACCCGCCTGCTCGAAGGCCCGCGCCGCCTCCTGCGGCCCCTGACCGAACCGGTCTGACCGCTCCGGGACGGTCCCTCACGCGCTCAGGCGCGGGCGGCGTCGCAGGCGCCCGTACGGGTGCGGGCGGACGACCAGCGGCCCGGGTGGGCGGCGGCGGGGCGCCGGTCCCGCTCGGCGTCGAACCAGATCTCGAACCACACCTCGTTGCGGCCGCCCTCCCGGACGAGTCCCCAGCGGTCGGAGAGGGCGTCGAGCAGCGGCAGGCCCCGGCCGTTCGGCCCCTCGGGGACGGCGTGGCCGGCACAGGGAGGCCCGGCGGAGCCGTCGTCCTCGACGCCGACCCGCACCCGGTCGGCCAGGCATGCCACGGTGATCGTGAACGTGCCGCCCAGGCCCGACCGCGAGTGGACGACGGCGTTGGTGGCTATCTCACTCGTCAGCAGCACGCAGTCGTCGTGCCGCGGGTGGTCGCGGCCCAGCGTGGCCGACACCAGGCGGCGTGCCCGCCCGACCTGGTCCCGTCCGCCGTCGAGCCGCGCGACGCGATGTCCCGAACCGTCCCCCGAGATCTCCATGGCACCCTCCCTGTGTGGCCGCGATATCAGGACGCCCCCGCGGCTGTCCGAGATGTCACGGGAAAGTAGGAGTGTGCTAGCCCCCGGGAGCCGTCGGACTCCCGGAGACCGGTGCGACGTCGTCAGTGGTCGCCGGAGGACGAGCCGTTCACCGTGAGCACGCGCTCGGGGACCTCGATGGCCGGGAACGTCCCGGTGTCCACGATGCCGTGCTCCCGGTAGGCGGCCTCCAGCAGCGCGTGCGCCTGCGGTTCGAGCTTCCACAGCGCCCGCCACTCGCGCGCCAGCGCGACCGGGATGGCGACCTCCTGGGCGATGTCGGCCGCCCGGGGGACGTACTTGAGCTCGATCTGCTGGTCCCAGTAGCGCCGGGCCGCCCGCAGCTGCGCGGCCCGCTGGGCGGCGTCCACCGGGGGGCCGACGTCTACCGGGCGGTCCTCCTCGTCGTCGTCATCGAGGAACTCCGCCCGGGCGGTGCCCGAGGGCAGAGCCGGGTGGACGGCGACGGCGACGGGCTGCTGCTCCGGCTCGGGGGCCCACGGGACGGGCGGCGTCAGGTCGATCAGGGCCGCCGTGTTGTAGAGCGCTCCAATCTGCGACAACAGCGCCTCCTGCCGCTTGTCGTCGATCGCGAGGCCCGTGTACTCCACCGCGCGGTCCATGGCCTTGTCGAGCCGGGCCAGCGCGACGCGCATCTTGCGGTCGGACGCGCCCGCCTCGCGCAGCGCGCGGGCCTTCTTGGCGGCCAGCGCGACCCGGGTGAGCCTGCGGTGGGCGTCGACCTCGCTGGCGGTCCGGTCGCTCGCCTCGGCCAGGCCGACCCGCACGAGGACCCGCTCCGGGGTGAGGCGCCAGTTGATCCGGGCCCGGCCGGTGATGCGGTGCCGCTCGATGGCCATGCCGCGCTCCCACAGCCACGCGGCCACCAGCGGCGCGGCGAGCCGGAAGACGGCCTCGGCGAGGCTGCGGGCGTCCATGCTCGACAGCACGGCCGACAGGCAGGTGAGGGCCCACACGGCGATGCCGTCGATGCCGGCCGAGTAGTTCTCGCGCATGTTGCGGCGGGCGCGGACCGCGCTGGTGATGACGGCCACCTCGATGAAGGCGAAAAGCAGCAGGCGCAGCGGCCCGTCGAAGCCGAGCACGTCGCCGGAGAAGCGCCACATGCCCTGCGCCGACACCCCGGTGGCGATGCTGGCGGCGACGATGGTCAGGATGTCCTCGGTGGGACGGCCCGCGGCCCAGCGCCGCAGCAGCCGCGACACGGCGCGGAACACCGTGCGCAGCACGAAGACGATCAACGCGAGCAGGACCAGGGCGAACACGCAGATGATGACTGTTCCGACCGGGTGGTCCGACGCGAAGGCGGTTATTTGGTCAATGGGGGGCATCAGTCACGGTCTCTCGATGTCCGGCACTCTTTACGCGAGATCATTCCAGAATGCCGTCATCCTGTACGTGAAACACCCGCGCACAGCCGTGACGGTTGGGGCAAGGGGGAGACAAGGTCACGTGTCGGGGGACGCGAGCCAGGCGTCGATCTCCCGGCGCAGCCGCTCCTTCGTCCCGGCTGGAGCGAACGACGCGTCGGCCGACGCCCGGGCGAGAGCGGCCAGGACGGCGTCGTCGTAGCCGAAGGCGTCCCGCACCCTGGCGTACTCCTCCGACAGGGTCGTTCCTGCGCTCGACGGGATGTCGGTGTTGAGCGTGACGGCGAGCCCGGCGTCGAGCAGCAGCGGCAGAGGGTGGGCCGCCAGCGACCCGACCAGGCCGAGGGCGACGTTGGACGACGGGCAGACCTCCAGCGGGATGCCCCGCTCGCGCACCTCGGCGACCAGGTCGCCGTCCTCCAGGACGCGGAAGCCGTGGCCGAGCCGCTCGGCCCTGCCGATCGTGACGGCCTCCCGGATGCTCTCCGGGCCCTCGCACTCGCCCGCGTGGTGCACGAGGCGGAGCCCGGCGTCCGCGGCGGCGGCGATCACGTCGGCGAACGGCGCGAGAGGGTACGACTCCTCCCCGGCCATGCCGATCCCGGCGACCCCGCGGTCCGCGTAACGGGTGGCGAGCTTCAGCGTGCGCCACGCCCGGTCGGCCGACCGGCGGCGCGAGTGGTCGAGCAGCAGCCGGCACTCCACGCCGTGGGCCGCCGCGCCCTCGGCCAGGCCGTCGAGCACGGCCTCCAGCGGCATCTCCAGGTCGTCCAGCCGTTCGCCGTGGGAGGCGGCGGTGAACGTGACCTCGGCGTACCGGGTGCCCTGGGCCGCCTCGTCGCGGCAGAACTCCACCGCGATCCTCCGGAAGTCCTCCGGCCGCCGGAGGCAGTCCCGTACGAGGGAGTTGTGGTCGGCGAACGCGCGGAAACCGGCGAACGGGCCGGGCGGCGGGGGGACCGGCAGGCCGTTGGCGGCGGCGATCTCGCGGAGCGTCTCCGGTCTGATCGTGCTCTCCAGGTGAACGTGCAGATGGGCCTTGGGCAGCCGCGCGATGTCCCGCATGCCCGGGAGCCTAGGAAACGCCCAGGATGGGACGCACCTCATTATTTGAATTAGAAGCTTATATAAGTTTCTGATACAGTCTGGCGCGTGTCCCAGGAGATCCCCGAGCTGAACGTCGTCGGCCTGACCTCGGTGCTGGAGAGGTTCACCCGGATGTTCATCCGCCTGCCGTCGGTGCAGCGCCTGAGCTTCACGACGCTGTCGGTGCTGCACACGCTCGAGGGCCGGGGGCCGATGCGGCTCACCGACCTGACGGCCAGCGAGCAGGTCACCCAGTCGGCCGTCACGCAGATCGTGACCAAGCTGGAGCGCGAGGGCCTGGTGCGGCGCGAGCCGGACCCGTCGGACGGCCGCGCGGTCCTCGTGCACGTGACGGCGGCCGGCGCCGCCGTCGTCCTAGGGAGGCGGGCCGACCGGATCGCGCATCTGGCGGAGCTCACCGACCAGCTCAGCCCCGCCGAGCGCGAGGCCGTCGCGGCGGCGTTGCCGGCGCTGACGCGCCTCGTCGAGCTCGACCGGGAACGCTCCGGCGAGGACGGCGGAGGGCGGGCACACCGCGGGACGTGAGGCGCGGAACCCGAAGCGGAGGCCCCACCCGCCGCGGAACCCGAAGCGGAGGCGTCAGCCCGTAACAGACCGGGACACGCGAACCCGAGACCCCCACCCGCGTCACCGGCGCGGCCGTGAGGCCGGCCACGCGTGCCTCCCGCGCGAACGGATGAGGAGATGACGTTGCACCAGGAGACCACAGGCCAGGACACCAGGGGCCGGCAGACCACCCCGGCGGCCGGGGCCCGGCCGTTCCCACTGACGCCGGAGCCGATCCACGTCCCCGACGACGTGCTCGCCGACCTGCGACGGCGCCTGGAGCTGACCCGCCTGCCGGACGACGCGGGCAACGAGGACGGGTACTACGGCGTGCGCGCCGCCTACCTCAGGGAGCTTGTCGACCATTGGCGCACCGGCTACGACTGGCGCGCGGCCGAGGCCGCGATCAACGCCTACGAGCACTACCGCGTCGAGGTCGACGGCGTGCCGGTGCACTTCATGCGCCGGCCGGGGGTGGGCCCCGACCCGACGCCGCTGATCCTCACGCACGGCTGGCCCTGGACGTTCTGGCACTGGGCCAAGGTGGTGGACCCGCTGGCCGACCCCGGGGCGCACGGCGGCGACCCCGCCGAGGCGTTCGACGTGATCGTCCCCTCGTTCCCCGGCTTCGGGTTCTCCGGCCCGCTGCCGGGCCACCCCGACATGAACTTCTGGAAGGTCGCCGACCTCTGGCACACGCTCATGACCCGCACGCTCGGGTACGAGAAGTACGCCGCCGCCGGGTGCGACGTGGGAGCCCTGGTCACCGGACAACTCGGGCACAAGTACGCCGGCGAGCTGTACGGCGTCCACATCGGCTCCGGCCAGAAGCTCACCCTGTTCAACGGCGACCGGGCCTGGGACCTCAGCGGTGGCCGGCCCATCCCCGAGGGACTGCCCGCCGACGTCCACGCCCAGGTGGTCGCGCTGGACAGGCGGTTCGCCGTCCACCTCGCCGCGCACGTGCTCGCCCCGAGCACGCTGGCCCACGGGCTGTCCGACTCGCCCGCCGGGATGCTCGCCTGGATCCTCGAACGCTGGGCGAAGTGGAGCGACAACGGCGGCGACATCGAGACCGTCTTCACCAGGGACGACCTGCTCACCCACGCCATGATCTACTGGGTGACGAACTCGATCGGCACCTCGATCCGGACCTACGCCAACAACAACCGCTACCCGTGGACCCCCTCCCACGACCGGTGGCCGGTCGTGGAGGCGCCCACCGGCATCACCTTCGTCGGGTACGAGAACCCGCCCGGCGTGACCACGGACCAGCGCGTGCAGAGCTACCTCGAGGGCGACCGCGCCCCCTGGTACAACCTCGTCAACGTCACGGCCCACCACCGCGGCGGCCACTTCATCCCGTGGGAGATCCCGGGGGAGTGGGTGGACGACCTCCGGCGGACCTTCCGCGGCCGCCGCTGACCGCCGCCGGAGGAACGCCGCCGCCGCTGACCGTTGCCGACCGCTGCTGGCGACCCCCGCCGCTGCCGGCCGCCGCCCTCGGGCTCAGATGTCGAGGTTCAGCCGGGCGATCGGCTCGACCAGCTCCTCCTCCTCGTAGTCGAGGTGCGACAGCAGCACGTCCGCCAGCACGTCGACCTGCTCGCGGACCCCATCGAGCCGGCCGGGGTCCTCGATCATCGCCACGAGCGCGGCGTCGAGGGCGGTGAGCACGCCGGCGATCACCTCGTGCTCCTGCTCCAGCCGCTCCACCACCGGCGCGAGGGACGCCTGCGCCCGCGCCAGCATCGGGAACATGTGCTCGTCCTCGATCGTGTGGTGGGTCGTCAGCAGGCGGCAGTACGACGCGCAGAACGTGCCGAGCGTCCAGTGGTTCTGCCGCATGGTCAGCTGGTTGATCATCGACCGCATGGCCGCGGCGTCGGCGCTCCCCGCCGCGACCTGCTCCAGGGCGTCCCTGATCTGGGCGAGCTCCTGGCGGAGGTGGTCGTGGATGAGCACGAGCCGCCGCCCGTTCGCCTGCTGCGCGGGGGCCAGGGCGGCGAGGTCGCGCTTGGGCAGGCGCGGGCGGCCCGCCTCGTCCAGCCGCCCGTTCCCCGTGAGGACGACCGCGGGGGGCGCGACGGCGGGGGCGGTCTCCGCCGGACCGGGACCGGCCGGGGTCCGCTCCCGCGTGACGGCCTCGCGGACCGCCGGCGCGACCTCGCCGGCGAACGCCTTCAGGTCCCGGTCGTCGTCGGTCGCCAGCACGAACACGCTGACGCCGTGCCGCAGGGCGAGGTCGGCGAGCTGGTCGGCCCACAGAGCGGGCGGCCCGTCGAGGAAGCCCGCGCCGGGGACGCGGGACAGGCGTCCCGAGACGTTGTAGACGCGCCGGACGGCCGCCGGGTCGCGCCCCGCCCGCTCGGCCGCCTCGTCGAGGATCCGCGTCATCCCGCCCAGCTCGTCGGGGGCGGCGTACCCCGATGAGGGGACCCAGCCGTCGCCCAGCCGCCCGGTCAGCTCCAGCATCCTGCGCCGGTACGCGCCGACCCACAGCCCGATCGGATGCGGCGGGAACGGCCCGGGCCTGGCCCCGTCCAGCCGGTAGTGCGCCCCCTCCAGGCGGACCTCGGGTCCGGGCGTCCACAGGGCCCGGATGACCGTCATCGCCTCCTCCAGCGCGTCCACCGCGTCCTTCGGCGTGCGGCGGGGGCCGCCCATGGCGGCGATCCCGTCCCAGAACGCGCCGGCCCCGAGGCCGAGCTCCACCCGTCCCCCGCTGAGCAGGTCGAGCGAGGCGGCCGCGCGGGCCAGCACGGCCGGCGGGCGCAGCGGCAGGTTGGCCACGTCGGGGAACAGCCGGATCCGCTCGGTCCGCGCCGCCATGACCGACAGCAGCGTCCACGCGTCCAGGAACGCCGGCTGGTACGGGTGGTCCTGCACGCCGACGATGTCGAGGCCCGCCTCCTCCGCCAGCGCCGCCTGCCGCACGAGCCGGTGACGCCCCTCCGCGCCCGGGGTGAGGAACGCCCCGAACCACAGCTCGTGCCCGTAGTCACCCATCCCGATCCGTGCCCTTCCCGCCGTTCGCCGAGCCGCCCAGGAGCCTACAGAGAGCGGCTGTGGCAGGATCCCTCGGCATGGAGTTCCAGGTGCTCGATCGGACCGTGCTGTCGGTCGTGGTCGGGTCGCGGGCGTACGGGCTGGAGACCGAGGAGTCGGACACCGACCGGCGGGGCGTGTTCGTCGTGCCGACCCCGCTGTTCTGGCGTCTCGACAAGCCGCCGGCGCACATGGAGGGGCCGCTGCCCGAGCAGTTCTCCTGGGAGGTCGAGCGCTTCTGCGAGCTGGCGCTGCGGGCCAACCCCACGGTCCTGGAGTGCCTCTGGACGCCGATCGTCGAGCGCTCGGCACCGCAGGGCGACGAGCTGCGGGCGATGCGGCGGGCCTTCCTGTCGCGGCGGGCGCTGGAGACCTTCGGCGAGTACGCCGACCGCCAGTTCCGGCGTCTCGCCCGGCCGTCCGGGTCCGGCGGCCGTGACGAGACCCGGGAGCCGGACGAGAGCGTGGAGAGGCGGCGCCGCAAGATGGCGATGCACGCGATCCGGGTCACGCTGAGCGCCGTCCACCTGGCGCGGCACGGCGAGCCGCTCGTGCGGGTGGACGGCCACCGCGACCGCCTCCTCGCCGTACGGCGGGGCGAGGCGGGATGGGACGAGGTGTGGCGCTGGCGCGACGACCTGGCCCGCGAGCTGCGCGACCTGTCCGCCGCCGGCGTGTCAGCGCTGCCCGGGCGGCCCGACCGCGACCGGGTGGAGGAGTTCCTCGTCTCGGTGCGGAGGTCGGCCCTGTGACCGCCGTGCTGCCGGGCTGGCTCGGGGAGGTCGCCGGCGAGCAGCCGTACCCGCTCGCGTTCGCGACCGTCAGCGGCGCCCACCTGTACGGGTTCCCCTCCCGGGACTCCGACGTCGACCTGAGGGGCGTCCACGTCCTGCCGCCCGAGGAGGTGGTCGGCCTGAGGACCGGGGAGCAGACCCTGGTCAGGTCGTGGGTGCGGGACGGCGTGGAGGTCGACCTCGTCACCCACGACCTGGCGAAGTTCTGCCGCATGCTGCTGGAGCGCAACGGCTACGTGCTGGAGCAGCTGCTCAGCCCGCTGGTGGTGCGCTCCTCGCCCTGGCACGAGGAGCTGCGCTCCCTGGCGCCCGGCTGCGTCACCCGCCACCACGCCCATCACTACCTCGGGTTCGCCCGCACCCAGCGGCGGCTGTTCGGGCGGACGGGCGAGCTGAAGCCCCTGCTGTACGCCTTCCGGGTGCTGCTGACGGGCGCCCTTCTCATGCGGACCGGCGCGCTCGTGGCCGACCTGACCCTGCTGGCGGGCGGGCCGCCGTACCTGCCCGACCTGGTCGCCGCGAAGCGGGAGGCCGAGCACGGCGCGCTGCCGGACGCCGCGCCCGGCCGCGACCTGCTCGACCGCGACCTGGACCGGCTCGCCGCCGGGCTGGAGGAGGCCAGGGACGCCTCCCGGCTGCCGGAGACGGCCTCGGCCCGCGACGCCCTCCACGACCTCGTCGTACGGATCCGGCTGGGCCGCGGCTGACACGGATGACAGGGGGATGCTGACAAAGAGCGAAAGGTATATATCCTGATCATTGTCTGGAAAGCTCAGGCCGATGCACGGGGGAGCGCCTGTTGGACAAGGATCACGAGCCAGGGATCTTCGACCCGAAAGTCCCGAGCGTCGCCCGTCTGTACGACTACTACCTCGGCGGCAAGGACAACTTCGCGTCGGACCGCGAGGCGGCCGAGCGCGTCCTCGCCGTCGCCCCCGAGGTGCGCACCGCCGCCCGCGAGAACCGGGCCTTCCTCGGCCGCGCCGTCCGCTTCCTGGCCGCGTCCGGGGTCACGCAGTTCCTCGACGTGGGCACCGGCCTGCCGACACAGGGGAACGTCCACGAGGTGGCGGCGACCGTGGTCGACCGGCCGCAGGTGGTGTATGTGGACAACGACCCCGTGGTGCTGAACCACGCCCGCGCCCTGCTCGCGCGCAGCGGGGACGCGACCACCGTGGTGGAGGGCGACCTGCGGCGGCCCGAGGAGATCCTCGGCCATCCCGACGTCGTCAAGGCGATCGACTTCGACCGGCCGGTCGGCCTGCTGCTCGTGGCGATCATGCATTTCATCTCCGAGGAGGACGACCCGGCGGGCATCCTCGGGACGTTCCGCGACGCGCTGCCGCCGGGCAGCTTCCTCGTGCTGTCCCACGGGACCCGCGAGGCCCGGCAGGAGGCCGTGGCGACCGGCACACAGGTGTACCGGAGCGCGACGGCGCCGCTGGTCCTGCGGACCCGCCCCGAGATCGAGGGCCTGTTCGAGGGCTTCGACCTGGTGGAGCCCGGCGTCGTCTGGCTGCCCGAGTGGCGCCCAGACGAGACGTACCTGCTGGAGCCCCCGGAGCGGTCGCTCATCCTGTGCGGCGTGGGCCGCAAGGTCTGAGGGCGGAGCGGTGGACCTCGGCCTCGCCCTCGCGCAGTACGGGCCGTTCGCCTCACTCGGCAGCGTCCGCCTGGTCGCCCGCGAGGCCGAGTCGATGGGCTTCGCCTCCCTGTGGGTGGGCGACCGCCTGCTCACCCCCCTCCGGCCCCGGGACCCCTACCCGGGCGGGGACGGCAGGATCCCCGAGGCCCAGCGGGTCTTCCTCGACCCGGTCGCCGTGCTGACCGTCGCCGCCGCCTGCACCGTCCGGCCGCGGCTCGGCACGAGCGTGCTGAACGGCCCGCTGTACCCGCCGGTCGCGCTGGCCCGGTCCCTGACCACGGTCGACCTGTTCAGCGGCGGGCGTCTGGTCGTGGGGCTCGGCCTCGGCTGGTCCTCCGACGAGTACGCCGCCTCGGGCGTGCCGTGGAAGGGGCGGGGCGCCCGGCTGGAGGGGGTCCTCGACGTGCTGGAGGCCGTCTGGACCGCCGACCCCGTCTCCTACGCCGGCGGCCCGTGGACGGTCGCCCCGAGCCACGTCCTCCCCAAGCCGGCCCGCCGCCCGCCCGTGTACCTGGCCGGGTTCGCGCCGGCGGCGCTGCGCCGCGTGGGCCGCAGGGCCGACGGCTGGCTGCCCGCCGCCCTGCCGCCGCCCCTGCTGACCGGGATGTGGGACGTGGTCCGCCGGGCCGCCGAGGAGGCCGGGCGCGACCCCGGCGCCTTGCGGATGGCCCTGCGGTGCAATCCGATCATCACGGACGAGCCGGTCGACCCCTCCCGTGTGCCGAGGGCGGGGACGGTCGCCCAGATCGCCGGCTACCTGGCGGAGACGGCCGCGGCCGGGGTGCACGAGGCGTTCGTGGACCTCCAGCTCACCGCGCGCGACGACGACCACCTGCTCCGCCTGGCCGAGGCCGTGCGGAAGGCCGTGGGCTGAGCCGGGCGGCGACATGCCGTTCTCCGGTACCCACTCCCCGGAACCGGTCGGTGTCGCGGATAATGGGCCAAGCCGCCATCATCCCAGGAGAACGCGTGACCTCTCTCAGCAAAGACAACCTGGACCTGGCCGCGACCGCGGAGAAGCTCGCCGACAGCGCCCCCACCGGGTCGCTGCGCCACGCCGCCGCCAAGTCGGTCGCCATCACGTTCGCCACCACGCGCGACCTGTCCCAGGCCCGCACCACCCTCGACGGGCTCGCCCCCGACGACGTGCGCAAGGCCGCGCTGGAGCTGTTCGACCAGCTCTCCGCCCGGCCCGAGTAGCCGCCGCCCCCGGACGGTCAGCCCGCGGCGGTCCAGGTGATCGCCGGCGGCCGTACGGCCGCGCACAGCGGATGGCCCTTGGCGTCGGTGAGGCCGAGCCGGCCGACCAGCGTGCCCGACTCCACGGCCGCCCGGGCGACCTCCGGGGCGACGGCGTCGAGCATGAGCTTGGCCCGGCGGAACACGGTGAGGCCGCCGGCCGGATCGGCCGTGCCCCACGACAGGTAGACGAACCGGCCGCCCGGCCCGCCCTGGACGTACGGCCCCCGGATGTCGACGCCGTCCGGGCCGGCCAGTGCCGTGCACTCCAGGGTCCAAAGGGCGGACGGCGCGTCCCCCGGCTGGAGGCCGTCGATCCCCCCGGGCCGGTTGCGGCGCTGCACCCCCACGTGCACGCCCGTGTACCCCGGAAAGCCCTGGGCGGCGGGGCAGTCGCGTCCCGGCAGGTCCACGCCCTCGATGCGGATCAGCATGGGGCCATCCTCGCAGGCTCCCTCGGGAGGGGGGCGGAAAGCACGACGGGCCCCGGCGTCGCCGGGGCCCGTTCCTGGTGGGCGATACTGGGATTGAACCAGTGACCTCTTCCGTGTCAGGGAAGCGCTCTCCCGCTGAGCTAATCGCCCGTGTGCATATGCAGAGGTGGAGACGGGATTTGAACCCGTGTACGCGGCTTTGCAGGCCGCTGCCTCGCCTCTCGGCCACTCCACCGGGTCAAGCTCCGAGCGGAAGACGGGATTCGAACCCGCGACCCTCACCTTGGCAAGGTGATGCTCTACCACTGAGCCACTTCCGCGTGCTGTCCGTCACCGGACTCACGCAGAGCACTTTATCCAATCCCCGCCGAGTACCCAAATCAGAATCCGGATCCTTCGACCGCCGTCGAAGAATCGCTGGTCTACGGTCGATACATGCCCGCCGAGTACATCGCCATGGACGCCGACGTCGCCCCGGTGGCGGCCCTGATCGCCGATCCGGCGCGCGCCGCCATGCTCACCGCCCTGCTGGACGGCAGGGCCCTCGCGGCGGGTGAACTGGCCCGCCTGGCGGGGGTGAGCGCTCCCACCGCGAGCTCCCACCTGGCCCGGCTGCTGGACGGCGGCCTCGTCACCGTGGTCAGCCAGGGGAGGCACCGCTACTACCGCCTCGCGGGCCCCGACGTCGCCGCGGTGCTCGAGGTGCTGGCCCGGGTCAGCGACCGGCCGGCCGTGCGGTCCCTGCGGCAGTCGCGGCAGGCCCGCCTGTTGCGCGAGGCCCGGACCTGCTACGACCACCTCGCCGGGCGGGTGGGCGTGGAGATCTACGACGCGCTGGTCCGGGAGGGCCGGCTGCTCGACGAGGAGGAGGGCGCGCGGCGGATCACCGACGCGGGCGCGGCGGCGCTGGCCGGCCTGGGCGTGGACGTCGAGGCCGCACGGCTCAGCCGCCGCCGGTTCGCCCCCGGCTGCCTCGACTGGCTGGAGCGCAGGCCCCACCTCGGCGGGGCGCTGGGCGCCGCCCTGCTGGAACGGCTCCTGGACGCGCGATGGCTGGTCCGCGGCTCGGCGCGCAGGGCTCTCCGGCTGACCGAGGCCGGCCGGGACGGACTTGCCGCGACCCTCGGGTGTAAGGACCTAAGCTGCGATACGCTGGTTACCTCTTAGAGGTCCAGGAACGTGAAAGAGTAGGACGATGCACGACAACGAGGTCGTCGCCGTCGGGCCCGAGCCGCTCGCCTTCGAGGACGTCGTCCGGGTCGCCCGGTACAACGCGCCGGTGCGGCTGACGGACGACGCGATCGCGGAGATGGCCGCCTCCCGCGGGAGGATCGAGGAGCTGGCGGAGGGCGACACCCCCGCGTACGGCGTCTCCACCGGTTTCGGCGCCCTCGCCACCCGGCACATCGACCCGTCGTTGCGGGCGCGGCTCCAGCGCAGCCTGGTCCGCTCGCACGCCGCCGGCTCGGGTCCGGAGGTCGAGACCGAGGTCACCCGGGCGATGATGCTGCTGCGCCTGCGGACGCTCGCCAGCGGCCACACCGGGGTCCGGCCGGCCACGGCCCGCGTCCTGGAGTCCCTCCTGAACGCGAAGATCACGCCGGTCGTCCACGAGTACGGCAGCCTCGGCTGCTCGGGGGACCTCGCGCCGCTGTCCCACGTCGCCCTGACGATCATGGGCGAGGGCGTGGTCCGGGACGCGTACGGACGGATCAGGCAGGCCGGCGAGGCGCTCAAGGAGTGCGGGATCGAGCCGGTCGAGCTGGCCGCCAAGGAGGGCCTCGCCCTGATCAACGGCACCGACGGCATGCTCGGCATGCTGGTGCTCGCCCTCGGCGACCTCACCCGCCTGCTCAGGACCGCGGACATCACGGCGGCCATGAGCGTCGAGGCCCTCCTCGGCACCGACTACGTGTTCGCGGCCGACCTGCAGGCGCTGCGCCCGCACCCGGGGCAGGCCGCCGCGGCGGCCAACATGCGGGCGCTGCTCGCCGGCTCCGGGGTGATGGCCTCCCACCGGGACGGCTCGTGCACCCGCGTCCAGGACGCGTACTCGCTGCGCTGCGCCCCGCAGGTGGCCGGCGCCGCCCGGGACACCATGGCCCACGCCGCGACCGTGGCCTCCCGCGAGCTGGCGAGCGCCATCGACAACCCGGTCGTGCTGGCCGACGGCCGGGTGGAGTCGAACGGCAACTTCCACGGCGCCCCCGTGGCGTATGTGCTGGACTTCCTGGCGATCGCGGTGGCCGACCTCGCCTCGATCTCCGAGCGGCGGACCGACCGGATGCTCGACGTGGCGCGCAGCCACGGCCTGCCGGCCTTCCTGGCCGACGACCCCGGCGTGGACTCCGGGCACATGATCGCCCAGTACACGCAGGCGGCCGTCGTGTCGGAGCTGAAGCGGCTGGCGGCGCCCGCGAGCGTCGACTCGATCCCGAGCTCGGCCATGCAGGAGGACCACGTCTCCATGGGCTGGTCGGCCGGGCGCAAGCTGCGCAGGGCCGTCGACGGCCTCACCCGCGTGCTCGCCGTGGAGCTGCTGACCGCGGCCCGGGCCCTCGACCTGCGCCGCCCCCACGAGCCCGCTCCCGGCACGGGCGCGGTCGTGCGGGCGCTGCGCGAGGCCGTGGCGGGCCCCGGCCCCGACCGGTTCCTCGCCCCGGAGATCGAGGCGGCCGTCCAGCTCGTCGCCGACGGCACCGTGGTCAACGCCGCCGAGTCCGCCGTCGGCGCCCTCGCCTGAGAACCCGAGACCCGGGCGGTCAGGAGACGGCGGCGACCAGCTCGACCTCCAGGAGCAGGCCGGGGCGGAACAGCCGCGGCACCTCGACCGTTGTGCTCGCGGGCGGCTCGCCCGTGATGTGGCGCCGCCGCACGGCCACGTACTGCGGCAGCAGGTCCATGTCGGTCAGGAACGTCCGGATGTGCAGCACCCGGTCGAACGACGAGCCCTGGTCGGCGAGGATGCGGCGCAGGTTCTCCATGACGAACTCGGCCTGGCGGGTCATGTCGCCCTCGCCCACGACCCGGTCGTCCTCGTCGAGGGCCACCTGGCCGGAGACGAAGAGCAGGTCGCCGGCCCGGGTGGCGTGCGAGTAGTTGCCGTTGGTCGCGGGGACCGAGGCCGGGTTCAGCCTGCGCACCGGCTCCGGCGGGCCGGCGGCCTCGGCGAACGGGATGATCGCCGTGAGGTCCCGATCCGCCAGGCCCGCCGCGGCCGCCTCGGCCAGCCGGTCGCGGGCCGCCGCGGCCACCGACTGGGCGCTCCCCGGGCCCTCGGTGCCGAGCCGCAGATCCTTGGCCGCCAGGCCCAGCGCGTACCGCGTCTCGAACGGGCCCGATTCGACGGCGGGCCGCAGCCGCTCCGCGAGCGGCCCGAGCGGTGTGGCGGCCAGCACGTCGAGGACGGCCGACCGGTCCAGCCCGAGCGCCCGCGCGTAGGCGAGGCCCTCGGCCAGCCCCACCTGGGCGGAGACGAACACGTTCATCACGGCCAGCTTGGTCGCCGCGCCCGTGCCCGGGCCGCCCGTCTCCCTGACGGTCCCGAAGACGGACAGCACCTCCCGCACGCGGGCGACGTCGCCGGGCGCGCCGCCCGCGAGCACGGTCAGCGTGCCGTCCGCGGCCGGTCCGACGCTGCCGAGCACGGGGGCGTCGACCAGGGCCACCCCCTCGGGGAGCAGGCCGCGCACCCGCCGGACGGCGTCGGGCCCGATCGTGGACATCTCCGCGAGCGCCGACCCCGGCCGCAGTCCCGGCGCCGCGGCCCCCACGACGTCCTCCACGGCCCGCGGATCGCTGAGCATCGTCACCACAATGTCCGCTTCCGTCACGGCTTCCTCCGGTGAGGGGGCCGAGCGCGCGCCGGGCACCTGTTTCGGCGTACGGTTCCATACGGTCACGTCGTGCCCGGCGGCGACCAGCCGCCCGGCCATGGGGGCGCCCATGCGCCCCAACCCCAGAAATGCGATCACGGCCGGGACGCTAGTGGAGGATCCTCCTATTCCACCAGCGATTAGATCGCATGGAAGCCATACCGCGAACTCATGGATGGGAGCATGTTCGAGACCGACGCGCTGGTGCTGCTCGACATCGTGGCCCGTACCGGGTCCTTCACGGCGGCCGCCCTCCAGCTCAGCTACACCCAGTCCGCCGTCTCCCGCCGGATCGCCTCCCTTGAGGCCGAGGCGGGCGGCCCGCTGTTCGAGCGGCTTCCCCGCGGCGTACGGCTGACGCCTGCGGGGCGGGCGCTGCACCGCCACGCCCGTGAGGTGCTGGAACGCCTGCGCCGGGCCGGCGAGGAGCTGTCGGCCATCCACACCGGGACGGGCGGGCGGCTGCGCGTGGGGGCGTTCGCCACGGCCAACGCGGTGCTCGTGCCCGCGGCCCTGCGCGCGTTCCGCGAGGAGAGCCCCGAGGTGGGGGTGACGCTCGTGGAGGGCCTCAGCGGCGCGCTCATGGAGGCCCTCGGCCGGGGGGAGATCGACATCGCCGTGGTCAGCGACTACCCCTCCGGGCTGGGGCCGGGGGAGGACGCCGAGGTCGTGCCGCTGATGGAGGACGAGCTCCTGGTCGCCCTCCCCGCCGACCACCCGCTGGCCGCCTGGGAGGAGGTCGACCTGCGCGACCTCAAGGACGAGAGCTGGATCGAGGGCGCGCCCCCGGGCAGCGCCACCATGCTCGCGGCCGCCTGCGCCCGGGCCGGCTTCACCCCGCGTGTGGACATCAGGATCGCGGAGTGGACCGGCAAGCTCGGGTACGTCGCGGCCGGCCTCGGGGTGACGCTGGTGCCGGCCATGGCCGCCCCGGCCGTGCGGAGCGATATCGCGCTGCGGCGGCTCGGCGACCTCGCCCCCCGGCGGTCGGTGTACGCGGCCCTGCCGCGCACGACGGCCCTCCCCGCCGCCCGCACGCTCCTCGCCCTGCTGCGCGACCGCGTCCCCGCCTGACCACTGCGAGAGGTGGACGACGGTTTCGCCGGGCGTGCGGCGGGTTGCGACAATGGAGGCGTGCACGACGCATTCGCCCACGTCGGGGGACGCCTGGCCACCGGCCTGCGGGACGTGACGACCGACCTCGCCGCCCTCGACGGCGAGGGATGGTGGGCCGTCGTCGTGACGTACGAGGGCAAGGTGACCTGCGCCCGCTTCGACCGGGTACGCCCGGCGCCGCTGCCCCCGCCGTCCCGCCCCTGGCACGGCCCGCGGCGCGACGCGTGGCGCAGCTCGCTCGACCGGACGGCGTACGAGCGGGGCGTGGAGCGGATCCGGGACCACATCGAGCGGGGCGAGGTCTACCAGGCCAACCTGTGCCGGATCCTGTCCGCGCCCCTCCCCGGCCCGGCGGACCCCCGCGCCCTGGCCGCGCGGCTGGCCGAGGGAAACCCGGCGCCGTACGCCGCGGTGATCGACGTGCCGGGGCTTGCCGTGGTGTCGGCCTCGCCGGAGCTGTACCTGTCGCGCAGAGGCGAGCTGATCGAGTCGCGGCCGATCAAGGGGACCGGGGCGACCGCGGCCGACCTCCTCGAGAAGGACTACCCGGAGAACCTGATGATCGTGGACCTCGTCCGCAACGACCTGGGCCGCGTGGCCACGGTAGGCTCGGTGTCGGTGCCCTCCCTCTTCGCGATCGAGGAGCACCCCGGGCTGGTCCACCTGGTGTCGACCGTACGGGCCCGGCTTGACCGGGGAGCCGGCTGGCCGGAGCTGTTCGCCGCCACCTTCCCGCCCGGGTCGGTGACGGGGGCGCCGAAGTCCTCCGCGCTCCACGTCATCAACGAGCTCGAACCGGAGCCCCGCGGGCCCTACTGTGGGGCCGTGGGCTGGGTCGACGCCGACAGGCGCGAGGGGGCGCTGGCCGTCGGCATCCGCACCTTCTGGATCGAGCACGACACGGTCCGGTTCGGCACAGGCGCGGGCATCACCTGGGGCTCCGACCCCCGGCTGGAGTGGCGCGAGACCGAGCTCAAGGCCGCCCGGCTGATCGGGCTCGCGTCGGAGGGCGGGCCGCGCGCATAGGAACGGAGAAGGAGATGGCAGTACCCATCTGGGTCAACGGGGAGCTGTACGAGCCCGACAAGGCCGTGGTGTCGGTGTTCGACCACGGTCTGATGGTCGGCGACGGAGTGTTCGAGACGATCAAGGCGGTCGACGGCGAGTCCTTCGCCCTCACCCGGCACCTCGACCGCCTCGCGCTGTCCGCCAAGCGGATGGACCTCCCCGAGCCCGACCTGGCCGCGATCGCCGACGGCGTGCGCCGCTGCCTTGCGGCCGCCCCGAAGTGGCCGCTCGCCCGGATCAGGATCACCTACACGAGCGGCCCGGGCCCGCTGGGCTCCGACCGCGGCGGGGCCGGGTCGAACACGATCGTCATCGTGGGCGAGCAGGCGCCGTTCCCCGCGGCCGCCGACGTGGCCGTCGTGCCCTGGCCGCGCAACGAGCGGGGCGCGCTCGCCGGCGTCAAGAGCACGTCGTACGGCGACAACGCCAAGGCCCTCGCGTACGCCAAGGAGCGCGGCGGCGCGGAGGCGATCTTCGAGAACCTCGCCGGCGACCTCTGCGAGGGCACCGGCAGCAACATCTTCATCGTCACCGGCGGCCGCCTGATCACGCCGACGCTCGCCTCCGGCTGCCTGGCCGGAATCACCCGGGCGCTCACGCTCGAGTGGTACGGCGGCGAGGAGGCCGACGTGCCGATCTCGGCGCTGTACGAGGCGGAGGAGGCGTTCCTCACCTCCACCACCCGGGACATCCAGCCGATCAGGGCCGTCAACGGCGTGGTGCTGCCCGCCGCCCCCGGCCCGGTCACGCTGGCCGCCATGAAGGCCTTCGCCGAGCGGGCCGCGGGCGACCTCGACCCGTGACGCCCCGCCGGCTCAGCCCCGGCCGTACGGGTGCTGGCTCTGCGGGTTGAACCCCGTCATCCGCACCTTCCCGGCCGGGGCCGTCAGGGGATCGTCGAGGCGCAGCACGTCCAGCCCCTTGGTGATGTCGCTGGAGTAGATGTAGCCGTTGTAGTAGTACGCCGACCAGGAGCCGCCGAGTTCCAGCTCCGGCGCCAGCGGCCCCCGCTCGAAGTAGGCGATCTCGCGGGGGCGGGCGGCGTCGGTGAAGTCCCACACCGAGACCCCGCCCATGTACCACGCCTGGACCATGACGTCCCGCCCCGGCACGGGGACGAGCGAGCCGTTGTGGGCCACGCAGTTCTCCTTCGGGCCCTGCGGACGCGGGATCTTGTAGTAGCCCTGCCGGACCAGCCGCCGGTCGGGCGTCAGGGAGTAGACGGCGTCCGCGCCCTTCTCCGGGCTGACCTGGGCGTTGCAGGTCGCCGCGAGCCCGCCGCCCAGCTCGTCGCTGAAGACGACCTTGGTCCCCGCGTCGTTGAACGTCGCCGAGTGCCAGATGGAGAAGTTCTCCTGGTCCGTCACCACCTGGAGCACCCGCGGCTTCACCGGGTCGGAGATGTCCATCAGCACACCGTCGCCGAAGCACGCCCCCGCCGCGAGCCCCTTCTCGGGGTACGCGGTGATGTCGTGGCACCCGGCCGATACCTCATCGGAGGTGCCCTCCAGCAGCGCCGGCGTGGCGACGACCCGCGCGTCGCCCGGGTGCCTCACCGGCACCTCGACGATCGAGATGTTCTGGTGGGGCGGCGGGCAGGTCGGCGAGTCGTCGATCGGGCCGGGGGAGGACACGTACAGGTAGAGCACGTCGGGGGTCTTCCCGGGCACGATCGTGTTCGTGTGGGAGCCGCACTCGGTGCGCACCGACGCCACGTACCGGGGGTCGGTCTTGTCGGAGACGTCGAAGATGCGGACGCCCTCCCACTCCTTCGGGTCGGAGGGGTCCCCAGGGCCGGCGGCGCAGGTGTCGTCCGTCCGCGGGTCGTCGACCGAGACGAACAGCAGGTCGCCCGCGACCGACACGTCGTTCTGCCCGCCCGGGCAGACGACCCGGGAGACGGCCTTCGGATGGGCCGGGTCGCTGATGTCGTGGACCGTGAAGCCCTCGTAGTTGCCGACGTACGCGTAGTCGCCCTCGAACGCCATGTCGGTGCCCCAGGCCTGCGGCCCGTCGAACGGCGCCTGGAGGGGGACGTTGGCGACGACCGTCATGTTGGGGCTGTGCCGGATCTCGTCCTGGCCGGGCAGCCCGGCGGTCTGCCCGGCCGTCGATTCGGCGGTGGGCGGGGACGACGGGTCGGGCGCCGAGGCCGTGCAGGCCGCGGACAGGAGGACGACGGCCGCCGCCGTCGCCGTCAGCACCGGTCGTCTCACTGCGCCCCCATCTCTCGGCAACGTGGCCCAGTATGGAAGCTATGTCCGGCAGGCGTCCGGTGAGGGCCGCTTTCGTAACGGTTGCGCTCGCAATGATCGCTCCGGCCGCCTGCTCGTCCGCCGAGCGGCCGGCCCCGCTCGTGGCGGGCTCCGGCGCCCCGGTCGTCGTCCCCGGCGCCCCGGGGGAGCCGGGCCGTACGGCGGAGCCCGGACAGCGGCTGGGGGAGTCGCAGGCGCGGGCGGCGGCGCAGGACGTCCGCTTCGCCGAGGCGATGATCCCCCACCACAGGCAGGCGATCGAGATGGCCGGCCTGGCGGCGGCCCGCACGGACGACCCGTCCGTGACGGCGATGGCCGGCCGCATCGCGACCGGTCAGGGTCCGGAGGTCGCGGTCATGACGTCGTGGCTGGAGGCGCTCGGCCGCCCGGCGCCGGAGGCGCACGACCACACGTCGGGCGGGTACGGCATGGCCACGCCGGACGAGCTCAACCGCCTCCGTGAGGCCCGCGGCGCCGACTTCGACCGGTTGTTCCTGTCACTGATGATCCGGCATCACGAGGGTGCCCTGCGGATGGCGGGGGAGGAGCTGAGGGCGGGCAGGGACCGGGCCATGCTCGCGATGGCGCAGGACGTCATGTCCGGGCAGCAGGTGGAGATCACCCGCATGCGGCGGATCCTGGACGGCGTCTGACCGGTCAGGAGCTCCAGAGCATGTTGGTGAGCTCCTCGTCGAGGTCCATGAAGTCGGTCTCCCGCCCGGCCGGCACCAGCTCGTACGTCCGGTGCAGGAACTCGGTCAGCGGGGCCAGCGGCACCTCGAACAGCGCCTGGCCGAAGGGCGAGGTGAGGCTGATGTTCAGCGTCCGCTCGCCGTCGGAGCGGGCGGGCCACACCTGGACGTCCCCGTCTCCCACCCGGCGCACGATGCCCACGGTCAGCAGCTCGCGGGCGAAGATCCACTCGACCGGCTCGTCATTCCCCACGTGGAAGGCCATGCGGATGGCGTACGGGTCCTCGGCCGTGTAGCTCAGGCCGGCGAGCAGGGGGACGGTCGTACGGTCGGGGACCACAAGCCGAAGGCCCAGCTCGGCAGAGACGGTGGTGCTGTTCATCGTCAGCCAAACCTTTTCGTCGTCGGGTCCCCAATCAGGGGCTATCACTGCGCGGACGGGCTTCGTCCGCCGCTCGTGCTACGAGGCGAACGAAGAGACCCGTAGGAAAGATTCCGCCTCCGAGCCCTTCTGTAACGCACATCACAGCTTGACATTCGGTCATCTACCTGCTCAAACATCGTCAACAGGCACAGTCTTACCTCTGCTTTACGTGTCCCCGACCTCCCCTTCTCAGTCCCATTGGCCACATTTGATCTTAGGTGGTGCGTATGGGTCGAGCATGGGGCATCACGATGCTATGACACGAGACGGCCGCACCGTGGTCTGTCCGGCGAACCTTTCCCACGCTGTTGGCGAAGCCGGTACGCGCGCACGGGCTCGCCGTGCTTTCGCCAGCACCCCCCCGGGTGCGGTATGGTTTTCCCCGTCGGCACCGCAAGGCGACCGGCCGTCCCGGGCGATTAGCTCAGCGGGAGAGCGCTTCGTTCACACCGAAGAGGTCACTGGTTCGATCCCAGTATCGCCCACCACGTTTGCGCATTTCAGAAGGCCGGGCCGCTGTCAGGCGGGTCGGCCTTCCGCCTTCTGGAGCGTGGTTGGACCGCGGGACCAGACGGCAGGCCCCGTCCCGGACCGTCACCAAGTGGCGAGGTTCGGCAGGCTGCTGTTTCTTACCGGGGCTTGTCCGTCGCCGTGCTGTCCCTTGCGGCAAGCGGAGGGTCGCGCCTGGATGCGGAACGCTGGAGTGATCCGCGGCGATGTCCTGATGACCGCTCAGCCGCAATCAGCCCGTAGGGAGCGGTATGGTCGACCTCGGCTTCACCGGTCCCAGTCGTCCGGCCAATGACCATCAGTTCCTGTCAGTGACCGACGGAGACACCCCAACATCGCGATGGCGGTGCGGATGGTGTCCATCGACACACCCGAGACGCATTATGGCGGCAGCCCGGCCATGGCGCAGGCCCTCCTCGACCGGACCCGGGCCCGCCTGCTGGGCGGCACCTATGACGTGCTCCCGGCTGGCCTGCGTGAGTACCTGGTGGCGCGGATCACCTCCGACGCCGCGCAGCGTCATCAGGCCGCCGGTGAGGCGGCAGCCGCCACTCACACCAGCATGATGAATAGTCGGCTGGCCCGGCCGGACGGGAGTCAGCGCAACATGGCTGTGATCGCCACGGGCGAGCTCGTCGAGGCCAAGGGCCGCCTGCTCGCTTACACCGCGCCCTGGTTCGCCGGTAACGCTGCCGATCCGCTTCCGCCACGAGATAACCCTCGCCGCCGCACGTTCAACCTCGACATGGTCGCGCAGGGATGGGCTGCGCTGTTTCTGATCTATCCGTCGATTCCGCCCGCCTGGGATCTGAATCTGCTGCTCGCGGAGGTCGACACCGCCTGGCGCGAGCAGCGCGGCGCCTGGGCGCGGGCTGGAGCCGACCTGCTTCTTGGCTATGAATACCGCGCACTCATCAAGCTCGGTGCCCGCAATTTGGGCCGGCCCGACGACATGATCGCGGATGCCTTTCAGCGCGTCCGGCCGTCACGGCACGTCCGATCGCCAGGACGGCGAGAACGCGACTGCGCGCGCATGCGGCCGGCACGGGGACGCCCGGCCACGGCCCCGCGGAGGAAGGCCCGCAGGTGCGGGTAGTCGTACTCTTGCCCCCCAGGCAGCTCGGCGGCGGCGCGAGCGGATCGGCGGGATGCAGGCAGGAGCGGCTCTGGGGCGAGACGATCAAACAGCCGGGGGCTCAGATACCGGCGAGTTCCAGGAACACATGCAGGTCGTGGGTGGCTTCCGCGATGGCACCGGTGGCGACGGCGAGGACCACGCCGGCGGCGATGACGAGTGCGGGGTGGTGGCGCAGCGGGGGCGTGAGGAGGGCGGCGACCCGGCCGGCGTGGTGCTGGTCGGCGCGCTGGCCTCCCTCGTCGCCGCGGTCACCGACCTACGCCGAGCCCAGCAGCACGTGGCCCAAGCAGCCGCCGCCCGCCAGGGGCCAACCGGCTGCTCACCCAGGTCACGGTGTCGCCGACGCCTCCCACTCACCCTCAACCCGTACGGCTGCACCAGAACTCTCCGAGGCAGCCCGGCAGCATGGTCAGGGAGCCCCGGCATGGATGTGAGCACTACGACGACCCGATGCGCGAAGCTCTGGGACGGGCGGCCGGACGCACCGCCCAGCCGACCTCGCTTCTCGCGGTCACCGTCCAAGTCGGAGTCGACATCGCACGGCGCCGGGCCGAAATCGCCCAGGCCCGCGACCTCGCCGCCCGGCGGAACTGGAACGGCAGGCGCACGCCGTACGGCAAGCCGCCCGGACCCGCTGGGCTCCCGCCTGCGACGCCCGCTGGCTCGGCGCAGCCGACCTACTCGACGTCGGCAGGATCTGGAGCGCGGCCGTGCCGCACGCGGCCGACGAGCCCACCGCCGAGGCCGCTATACGCAAGTGCGAGGAGCGGCTACGAAAGCTGCACCCGCACGCGATGGCCGACTACGACCGGCTGCGCACGAACGGGGCGGACCGCCTTGAGGTGCTGCGCCAGGCCGCCCCGTCGTTCTCCCCCGACACCCGCGGCCCGGCCCCGCGCCGCGCGGCGGTCACCGTCGGCGAGGGGCACGAGACGGTGTTCGACCGGTTCGAGCACGGACCATTCCGCGAGGACTGGGAGCACGCACGGTGGGAACGCGTCGCCGAGCAGCGGGCGCACGAGCTGTTGGACGAGATGAGCGCCTGTCCGGGCGGTGCCGTGCCGAGCGACGAGGAACTGCGGTCGGTGCTGGAGACCAGGAAGAACGTGCCGCTGGAAGCTATCAATGTTGCGGTAGCCATCCGGGCCAGTACGGCGGCGGCACTGGCCGCCCTCGACCACCCACACACGGTCGACCAGGTGATGAAGTCCGCCGTCGACGACACCGCACCCAGCTCAACTTCCCCGGTCCGTCCGCTGCGCCGCCAGGCTACTTTGCCCACAGTCAGTCCGCCTGCTCCATGAAGGCTAGACCGCTCACCCCAAGTGCGTGGGGAGGACTCCCCACCGCGTCGATCCCCGGCTCACTCCACGTGCGTGGGGAGGACACGTAGTCGTCCGCGCACCCATTCGGCCACAGTGTGCTGCGCGGACCCGACCCTGCTTCGTCCCCGTCGAGGATGACAGGGTCGGCGCCAGGCCATGACGGGCAGGAGACCACCACCTGCAGGCCACCTAGGG
>NZ_KI866525.1:239063-239743 GCF_000511135.2 Microbispora sp. ATCC PTA-5024 | reverse complement strand
AGCCCCCGACATCCCGTTGGGCCCGGCGGTGCGATGGGTCGACGCTTCGGATGACGACCGGCAACGGCAGTGTTCTCGCGCCTGATTGTACAGCCGTCACCGAGACGAAATTGGACTATTCCGTCCAATTAATCCTATGCTGTCAACGAGGTGGGATGATGGGCTCAGATCTTGACTACGAGGCGGTGTTCAATGCCATCGTGGTCCCGTCGGTGGTACTGACACCAGATTTTGTCATCGTAGCGGTCAATGATGCCTTACTGAATGTGGTGAAGCGGACCAGGGCTGATGTGCTCGGCCAACACGCCTTCACCGCCTTCCCTGACAATCCAGGCGCTCCCGATGATCCCGCCGCGCATGGGATGGAGCATCTGCGTGCTTCGCTGGAGCGGGTGGCGGCCACCGGCCGGCGGAACGCCCTGCCGATGCAGAGGTACGACGTCGAGGTGCCCGGCCGGCCGGGGGTGTTCGAGGAGCGGTACTGGAGCGCGGTCACCGCGCCTGTCCTCGGCCCCGACGGCGAAGTGGAACTGATCATTCACGCTTTCGAGGAAGTCACCGATTTCCTCCGGCAGCTACGACGGTACGGCGAACACGGCGTGACCGACAGCTCACCGGCGCTGGAGGAGATGACGACCAACGTCTACGCCCGCGCCCAGGAGCTCCACCACCTCAACGAA
>NZ_KI866525.1:214889-238789 GCF_000511135.2 Microbispora sp. ATCC PTA-5024 | reverse complement strand
TTGAGGAGCTGGAACGCCGTCGCATGGCCGCTTCCGTCCACGCCCGGATCGATTCAGAGGTCGTGGTGACCGCCTGCCGGGTCCGGCTGGCCCGGCTTCTGGGAAACCTGATGGCCAACGCCGAACGGCATACCACCACGACGATCGAGGTCGTCGTCGCCGCGGACTCGCCCCATGCGGTGCTTGAGGTCATCGACGACGGTCCCGGCATCGCGCCAGCCGACCGCGAAAGAATCTTCGAACGGCTCTGCCGCCTGGACGATGCCCGTCGCAAGGACCCCGGCGGCTCCGGGCTCGGCCTGCCCATCGCACGCGAAATCGCGCGGGTCCACGGCGGTGACCTGTACGCCGCCGACCACCCCACCGGCGCCCGCTTGGTCCTCCGCCTCCCACTCGCCGCGTAGCATTAGTCGGTGCTCAGAGAGGACGGCGCTGCTGTGCAGCAGTTGCCGTGAGCTGGGACAGAGCCCCTCCATCAGGGCGCGCTGCGCAAGACATCCACCGCCTGGAGTACGTCGGTAACGGTAAGGCCGCGTCGTGTTCCTGGTCCCGCCATGCCCCCGATCGATGCAGATCGTGCGGAGTCCGGCAGCGCGTCCTCCGGTAGCGGCCCCACGGCTTCTCGACGGGCTCAGATACGTCGAAGTGCTTGTGAACGGCTACCTTGGAGGGTCTCGTGTTGAGGAGCGTAGGTCAGGGGTAGCCGGAGAACGAACCGGGCGCCGCGGGCGGAGTCCTCGACGCGCACAGTTCCGGTGGGCATGGGCGATGTTGCGGGAGATCGCAAGGCCGAGTCCGGTGCCGGCGGCGTCCGTCTTACAGACGTACGAACCACTCGAAAACGCGCTCACGATCGGCAGGTTCGATGCCGGCTTCGTCATCGGTCACCGCCACGACTGCTTGGCCGTCAACGGACGTGATGGATACGGCGACGCCGGTCTCGGCGTGCCGCCGCGCGTTGCTCACCAGGTTGCTCAGGAGCCGGATCAGCTGGATCCGTGAACCGCGCACCCATACCTGGTCTAAACATACTGAGGTGTGCCCGGCCCGTGTGAGGCGTGGAGGTTACGATCCTGCCCTGGGCGTCCACCACCTGGATGAGATCGATGCCGTCGGAGATGGGATGGAGCGTGGCAGTTGCCCGTTCCGCGCATGCGCGCTCCACCCGAGGGTGGTCTTCTCGGCCTTGAGGAATGCCTCGTCTCGAACCTTGCGACGGACCATGCCGTCCGTGTTCACGCCGACCATGACCAAAGAGCACGAGGACGAGCAGCGTGACCACCATCGTGTAGCGCGCCCGAATGGAACACGGTGACGGCATTGCTTCACCGTTCTTCCTGGGCGGCCGACCACGTAAGAGCGACCGCTGCCCTGCGACCGGTGGCGTTCTCGACGACTGCTTCAGCGGCTGCGCTCTCCAGTTCATCGGTGACCCACGCACGCGTCGGCTGATTCGATCATCTCTGAGTTCCTTCTCGGGGGCCGCCGTGCTCTCTCTTTGCGGGCGAGTTACCACCTGCAGGCCACGTGGCCCCCGACACCCCGGTGGGGTCCGGGGGGCAATGGGTCGACGCTTGGGCTGACGACCGGCCAAGGGCAGACGCTCGCGCCTGGTTGAATCGCCGCGGCAGTGACAGAGAGTGGACGATTGCGTCCACTTCAGCTACGATTGTCCAATCCGTCAAATCGCGGTGTCAAGCACGCGGAGCCGCTAAGGCGCGCGGCAAGGGGCGGGCGGTTGCATGTCCACTGCTTACGACGTCAGAGACCAGCTGTTTCAAGCGTTCAACGACCACAACCTGGGCCAACTGGGCCTGTACTACAGTGCGAGCGCCGTCTGGATCGGGCCAGAAGGCGTGGCGGAAGGACTGGAGCAGATCGTCACCGTCTACGAACAGCTGCTCGTTGCTTTCCCCGATGCCCGCATGACACCCTGGTACAAGGCGACCTTGAGCGACCCCGCGGTAACCGAATGGATGCTCACCGGCACCCATACGGGGCCCTTTCTTCTCCCATGTGGGCGCTACCTGGAAGGGTCCTGCCGTCAGATCGCCGTTCGCGGTTGCTGTGTGGCTCACGTCGAGCACGACAGGGTCGTCACACACCAGGTATATTATGATCAGCTGGAGTTGTGCAGCCAGCTTGGCCTGCCCCGCATAGCGGCGACGGTCGACTGATCGCTCCTCTCAACGCGAGCGTCTGGTTGTCGAGGCCCGCATGACTGTGACCTGCGCGGACGATGTCGAGGACCACCGAGACGGCCCGTTGCGGTTCCACTGCCGTGGCCCGGGTTGCCCCTTGTGCATCACCATCGAGTCGACGGCCGGTTCAAGACCGTCCTGCTCCCTGCTGGTCCTGAATCCTGGGACCCACCATCCCGGTCATCTCGTACGACTCCTTCGGCGCTGGAAGTCTTTGATCCCCCGGCTCGCTTGAAGGGGGCAGGCTGGGGGTCTGATCAATAAGAGCTGGCGAGGACTTGTGCACTGGATTTGATGTCGGCTGCGCCACTCGGCCAGCCGTCGTCAGCAGGTCATGCCCGAGCCGTAGCCCAGTTCCTGCGGCAGGTGCTCCCAGGCGATGCCGGTGTGCAAGACGAACAAGATGCCCTGCAGCACTTGGCGGTCATCCAGCCGCTTGCGGCCCGGGTAGCGGCTCCGGCGCCGATGCTTGGGCAGCAACGGCTCGATGACCGCCCATAACTCGTCGCTGACCTCCCACGGCTTCAGCCGCGCCACCTGCCACTCCTCGCCGGCCACAGCGAGAGATCAAACCACAACGGAGATCATTCTGTTAGGAGGTCTTAGCGAGGGGGCGCCCTTCGTTGACCCTCGTTCGTGTCAGTCTCTCCCCGCGTCGTGGGCATCGGGGGACGGGTCAGTTCCCGTGCTTGGAGTCGGCAAACTAGGCATATGACTACCTCGCTGACATTCTCCGACTCCATCTTCATCGCTGCGACACCTGAAGACGTGTATGCGGTCGTCTCGGATGTCACGCGTACCGGCGAGTGGTCGCCGATCTGCCGGGAGTGTTGGTGGGACGAAGGCGACGGGCCGCGAGTCGGCGCCCAATTTACCGGGCGCAACGTCACACCTGACCGGACGTGGGAGGCCCGGTGCGAGGTCATCTCGGCCGTGGAGGGAGCGGAGTTCGGCTGGTCTGTGAACGGTGGCAAGGTGAAGTGGCTCTACTCCATGAGGGACGTTGAGGGTGGGACAGAGCTGACGGAGTCGTGGGAGTTCACGCCAGCCGGGCAGGCATTCTTCGTCGAGAAGTACGGCGACGACGCGCCGACTGAGATCGCCACCCGCATCGAGGCAGCCCATGTCGGCGTTCCTGCCACGCTTGCTGCTATGAAACGGATCATCGAACAGGGCTGAAGCCGTGCCCCCTGGGAAACGACGCCGCTGGGGGCGGACGCCGCCTGACATTGGCGGCGGAACGGGTCGAGGGCGCGCTCACCGCTTCAGCGGTGAGCGCGCCCTCGGCGTAGCGCGGTCAGCTAGAGGTCGCAGCGCGCCTGGGCAGCACCCAGTCTGGGCGCGGGAAGTGGCACGTGTAGCCGTTCGGATACGTGATGAGGTAGTCCTGGTGCTCAGGCTCGGCCTCCCAGAACGGTCCGGCCGGCTCGATCGTCGTCACCGCCTTACCCGGCCACAGGCCCGACGCATCGACGTCCGCGATCGTGTCCCGTGCGACCTGCTGTTGCTCGGGCGTCAAAGGGAAGATCGCCGAGCGGTAGCTCGTGCCGCGGTCGTTGCCCTGACGGTTCAACGTCGACGGGTCATGGATCTGGAAGAAGAACGCCAGGATGTCACGGTAGGTCGTCCGCGTCGGGTCGAAGACGACCTCGACGGCTTCGGCGTGGCCGGGGTGATTACGGTACGTGGCGTGGTCGTTCTCGCCGCCGGTGTATCCGACCCGCGTGTCCAGCACGCCGGGCTGCCGGCGGATGAGATCCTCCATGCCCCAGAAGCACCCGCCGGCCAGGACGGCAGTTTCGGTGCCCGGTGTGCGGGTGATCTGTCCGGTGTCGCGGATCCCGCTGGTCATGATGTGTGCTCCTCTGTGCTGGTGGTGTCGGTCGTCTCGAACGGAGAGCGGTACTCGGCGTTGCCCTGTGCCTCGAGCTCGGAGACTGGGACGAAGCGCAGCGCGGCCGAGTTCATGCGGTACCGCTGGCCGCCAGCATCGGCGGGACCATCGCCAAGAAGTGCCCGAGGTGACTGTCGGCCCCGGTGGACCCAACCTCCGTGCGGGTCATCCGGAACTTCCGGTCGATCTCAGTGCGTACGGCGTCTGCCACGATCGGCCTGGTGAGGCTGGGCCATTCGGTACCGCTGTCGTACTTGTCGGTCGACGAGAAGAGGGGCTGGCCGGAGACCACGTCCACGTAGATACCGACATCGTGGTTGTTCCAGTACTCGTTGCGGAACGCCGGCTCCGTCCCGTCCTCCTGAATGACGCGGAACTGGCTGTCGGTGAGGCGTCTCAGCGCCTCCGGAGTCTCCCTGTAGCCGTGCGACACGATTTCTCCTCCTTCGGCACCGCTGGCTGCGGCGGCACTGGAGACAACACCGCACAGAACCGATTTGGTCCCGGGCTCATGACGGTGCGTTGTGGCGGCGATCT
Source organism: Microbispora sp. ATCC PTA-5024 (assembly GCF_000511135.2). Taxonomy (NCBI): domain Bacteria; kingdom Bacillati; phylum Actinomycetota; class Actinomycetes; order Streptosporangiales; family Streptosporangiaceae; genus Microbispora; species Microbispora sp. ATCC PTA-5024. The sequence goes on along the minus strand of NZ_KI866525.1, from coordinate 234,157 downwards.
CAGGTGATGATCGTGGCGGACCGTAGCCACCGATCGGGGGCGTTGGCCGACTTGGATGGGTCAGGCCAGAGCTGGTATAGGCCGCAAAAAGAGAGCGGCGCGCCATCGCGCTCGTTCCTCGACGCCCGCGCGCGCAACGCGTACCGACCAGGGTGGTAAGACGCCGAAGCCTGGTGACACCAACGCGGAGGCGGAGCACGGTGAACCTGCGCGCCGCACTCTAAGGACCTCAGATCTGACCGGCATCGGTCCGTGCTCACTCATCGTCAGCGTGGCCGCGCTCGCCTGGACCGTCTACACCGACCTGAAGAAGAAGACCGACACTCTGTCCAACGACGTCGTGACTTGGAGCGTGCGGATGGAACTCCGGCGCACGCGCACCGTCACCGCTCAGGACGACGAGATCGGCACCGTCACCGTGCAAGAAACGATTACGGCCATTGAGGCCCTGCCCGAGCCCCCACAACGCCGCACTCTCCAGGAGTCGAGCGGAGAGTCGTAGCGAGTCGCCGTTTTCGCGCGCTGCTATCGGATCGCTGCCTTCAGATGAGCCAGGTGACAGCAGTACTGACAGCAACGTCCCCGCACACAGACAGACTCCAGCGACCGCCTACAACCGTCCAACCACAGCTTCTGCCATCCGTTCGGGGTGGTTGTTCCGCCTGAGTAACGGCCAGCAAACCCAGTCCACGCTTCGTCCTCGGCGAGAAGCTGAGCGAGGCGGAGAAGGCCCCTGACTCGCGGTTCGCTTCGCCTGCTATCCCCAGTCGGAGTGGTCTCAGCCGGCGCTGCTCTGGCAGAACTGACACGGCAGGCATCGCGCCGGCCCAGAAAAAAACAGACAGTCAGCTGCGCAGTGCGTCCAATGCACGACGGCAGGCGTCGGCCGCGCGATCTGTGGCGGCCGCGCACAGTCGGCAATGCTCGTGCACCGACGCGGTGCGGCTGCACGCGTCGTGGCTGCGCCGGCAGGCCATCAGGCACACTTCGAGCTGAGCGGCGATCAGCGCGCTGTCATCGCTGGTGGCGCGGGTGAGCAGCCGGCGGGTGGCCACCACAACATCACCGCAGTCCAGGTCGTGCAGCACAGACAGGCGCATCCGGTCGATGTCTTGCTCGCCCAGCATGCCGGCCGAACATGCGGTGACGGCCTCCTCACAGTCGGAGAGGGCGTCTACGACGGACGCCAGAGTCTCGGTATCGAGTGCGGCGTGCATCGACAAGCTGTCGATCAGCTCACGGGTCGGGAGCATGACACCCTCCAAACAGTGGACTCCGGCGCTTACCAGGCCCTTTCGAGGGAGTACGAACCGGGGCTCGTTCACGCCACAGGGCTATCCGGTCCCTCGACCTCCTTCTCAACCATATTCCTGCCCGGGTTCGAGCAGCTCAGCGGGAGCCTGCGCAGCCCATCTGCATACGCGCAAGGCCTCACGGCGGGGAAATCTTGATGCTCTGGGGTTGTCCCGTTCAGCCTCCGGCGGGGTGGCTGCCATGGGGATTGGGTGAGCGGAATCATGCTGCTTCGATGACCCGATTCGAACCACCGTGCCCCACAGCTGATCGTGAACGTGACTACCAGGTGACGGGGGGAGTCGACGCCGTAGACGATCGAGATCTTCCGGTAAAGGGGCCTCGGGTGAGTCCATGATCGGTTGATGGCGACGATAGTGGCGGGCGGTCGGCCGCCCACGGCGAGCGAGATACGACCGGCTACTTCCCTGGGAGTAGCCGAAATCGCCTTTCCCTAGGGGACGACAGCACATGCGTAGGAGGCGACCATCGACGTCATGGAACCGGCCAAGGGATGGGGGGAAACCGACGCTCGGGGGCATCGACACTACTGGCAAAGCCGCGACGGCGGCGATCTCGCGTACTGAGCGATAGGCGTTGGCGTGGCTAGATGGCTTCGGCCTGGCCTGATCCATCTAATCCGCCGCCGTGTTTCGCAGCCGATCGGGAGGGACGGTCGTGGCAGCCTGCGAGCGCTTTTGCAGTCGACTTCACGGCGTGACTGCGCTGCCGGAGTCAGGTGATACAACGCCGCCATGTTTTCGAAGGGAGATTGAGGGTGCTGTTCATCGAACTGCTTGTGCCATGGGGGATCTTCACGGTAGACGAGCGCCGGAGATTGGCCGAAAGGATGACCGCGCAGAGACTTCTGGGTGGTGAGAATGGGGAGCACAGCGCCGACTCTGGCGTGATCATGTTCTTCGACTCCCTTACACATGTCGTCGTCCGAGAGGTGGAGACGTGGGTCACTGCGGGCAGGACCTTGGCTCCGCACCGCGGCCCGCGGTACGTGGTGAACGTGTATGTCGGCGCGTGGGCGAAGGAGATGAGCGGGCACCTCATCACCGGGATCACGCGACAACTCGGGGAGAATGAAGGAGACCCGGACCGTCTGTTTCGCGAGTCACGTGCGGTGGTGCATGTTCTCGGCATCTCCGAGGGAAGTTACGGATTGTATGGAAAGGCGCAGCGGTCTTCCGACATGCTCGAAATGATCAATAGCGCCAAGGTCGCCTCTCCCGAGCAGGCCCCTAAGGGGATGACCATCGATCCGGTGTGCGGAGCGAAAGTGCCGATCGAGGCAGCCACCATGCTGGAACTCGACGGCGTCACCTACGGATTCTGCTGCACCCACTGCCGCGGTCATTTTGTGAAGCGGCGGCAGAAGTCCGAAGGGTCGTGATCCACCCGCCACGCTGCGCGGGTGCACGTGTAGCACGGTGCCGAAGCTTCCCCGGGTGCGGCACCATAAGGGGCGCCGCTAGGGACGACTCGAGAAATCTTCCATGGCGGATGATCGCTTCCAGGCGCCGGATCGATCGTACATGCTCAAGAACGGCACTCAGTCGGAGCCTGAATCGAATCAGGTCGTCACAGGCTTTCTGCGATCCGACCTGTCGACATGGTCATCCGTCGTGTGGGTCGCGCATCTCGCGGACGGCGGTCAGCAACCCGTCGAGATCTTCCGAGCAGGGGCCGCACGCGCGCAGGTGTGCCGCGACGCCGGGGTAACGTGCTTCGGGATCTGCGCCGGCCTGGACGAGGTCGACGTAGATGTGCATGATCTCCATGGCCTCGCCGCATCCCACATCGTCGGGATCGGTGTGCAGGAAATGCTCGAGTCGCGACCAGTCGTTCACGAACGCCTCGTGTCGTGGTTGAGGTAGCCCATGGCTGTCAGACGAGCGGCCAGCTTGCGTCGGGCGTCGAAGAGAGTCTTGTAGATCGCGTTGCGGTTGGAGCCTGATTCGGCCACGAGTGCGTCCAGCGGGATCCCGTTGAGGACGAGCGCGACGAACACCCGCCGTTGGTGGGCGGTCAGGTCCCCATCCACGATGTGGCGGATCGCGGCGATGAGGTCGCGCCACTCCGCTTCGCGGGCGGGGTCGAGTTCGAGACGCTCAGGCAGCCTGTCCCAGTCCTCGGTGTCGAGCCGGACGCCTGGATCGCGCCAGAAATGGCGGCCGATCTTGCCGGAGACCTCGAAGATCACGAACTTGTATGCCCAGGTGGTGAACCGGCTGTCGCCGCGGAACTGCTCCACCTTGCTGATGATCGCCATCATCGCGTCGGCGGCGGCCTGATGGGCGAGGTCGTCGAATTCGGGACCGCTGATCCGAAGCCGAGGGGCCCGCCTGCTCGTCTCGGCGCGGGCGACCCGCAGGACCAACTCGTGGAGTCGGCGCAATGCCCGGTCTCGCTCCGCACCGGTGGCGGTGAGCGTCCGTACCCACTCCGCGGAGTCGGGATCGAGCGGCCGTGCCACTGCCGGATCTCTGGGTACCACAGATTCCACAGATCCCATATGGATGACCTTACCAACAGGTGAAATGGCCGCGGCTCTAACAGTCGTCGACCGGGTGGGAAGGCGGGCGCAGGCACTGCGCTGATACCCGGAATCCGCCCGCGTCGCGGGACGGGGGCCGACCAGTGTGGTGTAAGGCGCACCGGTGGATCCCTTCGGATGCCGCTTTCAGAACGTGGGTGGATGCCCGTTTCGACGCGGGCATCCACCCGTGCTCAGACGGTCCCATTTCCTTGCTCAGGGCTCGCCCTGGAGGGCGCTCCTGGGGACCATCAGAGGGCGACGATTCCTTCGCCGCCAACGGCATCCGGCACGGTCACGGTACCGACGCGGGTGAGTGAGCCGTCCGAGTTGACGCGCGGAAGGCGTTGACGTTCCCGTCCTCGCCGGTCTGCACGTAGAGGTAGCGGCCGTCGGCCGAGGCGGCGGCATCGACGGTGCCGGCGTCGGTGGCGGTGGTGCCGAGATCCTTAACCGAGCCGTGGCCACTGCCCCGATATCCGGACAGGGTGCCGCTGCCGGCGTTGGACACCTACAGCCGGGGGCCGGTGGCGACGATCCAGCACGTCGCCGCTTGGCCGTTGGCGATCTGCTGGACGGGGGTGAGTTTTCCGGTTCGGGCGACGGTGAAGGTCGCGATGGCGTTCGGCCCTGCCTGGGTGACGACCAGTCGGCCCGAGGCGTCGAAGGTGAACCCGAAGGGGACGGTCCTCTCCTGTGTGGTCACGACGGGTTTGATCGCGAAAGTGCCGAGGGGCCGTCGAGAGCGTTGAGGACGTAGACCAGGTCACCGTGGACGGCGACGCTGACAGGGAACTTTCCGCCGGAGGTGATGACCTGCTTGCGGCTCAGCCGATCGCCCTGAACGGCGAAAACCGACATGGTGTCGCTGCCCGCGTTGACGGCGTACAGCAGGCCGTGCCGTTGATCGTAGGTGAGCGACCCCTGGGAGGCGAGATGGTCGACGGCGGAGCCGCCGAGGACGCCTCCGCGACCACCGGTCGGGTAGGTGCCCGCCTGGGTGAGGGCGCCGCCCGGCCCGTGGTCGTGGGCGACGACGGTGTTGTCGCCGGGGTTGTCGGTCTGGACGAACACGGGGTTTCTCGGCTCCGCGTGCGGTTTGTGTGGAGGCCGAGGCGGGTGTCGCGAGCACGGCCGCCGTGGCGACGGCGATCCCGGCGATTCCGGCCATGCTGGTGGCACGGACTGTGGTCTTCATGATCTCCTCGTTCAAGGAAGGGTGAAGACGAACGGTCCCTTAGCGACGCGCAAGGCCGGAGCCTTACCGCGGTCACCCGAAATCCCTGCGAGATTCTTTGACTCGTCGAGTCGGATACGCGCGCAGTTGACTGGATGCGCGGGCCGTACGCGGGCACCGGACTGCGGCGCGGCGGCCACCGATGAGCCACCGGCTCAGGCAGTGGTACGTGGCCGCCGCGCGCGCGTCGAATCCGCCGTCCGAGGGTCAGTGGTCGCGGACGTACCGGATGAGCCCCGCCACATCTTCAGGGACGAGTCGCCCGATGGCGCCGCTTGAGTACACGCTGACGATGACCTTGCCTTCCGGGTCGAGGACGAATCCCGTGGACTGGAGGTACTCCGGTTCGGGGTTGACGAACGATCCGATCATCTTGGACACCGCGCCGGCGTCGGCGCCATATCCCACGGGGAACGTCAGATGATGCTTGTCGATGGTCGCCCGAGTGGTGGCCTCGTCGTCGACGGAGAGTGCCACCACCCGCACGTCCAACTGCGCGAGTTTGTCCAGGTCACGCTGGAAGGCGCGCAACTGGGCGTTGCAGTACGGGCACCATGAGCCGCGGTACACCAACACCACGCCGTAGTGGCCGGCGAGGGTATCGGGGAGGTCGAGTTCGTCTCCGCCGGGTAGCGCGATGGTCAGCGACGGGAACTGGTCGCCCGGGTTGAGGAGAGTCATGGTGGCTCCTTGTGGTCGTGCCAAGCGCGATCCTTGGGACGCGCCCGGCGGTGTGAACGGTCTTGGTGAGCCCTCGTCGACAGCAATGAGAGCTCTACATGATTGGCGACCCCGGACCGCAGATTCTTACCCGGCGACTACCAGCAAAGAGGGTTTTCGCAAATCCACGGTGCCGCACACCGGACCGCTCGCGCCCGTCACGGCATGTGCGGATTGCGAGGAGCTCAGGGTGCTGTTCAACGGCGAAGGAGCAACATCGCCGCGTCGTCATCCAGAGGGCCGCCCACGTGGCGGAGAGCATCGGCCCGAAGCTCCTCGAGCGCGGCTTGCGGATCCCGGGCGTGCAACAGACCGATGCGCTGCGCAAGCGGGTAGAAAGCGCCGGCGTTGTCACGGGCTTCGATGACCCCGTCGGTAAAGAAGAGGATCTGATCGCCGTCAGTGAACGCGACCTGGTACGGCTTGGGCCGGGTGGACGCCATGGTGCCAAGCCCGAGGGGCAGGGCCTCTTCCGGCGGTTCTGCTGAGTGGACCTCCCCTGCGGACGGGTATTCCTTGAGCGACGCGTTTCCTCAGCAACCGATTCCAGGTGCTGGTGTCGACCGACGTCGGCGGTGAGGGCATCGACCTGCAGTCCGCCCACGTAATGATCGACTGGAACATCCCGTGGAGCCTGGGTCCACCCCGAACAGTGCGCCGGGTCGCCTGCACGCATCGGCCAGCAACGCGACGTGTACGTGTACCACCTCGTAGCACCGACACCCGCGAGGGCCGCGTCCAGCAGGTCATGCTCGACAACCTGACCGCCGCGTCCCAGGAACTGGACGGCCGCCTCTACGACCTACTCGATGCCACCGTAGACCGGGCCGGGTTCGGCGCCGCAATGGCCGCAGCCCACCGCAACTCCGACACCGTCGGCCCAGCTCAACTCACGAATGGAGACTGCCGTACTACCGAGCGATCTTCGACAGTGGTAGCGTCCGATTTGGGGGAGACATGGACGCTTTGTCCATCAACACGATCCGCGGCCTGTGCTTGGATGCGATCCAGAAGGCGGAGTCGGGGCACCCTGGTACACCGATGGATATCGCGCCGGTCGCGTACACGCTGTGGCAGCGCTTCCTGCGGTTCGATCCGTCCGATCCGATCTGGCCGAACCGCGACCGCTTCGTGCTTTCGGAGGGCCATGCCTCGGCGCTGCTGTGGTCTCTATTGCACCTGACGGGTGTCCGCGCCGTCGATCCCGATTACGAGGTGCTCGGCCGGCCTGCGGTGACTCTCGAGGACCTGAAGACGTTTCGCCAGCTGGACTCCCATGCTCCGGGCCATCCGGAGTACCGGTGGACGAGCGGGGTGGAGGCGACGACCGGACCGCTCGGACAGGGTGCGGCGATGTCGGTGGGCATGGCGATGGCTGGTCAGTGGCTTGCGGCGCGGTACAACCGGGATGGGTTTTCGCTCTTTGACTTCGATGTTTATGCGCTGACGGGGGACGGCTGCATGATGGAGGGGATCTCCTCGGAGGCCGCTTCTCTAGCCGGCCATCAGCGGCTGTCCCACCTGTGTTGGATCTACGATTCCAACCGCGTGACGATCGAAGGCCACACCGGCATCACCTTCACCGAGGACGTGGCGGCGCGCTTCATCGCGTACGGCTGGAACGTCACGACCGTGGCGGACGCGAACGATGTCGATCAGGTGGTCCGTGCGCTGCACTCGTTCAAGGCCGAGCACGAGCGTCCAACGCTGATCGTCGTCCACAGCCACATCGGCTACGGCTCCCCGCTGGAGGACTCGCCGAGGGTGCACGGCGAGCCCCTGGGTGTTGAGGCGGTCAGGGCGACCAAACGTTTTCTCGGGATGCCGGAGGACGCCGAGTTCTTCATCCCGAACGGGGTTTACGACTGGTTCGCGGAGGGGATCGGCCGGCGAGGCTCGATGGCCCGAGCCGACTGGGAGGCACGCTTCAAGGAGTATGCGAGCGTCCACCCGGCGCTTGCCGACGAGATCGGGCGCATGCAGCGCCGGGAGTTGCCGGATGGCTGGGAGGGCGTGCTGCCGTCGTTCCCGGCCGACCCCAAGGGCGTGGCGACGCGCACGTCGTCCGGACAGGTGCTCAACGAGGTCGCGAAGGCCGTACCGTGGCTGCTGGGAGGCTCGGCGGATCTTGCGCCTTCGACCAAGACCCGCCTCAGCTTCGACGGTGCCGGGGACTTCCAGTCCGGCGATCGCAGTGGACGCAACTTCCACTTCGGGATCCGGGAGCACGCCGCGGCGGCGATCGCCAACGGCATGGCGCTGACCAAGCTTCGCCCGTACTGGTCGGGGTTTTTGATCTTCTCCGACTACGCCCGGGGCGCGATCCGGCTGTCGGCGCTGATGGAGATTCCGGTGGTGCACATCTTCACCCATGACTCGATCGGCGTCGGCGAGGACGGTCCGACGCATCAGCCGGTCGAGCAACTGGCGTCGCTTCGGGCCATGCCCGGGTTGCTGGTCTTCCGGCCGGCCGACGCCAACGAGGTCGTCGAGACGTGGCGAATCGTCGCCGGACTTCGCCGGGAGCCGGCCGCCTTGGCTCTGTCCAGGCAGCCGCTGCCCACATTGGACCGATCACGGCTGAGCGGCGCCGACGGGGTCGCGCGGGGCGCCTACGTGCTCGCGGACGCCCCGGACGGGCGTATCGATGTCATCCTGCTCGCTACCGGCTCGGAGGTGGCGCTGGCGGTCGCCGTGCGGGAGGAGCTGGCCGGTGAGGGCATCGGCGTGCGGGTGGTGAGCATGCCGTGCTGGGAGCTGTTCGATCGGCAACCGCGTGAGTACCGCGACCAGGTGCTGCCGCCGGAGGTGACCGCCCGGGTGGGAATCGAGCAGGCGTCAACTCTGGGCTGGGACCGGTATGTGGGTCCCGAGGGCAGCGTCGTCGGCATGCATACCTTCGGTGCGTCGGCGCCACTCAAGCAGGTGCTCTCGAAGTTCGGCTTCACCCCCGAGAAAGTGGCCCAGATAGCTCGCGAGCTGGCGATGAGGCGAAAGGAGGCATAGTGAAGGCGACGCAAGCCTTGCACGAGCGAGGCCAGAGTCTGTGGCTGGACAACATCACCCGCGGCATGCTCGACTCCGGGCGGATCCGCCGCTACATCGAGGGATACGCAGTGACCGGGCTCACCTCGAACCCGTCGATCTTCGATAAGGCCATCGAGTCCGGCGACTACGACGACGCGATCCATGCCAAGGCCGGTAAGGGGCTCTCGAGCGAAGACCTGTTCTTCGAGCTGGCGATCGAGGACCTTCAGCGGGCCGCCGATGAGTTCTTGCCCATCCACGAGCGCACCGACGGCATCGACGGGTGGGTGTCGCTGGAGGTGTCGCCGTTGCTGGCCTACGACACCGCTGCCACGATTGAAGCCGCGAAGACGTTGCACCGGCGGGCCCCGCGGCGCAATCTGTTGATCAAGATCCCAGGCACCACGGAGGGTCTGCCAGCGATCACCGAATGCGTGGCTTCCGGTGTTCCCGTCAATGTGACGCTGCTATTTTCCGCCGACCACTACCGGGCCGCCGCAGACGCCTACCTGACCGGTGTGCAGCGCCGGGTCGACGAGGATCTTGACCCCGCGGTGTGCTCGGTGGCATCGGTGTTCATGTCCCGGTGGGACGTGGCGGTCGCGGACATGGTGCCTGACCGGCTCAAGGATCAGCTTGGGCTCGCCGTCGGGCTGGACACTTACCGGGCGTACCGGCGACTCATGGATTCCGACCGGATGCAGCGGCTGGAGAACGCCGGCGCGCGGGTGCAGCGGCTGCTGTGGGCGAGCACACGGACCAAGGATCCGGCCGCGTCCGACACGCTGTACGTGCATGGGCTGGCCGCGCCGTTCACGATCAACACCATGCCCGACGACACTTTGGAGGCCTTCTACGACCACGGTGAGGTCGGCGACCCGATGCCCGCTGACGGCGGCGACGCCGATGAGGTCCTCGCCCGCTTCGCCGACACGGGCGTCGATGTCGCTGCTCTCGCCGAGAAGCTGCAACGCGACGGCGCGAAGAAGTTCGTGACGGCCTGGAACGATCTCATGACCAGAGTCTCCGCGCAGAGCGCCTCGCTCGTCTGATCGATGGGAGGAGACCGCGCCGATGCCCACCACCCCGTTCCGTGACCGCTCGGCCTGGCAGGCACTCCAGCGGCATCACGCGCAGATCGAGCGACGCCATCTGCGTGAGCTGTTCGCGGACGATCCTGGGCGCGGTGAGCGCATGTGCGCGCAGGCCGCCGGGCTCTACCTGGACTACTCCAAGAACCGGATCACCGACGAGACGTTGCGGCTGCTGGTTCAGCTGGCGCGCGAGTCGGAGGTGGAGCAGCGCCGGGACATGATGTTCGCCGGCAAGCCGATCAATACCTCTGAGCACCGGGCCGTGCTGCATGTCGCCCTTCGCATGCCCAAGGGCAGCTCACTGACGGTGGACGGCGTTGACGTGGTCGCCCAGGTTCATGACGTGCTCGACCGGATGGCCGACTTCGCGCGCCGGGTCCGATCCGGTGAGTGCAAGGGCCACACGGGCGGGGTGATCAGGAACGTCATCAATATCGGCATCGGCGGTTCCGACCTGGGACCGGTGATGGCGCATGAGGCGCTGCGCTCCTACAGCAGGCGCGACATGACGTTTCGCTTCGTATCCAACGTCGACTCGACCGATCTCGTCGAGGCGACCCGTGACCTGTCGGCGGACGAAACCCTGTTCATCGTCTCGTCCAAGACGTTCGGCACCCTGGAGACCCTCACCAACGCTCACTCCGCCCGCGACTGGGTGGTCGGGCAGCTGGGCTCGGATCAGGCCGTGGCCAGCCACTTCGTCGCCGTCTCGACCAACGCCGAACGGGTCCGTGCGTTCGGCATCGACACCGCCAACATGTTCGGCTTCTGGGACTGGGTCGGCGGGCGCTACTCCATGGACTCGGCGATCGGCCTGTCGACCATGATCGCGATCGGCCCAGAGCGGTTCGACGACATGCTGGCGGGCTTTCACGCGATGGACGACCACTTCCGCACCGCTCCGCTCCGCGAGAACCTTCCGGTACTGATGGGCCTGCTGGCGGTGTGGTACGTGAACTTCTTCGGCGCACAGAGCATCGGGGTCATGCCTTATGAGCAGTACCTCAAGCGCTTCCCGGCCTATCTGCAGCAGCTGACGATGGAGTCGAACGGCAAGCGCGTCACCGTCGATGGCGTGCCGGTCGACTACGACACCGGCCCCCTCTACTGGGGCGAGCCCGGAACCAACGGCCAGCACAGCTTCTACCAGCTCATCCACCAGGGCACGCGACTCATCCCGGTCGACCTGATCGGTTTCGGCAAGACCCTCAACCCGCTGGGTGACCATCACGACATCTTGTCGTCGAACGTCTTCGCGCAGGCGCAAGCACTGGCATTCGGCAGGACCGAGGAGGAGGTACGGGCCGAGGGCACGCCGCCGGACGTCGTGCCCCACCGCGTGATGCCGGGCAACCGGCCGACCAACGTGCTCCTCGCCGAGAAGCTCACCCCGCGCATCCTCGGCGCGCTGGTCGCGCTGTACGAGCACAGCGTGCTCACCCAGGGGACGATCTGGGGCATCGACTCCTTCGACCAGTGGGGGGTTGAGCTGGGCAAGCAGCTCGCCGTCCAGATCATCCCCGAGCTCATCGGCGAGACCGAACCGCGGCTCACCCACGACTCGTCGACGAACGCGCTGATCCGCCACTACCGGAGGTTGAAGCAGACCTAAAGACAACCGTTGGGGGGGACCATGGCAACGGACAGCCCCATGCAACTGGGCATGGTCGGCCTGGGCCGGATGGGCGCCAACCTCGTCCGCCGGCTGATGCGCGACAGGCATGAGTGCGTCGTCTACGACGTCGACGAAAACGCGGTCAACGATCTGCAAGCCGAGGGGGCGACCGGCGCGAAATCGCTTCCCGACCTCGCACGCAAGCTCCACCCGCCCCGAGCCGTGTGGCTCATGCTCCCCGCCGGCGTCGTGCAATCCACGCTCGATCAGCTGGTCGAACTGCTCGACGCCGGCGACATGGTGATTGACGGCGGCAACTCCTACTACCGCGACGACATCACCCGGGCCCGCCGGCTCGCCGCCAAGCAGCTCCACTACATCGACTGCGGCACCTCCGGCGGAGTGTGGGGTCGCGAACGCGGCTACTGCCTGATGATCGGTGGCGAGGACGAGCCCATCGAGCGGCTGGACCCGATCTTCGCGACCATCGCGCCCGGCATCGGAACCGCGGAGCCGACGCCAAGCCGGACCCGCGACGGCACCGCTCCCCGCGGCTACCTGCACTGCGGCCCGAACGGGGCCGGGCACTTCGTGAAGATGGTTCACAACGGCGTGGAGTACGGAATGATGGCCGCGATCGCCGAGGGCCTGTCCATCATCAGGCACGCCAACGCGGGCAAGCAGGAGCGGACCGTCGACGCTGAGACGGCGCCGCTTCGCGATTCCGAGCTCTACCAGTACGACATCGACGTGGCCGAGGTGGCGGAGGTCTGGCGCCGCGGATCGGTGGTGTCCTCCTGGCTGGTCGATCTGCTGGCCGACGCGCTGGCCCGATCCCCGCAGCTCGACGATTTCCGTGGGCGTGTCTCCGACTCCGGCGAAGGGCGCTGGACGTTGATCGCCGCGATCGAGGAAAGCGTGCCCGCACCCGCCATCAGCGCGGCGCTGTTCGAACGGTTCTCCTCACGCGGGCTCGGGCACTTCTCCGACGCGGCGCTTTCGGCGATGCGAGCCGAATTCGGCGGCCATGCGGAGAAGAAGGACCAAACCTGATGCGTCACAACCTTGAGATCCTCGACGACCCGGACGCGGTGGCCACCCGCGCCGCCGACGAGGTCGCGCTCCACGCCATCAACGCGGTTTCCGACCATGGGCGCTTCACCTTCGCCGTCAGCGGCGGCCACACGCCATGGAACATGCTCGCAGCGCTCGCCACCCGCGACCTGCCCTGGCAGAACATCACCGTCTTTCAGGTCGACGAGCGCGTCGCACCCGATGGCGATCCGGATCGGAACCTGACTCACCTGCGGGAAAGCCTCGGCGCGGCGGCGGCCCAGCTCGTACCCATGCCTGTGACGGACGCCGACCTGGAAGCCGCCGCACACCGATACGCCGAGCTTTTGCCGGCGAGATTCGATCTCGTCCATCTCGGCCTCGGTCCGGACGGTCACACAGCGTCTCTGATCCCCGGTGACCCGGTGCTCACCGTGACCGATCGGCTGATCGCGCTTACCCGGCCGTATCAGGGCCGTCCACGGATGACGCTCACCTATCCCGCCCTCGCCCGCGCCGACCACCTGATCTGGCTCATCACCGGGGCGAACAAGCGAACACCGCTGCGCAAACTGCTGGCCGGTGATTCGACGATCCCTGCGGGGCGGGTGGAGGCGGCGCGCTCGTTCGTGCTCGCGGACAAGGACGCGGCGGGGTCGTGATGCGGCTGATTCGCGACATGTCACCGCCGTTCTCGCACTGTTCGTCGCTCGACCGAGTCGCCGCGGCCGATCAGCACGCTCGCGGCAAGCTCCGGCGGAAACAGGCCGTGCCCAACGACGCCCGGCGTCGCGGACAGGCATTGCGACAACCCCGCCAGGTCCTCCACGTAACCGTGATAATCGGCCAGAATCCCGCCATCCGGGCTCTTCCGCCCCTCGCGCACCACAACGGGCTCCAGCCGGCGAAGGTCGCTGACAGGCCGAACTCCAGGAGCTCAAGGGGGATCGGAGCGCGTATCACATCGACGAGCTTTCGCGAATCCCCGATCGCGATGAACCGGCTCGCCGCCGCGGCGACTATCTTCTCCCGGGTGTGCGCCCCTCCGCCGCCCTTGACCAACCAGCCGTCCGGAGCGATCTGGTCCGCGCCGTCAATCGTGATGCCGAGATGGTCGATCCAGCGGTAGTGCATCCCGGCGGCTGCTCGCGGGTCCTCGTTCGATGGAGGCAGCGACTCGTTCGCGACCGGTTCCGATTGGACGACGATCCGGACCGGGCGGTCGAGGGCTTCGACCTCATAGCGGACCGCCGCGACGGCGCGCTGGGGGAACGAGATGAGCCGTGCGAGGTGACGCGCACCGGACCAGCCGGACGGCGCACTCCAGGCGCACATCGACTCCGACGACGGACGTGAAAGCCGGCTTCTCCTGCCGCCGGCACCCCCGTTAGGACGTTTCCGAAGACCAAGGTTGCGCAGTGCGGATCGATCACCGTCATGGACGGATGGCGGTGGGGATCCAGTGACCCTCTTCGGTGAGGCGCTCGGCGCTCGACGGCCCCCATCCGCCGCGTTGGTACGGCTCTGGCGGGGTCTTGATATCGAGGATGGGATCGACGATGCGCCATTGTTCTTCCACGGTGTCTTGGCGGGCGAAGTGGCGCGGGTCGCCCGCGAGCGCGTCCGTGAAGATCCGTTCGTAGGCGCTTTCGACCTGGCCCTGCTCGGTGGCGAAGTCGACCGATACCGGCACGTCGCGGAGCGCATCGACCTTGCCGGGGGCCTTGGCGAGCAGTTCGAACGTCACCCCGGGGTCGGGTTCGATCCGGAAGCGCACGACGTTGGGTTGCGGCCGGCCGGCATCGGCGCACAGGAACAGCATGCGGGGCGGTTGGCGGAGCCGGACGGCGATCTCGGTGGCGGTGACCGCGAGGGCCTTGCCCGTCCTGATCAGGAACGGCACGTCGGCCCAGCGCCAGTTGTCGATCCACAGCCGCACCGCGGCGTAGGTCTCGGCGGTCGACCCGGGCGCGACGCCCGGTGTATCGAGATAGCCGGTGTACTGACCGCGCACCACGTCGTCGGGATCGATAGCGCGTATCGCAGACAGTAGCCGGCACTTCTCGCTGCGTTCGCTCTCGGCGCCGTCCTCGGCCGGAGGATCCATGGCCAGGTACGCCAGGACCTGCAGCAGATGGTTCTGCACGACATCGCGGACGGCACCCACCGCATCGTAGAAGGCCCCCCGGTCGGCGACGTCGAACGCCTCGGCCATTGTGATCTCTACGACAGCTACGTGATCGCGGTCCCAGATGGGCTCCAGCAGGCTGTTGGCGAAGCGCAACACCATGACGTTCTGGACCGGCTCCTTGCCGAGGAAATGATCAACACGCAGCAACCGCTTCTCCGGGAAGTGCCGGTGCAGTTCCGTATTGAGCCGCTGCGCGGAGGCAAGGTCATGACCGAATGGCTTCTCCACCACCAGCCGGCCGCGGGTGTTCAGCCCCGCGGCGCCCAGCCGTTCGGCTATCGGCCCGAACAGCGCGGGCGGTACGGCCAGATAGTGGACGGCGAAGGCGTCGCCGGGGATGTGCCGGGCGAGTTCGGTGTAGAGGGCCGGCTTGGTCACGTCTCCGGTTACCGGTATGAGCCTGTCGGCGAGGGCACCGAACACGTTTTCGTCGACCGGCCCGCAGACGGTGGCGATGCTGTCGTGCGCGTGCTCACGCAGAATGGCCGCCTCCATGGGGCCGCGATCCACGCCGATGACCGGCACGTCGAGGACGCCGCGGGCGGTGAGCCGATACAGCGCCGGAATGATCATTTTCTTGGCGAGATCCCCGGCGATGCCGTACAGCACCAGGACCTGTCCTCGCGATACGTTCATGATGTCCTCACTCGGCCCGGGCCGTATGTCCCCCGGATACGCTTGGTGGGCGGCGCAGCTGGGTATGGACCTGCAGAAACTGCATACCGGCCACTTGGCATTCATACCCAGGACCTGGTCCGGCCCATCGGATGAACCCCGCCCCGGGGGAAGACAGCGGACCCGGGCCGCAGGGCGGATCCGCGGGCGGGTTTGCGCGCTCGGTTCACCGGGGTGTCGGCGTCGGCAAGGGGGCTGCCGTGAACGACGAGCAAAGAGCGCATCGGGTTGTCGTGATCGGCTCAGGATTCGGCGGGCTGTTCGCGGTAAGGGGGCTTCGCCGGGCGCCGGTCGATGTGACTATGATCTCTCGCACCGCCTATCACCTGTTTCAGCCACTGCTGTATCAGGTGGCCACGGGGATTCTGTCGGAAGGATCGGTCGCGCCGGCAACGCGCGAGGTGCTGCGAAGGCAGCGGAACGCCCGGGTGCTGACCGGCGAAGTCACGCGGATCGATCTCGCCGATCGGACTGTCACGTCGACGATGCCGGGAAAGGTGACGGCAGCGCCCTATGACAGTCTGATCGTCGCCGCGGGAGCCAGCCAGTCGTACTTCGGCCATGATGACTTCGCCGAACACGCCCCCGGCGTGAAGACGATCGATGACGCGCTCGCACTGCGCGGGCGACTCTTCGGCGCTTTCGAACTCGCCGAGGTGGAAACCGACCCGGTCGTGATCGCACGGTGGCAGACCTTCGTGGTGATCGGCGGCGGCCCGACCGGGGTGGAGATCGCCGGACAGATCGCAGAGCTGACCCGCCGTACTTTGCCGGGTGAGTTTCGCAACATCGACCCTGCCCGCAGCCGCGTCATCCTCTTCGAGGCGGGCCCGAAAGTGCTGGCCGGCTTCGGCGGGCGGCTGTCGGAGAAGGCTGCGCGCGAGCTTCGGCGCGTGGGCGTGGAGCTACGGGTAAACACCAAGATCGTCGGCGTGGACGAGACGGGCGTAGACGTCGTCGCTGCCGACGGCACACGGTCCCGTGTCGAGGCCATGTCCAAGGTCTGGGCTGCGGGAGTGGCCGCATCCCCGCTCGGTGCCCAGCTGGCCGGTCAGTGCGGCACGCAAGTCGACCACGCGGGCCGGATCAAAGTCGAACCCGACTGCAGCCTGCCCGGTCACCCCGAAGTTTTCGTCGTCGGGGACATGATGTCCCTAAAGAATCTCCCCGGCGTGGCTCAGGTCGCGATGCAGAGCGGGCGGCACGCGGCCGCTGAGATCCTGCGAAGGCTAAAAGGGGAGCCGTCCAGGCGGCCGTTCCGTTACCGAGACAAGGGCAGCATGGCCACCGTCGCCAGATTCCGGGCCGTGGCCTGCATCGGCGGGCTACGGCTTGCCGGGTTCCCGGCGTGGCTGATGTGGTTGTTGGTCCACCTCGTCTACCTCGTCGGTTTCCGTAACCGACTCATGTCGCTGCTGGACTGGGCTGTCGCCTTTGGCAGCGGCCGCCGATCCGAACGAACCGTTACGCGGTCTGCCATACGGGGACTTCAAGCAGAGTCCCCGCCACACCCTGCTTCGGACCACGGCTCGGCGCAACCATCCGCGAGCGGCAGGCCCGGGACGGTTTAGTTCGTCGGCGCCGCCGCCCGCGCGGCGACCACAGAGTTGATGATCGTGTTCGAGGGGACCGGCGACCCGCTCGCACATTCCGTCGCTGGTGTTCAATCCTCATCAGCCGCCAGATGGGCCTCCGCGCCCAGGGACGCCGCCGGACCACCGAGAGCGGGGACGGTGGCCCCGAGACGAACGTCGGCGGCATAGCGGTCCCGCGCCCGCCGCTGGTCCGGCCCAGCGGAGAATAGACGATGACCACGACGCGGCTGGCGATCAGGACCCCGTCAGCAGCCGCCGAAGGTCGTGGCATGGGATGGTCGTGACGACGGGGGAGCCGGTCGCGAACCCCGCAACGATCGTGCTGACACTCAGCGCCAGCAGGATCGCCGTCGCCGCGAACTCGGCGATGATCTCACGCCATCTGGCCATGTCACCTTCGTGGATTCAGGCGGCATTGCGCCGTTCGGCTTGGTCGATGGCCCAGGCGGCGTTGACCAGGCCGATGTGGCTGAACGCCTGCGGGAAGTTGCCGAGCAACTCGCCGCTCCTGGGGTCGACCTCCTCCGACAGCAGGCACACGTCGTTGGTGTACGCGGCTGCTCGCTCGAATACCTGCCTGGCCCGGCCGACCTGCCCCGACATGGCGAGCGCCTGCGCCAGCCAGAACGAGCACAACAGGAAGGTGCCCTCCTCGCCGGCGAGGCCGTCCATGCCGTCCGCGGTGCGGTAGCGGTAGACCAGGCCCTGATCGTCGGTGAGCCGCTCCGCGACGGCGTCGATCGTGGACAGTACCCGCGGGTCGCTGGCGGGTAGGAAGCCGACGATCGGCACCATGAGGGCGCTGGCGTCCAGCTCGTCGGAGCCGAAGGCCTGCGTGAACGCCCCCACGCGGTTGTTCCAGCCCTCGCACAGCAGGGTGTCGCGGATCTCGGCGCGGGTCCGCCGCCAGGACTCGACACGGTCCTGCGCCCGTAGGAGGCCGGCGATGGCGATGCCGCGGTCGAGCGCCACCCAGCACATAAGCTTGGAGTACAGAAAGTGCTGCGGCTCCCCGCGTATCTCCCAGATGCCCTGATCCTTCTCCATCCAGCGCTCGGCGGCGGTGTCGGCGCAGGCGACGAGGAAGCGCCGGACGTCGTCGTCGATGTCGCCGATCTGCCGTTCGAGGCGTACGGCTGCATCCAACAGCTCGCCGTATACGTCGATCTGCCGCTGGTTCCATGCGCCGTTTCCGACGCGTACCGGTCGGCTGCCGCGCCAGCCGCGCAGGTGCGGAAGGGTGCGCTCGCTCAGGTCATGCTCGCCGCGGACGCCGAACACGATCTGCAGCGCACGGTCCTTGCCCAGGGATGGGGCTGCGGTGGTGAGGAAGGAGAAGAAGTCGCTCGCCTCGTCGGGGCAGGCCGCGACCCACAGGGCGCCCATGGTCAGCGACGCGTCCCGTACCCACGTGTACCGGTAGTCCCAGTTGCGCTCGCCGCCTGCCCATTCGGGCAGCGACGTCGTGGCGGCCGCGACGATCGCGCCGCTGGGCTGGAAGGACAGCGCCTGCAGCACTCGCCCGCTGTGGTGCACCAGGTCGCACCATGGGCCGTCGTAGCTCTGGTGGAGGCTGGACCACGATTGCCAGGCGCCGATCGTGTCGTCCAGCCGGGCCGCCAGTTCCGCCTGGTCCCACACTCGCGCGGGAGCCTCCTCCAGCGTCGAGCGTTGCATCCCGAAGTGCCGTGTCTCGCCCTCGCGCACCGTGAACACGCCGTACCCGGTGCAGTCGCCGATGCCGAGGGAGACCGGTGTGGTCAGCACAAGCCACTCGGCGCCGCCGCGGGCGGTCACGCCGCCGTCGACGACAGACAGGATCGGGCAGATCAGGCCGTACTCAGGCCGGGGCCGGTACTCGATATCCATCGGCACCTCGCCGCCGACGCCGGACACCCGTCGGACGAGCAGGTGCGGCACACCGACGCCGAGCCGGTGGCCGCCGTCGTCCGGGCCGGTGAGCAGGGCGTCGGTGAGAACGACCGTGCCGCGCCCGGTGCGGAAGGTTGTCTCCAGCACCATCGTCTGCGGTACGTAGCGCCGCGTCGTCTCGTACGGGACGGCCGGGCGGATCGCCCAGTGCCCGGCCTCGTCGTCCAGCAGGCGGGCGAAGACGGACGGCCCGTCGAACCGGGGGAAGCACAGCCACTCGGCCGATCCGTCCCTGCTGATGAGGCCGGCGGAGTGGCGATCGGACACCAACGCGAGGTCGGCGATGGGCGT
>NZ_KI866525.1:188623-213668 GCF_000511135.2 Microbispora sp. ATCC PTA-5024 | reverse complement strand
CCCTAGTGCTCAACATTGCTCCCGGCTGCCAATACCCAAGGAAGGCCACGATGTTACGCACGGGCCGGGAAAATCGCGGTAAATGCGTGAAAGTGGGGTGCTCCAGATGCCCGAGGCGAAGATCACATGTTCCTCGAGCAGCACATGATGGGCGCATCACCCTCCCGTACGCGGGCACGTCTATATTCAGTCGCTGGCTCAGCTGCGGCCTTGCCATACGGGGAAGGTCCGCGTACGGGTCTATGGAAGCGACGCTGAGACGCTCATGGGGAATGGGATCGATAAGCCGCGAGCGCTGAATTGCAGACATTGGAGACTGACACCATCACCAGGGATGACAGTGCCCACACTGATGTTCTCGTTATCGGATTCGGCAAGGGCGGCAAGGCCGTGGTCGCGAAAATGGGCAGTCTCGGCAAGCGCGTTATCCCGGCCGCGTAGCCCCTGGCAACGGTCAAACGCCCCCAACGATAGAGCGGATCGACCACGCGCCGCCGGACCAGGAGCGCCATCCTTCCTCAGGGTGGGCGACACGCAGCCTACTCTGCGGCCGAGTCGATGGCGGAGTCGATCAACGTGACGGTGGAGGACAGCCTCCGGAGGCTCTGGACCGACTACATCGACCGCATCGCCGACCTGCTCTGGACCTGAGCAGCAAAGCCAACCGCACCAACGAGCCCGGCCGGCGGATATGGAATCCACTGGACCGTCACACCCTCTGACCGGAGCCGCCCCATCCTGCCCGAGCGACGCCCGCTGTCGCGGGCGGGAGGGGACGCGGCGGTGTATCGTGGCCACCGCCCGGGCCGAGCGCGGTGGACCGGTACCCAGCGTCAGGCCCTGAGCTACCGGCCCTCGGCGGCTTGCAAGGCGTCCGCGGCCGTCAGCAAGGATGCTCCGAGGAGCACGACGTCCTTCACCAGGAACTGCCCCGCGAGGGACAGCTTCGGTTCCCCGCGTGTCTCTTGCCACGCCTCGGGTGTGGTAGCCAGGAAGCTGAGGGTGGTGGCGAACATCCCGACGGCGGCGAGGCCGCCGAGGGCTGACGCTCTCGGCGCAATCGGTTTTGCTCCGATCAGGCAGCCCAGAACGATTTCAGTGACGCCGATCAACCTGGCGACCTTCTTCTCTCCCAATCTGGCGATAAGCCACGAGAGCGGGGGGCATGAGGTTACGAGGGGACGAATATTTTCTACCTCGTAGTCTTCAAATTTTAGTCGCCCGATCTCGAGAAGGTTGATCACAAGTCCATACCGAACGGTCCAATTCCCCACATTATACACTATTTTTCCGACACGGTAAATTTTCATGAAATCCTGCCTAATTCGTCGGTTATATGGCTTAGTGTAGGACTCGAAACGTCAATCAACGCTGAGCATCAGGTCATGCTTCACCATCGGTGTCGAGGCCGCCGCCGATCACTGCTACGCGGTCGGCGACGACCACGCGGCCGGGCCGTGTCCGCGGTGCCGCCCACTGCGGTACCTCTCCTCGGCTCGTCGCCGAACGGCGCCGGCGCGGATTCGGTGACGGCGTCGCTAGTGCTGTGACCGACAACGATCACCGGGTTCGCGCCTCGACGGCCGCGCCGATCGGAGGTGAGAACACATCCGGTTGGCGGAGGGAGTCGCGGTGGCAGAACCGGTCAGGGTGCGCAGGCTGACCGATCAGGAAAGGGCAGAAACTGCAGCAGATCGTGCGCCGCGGGAGCACCAGTTCGGTGCGGTATCGGCGGGCGATGATGCTGTTGGCCTCTGCGGGCGGTAACACCGTCCCGGTCATCGCCCGTCTGGTCGCCGCCGATGAAGACACCGTGCGGGACGTGATCCACTGGTTCAACGAGATCGGGCTGGCCTGCCTAAACCCTCAGTGGGCGGGAGGCCGTCCCCGCCTACTCGGTGACGATGAGGAAGACTTCGTCGTCCAGACGGCCGCCACCCGCCCGGCCAAGCTCGGGCAGCCCTTCACTCGCTGGTCGATCCGCAAGCTCGCCGCCTACCTGCACCATCTTCCCGGCCGGGCTCTGCGGATCGGCCGGGAAGCCTTACGTGCCCTGCTCGCCCGCCGGGGATCACCTTCCAATGGACCACGACATGGAAGGAGTCTCCCGATCCGGACTTCGACGCCAAGCTGGACCGGATCGACTGGGCCCTGACTCACAGGCCTACCAGGACATTTGCCTTTGATGAGTTCGGCCCGCTGGGCATCGGCCCCACTGCGGGGTCCGGGTGGGCGGCCCGTGACCGGCCGGACCGGCTGGCGGCCACATACACCGGCGCACCCACGGGATCACCTACTTCCACTGCCAGCAAGAACAAGGTCGAGTTGTGCTTCACCTCGACCTACGCCTCCTGGGCCAACCCGATCGAGGCCCACTTCGGGCCGCTCCGCCAGTTCACCATCGCCAACTCCGACCACCCGAATCACACCGTCCAGACCCGGGCCCTGCACGCCTACCTGCGCTGGCGCAACGCCAATGCCCGCCACCCCGACGTCCTGGCCGCCCAACGCCGTGGACGCGCCCGCATCCGCAGCGAGAAAGGCATCCGCTGGGGCCGCCGACCACTATCAACGGCCGCGGCCTGACCGCCCAACCCGGTGATCATTTCCGGTCACTGCAGCACTAGGCCTGGTGTGGTCGGTCATCGTTACGGCCCGGATCTGGCGCGCCGCAGGCCGCCGCAGGCGGCCGCCGTGGATACCAGGCATTGCGTGAGACGTTCGGCGGCGTGCTGTTGCCGGGCGTGGAAATCCTGGTTGCGGCCGACCTGATCCGTACCGTGACGATCTCGCCGACGCTCCAGAGCGTGACCGTCCTCGGGTTGATCGTCTTGATGAGGACGTTCCTCAGCTTCTCCCTCCAGATCGAGACGACGGGGGTATCGCCATGGCGGCGCGCCCTGACCAGCGGGGCCACAGTGGTGGCTCAGGCGGCCCGGACACACCGGGCGGGCCCATCGGCAAGCCCGGGCGCGGAGGATTGCACCGCGAAGCTCACCACGCTTACAGCCGCGTTCTACCGCAGCGAGGAGGCCCGCAAGTTCGACGGTGCGGCGCCCGGTTGTCCAGCCTGGCCCCCGGCTCGGGCGTGCTCCGCAGGTCCTCCAGCTCAACCACGGGGCAGTACGTACCGCTGGACCGCGTTGGCGAAGCCCTCGTCGTCGTTGCTGGTGGTGATCCGGTGCGCGGCACGCTGTACCTCCATGCTGGCGTTGCCCATCACGATGCTCAGCCCGGAATGGGCGAACATGAGCACGTCGTTGGGCATGTCGCCGATGGTGGCGATCTGTTCAGCTGGAACGCCGTACTTGGACGCCAGGTACTGGACGACGGTGCCCTTGTTGGCATGGGGATGGGTGATGTCCAGGTAGTAGGGCTGGGAGCGGGCGGCCGAGACGTGGTCTCCGAACTGCTGGTGCGCGGCGGAAGATGCCGTCGCGACCGTATCGTGATCGTCGCTCACGCCGACGATCTTGGCGATGTCCTCGGTGAGGTCGTCATAGTCCGTCACCGGGGTCGGCGGGAACTGTACGGTCCGCGCTTCTCGGTCCACGTGCGGCCCGCTCAGGTCGCGGATGAACCAGTCGGCGCTGCGGTACAGCCAGACGTCCAACCCGAACGACTCCAGCAGCGTGATCGCCGGGGCGACCACCTGGGGCGGGATGACGTGCTGCTCTATCACGGACATGTCGGGGTTGACGAAGAGGCCGCCGTTGAACGCGGCGATCGGAGTACTGAGTTGCAGCGGCTGGATCAGCATGGACATGCCGCGGGGCGGTCGGCCACTGGTGATGGCGAACAGGATGCCGGCGGCGTGCAACGCGCGTACGGCCTCGATGGCGCGGTCGGTGAGAACCTTGTCGCGGGTCACCAGGGTCCCGTCGACGTCGGCGACCATCAGGCGGATGGGCGGTGTCATGGCGTGTCCGGCAGGTACCAGTGGTGCGGCGAGATGAGCCGGTGGATGGACTCCGGACCCCACGATCCGCGGGTGTACGGCTCCACGGGTGGCGGATTGTCCAGTAGCCGGGCAGACACCTGCCAGAGTCGCTCGATGCCGTCGGCGCGGGTGAACAGCGACTGGTCGCCCAGCATCGCGTCGAGGATGAGTCGTTCGTACCCGGCCAGGGCGTGCTGGCTGCAGAACGAGTCCGCGTACCGGAAGCTCATGGTCGCCTCGCCGAGGCGCATGGCGGCGCCGGGCTCCTTGGCCAGGAAGCGGGCCGCGATCCAGCCTGGATCGTCGAAGTCGATCGCCAGCTGGTTGCTGGGCGCAGCCTGGCCGGTACCGAGGTCCAGCGCGAACATCCGCATGGGTGGCTGTTTGAGCCCGAGGGTGATCATCCGTCGCTTCTGCCCGAGTGATTTGCCCGTGCGCAGATAGAACGGCACCCCCGACCAGCGCCAGTTGTCCACCTCGACGCGTGCGGCGATGAACGTCTCGGTCTGCGAGCCGGCGTCGACGCCGGGCTCGTCCCGGTACCCACGGTACTGGCCGCGAACCACGTGGGTGACGTTCAGCGGCGGCATCGCCTCGAAGACCTTGGTCGTCTCGTCTCGCAACTGTTTCGCCGCCAGCGAGGTAGGCGGCTCCATCGCCACGAGCCCCAGCACCTGGAACAGGTGCGTGACGATCATGTCCCGGAACGTGCCGGTCTGCTCAAAGAACCCGGCGCGGCCCTCGATCCCGATCGTCTCCGGCACATCGATCTGTATGTGGCTGATGTGGTCCCGGTTCCAGATCGGCTCGAACAGTCCGTTCGCGAACCGGAGGGCAAGAATGTTGGCGACCGACTCCTTGCCAAGGAAGTGGTCGATGCGGAACACCTGGGACTCGTCGAAAGTGGCGTGGATGGTCTCGTTGAGTGCGTGGGCCGACGCGAGATCCGTGCCGAACGGCTTCTCGATGATGATGCGGGCATTTCTGGCGAGATCCGTATCGGCGAGCATGCCGATCGTGGGCGCGAAGGCGACTGGCGGTACGGCCAGGTGATACAGCCGACGTGGCTGCCCGCCGAGCGCCTTCTCGGCTGCGGCCACCACGTCGAGCAGCGGTTGCGGCTGGGTCGGCTGGGCGGCGGCGAAGGACAGCGAGTTGGCGAACTCGCGCCATGCCTCACCGGTCGGCTCCGCCAGCCCGTACTCGGCCACGGCGTCCTTGGCGTACTGGCGGAACTCGTCGTCGGTCAGCGCGGACCTGGCCGAGCCGATGATCCGGTACCTGGCCGGCAGCAGGCCCGCCTTTGCCAAGTGGAACAGCCCGGGGAGCAACATTCGTCTCGCTAGATCCCCGGTCGCACCGAACAGCACGATCACGTGGTCGTCGCGACTTACGGTGTTCTCCCGCTGCGGCGTCATGGATTCTCTGGTACGGGAGCCGGGTGCTCCATGGCGTACGTTCATGATCTTGGTCGCTTCGGCCGTCGCGGTGTTACCCGAGTTGCCGTACCCCGCTCGACGGGTCATACACCGAACACGCGCAACTGGGGGCCGCATCGGGAGACCGTGTAGCTGTGAGCGTCGAGCGAGAGGAGCAGGGGTCGAAGATCCACCTCATCACCGAACGGGGAGGTCTGCCGATCTCTGTCGGGATCAGCGCGGCCAACACTCACGACAGCCAGGCCCTGGAGCCGCTGGTGCGCGGTATCCCGCCGATCCGCTCCCGCCGTGGGCCGCGCCGTCGCCGGCCGGCAAAGCTGCACGGCGACCAGGGATACGACTACGCCCACCTGCGCGCCTTCCTCCGCGGTCGGGGCATCATCGCGCGCATCGCCCGCCGCGGGATCGAGTCCAGCCAACGCCTGGGCCGGCACCGCTGGGTCGTGGAGCGGACCGTCTCCTGGCTGGCCGGCTGCCGCCGCCTGCACCGCCGCTACGAACGCCGGGCCGACCACTCCGCTTCCTTCGTGGCCATCGCCGACGCCCTCATTTGCTACCGCCGACTGGCCAAATGAGACGACGTCCAAGGCGGAGATCAGCCCTACACGGCCCGCGAACTGAGGCGGTTGCTCGACACTCTGGTGACCTACCTGGGCGTACATGATCAGGATCTATGGCCCCGGAGGGCTCGCCCACCCATCCTCAGCCGCCGTGTCAGACAGGGCGGAGGAGGGCAACCAGGAAGCTCGAGTCATCCCTGAACGGACGCAGGTCCCAGGTGGACAGCAGCAGGTCGGGTTCGAACGCGCCGGCTGCCGCGTCCGCAAAGAACTCGCTCAACTCGTAACCGCGGCCGGCGCCGAAGCCGATCGCGGCCCGGCCCTCAGGCGCGAGGTGCGCACGGAACCGTCTCAGCACTTCACGACGGGTGCTTGGCGCGAGGAACGTCATCACGTTCCCAGCGCAAACGATGGCATCGAACGGCGTGGTGATGCCCTGCGCAGGAAGGTCGAGTTCGGCCAGGTCGCCAACCAACCATCGCGCCCCGGGGTGGTCCTGCTCGGCAGCCTCGATCAGAGCCGGGTCGACATCGACGCCGATGACGTCGTGGCCGGCCTCGGCCAACGCGCCACCGACCCGGCCGGACCCGCAGCCGGCGTCGAGGATGCGGGCGTGACGCGCCACCATGGCGTCCACAAGGCGGGCTTCCCCGGCGAGGTCGTCACCTGCGCGAGCCATAGAACGGAAACGCTCGATGAACCAAGTGGAGTGATCGGGGTCGGCGGCAACCTTCTGCATCCAGATGCTCTGTTCAACCATGCCTGCATTCTCCCGGACCGGAGGAGGCGATGGGCGACCGCCAAACGGATGCCCACTGCCTGGACATAATCGTGAGCGACCGTCCAGGAGGTGAAGCGCTCCGGCTTCGCTGGAGGCTCTGATGTTCACCGAGTTCCGTGGAGCCGGGTTGGTTGGCTGTCATGCCAGCTGGGTGATCACGCGCCGTGGACACCCCGAACCGCTTGTCCCGCTCCGCCACCATCACGTCGTCCGCCTGGTCGTCCCTGGTCAGCGCCCACATCAGCAGTGGCTCGCCCAGAGGGATCGGGGTCGTTGGGTCGGGCCACGTATGCCACGTCTTGCCCCAGGTGGTGAGCAGAAACCTCATGAACTCCAGCTCTGCCTGGTCGTCCATGCCGGGGGCGACCAGCCCGCCGCTCAGCACCTCGTACGTGTGCGGGTGCCAGTACTTCTTCTCCTCATGCGGGAGAGACCGGTAAAGCTTGTCGGACACGATGTACTCGACGCCGAGCAACTTCGCCGCAGGGCCCGCCGAGTCGTACAGGAGGCACTGATGCATCTCGTAGTCGCCCTGGCCTCGCATTCCGCAATAGTGCATCGTGGTCACCTGGAACGAGGTATCCCTCTTGGCGACGTGAAAGCCGCAGAAGAAGAGGCCGTGGTTGCCGATCGGGCTCATGGCCTCGTCGATGTCTTGACTGCTCATCTGGTGTTCCTCCCCCTCCATAGGTCCTGGCCGTAGATCGGATGGCTTGCCGCGGCGATCGGCCCTGGCCGCCGGACATGCCGGTGACGTTCCCGCCCGGCGCACGCCCGACGCGTGGCGGCCGTGCCCTTCAGGCCATCGACAGCAAGCGGTAAACTCAGGCTCTACGCGGTGTAGAGCAAGAGCAATGGTGGAGGTCATGCGCTCGCCTCGATGGTTCCGCCTCATTCGCGCCTGGCTGTTCGCCATGGTGTGTGTCGGGCTGTCGCAGGCGGGTCACGATCTCATGGCGCCGCAACACGTACCTGCGTGGTCGAGTGCACTGGCGCTGGGCGCCGTCACCGTGGCGGGTTATCGACTCGCGGATCGCGAGCGTTCGAGCCGCTGGATCCTCGCGGCGGTGGAAACGGTGCAGCTCTACCTGCACGTCTGGTACGCCTGGACGACGCCGGAAGGGGCGGCGCAGGGCGTCGGGTGGCACGCCGGCGTTCACCACGCGGGGACCGGCGCGGTGGCGCCGGCGGTGGTGGCGCACGCAACGATGTCCGCGCCCGCGATGTTCGTCGTACACGCCCTGGCCGGGGCGTTCGTCACTGTCTGGCTCTCGATCGGTGAACGTGCCCTGTGGCGCGCCCTGCGGCGCCTGATCTGGGTGCTCTCCGCCCGGCTCGGTTGGATCCTGGCGCCCGTTCTGCCGGCGTCCGTCTGTCACCCGGGAACGGTCGGTCCGACCGCGCAGGACGACGACCCGCCGGCGGTGGTGCTGCTCCGGCACGCCCTGCGCCGGCGAGGGCCGCCACGTCGGCTTGGTCCGCGCTTCGTCCTCGCCTGACCACGCTGATCCGCACTCTCGTCGCCATCCTCCTGGCCGTTCTCTGCGAGTCGCCGATCGGCTCTGTCGGCGTGTTCCTACTCGTCTGACTCAGGAACGACCATGAATCTCTTTTGGCCTGCCATTCGCGGCGGGCTTCCATCACACTCTGCCGGAATGCGGCGACGCGCCGCCGGCCTCGCCGTGGTGCTCCTGTCCGGCGCGCTGGCCGGATGCGCCGGCTCGACGGGGGTCGCCGACGCTCCCGTACGGCTGCTCGGGCCGTCATCGGAGTTCCACGGCACCTGGCTGGAACGACCGATCCCGGAGCCCGATGTAACGCTGACCGACACCTCGGGCGGGCCGTTCGACCTGCGGCGCGAGACGGCCGGACGGCTGACGCTGGTCTACTTCGGCTACACCCACTGCCCGGACGTCTGTCCCACCACGATGGCCGATCTCGCCTCCGCCTTGAGGGACATGCCGAAGGCCGATCGAGCCGAGATCCAGGTGGTCTTCATCACCACCGACCCCGAGCGGGACACCCCCGCGGTCCTCCGATCGTGGCTGGCGTCCTTCGACACCTCGTTCGTCGGATTGACCGGCGACTACGCCACGATCCGGGCCGCCGCCAAGTCTGTCGGGATCGCTCTGCAGGAGCCCGCGTCGAAGAAGGGCGACTACGAGGTGACGCACGGCGCGGAGGTGATCGCCTTCGACGGCGCCCACCAGGGCCATCTGGTCTTCACCTCAGGCATGTCTTCGAGCGAGTATGCGGCCGACCTCCATCGGCTGCTCGGCACGGTCCCGCTCGCCGCCACCCCGCCGGTCGGTGACGCCACGGTCTCCGGCCTGCGGGTGACAGACGCGTACGTGCCGCAGCCGGCCTCCCCCGACGTCGCCGCCGGCTACTTCACCGTCACCGACTCCGGGGACAGACCCGCCGTCCTCACCGGAGTGGACGCCGACGTTTCCCCGACCGCGTCGATACACGAGAACACCGGCACATCGATGCGGAGGCTCAGATCGGTGACGGTGCCGGCGCACGGGTCCCTCGTCTTCAGTCCCGGCGGCTACCACCTGATGATCGAGTCTCCCGGCCGGAAACTGCGGTCGGGAGATCATGTGAGGCTCACGCTCACCTTCGGGGAAGCGGGGAGGATCACGGTGGACGCCCCGGTGACGCCTGTGGGGTACCGGCCCCCGGTGCGCTCGCGGTGAGCGGGGAGGCGCGACCAGGCCGAATCACCCGGCGCGGCGCCCTCGCTGTGACCTCCGCGGTCGCGGCGGGAGCGCTGGGCGGGGGTGCCGGCGTCTCCCTTCTGACAGGGGAGCGCGCGGCCGCTGTGGGCGAACGCCACATACCGTTCGACGGTCCCCATCAGGCCGGCGTCCTGGCGCCGCCCGCCGCACAGGGGTGGTTCGCCGCTTTCGACCTGACGAAGGGGGCGACGCCCGCGCGGGTGAAGGAGCTGCTGCGCACCTGGACCCGCGACGCCCGGCTGATGACCACGGGCCGCGCCCCATCGGGTGACGACAGCATGGCGCTGGGTCACGGCCCCTCGTCGCTCACGATCACAGTGGGTTTCGGCGCCTCGTTCCTGCGGTCGTTAGGAGCTCCCGTGCCTGGCCCGCTCGAACCGCTACCCGTCTTCCCCCGGGATCGGCTGGACGCGCGTCGGGGCGACGGCGACATCGGAGTCCTGCTGACCGCCGACGACGCGGTCGTGGCGGCGCACGCGCTGCGGGCACTGGTCCGGACCGCGCGCGGAACAGCGGACGTGCGCTGGCAGATGAAGGGGTTCAACGCCATCGAGGGGGTGACCGTGAAGCGGGGGACCACCCCGCGCAATCTCATGGGGCAAGTGGATGGGACGGGTAGCCCCCGGCCGGATGATCCGGGGTTCGACGCCTCGGTCTTCGCCGGCCCTGAAAGCGATCCGGCGTGGATGCGCGGGGGCAGCTATCTGGTGTTCCGGCGCATCCGGATGCTGCTCGACGAGTGGGACGTCCTACCGCGAGTTAGACAGGAACAGGTCATCGGGCGGCGTAAGGACACCGGCGCCCCGCTGTCCGGCGGCACCGAGTTCACCGCCTTCGACCTGGGACGGCAGAGGGCCGACGGGGGGCTTGCGATCGGGCCCGGGGCCCATGTGCGCCAGGCGTCCGCAGCCGCCAACTCGGGCGCCGTGATCCTGCGGAAGGGGTTCTCCTACTTCGACGGTTACCGCGCGGACGGCACACCGGACGCGGGGCTGCTGTTCCTCGCCTTCCAGAGCGACCCGCGGAACGCGTTCACCCGCATTCAGCAGCGCCTGGCCTTGGCGGACGAGCTCAGCCGCTTCATCGTCCATGAGTCGAGCGCGCTGTTCGCCGTGCCGCCGGGAGTGACCCATCCCGCTGCCTACCTCGGACAGAGCCTGGTGGAGGCATTGTGAACACCAGGCCGAGGACCGTACCCGCTGCGACCCGATTCACGGGCGCCATCCCCCTCGCTACTCGTCACGAAAGGTCCTCAACATCATGAGCAAGGCGGCACGTGAAAGACTGCGTCAGGAACGAATCCAGCGCGCACGGATGGAAAGGCGACGGCGGACGCTGCTGATGGGCCTCATCGGCCTGGTCGTCGTGGCCGCCGTAGTGGTGGGTGTCCTCGTGCAGGTAGGCAGGACGACGGCCACGTCCTTCTCCGGTTCCCTGGCATCGGTTAGCGTGCAGCAGGACGGAACGGTCACCATGGCCCGGGCCGGCGTGACGACCCCCGTGCTGGACGTGTACGAGGACTTCCAGTGTCCGATCTGCAAGGAGTTCGAGCACATCAACGGGAACCTGGTCAAGGACTACGCGGCCCGGGGCAAGATCAAGGTGGTCTACCACCCGATCGCCTTCGTGAACCCCGAGGGATCCGTACGGGCCGCCGCGGCCGCCCAGTGCGTTCCAGGCGGATCCTGGATGTCCTTCCACGACATCCTCTTCGCCCGTCAGCCCGACGAGAAGGTGGCGTTGACGGTGGCCGACCTCACGAGTCTCGCGGCGGACGCGAAGATCACCGATGCCGGAGTCCTCTCGTGTATGAAGTCCCAGCGGTTCGCCTCCCAGGCGCAGGACCGCACGCGGAAGGCCTTCTCGTCCCCGGACGTGCAGGGCACCCCCACACTCCTGATCGACGGCAGGAAGCTCTCCGACGACGAGGTTCTCACCTCGAGCGGCCTGCGAGCGGCGCTGCAGCGGGCGACCGCTTAGACGCGGAGCGAGCACGTCGGCCGGGGAGCCGGGCCGGAGATCGAATCCGTTCGTGCCCGTCCCCGGCCGATGGCGTGGCACCCCGGGCCGGACGGGCCAATGGGGATGCGCAGTAGAACTATTGCATAATGCAATAGTGGTGTGGACTGGTTTGTCATGGCGCGGGCGAGGCGGTTTCGGGTTCGTCACCTGGATCCGTGAGGCGCAGTGGGGTCTCATGGCGCTGGCCTTCGTGGTCGGGTGCGGTGCCGGACTCGGAGCCGTCGCCTTCCGATGGCTGGTCGACACCTTCACCGGCCTGTTCTCCGGCCATGCCGACTACTCAATCGTCACGCGCCTGGGGAACCCGCTCGTGCCGTGGCTCGGGCCTTGGTTCGTCCTGCTCGCTCCCGTGATCGGCGGGTTGCTCTACGGTCCCCTGGTCGACCGGTTCGCACGCGAGGCCCGCGGTCACGGAGTGCCCGAAGTCATGTACGCCGTGGCGCAGCGAGACGGCCGGATAGCGCCACGGGTGACCGTGGTGAAGGCGCTGGCCAGTGCGCTCTGCATCGGTTCCGGTGGTTCTGTGGGGCGGGAGGGCCCCATCGTGCAGATCGGCGCGGCGCTCGGGTCGACGGTCGGGCGGCTGCTACGTGTCCCGGAGGGACGTATGCGCAGCCTGGTCGCCTGTGGCGCGGCCGGAGGAGTCGCCGCCACGTTCAACGCGCCGCTGGCGGGCGTGTTCTTCGCGATGGAGCTCATCCTGCGCGACTTCACCGTGGAGTCGTTCGGGGTGGTCGTGCTGTCGAGCGTGACCGCCAGTGTGGTCGGCCGATCGGTCCTCGGGGACGAGACATTCATGCGCCTACCCGCCTTCCACGTGGATCATCCGGCGCAGTATCTGATGTTCGCGGGTCTCGGCCTGCTGGCGGGAGTGGTCGGAACCGTCTTCAGCAGGGGGCTTTACCTGATCGAGGACTTATGCGACAAGGTATGGCGCGGGCCCGAGTGGCTCCGCCCCGCCGCCGGCGGTCTGGCGCTTGGGGGAGTCCTGCTTGTCCTGCCGCAGTTGTACGGTGTGGGCTACCCGGTGCTGGAGAACGCCGTGAACGGTCGATATGTCATCGGCTTCCTGCTCGCGCTTCTGGTCGGCAAGATGCTGGCTACGGGCCTGACGATAGGGATCGGCGGTTCGGGTGGCGTGTTCGCGCCCAGCCTGTTCATGGGCGCGATGCTGGGCGGAGCCTACGGCTCGGTTCTCCAGCAGTTGGTGACCCCGGACGCTGCCGGGCCGTCGGGAGCTTACGCGCTCGTGGGGATGGGCGCGGTGTTCGCCGCGGCCTCGCGGGCCCCGATCACCGCCGTCGTCGTGCTGTTCGAGCTGACCGGAGAGTACAGCGTCATCCTCCCCTTGATGCTGACCGTCGTGCTGGCGACCCTGACCGCCCGCGTTCTGGGTAAGGACAGCATCTACACGCTCAAACTCCGTCGACGCGGGGTGGATCTCGACGCGCGGGATCGGCATGGGCCGTTCGCCACCTTGCCCGTCAGGAAGATCATGGAAGCCGCTCCCGGTCCCTTGCGCACCCCTACGCCCGTCGATGAGGCGGTGCCGATCTTGGCGCGGTCGCCCCATGGTGTCCTGCCCGTCGTCGCCATGGACGGGGCGTACCACGGCACGGTGACGGCGCGGGCGGCGGCCGAGGCGCTGACTGAGGAGGGTCCGCTACGCCTGACCGTCGGAGACCTCGCCGAACTGCCGACACCCATCACGTCGGACATGACCCTCCTCGAGGCGCTCTCGATTCTGGTCGCGGCGCAGGGCACCGGCCTGCCGGTCCTCGATGAGGGGCGCAGGGAACTGGTGGGCTGGCTGACGCATCAACGTGTCCTGCAGGCCGTGCACACCCCCGTTGCCTGAGCGTGCAGGCAGTGACCCTGTCACCGACGCGGGCGGTGTCCGTTCAGGCGTGACAGCATCGCGTTGTATGCGGCGAGGGCGTCCTCGTCCGCGTCGACGTCGCGGGCGTTCAGGATGGCGTCGCCTCCCCCAGGCGAGGGCAGTGTGTTCGCCAGTGCCGACTGCCGGACCGACTCGAGCCAGCGGCCCGCCCCGCGTGCCTCGGGCCTGGTATCCGATATCCACTGAAATAGGACGATCAATACCATAGCGAACATCAGGCCGTCCCCGCCGATCCACATCAAAGCGCCACCGGCGTGTACGTCGTCGAGGAGAGGTGCGGCCCAGGAGGGGTGGACGGCGGCATACGCCGGCCACGGCTCCAGAGGGGTCTGGATCAGCACGACGCCCACGACCGTGTCGGCCGTCATCGCGATCATCAGGATCACCAGACGCAGCAGATAGGGCACTTCGAACCGGGTGGGATCGCGGGTCAGCAGGGGAGAG
The DNA here is from genome assembly GCF_000511135.2 of Microbispora sp. ATCC PTA-5024. NCBI lineage: Bacteria > Bacillati > Actinomycetota > Actinomycetes > Streptosporangiales > Streptosporangiaceae > Microbispora > Microbispora sp. ATCC PTA-5024. Next base: position 199,841 of record NZ_KI866525.1, on the reverse strand, counting down.
AACAGCAGATAGCCCGAGAGCAGGTAGGACGTGTGTTCCAGGTCGCCGAGCCAGGGGTGCAGCATCATGGCCTGCATGAAGTCGGACAGGTGGACGCCGGCAAGTACCACCGTGTAGAGAACCACCGTGGCCGCGGGGAAGGTGAGCGCGGTGACCGGAGATCCCAGCAGCGCAGCCGACGCTCTACGCCCGCTTTCGCCGGACTCCTGCGCGAGAGTCAGTGGGCGGCCGAAGGCGAGGAGCGCCGGCACGATCATGATGAGCATCAGGTGCTGAACCATGTGGATCCAGAAGAGCACCCCGCCGTAGACCGCGACGCCCCCGTCGAGGGCCAGCACCATCGTCGCGACACCGAGCATGAAGCAGACCGTCCGCGTCCGCGGCCAGGGGCTCGTGGCCTGTGTGTTCCTGGCTGCCAGGCCCGCGACGTACGCCATGACCAGTCCCGCCGACACGAGCGTCCACGGAACGTCGAACCGCCACGTCGTAAGGATCTGCGCCCACCCGAGCGGGGGCAGAGTGGGTGCGTTCACGAGTGCCTCGCCGGGGGGCCGGAGAGGGAGACCCCCTGATCGGTTTCACCTCTGCGGGGTCCCTCACCCTGGTGCTTGTGATCGTGTCTCATGCGGGACCTCTCGACCGTCGGAGCACTCAGCAACAATTGCATTATGCAATGGTTGTGGCCGGGTGCCGCAACGAGGGTGCCGCTCCTGTGTCGACCACGTGCATGGAGCGTCGTTCACGTATGCGGGTCGCCTGATCGATCCTTGTCGCCCGTCAGGTATGCCATGGCGTCGCCGATCGTGGAGCGGATCTCGAATGCCTGGGTCAGGCCCGTCAGCTCCAGGAGACGTCCGAGGCGGGCGTCCACCTCGCACAGTGCCAGCCGCCCCCTGGCCGCGCCGATGATGTTGAGAGCCGCGACGAGCGCTCCCAGGCCCGCTGAATCACAGAACGTGAGCATGCGCATGCTGATGAGAACCCGGGCCTCGGGTATGAGCCGCAGCACCTCGGCGATTGTCGAGCGCAAAGACGGAGCGGAGACGAAGTCGAGTTCGCCGGACAACCGGACGACCAGGACCCCGTCCCGGACCTCCGTTGTGATGGACGTGGAGATCGGTCGCTTGCCGGAAGGTTCCATTCGTCTTGATCCTCGACGGTGTCGATCGGCCGGATCAACTCGGACGCCGGACCGTCTCATGGCGGGCGCGCAGATCTTGCGGATCCGCCGCTCCAAACGATTGGCTCATCATTGCATACTGCAACGATTGCCGTCGATCCCGCCTTCCCGAGTTCACTGCAGGGCTAGTGACCGACACCTGTCGGGGTGTCATGCCCGGGCGGGTTCGTCGTCGTTCCTGTAGGGCGTGGGGCGGGAGGCGGGGGAGAACGACACGGCCCGCACCCGGTCCAGTCCCCTGATGCCGGACGGATCCGCGGGGAAGCCGAGCATGGGGGCGATCACCTTCCACGCGTACGGGTGACGGGCGCGGTAACCGATCAGCAGCGACCGGCACTCCTCCGCGTCGAGGAACCGGTGACGCGGGGCCTGGAGCCGGCGGCGGCCCAGCCGGATCTCCAGGGCCGGCGCGGACAGGAGGTTGCGGTACCAGTCGCTCCTCGCGCCCCAGCCGGAGACGACATAGACGGTCCCGGCGGCCCGGTTGAGGCCGACGACCTCCAGGACCGTCTCGCGGCGAAGCCCCGTCCGGCGCCCACGGGTCGCGAGGTAGACGACACGGGTGCCGAGCAACCAGCCCAGGTCGTGCCGGTAGAGCCACAGCGGCATCCGCAGGGCCCGCCGCAGCAGGCGTCGCGGCCGGTGGTCGATCAGACCCATGACAACCTCCTAACGCGCCTCTAATCATTGCATAGAGCAATGATCTGCTTGGTCGCTTCGCGACGCCCGCGTCCGCCCGGAGGCGCGTCAGAACATCCGCTGGGCAACGGATGTTCACGGTTCTCCACCCTCCGGCCTGTCCCCGGCTGGATGAGCGGCCTGCCCTCGCGCCGCCTGTTCGAACGGCTGCTGTCGCTGCGCAACGACGTCGGCCTGCTGTCGGAGGAGTACGACGTGACCGCCCGCCGGCAGATCGGCAACGACCCCCAGGCCTACAGCCACGTGTCGATCGTCAACACCGCCGCCGCCCTCGCGGGCCACAACAGCGGCCGCCCTTGACGCGGCGGAGCAGAGGCCGGCTGGAGAACCGGTGAATGCGTGCGCGCGTGGGCGGCCGGAGTGGCGGTCAAGGAGCCTGAGTATCGGGCCAGCCGAGAGGGAAGGGCACGTGTGCGGGAGGTTCGCCGGCCGCCTCGTTGAACTCCTTCATGGCCGCGATCAGGGCGCGCCGCTTGGCGGGGGACATGCGGGAGATGATGGCGCCGATCTCCGCCTTCCGCCGGGCGCTCACCTCGTCCACGATCTGTCGGCCGCTGTCCGTCAACCTCAGGAGCGTTTCGCGCCGGTTATGTGGGTTGACCTCGCGCTGCAGGAAGCCCGCCGCGGCGAGACGGTCGGCCATCCGCATGGCTGTGGACGAATTGACCGCGAGCCGCTCGGCCAGGGTGACGAGTTTCGTCTCGGCTCGGCCGAGGACCAGAAGCATGCGGAACTGGGGAAGGGTGAGCCGGTCTTCGGCGGCGGCGAGGGAACGCGCGGAGATCGAGACGAGCACGCGTGAGGCCGTGAGCACCGCCGACGTGACGGCCTCGAGGTCGCTCCCGCTCTGTTCCCTGTCCACTTCCTCTTCCATGAAGGACGGTCTCTCGATGTCTGGCCCGCGAATCATCTCATCTCGTCAGTGATGGTAACGGCGAGAGGCTTCGAGGGTTGCGTGCAGGCAGGAGGAAGAACCGTTGCATAATGCAATTATGGAGTGAAAGGTCGTGGTCTCGATGACCGTTAGAGCGAAGGCGCTGATCACCCTCTTCTCGGCCGAGAAAGGCGGGTTATCGCATGAGCTGCCCTCTCGTACGCAGTCTCTGGTGATCTGTGCTCGTACTTCGCAACACGGCGCCCGGCCGGGCAGGCCGTTCGCCGCGGCCATAACGTCCGATGATCAGGAGCCGCTGGTTCCCGGCGAACGCCTGCATGTCGTCACCATCACCACCAGCGACGAGGGGGCCGTCGACTACCTTGGTCCTGGCGAGCGCTTCCGGCTCTGGTGCGGCCACGACATAGGCTTCGGCATCGTCTCTCGCCGGGTGATCTGAGCTGAGGATTCGAGGCCTCTTCCCCCTGTTGTGGCTGGATGGGAGATGCCTACCATCGTTTCTTCCATCGTCAGCCGGCCCCACAACCGAGGCCCGACGATCGGGACGCCCGCACGGACGTAGGGGCGGAGCGCCGTAACCGTGCGCCGCAGCACCCTCTTGGCCATGCCCAGTTGTCCCGTGGAGATCCGGGTGAGGCCGCAGCAGACGGGTTCGCGGGGAACCGACACCCGCCACCCGGCCGACTCCAGCACCTCGACCGCCGCTCGGGCGATGGCAGGGTGGAACCGGTTGGTGAAGGTGTCCGGCCACAGGACGACCTCGCCCCGGAATCCCTCTCCTGTCCGATCGCGTCCCGTGAACCACTTCTGGAAGGACTGAGGAGCGAATAGCGGAAGCTCTTGTCGCTGGTCCACGCCGGCCGCCGTCTTGGCGAGCCGGTCGAGACCCGGCGCGTGCGCCAGCGCGTTCACGGCTCGCGGCGCGACGGCCGTGAGAAGGGCCCAGACCGGCAGCCACCCCATCGAGTAGTGGCTGCGCGGACGCAGTCGTCCTTCGAAATGGTGGGCCAGGAACAGTGACCATGTAGGAGGGGCACATCACGCTACCGTCGTGGCGTCGACATCGCCCGACGCCCACGCACCGCAGGACCGCTCGGCCGAAGCTGCCGTCGTCGTGCGGGTACTGGAAATGAGTGGGCACTACAGGCACTTTAGGCCCGCGGTACGTCCCGGCGGCGGAAGGCTACGAACCCGACCACCACGAGCGCAATGGCGACGATGGCTAGCGCGGCCAGGTTACCGGCGTCGACCGTTCCCAGCGGAGGGTTCCCGACATGGCTTGTGGGAGCAAGGTCGAGCACCCACTGCGCTAGCTTCAGGCCAGGGCCAAGTAAGGCGATGAAGGCCGCAGCGGCGTACCCCGCCCAGGCAAACCCGAAGCCGCGGGGCCACAGGCCGAACAGCGCCAGCGCGAGACCGGCGAGCATAAGTTCCGCCGGCAGGTAGTCCAGTCCGGCCCTCATGATGGCGCCGAACTCGTCGGTGTTCCCGACCGACCACGCGGTCGACAGTGCGAGAACCAGCGACGAGCCGACTGCGATGAGTACCAGCCCGGCCGCGACGACGGCGCCGTGGGCCGCCAGCCAGCGCAGCCGGGACAGCGTGCCGGCGAGTCGCGTCTCCAGACGGCCCTCGGCTTCCTCGGTGCGGAGGGTGCCGATCGCATGGGTGACGTACCCGGCGGCGATGACCGCCAGGTAGAGCTGGGTCGCGGCGATGAAGCTGTCCAGCGGCCGGCCGCCTTCGATGCCCATGGCCTCGGCGAGCGCGGAATTGCCGGCCATCGCGTCGAGAAACTGTTCGGCCAGCGAGCCCATCATCGCGGTAAGCAGGATCCCGCCGGCCAGCCAGCCTGCGGTCGCAGGGCGATGGATCCAGGCGGCGAGACCGATCGGCCGTCGCCGCAGCCGGGTCGTTCGCGCCGGGCCTGCGCCGCCACGAAGCAGGGCGTTGCCTACGTCGCGGTGAGCGGCCAGCCAGACGGCCACGCCACCCGAGGCAAGGCCGGTGATGGCTGAGACGGCGAGCACCCACCACCGCTGGTCCGCGAACGGTGCGGTCTGGTCCGCCCACCCAAGCGGAGACAGCCAGGTCGGCCAACTCCTTGTGGTGTCGCCCACCCCGCGCAGCACGTATGCCCCGGCCAGCACGATCAGGCTCCAGGTGTAGACCCCGCGAGCGTGCAATACAAGTTGTGCCAGCAGCGCCGCGAACCCGGCGAACACGAAGGCCAGCGCGCCAAGCGCCGCACTGTAGAGGATCGCCCCGGACACCGGGACCCCCGAGAGCGCCAGGCCGACGGCGAACAGCACGGCCGTGCCGAGGATCGCCCCGGTCGCCACGGCCAGGGCCGCCAGCGTCGGCTCGTGCCGGGCGATGCGGCCGCCGAGGATCGTTTCGAGTCGGCCCGACTCCTCCTCACGGCGTGTCGAGCCGGCGATCAGACCGATGCCCAGCAGCGGGAGCAGGAACGAGGCCAGGAACCCGAACTCGTCCTGGATCACCCCACCCAGGCTGTCGATACCCTCTATGTGGCCGTTGATCACGGCCAGCGCGCCGCCGGAGGTGACCGCCTCAGCATAGGTGTGGATCTTGGCTGGAGTGTCGTAGAGGCCGGCGACAGCGGCGGCCGTGCCGATCATGCTTGCCGCGAGGGCAAGCACCCAGACGATGATGCTCCGGCGGCGGGTGCGCCAGACGATCCCGATCATGATGCTCAAGTTGTGTCGGCGGGGAGCCGCATAGCCCCGGGCGCTCATCGTGCGGCCTCGGCCAGCGTTTCGCTACTCTCGCGGGCGTCGAGGGCCTCACCGTAGGCGCGCAGGAACAGCGCGTCGAGGCTCGGCGGGGTGACGGTCAGCGTGTGGATCTGTGCGGCGTGTAGTCTGCCGATCGTCGCGTCGAGGTGCTTGGCGTCGATCGTGAGCTTGGTGTCGACCTGCCCGTCGAGTCGTTCGCAGACGCAGTCGGCCACCCCCTCGGCGGCAGCCAGGCCGTCGGGCTCCCGGGCGGTGACCGCATGCACTGACATGCGGGTGTGCTGGCGCAGGTCGGCGAGGCTACCAGTGGTGATGGTGCGGCCACGGCGAATGATGCTCACCCGGTCGGCCAAAGCCTCGACCTCACCGAGGATGTGGCTGGACAGCAGCACCGTGATGCCGTCCTCCCGTCGCTCACGCACGCACTGCTGGAAGGTCTGCTCCATCAGCGGATCGAGTCCGGACGTGGGCTCGTCGAGGACGAGCAGGTCGGCCTCCGCGGCCAACGCGGCGACGAGAGCGACCTTCTGACGGTTGCCTTTGGAGTAGTCCCGGATCCGCTTCGTAGGGTCGAGATCGAAGCGTTCGACCAAGCGTTTCCGGCGCTTCTCGTCGACCCGGCCGTGCGTCGCACCGATCACGTCGAGGCACTGACCGCCGGTCAGGCCGGGCCACAGCGCGACGTCCCCGGCGACATAGGCCAAGCGCCCGTGGAGCCTGACGGCCTCCCGCCAGGGGTCGGCGCCGAACAGTTCGACGTGACCACCGGTGGCCCGGATCAGCCCGAGCAGAATACGGATGGTGGTGGACTTGCCCGCCCCGTTGGGGCCGAGGAAACCGTGCACCTCGCCCGGACGCACCGTAAGGTCCAGCCCGTCGAGGGCGCGGACCTTCCCGAACGTTTTGGTGAGTTCCTGGATGTGGATGACGGGGGCAGGGGGACTCACGTGGGCTCCTTACCGGGCGCAGTCACGAACGCGCCCTTCGTGTAGACGGCGGCGACCTCTTTGGCCCAGCGGTCGATGCCCTGCGGCGTGAGCGGGTCAACACCGATCGCGGCGGCGATCTGATTGCGCAGCAGTACCAGCGAGAGGTCGTTGACCAGGAGGAACGCCGCACGAACCGCGGGGTCCTCACCCGGTCGGGCGACGCCCATCTCAGTCATGGAGTCCAACAGCCGGCGAGTGAGGGCGTACCAGCGACCGAACAGGGCCGCGCCCGCCGGGTCGTTGACGAGCAACAGCCGACGCAGGTACGCCGGCAACGGGGAGCCCTGCGGGAAGGCACGCGCGAACATCTCGGCGATCGACATCGAATTGTCTCCGGTCAGCGCCTCGGCCAGATCCTGCTCGTCCATCTCGAAGAGCGAGTCGAAAGCCTGCGCGGCATAGCCGTCCACCGCAGCCCGCAAACCGTCCTTACTGCCGAAGTGGTGCACCACGAGCGCGGGGGACACACCCGCCGCCGCGGCGATCTCCCGCACTGTGACCGCATCGTGGCCATGCTCGGCGAACAGACGCAGCGCGGCGTTGCGAATGGTCGCCTTAGCCGTGAGATCGTCCTCACCGACTGTACTCATGTTCAGTACACTAAACAGGTGTACAGCATGGGTCAAGAGACGCCGGACGTCGAGGTCCCTATCGACGTGCAGGATGTAGCGCTCGGTCACACGACCGAGCAGCGATGGAACTCGCGCGACCACTACTGGGTCTGGTCGGACCGGCTCACCCACGACTCGCTGGTGAGTCCCGAAGACTTCGAACAGGCCCAGGCGATCCTCACCGGCCGAGGGCGGGGACCCCACCGCGCACATGGCCGTCCTCATTTCACGACGGCAGGCCTCTACCAGCGGAAACTCTTACACCACTCCTGTGGACGCAACCTCGCGGTTAGGCTGGGGTGGGCAAAAACAACCACGAACTGGAACCTGAGATGTCGAGCCAAGTGCCCCCTGGTGTCCGGGCCACTCGGGCGACCATCGCCTCACACTCGCGACAGCGCAGCACAGTTCCCGGTCCGCCCATGTAGGCCTGCAGCTGTCCGAACGCTTGTGCGACGCCGCAGCTACCGCAGCGGACAGTGACGGTGGTCGGGTCACTTGCGAGGATCCCGGCAAATTCGCCGGCGGCGGCGTTGCCGTCCAAGACCGCGCCTGACTCGGCGCCGCCGTCGGGCGCGGCCGGGGTCGAGAGATTCCAGGTCATTGATCAACTCCTGTTGGTCCAAATCGCTCCGTGCGTATGCGATCGTCGGGGTATCCCACCTGGCGGAGCAGGCCCGTGGTGTGGTCAACGAAGCCAGAGGGTCCGCACACATAGACCCGGGCCGCCAAAGGCTTCGGCCACGCGAACGGAGGTTGGATGTCCTCGACCGCGAGGTGTGAGGCGGGACGGGGATGCCCGTCGGGGACCTTGCGCGTGTAGACGAGACGCACTTCGGCGGACACTGGCGCGGACAGATCGGCCGACATCTCTTCCAGTTCGGGCCCGTACATGAGATCGCGAGGGCCGCGAAGCGAATACACGAGCATCGTCGGCGTCGAGTCCCCCGCTCGTTTCCGGGCTCGCAGCATGGTGACCAGCGGCACCACCCCTGATCCGCCTGCGATCAGGAGTACCGGGCCGTCCCCGATGGATGGGTCCCCCGGTTCCCAGACGAACCATCCACCGATGGGCCCGCGCACGTCGAGCTCGTCACCGATCTGCATGATCCCCACCAGGTACGGCGAGACCTCGCCGTGAGGTAGGAGGTCGACGGTGACCGTGACGCGGTTGGGTGTGGCAGGCTCAGCCAACGAGTAGCTCCGTTGGGCCGAGTAGCCGTCCGCGGCTGTGAGACGTACGTCTACGTGCTGACCGGGCAGGTGTCCGGTCCAGCCGGGGACGCTTAGGGCAAGTGTCCGGGAATGTCGGGACTGCGAGTGCACACCGATGAGGGTTGCCTTGCGCCAGTGGTTCCCTGCTGGCGGAGTGGCTTCTCCGGAGCTTTCGGCCGGGTCCTCGGTCGTGTTCGCGTCAGTCACCGGCGTGCCGCTCCTCGCGCCACGGGTCCCCGTAGTTGTGATAGCCGAAGCCTTCCCAGAAGCCCGGCTTGTCGAAGCGCTGCATCGTGATCCCGTTCACCCACTTCGCGGACTTCCAGAAGTAGAGATGCGGCACCAGTAGCCTGGCCGGACCACCGTGCTCGACGTGAAGCGGCTCTCCCTCGAACTCGTACACGATCCAGGCCTTGCCTCCAACCAGGTCCTGCAACGGGAGGTTCGTGGTGTAGCCCCCGTACGAATGCACCATCGTGTATTCGTTGTGGGTCTCGATGTCCTCGAAGAAGGTGTCGAGCGCGACGCCCCGCCACCGGGTCCCGAGTTTCGTCCACCGGGTCACGCAGTGGATATCGACGTTGATCTCCTCGGAGGGCAAGGCCATCATCTCGTCCCAACTCCACCGCCTCGGCTTGCCGCTCTCAGGCGTGATTGTGAAGCTCCATTTCTCCGTCGGGATCAGCTGCGTTGGGCCAGCCGTCAGCACGGGGAATCCGTGGGTCAGATGCTGGCCGGGCGGCAGATCGGCGGCACGCGGGTCGTGATTGCCGAAGAAGCCACGTGAGATTGTCACCCTGTGCTCCCTTCCAGACCCAATGGTCTCCAGTGGTGGGCGTCTCACGGTCGAGTCGAAGGCGGAAGCGACCTTACAGTGGACCTTTTCGTCCAACTTAGGGTTCCGCGGCAAGAGGTGTCAAAGCGCATGCAGCCCCGGTGGCACCCGAGCCGACGTTCACCCCTTCCTCTTACCCTTGGGGAGATGTCGCGCTGGCAGGTGTGTGACCGCAGTCGCAGTCTCTCGCCCCGATCAACCACGAGAGGGGTTGTTGCGACTGTGTTAGATTGCGGAACTTGGACTATATAGACCAGAGCAGACCCCGACGAGGTCGGCCGTAAGGAACGGGCCGTCGGGCGTTGCCCCTGGCCGGCCCGTCGCGGCGCGACGAGGCGAACCGAGAAGGTGACCGCCATGACTGATGGCAGATGTTCCGACGTGGTGCGATTCGGTGGCGATCGCGGACTGGCACCTGAACACCTTCGGGATTCCTTGAACGACCATTTGGCTAACTGCCCGGACTGCACGGCGTATGTCTCACAGATCGCAACGACCCGTGAGCTCCTTGGACGGCACACTGGTCCCGGCGGCATCCAGGGTGACCTGGCCGACGACCCGATGCCGGTGGCAGAAGAGTCCCCGGCGACGGACGCTGAGGCCTTGCGAAGGGCTCTCCTCATGCGTGCCTCACTGCTTGACCCCGCGAACGCCGAGGACCTCGCCCAGCGATCGCTGGAAGTGGGCCTTGCTCTGCAACGCAGGGATTCCCGCCCACGAGGGATCGTCGAGCTGACCAAAATCATGCACACGCTCAGTGATGCTCAAATGCGGCTGGACGGCCCCATAGTGCCCGCCGTCGACGTCAACGCGGCTGACCGAGCCCGAGCGGACTCACTCGACGACCTCAACAGCGATGCGGACGAGCCCGAGCTCTTCTACCCGGATCTCTATCCAGGCGAGGACAGGATCGACGGGTGGGTCGATAGCCCGAACCGGTGGCGCGACGGCGCAGAGATCCTGGGCCCGGAGGAAGTCGACGAGACCGGAGAGGTATATGACCTGCTCGACAAGGCGCTCGGCGAACTGCCCGAGCCGCTCGGCGAGCTTCTCGCGCTCGTCGATCTACAGGGCTACGCGCTGCCCGACTCAGCGAAGGCACTCGGACTCGACGAGCTCTCGGCAACAGCCGCCTTGGCGCGCGCCCGGAACCACGTCCGTGGCCGTCTCGACGAGTACCTGCGTGGAGCCGGGCCAACGGAGTGAAGCGCCCCGGCTTCGGTGGAGACCTTGATGTGCCTCGGGTTCCGTGGAGTTGGCTTGGTTGGCCGTAATGCCAGCTGGGTGTTTGCGTAGAGCATCTCGTATTCGACCCGGGTGCGCATTCCCAGGGCGCTGTGTCACCGGACTCTACATCAGTCGGCGTCATCTCCCGGTACTGCTCGGCATGGAAATCATGCCTCTGACCTGCATGGTAGCGACTGTGCTCGCGAGAGTGAGGGAGCCGAATGAACGGGAAAACGCGACTGGATGTCAAGGGGTTATTGGTTCAAATCCGGCCTTCCCGACACTGTTGTCGTTCTGTTCGGAATCTTGAGACGGTCGTGAGCCGAAAGAGCGCGCTGGTCGCGTTATCAGAGGGTTTATCGGTCTGACCCGCGGGCGCGGATTCTGGTGAAGGCATCGAGGGCGGTTTCGTCGGCATCCGGGAGCGTGTGGAGGTATTTCTCGGTGGTCGAGATGCTGGCGTGGCCAAGGCGCTCCTTCACCACCTGCAGGTCGGCTCCGCCGGCGAGGAGCCACGACGCGTGAGCGTGGCGCAGGCCGTGCATACGTACATGGATCTGTAGACCGGCGGATTCAAGGGCCGGAATCCAGATCTGCTTACGGAACCAGTCACGGGAGATGTGCGCCCATCGGTGTCCCGTCTGCGTGGTGTCCTGGGGGAGTCCTTGCCATCTGCGCGGCGCTCGGCGCGGTAGATGGCGTAGGCGTCCTCGCAGTGCTGGCACTTGCACTTGCCGTTGGAGTAGCCGCTGATCGTTCCGTGCCGGTACGTGCGTCCGGCCGCGTTCGGCTCGGTGAATCCCAATGA
>NZ_KI866525.1:155930-186259 GCF_000511135.2 Microbispora sp. ATCC PTA-5024 | reverse complement strand
CCCCTCTTCGGTTGGTCGCGGGCTGGCACGATAACCGGGCCGCCCGTGGGCCTTCTTGCCGCACATGGGCACTATGGTGCGGCAGCGCCAAACTGTGGCGCTCTCCGCCGGCGGCAAGCTTCAATCACGAGATGAGGCTGTAGTGCTACCTATCGTTCTCTAGCCTCGATCTTTCGCGCCCATCCGGTGGCTGGCTGAGCGGTTCGGCTGGAGTTTGAAATCGCGGCCGTGGTCAGCCTGGTGGCCCGGCTGTCGCGTCGGGTGGGCGGGGTTCCATGGGCCCGCAGGGTGTCCTTCCTGGTCGTCGGAGCGGGTTGGTGCTGGTCAGGTCGGGGCCGGGAGCGCCTGAAGCCGGGTGATAGCGGTGACCAGTTGGCCGGCCCAGGGCCAGGGTGCGGCCACCCGTAGGCGGAGGCGCCGGCCGCCGCGGACCAGGCGGGCGGCAACAGCGAACAGGCGAAGCCGCAGGCGTTTGGGCTCATACCGGCGGGCCGGTCCATCGAAGGCGAGTATCTGCATCCAGGCGATGAGCTCGCATGCCAGGGCGACGATCTCGCACCAGATCTGGTTCTGGGTGAAGTCGTGCAGCGGGAGGTTGCGCAGCCCGGTGTCCTTGGCGCCGCGGATGCGGTCTTCGCAGCGGGCGCGGCGGCGGTGGCGGCGGCGGTGGCGTAGTTCCAGGTCGGCGAGCTGCCCGCGGCGGGTGTTGGTGACGAAGCAGGTGAAGCGGTGCCCGTCGATGTCGGTGAAGCGTAGCTGCGCGCCCGGGTGCGGGCGCTCTTTGCGCACGATCAGGCGCATCCCCTTCGGCCAGCCCTCCAAGATGACCACGCCGGTCAGCTCGGCCACCCAGGCGCCGGGCCGTACCCGCCCGTCGGCGTCATAGGCGGGTGTCCACGCGTGGGCGGGCAGAGCCAGGATTGCGGTCTGGACCTCCTCGGTGAGGGTGAAGCCGATGGAGTAGGACAGTCGCCGCCCGGGCCGGGACAGCCAGGACAGGAACTCGCGGGTGCCGCCGCCGGAGTCGGCGCGGATCAGCACCTGCCGGCGTCGCTGCTTGGGGAGCTGGGCCACGGCCAGCCGGGCCGCGTCGATATGGTCGGCGGCGGTGTTGGACCCGGCGTTGCCGGGCCGCAGCAGCAGGGCCAGCGGTTCCCCGCCACCATCCGCTCCGTGGTCGGCGAAGACCGTTATCGGGTGGAACCCGAAGGTCTTCTTCCAGGTCGGCGCAGCCTGTTGCTTGTCGGAGTGGGCGATGACGATGGTCGCGTCGATGTCCAGGGGGATCAGCTCACCGTCCGCGCCGGGCGCATGGTTTGCGGCCAGCGTCCAGGCCCGCTCGCGGGCGGTGGCGCGGGCAGTGCGGATCGCCCTCAGCGCGCGGACGGGGTCGGCGGCCAGGCGGTCGATCAGCCGGGACACGGTCGGATCGGACGCGATTGGGCCGAACACCTCGGGCTGGGCGCGGAGCATCGCGATGTCGGCCAGGCAGTCCCCGCCCAGCGCCAGGGTGAGCGCCAGATCGGCGATGACCTTGCCCGGGTCATGGATGGCGCGGGCCGGCTGCCACCGTTCCAACTGCGCCGACAGTTCCCTGCCCAGGCCGGTGACCCGCAACGTCTCCAGCAACAGCAGTCCACCGGCCTGCGAGATGAGTCCCAGACCGTCTGCGGAAACCACGATCTTGGGCTGGGACGCGATAGTCTTCACGCGGAAAGTGCCTTCTGAACTGGTGCGGACAGGACCTTAGACAAGCCCAATCCTCCCAGCTCAAAGGCACTTTTCTCATGTAAACGATCAGGTGCCCTCAAACTCGCCGCGAAAGCCCGAGGCTAGTGCCCTCGCCAGATCCTTGCGGCCGCTGATCCGGAGCTTCCGGTAGGCCTTGGACAGGTGGACCTCGACCGTCTTGGCCGTGATGTAGAGCTCTCGGGCGATGTCGCGGTTTGTGAGGCCTTCCGCCGCCAGCTCCGCGACCTGGCGTTCGCTGGGCGTTAGAGAGTCCGGTCCGGTCAGCGCGCTGCGGCGGGGCCGGGCACCGGCCGCGCGGAGCCCGCCGCGCGCCAGCTCCATCAGTGCGGCCGCGCCGCAGCCCGCCCCGATGTCGAGCGCCCGGCCGAGGTAGCGGCGAGCGAGCGTGGAGCGATCGGCCTCGTGCAGCGCGCAGCCGTAGGCCGCCAGCGCGTAACCCAATTCGAGCCGGGCTGGTGAGGATTCCAGGACGCTGATCGCCTCCTCCAGCTCCCGCAGCCGATCCGGGCCGGAGCCGAGGCCCCCGCTGACGCGGAGAGCGTGGCCGATCGCCCGCGGCGCGCCCCACCGCCGGGCGAGCTCCAGTTGCTCGCGCGCATGGCGCTCGGCCTCGTCCTCGTGCCCCAGGGCGCGCAGGGCGAATACGGCCTCCGACCGCCACGGGACAAGCGCCGGGTTGTCGAGCCCGAGACGCCGCACGAGCGTGCCGCAGGCCAGAGCGCTGTCCAGCGCGGCCGCGTGGTCGCCCTGCACTCTGGCCAGCTTCGCTGCGGTGCCGAGGGTGAACAGGTCCGTGCCCTGCGAGGATCCGGCCGCCTCATGGAACGCCTCGGCGGCCTCCGCCTCCCTGGCCTGCTCGATCAGCGTATCGGCGAGCAGCGACAGCGCGATCCGGCGCGCGAGCCCGCTGCCGGCACGCCGCGCGGCCGCGGCGACCTCCCGGGCGTTGCCCTCGGCCTCGGCCAGCTGGCCCTGCCACAGCAAGCCGAGGACGATGCAGGTCTGGGCCGACACCATCCCGGTGAGGGACCCCTGCCAGCGGGCCCGCGCCAAAGCCGCCTCGACGGCCGGCATCCCGGCCGCCTCGTCGGCGGCGAGCAGGACCGTCCCGGCTCCGAGGACCGCGATGTCGTTGCCGGCCTCGTAGCCGAGCCGCTGGTCGTCGAGGGCGCGCCGAGCCCGCTCGGCCCCGGCAGGGTCGCACGCGCCCATCTGCCGGCTGGCGATCGCGCAGTCCAGAAGGCTGCCGCCGATGCCGTCGCCCGGTACGTGGTCCGGCCCCGGCGGGTCGCCGGCCGACACAGCGAGCAGCGCGGCGTCGAGCCGGTCGCGCAGGTCGGTCCGTACCGGGGGCAGCCGGTCCAGCGCCTTCCGCCAGACCGCCACACCCTGTTCGGCGTCGTCCATGAGGACGTGGACCAGGCCGAGCTGGTAGCCGATCTCGGCAGTTTCCTCGACCGTCCGGCTCAGCGGCAGCGACTCGCCGAGCCATCGTGCGGCGGTCGGCAGATGGACCATGCGGGCGGCCGCCGACGCCTGCCGCAGGATCTCGGCCCGCTCGCGCGGCCCCGGTGGCTCCCTCAGCGCCCGCTCCAGGAAGCGCAGCGCCTGCTCGGGTGCGGACCGCCGCATCGCCTCGCCGGCCGCCCGCACCAGGACCGTTGTGACCTGGTCGTCGCCCGTCGGTCGGACGAGGAGCAGATGGCCTGCCGCCTTGCTGTCGTCGCCGGTAGCGATCAGCAGGGCGGAAGCCCTGCTGTGGGCGGACGCCAGCGCCTCGGCCGGGAGATCGTGGTAAAAGGCCGACTCCACCAGTGGCAGCACGAAGCCGATCCGCATGACGTGACCGCCTTGCAGCCTGCAGATCATGCGCTGGTCGAGCTCGGCCGCGGCGGCGAAGGCCCGCGTGGCCGGGAGCCCGGCGAGCTCGGCCACCTGGGGCAGGTCGACGACGCCACCCAGCACAGCGATCGCGCGGGCGAGGTCGAGGGCGTCCGGGGCAAGCCGGCTGATCACGGTGAGCAGCTGCTCGGTCGCGGTGCTCGCGCCCAGCCGGTTGACCTTGTGGGCGTTCGCGGCGGTGGGCGCCACCCCGGCGGCGCGTACGGCCCCGGCCAGCTCGTTCAGGAGCAGCGGATTGCCGCCGGTCGAGATATGGCACGCCGCGCAGAAGGCGGGGTCGGGCCGGAGGTCGGCGAGGGCGTGCGCGACAAGCCGCTGCCCGGCCGAGGCGCTGAGCGGCTTCAGGACCAGCGGCTGGGTCAGTGGGTTGCCTGTGACCATGCTGAGCAGTGGGGAGGCCGCAGCCGTGTCGGGCCGTACGCCGAGCACGATGAGGACCGGCAGTTCCCGCAGTCGCGGCAGGACGTAGGCGATGAAGCGCAGCGAGCCCTCGTCCGCGGCATGGGCGTCGTCGGCGATGAGGGCCAACGGCCGTTCCCGGGAGAGGTTGACCAGGCACCAGAGCAGCCCGTGCAGCAGCGGGAACCCCGGCTGCGGCGCGGGCGAATCGAGCACCGCGCGTGCGGGCGCGGCCGCGCCGGCGAAGACCGCTTCCCGGGCGACGTCGTCGAGTCCGGTCAGGGCGTCTTCCAACCAATGGCGGGCCAGGCCAAGCGGGCGGCCGGGCCCCTGCCGGGCGATCCGCGCGGTCAGGACGCGCAGGCCCGCCCCCGTGGCGAGATCCGCCGACGCCTCGATCAAGCGGGTCTTCCCCAGCCCGCTACCGCCCTCAACGGTGAGCAGCGTCCCGGCCCCCTCCGCGGCCGCGCCGGCTGCGGCCTGCACGGCCTCGAGCTGGCTCTGCCGTTCCAGCAGGTCGTGACCGTCCACTTCCAAATTTTACCCCGTTTATGGAGATAGCTTGAAAGCTGCGAATATCGTCCCGCCGTCTCCGGGTCGGCACCCACCAGGGCTGCACGGTCTCCCGGGTCAAGAACGGCCAGATCATCTGCCCCTGCCACAGACGAGGTGCGGCACCGCCCCAAGTGGCAGTTCGCAGTGGACATGCTGGATGAGCCGGCTTCCTGGAGGCTGGTCCCGCCGCTGGTCGTCGCTGAGGCCGGATCCGGCGAGGCGACCGCGCTGCGGCTTGGCCTGACCGTCCACAACATTCCCGTACGTGGTCAGCGTCAGGGGCGCCACCACGCCTACCCGTCCGACGCCGAGCCGGAGCAGACGCCATATGCGGGAACCGGGGGCCGGGCGGCGCCAAGTACCGCAGCCCGCGCTCCAGCGAAACTCCCGTCGAGCGACACATCACCTCAGGAGCACTATTCGATGCGGTGATCGCCCGTCACGGTGCCGCTGCTGTAGGAGGTAGGGCGCCCGTAGTCGCTCGAATTCAGGCATGTGACAGTGTGATCGTCGAGGGTACGCGATCACGCCAGGGATGAGGGGCAGCTGATGCGGCACGATGAGAGGCTCGTCGAGCGCGAGGTCGAGCTGGAGGTGCTCGCAGTCGCGGTGGACAAGGCCCTCCGGCGAGTCGGCTCCTTCGTCGTGGTCGAAGGCGAGGCGGGCGTCGGAAAGTCCCGGCTGCTCGCAGAGGCGATGCGGTCGGCACGGAGCGCAGGCGTCCGGGTGCTCTCGGCGCGCGGAGTGGATCTGGAGCGGCAGTTCGGCTTCGGGGTGATGCGGCAGCTGTTTGAGCCCGTCCTGGCCGAGGCGTCCCCTGAGGAACGGGCCCGCCTGCTGAGTGACGCGGCCGCCCTCGCCGGCACGCTGCTGGCTCCGGTCGCCTCCCTCGAAGGGACGGAGGAGGCGGCGGGCGAGCTCGCGATGCTCCACGGGCTGTACTGGCTGATCGCCAACCTCGCCCAGGACGGGCCCGCGGTCCTGGTGGTCGACGATCTGCAGTGGGCGGACTCGTCGTCACTGCGTTTCCTGGTCTTCCTGCTGCCCAGGCTGAGCGATCTGGGAGTGGCGGTCGTGGCCGCGACCAGGCCCAGCGAGCCGGACACGTTCCAGCGGCTACTCGACCTTCTGCTCTCCGATCCCGTCACGGTTCTGCTGCGGCCGCGGGCCCTGAGTGAGCCGGCGATCGCGACCCTGCTGGCTGACGGAGCCGTGGACGCAGACTCGGCCTTCGTCCGGGCCTTCCACGAGGCCACGGGCGGGAACCCGCTGCTGGTCTCGCAACTGGTGACGATGCTGCGGGCCGAGGGCGTCCCGCCGACCGCGGAGGCCGTCGAGAAGTTGGCGGTCATCGGCCCGCGCGCGATCGGCCGCTGGGTGTCGCACCGGCTCCACGCGCTGTCCCCGGACACGCTCAAAGTCGCCAGGGCCGCTGCGGTGCTGGGCGACAGCGCGCAGGCCCGTGACATCGGCGCGCTGGCCAGTCTGCCGACTGAAGCCGTGACATCGGCGATCAGCATCCTGGACCGGATCAACATCCTGCAACCGTCCAGGCCGACCGGGTCGCGGATCGAGTTCGTCCACCCCCTGGTGCGTGCCGCGATCTATGAGGCGTCCGACACAGCGGAGCGCGCCGCCGGCCATGACAGCGCGGCGCGTGTGCTGGCGCGCCGTCGCGCGGGGCCGGAGCAGATCGCGGCGCATCTGCTGCTGGCTCCCTGGGCCGGCGACGAATGGACGGTCAGCGTGCTGCGCTCCGCGGCCCGGGTGTCCCTGGCCCATGGCTCCCCGCAGAGCGCCTTCGCCTACCTGTGCCGCTGCATCCAGGAGCCGCCCGCCTCGGGGGATCTTCTTGAAGTGCTCGTCGAGGCGGGCACTGTCGGGCAGTTGGTGGACATGGCTCAGGCCGCGCCGCTGCTTGAGCGGGCCCTCCGCATGGCGGACGGCCGCCGGCGAGCCGAGATCGCCGCCCAGTACGGCGTCTGCCTGATCTACGCAGGGAATGCCGACGGCGCCGGAAGGGTCATGGAGGCGGCCATCGGTGAGCTGGAGGACGACGACGTGGACCTGGCCTACCGGATGGAGGCGTGGCTGATGTCGATGCGGATCGGCTTCGCCATCGGAGACCCGGGCCCTGCATTGGCCGCCGCAGCCAGGCTGGGGAGCGTTCCCCCGCAGCCGACTCTCGGCGGAAGGATGCTCGACTGCGCCATCGCCTGGAGCGAGACGTACGCGGGGAATCCGGCGGCGGTGCAGCGCGCACGCCGCGGTCTGATGGACGACCTGCTGGTCTCGCACGCGGAGATGCTCGCCACCTGCGCCTGGTTCACACTCGCGGCGGCGGACGCCGACGAGCTGATCGACCTGCTGGACGGGGCGCTGGAGTGGATCAGGCGCAAGGGAGAGCTCGCCGGTCAGGCGGGGGCCTTCACCTACCGAGGCCTGGCCTGGCTGGGCCGCGGGCATCTGGCTGAGGCCGAGGCCGATCTGCGTGAGGCCCTCCAGGCCGGCAAGCTCGTCGGGATGGGGATCACCGAATACCTGACCGCGTCCTGGCTGATCGAGGTCCTTCTGGAGCAGGGCAGGCGGGAGGAGGCCGAGGCCGTGAGCTGCAGGCCCCAGCTGCCGGATCCGCTGCCTCTGTCGGGGCCCGCTCACTTCGTGCTCCTGACCCGGGCGCGTGTGCTACGCACGGACGGGCGGAACGAGGAGGCCCTGGACCTCTGCCTGGCCGCCGGGACCTATTACGGCACGCTCGGCGGTGTGAACCCGGCGATCCTGCCCTGGCGTTCGGAGGCCGCACTCTGCCTTCAGGCTCTTGGCCGCCCAGAGGAGGCGGTGCGGCTGGCGGCGGAGGAGGTCGAGCAGGCGCGGCGCTGGCGGGCACCACGTGCGCTCGGTCGCGCATTGCGCGTGGCCGGAACCCTTGCGGCGGGTGAGGAGGCGGAGGCGCTGCTCCGGGAGGCCGTGGCCGTGCTCGAACCTTCTCCGGCGAGGCTCGAGCATGCCAAGGCCCTCGTCGCGCTCGGCGCCTGCCTGCGGATAGCGGGGAAGAGACCTGAGGCGCGGGCCTGCCTGCGGGCGGGTGCCGGGCTCGCCGAGGCGTGCGGGGCGGCGCCGCTCGTGGAGCTCGCCCGCGGCGAGCTGTCCGCCAGCGGTGTCCGGGCGGGAGTCGTCCCCGCCAAGGGTCGCTCCATGCTGACCCCGAGCGAACTTCGAGTGGCGGGGCTCGCCGCGGACGGAGTCAGCAACAGGGAGATCGCGCAAATTCTCTTCGTCAGTCCGAGGACGGTCGAGCAGCATCTCGGCAGCGTCTACCGCAAGCTCGGCATCAGCTCCCGGGAGGCGTTGCCGGCCGCGCTGGAGGCGTCATCGTGACGGGGAGGCTCTCCAGCGCGCGGAAGGTCATGACCGCCCGGTAGACGGCGGGCTCGCTGGAGCTCAGCCGTAGGCCGGGGAACCGTTCGTGCAGCATGGTCAGTGCCATGCGCAGTTCGGTCCGGGCCAGAGGGGCCCCGATGCAGTAGTGGATGCCGTGCCCGAAGGTGAGCTCCTGGCTGTCGCGCGGCCGATCCGGCCGGAACTCCGTCGGCGCCGGGTAGTGGCTCTCGTCGTGGCAGGCGGAGTTCCAGAGGAGCGAGACCACCTCGCCGGTGAGGATGGTCTGCCCGGCGACTTTGGTGTCACGGACCGCGACGCGGTTGATCCAGGCGAGCGAGCCGTTGAGCCGTAGGCACTCGGCGATCACCTGGTCGATGGAGGCCAGGTCGAGCGCGCTCCACAGATCGCGGCGCAGGAGGATCTCGACGCTGTTGGCCAACGCGTTGGAGGTGGCCTCCCAGCCCGCCGCGAGCATCGTCATGACCAGCGCGGCCACCTCGTCGCCTTCGAGCCGGTGTCCACGGACCTCGCTGTGGGAGAAGAAGCTGATGAGATCTTCGCGAGGCTCCGCGCGCCGCTCCTCGACGATCTTCCTGACGTAGGAGCGCCAATCCTCCAGGTCCCGCCCGCACTGGATCAGCGTGGCCTCGTCGGCCGCGTGCGAGCCGACGAGGACGGTGAACAGCTGTTTGTTCCATGCGACGAAGGCCGAGTGGTCGGCCTGCGGGATCCCCATGACTTCCAGGATCACCGACATGATCAGAGGGTAGGAGAACTCGGTGAGGAGGTCGAACTCGGTCCTGCCGGATAGCTCGTCCAGGTGTTGGGCGGTGATCCGCTGGATGGTCGGCTCGAAGCGCGCGATGACGCGGGGCAGGAACCCCCGCGCGGCGACGGCGCGGATCTTCGTGTGTGCGGGCGGGTCGGTGAAGGTCAGCGGCGGAAAGTCCGCGAAGTACCAGTCGAGAAACCGGTCGAGGTCGGCGGGCATTCCCTTCGGCCGGGGGATGATCTCCGCGGAGGAGAAGGCCTCGTCGTCCTTCAGCACCGCGACGACGTCGTCGTAGCGGGCGACGCACCAGACGCCGAGGCGCTCGGAAAAGAAGACCGGGGCGGCCTTCCGCGCTTCGGCGTAGATCGGATACGGGTCGTGCAGGTCTTCGCCCAGCGGGTCGAATCGTGCGCCGATGCTGGATGCCATGCCTTGATCTCCTCTGACCTTTGAGGCGGACGGCGTGGCAGCCAGTAGACCTCCCTACGACCGTTGATCAACTCAGGGACTACGTAGCCGGACCACCCTAGGAATTGAGCCCTTGTGGAATCCCGGCTAGTCAGGGTCCGTCCAGTCAACGAGTCTGTCCCGGAATCGGGGTGTTCGAGGCAGGCTAGGGCTTCGTGTCGACCGATGAGGGACCCCTCAAGGCGGCGTGTACAGCCCGTTGCTGCTGAACATCGCGTTGATCGGGGACAGGACCCAGATCGTCCACCTTGCGGATGGGTTCGACGTCCTCGGCTTTCGTATCGTCCGGATACGCAAGCGAGGAACGGACAAATGGCACGTCTATGCCTTCATCGCCGACAAACTGGTCGAGACGCTGAAGCGGAAGATCAAGGCACTGACCCAGAGGTTGTCACACCTCGGCTACAAGATCGCGCTGATCCGGATCAACCAGATCCTGCTCGGCTGGGCCGACTACTTCAGGCACGCGGTTGCCAAGCACACCATTCAGTGCCTGCACACCTTCATCTGGTGGCGCATGGTCCGCTGAGTGATGCGTCGGCACCGCATGACCTGGAGGGCCGTCCAGCGTTGCGGCAGATGCCCGGCCGGGCCAGGTTCGACCTCCTGCGCCGGCGCATCCTGCCGCACTGAAGATCACTCAGTACCACCACCCCGGCCTTCGACCAGCCCGGGTCATGTCCGTGGTGGGGAACGATCCGAGCGTCTGCAGAAGCCACGAATGATCGATCTTGTCGAACGCCGCCAGGTCCGCATCCAGCGCCCATGTCCGCTTGGCCGACCGGCCTCGGCAGAGCAAGACACAGGCTCATCCCGGGCGCGGGCCATGACCCGAACAAGGTCGTTCTCGTCCGCCACATCCTCGATGACCAGGTCAGACAGTCCCGAGAACACCAGACCCGCCAGATCGTTGATCTTCGGCACGCCTCAGGCTGACAGGTGCCTCACTCAGCGTCACTACCGATTACGTGACAGAGCCGAAGACCGACCGTACAAGTCCCGCCAGCCTGCTGGGGTCTGCTCTCATGGTCGAGGTGGTTGGCCCAGTGTTTCTGTTGCATGGGGTGGCTGGCGCCCGGCAGCAAACAAGCAACACCCCAGCGCAGTGGTTCCCGGGCCGGTCAGGCTCTGGTGGCTTGGACGATGGAGAACAAGGGTGCGGTGCGCATGGGTTCCCAGAATGTGAGGTTGGCGGCGTGGTGCTCGGGTTGGATGTGGGCATCGTGCCAGGTGATGGTGTGGAACCCGGCTGCGGTGAGGGCGTCTTGGTAGGCGGTGTTGTTCCAGTAGTGCAGGGGTATTTCCGGGGTTATGTAGTTGTCGGCTCGGATGGATACGAAGTATTCGTCACCGTTGTTGAGGTGTTCGGTGCCGCGGAAGAAGATGTTGTTGGGCTCGTAGAAGCGAGGGTCGGGTGAGATGGTCTGGGTGACCTGCCATCCGATGAAGCGGCCGCCGGGCCGCAGAGTGGTGGCGATGCCGGCGCATATGCCGGCCAGGTGCTGGGCCGAGGTGGCGTAGTGCAGCAGGTGGACTCCGGTCGCGATGTCGAAGTCACCGGTGCCGTTCAGATCGGCGGCGTCCTGCACGAGGTAGTCGATGCCGAGCGGGTTGTCTTTCTCGATCTGCTGCGCGGTGGCGATCATCTCTGGTGAAAGGTCTACGCCCACGACCCGGGCCGCGCCGCGCCGTTTGATCTCCCTGGAGTAGAACCCTGTGCCGCAGGCCAGGTCCAGCACCGACAGACCCTCCAGCGGACCGAGTGCCTCCAGCACTGAGTACACCTCGAGGTCTCTGCGGTAGGGCAGCTCGAACGACCGGTCATAGGTCGCGGCGATCTGCGCGTACTCTTCAAGCATGATCCACACCCCTTCGTCGATTGCGCCGGCGCCCAGGCAGGCCTGGTGATCTGCCGGTTCGACTGGTAAGACGGTCCGCCTCAACACAACGACCGTGGGGAAGCCTGGGTCAACGCCTCATCCACCCCAAGGCCCAGACGGAGAGCCCACAGCCCCGCAGGCCACGCTTGCGGGCGGCAGCGCGCGTGACACCGCAGCGTGCATCGACCGGCATCTCGCTCGCAGACGTCTCCCGTTCCCGGTGCCAAGATCTCGAGGCGACCCGGCCCGCCTGCGGCGCATCGGCCGTGACCGGTTCCTGAACGCAGTGCGACCGTGAGCTTCTCCATTGGGGCGGCTCCGTGCGGATCTACTCGCCCATTCACTCGGCTCATCCGGCAGGTCCGGCCGGACCGGATCATCACCCACACCCCGGAACGCGACTGGGGCCGGGTGGGTCCAGCCATCCCGACCACCTCGCCACCGGCGAGGGCCGTCGTCCGTGCCGTCCACCCCGACGTCCGCCGCCTCCGCGCACGCCCGGCTGCTCACCGACGAGGGACTGGAACCGTGGACGGTCCCGGAGACCTGGATGTTGGGTGGCCCCGCCGTGAACCACTGGTCGGACGCGTCGCTGCCCTCCACGCCCACTGAACCAGATACGACCCTGACGCCTTGGACGCCTCCGCCAAGGCCTGGCTCCGCGGCAACGCCCAGCAGGCTGGCCCGGCGCCTACGCGGAGGCCTTCCTCGGGGACCACGCTGATCGAGTGACGGGCAGACCGCCATGACTGACAGCTGGCACAGGGCATACCGGGTGGTCTGACGTCCTGTCAGGGGCGGGTGTAGCGCATCGATGGAGTCATGGCTACTCATGTGGACGCGACGGCGGGCGCGTACAACCGGATAGGAGCTTGGTCTGCTATCAGACCTTTACCTTTCTCGAGAGGGCCAGTCATGGGTGCCGTGCTTCGTACATCGCCGTTGGCGTCTCGTTGGGTGGCGGCCGCCGCCGGTGTCGTGCTGGTGGGGAGTGCGCTGGCGGGCGTGCAGGCACCGGCGGTGTGGGCCGCCGGCGGGCCTCCCGGGCTGCCGGGGCTGGCGTGGGGTGCGCCGAATGCGGGCCATCCGGTGCAAAAGGCCGGGTCGGGGGGCGTGCTCGCGGGGTCGTCGGATGTGACGCCGTCGGGCCAATTCACCTACTCGATTCCGCTGGAGGTGCCGGCGGGACGGGCGGGAATCGCGCCGTCGCTGGCGCTGTCGTATGTCTCCTCCCCGGCGAACGGACCGCTCGGGGTGGGCTGGTCGCTGTCGGGAGCGGGCTCACTGATCACGCGTTGTGGGAAGACCCCGCAGATCGATGGGACACGGACCGGTGTGAGCTATGGCAAAGACGATCGGTTCTGCCTAGATGGCCAGGAACTGGTCGGGGTCGGGGGCACGTACGGCGATGGGGACGGGGAGTATCGGACGGCGTCCGACACGTTCGCGAGGATTCTGTCGGTGAACGAGCCGGCACTGCCGGGTGGCGACGGCTCGCCCGGCGTGCCGTCTTCTGCGGACACAGGTCCGGACATGTTCGTCGTCTATACCAAGAACGGCCTAATCAAGACGTATTCTGCACGGCGTGCGGTTCGCCGGGACAATGCTGTCTCGTTGACGGACGAGTCGTCGGGCGGCAACCTAGGCTGGCTGAGCAAGCTGGACGTGAAAGACGTTCCGGGAGCGGCGTCGAATCTCCGGGTGGCGTGGGAGCTGACGAGCGTCAAGGATCGTTCGGGCAATGAGATGCGTTACTCCTACCAGGATTTCTCCGATTCCTCGGGCGCGGAACAGTTGGTATCGGACATCACCTATACCTGGGGTCCGGGCAGGACGGCGCTGCGGAAGGTGCATTTCGTTTGGGGCGATCGGAAAGACCCCCAGACGGGCTTCGCCGATGATTCGCGGTCGTGGGTCTCGGGGGTTGCCTACAAGCAGACACACCGGTTGCAGGCTGTACAGATGTGGGCCCCTGATCCCGATCAGGTAAAACTCATCCGGACATATAGCCTGTCCTACCTTCCTATGGGCGGCAACACGGGTCGGACCAAGTCCATGCTGTCGAAGGTGACCGAGTGTGGCGAGTTGGGTGGCTGCCTGCAATCGAAGGAATTCACCTGGTCGGCTCCGGTGCAGCCGGGGTTCAACACGATCGTGGATCTGGGCGCTCTGCCACAGGCGACCTTGACCAAGCGTACGGGTGCCGATGACGCGATGATGGCGCCGGCTGCCCAGGTGGGGGATTTCAACGGCGATGGCCTGGACGATGTCGTGGTAAACGCGGGCGGGCCGAACCCGGTCAGTCCGGATCAGATACGCCTGGGTACCCGTGACGGCAAGGGCACGGTGTCTGTACTGGGCGAGCAGCATGATCTGAATGGGGTCGGGGCTTGGCCGGGTACAGGAGTCTTCGCCTCGGTAAAGGACGCTTCCGCGGTCGACTTGGAGGGCGATGGCAAGTCCGAGATGGTCCTGCGCCATTCCGCGGCGAACGCCGGGGCGTTCGACAAGCGAGAGTTCACCTCGGTCCTGTCCTGGTATCAGGAGGGCGGGAAGTTCGCCAGCGCCGGCGTGCAGGGCATTCACGGCAAGTCCGTGTGGGAAGAGTATGGCGATGTCGACGGGGACGGGCTTTTGGACAGGATCACCGCCGTCGATGATCAAGATTACATCGGCCCTGGCCATACTAGTGTGCAGCGCATCTGGTTTCAGAAGAATCTGGGTGGTGGCGCCTTCGCAGACCCACAGTCGCTGGTGTCAGGCAGCAACTGCGCACACCAGGTGATGGATCTTGATGGTGACGGCCGCGCTGACCTGCTCTTGGAAAGCAGCTCGTATAGCTCACCGGCGACCAAGGCTGTCACCACCCAATGCGGTGCCGGCCAGGAAACCTTCTTGTATCTCATTGATGACCAAGGCAACCGCACCGAGATCGAGGGCGGGGAGGGCCACACTCCCTTCTGGTTCGGCAAAGGACGGACGGTCCCCTACCTCAACCCTCAAGAGATCCAATATTCGTACCTAGCGGGGTATGACAAGAACGGCGACCCATACGTGGGCTGGGTAGACAACGCTCTGGGGTGGACGAAGGCCGTAACCGGGGACTTCAATGGTGACGGTCTCCGCGACACCCTTGAAGTGCCGACGACTCCCGGCGCGGTGGCGCATCTGTTGTGGAACACCGGCACCGGCCTGCTCTACCAGCAAGGCTCCTCGGTGACGGTCCCCGTGGATGACCTGGCCGATGTGCGCGTCGCCGACCTCAACGGTGACGGCCGCGACGACATCGTCACCTTCTACAACACCGGCCTGACACTGAAGCGGAACGCGCTCGACGACCCCTACGACGACGAAATCCTCCAGGCCGGGGGCGGTCAAGACAAGATCACCACTCTTGTTTCCAACGGCGACGGCAGCTTCACCCGAACCGATCGCAACACCGGCGCCGGGACGTCCCGGGCGGACGTCGGCCGGCCGCTTTCCCTCATCGGTGACTTCAATGGCGATGGCCTGCCCGACATCATGAAGGACGCCAAGATCGGTGGGCAGGGGCCGGACCACCTCCAGGTGATGTCGCAGGATCAGGTGACCTATGACCGCATCACCGCTGTGGGTGATGAGGGCGCTGCCGCCACGCGGGTGCAGGTGTCCTACTCCCAGTCCTGGTCCGATCACCAGAGCGAGGCGGCGGCGGGCCCCGGTTACACGTGGCCGTTGGTGGCCGACCGCAAGGGCATGACCGTGGTGCGGTCGGTGACCTCGCACGAGCAGGAGTTCTCCTCCATCCCCGGCTCCGGGACCGCGCACACCACCTACTACTCCTACGGGGCGCCGGTCACCAACGTCAGGGACGCCTGCACGCACTTCACCCAGTTCTTCGCCTGGAGTCCTGACACCGCGACCGAGACGATCACGACGTATGACACGAAGACGCTCAAGGCGGCGGGTCTGAATGCGACCGCGGACATCCAGCCGTTCGCTTCGGTGCCGTCGTCGGTGTCCACGGTCACGCTGGTGTCGCCGACGGGCAAGGACAGGGAGGCGCCCGGCGGGATCAGCAAGGGCCTGGCAGCCAGGATCACGACCGTCGTGAACGACACGCCGGACTTCCGGCTGCTCAACAACGACCACACCTTCGCGGTGTTCCCGTCCGGCTCGACTACTTATTCCTCGGAGGCGGCGGTCGACGTCGACTGGAACATCGACTTGTCCGCCACCAAACACCTGAACCACCTGATCTACGATCCGTCTCAGCTGCACCCCTATGCCGTGGCCAAAACGACGGACGTGCAGTTCGACGACTACGGCAATCAGACCCACATCAAGACCATCTCCGCCGCGGGCTCGGTCACCGAGACCAGCCGCAGCTACTACCTGTCATCGGACCGGGTCGACTCCTGGTTGATCAGCATCCCCCACGTGACCTCGACGACCTCAACCGAGCCCGGCCAGGCTGTGCCCGCACCGGTCACCCGCACCAGCCAGTACTTCGCCGACCCCTTGGGCCGACCCGACCGGACCGTGACGCAGCCCGGCACCCCCGACAAGGTCACCACCGTCTATGGTCTGGACCAGACCACTGGCGTTCAGGTGTCGCAGACGGTGAAGGCGGCCGGGCAGCCCGATCGGGTGACTCATACCGAGTACGCTCATGCGCTGCTCGGCGCCCAGTTCACCACCTGGCCCGACGAGCAGATCTACCCCACCCAGCAGTGGACCGAACACGACCAGACCGCTTACCGCCCCTCCACCTGGACCGCGACCCAGCCCGCCTACGGCGTCGCCGTCGCCACCATGACGCTGACCGGCACCCCGGCACCCGGCCCCAACCAGATTCCCCAGGGCGCGTCGACCGGATCGATGTTCGACGATCTCGGCCGCACCGTCGGCACCGTCGGGGACGGACAGCCGATCACCGATGCCACTTTCGCCGCCCACACCGACGGCAACGGGAAGATCGACGGGCTGACCACCACCACCACCGTTCAGACCGGCGCCCCTGGATCGGGTAAGACCCGCTCCACCACCGTGGTGACCGACCAGTTGGGCCGCACCCGCGCCTCGACGACCACCGGGTTCGACGGCAAACCCGTCACCGTCACCACCAGCTACGACGATCACGGCCGGCCCGCGACCGTGTCCCGCCCCAACAACCCGGCCGCGGTCACCCACACCACCTACGACAACCTCGGCCGCACCACCGCCGTCACCGGCCCGGACAACAGCCTCACCACGTACAGCTACCCCGACCCGTTCACCACCGTCGTCAGCGACCCAGCCGGACGGCTCACCAAAACCGTCACCGACCCCGCTGGGCGGACCATCTCGACCGGCTTGGGCTGGAAGGACGCGACCAACACCCTGCACTGGACCGTCGACAAGACCACCTACGGCCCCTTCGACCAGCCGTACCAGCACCTCGATCCGGACGGCAACATCAGTACCGCCGTCTATTATCCCACCGGCGCGCTCAAGCAGGCCACCGACCCCGACCACGGAACAGGCAGCTACACCTATCTCCCGACCGGTGAGATCGCCACCCAGACCCGGGGGACCGTTACCTCCACCTACTTCTACGACGACGAAGGCCGCCCGACCAAACGCGTCGACCACGACAACGCTGCCAACACCGATCAGACCGCCACCTTCACGTGGGACAGCGCCCCCTACGGCATCGGCAAGCCCGCCACCGCCACCAGCCCGGACGGCATCACCACGAGCATCGCCTACGACCACCTCGGCCGGACCGCCACCACCAGCTACACCGACGCAGCCCCCGGCTCGCTGTGCCCTGCCGCCGCCCCGTGCACCATCACCCAGACCTACGACGATCTGGGTCGCGCCTCCACCACTACCTACCCCCAGGCGCCGGGCCAGGCCCACCCGCTGACCATCAAGACCGGCTACACCGACTACGGCGACCCCGCCGACGTCATCGACGCCACCACAGGCCAGAACCCGCAGACCCTCAAACACATCACCGGCCGTAACGCCGACGGCGCGCTTACCGACGCCACCCTCGGCCAGGGCACGACCGTGTCCCAGGACTTCGATCCGGCCACCGGCCGGCTCAATACCACGACAACCACGACAGGGCCCGCACCGAACAAGACCACCCTGCAGCACCTGGCCTACACCTACTATGCAGACGGGAAGATCCACACCCGCACCCAGAACGACGCCGCCACCTCAGGCCAGGACCGCACCGACGCCTACACCTACGACGCCGCCGGCCAACTCCACACCTGGACGCTCACCAACGGCAATACAGCACCGTCCACCACCACCTACACCGACACGCTCACGGGCAACCTGACCGGGATCGCCAACGACACCGCTCTCACCCCGGCCACCACCAACACCTACCCCCAGCCCAAGCAACCCCACGCTCACGCTCCTGACACCGCCACCAACCCGGCCGGAGCAGGCGCCGAGACCTACCATTACGACGATCTCGGCCGGCAGACCTCCATCACCGGACCCAACAACACCACGGTCCGCAGCACCACCTACACCCCCTTCGACCTGCCGCGCACCATGACCACCTCGGCAGGCACCACCACCTTCGCCTACGACGCCGCCGGCACCCGGATGAAGCAGACCGGCCCCCTCGGCACGACCTTCACCATCCCCGGCCTATTCGAACACCGTGTCGACCCCCAAAACCACCACACCTGGGTGTTCTATATCGCCGGCGTCGGTCAGATCGCCTACAACGGCCAGACCAACACCATCGAATACACCCTCACCGACCCCCAAGGCACTGTCACCGGCGTCACCGACGGAGCCGGGAAACTCACCCAACCCACCTTCTATGACCCCTACGGCGCCCGGACCCAAGTCACCGGAGCCCCGATCCCGGCTGGAAACCAGAACCCGGCCACCGGCGGCGACGTCCAGAATGGCTACACCGGCCAGCACCACGACGACAACCTACGCACCATCAACTACAACGGCCGCATCTACGACCCCGGCACCAAGACCTTCCTCACCCCCGACCCGCACCCCCACCACCCCTACAACTACGCCGCAAACGATCCCATCAACATCACCGACCCGACCGGCTACGACCCCGACCCGGCCGGCAACGACCCCTGCCAGCTGTATGGGATCTGCGACCCGAACAACCAAGCCGTCTACGGCACGCCCATCACCCAGCAGCCGACCTCCATCCTTGACTCGATCCTGGACACCCTGACATCCGCCTACGCCTACCTCCTCACCGACCCCATCGGCCCCCTGATGGACCAATTCGCCGCATACCAGGAATGGCGCGGCGAAACCTGGGACGACTGGGTGATCACCGGCGAGAACATCTTCGACCCCCTCGGCCTGCACCCCACACCCGCCATCACCATCACCAACGGCGACGTGGTCGACTACAGCCTCGCCGCGGCAAGCCTGCCCATCCCCGAAGAAGAAGCAGTACCCGCCGGCTTCGCCGCGCTCAACGCGGCATTCCAAGGAACCAACGAAGCTCTCCAGGCCACCGCGGGCGCGTTTGACGGCGAGATAGCAGCAGCCGAGACCAGCGTGAAAGTCGACGCCGCTGCTAGCCTCAGCGAACCGGGGCCGCAGTTCGTCACCAGGTCGACGACTGGTGCGGAGTCTATTGAGGCGATGGTGGACCCGGTGGAGACCGCGCAGCGGCTGGAAGCAGCGGGCGGAAGTCGCGTCTTCTACGTCAATGCCAGCGGTGAGGCTGCGGCGATGCGCGTCAACGGCGGCATCGCCACGTGGGACACGGAGACCACGGCCAGTTTCAACTTCACCGGAATGGAGGATCTTGCCCGTCAGAACCCCGGGACTGCGCTATCGCTCGGGAGCAGATCCCACGGCGACCTGTTCGGCAACTGGGCTGCGATCGACGCGAGTTTGATCGACGATGAGCTCTACGCGGAAGATCTCACGCTCAGGTATACCAGCTCGAACCCGGCGGTCCAGGACGCGGCCGTTTGGGACGTCTCTTCTCCAGTCGAGAGGATGCTGCACTTCGAGTCAGCAGGCACCCAGATCGACGGTTGGTGCTACAGCACCCTGTCCTGCTCTCTGCGGTAACCCAGCCCCTGGACATATGCGGTTAGCCGTCTCGCTCGGCGGCTCCTGCTCACCCGCCCCGACAGGCCGCGCGAGGCCGACACCACATTGCCGCAGGAACTCGCGGGTACGTGCCCCGAACTGACCGAACTCGACCGCCTGGTCCGTGCCTTCGCCGAACTCCTCACCCCGGCCGCAGGCAACGACGCCAAACTCGCCGCCTGGCTCACCGACGCCCGGACTGGGTTCGACCTCCTGCGCCACCGCATCCTGCTGCGCTGAAGATCACCTAGCGTCACCACCGCCTACGGGACAGACCCGTTGTTTTGCACAGTCCCACCAAGCCCCCCCCGACTCGACCATTTACCCGCTGGCCGCGGGCCAGGTGGCAATCCTCTGAAACCGTGGAGACGTTTCTACGCGGCGATGTGCGCCGCCGCCGGTCCGCGCGACGACGTGCCTCATCCGCGCGCCACGCCATGCCGCTGGGCCTGCGGACCCATGAGGGCGATCCGCTCCCCGGTCGGCTGCGCTCCTGCGACGGAAACCTAAGGGGAGGAATAAGGGCCGCACCCTGGTCTGCGCCGCTTGGTCACGGCAAAGCATGAGGAATCACTCCCGCTGGCCTCATGACGGCGAAGCACTCGGAGCGGTATATGGAAGGACTCATCCAATGACACAACACATGACCGACGTCGAATCCTCGGACCGTCATCAGTCTCGGAGGGCCGCCGACCGGATCGTCGATCAACTGGTCGCGCTCGGGGTGACCACGTTCTTCGGCGTCCCGGGGGGACCGGTCATACCGATCTTCGACGCGGTCCTGGGCCATCCGGAGACGCGCCTCATCGAGTCGCGGCACGAGACCGCCGCTCTCTTCAGCGCGATGGGTTACTGGTCGGAGGCGGGACGGGTACCCGGCGTGCTGGTCACCGCTGGACCGGGAGGCATGAACGCCGTCACCGGGTTGGCGGCCGCCTTCTGCGAAGGCGTCCCGGTGGTCGTCATTTGCGGTGACGTGGCCTGGTCGGCGACAGGCGGCCGCATGCTCCAGGACATGGGGCCGGGGGGGCTGTCCTATGAGCAGACGGTCGAGCACTTCACGCGCAGGACCGTCCGGATCGTCAACAGCGGCTCCGCCGCGGCCCACGCACACGAGGTCGTCATCGCGGCGACTCGTCCAGGGAACGAGGGACCCGCGCTGCTGATGGTCTCGAACGACACGGCCATGACCCCCGCGCAGGCGATCAGGATCCCGCCTCAGCCGCGCGATCGCGGCGTCCGCCGGGACAGCGGTTGGAACGGGGACGCACTCGACGGTGTGGCGGCAGATGTCGTCCGGAGGCTGGCGGGAGCCCGCCACCCGCTGATCATCGTCGGAGGCGCCGCGAGGGACCTGCGAGCAGAGGTCGAGGCTCTGGTCGACGGTCTCAACGTCCCATTCGTCTGCACTCCTCGAGGGAAAGGCGTCCTCTCGGAGCGTCATCCGCTGTCTCTGCGCCACTCCGGGCTGGCCGCCTCCTGGTGGGCGCGCCACTACACGGCTCTGGGCGTCGACGCGGCCCTGGCGCTGGGAACCGATCTCGACGACTGCTCGATCGGTTCGCTGGCGCTGGTCGAGCCGGGAGGCTACCTCGCTCACGTCGATCTCGATCCGAGTGTCTTCTCGCGGAACATTCCCACGACGACGGGGATCGCCGCTCCCCTCGCTGACTTCCTCGTGTCGGCCAACAGACAGGCGAGGGGGATCCGCCATCCGGACGGCCTGCGTCTCAAGGCGAAGATCGCAGAGCAAAGCTCCTTCCAGGAGCCCGGCTTCGCGACGGACGAGAGATTCCCGGTCGCGCCGCACCGGATCATCGCCGACCTCCAGGAGTCGGCCCCGCAGGGCACCCGGTTCGTCACGGACATCGGAGAGCACATGCTCTTCGCGCTGCACTACCTCACCGTGGACGATCCCTCGTCATTCGCCATCCACCTCGGGCTCGGAAGCATGGGATCGGGGATAGGCTCGGCCGTCGGAAGGGCTCTGGCGGACCCGGCCCGGCCGGTGGTGTGCATCTGCGGCGACGGAGGAATGCAGATGCTAGGCGCGGAGGTCCTCACCGCCGCGAAATACTGTTTGCCGATCGTCTTCGCCGTTTTCAACGACGGCCGGTACAACATGGTCTACCACGGATACCGACAGATGTTCGATCGCACCGAGCCGTGGTCCACTCCGTGGATCGACTTCGCCGCCTGGGCAGGGGCCCTCGGCGTCCCCGGCCGCCGGATCACCCGGCCCGGCGAGATCACGCCCGAGCTGTTCGCCGAGCTGACGGCGCAGGGCGGCCCTTCCGTCCTGGACATCCGACACGACCCGGAGATCCGGATCCTCGGGGCCGGCCGTGTGGAGGCCCTGCAGCAGATGTCCGTCCCACGGAGCGCGAGATGAAGGGACCGTCTATCCTGTCCTGCCGGCATGCCCTTCCCGACCAGATCAGGACCAACGACGACCCGGTGTTCCAGGGCATCGACGCCCTCGACTCGGCGGAGGAACTACGGCTCTTCCACGGGATGCGGGAACGGCGCGTTCTCGAAGAGGACCAGAACATCACCGATCTCATGGTCGCCGCTTCGCGGAATGCCCTCGAGGCCGCGCGGATCGATGCGGAGGAGATACGGCGCGTCTACGGGTACGCGTCCCTGTCAGAGTACCGGGCGCCCAATTCCCTGTACGAGGTTCACGCACGTCTGGGACTGCGGCGTGACTGCGCGGTGCTCCCCCTGCACAGTGAGTTCGACGGCGTCATCCTGGCGCTGATGCTCGCACGCGACGCCTGGCTCGGCGCGGACAGAGGACCGTTCCTCGTGACGGTCGGCTCGACATGGAGCCGAGGCGTCGACTACAGCAAACCCCACTCGCTGGCCGTGGGCGACGGCGCGGCGGCCCTGGTCGTCGGCCCCGGCGACCACATGCTGGTCCGTGACGTGGCCGTGGCCGTGGACGGCTCCCGGTATGGGCACATCAGGGTGGCCGAGCGGAGCGCCGGAGTCGATCCGGACGGGCGCACCCTGTTCTTCCGCCCGACGTTCGAGATCACCAAGGCCGGCCGCGCCGATTTCACCGACTTCGGCGCCGGCGAGCTGCCTGTGCTCGTCCACCGGCTCCTGCGTGGGAACGACGTGTCACCGGAAGACGTCACCTTCATCGGTCACCAGGCGAGCCAGCATCTGATCGACGCATGGAGCGAGCAGATCAAACCGGGGAGATACCTGCACACCTTCCCCTCGCTCGGGAACATGACCAGTGCCAGCGCCGCGGTGACGCTGGCACTCCACGGGGACGAGGTGGACACCCCTTACCTGGTTCTCGGCGGGGTCGGTCCGGGGGCCAACGCCAGCGCGGTTCTGATCGAGTGCTGAGCCGGGCCTGAGGGACGGTGACGTCGCCGCTCTTGTCCTCGGCGGGGCCTGTCCAGTAAACGGCTCTGTCCCGTAATCGGTTCTCGCTGGGGTGTCCACGGCAGACGTTCCGTGAACAGGTGCCGGGGCTACTGGAGCGCTACCAGCGCCGCACCAATCGGCTCACCGGCCGGCTGGCAGCGGTGGTCAGAGAGCTCGCAGACCGGGCGGCCGCTCGCCTGTCAGAGGCACTGAATGTCGCGACCTCGAGGTCTGCGGCACTGCGGCTGCTCATGCGGTTGCGCTGCCGCCACCGCGGGTCCCCCGCGTGCTCGGGGTCGATGACTTCGCTCTCAAACGCCGCCGCCGACGTCCGGTTCGGCGAGAGGTCCGGGGAAACGGACCGGGAGCGATCCCGGCACCGCTCCCCGGGCCTACTCAGCGGTAGCGCTCAGTGATCTTCAGCGCAGCAGGATGCGGGGCGCAGGAGGTCGGACCCAGCCGGCCGTGCATCCGCCGCATGATTCTCTTCGTTCGTGTGCTGACGCCCGTCTCGTGCGGGCTGTTTGTGTTCGCGGTCGGGCATCCGGCCTGCCGTTCTGGGCGCTGCCGGCCATCGCCGCCACGACCGGGCTGGGCGGCGGGAACTTCGCCTCCTCGATGGCCAACATCACGCACTTCTACCCGGCGGCCGAGCAGGGCCTGCCGCTCGCGCTCAACGCGGCCGGCTCCTTCTTCCTGATGAACAACCTGCGTAAGGCGTCCTCGCCGTACACCGCGGCGGAGAAATGGACGATCTCGCGGCGGCCGCAGAGGATCGTCAGGTCCGTCCTCTACATCGGGACCTTCGGCTCGTTCATCGGCTACTCCTTCTCGTTCGGGGTGCTGATCAAGTCGCAGTTCCCGCATGTGGACGTCTCCCACTTCATCTGGCTCGGGGCGTTCATGAGGTCAGTGGCGCCCGGTGGGCGGCTGGCAGGCCGACCGATTCGGCGGCGCACGTGTCACGATGGCCGACTTCCTGCTGATGGGGCTCGGCGTGGCCGGGGTGCGGCGGCGCTCAGCGCCCGAATCTGGAACGCTTTCCTGGCCGCGTTCTTGTTCGTGTTCGCCGCCACTGGCATCGGCGACGGTTCGACGTACCGGGTGATCCCGGCGATCTTCCGCGCGCAGGCGCAGTCGGGCGTGGACGCCGCCGATCCCGCGGCGGCGCCCGCCGCGGCCGAGGTGAGGCGCCGGCACGCGGCCGCCGCGATCGGCATCAGTTCGGCCGCCGGCGCGTCCGCTGATGAGGTCCGGCCGGGGCGCCCCGCTGCTGCCGTGCGCGTGGGAGGAGGCGCTCTCCCGGGTCGACAGCGGGATCAGGCGGCTGTGGCGCGAGCGCGGGCGCGACGCCGTCCGGCGACGGACGGGTCTGCTGCTCCCCGACGCACTCCCAGGCTCCGCTGGGGAGGAGCTGGAACCCCTCTGCCACTGCAACGGCGTCAATGCAGAGGAGACCGGGGAGCAGCGGCGCCGGGCAGCCCGCACGATTGAGCAGGCCAGCGCCCGGACCAGGTGGG
The DNA here is from genome assembly GCF_000511135.2 of Microbispora sp. ATCC PTA-5024. NCBI lineage: Bacteria > Bacillati > Actinomycetota > Actinomycetes > Streptosporangiales > Streptosporangiaceae > Microbispora > Microbispora sp. ATCC PTA-5024. The sequence continues at coordinate 162,167 of NZ_KI866525.1, read as the reverse complement.
ACGGGCACCCGGCTTCGGCATATGCGTGGACCGGATAGGCGAGCTGCTGGAGCGGCTCGACCGCGGTGGTCAGGCTGCGGAAGGGCCCGCCGCCCTCACCGTTCCATCCGGGTGAGCAGGTCGCGGCGGCTGGTGACACCGAGCTTCTTGTAGACGTGGTGCAGGTGGTTGCCCACGGTCCGCATCGACAGGACCAGTCGCTCGGCGATCTCCTTGTCGGACAGGCCGCGCGCCGCCAGCAGCGCGATGTCGCGCTCGCGGGCGGTCAGCGGCTGCACCTCGTCGACCGCGTGCAGAGCCGGGGTCGCGGCGCCGCACTCGGCGGTCAGGGCCTGGGCGAGGCCCGCTGCCGAGGTGGCGGCTCGGTCCTTTCCGGATCGGCGTAGCAGGCGCGAGAGTTCCGCGAACGCCTCCGCGGCGAACAGCTTCGCGCCGACCGCGACGAAGGCGTCGGCGGTCTCCTGCAGCAGATCCGGGTCCCTGGTGGCCAGCGCGCGGGCGTAGGCGAGGCGGGCGGCCAGGAACGGTCCCTGGACGGGTGCGTCCCAGAACGGGGCCGCCTTGGTGGCCGCCCCCAGCCGGGCCATCTCGTGGACTGCGACCGCGACGTCGCCGTGGCCGCCGCTGGCCCGGGCGGACTCGGCGGCCGCCGTCAGCAGCCTCGCTGCCCGTTCGTGATCGCAGTTCATCGCCGCGACCCGGGCCTGCGCCGCCGCCTGCAGGACCGAGTTGTTGCTCTCGGCCATCGCGGCGATCGGGGAGGAGTCCCTGTCATCGATCTCCGGGGCGGCCAGGCAGGTCCGCGCTAGGAGGCGGAACACCTGGGCCTTGCGCTCCCACACCTCCCAGCCGGTCTGGTAGGCGGGGGTGAGCGTGAAGTAGTCCAAGGCGCGCCGGGCCTCGCCCATATCAAGAAGCGCCGAGCCGAGGGCCAGGCCCCGGCGGGCGTCCAGGCCCGCCTGGCGGTTCCGGACCGCGGCCGCGTACTCGGCCTCCAGCACCGCGATGGCCTCTTCCAGCCGCCCCGCGGCTTGGAGGGCTCCGGCGTACATCTCCTCGGCCGAGCCCTCGTGCAGGACCAGGCATCCGTCATCGCGGCCCGCGAGGACGTCCTCGTAGACCCTGATGGCGTCGAGCGGCCGTCCGGCATGGCACAGCGCGCCCATCAGGAAGAGCGCCGCCTCCGCCCGGCTCTCGCCGCGCTCGTCGCGGATCAGCTCCCCGGTCAGGTCGAGGGTGCGCAGGAAGTCCCCCTTGAAGTAGGCGATCATGGCCCGGTACAGATCGCTGCGGGCGCCGCCGAGGCCGTCGAGGAGTAGCTCGGCCTCCTCCAACCGGCCCTGCAGTATCCACGCGCGCACCCGGCTCAGGTCGATCTCGGTCCGCGGTCCCGCGGTCTCGCGCAGATCGCCGAGCACCGCGAACGCCCCGTCGAAGTCGGCCTGGGAAATGAGGATGTGGGCGTACAGGAGCCCACCCTCCACGGACTCGTAGTGCAGCCAGGAGGTCTGCGCGATTCGCCCGGCGGCCTTGAGGTCCTGGACCCCATACAGGTAGCGGGCCGTCTCCAGGAGCTCGGTCGCGGTGGGCGTCTCGCCGATCTCCAGACGCCAGGCGACGGTCCGCGCCTGTTCGCGGCGAGTCCGGCGGGTACCGGCATAGGCCTCGATGAGCAGACCGAGGTATTGCCTGCCGCGCAGCACGGGCAGATCGTGGCGGACGATGTGCCCGATCAGCGGATGGGCGAGGTGGACATGGAGCCGGTCGCGGCCGCCTTCTTCCGCGGGCCGGACCCGGATCAGCTCGCGAGTCTCGATCGCCACGAGGTCGGCCGGGGAAATGAGCGACTCCAGGATGGCCAACGGCACCGGCTCGGCCAGGGCGACGAGTTCCAGGGCGCGGTGGGGGGCGACGGACAGCTCGTCGATCTTCGAGCCGAGCAGCTCACGCAGCGGCAGGGAGACCGGGACACCGTCCCCGAGGATCCAGCGGCCGTTCTCGAAAGAGAGGGTCCCCAGCTCTAGGGCCCCGCGCATCAGCTCGCGCAGGACCAGCGGGTAGCCGTCGGACATCTCGGCGAGGCGGACGGCGCCGTCGTAGGCGAGCTGGTCGTCCAGCAGCGCCGACGCGAGCCGCCGCGTGCTCTCGGTGTCCAGCGGCGCGAGGTCCATCCGGGCGATGTGGTCGTCCTTCCACAGACGGGTGAGGGCGGGCGGCATGTCGGCCTCGGTGCTGGCGGCGAGGATCAGCAGGCCCCGCTTGCGCCGCGCGAACTCCAGGATCAGCTCGGAGGAGACCGGGTCGAGCAGGTGGGCGTCGTCGGCCACCAGCACGGTCTTGCGGCCCTGGCCCGCCTGGCCGAGGGACCGCATCAGATCGACCATCCGCGGGCGCCGCTCGGGGAGCGGCTGCCGGTGCGCTCCCGCCCCTGCGGCATCGGCGAGAGCGGCGCCGTCGAGGCCGGCTTCGGGCCATCCGGGGGAGAGGTGGACGACGGAGGCTCTCCGGGCGAAGGCATCCGCGGCCTCCTCCAGCAGCCGGGTCTTGCCGACGCCGTTGCGGCCCGCGAGGAGGACCCCGGCCCGGCCGCGCGGCTGCTGGAGCAACCGCAGGAGCGTCTCCCTCTCCCGGTCCCGGCCGATGAGCGGGACGTCCCTGGTGGATACCTCACAGGCGCTGAGTGCCGGGCGCTCACGCCATCGCGGCTGTTGAAGGGTGTCTCCTGTCCGTGTCATGAGGGTACCTCGACCTCTCCAGTAAGGCTCGTAGGAATGTGTCAGCGGAACGGCCGGAGAAACGGCGCGATCGGCTCCGGTCACCCGAGGAAAGGCGGGGTTCACTGGTGACCCGGGTTTTACTCTGGTCATCTCCGTTGCTGTGGCGCTTCGTGGGGAGCTTCCATGGAGTGGGTGATTCAACCATGCGCTTCGGGCCGCTCCTCGTCCTTCGGGACCACCACCCAAATGCACCCCAACATTTCTCCTGGCTTTCCCCTCGTACCGGAAGACTTGGCCGGAGAAGGGGTGGGCGTGGGAAAGATCGGCCGCAGGTTCGATCCGGAGTTCTGGGCGGGTACGGTGCCCATCGTCTGGGAGACGGGTAGTCCATTGCTCAGGTCGCCAGGGACTTGGGAATCAATGCGGGGACGCCGGCCGACTGGGTGCAGTGGACCGGTTGGCCCGCGAGCGGGATACCACCTCTGGCGGGGAGGCGGCCTTCATCGCTTTCCAGAAAAGCGAGCATGGCGTCTCCACGCGCTGACCTGCCAGGTCCTGGGTGACTCGCAGGCGTGGTTGTACAAGCGTGACCGGGCACGGGCCACCCGGCGGCGGCGACAAGCCAACCTGGATGGGACGATCACAGCCAGGTCCAGGCCTCGACCGGTACGGATCCCCGCGCACCACCCAGGACCTGTACCAGGATGGCTGGCGGGTGTCGGTCAACACGGTGGCCATCGCGGCCTCGGCCTGGTCGCCGACACCGCAGCAAACCCCGATCGCTGACCAGGGCCTGCAAAGCGGCCGGCCGTGCCTGACCTGATGGATACACCGGAAGTTCACAGCGGTCGGACCGCACCTCTTGTGGTGCGGAAAGCTCACCGAGATCCCGCCGACGAAGGCAAGGCTGTGCCTGGCGACGGTGGAGGACCTGTTCTCCCGCCGGATGCTCGGCTTCGCCATGTCCGCCCACCACGACGCCGCGCTCACGATCGCGTCGCGCCCGCAGATGGGCTACCCATATCGACTACGAGGAACGGATCGAGGCTACCCGAGCAGCCGCCAGGGCGATGGCCCAGGAGACCATCGCCGCATAGAAACGTCTTCACGCTTTCAGGGGACTGCCCAGCAGGTTGAAGATCAAGCTAGAGGACATGCTCGTGGGGAGATATCGAACATCATTAGGGGCGGATTAGGTATCCCCCCTGATGTCCGGGGGTCGGGAATCGGTAAGTGTTGTGCGCCGGAGGCAATAGCCCTTGGGGCCGCTCCGTCCGAATTCCTTCGGCCGGTAGCGGCTCAATGGCTCCGGACCCGGTGGCGGGTGTGATGCGGGAGGTTCATCGACATGTCAGTAGCACCGGTCGCCCTCTATCCGAAGCCATTTGAGATCCGGCTGTTGGTCGCAGGTCAGGACCCCGTCCAGAGGCTGGGAATCCGCAGCCTATTTGAGAACCAGCCGACCGTCCATGTGGTCGCCGAGGTGGCCTCTCCGCGCGATGTCATCGAGCAGACTCTCCGGTCAAGACCGCAAGTATTGGTCATCGGCGTGCCGATCCTTACGGAGGAGGGCATCAAGTTCCTGAAAGTCGTCGCCGGGCTGACTCGCGTCATCGTCCTCACCTACTCCTCCAACGCCGTCGCGTTGCAGCGAATGCTGAAGTCCGGCGTGGCGGGTTGCCTGGTCCACGGCAGGTTCACCGTCGTCGACCTCGTCCGGCTAGTGATGGGCACGGGCCGGGCCGACCGCTCCGTGCTCCGGCCGGACTCGGAGATCTCGGTCAGCGGCGCCATGGTCGCGGTGGGCGCGGAATCGCTGCGCGGTTTCCTGTCCGACCGGGAGGCGCAGGTCATGGACCGGATCGCAGACGGGATGAACAACATCGAGATCGCCCGCCTCCTGAAGGTCAGCGAGAAGACCGTCAAGAACCACGTCAACCACATCTTCGCCAAACTGGGCGTGAAGAGTCGCGCGCAGGCCATCGTGCTGTGGCTGCGCGCGGGCGAGTCGGGCGTGTGGGCCGTCCCGAGCCCTGGCCCGACGCCGTCCCGCAGGGAGGCGTGGGCCAACGTCGTGGCGGTCTGATGTCTTATCGCGCGTATGCATCCCCGCATCGCCGACGGGTGCACCGCCGAGAAAGGACCACAGTAATTATTGAGGATCAGTGGCCGGCGCCGCCCAGATCGCCGACCATCGACTTCGACCCTCTCTCCGCAGAGTTCAGGGAGCGCCACCAACCGGGATACGCGCGCCTTCGACGACCCCGCCGAGATACGACAGGACCGCTTCCCCAATCGGCACCTGCCCTTCGGCGTTGGCGTGCACCGCTGTGTGGCGCCGACCTGGCCCGAATGCAGTTCACTGTCATCCTGCGAACCGTCCTGGAGCGCATCCCCGACTTCATGGTCAGCGAAGCCGTCCCGTATCCCGATCTCGGCGGACCAAACGGCTACGTGAGCATGAAAGCCAGCTTCGCTCCCGCCCCACGGCAGAAAGGCCGATCATGACCCCTGAGTCCGGTCCCGTCCGCGTACGCGTGACCAGGTCACCTGCCATGGACACGCCCTCTCCACGTGCAGGCCCCACTGCTCTATCCCATCGACGAGGACGGCTGCACCACAATCGTCGACGAGCTGGTGCCAGCCGAACTCTCGCACCTAGCCAGGCGGGGGCGCGGCGGCCTGCCCGGAGTGTCCCATCCAAATCGAGTAAGCGTCGCAGATCATCATGAGCACGTCGGCGACGCCCCGGTTCTTGATCTCGGTCAGCACGTGCAGCCAGAACTTGGCGCCCTCGCCATCGTCGCCGGCCCACGGCCCGAGGATGTCGCGCTCGCCATCGGCGGCGACCGTCAGCGCGATGTAGATGGGCCGGTTGGCGACCTGCCGATCTCGGATTTTCACCTGGGTGGCGTCAATGAATACCACCGGATAGACCGACTTGGACACCTCCGCGCCGTAGACCTCGGCCAGGTGTGCGGAGATCTCGCCGGTGGTCAGGCCCTTGGCGGCCAGCGAGATGATCACTCTCATCGACACCGGACAGGCGCCGCTGCCGCTTGTGCACGATCTTCGGTTCGAAGCCGGCGTCCCGGTCGAGGGCACGTCGATCTCGACGGGCGCGACGTCGGTCATGACCGTCTTGGCGCGGGTGCCGTTGCGGGTGTTGCCGCTGCCACGACCGGGCGGATCGTGATTGTCGTAGCCGAGGTGGTCGGTGAGCTAGCCTTCCAGCGCTAGCTCGGTCAGCCGGCCCAGCAGCCCGTTCTCACCGACCAGCTCCAGCCCCTCGGCGCGGGGCTGTCGACCAGCCGGGCCGCCAGCTCCCGATCCGCCGATTCATGCTCTTTCCGCGCCACCGCGGCGTCCTCCAGGCGATCGTCTCAGATGCCTGAATCACCGTACGTGTGACTGGTGTCTCCTTGATCAGGAGTTACACCGTCGTTTGTGTAGTCCCAGTCCTCTCGGTGCAGGGGATAGGGGGTCGACTGCGGAGCGGGTCGTGCCTAGTGGCGAATCG
>NZ_KI866525.1:149870-153486 GCF_000511135.2 Microbispora sp. ATCC PTA-5024 | reverse complement strand
AGGTCGACGCCCTCGACGTGGCAGACGACTGTAGGCGTCTGGACGCTCAGCCCGAGGAACTCGGAGAACGCCCGCCTCGGCGTCCCGCGTGTCGGCTGCCCGCTCGACTCCATCGAGCCCCTTGTGCGGCGCGAAATCGAACAGCGCGCGCATGAGCTGGCTCCCCACCCCCCGCCCTCCTGTGGGCTCGCCGCCACTAACAGCTCGTAACCGGATCCCCATCGCGAGCCCCGCCGCCGGCCACTGCGGAGCGAAGGCCACGATCCCGGCCAGATAGCTCGTGTCCCACGCCGGCAGTGCCCGGACCGGGGAGTCCTCCGCGAACCGCGCCCCTTCGGCCTGCGCCCTCCGCTCCTCCGCCGCCCGCTCGAATGCCCCGCGCCCGCCCGCTCCTGGAGCAGCCCCGCTATCGCGTCCGCGTTCCCCGTCCGGGCCCTCTCCACCCTGATGAACACGAGCCGCCTTTCCGCCCCGCCCTTGGCGCAGACCAGGGCCCGCCAAGCTCTCGCACGATGAGTCGCAGGACTCACTGGACGGGCCACCGGTGCGCGGCTCCGCGATCAGGCCGAACGCCCTGCTCGGTGCGCCCTGATCCGCCGCCACCCGTCCCTGACGGCGACGGCCAGCCCGAGCGTCCGCGGCAGAAGGATCAGAACGCCCAGCCCGGCTGCCTCCCAGAACGCCAGGGCCATGGGATTCTTGTCGCTCAGCGTCCCGGCGACCCAGAGCGCGGACCGGATCGTGGTGGGCGCGAAGTAGAGGACGAAGAACGTGGCCGCGAGCGTCATCCCGCCGATGTGGCACCAGACGTACCACCGGGCGACGGCGCGGTCGCGCGGGTGCGCGGCCTCCAGTTCGGCTCGCTGGGCGGCCGACGTCATCCGCAGACGGCTGCGCAGGGTCAGGCTCGTTGTGCGTGCGAGGTCATAGCAGCCCGTCGCCACTACGAGCAGGGCGTAGAGGTCGGTCCGGGCGAAGACGTAGAACTGCCCGGAGATCAGGTACACCAGCGTGAGGGTGACGGCGGCCAGCAGCTTCGCGACGGCGGGGGGCGCGTGCCACATGCCGGCCGAGTCCGCCATCCGGGCGGCGAGGACGATGGCCAGCAGCGTCACGTCACTCGCCATGCCCATGAGGAGCGGCCAGATCCTGCGCTCGCGGGGAAGAGCCCAGAGACCAGTCAGATCGGTTTCGAAGGTCAGCAGGTAGAAACGCCTGGTGACGGTGATGCGGGCCGGCAGGCCCTGCAGGCGGGCGCCAAGCCAGTGAGACACCTCATGTGCTCCGGCGATCAGGAGGGTGATGGCCGTGAGTGCCGCCAGGCTCCGGGCCGGCGTGCTCAGGAAGAAGAAGTCCCGATACGTCGGCCAGAGCCCGGGGCGGGTCGCGAAGGACGACAGACAGAAGACCACCGAGCCCCCGGCGAGCAGCCAGGCCGGCAGGCCCATGAGCGGGTGCCAGAGGGGAGGCCTCCGGAGGACGGGCGGTGGCTCAGGGGCCGGTGGCCCCACGTCCTCCGCCTCGCTGGAGACGAGGCCCAGGTCGGTCAGGGAGGCGACGAAGTCTTCAACGTCGACCGCGGTCCCCGCGAGTTCCGCCGCCTGGACGGTCACCTCGTCGAGGGTCTTTCCGGACCGCAGCAGTTCGAGCACCCGGACGCCGACCTCCGGCATGACGAAGAAGGTGCCCGTCTCCGGGGTGCCGACGAGGAACTCTCCGTTCTGCGGGACGACGGTGAACGGGCGCACCCGCACGGTGGCCGGGGAGCCGTTCACCGCTGGCGCGCCGGAGCCGTGGCGCAGACGGCGCATTCGGGATCAGCGGCCCAGGGATCCCTGCTGGTCTCGCATCCTCGGGAGAAGTCGACGAGTCGGTACTCTCCTGCCGACACCGGCGCGACGAAGCCGGTCAGGTAACGCAGCGCCTCCATACCGACCAGGGCGGCCAGCATTCCAGCCACCGGGCCGTTGGCGCGGTTCGGCGGAATCGGGTCGAGGAGCCGTGCCCAGGTGACCACGTGGGGTTCGGCGCTTTCGGCTACCTCGCGATTGCGGTGGTTGTCCAGACACTGCGCGCATGCGCTGCGGCCAGGGTCGACCGACCAGTACGAGCCCTGGGTGTAAGAGAGGCCCCCTCGGATGAACGGTACTCCACGGGCCACGCACGCCCGGTTGACGAGCAGGTCGCCGCCAGGGGCGTCGATTGCGGCGACCACAAGGTCGACCCCGTCGAGCAGCGCATCGACGAACTCGGCGGTTTCCACACGGGCGTTGACGGCTCGCGCGTCGATGCCCGGATCGAACCCCTTCAGCCATGCCGCGACCTGATCGACCTTCGGCAGTCCGAGCTGAGCGGGTCCGTAGGTGAACTGCCGTGCGAAATTACGCTCCTCGACGACATCGAAGTCGACCAGTGTCATCCTGCGCACGCCGAGCCCGGCGAGATGCTGCGCCACACCGGAGCCCAAGCCCCCCACACCCAGAATGGCGACATGCGAGGCGAGGACTCGCTCCTGCATCTCGGCGCTGGATCGGCCGAACGTTGAGAAGCAGTCGAGAAAGGCCAGATTGGAGTAGTGCCGGTTCCGCTGGTCCGGTGTCAGCCGTCCTTCGGCTTCCGCGTTCTCGATCCAGCCGAGTCCGTCGAGGATATCGATCGAATTCTGAATCTCGACTTCGCTGACATCTATTTCTGCGGCCAGGCGGGACTCGTCTCTCGTTCCTTCGGACAGGAGCTGGAGGAGCTTCGCGATCCGTCCGTCGGAGTCGACAAGCTCGACCCGCTCCCGCGGATCGAGCGAGACGACCAGGCGATCTCCGTGCCGCCCGCAGAAGAGTCCTTTGAGTCTGGGGATGGCCATATAATCGCCGCCGATCTGGTGTCTCGATGATGATGATGGCCGGGCGTAGAACGCCCGGCCTCTGTGATGCCTAGGCGAGCTGGTCGTCGGACGTGTGGATCAGGGTCGCCTTGATCTTCTCGACCTTGCGGATCTCGATCTTCATTTTGCTCTCCTTTCGGCCGGCGTTCGTCCGCCGGGATGGCCGAGAAATGTAATGCGCTTCACGGATGCGCTTTCTCGGTTTCTACATAGGAAATAATAGGCAGTCGCGGGGCGCGGAATCATGAGTAGTCAATACTCCAGCCGTTGATCGCCGAACTTTCTGGTAGCCGGGTGTAGAGATGCGAACGGCCACCGCGATCATCGACTGTTGTGCAGACAAACGAAGATCGTGCGGTGGCCGCGGGGCATGGAGTTGCGCGAGTACGTCGTAGAACGCCTGGGCCGGTCCGGGGCGGTGCTGGTGGTGGATGAAACCGGCGACCTGAAGAAGGGCACCGGCACGGTCGGGGTGCAGCGTCAGTACACCGGCACCGCCGGGCGGATCGAAACAGGCAGGTCGCCGTCTCCTTGGCCTACGCCCCCGATGCAGGGCAGGCGTTCATCGACCGGGAGCTGTACTTGCGGCAGGTATGGATGGCCGATGCCGAGCGGTGCCGGGACGCGAAAGTGCCCAATGATCGGACTTCGCGACGAAGGGGGAACTGGCAGCGCGGTGGGTCGCCCGAGCGCTGGACGCCGGGGTCGGTGCGTGCTGGGTGACCGGCGATGGGG
>NZ_KI866525.1:134867-148603 GCF_000511135.2 Microbispora sp. ATCC PTA-5024 | reverse complement strand
CCCATGAGGTGTACGGCACCAGCCCGCACTTGCGCGCGGAGCTGGAGCAGCGCCAGGTCGGCTGTGTCCTGGGGGTCGCCTCCAGCCACCGCGTCACCTCCCGGGCCGGCGTCTACCGCGCCGACCAGGTCATCGCTTCCTGCCGCCAAGCGATGCTGGCGGTCCTGGTATCGGTGAACCATCCCGGTCCTGCTGGCTCACGCCTTCCTCGCCGCGATATCCGCCCGCGAACGAGCCTGCCGGCCCCGCCGGTTTGCAACACGCCCCACTGACTCTCAGCGAGATCAGACACCTCTTTGTCCGTCTGACCAATCCCAGCGCCTCGGCCTTTGACGACGCACTGCACTGGTCCCGGTGGCGGCGCCGGCATCAAGCCCGCGCCCAGCTCGGCCACTACCGTCGACAAGCCGTCTATGAAGCATGATCAGCATCTACCCGCAGTGCGTGGGGTCGCGGCGCCGGTCCGAGACCAGCGCGGCGCATAGGTCGGCCCGGTTCTTCTCGCTGGGCGGGGGACGGCCCGGTGGAATCCGGCCGCCGCTGCCGCTACGGGGGGCGGTGGTCTGGAACAGGGACTCGATGAAGCGGCCAGCATCAGAGCCGGGCTTGCCCGGCGTCTCCGTGCGGAGTTCCTGGCAGATCAGACGGCCGCCGGTGTTGCTCGCAGACAGGAGGCCGATGAGGTCGATACCCGCCTGCGCCTGGATCACGCCGATCTCCTCGAAGGAACGCCTGAGCTTCTGGGGACGAGGGCGGCTGGTCCATCGCCGAGCGCAGCAGCCGGGCTATCTCCTCCGGCCGCATCGTGCCCGTCCCTGCCGACGTCTGCTCGTCCGCTGTTGCCGGAGCTGCTCGGCGAGGCCCGGTCGCATGGTCTCGTTCACTGCTCTGCCTCCCCGATGTCGGGGAGGCAGAGACTAGACGGGCCGCCGTGGAGCGATCATCGATAATGGCTACTCGAGTGCGGGGCGCGCGAGGACGGCGGGGACAGCCGGTCCCTCCGCCGCGTTCGGGGCACCGGTCAATGCGTGGTAACCGACTCGCAGTTCGCCGAGTCGTAGAGCAGGTCTGTGCTGTTGACGGTCACCTTGTCGGAACCGGCGCGGCAGTAGATCCCGTCGACGTCGCCGGAGTTGGTGTAGGCGTCGATGGTGTCGTCACCCGCCCCGCCGTCCAGCCGGTCGGTGAACTGGGGTCCGGCGCCTGCGGCAGGGCCGGGCCCGCTGACGATCGTGTCATTGCCGTCGCCTGCCGTGACCATCTGGAGGCCGCCGGTGGAGGTGATGGTGTCGTCGCCCTCCCAACTGCCGATGTTCAGCTGGATGGGACGGTAGGTCGAGCCGTAGGTCCATCCCCGACCGCTGGCGGTGATGGTGTCGTCTCCGGCCCAGGTGATGACCCCGACGTTGAGGACGCGACGGTCGTTGCCGTTGTCGGTCTCGGTCGCGTGCGTGGGACAGGTGATCGTCGTGGAGTTGGTGTGGGTGCAGTTGGCGCCCGGGATGTCGCTGACGAGCGACATGGACGACGCGTTGTCGTCCGTGAAGATGATGGCGCTGTCGAGGACTTGGACGTCGACGGTGTCGGCGTCCTCGCTGGTGTAGTAGTTGACCGCCGCGTCGGGGTACTCGTTGGCGAACCAGACGGTCATCTGCGGCCTGGTCGCATGGGCCGCCGGACTGGCGGCGACGAGGGCGGCGGCCGCTATAGCCGCCACTGTCGCCGCGGAGAGACTGGTCGATCGCGCTGATCGCTTCATCGGATCCTCCAGGAGTGGCTCGAAGGGTGCGCCTCACCCTTAGCCACCGGATGGCGAAGCGATAAAGGAATCACTACTCATGCGCGCCGGCCGGGGCGTCCGGCTCTGTAAGACTTGGTCAGGGAAGCGGCTGGTTCTCGGGCCAGGGGAAGTCGACGAGATTGTCCTCCACCACCGCGTTCTTCTGGTCGAGCTGGGCGTAGAAGTCGACCCAGTGCAGCGGCGGGTCGTCGCCGTCCAGGTACGTGTTGTAGCCGATGTAGGGGTTGTCGAAGTAGAAGGAGACCTGCCTGCCGTTCTTGCCCGGGTCCTCGCAGTTCGTGGCCTTGTAGACGACGGTCCCCTCGTCGCCCGTGAGGAACCCAGAGGACTCGGCCTGGAAGGTCACCGACACCGGGACGAAGAGCGTGTGCGATGCCGGAATGGTTGCCGGAGGCTGCAGGCCCGCGCTCCAGATTCCGTGCTTGAGAGAACTGGACACCTTGACCAGCGTGCAGAACGTGTAGTTGTTGATCGTGATGTGGGTGCTGCGCGTGGGCTGGGAGGCTGCGTCCGCCGCGGGTGCTCCGATCGTCGCGGCGGTGAGGAACGCGGCCGTCGTGAGGAGCGCGAGGGTCCGTTTCATGGAAGGGCCTTTCAGATGGCCTGGCGGGAGATGCCGAAAAAGGCATCCCCGCCGCATTGGCCGGGCTCGTAGGAGTAGTCGAGGAGAATTTCGCGCCGACGTCTGAGAAGGCGCTGGTGGCGCAGGTCGTGGGCTTGAGCATGGGGAGTAGGGCGGCAGGGTGTGCGGAGTCCCAGAAGCACTCCGCTTGCTCGTAATGCCAGTCGCCGCCGTCGTTCAGCTTCTTGATGAGGCCGATCGAGTCCCGCTGACCTTGACGGTCACCTGGCTGTTGACGCGCATGAACGAGCCGATGGCCCGGAGTTTCCGTCGCTGTTGCGGTGACGCAGATCTCCGCGGTGGCGAGACGTACCAACGTGGAAGCCGCGCGGTCCGGCCTGCGCCCGACGGCGTCGTGGGAGACGCAGGATCAGAGGCCAGGGCTGACGGGAGTCTGGCCCGAGATCCTGATGCGGTCGTAGTCGAAGGTCGACCAGGAACCGTTGAAGTCGTAGTCGAAGGTGTACTTCGCGTAGACGTTGGAGTGGGAGTCGGAGAGCACGGCGGTGCCGCAGGTGGTGGTGGACGGGGCCGGGAGGGAGACGGGTGCGTCCGTGAAGCAGTTCGCCTGAGTGACGAGGACCTCGTGGCCGTCGCTCAGCTTCTGGAGGAGGTTGATGGAGACCGACTTGAGGAGGGCGGTCGCCGTGCTGCTGGTGCGGGTGAACGAGGCGACGGCCTGGGGACGTCCGGCGCTGTCGCGGATGACGCAGACCTGCGCGACGAGTTCGCCCCCGGACAGCGAGCGGGTGTCGCAGGAGGAGTCCGCGTGTGCGGCGGTGCAGAGGGAGAAGGAAACGGCGAGCGCGGCGGCGCCGATAGCGGCGGCGAGCAGGCGTCTCAAGGGGGTCCCCTTCGGCTGGGTGGACGGTGTCTGAGATGTCAGATTAGAAGCTCTTCAAAGGAAATACGTGGGTAGTCACTGCTCATCGCCGCCGCAGGACGCGGACCTGAGCGCTTCCAAGTTCAGTCGCCGCAGTGGTGCGGGGCTACCGCGCCAGGGCAGTGCGCGGTAGACACGGAGAGCGTGCGGAACTCTACGGAACTCCGCGAGCGGGAGGACGAGCTTGGGCTGCTCGGAGGCGCGGCGGGGCGGGCTCGTGTGTTCGCGGTCGTCGAGGGGGAGGCGGAGGTCGGGAAGTCGCGCCTGCTGGAGGAGGCGGCACGCGGGGTGGAGCTGGAGCGGCAGTTCAGGTTCGGGTTGGTCCGAAAGTTGTTCGAACCGGTGCTGGCGGCGGCCGGCCTCGCCGGACGAGCGCCGCCGGTTTCTGGACGACACGCGGCTCCGGCGGGCGCGGTTTTCGGCTTCATCGCGGGCCCCGAGGGTGAGACCGGCGGTGAGTTCGCGATGCTGCACGGGCTGTCGTGGCTGGCGGCCAACATCGCCCGGGAGCGACCGGTGCCGCTCGTGGTCGACGACCTGCACTGGGCCGGGCCCGCCTGGGTTCCTGACCGTCCTGCTCCCGCGGCTGGACGGACTCGGCGTCGGCGTCCTCGCCGAGGCCCGGGCCCCGCGAACCGGGCGCCCCGCAGCGGCTGCTGGACCCGCTGCTGTCCGACCCCGGCTCTGTCACCACCGCTGCCGGTCGGACGGTGAGCCTGTCGGTGCGGCGCTGGTAGCGCTCCAGCAGCCCCGGCACCACCACCCTCGCCCGTCGACCGGGACGTCGGTGACCGTCCGCCGCAGAAGCCGTGCACACGGACGGTCACCGCCCAGCACACCGGGCACGGCACAGGCTCATCTCGAGCGCGGGCCATGACCCGAATGAGGTCGTTCTCGTCCGCCACATCCTCGATGGACCAGGTCAGACAACCCCGAGAACACCACGCCCGCCAGATCGTTGATCTTCAGCACGCCTCAGGCTGACAGGTGATCACTCAGCGCCACAACTGATTACGGGACGGAGCCGTTGTTTGTACAGTCTCGGCTGTGCTCCTATACCTCCCACCACCAGGCGATCGCTGGATAGGAGAGGGCGTCGGTGAGTGGGGGTGGGGTGTCGGTGATGCCGGTCCAGTTGAGGTGGATGGCGTCGGGATGGTGCCCGTCTGGGTTGGTGTAGCGCGGGGCGTGCTGAGCCCACTCCAGGGTGCTGCGGACGGCTCCGAGCGCCAGATCGATCATGGCATGGGTGTCGTTTGCGTAGGGCTGCCGTGATGCGCGGTCGGCCAGCTGGATGGCTTGTGCCATGACACAGTCGCGGATCTGGCTGAGGATCAGGACGGCTTGGGGCAGGGTGGTGCGGTGCTCGCGCATGAGGATGGGGATGGCAGCCGGCTCGCCTGACGGATCGCCGCCGGTCTGTTCGGTGATCCAGCATTCCTTGGGGTGGGAGTACAGGTCGTCGTCCAGGGTGATGAGTAGCCATGCTGCTTCGGTGATGGCGCGGACCAGGGGATCGTGGCGTTCGTCTTCCGGGACCCTGAGCTCGGCGGCGATCTCGCCGCAGGTGAGTGTGCTGGGTCCGAGGCCGAGGTGGGGGCGTACGGCGAGGAAGGAGTTGAAATCGGCAGGGGCGCCGGTGGTGTGGTGGGCGGATTCCCACAGTCCGGCCCAGTAGGTCGCTTTGTTGTCGGAGAGCCAGCGGCGCCACAGCGCTGGGCTGGTGTGGGCTTTGATGCGTGCGGACAGCTCGGCGATGGCGGTGTAGAAGAGGTCGTCGGACCGGGAGTCCGTGTTCAGCTGGGTGGCGGCTTGGTCGAGGCCTTCGAACCAGAGGCGCAGGCTGGTGGTGTCGGCGCTGCTGGGACCGGTGTCGGTGCGCAGGTCGTCGAAAGCGAACGCGAGGTTTGCCCAGTCGACGCCGAGTTGGACGCGATCGGTGGACCCGTGAGGAGTGATGCGGGCCATGAGTTCGTGCGAGCGGGTGTCGGCGGCCCGGACGCGGTTGAGCGGGTCGGTGAACAGCCCAAGAGAGTCCAGCCAGTCCAGACTGCGCTTCTCCAGCAGATCTTCCTCGGGATGGGGGGCGGGTGGCGGCAGTGGGCAGAAGAACGGCGGCAGGTCGAAGTGAATGGTCATCGCAGCGGTTTCCCTTTCTCTCGGCGGCCTGATACCTGGCCATGGGCGGAGGTGTTCGGTGTCGCTCGGCTCTATAGACGCCCGCCAGAACCACCGTCTACGGCCCGGGCCGAGTGACGGGGCGCCGGGACGAGGACAGGGCTGGAATTTTCCGGCGACCCGCTGGTGGCGAACCGCTGCGGCAGAGCCGAATGGAGTCGAATCGCTCGCCGATCGTCGTCGCCATCTCGGACTTCCTTGGGTTGGCTTATGTTCGCCGGCCGGTGGATCCTCGAAGGCCCCACACCGACTCAGTGAACCCCTCAAGCGCGCGCCTCGGACTTAAGCCAGGGGCGTCACCCGGAGTTCTCTCGGACTCTGGAACTGGGTCAGCGGTTTGTAGGAGACCACTTCGGGGCGGACGAGCCGGAGACCGGGCTGGCGGCGTGCGAGCGCGGCGAGGGCTGTCTCCATCTCCAGGCGGGCCAGGGAGTCGCCGACGCAGTTGTGGATGCCATGCCCGAGCGACAGGTGGCGGGCGAGCCCGTCGCGGTTGGGGTCGAACTCCTCGGGGCGGTCGAACACCGCCGGGTCGTGGTTGGCGGAGGCGTAAGCGAGGAAGATCTTCGCACCGGCCAGGATCGTCGCGCCGCCGATGACGGCGTCCCGGTGGCGACGCCGCGCGTCATGAAGCTGACGAGATCGTCTCTCGAGTCGCGGCGGCGCTCCTCGACGACCGTACTGAGATGGGCGATCCCCTCCAGCAGGCTGTCGCCGTGATTCGCCAGCTGCTCGTCGTCCAGGAACCGATGGCCGACGAACAAGGCGATGTGACAGGTCGTACCGCTGAGGGGCGGACCGCGGGGGTGATGAGCGGTCCCTCTGTCCTTGCTCATGGCACTCTCCGATGGAATCGGAACGGGGACGGGGACGCCCACACCGCTCGGGCGTCCCCGTCATCGTCGTTGCTCCCCGTGTCCCGCGCGGCGCCTCTGGGGCCGCGTGCGCGGGAGCGCTGTGCGTCGCGGGGGTCAGATCTTCCAGAGCCGCCAGGTGTCGGTCACCGTGCAGGTGGTGCCCTGGATGTCGTACACCGGCGCATAAGGAGCCGTCACCTGGAGCTGGAGCTGGTAGACGCTGGGGTCCACGCCGGTCAGCTCGTATGCGTGCTGCCCGGCCCAAAGCGAGGCGGCATAGCATGCCGCGTTGGGGTTGGTCGGATGCGACTTCGTGACGACTGTCTGCACGTACTGGTCGGTCGCGGTGGACGCGGACGCCGCCGGCGCCACGGTCAGCACCGCCAACGCGGCCCCGGCCGCCGCCAGCGTAATGCGTTTGCTCATCTGTTGCTCCTAAATAGCGCCAGGCAGAGAGGTCTCCCCGGAGGAACCGGCGGAAAGGTCCTCACCACCTTCACAGCGGGGCTGGGGCCGCGCATGAGCACTGAACGCTCAACTTCGGACGCCGCTGGCGGGGGAGTCAGCGTTTGTGCTGCTGCGCGCGAATGAGTATTTCGGTGGCCGGCGGGATGGCGGTGGCCATGCGGAGTTCGAGGGGGCGACGGTGGCCTCGGCGGTATTGCGGCGGATGGCTGTAAGGGTGGCGCCGGCCACGCGGCGGGGGTGACGAGGCGGGACGCCTGCGTGGCCGGAGCGCCGGCCGCAGATGATCCCTTGTCGGGAGGAGCGGTCTCCCAGAGAATCTGCCTGTGGACGGATGGGATCTCGTCGAACGCGACGTGGAACTGGCGTCACTGGAGGAGATGGTCCGCGGGCTGAGTGCCTCGGCGGGAGGGGCGGCCGTGCTGGCCGGGCCTGCCGGGATCGGCAAGACGAGGCTCCTGACCGAGATGAGGCCGATCGCCGAGCGGGCGGGCGCACGAGTCCTCTATGCGCGCGGCTCGGAGCTGGAGCGGGAGTTCGCGTTCGGTGTGGTCCGCCAGTTGTTCGAGCCTGTCCTGGTGGAGGCCGGTCCACGGGAGCGGGCGCGGCTGCTGGCGGGAGAAGCCGAGCGGGCGGCGCTGCTGCTGGGACAGCCCAGCACAACAGACAGCGGCGGTGAATTCTCCGTCCTGAACGGGCTGTTCTGGTTCGCGGCCAACCTGTCGGCCGACCAGCCGCTGGTCCTGCTGATCGACGATCTGCACTGGGCCGACGCCGCGTCCCTGCGGCTGCTCAGCCATCTGGCGCCCCGGCTCGACGGCATCGCCGCCCTGGTCGTCGCCGCGCTTCGCAGCGGCGAACCGAGCTCGCAGCAGCATTTGATCGATCTCATCACGCAGGACCCCGCCACCCGGATCCTGGGCCCCTCGCCCCTGTCCGCGGCGGCGAGCGACCGGCTGCTCCGCGCGGAGTTCGGCGCGACCGCCGCCCGGTCGTTCCTCACGGCCTGCCACGAGACCACCGGCGGCAACCCGTTCCTGCTCCGCGAGCTGACCGCCACCATCGTCGCCGATCGGATCGCCCCGACGGCCGCGAACGCCGGCAGGATAACCACGCTCGGCACCCGGACAGTCGGCCGCTGGGTTGGCCGCCGTCTCAACTCGTTGCGTCCCGAGGCGGCAGAGTTCGCCCGTGCCGTCGCGCTGCTGGGCGAGGGCGCGCACCTGGAGGAGGCCGCGGTCCTCGCCGGAGTCGGCCAGGAGGTCGCCGCGGAGGTGGCCGACGAACTGGCCCGGACCGAGGTGCTCCGGCCCGCCGGATCGCAGCCCGTTGTGGAGTTCGTGCACCCGCTGGTGCGCAGCGCCGTCCTGGCCGAGCTGAGCTGGATCGAGCAAGCGGCCGGGCACGCGCGGGCCGCCCGGGTCCTGTCGGACACCGGTGCGAGCGCCGAGCGGATCGCGGCGCACCTCCTGCTGGCCCCGCCCCGCGGCGACGTGGAGGCAGTGGCACTGCTGCGCCGGGCCGCCGCACAGGCGGGCGGCGAAGGCTCGCCCGAGAGCGCCTTCTCCTATCTGCGACGCTGTCTCGAAGAGCCGCCGGATGAGGGGGACTTGCCCGACGTCCTGCTCGAGACGGGACTCGCGGCGCTCTCCGTCGACCTGGGCGTCGCCGTCGAGTACCTGGAACGCGCCCACGCGGGGGCCCGTGACCCCCACCGCCGGGCGGAGATCGGTTGCATGCTGGGACTGGCGCTGGATTACATCAGGCGCAGTGACGATGCGGTCGGCCTGCTCATGGAGACCGCCGGGAGCATCCCTGAGGAGGAGACCGACTTCAAGCACAAGGTCCTGTCCTACGTCCTCACCACACGTATGGTCGACCCCTCCAGGCAGCAGGACGTCGAGCGGCTACGGGATCTGTGGGAGGTCGTCCCGGGCGACGGCGTCGGCGGCCGCTCCCTTGACTGCGCCATCGCGTTCCACGATATGAAGCGCTGCTTGCCCAGCGCCCTGGTCCGCGCCCGCCGGGGCCTGTCCGGCGGGGTGCTGGGGGAGTTGGCGCCGGGAGAGAGTCCTACGATCAACGGCTGGCTGGTGCTGCTCGCCGCCGACGCCGATGAGGCCATGGCGACCCTGGACGCCGCCGTCGACCGGGGCCGCAGGCGCGGATCCCTCCGGGACCTCGCGACCGCGCACGCGTTTCGCGCGCTGGGCTGGCTTTGGCGAGGCGCGCTGGCCGAGGCGGAGGCCGACGGCATGGAGTCCCGCCGGGCGGTGGAGACGGCCAATTTCGACACCGGACGGCCCTGGGTCGGCGGCTACCTGGCCACTGCGCTGCTGGAACAGGGCCGGCTCGACGCCGCGGCCGAGGCGTTGGACTGGGCGGGCGTACCCGACCCGGTCCCATCGAGTGGGTCTGGGTACCTTGTCTTGGAGGCCAGGGCTCGGCTGCACCGGCGGTGTGACCGGCCCGACCTCGGGCTGGAGGCGGCACTGGCCTGCGGACGGTTCTGGACCGCGGCCGGCGGCACCAACCCGGCGTTCCTCGCCTGGCGGTCGGAGGCCGCGCAGTGCCTGCACGCGCTGGGCGAGACCGCTGCGGCCCGCACCTATGCCGATGAGGAGCTGCGGCTGGCCCGCCTCTGGAGAGCGCCGCGCGCTCTGGGCCGCGCGCTGCGCGTCTCGGGCCTGCTGCAGGGTTCCGGACGGCAGCAGATCGGCCACCTGCAGGAGGCGGTCGCCGTACTGCAGCCGTCGGGGGCGCGGCTGGAGCTCGCGAAGGCGTTGATCGAGCTCGGCGCGGCGCAGCGCAGGTCGGGGAGCCGCGGTAAGGGGAGCGAGTATCTGCGGCGCGGCCTGGAGGTCGCCGAGCAGTGCGGCGCGGCCCCCGTCGCGGAGCGGGCGCGCGTCGAACTGGCCGCGGCGGGCAGCCGGGCGGTCGACCGCCCCGTGACGGGTCTCCAGGCCCTGACGCCCAGCGAGGCGAGGGTCGCGGCGATGGCCGCCCGGGGAGCCACCAACCGGCAGATCGCCCAGAGCCTGTACATCACGCCCAAGACCGTCGAGGTCCACCTCAGCAGCGCCTACCGCAAGCTGCGGATCACCTCCCGTTCCGCTCTCGGCGAGGTCTTCTTCACGGCCCAGGTGTGATGGGCCCTCGGGCCCAGGACCATTCAGCGGCAGCGGCTGACGAATGAGAGCGTGGGCCCATGGAACCGGCGGACGATGTGTGAGGCGAGGCGGTGATGGCAACGCGGTCCGGGCTCCGGCGCGAGGTGGGTTTCCTCGGGCTCACGTTCGTGTCCTTCGGGGCGATCATCGGCTCGGGGTGGCTGCTCGCGGCGATGACCGCGGCCCAGGCCGCCGGACCCGCGGCGCTGCTCTCCTGGTTGCTGGCCGCCGTGATCATCGGGATCATCGCGCTGCTGCTGGCCGAGCTCGGCTCGGCCTATCCGCTGGCGGGAGGGTCGGTCCGTTTCCCCCATCTGGCTTTCGGCCCGCTGACGGGCTTCACGCTCAGCTGGTTGTATTGGCTGATCACATTGATCGGTCCGCCGATCGAGGCGGAGGTGACGCTCTACTACCTCGACCACCAGGTGCACGGCTTCATCCGGGTCTCCGGTGGCGCGCCCGTCCTCACCGGACGGGGGCTGGCCCTGGCGGCGGTGCTCGTCATCGTGTTCGCCGTCATCAACGTGCTTGGCGTCCGCTCCTTCTCGGGAGCCTCGACCCTTCTCGCCTGGTTCAAGATCGCTGTGCCGTCGCTCATCGTCGTCTCCTTGCTCACGTCCTCCTTCCATCCGGGCAACTTTCACGCCGGCGGTGGCTTCGCCCCCGGCGGTCTCCACGCGATCCTGGAGGCGCTGCCGCTCGGCGTGGTCTTCTCGCTGACCGGATTCGACCAGAACATCCAGCTCGGCGGTGAGGCGCGGTGGCCCGGCCGGGATCTCGGCAGGTCGCTCCTGCTGGCCCTCGGCCTCGCGACGGTCCTCTACCTGCTGCTGCAGGTCGCGTTCCTCGGCGCGGTCGACCCGCGGAACGTGGCCGGGGGCTGGGCCGCACCACTTGCCCCCGGGAACTACGGGCCGTTCGCCACCCTCGCCTCGACGCTCGGCCTCGGCTGGCTCACGACCCTCATCTACGTCGCTGCCTGCGTCTCCCCGGCCGGCTCGGGACTGATTGTATCGGGCACCTCCTCCCGGATCGGGTTCGCGCTCAGCCGCAACGGCTACCTGCCGGAGGCGTTCGAGACCGTCGACCGGAGGGGGGTGCCCGTCTTCAGCGTCTGCTTCGGGACGGCCGTCGGCATGCTCGTGCTGCTGCCGTTCCCCAGCTGGCAGCGGCTGGTCGTCCTCATCAGCGCCGGAGCGGGCCTGGTCTACGCGTTCGTGCCGGTGTCGTTCGCGGCGCTGCGCCGCACCGACCCCGGCCAGAACCGCCCGTTTCGAGTGTGGGCGGGCGGAGTCCTGGCCCCGCTCGGGTTCGCCGCCGCCAGCCTGGTCTTCTACTGGGCCGGCTGGGAGGCGGACTGGAAGGTGCTGGCCGCCGTCGCGACCGGCTACCCCGTCCTGGTCTTCACCTCGCTGCTCAACGGGGCTGCGCGCCGCCCGGAGTTCGACCGCGCCGCCTTGCGTTCCTCGGCCTGGATGTGGCCCTACTTCGCCGGGATGGCGCTGCTCAGCCATTACGGCCAGTACGGCGGCACCGGGGCCCTTCCCTTCGGCTGGGACATCGCCGCCGTCTCCGCGCTGTCGTTCGTGATCTTCCAGCTCGCGGTGCGGTTGCGGCTCCCCGCGCAGCGCGTCGCCTGCTACGTCTCGGTCGGCGACCGCGGACCGGCCACCACTCCTCTTGAAGGTGCGCGGCTGTGAGCGGATGGGCTTCCGGTCTCCGATCGCTGCACCGAAGCAGTCAACCGAAGTGACTCCACGAAAGGCGGTGACATCACCTCCATCAATCCCGGCGCGGTTCACGGAGAACTGGGGCGGGTCAATCGACGGTCAGCGGGATCTTGTCGTATCCGCGTAAGGCATGGCTGGGGCGACGGGTCGCGGGGCCGGCCAGCCGGATAGAAGGGAACCGGCGCATGAGTGCAGGGAACGCTATCTCCCCTTCAAGCCGAGCCAGGGCCGCGCCGAGACAGAAGTGGATACCATGCGAGAAGGTGAGGTGAGGGTTGGGGGAGCGTGTCAGGTCGAGAAGGTCCGGTTCCGAGAAGGCGCGCGGATCCCGGTTGGCGGCTCCAGTGATCACTACAATGTGCTCGCCGGCCTCGATGGTCGTTTTGTCGACGACGGTGGTGGCAATGGCGACGCGGAACACCATCTGCGCGGAGGCGTCATACCGCAGGAGTTCGTCGACCGCTCGAACGCCAAGTGCGGGGTCGGTCCGCAGTAACTGAGCCTGCGCCGGTGACTCCAACAGCGCCATGAGGCCATTCGCCATGAGATGAGTCGTTGTTTCGAAACCGGCGCTGTACAGCGAGGCGAGCATGTTCAGCAGGTCCGGAGGGGAGAAGCGGTCACCGTTTGGAGCGCCGTTCAAGAAGGCCGTTACCAAATCGTCGCGGGGTTGCTTCTTCCGCTCGGCCACGAGGTCGCCGAGGTACTCCCACAGTTTTGTCGCGCCTGCGTCGGCAAGCTTCACCTCCTCCTCACTGGGAAAGGGCTCGAAGACATAACCCCAGTGCCTGACGATCTCACGAAGAGGTTCATGGTCAACCTCCGGCAACCCCAGGAGGTTACCGATCACGATCATGGGGATGGGAAAGGCGAAGTCCTCCATAAAATCGATGGGTGCGCCGTCTGCGCCCCTTTCCTCGATCCTTGCGATAAAGCGGGCAACTAGCTCGCTTATGCGGGCCCTCAACCCCTCGATACGGCGTGGAGTGAAGGCATCCATCGCGAGTTTGCGCAGTCGCGTGTGTCCGGGGGGGTTCTGGGTGAACATACCTGCGTACATCGTTGTGTAGGCGGGATGTACGCGCCAGTCAGGCCGGACGGTGTCAAGGCTTTCGCTGGTAAGGGCGCCCATCGAGCGCTCGCTCAGGAGACGCATCGCGGCGGCGTGGCCGGTGATGTAGAAATTACCGTCAGCCCCGTGGTGGACGGGGGAGATCTCCCTCATCTGCTTGTACAGAGGGTAGGGGTTTTCTCGTCCAGCTTCGGAGAAGATCTGCTTTAGAATGGCCTCTGCGTTGGCGTTGTCCGTCAATGACATAACTGTCCACCTCCGCGTGAATCATCGAAGTGATAAGGGGCTAGCAGCATCGGGGGATTCCCCTAGACTGACCCCCAACGTTATCCCGTGGTAGATCATCAACCTGTGCTGCATGCCTAGATGGTTTGAACGTCTGGGAGCACCGAGGTGCCGGATCCGGCGTGGTCTGCGGATATCGTTACCCCCTCCTTCGATCGAGCTCGAAGATCGAATGAGCCATTTCCATCGTGATCGTGCTGATCAGGATGGGCGTAGGGCGCGGGCGGGCCGGAGGAGTTGGGGGTGGGGTGAGGCTCCCGGTGAGACAGCAGTCGACCAAGATTCGATGCCCCAACCGGGGCCTCGTTGCTGTCTTACCCTGCCGCGATTCCCCTGTCGAAGCGCACCCTTGTCCGCCTGGCCGAGCTCATCCGCGCCCACCGCGCCGAACGCCGCAGCCGGTGGCGGCGCCTGAACCCCGGGCAGCAGGCGTTGCTGGTGCTGGCTCACCTGCGTATCGGGGACACCTACGCTCGCCTTGCCGCCGGCTTCGCCATCGGGACCACCACCGCCTGGTGGTACGTGCACGAGGTCCTCGCCGATCCCGCCGGCCGCCTGGTGTGGGCTTCTCCTGCTCTCCCCGGGGGCCGTGCAAGACATGACCGCAGCTCGCAGCTTGGGCCTGATCGATGCTCTGACCGCCAACGGCGTGATGCCCTCATCGGGCCACGGG
>NZ_KI866525.1:76905-132803 GCF_000511135.2 Microbispora sp. ATCC PTA-5024 | reverse complement strand
GCCAGCCGGGAAGTCCGGGCGCGGCCCACCGAATGAGGGATCACACGTCGTACGACCGGCCGCCCGCGCGGGCGTAGGACCCACCGGGACCTTACGCGGCCTTCCCAACGCGCCCGGTCGGTGGGGTTGTCCGCGCGGGGTGCGGCGCTCGGTCGGGGAGACGGCCAGGGCGGACGAATCATGTCAGCGCGGGCGCCTGCTCGGCCGAACCGGACGCCACGCCGGACGCCACGCCGACGGGGACACGCTGCTGGTCGGGCTCCCGGCCGGGCGGCTCAGACGCGGGCGGCAACTGGAGGGGAGCCGCGTGCGTGAGTGCGGGCCGGGCCGGCGCGCGCCCGCGCAGCCGGGCCAGGGCGAGCCCGGCGGCCACGGTGGCCAGGACCACCGCGACACCGGTGACCTGCAAAGTCACGCGGGGGCCCACGATGTCGCAGAGCAGGCCGAGGAGCGGCCCGCCGATGGCCCCCGCGCCCGCGCTGACCACGCCCTGGACGGCGATGACCCGGCCGCGCATGTGGTCGGGGCTGTCCAACTGGGCGCGGGTCGCGAGGGTGGTGTCGATGATCACAGCGCCGGCGGCGATCGGCAGCATGAGCACGGCGAAGGCGGCCAGGCCGGGCATGAAGCCGCTGATGCTTTGGCCCACGCCGGTCAGCAGCGCGGTGACGAGCAGCAGGGCCACCGTGAGGCGGGGACGTCCGGCGGCGATCACCCCGCCGATCACGGTGCCGATCGCGAAGATCGTCGACAGCAGCCCGTATCCTCCGGCGCCCGCGGCCAGCGGCCCGGAGCTCATCGCCGCCATGGTGACCTGGTAGTTGCGGCCCAGGCTGCCCAGAATCAGCGCGAGCGCCAGCAGCACCACGAGCCAGGGCGTACGAAGCACGTAGGACAGGCCGGCCCGCACCCCGCCCCGGTCCGTCTCGGAGCGCAGGAGCCGGTGCATCTCGGAGGCGCGCATGGCAAGGACGGCCACGATGACGGCAGCGAAGCTCAGGGCGTTGACGAGGAACAGGCCGGCCGTGCCGGTGAGCGGGAGAAGGGCGCCGGCCAGGCTCATGCCGAGGATGCGGCCGGCCGAATTGATGATCGATCCCAGCGCGAAGGTGTTCGGCAGGTCCCGTGCGGGGACCACCTCGGCGCCGAATCTGCCGAGAGCCGGGCCGCCGATGGCGTTCACGACGCCGCTTGCGAACACGATGGCGTATACCGGTGCCACCGAGCCGGGGGCGCCCGCGGCGGCGAGCGCGAGGAGAGCGGCGAGCGCCGCCTGGGCCACCTGCGTGGCGAGCACGACCGGGCGGGCGGGGAGCCGGTCGGCCAGGGAGCCGCCCCACAGCCCCAGCAGGAGCGTGGGTGCGGCCTGGAGGACCAGGCTGAGGCCCACGCTGGTCGCCGATCCGGTGGCCGAGAGGATCAACCAGTTGACCCCCAGCACCTGCATCCAGGTGCCGGTGACCGAGACCAGGTCTGCTCCTGCCCAGAGGCGGTAGTTGTGATGACGAAGGGAGCGCAGCGTCGCCGCGGGCAAGGGCACGTCTTGGTCCTTCTTTGGGGCAATTGTCCGGAATGGCAACATCCCGAACCGAGAGAAGGATTCCGGCCGGACCGAAATATGGCGTGTATCACACCCGGAGAAGGTTTGACCAGGCTTCCTCTGAAGGTGGCCCACCGCCGGCTGGAGAGGGGGGCAGTGGCTCCCGGCACCCACGGGACAAGCACCCCCGGCGCCCGCGGCCCCGCGTCCGCGGAGACGTCCTCGGGCGGCCCCCTGCCTCAGGAGAGACGCAGTGGGTGCCGGTGTAGATCGTCGGCATGCCCGCATTGCAGTGGACGCACAGTGACCGGGTGGCGGGGCTCCGGCGCATGCGGTCGACCAGGTCTGGCTCGCAGAGCAGGGCGCGGGCCATGGAGACGAACTGGAAGCCCTCGGCCATCGCCCGCGCGGTGACGTACGCGGCCACCTCGTGGGGCAGCGGGTTCAGCGTCACCATCACGATCACCAACGCCGGCTCGGCCCCCATCGACGGCTGGACGCTGCGCTTCGCCTTCCCGTTCACCGGGCGGCGCCTGCTGCAGGGCAGGTCGGCCACCTGGTCCCAGTCCGGCACCGCCGTGACCGCCGTGAACCTGCCGTTGAACTCGGTGATCCAGCCCGGGGCGTCGGTGCATTGTCCATGCGGACGCCGTCGAAGACTCCCGCGTCGCAGGTGCCGAATATCTCACTACCGGACAAGACGCCGTCGTAGCGTACCCCGGCAGGTAGTCGGGGTCGGTGGACCAGATGGAGCCGTCTGAGTGCTCGACGAGCCCGATCCGAGCGTCATTGACGCCATGGTTACAGAAAAAGTACGCCGCCAAGACGACAGAGGAGCTCACCGTGCGGCTCAACACACTTCGCTCACGGGCCGCAGCGATCCGCCGTCATGGAGCTGTTGCGCGTCTGGGGAGTGGTGCGTCGAGGGCGTCGAGCACTGAGCGCATTCACGATCAACGCAGCGAAGAGATGCGGCAGAAGAACACGATCTGCGGACAGTCCACCCGGGTCCCGTGATATCTGCAACGTAGGCGCAGGTCGCCGGCGCGACGGTGGGATTCTCCCAAGTCACCGCGTGACGTCATCTGGAGCACCTCGTCGACAGCGGCGTCGCGCGCCGCGTTCCCCTAGCCCTCGGCCCGCTGCAGCCAGCAGCGTCAAGCATGGGGTGGGACGCGAGTGTCAAGCATCTCCCGTGACAGGACGTGGAAGCTGCACGAGGTCAGGGACACGTCAAGCCGGGCTTGCACCTCCGTCGCCGGCCCGCTGCCGCTCCGCGGTGGGGTCGACGGCAGATGGGATGGATAAGGTGGAGCGCATCGCGGGGGACGTCCCGAGCCTTCGCCACGGGCCGCCAGCAGCGTGGAGGTCAGTTCGCCGAGCGGTCACGTGAAGGAAAAACGGCATCAACCGTCACAATTAAGAACACGACGGCGAGCGCTGTTTCAAAAGCGATGTGATGAGCGCGACCAGGGTTTGCGTAGTGCGATCCAACGCATAACTCATGCCGCACTCCGACACCTGTATAAGACTCTGTAGCGCAGCCCGGGGATCTCCATGAACCAGGCTGTTGTACGTAGCCACCGCCGCCATAGAAGGTGACCTTCTTGTGTCATCACCCGAACGCTCTTAGCCAGACTGCTTGAAGCGGGGATGAACTCAAGCGAAGACTTCTGGAGCGGTGTAAACCTGTCGCCGCTTCCAATTTTCTCGCCGAGTCGAAGGAGTTGGACGTCGGGCATGCC
Source organism: Microbispora sp. ATCC PTA-5024 (assembly GCF_000511135.2). NCBI lineage: Bacteria > Bacillati > Actinomycetota > Actinomycetes > Streptosporangiales > Streptosporangiaceae > Microbispora > Microbispora sp. ATCC PTA-5024. Next base: position 129,518 of record NZ_KI866525.1, on the reverse strand, counting down.
TCGCTTCTCATAAAGAAGTTGAACCTCCGATAACGTCCTGTAGGGGTTTTCGGCAGGACCAGGCTGCATACTCACCCATCCTCGTATATAGACACTCCTTTCCTGGATAGGTTCAGCAGCCTAGCCCCGTGAGCGCAACCGGGAATTGGTCGCGTACTTACGGCGGGGTCAGGTCAACGCGATGCGCATGGGGATGCCGCAGGTCCCGTTCCGTGAAGATCGCTCCCTGAAGAAGAAGAAGGTGGGCCGCCGAGCATTACCATCGGCTGGCGTGCCCGTTGCGTGCCCGTACGGTCGGCGGTCAGCAGGAAATCACGGGGACTCGGGGTAACTCGACCGGCATGCGCGCAGGTCACCGTTCCCCAAGTCACCCGGCATGACGTTGAAAGACTTCCCAAGCTGCCAGCGCGGGTTTGATTCCCGTCTCCCACTCCACGAGCACAGGCCCAGGTCAGGATGGTAATCCAGACCTGGGCCTTGATTTCTTCTAGAGGCTTCTTGATCTTCTGTGCTCGTTACGCGCCCGATGCGTCTGAATCTTGCTTTTCGGGGCCTCCTCGGCGAGCCTCCCGAGCGCGTCGGCGATGGCCATCGCGGTGTGCTGGTAGATCAGCGCGGCCCGCGTAGTGGAGCGGCCCATGCGGTTCATCAGCTCTCGCAGCGTCGGCTCGCGGGGCAACCGCAAGATAACGCGAAACGATTACGGCAGCGTGAGGAAGGGGCTTCGGGGGGTCCCAGGCCATGGGCTCGGCGGCGTGCCGTTGGCGGCGACGGTGACGTAGGTCGCGTACTGGCCGCTGCTCGCGTGGACGTCCACACCGACCAGATGTAGGTTCGTCACACTGCCCTTCGGACAGGGGAAATCCTTCTTGGTGATGATAGTGCTGCCGTTTCCAGCCTTCAGGGTGGAAACCCTTATGTAGCAGTTTGTCAGTCCATTGAACCAGCCGTTCGTCGTGATGTAGGCGTCCGGGCGACCGACCCCTCTGCTTGGTGCGCTGATACAGGCGTTGACTTTCACGAATATGCCGCCGGTTGGATAGCTATTGTACTGACTGCATCCACCTCCGCTGGCGGCGGACGCGCTCCCAGAGAGCGGTGCAAGCACCGCACCTGCGACCGCCAACGCGGCCGCCGTCCGAGATAACGCCCGAATAGTTGGCACGCTACGACGTCCTTTCTGCGAGCGGTCGCGCCGAGACGGCGAACGGCTCACACATGTTTAATTCCGCCCGTATGGTGCTCGGAACCCACCGTTCCGAATAAACCCTCAGCATATTGAGCGTGATCATGCTGTCAAGAGGCCAGGGCCCCGGAGGTGTGAGGTCCCGCTGAACCTTCAACACTGCCCAAGTCTCCACGCGCGTACAGGAGGCCGCTGTTCCGTCTCTGTTTCCGCTGGACCCCGAGGAATCTCCGAAACGTTGGCAACTGCTGGAACCTGGAATCCCAGTTCAAGGGCGGTTTCGGAGATCGGCCACAGCGGGGCGCACACCTCGCACGTCCGGCCGTGCGGCAACGCCCGCCTGCCCGTGCGTGCCCGTACGGTCGGCGATCACCCGGGAGTCTCGGGGACTCGCGGTTGCTCGACCGGCATACGCCCAGGCCGGCGTTTGCCCAGCTCAAATAAGCGTTGCCTGTGCATGATCGCGATCGCCCCATCCTGCACGCACGGTCGTGAGCGCTCGGCGCGAGGTGGGCGTACTTCTGGGGTGGACAGGCGGTTGGGCGCGAGCGTCCGACCAGCCGACCTCGCTCGCCGGCCTGCTGGAGCCTCAGCGGACGCGGTGACCGAGCCGGAACACCGCCCGCACGTCGAACAGCGCGGCCGGGTCCGCCAGGGGGTCGCCGGCCACCGCGAGGATGTCGGCGTCCATGCCGGGCGCGAGGCGTCCTTTGCGATGGTCGACGCGGCACAGCCGGGCGGGAAGCGAGGTGACCGCCCGCAGAGCGTCCGCCGGTGGCCAGCCGAGCATCCGGACTAGCATGCCGACCGCGTGCGGCAGCACGTCGTGTGGCTTCGGCGGGCCGATCCCGGCGTCGGTGCCGCAGACGATGGTGACCCCGGCCCGCCTGATCTGCCCGAGCAGGTCGGTCAACGCGGCCATCCTGGCGGCGATCCGCGGCGGTACGGCACCTCCGGGGATCACCCCGAGCGTCGCCGACACGACCACTCCGGAGCGGGCGATCCTCTCGATGATCTCCGGCCTGGCCTCGACGCCGTCCTCGGTGAAGAACGAGCAGTGCTCGACGGAGTCGACGCCGGCCTCCACCGCGTCCGCGACCGCCTGGCCGCCGTGCGCGTGCGCCGTTATCGGCAGGCCCAGCCGGTGGGCCTCGGCCACGGCCGCGCGCAACTCGTCGACTCCGTACTGGGAGAGATGCGAATGGGTGCCGGGAGTGAGCTCGCCGCCACTCGCCATGATCTTGATGACGTCCACTCCCCGCTCGGCGTGAGCGCGGACGGCCTCCCGCACACCTTCGACGCCGTCGGCCTCGCCGCCGAGGTACCAGCAGTGGCCGCGGGTGACGGTGATCGGCGGCCCGGCCGTGAGCAGGTGCGGGCCCGCCGCGGGGTCGTGGGCGAACTCCTCGCGTAACCGCAGCCCGAGATAGCCGCGGTCGCCCAGGTCGCGCACGGTGGTGACGCCGGCGGCCAGCATTGTGCGGGCCGCGGCCCGCATGCCCTCGAGGACCTGGGCGTCGTCACGGGCGGCCAGCGCCCCGACGGGGTCGGCGCTTGCGTCGAACGCGAGATGCACGTGCGCGTCGATCAGCCCGGGCAGCAGCGTCGCGTCGCCCAGGTCGACCAGCTCGGCGCCGGAGGGGACGGCGCCGTCGTGCCGCACGGACACGATGCGGCCGTCTTCGACGACCACCGTGGGGTCGCCGTCGACGCTTTCGTCGCCGTCGAACAGGCGAGCGGCCCGGATAGCCTGTATCGATCGCTTGGCCGAAGCCACATCGGGGGATGCCACGTTCATGCCACGACTGTGGACCCCGGAGCCCGGCCGCGCATGAGTATGGGCCTACTCAATCGCGGGACCCGCGTTCGCCGCCCGCTGCTTCGGTGCGAGCGCGGTCAGGGCACGATGTCGTTCGCGACCTCGTGGTGGCTGACGCGTTCGCCCCATCGGCTCAGAGCATGGCGGGCGGCGACCTCGACAACGGCTCGTCCGGCTCCTCACCGGCGAACACACGGACATCCTCCATGCTCGAGAAGAACACGACAGAGGCGGAAGCGCTGGAGTGCTCAAAGGGCCGGTCCGGGTCGGCTTTTGCTTCGCCTGGGCGACTGCCGTTCCGGCAGTCCACGGACATCGGTTACGCCATCAATCCGTCTAGTGGAACCAGACATCAAAGATTGAACAGTGCGGCCCGTCGCCGAGGTTCGTATCGATAATGAGGTGTGGCAAGGCCGGTCGGCTGAGGAGGCGAGGGCCGACGAGAGTGATGCCGTGCAAATCCAGGACCTGGGAGATCTGCTCGCAGCCTTCCTCCCATCCGGGGATCAGCATTTCGGTGACAGCATCGAGCCTTGGCATGGAGTGGTACCCGCGACCGGCGGGATGATAAGAGCGCTCGTCGGGAGCCAGGATGCATGCGATCGGGGCGAGGCGGCACAACGCGACTGACAATCCTTCGACCGCCGTATAGCCGTCTGGATCGACATGACGGGCGGACCCGTCTCGCCGTGTCAGGAAGACGTCGACAAACGACGCGTAGCCGGAGCCGTAGTGTCCGAACTCCGCGTGTTCGACGACCAGCTCGGACACCCGATTGAAGGCGGCGACCACACGGCGCAGGTGGCCCTCCGCGGCCTCCGCCCCACCAGCCCAGGCGCCCTCGGGATGCCAACTCGTCCCCGGAGGCGCGGATCTGCGTGTCCCGATCGAGAAGGAGGGCCTCGACGTCCGCAGGCACACGCTCGTGCTTGCCCATGCCGACAGTCTCCCGGACGAGATGAGCTGGAGCTTGTTCGGCTGATCCTCGGCGCCGGGCCAGGAGTCACCCTCGCGTGACATGCGTCACGCCGCCGTCCGGCGGCGTGTTCCTCGTACTGGTGCTGGGCACTGGTGCTGCGAGTTCCAGCAGGACAGCGAGGTCGCCGGGCGGATCCCTGGCGGTTTGCAAATCGATTGGCTAAAGTTCCGAACCGGGACCCTTACACCGAGGAGAAGCATGGACAGTGGGCGTACCCGCAGAGCCCTGGTCGTCCGGGGTGGCTGGGAGGGGCACAGCCCGGTCGAGGCGACGGAGAGGTTCATCCCGTTCCTCAAGGAGCACGGCTACGCCGTCGAGGTGCAGGAGAGCCCCGAGGTGTACGCCGACGCCGAGAAACTCGCCGCGACCGACCTCGTCGTGCAGTGCTACACCCAGGGCCTCGCCACCGACGAACAGGTGCTCGGGCTGTCCGCCGCGGTCGCCGACGGCACCGGTCTCGCCGGCTGGCACGGTGGCATCTGCGACTCCTACCGTGGCTCGCCCGACTATCTCCATCTCACGGGCGGGCAGTGGGCCGCGCACCCGGGCGGCTTCGTCGAGTACGAGGTGGCCGTCGTGCCGGAGAGGCGCGGGCATCCGATCGTCGAGGGCCTGGACCGCTGGGAGCTGAACACCGAGCAGTACTGGGTGCTCACCGACGAGCTGAACGACGTGCTCGCCACGACCACGTTCGGCGTGCGTGACGAGACTCCGTGGCGCGAGGAGGTGACCTGCCCCGCCGTCTGGACCCGCCAGTGGGGGAGGGGCAGGGTCTTCGTCTCGACGATCGGCCACAAGCTGGAGGATCTCGACCACCCCGATGTGCGGACGCTGACCGAGCGAGGTCTGCTGTGGGCGAGTCGCTGAACCGGGAGCCGATCCGGATCATCCTTGACACGGACCTGGCCATGGGGGCACCGGGGTCGGACATCGACGACGGCTTCGCGCTCGCGCTGGCCCTGGCCGACCCCGGCCTCCGCGTGGAGATGGTCACGACGGTCGGCGGCAACAGCGACGTCGTGACCTCGACCCGGCTGACCCGTGAGCTGCTCGAGGTGCTCGGCCGCGACGACGTGCCCGTGGTGCAGGGTGCCCCGGTCGATGCCGTCGCGGCCGAGGAGATCGCCCGCCGGGTGCTCGCCGAGCCAGGGCGGTTGACCGTCGTCGCGATCGGACCGCTGACCAATGTCGCAGGCGCGCTCTCGATCGCGCCGGGCGTCGCCGGCGCGGTCCGCGAGATCGTCGTCATGGGCGGGGTGTTCCTCGAGCAGACGAACGTCGCGGCGATGCCCGGCGAGTACAACTTCTGGTGCGACCCGGAGGCGGCCCAGGCAGTCTGCGAGAGCGGCGCGCGCCTGCGGTTCGTCGGACTCGACGTGACCCGCCGGGTGCGGCTGAGCCGGGAGGACGCCCGAGCGCTGGCGTCAGGTGGGCAGTTCGGCCGGATCGCCGCGCGCCACACCGAGGCCTGGATCGACTTCCAGGAGCGGGTCAAGCCGCGAGAGGCGATCGAGCAGGGCAGTTGCGCGCTGCACGACCCGCTCGCCGTCGCGGTGGTCACCCGTCCGGATCTCGTGACCTGGAGCGAGGCGCACGTCGCCGTCGAAACGGCCGGCCGCGTCACGCGCGGTGTCGCGGTGGCCGACCTCCTGATGTGGGAGGACCCACCCGAGCCCAACTGCCGGATCGCGACAGCGGTGGACGCGCCGGCCTTCCGGGAGTTGTTCCTCGAACGGATGGAGTCTCTGCCGTGAGCCGGCCGGTCAGTCTCGTGGTCGTTGGATCGCTCAACCAGGCACTGGACGTGATCTGATCGAGGCGGTGCGCATGGGCGTCGCGCCGGAGCCTGCGCCGTCCGGCGCGGCGAGAGAAGGAGCGTCGCCCCCCGCACCAACGCACCTGACTGGCGTCGACCGGAGGTGTGCAGCCGCTTACGGTTTCTCGCAAACCGATTTGCATGCCGGCTGACCGGTCGCCCTTCGGACCACCCACTACCGGAAGGTACAGAGTTGACCAAGCTGCGCGTCGGCGTCATCGGACTGGGCGAGGTCGCCCAGGTCATCCACCTCCCCATCATCGAGTCGTTGCCCGACCGCTACGAGCTCGCGGCGATCTGCGACATCTCGCCGGGTCTGCTGGAGCGTCTGGGCGATCGCTATCGGGTGGGGCGCCGCTACTCCGACTTCCGCGAGATGCTCGCCGCCGGCGGCCTGGACTGTGTGCTGGTGCTGAACAGCGACGAGTACCACGCGGACTGCACGGTCGCGGCGCTCGACGCGGGTCTCGACGTGCTCGTCGAGAAGCCCATGTGCCTCAGCCCCCGTGAGGCACAGGAGATCATCGCGGCGCGCGACCGGTCGGGGAAGACCGTGATGGTCGCCTACATGCGGCGTTTCGCACCGGCGTTCACCGAGGCGGTCGAGAGGCTGCCCGAGCTCGGCCCGATCCGCTACGCGCGCGTCCACGACGTGATCGGAGAGAACCGGCTGATCGTCGACCAGACGTCGTACGTCGACCGGCCCGACGACGTCCCCCAGGAGGCGATCGACGAGAAGTGGGCGCGCCGGTCGGCGCTGGTGAAGGAGGCGCTCGGCGACGTCCCCCAGGAGCTGGAGTGGACCTACGGGTTGCTCTGCGGCCTCGGCAGCCACGATCTGTCCGCCATGCGGGAGCTGCTCGGCCGCCCGAAGGAGGTCTCGGCGGCGAAGATGTGGCGCAGCGGCGGCTACGTCGTCGCCCTCCTCGACTACGGCGACTTCGTCGTCACCTACGAGACGGGGGTGGACGACCAACTGCGCTACGACACCTACATCGAGGTGTACGGCGCGAGCGGAACGATGAAGGTGCAGTACGACACGCCTTACGTCCGGCACTTCCCGACGACGCTGCATCTGGAGCTCACCGACGGCGACTCCTACGAGCGTTCCGTTCGGCGACCGCACCTCAAGGACCCCTACACCTACGAGCTCGAGTACTTCCACGAGGCGGTCACCACGAGTGCGACGCCCAAGACGACCCCCGAGGACTACCTGCAGGACATGGAGCTCTTCGTCGACATCATCCGAGCCCTGGACAAGGGCTGATCGCGTCCGGCGTCGGGCGGCGCGGCCTTCCGGAAGATAGGTCGAGCCCGCCCGAAGACAGGCGTCGCGACCCCGGTCACGTCGCCGTAGCGTCGTCCTCGCCCAGTCCCCCCTCCTACCTGGAAAGGTGCCACACGCGATGACCGAGACCCTGACCGACGCCGATGTGGCGTTCTTCCGCGAGAACGGCTATCTGCTGCCCGGCCGCCAGCTCCTTTCGGAGGATCGCCTCTCGCGGCTGGAGCAGATCTTCAACGAGCACCTCAGAGACAAGGGCGACAAGCTCTCCGACGAGCTCGACACGCCGCACTACCGCGACGAGCGCCTGTTGGACTACCTGCTGTCCGACGAGGTTCTCGACTGGATCGAGCCGCTGGTCGGTCCCGACATCGCCCTCTGGTCGAGCCACTTCATCTCGAAGGACCCCTTCACGGGCCGGGCGACCCCGTGGCACGAGGACAGTGCGTTCTGGGAGGGGCGCTTCGACGACTACGACAACATCGTCACGATCTGGCTCGCTCTCGAGGACGGCTCGTTCAAGGAGAACGGCTGCATGAGGGTCATTCCCGGCTCCCACCTGAACGGCGGGTTCTCCGACAGCTACCAGCCGACCGACATGACCGAGCAGACGTTCCACGCAGAGCTCGCCGGCGTGGACGAGACGAAGGCCGTCTACTTCGAGTTGGAGCGCGGCGAGTTCTCCATGCACGACGGCCGGATCATCCACGGCGCCCGGGCCAACACAAGCGCCAGACGTCGCACCGGCTACACCATGCGGTACTTCCCGAGCTCGGTGAAGATGCAGGACGTCCCGCAGAACGAGGGCTGGAAGATCTGGCTGGCCAGAGGGGCCGACCTCGCCGGCAACGACTACGCGAACGCGCCCGCCCGCGCGTGAGGCCCGGCTCATGAGACTGGGACTTCTGACCGCCTGCCTGCCCGGCGAGTCGCTCGAGGACATCGCCCGGTGGGCCGGCGGCCACGGATACGCCGCCCTCGAGGTCGCGGCCTGGCCCGACCGGCCCGGCCGCGACTGGGAGGCCAGCCACCTCGACGTCGAGGCGTTCGGGCAGGCCGACGCCGACCGGGTCACGTCGATCCTCGACCGGCACGGCCTGACCCTGTCGGCGGTCGCGTACTACGAGAACAACCTGCACCAGGACCCGGAGGTTCGCGAGGCGACGCACGCACACCTGCGCCGGTGCGTCGACGCCGCCCAGCTGCTCGGCGTGCGCCTGGTCGGCACCTTCGTCGGCCGCGACGTGACGCTGACGACGACCGAGAACCTCCGGCTGGCCGAGCAGGTGCTACCGCCGCTGGTCGAGTACGCCGCGGCCCGCGACGTACGGCTCGTGATCGAGAACTGCCCGATGGAGGGCTGGCATCCCGACGGCTACCCGGCCAACCTCGCGTATTCCCCCGAGCTCTGGGGCTGGATGGCCGACCTCGGGCTGTGGCTCAACTACGATCCCTCGCACCTGGTCTGGCTCGGCATCGACCCGGTGGCGGCGCTCGAGGCGCACGCCGACCGGATCCTGCACGTCCAGGCCAAGGACGTCGAGGTGCACGCCGCCGCCCGCAACCGTTATGGGGTGTTCGGGCAGGTGCTCGACAGGCAGCCCTGGGTGAGCGGGTGGTGGCGCTACCGCATCCCCGGCCTGGGCGAGGTCGACTGGCGGCGTCTGATCGACGCGCTCCGCCGGCACGGGTACGAGGGCGTCGTCTCCGTCGAGCACGAGGACCCGGTCTGGAGCGGCGACCCCGATCGCGTCCGCCAGGGCCTGACCATCGCACACCGCACCCTCGCCCCGCACGTCCACATCTGATCGACCGCCCAGGAGGGCCCGTCCATGCACCGCGGTGTCTACTTCGATGCCTGGTTTCCCCGTCAGCACTGTTATCACCCGAGTCTCCCGCCCCGCCGTCTGCGAATGGTCGACGAACTCGTCGACTACCGCGCCACCGTGCTGGTGTGGGCGTCCATGGGCGGTGGCTCGCTGGCTCTGCCGTACCTCGAGCAGGAGGCGTTCGGCCCGGTCGACGCCCGCTCGCGCTTCTACGGCTTCGTCAACGACAGCGAGTTCATCGCCGCCTGCCACGAGAGGGGCATCAAGGTGCTGGGCATCGTCTTCGAGGCCCAGGGCTGGGAGTTCCCGGTCGAACTCACTGAGCAGGAGGACGCCGTCCTCGCCATCAACGAGCTGCGCGGCGTGGGAAAGCGCGACTGGATGGGGCTGCGCGAGTTCTCGTCCAACCGCTACCCGAAGCTCTGGAAGCCGGTCGAGCACTACTTCCCCGGCGGGCTGGTGAACTCCGAGGGCGACCCGGTCACCGACCTGATCGAGGAGTGCGTGGCCCGCGACATCGACGGCCGGCCCTGCCACGCGCACTGGGTGGAGTGCCCGGATCGCGAGCACCAGTGCTTCTACATGGACCGCAACAACCCGGTCTGGCGCGAGTACCTCAAGGCGGTGATCAGGATCCAGATCGACGCCGGTGTCGACGGCATCCAGCTGGACGAGGCCGAGCTGCCGATGGGCGCGTTCCAGTACGGCGCCTGCTTCTGCAAGGACTGCATGAAGGGTTTCCGCGCCTACCTCCAGGAGCTGAAGCCCGCCAAGGTGGACGTCGCGCTTGACGGGGTCGACCTGGAGACCTTCCACTACGGCGACTGGTTGCTCGCGCAGGGCTACGACTTCAGGTCGGACCGGGAGTCGACGCCGCTGTTCGGCGACTACTACGCCTTCCAGTGCCTCTCGATCAAGAAGTACTTCGCCGAGCTCGCCGGCTACGCCCGCGAGTACGCCCGGTCGCGCGGCCGCGAGATCATCGTCTCCGGCAACTTCTTCAACCTCGAGCCGATGTACCTCGCCCTCGCCGACGACGTCGACCTGGTCATCACGGAGATGCGGAACACGACGTACCGCCAGCCGGAGTGGTACCGGTACGTCGCGGCGTTCGCCGGTGACAAGGACGTCGTCGTGGTCGAGAACCCGTACGGCGGCGTCGTCCCGGAGCTGATCGACCTGCTCGGGAAGGGCAGGGGGTACGACCTGTTCCGGCTCTCGTCGTTCGAGGCGGCGGCGATGGGCTCGAACATGTCGGTGCCCTACGGCTCCTGGATGGGCAGCGTCATCGAGGACGCGTTCTACGCGCCTCACGAGCTGGCCGCTGGGATCCAGGCGTTCCTGGCCGACCACGAGCAGCTGTTCGCGCGCCGAACCGTCAACGAGGTCGCGGTCGTCTTCGGCGTCGAGAGCACGCGCGAGCTGATCGGCAAGGCGGACGCCGGTGACAACACCACCAACGCGCGCGACGAGTCGGTGGTGGTGCCGTACCGCGTCGTGACGAAGACGCTGTCGGACGCCGCGGTGCCGTACGACGTGGTGATCTGGCCGGACGGCGTCACCGCGCCGGACCGATCGAGCGCCGAGACGCTGCTGCGGTACTCGACCGTGATCCTGCCGGACGTCTTCGCGCTGACCGAGGGCCAGGCCGCCGCCGTCGAGGGGTACCTCGCGGCCGGCGGGACGGTCGTCGTCACCGACCGGGTGGCGCGCTCCCTCCCGCGGCACGCGAACGTCCGCACAGCGCGCCATGATGTGCTGGACGAGTTGCTCCCGCACGGGCGGCAGGTGGAGACCACGGTGTCCGCGGCCGCGAACATCCAGCACCTCGCCGACGGCTCCTACGCGCTGCACCTGGTCAACTACGATTACGACCCCGATGCCGACGCGGTGCGCGCGCTCACCGACGTCCCGCTCCGCGTGCGGCTGCCCGAAGTCCGCGAGCACGCGACCGTGGTGGCGAGCGACGGGACGCGAACGCCGCTGAAGCCGGTACGCGAGGACGGTGCGCACGTCGTACGCCTCGACTCGCTGGGCGTCTACGCGATCGTGGTGTTTCACGACGGGGAGCTGCCATGAGGATCGCGGCGCTCCGCGGGCGCGAGACCTTCGAGGTGGAGGAGGCCCCGGTCCCGTCGATCAGGCCGGACGAGGTGCTGGTCCGCGTCGCGGTCTCGGGCGTGTGCGCGTCGGAGCTCGAGCCGTGGCTGACCGGTCCGCCGGCGGGGGAGGTCCGGTACCCGGGCCACGAGGTCAGCGGCGTGGTCGCCGAGATCGGCGCCGAGGTGACGGCACCGGCGGTCGGCGACCGGGTCGGCGTCTGGGTCACCGAACGTGGCTTCGCGGAGTACGTCGCGGTGCCCGCGGCGTACTGCTTCCCGGCGGGCGACGGCCCGCTCGACGAGGCGCTCGCGGAGCCGATCGCCTGCTCCGTCAACGCCGTCGAGGCCGCCGGCGCCCGACTGGGCGACGACGTGGTCGTCATCGGGGCCGGATTCATGGGAAACCTGGTGCAGAGGCTCGCCGCTCTGCGCGGCCCGCGGCACCTGATCGTGGCGGACACGCGCGCCGACGCCCTGGAGCGCGCCGCGCGGCTCGGCGCGACGCGGACCGTCGACGTGACGAAGGAGTCGCTGCCCGACATCGTACGGTCCCTCACCGGCGGGCTCGGCGCCGACATCACCTTCGAGTGCACCGGCACCCAGGGCGCGCTCACGATGTGCGGCGACACCACCCGGATGAGCGGCACGATCGCGCTCGTCGGCTTCCACCAGGGCGCCGACCGCACCATCCCGCTGGCCTACTGGAACTGGATGGCCTTCACCATCGTCAACGCCCACTTCCGCGACCTCGCGGTGATCATGCGCGGCATGTCGGCCGGCATGCGCCTCCTCGCCGGCGGCGTGCTGTCCATGGACGGCCTCGTCAGCCACCGCTTCCCGCTCGAGGAGATCAACGCCGCCTTCGCCACCCTGCGCGAGAAGCCTGACGGGTTCGTGAAGGCGGTGGTGACGTTCCCGGACGTGTGACAGCGGGCGGTCGCCGCTCGGAGGCCGCTGGGGAACCCCACGCCGCGCAGCAGGGCCTGGCGTCCCCGGCGGTCTCTCAGGCGGTGCCGCGCTCGATCAGCGGGCAGGGCAGCACGACGGTCCGTCCGGCGCCGGTGTAGCGGCCCGACATCCGGCTCATCAGCAGGTCGCCCGCTGTGCCGCCGGCCTCGTACGCCGGGTTGCGGACCGTGGTCAGATGCGGTGTCACGATCGTGGCGGCGTCGACGTCGTCGAAGCCCACGATGGCCACGTCCTGCGGGACGGACAGTCCCAGCTCGTGGGCCACGTCGAGCGCTCCGATCGCCATCAGGTCGTTCGCGCAGAAGACGGCGTCGGGCCTGACCTTGAGCGCCATGAGCGTCTTCATGGCTTCGTAGCCCCCCTTGCGGGTCCAGTTGCCGCGCACCATCAGTTCGGCGGGGACCTTCCGCTTCGCGGCCTGCATGGCCGAGCGGAAGCCCGCCGTGCGCGACACGCCGTAGTGAGGCGGGCCCTGGATCATTGCGATCCGCTGGTAGCCGCGCGAGGCCAGGAAGGAACCCGCGGCGCGGGAGCCGGTCTCGTCGTCGGGGATGACCGCGTCGCAGAGGGGATGGTCGAGCTGGTCACCGATGCAGATGATGGGCGTCTGCTGGTCGACCTCCCCGAACACGACCTGCGACGCCGTCTCGCCGGACGCGAACACGATGCCGTCCACCCCGCGGTCCATGGCGTCCTGGAAGAACTTGCGCTCCCGGTCGTGCTGACCGTCGGTGTTGCAGACGTACGTCCCGTGCCCGGCGGCGTCGACCGCGTCCGCCAGGCCTCGGGTGAGCACGGCGTAGAACGGGTTCGTGATGTCGGGGACGACGACCGCGATCATGTGCGATCGCCGGGTCCGCAGGTTGCGGGCCACGATGTTCGGCCGGTACCCGAGCTCGCGGATGGCCTCCATCACGGTGCCCCGGGTGGCCGCGCCGACCGCGCGCTTGCCGGACAACACGTGGGAGACGGTCGTGGGGCTCACCCCGGCGTGGCTGGCGACCTGCGCGATTGTCACACGAGAGTGTTGGCTGGACGCAGCCTCGCTCCTCGACATGGCGCGTATTCTACTGGAACCTTGAGGCAAAACGATTTGATGTGGCGGGTCGTCCATGACCGACCTTGTCGAGCGGTTCAGCACCGAGTCGCTGCTCCTTCCCGACAGCGGCGCGCGGGTGATGCGCCCACGGCTCCACACCGTCGACGTGCACTGGCACGACCACTACGAGCTGTGCCTGGTGGTCTCGGGCGAGGCCGAGCACGTGGTCAACGGCGTCGCTCGGCCGATCGGCCGGGGGAGTGCCTTCCTGCTGTCGCCCGCGGACTTCCACGCCATCCAGCCGGTCGGTCACGAGCCGCTCTGCTGCTACAACACGGTCGTCGACCCGGGGCTCATGGAGCGGCAGCTCGCCGCCCTGGTGCCGCCTCCGGCCGGCGACCTCCCGTGGTGTCGCCGAACTACTTCAGCGAGCGGTTCCGGGACCACACCGGCTCGTCCTTCCAGGTCTACCTGCAGGAACGCCGTCTGCGGTTCGCGCGTTCCCTGCTCGCGTCGACCTCGTTGTCCGTGACCGAGGTGTGTCACGCCGCCGGGTTCAACACGCTCTCGCACTTCCGCCGTGCCTACCGGCGCCGGTACGGCAGCGCTCCGTCGGGGCGCTGAAGGCGGACGGGCGGCGGCGCTTCCGGGGGTATCGGGGCCGTCACAATGTGACGGACGCCACCCGAATCCATTGACAAAACGCCCGGCTCTTGGCGAGACTGCCCGCCACGACGCCAATCGATTTGCATCAAGGAAAAAGCTCGCATCGTCCTGAGCGAGTAGTAGGGAGCGGGTGTGGTGAGAATCCATGGGTCCTGGACGGCTCCGGCGATCATTGCGTTGGCGCTCGCGACGTCTCTGAGCCTCTCGTCGTGCGGAAGCGATGCGAAGAAGCCGACCACCGACGTCGGCAAGGGCGCAGGTCCCGTGAAGGACCCGGCTTCGCCGCAGACCGTGACGTTCTTCTCCTGGGTCGGCAACGAACCGACGATGAAGAAGCTCGCCGCCGAGTTCCACACGCAGCACCCGAACATCACGATCAAATTCGAGAACGCCCCCGCGGAACAGGCGCAGCAGGTGCTCAGCACCCGCATCGCCGGCAACACCGCCCCCGACGTCGCCTACATCAACGCCAGCGACACCAGCGACTACGCCGCCAGAGGGGCGCTCGTCGACCTCGGCGGCTACATGGGCCGCAGCACGGTCGTGAAGCCGGACGACTATGTCGACGGCTTCAAGACGTTCGTCACCTGGAACGGCAGGATGTGGGGACTGCCGTTCGACGGCGAGACGACCGGTCTGTTCTACCGGACCGACCGCTTCGAAGAGGCCGGGATCGCCGGCCCGCCGAAGACCTGGGACGAGTTCAAGGCCGATGCCGAGAAGCTCACCGACGCGGCCGGCGGCAAGTACGGCTTCGAGATGTTCGCCTCGGAGGCGGCCTACTACTTCTACCCCTGGCTCTACCAGGCCGGCGGCGACGCGCTGACCCAGGACGGCAAGGACATCGCCTTCAACAGCGCGGCGGGCAAGACGGCGGCCGCCTTCTACGTGGACCTCGCCAAGTACTCCCCGCGGGACTACCTCAACTCCAACTCCTACGACGGCCGGGTGGCGTTCGCGAAGGGCGACGTGGCGATGTACGTGGCGGGCGCCTGGTTCGCCGGCACACTCGCGGACGAGTACCCCAAGATCACCGGCAAGTGGGCCGCGGCGCCGCTCCCCAACGGAGCCGCCGGGTGCAAGACCACCATCGCCGGAGACTCGCTGGTGATGTTCAGCCAGACGAAGGTCTCCGACGCCGCGTGGCTGTGGATGGAGTTCCTGTCACAGCCCGGCAACCTGGCCAACTGGACGTACAAGACCGAGGGTACGCTGCTGCCTCCCACGAAGGCGTTGCTCGCCGGCGACGACCTCGCCAAGGAGAAGCCGGTCCTGAAGCCCTTCGCCGACCTGATGTCGTGCGGCGTCGCGAGCACGGTCGCGAACCCCAAGTATCCGCGGATCGAGACCATCCTCAACGAGGAGCTCAGCAAGGCCATCTACGGCGACCAGACCCCCGCGGAGGCTCTGGACAACGCCGCCCAGCAGGGCAGGGCGATTCTCGGCCGCCACTGACGAGCGTCGACGGCACCGGACGATGCTTCGCCGGGCCGGCCCGGCCCGGCGGCGCACGGAGGAGAGGGGGGGAATGGGATGGCGCAGCCGCTGGTGCGGACCGAGACGGACGCGGCGCCTGTGAAGACCGGAGGGCGATGGTCCCGGCCGCACCTCAGGCGAGGGACACCGCACGCGAACCGGCGCAGCCTCCCGGCCAGGGTCTGGAAGGAACGGTCGGCATACGTCTTCCTGCTGCCCGGCATGCTGATCTTCTCGGTCTTCACGCTGGCCGCGGTGGTCTTCGCCGTGTATCTGACCTTCCACCGGTGGAGCATCATCGAGCCGGACAAGCCGTTCGTCGGCCTGGACAACTACCGCGACATGATGCACGACAAGCGGTTCACCGAGTCGGTGCTGAACACCGTGTACTTCAGCGGCGCCTCGGTTCCGCTCTCGATGGCGACCGGACTGGTGCTGGCTCTGCTGGTCAACCTGCCGCTGCGTCTGCGCGGCCTGTTCCGGACCGCGTTCTACCTTCCGGTCGTCACCCCGTTCGTGGTCTCCGCCATCCTCTGGAAGTGGCTCTACAACGGTGACTACGGGCTGTTCAACTACTACCTGCTGCACGCGCACATCATCGACGCCCCCTTGCTGTGGCTGTCGGACAAGAACCTCGCGATGCCGGCGGTCATCTTGATGAGCGTGTGGGCGGGCACCGGATTCTCGATGGTGGTCTACCTCGCCGGGCTGCAGGCGATCCCCCAGGAGCTCTACGAGGCGGCCCGCATCGACGGCGCCGGCGCGTGGCACCGCCTGCGGTACGTCACGATCCCCATGCTCCGGCCCAGCACCCTGTTCCTGCTCGTCATGGGGATCATCAGCTCGCTGCAGGTCTTCACCCAGATCTTCGTGATGACCAACGGCGGACCGGTCAACAGGACGACGACGATGGTCTATTACATGTATCTCTGGGCGTTCAAGTACTTCGACATGGGCTATGCCAGCACCCTGGCGTTCGCGCTCTTCCTCATGCTGCTCGTGTTCACGGCGCTCCAGCTGCGCCTCGCCCGGCAGGCGTCCGGCGCATGAGCGGGGCCGACGAGGGAGTCGCCCTGCGTGAGAGGGCACCGGAGGCGCTGGAGCCCGCTCCGCCGGCCCGCAAGCCGCAGAACGGGAACAACCAGTTCGGGTTGCGGCAGAAGGCGGTCACCTATCTGGTGCTCGCCCCGCTCGCGATCCTGTTCCTGGCCCCGTTCGCGTGGCTGATCAGCGCTTCGTTCCAGCCGATGGGGGAGATCTTCTCCTCGGTGCCGCACTGGATCCCGAAGGACCCGACGCTGGAGGGGTACAAGGGCTTTCTGAACGTCGGTCACCTCACCAGGTTCCAGCAGGGCCAGGGGCACGGCGACTGGCGGTGGTTCGCGAACAGCGCCTTCGTCGCGGTCTCGATCACCGTGCTGCAGACGTTCTTCAACTCCCTGTGCGCCTACTGCTTCGCCAAGCGCCGGTTCCCCGGACGCAACGCGATCTTCTTGCTCTTCCTGGCGACGATGATGGTCCCCGGGCAGGTCACGCTCATCCCGGACTACCTGATCGTCCAGCACATCCCGTTCTTCGGCGGCAACGACTGGATGGGGAACGGCGGGCACGGCTGGCTCGACTCCTACTGGGGTCTGATCATGCCGGGGATCGTGTCGGCGTTCGGCATCTTCCTCCTCCGTCAGTACATGCTCTCGATTCCGGACCAACTGCTGGAGGCCGCCCGCATCGACGGCGCGGGGGAGTTCCGGATCTTCCGGTCCGTCGTGCTGCCGCTGTGCCTGCCGGCGCTCGCGGCGAACGCGATCTTCACCTTCCAGGGGGCATGGGAGGACTTCTTCTGGCCCCTGATCATCATGTCGAGCCCTGACAAGATCACCGCACCCGTGGGCCTCGCTCTGTTCGTGGTGCAGAACCGCACATCCTGGACATTGCTGTTCGCCGGGTCGGTGATCGCGACCTTGCCGATGATCATTGTGTTCATCGTCTTCCAGCGGAAGTTCGTGCAGGGCATCGCCCTCACCGGCATCAAGGGATGATCGTGACGGCGATGAATCCGGGCGTGGCCCGGGACGTGCTCACCCGGCTGCTCGACGCCGGGAACGGCGTGCTTAGGTGTGAGCCGGCCTGGGTCGCGCGCGACTTCCTGCCGCCGGGCCGGCGGCTGGGCCTGCCCGAGAACGCGTACGACGCCGGGGATCGCGGCGCCATCTGCGAGCGGTGGCTCGCCTCGACGACCAAGGCGGACAACCGCGTCGGTCCCCGGGACGAGGGGCTCAGCCACGTCGTGGGGGAGCACGGCGAGCGGCTCCCGCTGCGCGACGCGGTGGCGGCCGCCCCGGCGGCGGTCATGGGTGCGGCGTACGCCGCCTCGCACCCCGCGGGGCTGGGCCGGCTGGCGAAGATCTTCGACTACGCCTACCGGCTGCCGTACCACATCCATCCGCCCCAGGAGTTCGCGTCGCTGGTCGGCCGCAACGCGAAAGACGAGTCCTACCATTTCCTGCCGGGTGCCGACCCGGGCGCGCACCCGGAGACGTTCTTCGGCGTGCACCCCTGGATCGCGGAGGAGTCCGCGCACGAGGTGCTGTTGCCGTACCTCGTCGACTGGGACAGCGACCTGATCCTCCGGCACGCCCGCGCGGAGCTCCAGGTCGCCGGCGAGGGGTTCCACGTGCCGTCCGGCGTGCTGCACGCCCCCGGCACGGCCCTCACCCTCGAGTTGCAGGAGGACTCCGACGTCCTGTCGATGTTCCAGGCGTTGAACGCCGGCCGGATCATCTCCAAGGAACTGCTGTTCAAGGACGTCCGGCCGCGGGACCGCGAGGAGCACGGCGAGCGGGCCCCGCTCGGCTTCGTGGACTGGGAGCTCAACGGCGACCCCTGGTTCTACGAGAACCGCCACCTGAGCCCGCAGCCTGTCGCCGGCGCGAACGGCGACGGCGAGGAGACCTGGGTCTTCTACAACACCAGTAAGTACGCCGGGAAGCGTCTGGTCGTCCCGCCGGGCGGCGTCCACCGGTTGCGCGAGCCCGGCGTCTACAGCGCGTTCGCCTGGACCGGGGAGGGCAGGTTCGCCGGGCACGAGGTGCACGGCGGCGAGCCCGGCCGGGACGAGCTGGTGGTCACCCACGACGCGGCGACCCGCGAGCACGAGGTCGCCAACACCGGAAGCGAGGACCTCGTGGTGTTCCTGTTCTTCGGGCCCGACCTCCACACGGAGGCGCCGTCCATCGCGGGCCATGCGCGGTGACGGCGAGCTGACGGTCGGCCTGCTCGGGGCCGGCATGATCGCCGGCGTCCACGCGCACGCCTACCGCGGCTCCCCGGGCGTCCGGCTGGTCGCGGTCGCCGATCCGGTGCCGGGCAAGGCCGAGCGGATCGCCGGCCGGTACGGCGCGGGAGTCGTGCCGGACCTCGACGCGCTGCTCGGCCTCGGCGTCGACGTCGTCGACATCTGCACGCCGCCGACCGCCCATGCCGACGCCGTGGTCGAGGCTCTTCAGGCGGGCAGGCACGTGCTGTGCGAGAAGCCGATCACGCGCACCATGGACGAGGCGCGTCGCGTCCTCGCGGCCGCCGAGGCCGCGCCCGGACTGCTCTCGGTCGGGCAGGTGGCCCGTTACGGCCCGGACCACCGGCTCGCACGCGACCTGGCGGCGTCGGGCGACGTTGGGCTCGTACGCATGCTCAGTCACTCGACGACGACCTCGCTCCCGGGGTGGAGCGAGGCGGGATGGCTCGCCGACGCCGCGACGTCCGGCGGGCCGCTGCTCGACCAGGGCGTGCACGGTTTCGACTACGCCCGCTGGGTGATCGGCAGTCCCGCCGTGCGCGTGCACTGCATGGCGACCGGCAGCGGTGCGGGCCCGCTGACCTACACCCTGGCGACCGTCCGCTACGAGAACGACGCCATCGCGCACATCGAGTGCAGCTGGGCCCACCCGGCCTCACGCGGCTTCAAGCTCCGGGCGGAGATCGTCGGCACCGAGGGCCGGCTGTCGTGGGACTACGACCACATGATGGGCGGGGTGCTGCACGCCCGCGAGGGCGACGCGGAGTGGTGGGACGTGCTCGGCGACCGCGAGTTCACCCTTGAGCTGAGCGCGTTCTTCGACGCCTGCCGCAACGGCGGACCCCCGCCGGTGCCCGCCGCCGAGGCGGTCGAGTCGCTGCGCACGGCACTCGCCGCCATCGAGTCGGCCCGCACCGGCCAGACGATCGACCTGACCACGTGGGAGGCGTGATGTGGCGGAAGCCGGTCGGCGTCGCGATCCTGGGCGCCGCGCACACGGGCCACGCGTGGGCCTACTCGCGGGCGCTGACCGAGTCGCCGAACGCCCACGTCGTCGGCCTGTACGACCCCGAGCCCGAGCACACCCGCTGGATCCGCCAGGACTTCGGCGTACCGCTCATCGACGACGCCGAGGCGCTGCTGACCTCGCCCGAGGTGGACGCCGTGCTCGTGTGCGGCGCCAACGACGAGCACCGCGCCCACGTCGAACTGGCCGCCGTCCACGGCAGGCACGTCCTGTGCGAGAAACCGATCGCCACGACAGCCGAGGACGCCGAGGCGATGGTCGCCGCCTGCGCGGCCGCGGGCGTGCAACTGCACATGGCGTTCGTGTCCCGGTTCCTGCCGCTGGTCGAGCGGGCGCGTACCGCGGTGCGTGACGGCCGGTTGGGCGATCTGATCGGCCTGGTGGGCGCCAACCGCGGCCGCCCGCCACTGCCCCCGGCGTACCCCCGCTGGATCACCGACCCGGTGTCCGCCGGCGGAGGCGCGCTCATCGACCATTCCGTCCACGTCACCGACGTGATGCGCCACGTCAGCGGGCTGGAGGTGGCCGAGGTGTCGGCCGAGGCGGGGGCGCTGCTCTGGAACCTCGACGTCGACGACGTCGCGGTGGTCTCGCTGCGCTGGGAGAACGGAGCGGTCGGCAGCATCGACCCGAGCTGGTCGGTGCCGGCGGACCACCCGTGGGACTACGACTTCTCCCTCCGCCTCGTCGGCACCGAGGGGTCGCTGGAGATCACTGACGGGGCCGAGGCGCTGAGCGTCGTCAGCACGCGCGAGGGCGGCCCGCGCGGCCTGCGCCGGGCGTCGTTCGCCGAGGACGCCGATCGGGCGATGATCGAGGCGTTCCTCGCGTCGGTGCGCGCGGGCGTGGCCGGGGACCCGTGCGCGACGGGGGAGGACGGCGTGCGCGCCCTGGAGGTCGCGCTGGCGGCCTACCGTTCCTCGGATCTGGGGCAGGTCGTCGAGCTCCGGAAGCCCGCCGGACGTGCCGAGGTGCGCGGCGACACAGGGGAGGGGCGGAACGCGCCGGCGTAGCGCGGCCCGCGGTTGTGGGTGGGGTGGTTCCACTGTCGCGCGAGCGGGCGCCCGGCGGCGCCTACACGTGCAGCACGACCTCGCCGTCCTGCTGGGTGACCCGGTAGGTCTTGAGCCCGACGCGCTTCGGCTCCAGGAGCGACCGGCCGCTCTCGATGTCGAACTCCCAGCCGTGCCAGGGGCAGCGGATCACGCGGCCGGCCTTGCCGTAGACGTACTCGTGCGGGCCGGCGGCGACGAGGGTACCGCTCAGCGAGCCCGCGCACATCGACGCACCCATGTGCGGGCACCTGTCGCTGATCGCGTAGAACTCCTCGCCGACGCTGATGACGCCGACCCGCCGCCCGTTCACGTCGACGGTCCGGCACCCGTCCCGGCGCACGTCCTCGACGCTGCCGACCCTCACTTCCATGCGCCCACCCGCTGATCCTCTACCGCTGTGCCAATCGATTTGCTTAGCTTGACTATGACGGCTTCGCCCCCTCTCCGCAACAACCGTCCGGACAGGAGTTCCCATGGCCGACCCGCGCGACCAGTCCCTCGCCGAGGCGTCCGCGCCGAGCCGCTACCGGCTCGTCGACTGCGACGTCCACCCGGTCACCAAGAGCGGCCTCGGGGAGCTCCGGCCGTTCCTGTCCCAGGCCGAGCAGCGTCGCCTGGGCCTCGACGAGCGCCGCAACCTCACCACGGTCGGGCATCGCGAGGCGGTGTCGATCCCGCGGAACATGCTCTACGTCAACCAGGCCGGGGTGCTCCGCGACGACGCCCGCGCTCCGGACGGGTCCGCGCCGGGCGCCGACCCGGTCTTCACGGCGAAGCAGCTGCTCGACGGCAACGGCATCGACCGTGCGGTGCTCATCGGCGGCGAGGTGCTCGGACTGGGGGCCATGCCCGACCCGGACGCCGCGGCGATGATCGCCTCGGCGTACAACCGGTGGCTCGCCGCGACCTGGCTGGATGCCGACGACCGGTACCGCGGCTACATCGTGGTCGGTGCGCAGGACCCGCTGCTGGCGGCCCGCGAGATCCGGCGCGCGGCCGAGGACGAGCGCTTCGTCGGTGTGCTGCTTCCGCTCACCGACATGCTGATGGGGCTGCGGCACTATTACCCGATCTACGAGGCCGCGAACGAGGTCGGCATTCCGGTCGCCGTCCACCCCAACTCCGGCGAAGGCATCTTCCGCACCTCGCCGCCGATGGCGGGCGGGACGCCGACGTACTACGTCGAGTGGCACAGCGGGCTGAGCCAGGTGTTCCAGGCGAACGTGATCAGCCTCGTCTGCCACGGGGTCTTCGAGCGCTTCCCGAACCTCAAGGTGATCATCACCGAGGGCGGGCTGGGCTGGATCCCCGACGTGCTGTGGCGGCTCGACAAGAACGTCAAAGGCCTGCGCGACGAGGTGCCGTGGGTCAGGCGGCTGCCCAGCGAGTACGTCGTGGACCACGTACGGTTCACGACGCAGCCACTCCCGGAGCCGAAGCGCCGCCACCACCTGCACGTGCTCTGCGAGATCGCTCGCGCGGACCGCACCCTGATGTTCAGCTCCGATTACCCGCACTGGGACTTCGACGACCCGCGGCACGCCCTGGCGTCGCTCCCGCCGGCGATCAGGCAGCGGGTGAGCAGCGACAACGCCGTGGAGACCTACGGCGACCGGCTGTGACGATCGGGATCCGGCTCTGACCGGCGCATCCGTGCCGGTCAGAGCCCAGGAGCGCACCCCTGCCGAGTCTGGTCAGATGGGCGGGCGTGCCGGAGCGTTCTGGAAGGCCCGCAGGATCGCGGTGTACGCCGGCTTCGGCTGGAGGTTCTCGTCGAACGGCAGCGGCCGGCGCGCGGCTCCATCCTGGCGCGGGTAGTCCTCCTGCAACCAGGTGTAGCGGTCGCTCAGCCCGAAGTTGAGCACGACCTTCACCGCGGGCTCCTGGAGGGCCACGGACAGATAGCGCGAGTACACGTCCGCCACGGCCGTGTCGCGGCTGGGGATGTCGGCCTTCAGGCCGTCGTCCTGGACGTCCATCTCGGTGATGAAGATGGACAGCCCCCGCGCCGCGACGTTCGACAGGAACGTCCGGTAGGCCGCCGTGTCGAACTTCCGGGCGAACCCGTCGGCGTTCAGGTGTGCCTGGATCCCCAGCGCGTGCACCGGGACGTTCTTGCTCTTCAGATAGTCGATGGCCTTGAGCATCGACGTCCGGCGGGCGGCCGCGTCCGACCCGGTCTCGAACCCGAACTCGTTGATGAGGAGCAGAGCGTTCGGGTCGTACCGGTGGGCGAGGTTGAACGCCTGCTCCACGTAGGCCGGCCCGATCGTCTGATACCAGGGCTCGACGGTCCAGAACCCGTTGGCGTCCTTCCGGCGCCCGTCGGTCACCTCGTTGGCCACCACCCAGGCCTTCACCCGTCCGGCATAGTGCGCGACCTCCTGCTGGATCGTCCCGAAGAGAAGGTCGCGCGCGTCCTGGCTGCTGAGGTTGTAGAGGGCGTCGGGGTCCCACCCGTCACCCAGTCCCTCGTCCCAGACCAGGTGAGCCGCGAGCACCGGCTGAGCGTTGCCGGCGGCGAACGACACGATCTGGTCGCCGTAACTGAAGTCGAGAGGCGAGTCCTGCGTCGGCTTGAGCCGGTACCACAGCAGGTCGTCCTCGGTGAGCAGCATCCCGCTCTCGCGCGCGTACAGCGCCGCGTAGGCGGCGTCCGGCTGCACCTGCCACGTCGCGGCCGAGGAGCCGTACCGGATCCCCTTGGCCAGCGCCGCCTGATACAGGCCGCCCGTCGGCGCCGCCCACGCCGCACCCGTGTTCACGAACTGCGACGCTCCGCCACCCAGCAGCACCGCGGCGCCCAGGCCGCCCAGGAACGACCGTCGACGGAGACCTCCCTGACCTGCCATCGCCTTCTCCTTCACCCAGTTGTTTGAAGAATCGCGTTATGCAAATCGATTTACATACAGATACACCCGTCCGCCGCCCCTGGGAAGGCCTAAAGGTCGTGGACGCCGGCGTGCGAGCCGGTTCGGTACCAGCACCCTCGAAATCGGCGACGTGCTCGGTAGCGGTGACACTTCAGCGCGTGTCTGCTCACCACCTCGCCCTGAACTGCGCGTCACGCCGGACCGAGCAGGTCCCATCGGTTGCCCGCGATGTCCAGGAACACGGCGACGCGCCCATAGGGCTCGGTACGGGGCGAGGTCACGAACTCGACGCCGGCGGCGACCATACGCTCGTACGCGGTGTCGAAATGATCCACCTGGAGGAAGAACCCGACCCGGCCGGCTACCTGATTCCCGACGGCGACGCCCTGGCCCTCTCCATCGGCGCGGGCGAGCAGGATGCCGGTCTCGGCGCCGGGCGGCCGCACGACGACCCATCGCTTCGGTCGTCCGTCGTTCGTCAGCGACGGCGAGTCCTCCACCAGGTCGAACCCCAGCAGTTCGGTGAAGAACTCGATCGCCGGGTCGTACTCCTCGACGACGATGGTCACGAGATCGATTCGCATCGCAGGAGCATAGGCATTTCACGCTGATCATCGGCCCCGAACTCCTCAGAGCCGGGCAGGCGGCCCGAGGCCCTCGTCGAGATGATTCGACCGCTGCCGGGCCGGGCATGAAGGGCCAACGACAGGAGCGTAGATCGCCGGAGATCCTGGAGCCCGAACGTGGACCTCGTGGCCGTCATCGAGACCGTCGGGCGGGCGATCGACATGGCCGGCGTCGCGGTGATCGTTGTCGGCGCGTCGGTGGCGACCGTCTTGTTCGTGCGCTCGTTCCTGCTCCGCCACCCGACGGAGGATGCCTACCGGCAATATCGCAGAGGAATGGGGCGCGCCATCCTGCTCGGCCTTGAGTTCCTCGTCGCCGGAGACATCATCCGCACCGTGGCGATCTCTCCGACCTTTCAGAGCGTCGGCGTGCTCGCCGTGATCGTTGTGGTGCGCACCTTTCTCAGTCTGTCTCTGCAGGTGGAGCTCGAGCGCCGCTGGCCATGGCAGGCCCCTGCGAAAAGCGGCCCCTGAACCGTCACGTCCCCGTCCTGGATCGGGCCCACCCGGGACGACCGATGGCCGGCGCCACCGAGTCCGCCGAGGCGACCGGCGACCTTTCTGTGGAGGCATTTCACCTGGCACTCTCCCGATCAACACCGTGATGTTCGTAGCGTCGATGGTGACGGGCGCATGCTCCGGGAGAGCATGCTTGGGGGAGGAGAGCCGATGCAGTATTCAGCGATCAACCCCGGAGACCTGGGACGCCGTATCGCCTATCACCGGAAGAGGCTCGGCCTGACCCGCGAACAGGTCGCCGAGCGAGCCGGGATGGTGTCCGGGTTCGTCGAATATCTGGAGGAGAGGCCGTCCTCGCTCACGGAGGGCACGCTGCTCAGGCTCGCCGCCGCCCTGGAGACCACGGCCGACGACCTGCTGGGCGGGGGCGCCGACAGGCCGGCGGGGAAAGGCCCGGCCGCGGCTCGGCCCGTCCTGTGCGCGCTCGAGCCGGACGAGTGTCTGCGGCTCATCGCGTCCGGCGGCGTCGGCAGGGTGGCCTTCACCGGGCCTTCCGGTCCTATCGTCCTTCCGGTCAACTTCAGGCTCCACCGCGGCGCCGTCGTCTTCCGCACCCGGTTCGGCGGAGCCGTAGACCAGAACGTGCGCGACGTCCTGGACGATCCCAGGGCGATGACCGGCTTCGAGATCGACCACATCGACGAGGCCAGCAGGGAGGGATGGAGTGTGATGATCCAAGGCCCTGCCCAGTTGCTCACGCCGGAGGACGTCCCGTCCGATCTGGAGCCCTGGCCGGGCGGTGAACGCGGACTCTGCGTCCGCATCGTCCCCCGGCACATCGCCGGCCGCCGCATCCGCAGTAGCTGAACCGCTCTCGCGGCGCCGGTACGAAGGTCCCGGGCACGTGGGACTTCCTTCCCTGTTCCACGAAGTCAGCCGGCACCAGCGTGGAGATGACGGGGGAGGTGGTCACATGATCACCATGAGCGTCGTCAAGGCGTGCGGCGGAGGGCTGATCGGTCACGCGTCCGTCCATCCCGACATGATCGCGGCCGCACGGCAGGAGGTCGCCGCCGCCGTGAGCGCGGATCTGCTGGTGGACGGGTACGTCGCCGACCTGGATGACGACATCGCGCTGATCTTGACGCACACGGAGGGGCCCGACAGCCGGCCCGTCCACTCGTGCGCGTGGACGACGGTGCAGCGGACCGTGAGCGTGGCCAAGGAACTGGGACTGTATGCCGCCGGCGGCGAGATGCTGCCCGACGCGTTCTCGGAGAACCTGCGCGGCATGGGGCCGGCGTTCGTGGAGGTGGAGTTCGACGAGCGTCCCGTCGAAAGCGTCGTCTGCCTCCTGGCCGACAGAACCGAGCCGGGGGCATGGAACCTCCCCCTGTGCAGGAGCTTCGCCGACCCCTTCACCACCGCCGGTCTCGTCGCCGACCAGAAGATGCGCGCCGGATTCGGCTTCGAGGTCTACGACCTGTGGGAGGACCGGCGGATCGTCTTCGACTGCCCGGCCGATCTCTACGACCTGCTGGCCTGTGTCAGCGCCCCGGCCCGCTACGCGGTGCACCACGTGCGCTCGAAGACCCTGGGGATCCCGGCGGCGGCGACCGGCACGCAGCGCCTCCCCCTCGTGGCGGGCGGGTACGGCGGCACGGAGGACCCCCTCATGATCGTCCGATGTGAGTCGGGGTTGCCTTCGGTGGGTGAGGTCCTCGAACCGTTCGCCTTCCCCTACTCGGTCGCCGGAGCCGTGTGCGGGTCGCATCACGCGCCCTACGTCCCGGTGGCCGCCGGGCAGCCTGGCCCCTCGCGGTTCGGCGGCGCGCCGCGCGTGGTCGCTCTGGGCTTCCAGATCCGCGGAGGCAGGTTGATCGGGCCGCGCGACCTGTTCGCCGACGCCGCCTTCCACCCGGCGCGCGCACGGGCGGGCGAGGTCCTCGAGTACTTCCGCCGCCATGGGCCGTTCGAGCCGCATCGGCTGGGTTCGCAGGACTCGTCGTATCCGACCGGCACCCCGGTCCCCAGGCGCCTCGCCCACCGGTGGACACCCGTCGCGGCGGAGCCCCCGGCCACCCGGCAGCCGACGGCCGAGTCGGAGGATGAACATGCACAGCCGTGATGGACAGGTGCGCGAGCCTGTCGTGCGATAAACGGCGAACAAAAGTGTCCGGACGGGAGGTACGGGCCATGGAAGCCAAGCAGTGGACAATACAGATCCACATCACCGAAGACGGCGACGCGACATCGGCGAGAGCGGTGCTGACCACGAGGGACGGCGCCCACCTGGCCGGCGTCGGGCACGCCCGGCGCAACCCGATCGACCGTTCCGTACCCGAGATCGGGGACGAACTCGCGGCCGCCCGCGCCCTGGCCGATCTGGCCGGCAAGCTCATGGCGGCCACATCCCAGGACATCGCCGCGGTCTCGACAGCCCGTGAGCGGTGCGGGCTCTGGTGACGCACGCCGGACCAGACTGATCCGGGCGACGACCCCCTCGGTCAGTGGGCCCTTTCGCCGGTCGCCGGAGGCACTACGGCCACCGGGCAGCGAGCGTGATGCAGGACCGCCCGGCTGACCGAGCCCAGCACGGCGGCCGCGAAGGGCCGCAGGCCGTGGGATCCCACGACGAGCAGGCTCGCGGCCGCCGACGCGTCCACCAGGGCGGTGACCGGGTGCGCGGCGACCATGGTCAGGTGGATCTCGATGTCGCCGTACCGCTTCTGCCAGGCCGCGAGCCGGTCGCGGGCGGCGGCATGGCTCGCGTGCCAGACCTCGTCGGGGTCGAAGCCGACTCCCGGCGGCGCGTAGATCTGAGGTGGCGGCTGCCAGGCGTGGACGACACGGGCGGGACAGCCCAGGAGCCGCGCCTCCTCCAGGGCGTAGGCCACGGCGGTTTCGCAGCCGGCCGAGCCGTCGTCACCGACGACGACCTCCGCGGGCGCTCCGGGCGGCACCGGCCGGACCACGACCAGGGGAACGGGCAGGCGTCCGGCGATGTGGCCGCCGACGGACCCGAGCAGCATGCCCGTGAACCCGCCCAGCCCCCGGCTGCCGATCACCACCAGGGCGGAGTCCGCCGCCTGCGCACGGAGCACCTGGGCGGGATGTCCCTCGACGACCTCCTCCGTGACATCGACGCCAGGACGCCTGTCCCTCGCCGTCCGCGCGGCCGTGTCGAGGATCTGGAGCCCGGACTGGGCGAGATGGCCAGGCATGTCGGGAACCGGATAGTGGGGGACCTCGTAGAGCAGGCGGTCCAGCGCGTGCACCACGCGCAACGGCAGCCCCTTTCTCGCGGCCTCGTCGACGGCCCACTCCACCGCCGCCGTGGCTGCGGGGGAGCCGTCGGTGCCGACGACGACGGGTCTGGACATGCCCCTCCTCGTACGCGATGCGCCGCCGGACGAGGGGAGGTCGCGCCGGCCCGCGGCATCTCCTGGTGAGGATGCCGGGAGGGGCGCCGATAAAGCGCCCTCACCTCCTCATACCCGCGATCCGGAGCGCGGCATCGACCGCCGTGACCATGTCTACGGCCGGAATCGACATGCCAGGGACGAGGCCGGCGACGGACACCGGAGTCCCGGACTGAGCGTGCCGTCTCTCCGGCGTCCCCATGAGGGTCAGCGGCGCAGGAACTCCAGGAGCCGGGGCAACGGCCACGTGTTGATCACGTGGTCGGGGTCGAGCCAGGCCCTCTGGGCGGTGCCGACGCCGTAACGCATGCCGGCCAGGTGCGGGACGGCGTGCGCGTCGCTCGCGATGGAGAACAGCAGGCCGTGGTCCCGCGCCCGCCTGGCCAGGCCGGCGGGCAGGTCGAGGCGGTCGGGGAAGGCGTCGATCTCCAGGGCGGTGCCGGTGCGGGCGCACGCCCGGAACACCTCCTCCCAGTCGGCGTCGACCGGTTCCCGCCTGCCGATGACCCTGCCGGTCGGGTGACCGATGATCGTGACGTACGGGTTCTCGCAGGCGCGGACGAGCCGCCGGGTCATCTCCGCGCGTGACTGGGTGAAGTGCGAGTGGACCGAGGCGACGCACAGGTCGAACCCGGCCAGGAACTCCGGCGGCCAGTCGACGTCACCGTCCGGGCCGATGTTCAGCTCGGCGCCATGGAGCAGCGCCATGCCCGGGTACGCGTCGCGCAGCCGGCGCACCTGCCCGCGCTGGTCGAGGGCCTTGGCGTCGGTCATGCGCTGCATGTAAAGGTTCGGCGCGTGATCGGTCACGGCGACGTACGCGTACCCGAGCGCGGAGGCCGCCGCGACCATCTCCTCCAAGGACGCCAGGCCGTCGGTGAGGTCGGTGTGGATGTGCAGGTCGCCGCGGATCCCGGCGGACGTGACGAGATCCGGCAGCTCTCCCAGCATCGCCGCCTCGATCTCGCCGGAGTCCTCCCGCAGGGGCGGCGGGATCCACGGGAGGCCGAGCATCTCGTACACGTCCTCCTCCCGGGCCGAGGCGATCAGATCGCCCGAGGTCACGTCGAAGACGCCGTACTCCGACAGCTTCAGCTTCCGGTGTACCGCGATCTCGCGGGTGCGGATGTTGTGCGCCTTGGAGCCGGTGAAGTACTGCAGAGCCGCGCCCCAGGAGTCGCGGGCCACCACACGCAGGTCGACCTGCAGGGTCGGGGTGCGCACCGAGCACTTGGTCTCGCCGCGGGCGATCACCTCGGTGACGCAGGACAGCGAGGTGAAGGCCGCCATCAGCGGAGCGGAGTCGTCCCCGGCGGCCAGGACGTCGATGTCCCCGATCGTGTCCTTCATCCGCCGCAGAGAGCCCGCGTAGGCGCAGCGGTCGCAGCCGGGCACGGCCGCGAGCCGTGCGACGATGTCCTCGGCGAGTCCCATGGCGAGGCCGATGTGCACCCGCCGTCCGGCCTTGCTCAGCACCTGGATGCCGTGGAGGAGGTTCTCCTCGGTCTTCGCGCCGAAGCCGTGCAGACCCTGCAGCTCTCCGGCGTGGATCGCCCGTTCCAGCGACTCGACGGAGTCGATCCCGCGCTCCTGGTAGAGCACCATCGCCTTCTTCGGCCCCAGCGTGGGGACCGTGGTCAGCTGCCGGACTCCGGCGGGCACCCGTGCCCGCAGCTCCTCGAGCTGGTGGATGGCCCTGGTGTGGACGTACTCGTCGATCTTCGCCGCGATGGACGCGCCGACGTTGGGTATCCCCCGCAGCGCGCGCTCGTCGAGGCCCGATATGTCCTGGGAGTACCCGCCCACCGAGCGAGCCGCCTTCTCGTACACCCGGACCTTGAACGCGTCGCCACCGGTGATCGCGATCAGATCGGCGTATTCCTGCAGGAGGTCCGCGACCTCGTCGTTGAGTCGCTCCATGTGATCACCTCGCCGGCGCCGCCTCACGACGTGAGGGGCGGCCTTCCTGTCCCTCCAGCCTCGCTCCTTCCCCTCCCCTCGCGCCAGTGCGTGCGTCCTCGTCACCGGTACGTGTTCTGATGGAGGGGATCGGGCAGGTTCCGGCGTGATCCGGAGAGTTCCGGGAGGAGCGGCCATGCTCGTCTACGAGATCATGAGCAGCCCTGCGATCACCCTTCGGCACACCGACACGGTGCGGCAGGCGATCCGGGTTCTCCACGACCACGACATCAGCGCGGCCCCCGTGCTGGGCGACCACGACGAGATCGTGGGGATGGCCGCCGACATCGACCTGCTGTGCGGGGCGTTCGAGGCGGATCCCCGGGTCGCCGCCGCGGCCGCCCGGGACGAGCCCCTCCCACGGCACGTGAGCGACGTGATGAGCAGGCAGGTGGCCGTCGTCTCGGAGACCACCGACGTGGTCACCCTCATCGAGCTGATGACAGCCAAGCGGATCAAGAGCGTTCCGGTGCTGTGCGACGGGCGTCTCGTGGGCATGGTCAGCCGGCGCGACCTCATGGCGATGCTGGCCGGGACCGACGACGATCTGCGGGCCGCCGTCGTCGCCGCCCTGCGCGAACGGTATCCGTACGGGCCGGAATGGGAGGTGACGGTCCGTGAGGGCGTGGTCGAGCTGCACGGACACGCGACCGACAGTCTCGACGAGGCCGCCGACGAGATCACGCGGTCGGTCCCCGGAGTCAGCAGGGTGCGCCACAGCTGAGAGGGCATGTCATCGGCGCCGGACTGCCGCGAAGGGCGACCCCGCCGCCGTCCGCGGCGGGCGTCAGCGGAGGCGGCGCAGGAAGAGCGAGGGAGGCTGCGGGGCGGGCGCGAGCCGTACGCGGGCGTCCACCGCGACCACGCCGCCGGGCGTGACGATGACGGGATTGAGGTCGAGCTCGGCGATCTCGGGCAGGTCGTCCATGAGGCGGCCGACGCGGATGATCTGGTTCTCCAGCGCGGGCACGTCGGCCTCCGGCCGTCCCCGGTAGCCGTGCAGGAGCGGCGCGCAGCGGAGCTCCGCGATCATCCGCCCGGCTTCGGCCCGGTCGATGGGCGGCACCCGGAAGGCGCGGTCGGCGAGCAGCTCGGTCGTGACGCCGCCCCAGCCCACCATGATCAGCGGCCCGAACGCCTGGTGCGCCACGCCTCCGAGAATGATCTCGACGCCCTCGGCGGCCATGGCCTGCACGATCGCGCCCTTCATGGCGGAGCCGATGCGTGCGGCCATCTCGCGGTAGGCCTGCCGGACCTGCTCCGGGGTCTGCAGGCCGGTCCGGACGCCGCCGACATCGCTCTTGTGCACCAGGGCGGGGCCGGTGGCCTTCAGCACGGCGGGCAGGCCGACGAGCGCGGCGGCCTCGGCGGCGGTCTCGGGCCCGTCGGCGCTGACGGATTCGGCGACGTGGACTCCGTACGCCGACAGCAGGCGGGCGGCGGTCGGGTCGTCGAGCCAGCGCCCGCCCGGGTGGGCGGCGAGGTCCGCCTCGATGATCCGCCGGGCCGCCGTGAGATCGACACCCGGCAGGTCCTCGGGCGGGGTCACCGGCCGGGCGCGCCAGGCGGCGTGCTCGGCGGCCCGGGCGAGGGCGTGCACGGCCTGCTCGGGAAAGGCGTAGCCGGGCACCCTGCCGTCGATGAGGTCGTCGTGCCCGGCGACACAGGCGACCAGGGGCTTGGCCGCGCCTCTGGTCGCGTCCGCGACGGCCTGCCGGGTCGCGTCCAGGCCCGAGCCGAACGGCGGGGTGTAGACGATCAGTACGGCGTCGACGCCCGGGTCGGCCAGGACCGTCTCGATGGCGGAGGCGAAGTCGCCCGCGTCGCCGTCGGCGGTGAGGTCGACCGGGTTGCCGACGGCCGCGGCCGGGCGGAGCCGGGCGCGGAGCGCCTCGTGGGTGGCGGGGGACAGTTCGGGGACGACCAGGCCGAGCCGTTCGCACGCGTCCGCCGTCATCGCCTGCGGGCCTCCGGAGTTGCCGACGATCGCCACCCGGCGGCCCGCAGGCAGCGGCTGGAAGGCGAGCAGCCGCGCGGTGTCGAGCAGGTCCTGCACGGTGTCCTCACGGATGACGCCGCAGGCCCGCAGCAGCACGTCCACGGCGACATCGGGGGTCGCCGCGGCGGCGGTGTGCGATCGGACCGCCCGGTCGCCCGAGGCGCTGCGCCCGCTCTTCACCACGACGATCGGCTTACGGGCGCCGATCCTGCACGCGATGCGGCCGAACCTGCGCGGGTTGCCCAACGACTCCAGGTACATGCCGATGACCCGGGTGGCCGGGTCGTCCTCCCAGTATTCGAGCAGGTCGTTGCCGCTCACATCGGCCTTGTTCCCGACCGAGGCGAAGGAGGAGACGCCGAGGCCGAGCAGTCCGGCCCGCTCGATCACGGCGGCGGCGACCGCGCCCGACTGCGACATCAGGCCCAGCGGGCCCGCGGGGGGCCGTCCGGGCAGGAACCCGGCGTTCAACGGCACGGCCGTGTTCACGACTCCCAGGCAGTTGGGCCCGACCAGGCGCATGCCCGCGTCGCGGCAGACGCGCAGCAGCTCCCGCTCCGTCTCGCCGCCTCCCGCCTCGGCGAACCCGGCGGTGAGGACGACCAGGGCACGCACCTGATGGCGGGCGCAGTCGCGGGCGACGCCGAGCACGGCCGCGGCCGGGGTGGCGATCACGGCCAGCTCCGCGGGACCGGGCAGCGAGGCGACATCGGGGTAGGCGGGCAGGCCGTACACCTCGGCGGCGCGGGGGTTGACGGGATAGACAGGCCCGGGGAAGCCGCTGTCGACCAGGTTGCGCAGCACGCGGTGCCCGATTCGGCGGGGGTCACGGCTGGCGCCGACGACGGCGACCGAACCCGGTGTGAACACGTGGGCGAGTGAGCTGCGCTCCGCCTCGTGCGCCCGGGCCTCGATCTCCGCCAGCAGGTGCGCGGTGGGGTGCGGGACGACGCGAAGCTCGACGCAGCCGTCCTCGTACCGCCGCGTCACGGGCAGGCCCAGATCCTCGACGACTCGCAGCATCCGCCGGTTGTCCGCCAGGACGAAGGCCACGAGCTCGGTCACGCCGTGCTCGGCCGCGTCGACCACGATGTGCTCCAGCAGCAGCGTGCCCAGGCCGTGGCCGTGCACCTCGTCGTCCAGCAGGATCCCCAGCTCGGCCTCCGGCCTGTCCGGGCCGGGGATGTACTCCGCCACGCCGACCAGCCGGCCGCCGACCGACGCGACCAGCGCGTGCCCCCGGTAGCCGGGGCCCGTGGCGCGGTCCACGCAGGCGTGGGCCGTCGCGGCGCCTCCGGTGAAGAACCGCAGGTACGCCGAACGCTCCGAGGACCGGTCGATCAGCTCGTGCAGGGCTTCCCGGTCGGACGGGCGCAGCGGGCGGATGTGCGCCACCCCGCCGTCACGCAGCAGGACGTCGCACTCGTCGGCAACGGTTCGCGTCATGATTCGCGCGTCCGGCGACGGTGTAGCCGTCCCCGGAGTCCTCCTCTCCTCATGGTGGGACCCCCGGTCCCGGCGGCTCACCCTCGGCCCGTCGTTCGGGCAGGGGGAACACGTGGCTGTCGCCGCGCCGGAGCCGGGCGTGGTGCCCGTGCACGGCGACGTCCAGCGCGGGCGGACCGTCGTCGGCCCGGGTGATCCGCACCCTGGTGGGATCGGCGTCGATGCAGAGTTCCGCGTCCCGGTAGCGGACGCAGAGCGACAGCGTCGTGAGGTGCTGGGGGAGCACCGGGTTCAGATGCAGGCCGTCGGGCCTGGCCTCCAGATCGAGGTAGCAGCGCTGGACCAGGTCCAGCGTGCCGGCCATGGCGCCCAGGTGGATGCCTTCGGCGGTGGTCCCTCCCTGGACGTCGGTGAGGTCGCCGGTGAGCGTCTCGGTGAAGAACTGCCATGATCCCGCCCGGTCCGTGCGGGCGAGCACCCAGGCGTGCACCACGGCGCTCAGCGTCGAGCCGTGGCAGGTGCGGGAGAGGTAGTGGCGGACGGTGCGGCGGATCACGCCCGGCGGGGGCGGGTAGCCCAGCCGGTCCAGGATCCGCCTGAGCTCCCGGGCTGTGAGCAGGTAGAACAGCATGAGCACGTCGGCCTGCTTGGACACCTGGTAACGGTTGGGACTGTCATCCTCGGCCTCCAGCGCCCGGTCCAGCCGCCGGACGTGCCGATAACGGCTCCAGTCCAGCTCCGCCAGGCGCTCGTAGCCGGTGAACTGGCTGATGACCTCGTCGTGGAAGTCCACGCGCATGCGCCGGGCGATCTCCTCCCAGCGCTCGGTCTCCACATCCGTCAGGCCGAGACCGCGGCACAGATCCTCCCGCGCGCGCCGCGGCACCAGGTCGAGCGCCTCACGGGTGCGCAACAGCAGCCAGACGGTCATGATGTTGGTGTAGGCGTTGTTGTCCAGGCCGGGAGCCGGCGCGCCGGGATAGGCGTCGTGGTACTCGTCCGGCCCCATCACCCCCTGGATCTCGTAGCGGCCCGACGCGGGGTTGAGACGTGCCAGCGAGGCGAAGAAACGGGCGATCTCGACCAGCAGACGAACACCCGTCCCGGCCAGGAACTCCATGTCTCCGGTGACGGCGTAGTGCTGCCACGCGTTGTAGGCGATCGCCAGCCCGACGTGGCGCTGGAGATGCGAATGGTCGGGTGTCCAACGCCCTGAGCGGGGGTTGAGGTGGAACCGCTGGGTCTCGTCTCGCCCGTCGCTGCCGCTCTGCCAGGGGAACATCGCACCGCACAGGCCCGCGGCGCGGGCGGCGGCGCGGGCCTCCGGCAGCCGCCGCAGACGGTACCGCAGCACCCCGCGGGCGATCTCCGGGAACCGCAGGGTCAGCCAGGGAAGCACGAAGAGCTCGTCCCAGAACACGTGCCCGCGGTACGCCTCACCGTGCAGGCCTCGCGCCGGCACGCCCACGTCGAGGTCGGCGGTGTGCGGCGACAGCGTCTGCAGCACGTGGAAGGTGTTCAGGCGGACGTCCCGCTGGATGCGCGCGCCCGTCACCTCCAGGCGGGCTCTTTCCCACAGGTCGTGCCAGGCGATCTCGTGCCGCTCCAGCAGCTCGGCGAAGCCCGGCGCGAGCTCGGCCCGGCGTGACGCCGCCGAGGACGCGTCGGCGATGGCGAGATCGCGCGACGTGGTGAGCGCGACGATCTTGTTGATCCCGGCCGGACGGCCGCGTTCGAGCCCCAGCGTCCGCGTCTCCGCGATGAGGTCGTCGTGCCGCTCGAGCTCGGGCGGCTCCGCGACGTCCGGGGAGACGTCGAGGCGCGCGGCCAGCACGATCTCGACGCCCGACGAGCGCGTCCGGGCGCGGAGCCAGGTCAGGTCTCCCCGGGTCCCGGTCGCGTGGCGTGTCAGGTGGTCGCCGCGCAGGTCGCGGTACCGGGCAACCCCTTCGTTGGTCACGCGCCCGTCGAGGGCGGAGCGCACGCGGAGCGGACCGGACCAGTTCTCGGCGGTGAACGTCGTCTCCAGGGCGGCCAGGTAGGGGTCGGCCATGGAGACCAGGCGGCGCTGCCGGACCGACGTGATGCGGCCCTCGGCGTCCCGGTAGCGGATCAGCCGGTGCAGGACGCCGTGGCGCATGTCCAGCTCCTGCCGGTACCGGAGCAGGCCGGCCGTGCCGGCGAGGAACCACTCGGAGCCGGGCGTCGCGAAGGTCAGGGGCAGCCAGTTCGGCAGGTTGACCATGTCCTCATTGGTCAGTTCCTGACCGGCGACCTTCGAGGTGAGCCGGTCGTAACAGCCCGCGACGTACGTGCCCGGGTAGTGGACCCCGTCGGCGACGGCCTCGGGCGCCGCTCCCCGTGTGGCGAAGCGGCCGTTGCCGAGCGTGCACAGCGCCTCTCGCAGTCCCTCTCGCTCGGGATCGAACCCCTCGTACACCAGCGACCACGGATCCACCGCCGCTCCCTCCGGGCCCGTGCGGCACGGTGCGACGGGCACCGCCCGCCGCACCGTGGGAGTACCCGGAAGCGTCGCCGGCCTCGGCAAAGAGAGTCCCATCTCGCGATTACGGCACCGGTCCGCATGCTCGGACTCCCGGCCGGCGGACGCGACTTTCAGGCTCGGCGATCTGCAAGCCGGGGGCCGAAGCGGGGCATCACCTCCAATGGGGGTGAGCGATGGCGCGGTTACGCGACTTCCTCGAACGGTTCCGCCCAGGGGGGGTTCCGGGCGCCGCCGCGCCGATCGCGGTCCCGGCCGACTACGCGTCAGACCGGGCCGCCGAACTGGAGGCGGTCTTCTCGGCGCTCGAAGAGGTGCGGTCGAGGTGCGCCGCCGAGCGGCTTCGCGCGGGGCACGACGCGGAGGAGACGCGTGCCCGCGCCCGCGTCCGGGCGGCCGCCATCGTCTCCGCCGCACGGCGGGAAGCGGAGGCGGAGCGGGCGGCAGCCGCCGCCGCCGTACGGCGAGAGGCCGACGAGGAGAGCGAGGCTCTGCTGCGGGAGGCCGCGCGCACGGCCGCGGACGTCCGGCGACACGCCGCCGGCCGCATGCCGGGGATGGTCGCACGCGTCGTGGCGGAGGTGCGGTCGCTGGCCGGTGAGGTGCCGTGACCGCCGCGTGGGTGTCCGGCTCGACCCGGGCGCGGGCCCTGGTACGCCGCGGGCTCGGGCTCCGGCGGGCCCGGGAGCTCGCCTCCTGCGGCTCGGCGGCCGAGGCCGTCGCCGCCCTGGCACGAACCTCCTACGGGCACGATGTGCGGCCCGGCCAGAGCCTGCCCGCGGCCCAATGGGCCGTTCTCGCCACTCTCCTGTGGCACCTGCGCGTTCTCGCCGGCTGGCTCCCCACCGAGGGGGCGCAGATGGTCCGCGTCCTGGCGCGGTGGTTCGAGATCGCCAATGTGGACGAGTTGATGTGCCGTTTCGCCGGTCGCCCTTGCGATCCCGAGTTGGTTCTCGGCTCCCTGCACACGGCGTGGCCGCGGTTGCGGAACTGCGCGTCGCGGGCAGAGGTCCGGGCGACCCTGATCGCCTCTCCCTGGGGCGATCCCGGCGGTTCCACCCGGCGCGACATCCAGCTGGGCATGCGCCTGGCCTGGGCGGCGCGCCTCGCCGACGCCCTTCCGCCCCCCGCCCGGGTGTGGGTGAGGGGTGCGACGGCGCTGCTCGTGGCCCGTGAACGGTTCGCCCAGGGCCGTGAGCTCCCGGCCGGGGCGCGTGGCCGCTGCCGGTCCCTGCTGGGGGCCGGCGCCGCGGCGGCGACGTCGATCGCGGACATGTCGCGACGCCTGCCGCCGAGCGCCCGCTGGGCTCTGCGGGACGTCGGCGATCCCGCGTCGTTGTGGACCGCCGAGCGGCGCTGGTGGAATCGGGTGGAGGACGACGGCCACGCCCTGCTGGCCGGATCCGGCTTCTCGGCGGACCCCGTGGTGGGGGCCCTCGCCGTGCTCGCCGCCGATGCCCGGCGCGTGCGCGCCGCGTTGGAACTCGCGGCGCGTGGAGGTGCCGGCGATGCGCTCGACTGACCGGTCTCATCGGACGACCTGGCGTGAGGCCCTGCGGCCCGTGCGGATGGAGCGGGTCGCGATCGTCGCGCCCGCGCGCTCCGCTGCCGGCGTGCTGGCACTGGTGGGCGAGGCGGGAGCGGTCGAACTGTCCACTGCGCCGGACGCGCCGCTGGAGGCCGTGTCGGAGTCGGCCGTGGTCCGCGACGACGTCGCGGCGCTGGCCGGCTGGATGCCCGCGGCTCAGGTCGCGGAGCTGTCGGCCCGGCTGGCGCCTCACGGCGGGGCGGTCGTCCCGATCTCCAGGCCACGGGGCGTCGAGGCGCCGTCCCTGCTGAGATCGGGCGGGCTTCGCGGGTCCATGTCCTCCCTCGTCGCTACGTACGGGATCGTGCCGTACCGGGATGTCGACCCCACCCCGCTCGCAGCCGCCGCCTACGTGGTGATGTTCGGCATGATGTTCGGCGACGCCGGGCACGGGCTGCTGCTGCTCGGCGCCGGGGCGGGGCTGCGTCACGGGCGTCCGGAGCGGCTGGCCCGGTATCGCCGGGCCTGGCCGTTCGTCGTCGGCGCGGGACTGACGAGCGTGTGCTTCGGCCTGCTCTACGGGGAGTTCTTCGGGCCGACGGGAGTCGTCCCCGTGTTCTGGCTGGAGCCGCTCGCGCAGCCCGGACGGCTCCTGCTCGCCGCCCTCGGGATGGGCGCCCTGCTGCTCGGCGCCGCCCATCTGCTCGGCGTCGTCAACCGGTGGCGCGAAGGAGGCTGGCCGGTCGCGCTCTACTCGCCGGCGGGGATCGCCGGCGCGGCCGTGTTCGCCGGATCCGGGCTGGTGCTCGCCGGGTGGTATGCCGGGCTGGACGTCCTCACCGTGACCGGCGGCCTGGTCGCGGCCGCGGGGCTCGCGCTGGCCTTCGCCGGTTTCCTGGCCGAGGCGGGCGGCGGCGCGGGCGCGACCGCCCAGGCGGCCATGCGGCTCTTCGACGTGGTCGTACGGCTGGGCGCGAACCTCGTGTCGTTCGCCCGGCTGGCCGCGTTCGGCCTCACCCACGCGGCCATCGGCGCCCTCGTCTGGACGGGCGCCGCCACGCTGTGGCCGGCCAGGCCCGCCGCCGCGGCGCTGATCTTCATCGTGGGCAACGCGCTCGCGCTCACGATCGAGGGGCTCGTGGTCGCCGTCCAGGCCCTGCGCCTGGAGTACTACGAGCTGTTCTCCCGGCTCTTCCAGGCCGAGGGGCGCCCGTTCCGTCCCTGGCACCTTCCACCGACATCCAGGGAGGCAAGGTCATGTCCGTCTGGATCCGACGAGGCCTGTACGCCGTGAACACCCTGATCGCGCTCGCCGCCCTCACCGTTCTCGTCTCGGCTCTCACCATCGGCGCCACGGCGGCGGACGCCGGGGGGCCCGCGCACGCGCAGGCCGCGGCGGCGCCGAGCGGAACGGCGCTGCTCGGCGCCGCTATCGCCGTGGCAGGCTCGGCGATCGGCGCGGGGTTCGCGGTCGCGTACACGGGCGCGGCCGCACTCGCCGCGATGAGCGAACGCCCCGAACTGTTCGGCCGGGCCATCGTCATCGTCGGCCTGGCCGAGGGCATCGCGATCTACGGGCTCGTCGTCGGCGTCATCCTCATCCAACGGGCGTGACCGGCCGTGGGCACCGTGGCGGTCATCGGGGAGGTCGTGCGCGTGGCCGGTTTCGGCCCGGCGGGCGCTCTCGTTCTTCCGGCCGAGGACGCGGAGGCGGTCCGCGAGGCATGGCGGAGCCTCGGACCGGACGTGCTCGTGGTGGTCCTCACCCCGCGGGCGGCCGGCTTCATCGTGGACGCGGCTCCCGGGGACGCGGCCGGCGGGCCGCTGACGGTGGTGATGCCGGCATGACCGAGATCCGGAACGCGCTGGCGCCGGTGGCCGACGCCCTTCTCCGGCAGGCGCGGCGGGAGGCGGACGAGATTCTCGCCGAGGCCGGGCGCGACGCCGCCCGGACGATCGACGCCGCACGGCTTACGGCGCAGGAGATGATCGCCGACGCCCGGGCGCACGGCCTGGCGGAGGCGAGGGCGCAGGCGGCAGCCGTACGCGCCCGGGCCCGCCGGCAGGCCCGCGGGGTGGAACTGGCCGCCCGGCGGGAGGCCCTGGAGGAGCTGCGCGGACGTGCGCTGACGGCGGTCCGGGGGCTTCGGGACGACCCCTGCTACCCCCGATTGGTCAAACGGCTGGGAGAACTGGCCCGCGAGTCGGGCGGCGACGACCTGGTGGTGCGGGAGCACCCCGACGGTGGCGTCGTGGCCGAGGGACGAGGCCGCCGGGTCGACTGCTCCCTCGACGCGCTCGCCGCTCGCGCCGTCGACCGGCTGGGAGCGGAGGTGGAACGGCTGTGGGCACCGTGACAAGGGTCAACGGCCCTCTGGTCGAGGTCGAGGGGCTGGCCGGCGCGGCGATGTTCGAGATGGTCGGCCTCGGACACCGCCGCCTGCCCGGTGAGATCGTCTCCCTGCGGGGTGAACGGGCGACCGTCCAGGCCTACGAGCACACCGGCGGGCTGGCCCCCGGCCACCCGGCGGAGCGCCGGGGCGTGCCGCTGTCCGCCCGGCTGGGACCCCACCTGCTCGGCGGGGTGTTCGACGGGCTGCTCCGCCCCCTCAGCGGTGGAGGGATGTGGCTGGATCCCGCCGCGCCCCCACGCGCCCACGCCGCCCGCTCATGGCGGTTCCGCCCCCTCGTGGAGGAGGGACGCACGGCGGCGCGGGGCACGGCCGTCGGGTGCGTCGAGAGCGGAGCCGCACCGCCCTACCTGCTGCTTTCGCCCGGTGGCGAGGTCACGTCGATAAGGGGAGCCGGTCTCTGCCCGGCCGGGGCCACGGTCGCGGTCATCGGCGGCGCGCAGGTCACGATGGAACGCGAGCAGCCGGTGCGGCGGGCCCTGCCGTACTCCGCGCGCCTCGACACGATCACGCCCCTCACGACCGGCCAGCGGGTCATCGACCTGCTGTTCCCGGTCACCCTGGGCGGAACCGTGGCCGTCCCCGGCGGCTTCGGCACCGGCAAGACCGTCCTTCTCCAGCAGATCGCGAAGTGGTGCGACGCGGACGTGGTGGTGTACGTCGGCTGCGGGGAGCGCGGCAACGAGATGGCCGACGTCGTCGCCGAGCTCGGCCGGTTGACTGACCCGCGCACCGGCGGCCGCCTCGCCGACCGCACCGTGGTTATCGCGAACACCTCGAACATGCCGATGATGGCCCGCGAGGCCAGTGTGTACACCGGCGTCACGGTCGCCGAGCACTTCCGTGACATGGGCTACGACGCCGTGGTCATCGCGGACTCGACCTCACGGTGGGCGGAGGCGCTGCGGGAGCTCGGCTCCCGCAGCGGTGCGCTGCCGGCGGAGGAGGGCTACCCGGCCGACCTCGCCTCCGCTCTCGCGGCCTTCTACGAGAGGGCGGGACGCGTCACCACGCTCGGGGGCGCCGTCGGGTCGGTGACGATCATCGGCGCGGTCTCCCCTCCAGGAGGCGACATGACGGAACCGGTCACCACGCACACCCAGCGGTTCGTCCGCTCCCTGTGGGCGCTCGACCGCGATCTGGCCTACGCGCGCCACTATCCCGCGGTGTCCTGGGCCGGGTCCTTCGCGCGCGACGCGGACGCCGCGATGGCGGGGATCCCCGGCGGCGCGGAGCGACGTGCCCGCGTCGGCGCCCTCCTGCGGGAGGCCGATCGCCTGACCGCGCTGGCCGAGCTGGTCGGAACCGGAGCGCTCCCCGCCCACGAGCGCGTCGTCCTGCTCGGCGGACGCCTGATCCGCGAGGGATTCCTGCGGCAGAGCGCGCTCAGCCCGCGCGACGCCTTCTGCCGGCCCGAGCGCACCGCCTCGATCGCCGACGCGTTGCTCGCCGTCGTCGACCGCTGCCGGAGCCTCGTCGAACAACGGGTGCCGGTCGCGCGGGTCGAGCGGCAGGACTTCACTCCGGTCCTGCGGGCCAGGGAGATGCCCGACGAAGAGATCGTGGCGCGGCGGGACGCGGTGCTGAACGGTCTGGAGACGTCGAGGTGACCGCCTGGGCCCCGGTGGACCACACCGACGTGGCGGAGCTGCGCGGCCCCCTGATCGTGGTTCGCGGCGCGGAGGGCGTCGGCTGGGACGAGTACGCCTCGATCGAGCTGGAGTCCGGAGAGCGCAGGAACGGTCTCGTCCTGGAGGTGGACCGCGATCTGGCCGTCGTCCAGGTGTTCGAAGGGACCTCGGGAATCCGGGCCGAGGGGACGCGGGTGACCTTCGCGGGCCATCCCATGCGGATCCCGGTCGGGCCGGGCTGGCAGGGCCGGGTCTGCGACGGACGCGGGCGGCCGCTCGACGGAGGCCCCCCGGTCTTCGGCGCGACCGACGTGCCCGTCACCGGCTTCCCCCTCAATCCGACCCTGCGCGAGCCGCCCTCCGAGCCCGTGCTGACGGGGGTCTCCGCGATCGACCTGCTGACCACGCTGGTCCGCGGCCAGAAGATCGCCGTGTTCTCCGTCGGGGGGCTGCCCCACCTGGAGCTGGCCGCCCAGATCGCCGCCCAGGCGGGCACCGGCGGCGCCCCGTTCAGCGTCGTCTTCGCCGCGGTCGGCCTGACCCACGCCGACGCGGCGACCGTACGGGACACCCTGGAGGAACGCTCCGCGGCCGGCGAGCTGACGCTCCTGCTGAATCTCGCCGGCGATCCGGTGGTCGAGCGCGTGCTCACCCCCCGGATCGCGCTGACCGTCGCCGAACACCTCGCTTTCACGCTGGGACGTCACGTCCTGGTGGTGCTGGCCGACATGACGAGCTACTGCGAGGCGCTGCGCGAGGTGTCCGCGGCCCGTGGAGAGATCCCGGCCCGGCGGGCGTACCCGGGCTACCTCTACAGCGATCTCGCCTCCCTGTACGAGCGGTGCGGGCGGGTACGGGGCCGTCCCGGCTCCGTCACCGTCCTGCCGGTGCTCAGCATGCCGGCGGGGGACATCACCCATCCCGTGCCTGATCTCACCGGGTACATCACCGAAGGGCAGATCGTCCTGACCCGGGACGCTCCCGTCTATCCGCACATCGACCCGCTGTCCTCGCTGTCCCGGATGATGCGGGCGGGAGTGGGGCAGGGCCGGACGCGGCCGGAGCACATGGATCTGGCGGCGCAGATCCTGGCCGCCCTGTCCCGCGCCCGCCAGGCCGCGGAACTGGCCGAGATGGTCGGGGAAGGCGCGCTCAGCGACCTCGACCGCCGGTACCTCGCCGCGGCCGACGCGTTCGGACGGCGGCTGCTGGCCCAGCGGCGTGACGAGTCCCGCCCGCTGGAGGAGACCTTCGACCGGGCCTGGCGGGTGGTCTCCGTACTGCCCAGGCAGGAGCTGTCCATGCTGCCTCCGGAGGCCCTCGACGCCGGCTACCGGGAGGAGACGTGACGCTCCGAGTCCCTCCCGGCAGAGCCGGACGGCTGTGGCTGCGCCACCGCCTGGACGTCCTCCGGCGGGGTCTCGCCGTCCTCGATCGCAAGCTCCGCATCCTCCGGAGGGAGCGTGATCGCCTGATGGTCCGTGCCGCACGTGCCGGGGAGGAGTGGGAGGCGGCGTGCCGGGCCGCGGACACC
The DNA here is from genome assembly GCF_000511135.2 of Microbispora sp. ATCC PTA-5024. Classification (NCBI taxonomy): domain Bacteria; kingdom Bacillati; phylum Actinomycetota; class Actinomycetes; order Streptosporangiales; family Streptosporangiaceae; genus Microbispora; species Microbispora sp. ATCC PTA-5024. The sequence goes on along the minus strand of NZ_KI866525.1, from coordinate 86,584 downwards.
TGGACGCGACGCGTCGCGATGCTCGGCGGTCAGCGTGCGTTCCGGCTCGCCGACGGCGGCCGTCCGGCCGAGGTCCGGGTGGAACGGGTCGACGCCATGGGGATGAGCTACCCGGGCCGGACCGCTTTCCTGCCGCCGGAACCGGACGAGTCCGCGCCGCTTCCGCTCACCGCCGCGCTGGCACCGGCCGTGGACGCCTGCCGCGCCGCGCTGCGCGCCGCCGTCGAGTACGCCGCCGCCAGGGAGGCCGAGCGGATCGTGAGCGCGCAGGAGACGGCGACCGGCCGCCGGATCCACGCGCTCCGCGATCACGTCCTTCCTCGTCTCGAGGCGGCGCTGGCCGCCGTCGAGCTGTCGCTCGACGAGCTGGAGCGGGCCGACGGCGCCCGGGTGCGTAGGGCCGTCGGCAACCGGGGTACGTCACCCTCGCCACCGACGCATTCGTGGGTGACGGGGAACGACGAGCGGGAACGGCCTCAGCCGTCGCCCGGGACGTATCGGGAAGGTCGGGGGTCCACCATGAAAGCGGCAGTAGGGGATCGGCTGGTGGTCGAGCGCCACGGGGACGCGCCGCACCGCATCGGCATCATCACGGCCCTGCACAATCCTGAGGGGTCGCCTCCCTACACGGTGCACTGGCTCGACGAGGAGAGGCACGAGACTCTCGTCTTCCCCGGGCCGGACGCGCACATCGAGCACCGTCACGAAAGCCGGCGCGAGGGTCAGTGAGCCCCTTCGTCCGGCGTATTCGACGCTGAGCAGCGGGGACATGCATTCAGCACTCCGGTGAAGGGCTTCAGGGGCGGGGGCGCTACAGATGAGGCCGTGGGCACAGGTCAAGGAGACGCACGCAGGCGTGGTGATCCTCCTGGGGGATCGCGCTTTCAAGCTGAAGAAGCCGGTGGACCTGGGCTTCTTGGACTTCACCACGCTGGAGGCCCGGAGGAAGGTCTGTCACGAGGAGGTGCGGCTCAACCGCAGGCTGGCGCCGGACGTCTACGAGGGGGTGGCCGACCTCGTCGGGCCGGACGGGCAGGTCTGCGAGCACCTCGTCGTGATGCGGCGCATGCCCGACGAATGCCGCCTGTCCGCGATGGTCCGCGCCGGCGAACCCGTGGAGGCGCCCCTTCGCCAGGTGGCCCGGATGGTCGCGAGCATGCACACCCGATCCCCGCACACTCCGCGGATCGACGAGCAGGGGAGCGGGAAGGCGCTGCGCTCCCGCTGGGTCGCGAGCTTCAACGAGGTCCGGGCACTTCCCGACCCCGTCCTCGGCGCCGGGATCCTCGGCGAGATCGAACGGCTCACGCTGCGCTTCATCGACGGCCGCGAACCCCTCTTCGCCGGTCGCGTCGCCGATTGCCGCATCGTGGACGGACACGGCGACCTGCTCGCCGACGACATCTTCTGCCTGGACAGCGGGCCGCAGATCCTCGACTGCCTGGAGTTCGACGACCGGCTCCGCTTCCTCGACGGCCTCGACGACGCGGCGTTCCTCGCCATGGACCTGGAGCGCCTGGAAGCCCCGCGGCTCGCCGAGCTGTTCCTGCACTACTACGCCGAGTTCTCCGGCGATCCCGCCTCGCCGTCGCTGTGGCATCACTACGTCGCCTACCGCGCCTTCGTCCGCACCAAGGTCGCCTGCCTCCGCCACGGCCAGGGAGAATTCGGCTGCGCGCGGGAGGCGCATCGCCTGGCAGAGTTGACGCTCCACCACCTGCAGGCGGGCGCGATCACCCTGGTTCTCGTCGGCGGGACGCCGGCGACCGGCAAGTCGACCCTGGGTGCCGCCATCGCCGACCGGCTCGGTTACACGCTGCTGCGCAGCGACCGCGTCCGCAAGGAGCTCGCCGGCATCCCGCCCCGGCAACCCGCGCCCGCCCCCTTCGGCGAAGGCATCTACTGCGCGGACCTGACCGAGCGGACCTACGCCGAGCTGCTGTCCAGAGCCGAAAGGCTCCTCGGCCACGGCGAGCCGGTCATCATCGACGCCTCGTGGACGGACGCCGCACACCGCGCCGCCGCCGAACAGCTGGCCCGGCGCACCTCCAGTGACCTCATAGCGCTGCGCTGCTCCGCGCCGCCGTCCGTCATCGCCGAGCGCCTCGCGCGACGTACGAGCGGAGTGTCGATATCCGACGCCGACCAGGCGGTCGCCGCTGTCATGACCGCGAAGGCCGCGCCGTGGCCCGACGCGACGCGGGTCGACACCGGGGCGTCCCCGGAAGGGGCACTGGAGCAGGCGCTCGCGGTGATCCATGCCCGCCACGCCGGAACGGCCCGGCGGTTCCGGCGCCCCCGGATGGAACCGGGCTGACCCCGTCAAGGGGGACAGCACGTCCAGCGGACTGCTCACCGGCTGTACGAGCGCCGTATGGTCGCGGGTTGCGTTCGCCGCGGCATGAACGTCACGGCGACCATCAGTTTGTTCGTCCGGAAGCTGCCGCCGGACCGCGGCTACCTCGCCACGCCCGGACTGGAGGGCTGCCGACTTTCCTGGAGGGTTTCCGCCTCACCGGCTCCGAGCTGGATCACCTCGGCGGTCCTGGACGGCACTGGCCCGACCTCCCGGGCGCGAAGTAGAACTCCTGCGCTGTGGCGACCGGTTGTCATCTCATTCTCGTGTGAACGACGCGGGTCACGCGCCTGTCGCTTATCCACGCCTGAGGCGTCCAATGAGTGGCTACAAAGCCCTCCCTTGACCTCCAACGAGCCTCGCGCTATACGTGCTTTAAGCGTGAGTCTGCAAAGCCTCAGCCTGAAGATCAATGTGGTGCCGTTGGCATCCAAAGGCTGAGTTCGGGTTCCAGCCTGTGGCGCATCGGGATCAGAAAGCTAGTTGACGAATCCTTCATATGAGAGGTGTCGCCATGCATGAAGTATCCCGGGAAGAAGGAGCTTCTCCTGACGTGCATGGCGCACAGCACGCTCTCGCAAACACTGAGCGGGAGTGGGAGACCGCCGGACTCATGCCTGCGGACCTTGAGCGCATCGTTGCCCGGCAACGGGAATGGGCGGAGGCAAGGAGGCTCATGGCCGATGCGGCCGCCGATCCATGTTCCGATGTGCCGCCTGGCGTGGCCCGATGGGATAGTGACAACGGGTGGTGCGTATCAGAGGGCTTTGCGATCATGGGTGTAGCCGTCGCAATTGGGGGTCTGGTCTGGCTGCTGTTCGAGTTGCTCAAGACGGCGTGGGCCGTTGGCTGGAATATGTTTCCCTCCATGCCCGGTGGTGACGGCGACCTCATTCAGCTGACTGAAGAACCCGGGCTGGCCGGCTACCTCACCGTCACAATGATCACGGAGTGTCCCGGCGGCAACATAAGGTGGTGGAAGGCCGCCGAGGTCTACAACTCGTCGGGTCAAGAGGTGGGGCCTAGGTATGGCGCTTGGGTCAAAGATGACGAACATGTGCGGACTGTTCATATTCCGAATGGCACTCCTGACGAGATGAAGGGCTGGTTCCTGGTTCTGAAGAAGGCGAAAGCGTTCGGTGTGCACACCTCGATGTACTCGATTTTCGACCTTTCCTCCAAGGCGGACCGCCACATCACCTTCACCTGGCAGAAGGATGCTCCCGGCCAGTGAGATTTCTTCACCTGCCCTCCTGGAAACCGCTCATGGTGCCGGTCGTGGAACTGTGGAGGGATGGACTGTCGAGGACGCGGGCGCGCTCCTGTATCCGGAGATGAGCCCAAACCAGTCCCCTTGCTTCTCGCTTGGCGGCGGTTCCCGGTTCGGGACAGTCAGTGGCGGACCACGATCACGGGTGCGCGCGAGTGGTGGAGGACGGCGTGGGCAGTGGCTCCCAGGCCCAGGAGAGCGGCCGCCCCGGTGCGCGCGCCGACGATGACCAGGTCGGTCTCGGCCGAGGCCTGGATCAGGGCCTTCGCCGGGTGCGCGCACACCACGCGCTGCGTGAGCGCCACGTCGGGGAAGTCCTCCCGCCGGCCCGCGATGCTCTCCGCGAGCAGGCGTGCCTCCTCCGCCCCGACACTCTCCACGTCGGCGTGGACGACCGGGTGCGTGCCCCCGGGTGCCGCCGCGGCCGGATGGGTCCAGGCGTGAACGGCGCGCAGGGTGGCGTGCCGCAGAGCGGCCTCGCGGAAGGCGAAGTCCAGGACGGATTCCTGGTCGGGATGTCCGGTGACGCCGACGGTGATCTCACCGCGGACGCCGTCGGCGGCCTGCCGGACGACGGCCACCGGGCAGGGAGCCCGGGCCGTGACGTAGCGGCTCACCGAGCCCAGCAGCAGCTCGGCGAAACCGCCCCGGCCGCGGTTCCCCACGACCAGCAGTTGGGCGTCCTCAGCGGCGGCGACCAGTGCCTCCCCGGTCGCGCCCTGGACGATCTGAGTGGAGACCTCCAGGTATGGCATGCCCGCTCGCGCTCGGATGATCGCCTGGTGAAGCATGTCGTCCACCGCGGCCTCGGCGTCGGCGTCCCAGCTCGCGGGTTGCGGGACCAGAGGCACGTGGTACGGCCAGCGGAGCGCGGCGTACACGATCCGCAGCGGGGCGCCGCGGAGAGAGGCCTCATCCCCGGCCCAGGCCGCGGCCTGGAGCGAGGATGTCGATCCGTCGACGCCGACGACGATCGGCTCTGCCATGGCCGCCACCTCACAAGTCGATCGGATCGGGCGATGGTGCTCTTATGGCTGTTGTGCCCTCCGGTGCCACGCGTGCACTCATCGCGAGGCTGCGGGCGCGTCAGGGCACACCCCGTCGGGCGGCATGGCGACGGATGAGGGCCCCGGCGTAGTTCGTCCGCTCCCCAGACGATGAACGGGTAGGGGAGCAGGAGGAGCAGGTCGGCGGGACGGGGCGGGGCGGTGCCCAGGATGCCCTGGAACGGCGGGAAGTAGACGAAGCCTGGCGCGCGGCAGCATCGGGCCGCGGATCACCCCTTCGGATCGGGGGCGTGGCGGTCGTTCCGGTGCTGCCCTTCAGCCCCGGTGGGCGCGCCGGGGCCGCGTCTCGGCTGTTTCCCCTGGAAAGTGGGTACGGATGGGCGCAGGACACTCGGTCCCTGTGCCAAGGGGAGGGGTCACTCGGGGGCGTGCGGTGGCCCAACAGGAGCGTCCAGGGGGTGGGCGTCATGTTCCTTGATCGCCACGACGCGGGGGTGCGCCTCGCCGAGGAGATGCGCGGGCGGGCCGGGACCGGGGACGCGGTCGTCCTGGGGCTGCCCAGGGGCGGCGTGCCGGTGGCGTACGAGGTGGCCGAGGCCCTCGGGGCGCCGCTGGACGTGATCGTGGTGCGCAAGCTCGGGGTGCCGTACCAGCCGGAACTGGGGTTCGGCGCCGTCGGCGAAGGCGGGGTGAGCGTCGTCAACCGCGAGATCGTACGGCTGGCGAACCTTGGGGAGACCGAGATGTCCGCTGTGGAGGAGCGTGAACGGGCCGAGGTCGAGCGCCGGGCGCGCCGGTTCCGCGGCGACCGCCCGCCGGTCGATCTGGCGGGCCGCACGGTGATCGTGGTGGATGACGGGATAGCCACCGGGGGAACGGCTCGTGCCGCCTGCCAGGTCGCACGCGCGCGGGGCGCGTCCCGGGTGGTGCTGGCCGTGCCCGTGGGAGCGCGGAAGACGGTCGACAGCCTCGGTGTGGAGGCCGATGAGGTGGTCTGTCTGGAGATGCCCGACCACTTCTACGCGATCGGCCTCTGGTATCGCGATTTCTCCCAGACGACGGACGGGCAGGTCATGGAGTTGCTGCGGCGGGCCGCGTCCCGGCGCGGGCATGACGGCGTCACGGCGGGATCGAACCCGGCCACGTTCATCGAGGAGGTCGAGGTCGACGCCGGGCTGGTCCGGCTGGCCGGCCGGCTGGTCGTCCCTGCGAGGGCGGCCGGTGTCGTGGTGTTCGTCCACGGCAGCGGCAGCAGCCGGCACAGTCCGCGCAACCGGTACGTCGCGACCGTGCTCAACCACGCGGGTTTGGGGACGCTGCTGTTCGATCTGCTCACCGCCCAGGAGGAGATCGACCGCGGCAACGTGTTCGACATCGGACTGCTGGCCGGAAGGCTCGTTCGCGTAATCGGCTGGCTGCGCGGCCAGCCGCCGGCGGCGGGGCTGCCCGTGGGCTGTTTCGGCGCCAGCACCGGAGCCGCGGCCGCGCTGTGGGCGGCCGCGGAACCCGGCATCGAGATCGCCGCCGTCGTGTCCCGCGGCGGCCGGCCGGATCTGGCCGAGCCGCGCCTCGCTGCGGTCCGCGCCCCGACCCTGCTGATCGTGGGTGGCCGCGACGACGTGGTGCTCGGCCTCAACAGGGCGGCTCAGGAGCGGTTGCGCTGCGAGAGCTCACTCCAGGTCGTCCCCGGCGCGACGCACCTGTTCGAGGAGCCCGGAGCGCTCGAGAGAGTCGCCGACCTCGCCTGCGACTGGTTCACCGGCCACTTCGCGCGGCCTGCCGGATGAACGCCGTGCCGGAGCGGCGGCTCGGCGCGAGGGGGGGAGATCGCGATGATCTGGGAACCCATCCGGAAAACCGGACAGGAGGTGGCGCGGGCCAATCTGACGGACTACGAGCGTGAGCGGCGGGGCTTCTCCTGGCAGGCGGCGCGGCGCGCGCTGTCCGGCCTGCCGGAGGGCCGGGGGCTGAACATCGCCTACGAGGCCGTGGACCGCCATGTGGACACCGCGCGGCGCGATCACGTGGCGCTGCGGTGCGTCGGCAGGGACGACACGGTCACCGAGATGACCTACGAGGATCTCCGCCTCGCCACCAACCGCTTCGCCAACGTGCTTCGCGGCAGTGGGGTGGGCAAGGGCGAACGGGTGTTCACGCTGCTCGGCAGGGTGCCTGATCTCTATGTCGCCGTGCTGGGGACGCTGAAGAACCTGAGCGTGCTGTGCCCCTTGTTCTCCGCCTTCGGCCCGGAACCGATCCGCGAGCGGCTGCGTCTCGGCGACGGGCGCGTCCTGGTGACCACCCCGGAGCTCTACTCCCGGAAGGTCGCCCCGATCCGGGAGTCGCTGCCGGGCCTGAAGCACGTGCTGGTCACCGGCGACGCTCCTCCGCCCGCGGGCGCCCTGTCCCTGCGGGAGTTGACGGCAGGCGCGTCGGCGGAGTTCGTGATCCACCCGACGGATCCCGAGGACATGGCGCTGCTCCATTTCACCAGTGGGACGACCGGCACCCCGAAGGGCGCCGTGCACGTGCACGAGGCCGTGCTCGCGCACCACGTCACCGCCGTCTACGCTCTTGACCTGCGCTCCTCCGACGTCTTCTGGTGCACCGCCGACCCCGGCTGGGTCACCGGCATGTCGTACGGCGTGATCGCGCCGCTCAGCCTGGGGGCCACTCTCGTGACGGACGCGGGTGAGTTCGACTCGCGGCGCTGGTGCCGGGTTCTCCAGGATCAGCAGGTCACCGTCTGGTACACCGCCCCAACGGCGTTGCGGATGCTGATGCGGCACGGCGACGCCCTTCCGGGCGAGTACGACCTGTCCCGGCTGCGATTCGTCGCCAGCGTGGGGGAGCCGCTGAACGCGGAGGCGGTCGTGTGGGGGCCGCGTGCGCTCGGCCTGCCGATCCACGACAACTGGTGGCAGACGGAGACCGGCGCCATCATGATCGGCAACCTCGCCGCGACGGACATCAAGCCGGGGTCCATGGGGCGTCCGCTTCCCGGGGTCGAGGCGGCGGTGCTGGAAAGGGGCGCGGACGGGCGGGCCCGCGTCGTCGACGGCCGGGTACGGGAGATGGACGAGCCCGGCGTCGAGGGGGAGCTCGCGCTCCGCCCCGGCTGGCCGTCGATGTTCCGCGCGTACCTCGGTGACCCGGAGCGGTACCGTCAGGCGTTCGCCGGGGGGTGGTACCTGACCGGTGACATCGTCCGAAGGGACGAGGACGGCTACTTCTGGTTCGTCGCGAGGTCCGACGACGTGATCAAGTCGGCCGGGCATCTCGTCGGGCCGTTCGAGGTGGAAAGCGTGCTGATGGAGCACCCGGCGGTGGCGGAGGCCGGCGTGATCGGCAAACCCGACCCCCTGGCCGGCGAACTGGTGAAGGCCTTCGTCACGCTCAACACCGGCTTCGAACCCACCGAGAGGCTCCGGCTTGAGCTGATCGCTTTCGGCAGGCGCCGTCTCGGCGCGGTCGCGCCGCGGGAACTCTCCTTCGACCAGAACCTCCCGCACACGCGCAGCGGCAAGGTCATGCGCCGCCTGCTCAGGGCAAGGGAGTCCGGCCTCCCGGAGGGCGACGTCTCAACCCTCGAGCGCCACGCCGGTACCGTGCCCTGACAGCCGGCCGCTCACGGCCCGGCGTGTGCGGCGAGGAAGCCCGCTCCGCCGGCGATGGTGGCGAAGGCCGGGTAGTCGTCCTCCTCGATACGGCACCCGCTGTATTCGCTCAGCGTCTGCACGAAGGTGAGGAAGTCGAGCGAGTCCAGTTCGAGCGCGTCGCGGATGTCGGCGTCCCGCGGCAGCACCGCCGGGTCGGCGTCCGGCGCCACCTGGCTCAGCGCGGCGGCGATGAGCTCCTGAGCCCGCTGCGGCGTCACAGCGTCTCCGGCCGGCTGAGCAGCCGGTCGACGATGGTGAGGAATCGCCCGCCGGTGTAGCCGTCGGTCGCCCGGTGGTCGGCCGCCAGAGTGACGGTCACGAGTGGCCGGACACCCAGCAGCCCCCCGACGGCCCACGGGCGGTCGAGGATCTTTCCGAAGCCCACCAGGGCGACCTGTGGCGGATAGATGACTCCGTGCACGGCCTCGACTCCCTGGTCACCGAGGTTGGTGACGGTGATGGTCGCCTCGGTCATCTCGGCGCCGCGCAGCCGGCCCGTGCGCGCCCGGGTGACCAGGTCCTTCAACGCGTTCATCAGATCCTCGATCTCGCGATGCGCCGCGTCGTGCAGGGCCGGAGCGATCAGGCCCCCGCCTTTCAGCGAGATCGCCACCCCCAGATGCACGGCCTCACCGGGAACGAAGGCGTCGTCGGTCCAGAAGCCGTTCAACTGCGGCACTTCGCCGGCGGCGCGGGCGGCCGCCTTGAGGAACAGGGCTGCCGGGAGCAGCCGATGTGACACGGGCAGATCCCGGTTACGCTCGCGCAGCCAGGCGAGCGCGCCGCCGAGGTCCACCGTCGTGCTCAGGTAGTAGTGCGGGATCTCGCGTTTCGACTTGGCCATCGCTCTCGCTATCGCCTGGCGCATCGCCTCCCGCCGGCGTTCCAGGTCAGGGCTCGGTACGGCTCGCGCCGCCGCGGGCGGGCGTGCGGCCGCCCGCTCCGTCTCCTCGCGCGGCCGGGGTCCGGCTTCCTCGCGCGGCCGGGGTCCGGCTTCCTCGCGCGGCTGGGCTCCGGCGGCCCGTCCGGCCTCCCTCCGCACGTCCTGGGCGCGGATCGCACCGGCGAGTCCCGTGCCGCGGACACCGGAGAGGTCGACGCCGAGCTCCCCGGCGATCCTGCGGGCCAGCGGCGAGACCCTGACCTTCGACAAGGGCACCGCGTGTTCGACGTCCGCACGAGTCACCCGCCCGCCCGGACCCGTCCCGTGTATCCGGGAGACGTCCACTCCGCGCCGGCCGGCGAGATGCCGTACCAGGGGGGTGGCGGCCGGCGGCTGGGCGGGCGGCGGACCCGGCGCCGGCATGCGACTCGGCGGCGGCCGTCGCCGGCGCGCCCGTCTCCCCTGGGGCGGGGAGGGCGCCGCCTCGGGAGACACGGCTTCGGC
>NZ_KI866525.1:0-76853 GCF_000511135.2 Microbispora sp. ATCC PTA-5024 | reverse complement strand
CGGGCCCGGCGATGACGGCGAGAGCCGTGCCGACGGGCACCCGCCGGCCGGTCCCGACCAGCAGATCTTCGACTGTTCCCGTGTGGAACGACTCGACCTCGATCATGGCCTTGTCGGTGTCGATGACCGCGATGACGTCACCTCTGCGGATCTGGTCCCCGGGCTTGACCAGCCATTCGGCGACGGTGCCCGACTCCATGTCGGCGCCGAGCGAGGGCATCAGGAACTCGGCGTGCCCGGTCATGAGGCGACCGCCTCTCGTGCCGCCCCGGCGATCGACGGCACCTGGGGGAGGGCGGCCTCCTCCAGATGACGGGCGTACGGGATGGGGACCTCCACCGTGCACACCCGCTGGACCGGGGCGTCGAGCTCGTAGAACGCCTGCTCCACGATGCGGGTGCCGATCTCCGCCGACAGACTGCCCGACCGCCAGCCCTCGTCCACGATGACGGCCCGGTGCGTCCTGCCGATCGATTCCATGATCGTTTCGTCGTCCAGCGGACGCAGGACGCGCAGGTCGATCACGTCCGCCTCGATGCCTTCGGTGGAGAGCACGTCGGCCGCCGCCAGCGTCTTGCCGGTCGTACCGCCATAGGTGATCAGCGTGACGTCCGTGCCGGAACGCCGGAGCACGGCGGAGGTGATGTCCACCGGGCCGGGGCGCGGCTCACCCGACATGCCGTACAGCGAACCGTGCTCGAAGATCAGGACGGGGTCGGGGTCCTCCAGAGCCGGCCACAGCATGCCGCGGGCGTCCTCGATCGTCGCGGGCGCGAGGATTCGCAGGCCCGGAATGTGGGCGTACCAGCCTTCGAGGCTGTGCGAATGCTGCGCGGCGAGCTGGCGGCCCGCTCCGGTGGTCATCCGGATCACCAGCGGGACATGGAACTGTCCTCCCGACATGTGCAGAAGCGTCGCGGCGTTGTTGAGAATCTGGTCGAGGGCCAGAAGGCTGAAGTTGACCGTCATGATCTCGACGATGGGCCGCATCCCGCCCAGGGCCGCGCCGATCCCGGCGCCGACGAAGGCCGCCTCCGACAGCGGGGTGTCGCGGACGCGCTCGGGGCCGAACTCCTCCAGCAGGCCCAGGCTCACGGCGAAGCAGCCTCCGTACGCGCCGACGTCCTCGCCCATCAGGAACACGCGGTCGTCGCGGCGCAGCGCCTCGCGGATCGCCTCCCGCACGGCTTCGCGATAGGTGATCGGGCCGCCGCTCACGACGCCGCCTCCGACGCTCCCACGTTCGCCCCGCCGCTCACGACGCCGCCTCCGACGATGCCGCGTTCGCCCCGCCGCTCGCCGCGGGCCTCTCGCTGTAGACGAAACGCGTGAGGTCCGCCACGGGCTCAAGGGGCGACTGTTCGGCGAAGTCGACGGCCTGCTCGATCTCCGCCGCGATCTCCTTCTCCAGCACGGTGAGATCGCCGTCTGTGATCTCGCGGTCCTCCTTCATCACCGCGACGAGGGCGTCGATGGGGTCGCGCTTCTTCCACTCCTCGATCTCCGCCTTGCTCCGGTAACGGTCCGGGTCGTACATCGAGTGGGCGCGGAAGCGGTAGGTGCGCAACTCCACGAAGTGCGGCCCGGCTCCGGCGCGGATCGCCTCGGCCGCCCGGGTCGCCGCGTCGGTGACCTCCAGGACGTTCATCCCGTCCACCGGCCACGCGGCGACGCCGTAGGCGGCCGCGCGGAGGGCCAGGTCGGTCTGGGCGTGTGACTTCGCCAGTGCGGTGCCCATCGCGTACAGGTTGTTCTCGCAGGCGAACAGCACCGGCAGCCGCCAGAGCGCGGCGAGATTCAGGCATTCGTGGAACTCCCCCTCGGCCACCGCGCCGTCGCCGAAGAAGCACACGGTCACCCGCCTGCGGCCCCGCAGCCTGTCGGCGAGGGCGAGCCCGACCGCCAGGGGAAGCCCTCCGCCGACGATGGCGTTGCCGCCGTAGAAGCGGTGGGCGGCGTCGAAGATGTGCATGGAACCGCCGCGCCCCCGGCTGGATCCGGTGGCTTTGCCGTACATCTCCGCCATGATCGTGGTGGCCGGCACGCCGCGGATGAGAGCGTGCCCGTGTTCCCGGTAGGTGGAGACGACCACGTCGTCCGCGGCCAGCGCATGGCAGACGCCGACGGCCACCGCCTCCTCGCCGATGTAGAGGTGCATGAATCCGCGGATCTTCTCACCGCTGTACAGTTCGACGCAGCGCTCCTCGAACCGCCGGATGCGCAGCATCTGGTGCAGCAACTCCCGGCGCGACTCGGTCCGCGCGCTCTTCTTTCCTGCCATGGGTCTGCCCTCGCGTGCGGCTCGTCTCCCCATTCGATACCCCGTCCGACGGGTTGAAAGAGACGAAGGTTCCGTTTCTGCAGGTAGCTGGGACTCACGTGTGCACGCGCACGGCGGGCTCAGCGGGCGGCCGTCGTCATCGGCCGGATCGGGCGTCACCCGGCCTCCTTCGCGGGCACCACACCAACGGGGCAGGGCGCCTCGTGCAACGCGGCCTGGGTCACGGGCCCGAGGAGGGTCACGGGAGTGGAGCCGATGCCCCGGTTGCCGACCACGAGAAGGGTGGCGCCTTTGGCGGCCTCGATCACGCCACGGCGCGGGGGCTCGACGACGAACTTCGTCTCGATCGAAACCTGAGGACGCTCGGCCCTCCACGGTGCCACGGTCCGTTCGAATCGCGCGATCGCCTCGTGTCGCAGCGCCTCGGGCTCGATGAAGGGAGCCCGGTCCGGCCCCGGCAGCGTGCTGGGGTCCCACCAGCCGCATACGGCCTCCACCCATCCGTCGCGCAGCTCGGCTTCCTGTACGGCGAACCCGAGCGCGGCCTCGCTCGCCGCTGAGCCGTCCACGCCGACCACGATCCGCGCACCGTGTGGAGGCGCGGGCGGCAGGCCCGGCCTCACCACGACGACGGGTCGCCTGGCGCGGGCCGACACGTGTGCCGTCGTGCTCCCCACCGTGACATCGTCGAACTCGCACTGCCCCCGCGCGCCGAGCACGATCAGGTCGGCGTCGAGGGACGCCTCCAGCAGTACGGCGGGGGGCCTTCCCCGCTTCAGATGCCAGCGCACGTCCAAACCCTCCGCCCGAGACTGCGCTTTGCGCACGCCTTCGTCGGCCACGATCGCGCCGAGGCATCGCAGGACTTCGAGCGTCTTCTCTTCAGGGGGCCGGAACGGGTAGGGCCAGTGCCAGGCGTGGCAGACGGTGAGGGAGGCGTCTCGGAGCCGGGCTTCCTCCACGGCCCAGTACAGCGCCTCCTCGCTCGCCGGTGATCCGTCATATCCGACAAGGACGGAACGCGTCTGGTCCTGATCGCTCATCGCCGCCTCCTCAGGGCCGAGTCGCGACTCCAGAAGGCAGGGAGGTCGATGCTCGCCCAACGGGCATACCCCCACGATCTCCGTGGCGGGGGAGCGGCTCCAGAGACGAGAGGCCTTCTTTCCTGAGGCGATAGGAGGATTTCACGTCCTACGCGCCCGGAGCGCCCGTCGATCTGCGGCGGAGGTTCAGACCCCGCACATGACCACCCGCATCAGGGACGATGGCTCACTCGTGACACGCCGGGCACCGATCGGGCGATGACGTCGGCGATCCGTGCCGTCGTGTCGTCCATGTGGCCGCCCTGCAGTTCGACGACTCCGTCGTGTACGGTCACCCGCCAGGCCGCCGTCCCGCCCGTGAGCTCCGCGAGCGCCGTGAGCACGTCGTCGCGGATTCTCCCGTCGCCGTGGGCCACCACCCCCATGAGGTCATGCCTGCTGACGATGCCCACCAGGGTGTCGTCCCGTACGACGGGGATGCTCTTCATCCCCAATGTGATCATCAGATCGACGACATCCAGGATGTCGGCGTTCTCCTGCACCGTCCGGACGTTCGGCGACATGACCTCTTCGACCCCTACTGCCGACGGCGAGTCCGGCAGGGCCGCGGGCCGCAGGCAGGCCCGCGGGCCGGCTTCGAACTCGCCGCGCAGCAGGTCCATCTCGCTGACGATGCCGACCATGCGGCCCGCCTCGTCGACCACCGGCGCGGCCGTGATGTCCTGATCGTAAAGCAGCCTGATGGCCTGCCTGACCGTCGAGGTCAGGGGGACGGTCAACACGGGCGCCGTCATCACTTCTCCGACGAGCATCGCGATCACCTTCTGTCCAGCCGGCCCATTCCCGGGAGTTCTCCGTAGGCGCCCCCGTACGGCGCCCAGGTCGTCAGGGCCCCCTCAGCTTGACCACGGCCAGGGGGCACGTCGCGTGGTAGAGCATCGCCTGGCTGACCGAGCCGAGGATGAGCCCGGAGAACCGACCGCCTCCGTGGGAGCCGACGACGAGCAGCTCCGCGCCGTCCGAGGCCGCTCGCAGCGCCTCCACCGGGTGGGCGCGGACCACTTCGTCGATCACCCTCACATCCGGGTACCGTTCCCGCAGTCCGGCGAGCGCCTCCCCCAGCAGGCGCGCCTCACTCTGCTCCTCGCCGAGCTCGCCGGGACCGGGGGTGAGGACGCTGCCCGCCTGCGACGGGCTCCAGGCGTGCACGGCACGCAAAGGCGCCCCATGGAGTGCGGCCTCCGCCATGGCGAACTCGACCACCCTGCGTCCCAGAGGTGAGCCGTCGACGCCGGCCACCACCGATCCGTACGGAGACCGGGGTGTCTCCCGCACCACGACGACGTCGCCCGTGGCGTGCGCGACCGTTCCGTACGCGACGGACCCGAGCAGCAGGCCGCGGAAGCCGCCGAGCCCGTGGTTGCCCAGGACCAGCAGGTCCGCGTCCCCGGCCGCCTCGATCAGCGCCTGCCGGGGGTCCCCCGGCAGGAGCGCGGAGTCCACGGGCACGTCCAGGGCCTCCGGCGTCGCCCACGCCAGCGCCTCGGCGAGCACGGTCGAGGCGTTGACGCGCATCCAAGCGGCCACGCCGCCGAGCCGGTCGCCCTCGCTCACCTCACAGACCCAGGCCGGTAGGACATGCACCACGCGCAACGGCACATGGCGCATGGCGGCCTCGCGGGCGGCCCACGCGGCGGCTTCGAAGCCGGCTCGCGAGCCGTCGACTCCGGCGACGATCACGGCTCCTCCCTTTCCGGCAGCTCCACGCTCCCGACTTTCTGGGTGTGCCGTCACCTGCATGTTTGCCGGAATTCCAGCGTCAACTCCTGTGCGAGGGCGGCGATGGCCGACATCACCGGCGGGGTGATCGGGGCGCCGATCGCGAAGTCACCCCCCTCGATTCCGATGACGAGCAGGCGCGCCGGCATCCGGCCGAGCGCGCGGCCGAGGGCGACGGCGTCGGCAAGGCCGAAGGAGTGGGAGCTGCCGCGCCAGGACGCTCCGCCCGGCACGCCGGGGTCCCGGTGGACGGTGCCCGGCGCCGCCCCTGAGGAGACGGCGTCCACCACGACGGCCAGACGGGCTCCGGTCCAGGCCTCGACGATCTGCGCGGGGTCCGCGGCGCTCTCCACGACGGCGACGGAGCGCGGGAGGGACCCGCGCAGCCGCCGGACGACCTCGAGGCCGGCCGCGTCGTCGCCCCGGCCGTCGGCGCCGAGGCCGATCACCACCGTTGCGGCGGGAGCCGGCGTTTCAGCGGGAGTCGACATGGAGGTCGAGGAAGTGCGCGGAGCAGGAGATGCAGGGATCGTGGTTGCGGATCGCCCGCTCGCACAGCGCGGCCAGCTCCTGCTGCGGCAGGCCGAGGCGGGGTTCGATGAGCCGGCGCAGGTCTGCCTCGATCCGGGCCTGGTTCTGCGAGGTCGGCGGCACGATGTCGGCCTCGGCGATCAGGCCGTCGTCCGCGAGGCGGTACCGGTGGTAGAGCGTGCCACGCGGCGCCTCGGACGCGCCGTGGCCGGTGGCGGCCCTCGGCTCGACCGGAACGGACGGCGCCTCGGGCTCGGCCAGTTGCTCCATGATCCGCAGCGCCTCGTCGCAGGCGTGCACGATCTCCACGGCCCGCACGATGATGCTGCGGAAGGGGTTGCGGCAGGTGGGGCCGAGTCCCGCCGCCGCGGCCGCCTCGCGCGCGAGCGGCGAGAGCTGGGCTGAGTTGAGGCTGTAGCGGGCCATCGGTCCGACGAGGTAGCCGGCGGCCCCGTCCAGCCGGGCGTGCAACGCCGTCGAATGCGGCACCTGTTCCTCGGTCACGTGCTCGGGCCACTGCCGTACGCCGAACGCGCCACCGTCGCTTGTGATCACCTCCCCGGACAGGATGGCGTACTCGCCGGGATGCCGCAGGGCGAGGAAGCGGTAGTCGTGCTCGACGTCGGGGAAGTCGAAGCCCGCGACCCACGAGACGGTCGCGAGAGCGACCTCGCGGGCGCGGCGCAGCCGCTCGGCCGCCGGGGCGAGCTCCCTTTTCGACGGGACCCGGTAGAAGCCGCCGACCTTGACGTTGACGGGGTGGATCGGCCTGCCGCCGATGGCCGCCACGAGCTCGTTGCCGGCCTTCTTCAGCGCCAGTCCCTTCTCGATCAGGTCCCGGTGGTCGGCCGCCATCGCGATGCCGCTGTCGTAGCCCAGGAAGTCGGGCGCGTGCAGCAGGTAGACGTGCAGCGTGTGCGACTCGATCCACTCCCCGTAGTACAGCAGCAGTCGCAGGTCGCGCAGCGGGCCCGGCACCTCGGCGCCGCACGCGGCCTCGACGGCCTGGCAGGCGCTCATCTGGTAGGCGACGGGGCAGATGCCGCAGATGCGGGCCGTGATGTCGGGGGGCTCGGTGTACGAGCGGCCGCGCAGCAGGGCCTCGAAGAACCGCGGCGGCTCGTAGATCCGCAGCCGAAGGTCCACGATGCGGCCGTCGCGGGCGCGGACGAACAGCGCCCCCTCGCCCTCGACCCGGGACAGGCCGCCGACCGTGATCGTCTTGTGCGTCACCGACGGCCCTCCCCGTGATCCCGCCCATGATCTCTGGAAGCGCAGCCCGCGCATCCGCCCGTACGGCTCCGGGGCTGCTCGGCGTGCTCGGCGGCCTGCCGGAACGGCTCCTCGGTGGCGTTGAAGGTCCGGTAGACCCGCACCAGCTCGGGGGTGCTCATGCCGAGCTCCCTGAGCTGCCGGTTCAGCGCCTGGACGTTCGGGCTCTCCATCGGGCCGAAGCAGCCGTAGCAGCCCCGGTTGAAGGCCGGGCACAGCGCCCCGCAGCCCGCCTGGGTGACCGGTCCGAGGCAGGGGGTGCCGTGGGCGACCATCACGCAGGGGTTGCCGCGGGCCTTGCACTCCACGCACACGCTGTGCGGCGGCACGACCGGGCGCCGCCCGGCGAGGAAGGCCGAGATGACCTCCAGCAGTTGGCGCCGGTCGATCGGGCAGCCGCGCAGCTCGAAGTCCACCGGCACGTGGGCCGAGATCGGGGTCGACCGGTCCAGGGTGGCGATGTACTCGGGCCGGGCGTACACCACCGAGGCGAACTCCCGCACGTCGGCGAAGTCGCGCAGCGCCTGGATCCCGCCGGCCGTCGCGCAGGCCCCGATGGTGACCAGATGCCGCGACACCCGCCGTACGTGCCGGATCCGCTCCAGGTCGTCCGGCGTGGTGATCGACCCCTCCACCAGCGACAGGTCGTACGGCCCGGGCCCGGCGGCGCTGGACGCCTCCAGGAAGTAGACGATCTCGATGTTCGCGGCGACCGACAGCAGCTCGTCCTCGCAGTCGAGGAAGGTGAGCTGGCAGCCGTCGCACGAGGCGAACTTCCACACCGCCAGGCGCGGAACCGCCTCGTTCGCCGTGCTCATCACAGCTCCCTCACGGCCAGCAGGCCGGCGGCACGCTCGTAGCCGACCACCGGCCCGTCGAGGCAGACGAACAGGGGGCCGAGCTGGCAGTGACCGCACCAGCCGAGACCGCACTTCATGTTGCGCTCCAGCGACAGCTCCACCCGCACGGGCGGCACGCCCCGCCGCACCAGCTCGTCGGCCGTGGCCCGCATCATCGCCTCGGGACCGCACACGAAGGCGAAGGTGTGTCTCGGTTCGAAGACGACGCGGTCGAGGAGCTTGGTGACGAGCCCCACCGGTCCCTTCCACTCCTGATCGGGATGATCCACGATCACCTGGACGTCGACCCCGCGGTCGCGCCAGCGGGCCAGCTCGCGGGCGTAGAGCAGGGTGGCGGGCGTGCGCGTGCCGGCGATCACGCTGATACGGCGGTAACGGGAACGGCGAGTGAGCAGCTCACGCACGAGGGGCCGCAGCGGCGCCAGACCGAGCCCGCCCGCCGCGACGACCACGTCCATCCCCGCCGCGGCCGGTACGTCCCAGCACGTGCCGTACGGCCCCCGCACGCCGACGACCTCCCCGGGCCGTTTGCCGCACAGGGCGTCGGTGACCGCACCCACCGCGCGGATCGTGTGCACGTAGCCGCCGGCCCGCGCCCGCCCGCTGACGGACATCGGGACCTCGCCGACGCCCGGGGCGTACAGCATGGTGAACTGCCCAGGACGGAATGCCGGGCAGGTTCCGCGCACCGGCTCCAGCGCCACGGTCACCGTGTCGGTGCGGTCAGGCCGCCGCCACCGTATCCGATACGGCGCAGGCGTCATCGGGCGCACCAGGGGGGAGGCCGCGGGGCCGGATGGCAGCGCTTCCAGGGCCGCCTCCAGCGCCGCTTCCAGGGCCGTCTCCCGTGCGACGATCATCGGGCGCGGGTCGGCTGTCATGGCAGGTTCGCCAGCTCCTCGGTCACGTCGATCCCCACAGGGCACCAGGTGATGCAGCGGCCGCAGCCGACGCAGCCCGACGTGCCGAACTGGTCGTACCAGGTGGAGAACTTGTGCGTGAGCCACTGGCGGTAGCGCGCCGCCCCCGATCCGCGGACCGGTGCGCCGCCCAGCTCCGAGAACCCGAGCGTGAAGCAGGAGTCCCATCGCTCGGTCCGCTCGGCCACACCCTCGGTGAGGTCGGTGGAGTCCTCGACGGTGGTGCAGAAGCAGGTGGGGCACACCATGGTGCAGTTGGCGCAGGTGAGGCAGCGCGAGGCGACCTGCTGCCAGCGGGGCGAGCCGTGGGCGTCCGCCACCCGCTGCTTGATCCCCTCGGTCTCGACGCGTCGGCCCATGTGCTCGGCGGCCGTCCGGGAGACGTCCTCCGCCGCCGCGACGTCCCCGGAGTCCGCGTGATCGCGGGGGAGCCCCGCCAGGATCTCGGCGCCCCTGTCGCTGCCCGCCTCCGCCAGGAACCGATGCGGGCCGGACAGCTCGGTCAGCGCCAGGTCGAACCCGGTGGTGGCCCTCGGGCCGGTGCCCATCGAGACGCAGAAGCACGTGCCGCCGGGCACGGCGCAGTTGACCGCGACGAGGAACAACGCCTCACGCCGCCTGCGGTAGTCGGGATCGGGATGCCTGCCGCCGAGGAACACCCGGTCCTGGACGGCCAGGGCGGCCAGGTCGCAGGCCCGGATGCCCAGCAGAGCGATTCGCGGCGCGTCCGGCTCGGGTTCCTCGACCGTCTCGCCCCGCATCCGGAACAGGGTCCGGCGGGGCGGCTGGGTGAAGCGCTTCGCGGAGTCGGGGCTCGCGGCGAAGTCGAACAGCATGTCATCGCCCCGGTCGTTCAGCCGGTAACGGCCCGGCGCCTGCTCGTCCCCCTTGCCCTTCGGCAGTTCGGCCTCGGAGGAGATCTCATCCATGCGGACGACGCCGTCGCGGGCCTTCGGCGCCATGACGGCGAACCCCCGTGCCCGCAGTTCGGCGATCAGTGGTTCCAGCGATCGGATGACGACGGCTTCCATGGGCGGCCCCCTTCGCCCTATGAGCACCCCGCTCTCCTTCACGGTACGCCGTCGGGTGTCACAACCGCGCCGACTGGTCCGTCCGCCACGTTGGACTTCGCCCGTGATGCCGGCCTCACCGGGGGTGGGGGAGGACCTGCCGGCGATCGTCGCGGGCCGGGGCCTCGCCCACCCATCCGCAACGTGATTCAGGCGCGGTGGCCCGGAGACAGCGGCATCCGCAGGACGAAGCACGCTCCGCCGTATACGGACTCCTCGACATGGAGGGTGCCCTGATGCGCCGAGGCGATGCCGCGGGCGACGGCCAGGCCGAGGCCGGCGCCTCCCCGGTCGCGGCTGCGGGCGGCGTCCAACCGTGCGAAGTGCTGAAAGATCCGCTCGCGGTCGGCCGGGGGAACCCCCTCTCCGTCGTCGGCGACCGTCAACTCGGCGCCGTCCTCCGCGCGACGCAGGCGGATCCGTATCGTGCGTACGGCGTGCCGCCGGGCGTTGTCGAGCAGATTGCCGAGCATGCGGATGATCTGCTCGGGATCACCCTCGACGGTCACCCCGGGTTCGATCCGGAGACAGAGGTCGTGCCCGTCCACCTGCCGGGCGGCCTCGGACCGGACCAGCGCCGTGAGGTTCACCCGCTCCGCTATCCGGGGGGCGGTCCCCAGGCGGGTCAGGAGGAGCAGGTCGGTGACGATGCCCTGCACCCGGTCGAGGTCACGCAACGTGTGGCCGAGGAGGTCGTCCAGATCGGTCTCGTCCGGATGCAGCTGCGCCTCCTCCAACCGCGTGCGCAGTGCGGCGATGGGGGTGCACAGCTCGTGCGAGGCGTCCGAGGCGAACTGCCGCTGCCGTTGCCGGGCGCGTTCGGCGCGGTCGTCGGCCTCGCGCAGCCGTTCCAGCGTCCTGTTGACGGCCCGGGCGAGCCGGGCGACCTCCCCGCCCCCGCCTGTCTCGACGACCCCGGTTCTCGCGTCCCCGAGGTTGATCGCGTCCAGTTCGAGGCGGATGGACGCCACCGCTCGCAGCGACCTGTCTGACATTCGCAGTCCATTCACGGCCGGCAGGACCAGGATCAGGAGGGCGTCGGCGACCCGGCCGGCGCGGATCCTGCGCAGGCGGCCGGCGAGTGCCCGTACGCGCCCTGTGCCGCCACAAAAGGTCACTGTCATGACCGCGCTCCTGCCCACCCCCGGTCGTACTGTCGGCGAGTCGAGTTCGCGGCCCGCGGGTGCGGGTCGTCGAGCGCGGTGTCGCCCGGCGTGGTGTCGGCCTCCCCCCATGCGGGCGTGGTCGCGACCGCGCCGGGCAGCCGCCGGGTGATCCCGGCGGAGGATTGGACGATTTCGTCCATCTTGTGATACTATGTCGGAGTTGTCAAGACTCTTCAACCCGCGTGACTTCGCCCCCTACCCGTCACCTGTTTTGACATAATCGGATATTTACCCCAAAGTGGACTAAATCGTCCACTTGCCCTCGGTGGTGGTCCCACCGGGTGCGGCAGGAGAATGGTGAGTCCGATGCCGTCTCTGCACTC
Source organism: Microbispora sp. ATCC PTA-5024 (assembly GCF_000511135.2). Taxonomy (NCBI): domain Bacteria; kingdom Bacillati; phylum Actinomycetota; class Actinomycetes; order Streptosporangiales; family Streptosporangiaceae; genus Microbispora; species Microbispora sp. ATCC PTA-5024. Next base: position 65,608 of record NZ_KI866525.1, on the reverse strand, counting down.
GATGCAGATCTACTACGCGACAGCGGCGACGATGGTGTTGGCCCTGCTCACGGTCCTCGGTGGGGTGAGCCTTGACGTGGCGATCCGATACAGGTTCGAGGACCAGGTGTTCTTCGACTCCGAGCAGGTCGCCGCCCAGTGGAGCGCGCAGGTGCGCGGCGGCGCGCTGCCGCGTCCGGTCTCCGTCTCCGGCGCTGTCGACCTGGTCCAGTTGGTGGACGCGCGGGGCAGTGTCGTGGATGCCAGCCCGGGCGCGACGGGGCGGCCGCCGCTGAGCACGTTCCGGCCCTCAGCGGACAACCGGCTCCAGCGACGCGTGGAGTGCGGCCGGGGCGAGCGGTGCGTCCTGCTCATGGCCAACCGGGTGTCGCCGGCCCCCGACTCCCCGGTCGTCTACGCCGGAACGGTCGAGCCGCCCTTTCTGGCGACGCACCGGCTCGAATACCTCATCGCGGGGCCCGCACTCCTCACGGTCCTGCTGGGCGGCCGCCTGATGTGGTGGATCATCGGCCGGGCGCTCGGCCCGGCGGAGCAGCAGTACCGGCTCGCCTCCGTCACCTCCCACGAACTCAGGACACCGATCGCCGGCCTGAAGGTGCAACTGGAGGAAGCCCTGCTCCACCCGGAACACGTCGACCCCCGGGACACCATTCGGCGGGCGCTGTCGGCCACCGGACGGCTCGAGGCGATCGTGCAGGACCTGCTGACGATGGCCGGGCTGCGTGGCGGTCAACCGGCGCCGTACGAGCCCGTCGACCTCGCGGCGCTGGTCACCGAAGAGGTGGACGCTCACTCCGGCGGTACGCCGATGGCGCTCGACACGGCCGGGGACGTGTGGGTGCACGGCTCGCGGATCCAGCTGATCCGGCTGGTGGGCAACCTGCTGAACAACGCGCGGCGCCACGCGGCCACCGGCGTCACGGTCTGCGTCGGATCCGCCGACGGTCAGGCGGTCCTCGTGGTGACCGACGACGGCGAAGGCATCGCCCCCGCCGACCGTGAGCGGGTCTTCGAGCGGTTCACCCGCCTGGACGAGGGACGGCGCCGGGACGCCGGCGGCACCGGACTGGGGCTGGCGATCTCCCGCGACATCGCCCGCGCCCACCGGGGAACGCTGCGGATCGAGGACTCCCCCCGCGGAGCGCGGTTCGTCCTCCGGGTGCCACTCCTCGACCGGAACGCGTTCGGCGAGCGGAGTCTCCCGCAGCCGGGCGCGGTGCTCCCCTGGAAGCGCTGCCGGAAGAACCTTGGAACAAACCCGTTCGAGGCGTGGGTGAAGGGCCGGTGAGGGACCGGCACCGCCGGAGGGAGAACACCCATGACCACCGCCCGCGGCCGCAGGTGCGGCTTCCCCTGCGGCGTGCACGGATGACTGCGCCGGATCCGCAAGCTGGGGAGGCCGGGACCTGTATGAGCAGGGAGAACGCGCCCGGACGGCCTGAGTACGAGGACACGCTCGGAGCCGAATGGGAAAGGCACCGGCCCGCGGTCTTCGGCGTGGCCCACCGGCTGCTGGGCAGTGTGGCCGATGCCGAGGGCGTGGCTCAGGACGTGTGGCTGCGGGCGGCCGGAACAGACCTGCGGGACATCGATGATCTGCGGTCCTGGCTGGTGACGGTGGCCGCACGGCGGTCGTACGACATTCTCAAGAGCGCCCGTTTCCGCCGGGAGACGCCGGGAGACGTATGTAGGGCCGTGGCTGCCGGAACCCCTGCTGACGGGGCCGGACGCATCCGAGCCGGTCCTCGTCGACGAGCCCGTCGGCTCGGCGATGCTCCTGATCATGGAGGAGTTGAGCCCGCTGGAGCGGGTGGCCTTCGTCCTGCACGATGTCTTCGGTCTCGAGTTCGTCGGGATCGCCGAAGTGCTGGACGTCTCCGCGCCCATCGAAGAGACAACTGATCGAGGAGATGATTCCCATGAAAGCGATCGTGGTGACGGACCAGGCTGCGGGAACGGCCGGGATGACGCCGGCGGAGCGGCCCGAGCCGCCGGCAGCGATCAACGACGTCGTCGTTGAGGTTCACGCGTCGGGATTCGTCCCGACGGAGATGGAGTGGCCCTCGACCTGGACCGACCGCCGCGACCGTGACCGGACACCGTCGATTCCTGGGCACGAGCTGGCCGGACTGGTCGCCGCGCTCGGCTATGGCACGACGGGGCTGTCGGTGGGGCAACGGGTGTTCGGCCTCACGGACTGGCACCGCGACGGCACCCTGGCGGAGTATGTGGCCGTCGAGGCACGCAACCTCGCGCCGCTCCCGGGCGACGTCGACTTCACGGTGGGCGCGAGCCTGCCGATCTCGGGCCTGACCGCGTGGCAGGGACTGTTCGACCACGGCCGCCTCCAGGCGGGGCAGAGCGTGCTCGCTCACGGCGCGGCCGGCGCGGTCGGGTCGATGGTGACGCAACTCGCGCGTGAGTTCGGTGCGTACGTCATCGGCACCGGACGCGCCGCCGACCGGCAGAAGGCGCTCGACTTCGGCGCGCAGGAGTTCGTCGACCTCGACAACGAGGCGCTGGAAGACGTCGGCGGAGTCGATCTGGTCTTCGACGTCATCGGCGGCGACGTCCAGAGGCGGTCCGCGGGTCTGGTTCGGGCCGGAGGAACGCTGGTGTCCGTCGTCGGGCCGCCCGAGGCGCGGCCTGCGGACGGCCGGGCGGTCGACTTCGTCGTCGAGGCCGATCGGGCCCAACTGGGTGAGATCGTCCGGCGGGTGCGTGACGGACGGCTGCGGACGAACATCGGCGCCGTCGCCCCCCTCGACGACGCCGTCGCCGCCTTGAATCCGACCGAGCGGATCAGCGGGAAGACGATCATCCGCGTACGTCCCTGAGGACTCGGGTGAGGGGCCCCGCCCACGACAGCCGGCGACGGGAGGGGCGGGCGAGGCACAGGCCACGGCAATCCACGGGCGATGACGGCTGACGAACCCATGCGGTGGGCTGATTCGGTTCATGTGACCGCAGGTACAGCTTTGGCGTCATGCCTGGTCAAGGGTCGGGAAGAGATCCTTCGCGACACACCGCGCGCGGGGCGGCCACTCGTGACCGCATCGTCGCGACCACCGCGGACCTGATGCACCGGCAAGGGGTCGCGGCGACGACTCTCGATCAGGTGGTGGACACCTGCGACGTCAGCAAGTCGCAGCCGTATCACTACTTTCCCGATAAGGAGGCGCTGGTCGCCGAAGTGATCGCGGTTCAGGCGAACCGCGTGCTCTCCGCTCAGAAGCAACTGCTTGAGCAGGTGCGCTCGATGCGGGAGCTCGAGAAGTGGCGTGACGCGCTGGTCGCGAACCTGGGCATGGCCGGCTACCGATGTCCGGTCGGCTCACCGGCCACCGAGCTCGCCGGCCGCTCCGATTCCGCTCGCCGTACGCTGTCGGGCGCCTTCGGCACGTGGACGGGCGATGTGGCGAGCGCCTTCGTCCGCCTGCAGGAGAGCGGTGAACTGCGCTCCGGGGCCGTGACGGAGGACCTCGCCCTCGAGGTGGTCGCGGCGCTGCAGGGCGGATATCTGCTCGCCGAGACGATGCAGGACGAACAGCCCTTCGTGCTCGCCCTCGACATGGCGCTGGGCTGGGTCAAGGCTCACGCGGGGGAGGACCGCTAGAAACGATCACGAGCTGTTGTGACACGCAGCCAACGCGAGCAATGCAGAGGAGGACCCGCCGGAATGGGATCGTGGATCTCTCATGGCAGGGCCCCCGAAGCCCGCCGAGGATGAACGATTCATCTGCCGCGAGCCGAAGGCGAGCGAGGCCGAGGCGGGGTGATCAGCCCGCTACCGCAGCCGATTACGGAACGTGGGGGACCGGCGAACGGCTGGGGGCGTCCCTCACAACTCGCGCCGTTGCCCTGTGTTCGGGCCGATGGGACGTTGTGCGCATGCGGCGTGCTGTGTCGAGGAGGTTGGGTGTGGCCGGTGTCCTGGCCGCGCTCGCGTGCGTAGCGGGTACGGGGTGGCCGGGCGGCCTCCCCACGGCCGGGGCCGCGACCGGGCTTTTCGCCGGCCCGACGCCGTCCCCCACCGCCAGTCCGACGCCGTACCCCACCGGCGGTCCGGAACTGGTCTACGTGGCGAACGCCCACGGTCCGGTGACCGCCTATCCGACCGGGAGCACGGGTGCCGTGTCGCCGGCGCGGCGACTGGCCGACCCCGGCGACCCGAACACCTACTGGGGGCCGTGGGGGATCGCCTTCGACATAAGCGGGAACGCCTACGCACAGAGCTTCCTGTCGGATGCGACCACCTTCGTCTACCCACCGGGCGCCACGACGCCGGGCCGGATGTTCCGCGTCGCCGGGCCGGACTCCCGGGCGGTGGCGGTGGACACCGCGGGGTACGCGTACGTGGCGACCGGTCAGGCCGAGGCGGCGATCTCCGTGGCCGCACCGGGTGCGAGGGGCACGGCCGCGAACCTCTACACGGTTCCCGCGGTACGCCAGATCCCGCTTGACGAGTCGGGGTTCCATCCGTGGCCGAGCGTCCTGACCACGGACACGTCCGGACATGTGATCGCCGCGGTGGCGCGCTCGACCGGCAACGCGGTGGAGTTCTTCAACGGCGGCCCGTCCGGCGGCGCCACACCCGTACGGGTCATCGCCGGGCCGCACACCGGGCTGGGCAGCTGCTCCAGCACCTGCGACCAGCTCGCGGTCGCCTACTCCGCCTTCACCGGCCGGCTCTACGTCGCCGTCAGCCAGGGCCAGCAGACCCACATCAACGTGTACGCCGGCACCGCGAGCGGGGACGCCGCCCCGGTGCGCGTGATCTCCGGCTCGGCGACCGGCCTGGCCGGGAAGGTGGTCACCGGCATCGCCGGCAGCCAGGTCGACGGCACCATCTTCGTGCTCACCAAGGCGGCCGCGTTCAGCAGCCCCGGCAGCATCCTGGCCTTCGACCGGCTGGCCGACGGCAACACGCCGCCACGGCGTACCTTCACCGACGCCGGCACCGGACTGGTCGACGGACTCGGCATCGCGGTGTCGTTCGTCCGCTGACCCCGGCCCGGTCCCGCCCGGCGTGCGACCACGCTCAGGGGGTCGCTACACCTGGCCCGTGGCTTCGAGTATGTGCTTCAACCGGGTGAGGTCGGCCTGCACGAGTCCCGCGTCGCGGAAGAAGTCCTCGTCGCTCATGTCCGGGAGGCGGCGCAGGGTGAACACCACTTCGCAGGCGTCGCCATCGGGGATGACCCGCATCGGGTTGTAGATCACCTCACCCGAGGGCAGGGTGACGTCGTGGTCGAGGACGCCGTACTCGTTGCGCTCCACGAAGGCCAGGCCGACCCGGCCCGACGGGGTGTCCACGAACCACCGTCCGTCGACGTTCTCCACGGAACTGCCCAGCCCGGGAGCCCACTCCGGGAGGTTTCCCGGGCCCGAAGCGTACCGGTAGACGTCGGCCGCGTTGCGGTCGATCCGCTCGCTGACGTGCCTGGATTCCGAAACCATGCCCGCCATGATGCCGGTCCCGGCCGTTCCGCCGCCACGCAGGGGCACTCTCGTGAAGCGGCGCCCGAACCGGCTCCTATCGCGGGGGCTTCGGCCGCCCGGTCGCCGCGACGACTGCGGCTGAGGCGCACAGCGCGGCGGTCCAGACGAGCGTGGCGCCGGCCGAGGTGTGGTCGGCGATGGCCCCGGCCGCCCATGGGCCGACGGCTTGGCCTGCGGCGAAGACCGTGGTGAAAGCGGAGAGGGTGGGTGCCCAGTCCTCGGGGCGGGTGGCGCCGCGGATGGCCGCGGTGACGGCGGCCGGAACCATCATGAAGGTGCCGCCGTAGGCCAGGACCGATACGGCGAGGACGGCGTATGACGAACTGACGAGGGCGAGGGCGCTCGCGCCGCCGAGGATGGCCAGCAGGACGGTGAGGACGCGGGCCGGCGGCCACGCGCCGATGAGGGGGTTCCACAGGCGTGGTGCGGCCATGGCGCCGCCAGCGACGGGCGGGTGCCTGCCGGAGGAGAGACCCCGTGGTCTCGGCAGGGGTGGGGATCAAGCTCACCGCGTGGTGTTTTTCAGGTGGCGGTCGAGGAAGGCGATCACCGTACGGGCGAGGGCGACGCGATGATCGGACAGGGCGTGGTCGGTGCGGAAGACGTGGTGCTCGAGGCCCGGAACGGGGTGGGCGAGGTAGGCGTCCACCAGTGGCGCGTGGTGGACGCCTGCGGGGGTGACGGGGTCGCGGTCGGTGCCGATGAGCAGCACGGGGCGGGTGGCCAGCCGCGGCGCGAGGTGGGCAAGGCTCCACGCGTCTCCCGCCGTCTCCATCTCCGTGACCAGCGCCTGCGCGTCGGTGCCGCGCAGGGGGAGCAGTTCGCCCGCCCAGTCTTCGAGGTAGGCGGCTCGCACGGCCGGGTCGCTCTGGCAGGCGGCGGCGGCGGTCCCGAAGTCGAACCCGGCCACCGAACCGACCGCGGCCACGCCGGGATCGGCGGCCGCGGTCATCAGCGCGGCGAAGCCGCCCGCGCTGTGGCCGATGACGGCGAGCCGGCCGGGGTCGAGGTCGTGGGCGGTCGCGATGCCGGACTCGCGCAGGCGGGCGACCACGCGAGCGGAGTCCTCCAGCACGTGCGCCCACGACCAGGAGCCGTCCATCCCCCAGGAGCCGCGGTAGTGGAACACCAGCGACGCGTAGCCCGCTCGGCGGAGCGCCTGCGCGAGGTCGAAGTTCCGCTCGTTTCCGGGAAAGCCGTGCAGCAGGACCACGACCGGGTGCGGGCCGGGGCCCGGCGGCAGGTGCAGGACGCCCAGCAGCGTCGCACCCGCGCTCTGAAAGGTCACGGGCACGGTGCGCGCGGCGGGTCCCTGCGGATGGACGGGATCGGTGACGAGCGGGTCGGGCACGGATACTCCTCAAGATGGAACCGACTGGTTCGATCAGGAGGTTAGCAGCACATCGAACCGACTGGTACCATCTATGCGTGCCGGTACCCAAAGGCAGCAGCCTGGATCCTGACCGCACCCGGGCGGCGATCCTTCGCACCGCCGAAGGCGTCCTGTACGCGCGCGGGCTCGACGGCGTGGGCATCGCGGAATTGTGCGCCACCGCGGGCGTTTCCAAGGAGACGCTCTACCGCCACTTCGGGTCGAAGGACGAACTCGTCCGCTGCGTCCTGGAAGCCCGCAGCGACCGCGCCACGAACTGGCTCGCCCGAGCGGCCGCGGACGCCGGCGACGACCCGGCGGCCCAACTCGCCGCGGTCTTCGACGCCCTCGGCCGCTGGTTCGACGAACCCGGCTTCCGCGGTTGCGCGATCGTCAACGCCGCCACCCAGCACCACACCGCTCCGGCCGGCACCATCGCGGCCCGCCATCTCGGCCGCTACCTGGACCTTCTCACCTCGATAGCCACCAGGGCCGGAGCCGCGGATCCCGCCGCCCTGGGACGGCGGCTCCTCCTGCTTCTGGAAGGCGCGACCGTGGTCGCCGACCACCTCGAAGGCCCCGGCGCCGCCGCCGACGCCCGCGAGGCGGCCCTCGCCCTCCTGGACGGCGCGGTCAAGAGGCCCGCCTCCTGAGGCGGGTGCGCGCTCACACGCCATCTCGGAGCGTTTGACCTTCGTGTTGTTTGAAGCATCAGGATGGAGGTGCGGGGGACAAGAAGATCGGATGACTCGGGGTGTTCGCGCGGGGCGGCGAACGTCACGACGAGTGCTCTGCGCTTCTACGATGACTGCGGATGAGCAGGATTGCGTGCGTCTGCCGTTCACCGGCACGCATGTCCGGCTCGACGGCCCAGGTGGCGAAGGGATCCTGCCCGTGGTCGAGGAGACGTTCCCCGCCCCAGCGCTGACGGCCGGCGTCGGCCCAGACGTGATGCTGGAGATCAGTCGGCCTGGCCTGCCCGTTGTCGTCCGCTCGGCCGACGACAGCGAATTCACCACCCTCGTCATGCCGGTCAAGGCGGCCTTCCGGCCGGACATCAAGGAGAATCGTGAGCCAGCCCGCTGATACGAAGCCGGACGAGACGATGGCCCGCATCGTCGCCGCCGTGGAGCTTGGCCGTTCAGGGCAGAGGGGCGAGGCCCGCGACGCCCTGACCGCCCTCTGGGACCGGATCGGCGCCGATGGCGACGCCTTTCACCGCTGCGTCCTCGCGCACTACCTCGCAGACCTTCAGGACAGCGCGGAAGCGGAACTGGTCTGGGACGAGCGCGCCCTGGCAGCCGTCGCCGACCTCACCGACGACCGTGCTCAGCGGTACCACTCCTCGCTACAGGTTCAGGGCTTCCTGCCCTCACTGCACCTCAACCTGGCCGACGTCCACCGCCGACTGGGCAACGCCGACCTGGCCCGTCAACACTTGGCGAACGCCCGTGACCTCGTCCAGCACCTACCCGAAGACCCGTACGGCACCATGGTCCGCGCCGGCATTCGAAACGTCACCGGCGCCCTCGACGCCGGCTCGACGCACCGCCTCGATTCTCACCCGTAGGAGCCGAGCCGCCGGGCCACTCTCGGCCCGGTCCCCGGCGGCCCGACGCCAGGGCGGACGCCGCATGGCTTGTGGGAATGAGTTGGGTGTAACTCTTCCTCAGTGAGTGTCTGAGCTGGGCTTCTGTGGTCGTGACTGTTTAGTCCATGAACCGCCTTCTCCTGTGAGTGCAGACGGTGATGCGGTGGTGACGGTGGGCTCGTTGCTGGAGGAGCTGGCACGGCGTGAGGCTGTGGCCCGGCAGCGGATCGCGGAGATCCGCGAGCAGATCGCCGCCCTGGAGTCACGGCTGGAGGATGAGCACGATCGGTTGTCACGGCTGGTGATCACAAGGGAGACGGTGGAGGAGATCCTGGGCGAAGCGGCCGAGCTGGCCGGTGAGTCTATGGAAACGGCCGAACTTGCAGGCGGGGGCATCGACGCGGTCGGCGCGGTTCCGGTACGGCCGCCGGTGCTCGGTGTGGCGACGGTGCCGCCGTGGCGGCCGGGCATAACGGCGGCGATGTTGCCGCGCGCGTACCGGGGACGCGGTAGAGATCATGGTCGATGCCGGGCGGGCGTTGCGGGCTGGGCAGATCGCGGTGGCGATGGGCTTGCCGGATGAGGCCGCCAAGCGGGAGGGGCTGCGTTCGAAGCTGAAGCGGCTGGTGGTCGACACCTTCTACGCCGCGCGGACGCCGCTGCCGTGCACCGCCTGCACGGTGCTGGCGATCAGCGTGGACGGCAAGGGCGTCGCGATGCGCCCCGAGGCGCTGCGGCCCGCGACCGCCAAAGCCGCCGCCCGCGCCCGCGCCACCTTCCGGACCCGGCTGGCGGCGGGTGAGAAACCGACCCGCAAACGGATGGCCACCCTCGGGGTGGTCTACGACGTCGAGCCCGCGCCCCGCCGGCCGCACGATGTGATCGCCGTCCCCGGCGACCGGGCCGGGCAGCCCCTGCCGCGCGCCAGGCCGTCCGCGACGCGCACGTGGCTGTGCGGCTCGGTCGTCACCGGCCCTGGCCCTGTGATCGCAAAGGTGTTCGACCATGCCGAGGCCCGTGATCCCGCGCATGCCCGTCCCTGGGTCGTGCTCGTCGACGGGGCCCGCCACCAGCGCGACCTGATCACCGCCGAAGCCGCCCGGCGCCGCATCCGCGTCCACATCGTGATCGATTTCGTGCACGTGCTGGAGAAGTTATGGGCTGCTGCGTGGAGTTTGCACCCGCCCGCGGCACCGGCCGCGGAGGACTGGGGCGCCGGGCATGCCCTGGCCCTGCTGGCCGGGCACACCGGCCAGGTCATCACCACGCTGACCACGCAGGCCGCCACAGCCGGCGCGCAGCACCGTGACGGCATCGACGCGTGCTTCCGCTAGCTGTCCGACAACGCCAGGCATCTGCAGTATGACCAGGCGCTGGAGGCGGGATGGCCGATCGCGACCGGGGCGGTCGAGGGCGCGTGCCGTCATCTGATCGCCGACAGGTTCGACCTGGCCGAGCGCGGTGGGGCCTGGCCGGAGCCGAGGCGGTACTGAAGCTACGCGCGCTGGTCGCCAACGGTCATCTGGAGGAGTACTGGACTTTCCATCTCGCCCGACAACACGAACGCGTCCATCAGACCGGCTACCAGGACGGATACGCCCTCACGGCTTGATCGCTTCAGCCACTCAGGAGTAGCCGCACCCATTGAATTGGGTGCAGCTCGATGCTGAGTGTCGCGATGGCATATGTCACGCACGTGGCACGACATCTGAGCTGGAGCTTTGACCGTCAACCGGCTGTGCCCCGGTCGGAGCCGCAGCCAAAGACAGACTGGCTCGCTGAGGACAACGCGGCACGCAGACGTGATCCGAGCTATCGGGTGGACCCTCTCAGCTCCTGAACCGCGTCGATCACGCTGTCCACCACCTCGGTCACCGGCTTGGATGCATCGATGATCGTCGCGCCACGACGTTCGTAGATCGCTCGCATCCGAGGATTCCATTTCAGGGTCGCTGCGAGCTCTTCGGGATGCTGACCGAACGCATTCGTAGTACGGGTCGCGAGCCGATAGCGGAGGGTGTCCTCGTCGATCACCAGGCACACGATGAGGTCGAAAAGATCACGTACGTCTGCCTCGTTCTCCACCGACCCACACAAGAATGCGATTCGGAAACGAGACTCCTCGGCGAGGGTCTCAACGCGCTCGCGATTGATCGCCCACCCGTGTCGATCGAGCCAGCCCCCGGGAACCGGATACGGAGGGTCCGTCACGACCTCGCCCTTAGTTCGGTCGATCCAGCAACTGATGCCGTCCTCGTCGGCGTCGAGCGCGACATAGCCACGCGCTCGCAACACCTCGCAGACCGTCGACTTACCAGCCCCTGAATTGCCCGTCACCCACACCAAGGTCACGCCGCCAGCGTAGAGATGACCAGCCCGGGCTAGCAACGCTATTGCCGCGTTCAGGCAAGGCGTAGCCTCGACCGAGTCACTGATCCGGCACACCCGGTGGACGGCCGAAGCTCCAGCTCAGACGGTGCCATGTGCGTGACGTACGCCATCGCGACCGGTCACTCAGCCCGAGCTGCACCCAAATGAGTTCTACTCTTTCCCGCGATCATGCTGCCGGCGGTGCCCCGGGCCAACCGGTCAACCGCCGCGCCTCGCCTGAAAGAATACGACTTACTTTCATTCGGCGTCCCGTCCTACGGCCATGTCGGCAGGCGCCAGAGAGGGATGCTCAGCGGGCCCAACGGAGCGGACGTCAGACGGAACGCGAGGTCAACGGGGGCAGGCGGAGAGCCACCGGCCGACGATGCCATCATGCTTCACTCCTGTGACAGGAAATAAGCATGCTTACTGTCTTGACAGGGTGTCAGTAACCGGATCGTAATTAGTATCCACGCCTTCGGGACACCCCCTCTTGAGGCATTCTCGCTGGTTCGACACAACGGTCGTGGGGCACCGGCCCCGGGCCCCGCGTCGACGTCCGGTCCGCCGCACCACCCCCTTGTGGCGCCGCCGGCGGGTAGCGCGCGTCTCCTGGAGAAGCACATGACTGGACGATTTCTGCGCAGGTCACCACCCCCCGCCTCCGGCACCCGGTCCGCGTCGCGGCCGTGACTCCCACACCGGGAGGCTCCTCGGCCTCATGGCCGAACTCCCCATCCCCCCATCACGGACAGCAAAGGAAGCTGCGTAACGTGAGGCACAAATCCTTCTTCACCGCGGTCGCCGTAGCGGCGCTCGTCGCCCTGGGAACGGCGGGTACGGCGCTCGGCGCCACCACGTCGGCCACGCGCGGCACCGCTGCGGCTGCGGCGACCGGCGGATGCGGCAAGGCCCCCGCGCTGGCGAGCGGTTCGCACACGATCACGAGCGGCGGCCAGAGCCGCAGCTACATCCTGCGGGTCCCCGCCAACTACGACAACAACCACCCCTACCGGTTGATCTTCGGGTTCCACTGGAACGGCGGCACCGCCAACGACGTCGACTCGGGCGGAACCGACGGGTACAACTGGTCGTACTACGGTCTGAGGCGCCTGGCCGACAACGCCGGCAACAGCACGATCTTCGTCGCGCCCCAGGGCATCGGCAACGGCTGGGCCAACTCCGGCGGCCGGGACGTGACCTTCGTCGACGACATGCTTCAGCAGATCGAAGCGGCCCTGTGCGTCGACACGGCGCAGATCTTCTCCTCGGGGTTCAGCTACGGCGGTGCGATGTCGTACGCGCTGGCCTGCGCCCGTCCGAACGTCTTCCGCGCGGTCGCGGTCTACTCCGGCGCGAACCTCAGCGGGTGCAGCGGCGGCACCCAGCCCGTCGCCTACATGGGGCTCCACGGCCTCAGGGACAACGTGCTGCCCATCTCCTCCGGACGGGCGCTGCGTGACACGTTCGTCAGGAACAACGGCTGCACCCCGCAGAACCCGCCCGAGCCCGCGCAGGGCAGCCTGACCCACATCGTCACCTACTACTCCGGGTGCCGGGCCGGATATCCGGTCGTCTGGGCCGCCTTCGACGGAGCCGGTCACGACCCCGGCCCCCGGGACGGGTGCACCTGCGACGGCTGGCAGACCTGGACCTCGGGAGAGGTGTGGAAGTTCTTCACCCAGCTCCAGAGCAACCCCTCCCCGTCACCCTCCGCCTCGCCGACCACCTCCCCGACCACCTCGCCCACGGGCAATCCGCCGGCGACGTCGGCGCTCCGGGGTGTGGGGTCGGGCCGGTGCCTGGACGTCCCCAACGCCTCCCAGAGCAACGGCACCCAGCTGGCCATCTGGGACTGCAACGGCCAGACCAACCAGCAGTGGACCTCCACCAGTGCCGGTGAGCTGCGCGTCTACGGAAACAAGTGCCTGGACGTCAACGGCGCGGGAACCGCGGACGGCACCAGCGTGATCATCTGGGACTGCAACGGGCAGAACAACCAGAAGTGGCGCCTCAACTCCGACGGATCCATCACCGCCGTCGGAGCCAACAAGTGCCTGGACGTCTCCGGCGCCGGCACCGCCAACGGCACCAAGGTCCAGATCTGGACCTGCAACGGCGCCGCCAACCAGAAGTGGACCCGCGTCTGAGTCCGCTGTCCGCGCCCTCGTGGTGCGGGAGGTCGTTTCCGACGCGATGATGTGATCGAGGGCGTCCGGCGAGAGTGCGTTCGCCGGACGCCCCCATCGCGATCGGTGACACGGGCATATTCCACGAGCCCATGCCGTGCTCGCTTCAGCCACACGGAGGACCGCGGCTTCGAGTGCCTGGCGGGCGTCCAGTCCGCCCGCCGCCGGCGGCCCAGACCACGGAATCGGCCGGTGTAATTTTCAGCTCGGTCGCTCGACGTGGTGGGGGTATGCCCAGTAAGAGCAGATGGGCGAGGTGGAAGCCGTCACCGCCACTTGACCGTCCACGAATTCATTGTATTTGCTCTAATGCGTTATCGCCCACAACTCCCGCACAGTTGTCACGATGCGCTGTTAACGCTAACAGCGTATAGAACGCATTCTGCGGTGTCTCATGAAGAATGCCGCGTGCCCCCGGACGCGTGGCATCGCCGGGACACCTCCCACCCCAGGAGGCGAGAACCCGTGGACCTGTCGCTTCTTCGCGGTCTTGGACGGCGGCCCCGGCTCGCCGCGGGCGTGGCCGTGGCCCTCGTCGGAGCCGTCCTCACGACGCCGCCCACGGCGGCCCGGGCGGCGACCCCGACCGTCAACGTCACCGTCAACGCCCGCGAAGGACTGGGCACCGTGCCCGGCACCGCGTACGGCCTCAACCAGGCGGTGTGGGACGGAAACATGAACACCCCGGCGTCGGTGGACCTCCTCGGCAAAGCCGGCGTGCAGATGATGCGCTATCCCGGCGGCTCGTACGGTGACGGCTTCCACTGGAAGACCACCACCGTCTCGGGGGGCGGGTGGGTGGCGCCCGGCACGGACTTCGACTCCTTCATGGGCACGGTCAAGGCCGTCGGCGCGCAGGCGATCCTCATCGCGAACTACGGGTCCGGCACGCCGCAGGAGGCCGCCGACTGGGTGAAGTACGCCAACGTCACCAAGGGGTACGGCGTCACGTACTGGGAGATCGGCAACGAGATCTTCGGCAACGGCTACTACGGCGCCGACTGGGAGCTCGACTACCACGACAGCAAAGGTCCGGCCGCGTACGCGAACAACCTCGTGCAGTACGCCCAGGCCATGAAGGCGGTCGATCCCACGATCAAGATCGGGGCGGTGGTCACGGATCCGGGCAACTGGCCCGACGGGGTCGTCGCCACCGGTGACAGCGCGGCCTGGAACCAGACGGTGCTGTCGATCGCGGGACCGTACATCGACTTCGTGATCGTGCACTACTACCCGAACCACACCACCGCCGCGGACGTCCTCCAGCAGGTGCGGCTGCTCCCCGGGGAACTGGCGCAGGTGCGGCAGCAGATCAACCGGTACGCGGGCCCGAAGGGCCCGGACATCGGCATCGCCGTGACCGAGACGGCGTCCAACTACCAGTCGGACACCCAGGTGGGCGGCCTGTTCACCGCGGACGTCTACTTCGCCGCGCTGGAGAACGGCGTCTTCACGGTGGACTACTGGGACACCCGCAACGGCATGGGCGACGTCAGCACCGCGCCCGACGGATCGACGTCGTACGGCGACGGCGGCCTGCTGTCGAGCGGCAACTGCAACGGCGACGGCGTCTGCGAACCGCCGCTGAACACGCCGTTCGCGCCCTACTACGCGCTGCAGATGCTCAGCAGGGTGGCGATGCCCGGCGACACCCTGGTCAGGGCCGGCTCGGACAACGGGCTCGTTTCGGTGCACGCGGCCCGCAACGCGGACGGCGGCCTCAGCGTCGAGATGGTCAACCAGGATCCCGCCAACGCCTACTCCGTGCACCTCGGCTACGACGGCTGGACGCCGAGCGGCGCCACCCCCACCGTCTACACGCTCGGCTCCGGGTACACCTCCATCGCCGCATCGAAGCAGGGCACCGCGAGCACCCAGGTCATTCCGCCGTACTCGATCGTGACGCTCAAGCTCAGGCCGTCGGCCACCAACCCGGTCAGCATCACGCTGGCCGCGCCCGGCAGCCCGACGGCCAGTGACGTCACCGCCGACACCGCGAGGATCTCCTGGCAACCGTCCACCGGCGGCGACGTCACCCGTTATGCCGTCTACCAGCAGTTCGGCACCAACAGCGTGCTGCTCGGCGAATCGACCTCGACCTCGTTCACCGCGCGGAACCTGGTACCCGGCACCGCCTACACGCTCAACGTGCTCGCCACCGACCAGAAGGGCTATCTCTCGATGCCCTCGAAGCCGGTCACCTTCATCACGGGGACGCCGCGGAACAGCACCTGCGCCGTGACCTATGATCTCGCCACGGGCTGGGGCAGCGGTTTCGTGGCGAACATCAGCGTCACCAACACCGGCACCACCCCCATCACCGGATGGACACTGGCCTTCAGCTTCCCGGCCACCACCGAGTCCGTCTCCGACAGCACCTGGAACGCCACCTTCGCCGGGGACGGGCAGCACGTGGTCGTCACCCCGGCCGGCTCGAACACCTACCTCGCTGCCAACGGCGGCAACACGGTCAGCTTCGGATTCGTCGGCAATCAGACCGGCGCCAACCCGCCGCCCGCCTCCTTCACCCTGAACGGGACCGTCTGCACCACGACCTACTCGTCCTGACGTGCTCCGGGGGGCGCGGCCTGAACGGCCGCGCCCCGCCGGCACTCTTGTGAACCGCATACTGAGTATGCATACTGAGTATCCATGTCGGTCAGGCATGGTCTGCTCGCCCTGCTCAGCAGGGGGCCCCGGCACGGCTACCAGTTGCGGGTGGAGTTCGAGGCGTCCACAGGGGCGACCTGGCCGCTCAACATCGGCCAGGTCTATACGACGCTGTCCCGCATGGAGCGCGACGGCCTGGTCACGCCGGGGGAGTCCGACGAGCAGGGTCGGGTCGTCTACACCATCACAGCGGCCGGACTGACGGAGATGGCGCGATGGTTCGCCACCCCCGTCGTCCAGTCGGAGCGGCCGCGGGACGAGTTGGTCATCAAGCTGGCCATGGCCGTCGCCGCCAGGGAGGTGGACGTCGCCGAGGTCATCCGCAGGCAGCGTACGGCGACCATGTCGGCCCTCCAGCAGCTGACCAGGGCCAAGCGAGCCGCCGCGGACGGCACCGACGGCGTGGCCCAGCGGCTCGTGCTCGATTCCATGATCTTCCAGGCCGAGGCCGAGCAACGGTGGCTGGACCACTGCGAAGCCGTTCTCAAGGAGGAGAGATGACGGTCGTACGGCTGGCCGAGGTGGCCAGAGTCCACGGGGAAGGAGCGACGGCCGTGCACGCTTTGAAGGGCGTGAGCCTCGAGGTCGATCCGGGAGAGCTGGTCGCGGTCATGGGGCCGTCGGGGTCCGGCAAGTCGACGCTGCTCAACCTCGCGGGCGGGCTCGACCGGCCCACGTCGGGGACGGTGCACATCGGCGAGCAGGACCTGGCCGCCGTGCGCGACCTGGCGGCGCTGCGGCGGCGCGCGGTCGGCTACGTCTTCCAGGACCTCAACCTCATCACGTCGCTGACGGCGGCGGAGAACGTCATGCTGCCGCGTGAGCTCGACGGCGTACGGGCACGCCTCGCCCGGGAGGAGGCCATGGCGGTGCTGGCGGAGGTCGACGTCGACGACCTGGCCGACCGCTTCCCCGACGAGCTGTCCGGGGGGCAGCGCCAGCGGGTCGCGATCGCCCGCGCCCTGGTCGGCGAGCGGCGCCTGCTGCTGGCCGACGAACCGACCGGCGCGCTCGACACGCGCACCGGCGACGAGATCATGCGGTTGCTGCGCGCCCGCTGTGACGCGGGCGCGGCGGTCCTGCTCGTCACCCATGAGCCGCGCTACGCCGCCTGGGCCGATCGGGTGGTGTTCCTCCGTGACGGGGTGATCGCGGATTCCGCGAGCGCACCGCTGGCGAGCGCGTGATGAGCGCCGTCCGCGCCGCGCTGCGCATCGCCCGGCGAACCGCATGGCGTTCCCGGGGACGGAGCGCGCTCATCATGGTGATGATCGGCTTGCCCGTGTTGGTGATCACGGCGGTGCTCACCCTCACCGAGACCATGCAGGTCAGTCCGCGGGAAGGACTGGTGGCGGAGCTCGGCGCGGCCGACGCCCGCCTCACGCAGGTACCCGAGGGCACGTCGGAGCTCCGCCAGACGCCGAACGGGGCGTCCTTCAGCACCGGCGGCCAGGGCGGCGCGCCCGTGCCCCGGCTCGGCGCCGCCGACGTGACGGCGCTGCTCGGGCCGGGCACCCGCGTGATCCCGTTCGACGCCGGCGTGCTGCGGCTGGGCACCGAGCGGGTCGACGCGCTGCGGACCGACCTGCGCGACCCCCTCACCAGGGGAATGCTGGCGCTGAGTGAAGGCAGGCTTCCCGCTGCGGCCCGCGAGGTCGCGGTGACACCCGCGCTCGGCCTGCGGCCGGGCGAGCGTCTGCAACCGTCCGGCGGGGCGCCGCTGACGGTGGTGGGCGTGGTCGAGCATCCGTTCCGGCCGTCGCTCCGAGAGGTCGTGGGCCCGGATCTCGCGGTGGAGCCGGTCGATGAGCTCTGGTCTCCTCACGGGTACGGCACCGGCTGGCTGGCCGACACCCCCAGGCCCGTGAACTGGACCGACGTGCCCGCCCTGAACAAGGCCGGCCTGTTCGTGACCTCTCGCGGCATGCTCACGGGCCCGGCGGGCGACCCGGTCCGCGCCCCGGGCGTCGACGTCCAGAGCACCGTCGGGATCGGCGCCATGGTGATCATGGTGATGCTGGAGATCGTGCTGCTGGCCGGGCCCGCCTTCGCGGTCGGGCTGCGGAGACGGCGCAGGGAACTGGCAGAGATCGCGGCACAGGGCGGCTCGGCCGGGCACCTGCGCCTGATCGTGCTGGCCGACGGACTGGTCCTCGGCGGTGCGGCCGCGCTCGCGGCGACGGTGCTGGGCATCGGGGCCGGAACGCTGGGCGCGCCGGTCGTGGCGCGCTGGGGAGGGCAGGCCGGCCCGCCGGACGTGCCGTGGCCGCCGGTTCTGGTCGTCGCCGCGCTGGGCCTGCTCACCGGGCTCGTGGCGGCGCTGGTGCCCGCCGTACAGGCGGCCCGGCAGAACACCGCGACGGTGCTGGCCGGACGCGCGGAGGCGGCGGCCGACCGGCCGGGACTGCCCGTGGCGGGGGCCGTGCTGGTGCTGGCCGGGCTGGGGGCGACCGTGGTGGCGCGCCGCCAGGCCAGCTCGATGTGGGTGCTCGCCTCCGCGGTGCCGGTCCTGCTCGGGCTGGTGATGGTGACGCCGTGGCTGGTCGGCCGTACGGGACGGCCGGCCGCGTGGTTGCGGCTCCCGCTCCGGGTGTCCGTCCGAGACGCGGTCCGCCACCGATCCCGGACGGCGAGCGCCGTGGCGGCCGTCATGGCGGTCACGGCCACGGTCGTGGCGGTGGGCATCGGCACCTACAGCGAATACGTGGACCGGCGCGACGCCTACACCTCGGCACGCCCGACCGGCACGCTGGCGATCTGGGCCGGCGCCATCGGCGACGCCGCGTGGACCGGGCTTCGCGCGGAGGTGGCCCGTCAGTTGCCGGGTGTGCCGCTGGCCGCCGGCTACCAGGCGAGGAACGCCGAGGGCCGCCGGTACGCGCTGCGGTACACGGTGCGGTGGAACGGCGTGCGGACGCGCCGCACGGCGGCCGTCGGCGACCAGGA
The DNA here is from genome assembly GCF_000511135.2 of Microbispora sp. ATCC PTA-5024. Lineage (NCBI taxonomy): Bacteria > Bacillati > Actinomycetota > Actinomycetes > Streptosporangiales > Streptosporangiaceae > Microbispora > Microbispora sp. ATCC PTA-5024. Next base: position 46,968 of record NZ_KI866525.1, on the reverse strand, counting down.
TCTGCTGGGGCTCCTGCAGGGGCGCCACGACCCGCGGGCGGCCGCGGCGCTGGCGAGCGGCAAGGCCGTGGTGTTCGACGCGGCCGCGGTGCGGAACGGCAGGCTGACGCTGCGGGCGAGCTCCACGGGAGGCCCCCCGCGCACGCTCGACGTGCCCGCGGTGGTGGCCACACCCGCCGACGAGCACCAGGGCGGCGCCCTGCTGCCGCGTGCCCTGGTCGAGCAGGCGGGTTTCTCGACGGCGGAGCGCCAGCTGTACGCCATGTACCGGCTGCCGGAGAGCTCGACGCTGCCCCGCGATCTCGCCAAGGTGACTCCCCGTGTGACCGTCGCCTTCGAGGAGGGCTATCGCAACGTGCCCGACCCCGGCCTGTGGGGCTGGCTCGTGGGGGCTCTCGTCCTGGTCGTCGGCGGCACGCTGGCCGCGACCCGCCTGGCGTCCGCCGACATGCGTCCCGAACGGGCGACGATGTCGGCAATCGGCGCCCCGCCCGGGACGCTGCGGCTGGTCGTGGCCGGCCAGGCGCTCTACATCTCCGGGCTCGGCGCGCTGATGGGGCTGGTCGCCGGAACGGTGACGGGACTGGCGCTGACCCGGCCGATGACGACGCACGGCGCCGGGGATCCCGCCACGATCGCCATACCGTGGTCGTTCGTGGTCGCCGTGGTGGTGGGGCTGCCCGTCCTGGCGAGCGCGGCCGCGCTGATCACCCGGACCAGACTGCCCCTCGCCCGCCGGCTCCCCTGACGGGAATCTCCTCGCGACGCCCCGCCGGAGCATCAGCGATGGTGGTCGTGGTCGTGGTCGTGGTCGTGGTCGTGGTCGTGGTCGTGGCCAGGGGGGCGTCGCGCCAGGACCTCGGTCCGTGCGGCGACCTCGTCCGTGGAGACGGCGCACAGACCGGCGAGGACGTCCTCCAGGGCGGCCAGCCAGAGCCGGTAGTAGTCGTAGGGATCGTCCGGCGCCGCCGCGGTCTCCCAGGCCGCGATCCTGGCGATCAGTGCGGTCTGGAACTCCGGCCAGGTGAACGCGCCCGCCTCGTACAGGCTGACGGCCATGCCGAAGGCGCGGCTCTGCCACGGCTCGGCGAACACCAGCTCGCCGTTGGAGCGGGGCGGCGCGGCCCGGCCCTCGACGTCCAGCGGCGCGGTCACGGTGCCGCCACCTTGGCCACGCCGACCATCGCGTCCCGGGTCACCAGCGGCACGAGTTCGTCCTCGGACAGGTGCTCGGTGCCGGCGGGACGTTCGGGCAGCACCAGCCAGCGCACCTCACTGGTGGAGTCGCGTACGGTGATCCGCACGTCGTCGTCGAGCTGAAGTCCCATCTCGGACAGCACCGTGCGCGGCTCCCTGACCATGCGTGAGCGGTAGGCGGGGTCCTTGTACCAGCTCGGCGGCAGGCCGAGAACCGGCCACGGGTAACACGAGCACAGCGTGCACACCACCACGTTGTGGCTGCTCGCGGTGTTCTCCACCACGACGATGTGCTCGCCCTGCGGCCCCGAGAACCCCAGTTCCGCGATGGCCGCGGTGCCGTCATCGAGCAGCCGCCGCCGGTATTCCGGGTCGGTCCACGCCTTCGCGACGACCTTGGCGCCGTTGAGCGGGCCCACGTTGGTCTCGTAGGTGGCGATGAGCCCGTCCATCACTTTCGGGTCGATCAGGCCCCGTTCGGTGAGCAGTTGCTCGAGCGCCTCGGTGCGCAGGGCCACGGGATGGGATCCGTCCGATCCGCCGGTGGTGGTCATGAGATGGTCTCCAGGTAGCTTTCGAACAGTTCCACGGTGAGCCCGAAGGGTTCGGCGGCGGCGCCCCACAACTCGCGTGAGTCGAACCGCACCGAGTAGACGTGCTGCGGGTTCTCGCCCCGGAAGTGGGCGTTGGTGTCCGGCAGCACGGCAGCGGGCTGGATGAGCTCGACGACGCCGATGTGTCCCCGCACGTAGCCCGGCAGCCGGGTGTGCCCGGGCACCGACAGGTCCTTGGCGCGTACCCGCTCGCCGACGGCGAAGGCCGGCGCGGTGCCGACGGAGCGCAGCGACCCCGCGCCGGGCGCCACGGCGGCCGGCGCGCGGTCCGTTCGGGCGGCGGGGATCGGCGGCTCCTCCAGGTGTTCGCCGCGCAGGGTGCGGACGCGGGCGTCGATCGCGCCCGGCGCCAGGACGGCGCTTTCCGTGAGCATCAGCTCCGCGCCGTTGAGCCAGCGCCCGTAGTAGCCGTCGTCCAGGTAGGCGGCCCGGTCCAGGCGCTCGAGCGCGTGCCGGAAGGCGTCCGTGTTCTGGCCGCCGCACGCGATGCGGCTGGAGAGAAGCGCCAGCGCGAACGCCCGGCCCTGCCACTCTTCCGCGAAGATCGGCTCATCACGGCTCGGTGGGTGCGTGGGTCCCCATCCCGGAGTTCCCCCCATGTCGGCGATACCGTCCATCGCATAACCCCCAGATGGTGCGATCGTGTGTCGAGAATCGGATGCAGCTGTGATCGGGAGCCTTCTGCAAGCGGGAAGGCCGCGCGTCTCTCAGCGGACGCCGGTCTGGCCGCCGGCCCGGTTCCAGCGGTGTTCGACCTTCGCGATGCGCCAGTAGCCCAGAGCGCAGGCCCACACGGCGACGAAGAGTCCGGCGATGACGAAACCGGCGTTGTTCAGGTCGACCCCGGAGATCCGGCTGGTGACCGGGTCGGTCAGGGCGAGCTGGTCGTGCAGGGATCCGACCAGCTCGATCGTGCCGATCAGGAACGCGACCGCGATGGACAGGCCGGTGACGGTCAGGTTGTAGTACACCTTGCGCACCGGGTTGGAGAACGCCCACTGGTACGCGACGTTCATGAAGGTCCCGTCGAGGGTGTCGAACAGGCTCATCCCGGCGGCGAACAGCAGCGGCAGGCAGACGACCGCGTACCACGGCAGCCCCGCGGCGGCGCCGGATCCCGCCATCACCATCAGCGTGACCTCGGTGGCGGTGTCGAACCCGATCCCGAACAGCAGCCCTACCGGGTACATCTGGCCGGGGCGGGAGACGGACCTGGTGAGCCGGCCGAGGACGCGGCTCATCAAGCCGCGGTTGTCCAGGTGCCTCGCCAGCTCGTGCTCGTCGAACCGGCCCGCCCGCATCGCCGTGAAGACCCGCCAGATCCCCGCCAGCGCCACCAGGTTGAGCGCGGCGATCAGGTACAGGAAGCCGCCGGACGCCACCGTGCCCGCCACGCCGAGGCTCTGGCGGGCGCCGGAGGTGTCGTTGGTCAACGTCGTCAGCCGCACGCCCGCGGCGATGCCCGCGGCCAGCAGCGCCACGACGGTCGAGTGGCCCAGCGCGAACCAGAAGCCGGCGGACACCGGGCGTTTGCCGTCGGCCATGAGCTTGCGGGTGGTGTTGTCGATCGCGGCGATGTGGTCGGCGTCGAACGCATGCCGCACGCCGAGGGTGTAGGCGGTCACGCCGAGCCCGAGGCCGAAGACGTCGCTGCCGACCTTGTAGTGGTGCGGAGCCACGAACGCGGCCAGGATCCCGAACGCCACGAGATGCAGCGCCGCGATCACCGCCATCAGTCCACCCGTACGCCACCAGTCCCGGCGTTCCCAGCGAACGACCGAGGCGGCGGGCGTCACGCCGGAAAGCACAACGGTGGGGGAGGAGTTGTCGGGCAGGGCCATCGGGGTCAGCCTCTCCAGGGTCTCGCGAAAGGGTCTCGCGAACGGGTCTCGTACGGTGCCGGGGCGATCGGCTGAAGAAGCGGAGCGTTCGGCATCGGAACAGTCGCCCGTACGTCCAGAGGTTCGTCGGCGTGGGAGTCGTCGCGTCCGCCGGAGCTTGGCGCGACCAGGGCTCAGGACGGTTCCGGCAGGTTGATCGTCTTCGCGAGCCGGACCATCACGTCGAACCGTGCCAGCTGGTCGTCATCGACGACCGGAGGCGGCGCCTGACCCGGCTGGACGGGTGCGGCGTAATCGGCGATGACCTGTTCCACGCCGGGGGGAGTGAACATGAAGATCATCCTTGCGGCATGGTTGCCCTTGTTCGTGAAGCGGTGGCGTATCCCCCGGGGGATGTGGATGAAGTCGCCCGCGACAGCCGTGAAGGTGTGGTCGCCGTCCAGGAACTCCAGTTCCCCGTCGAGGATGTAGAACGTCTCCTCCTCTCCGGGGTGGGCATGGGCCCCGGGACCGCCGCCCGTGGGAACGGTGGCCTCGATGAAACCGAAGCCCCCGTTCGTCTGCGCGCCGGTCGCCTTGATGGTGTAGACGTCGCCGGCCGCCCATACCGTCGGGCCCTGACCGGAGGGCACATACAGCGCACCGCGCTTGTTCCAGCGCGGGTCGGCGGAGTCCAATTCGGCAAGTGAGAAGCTCATGGGTACCTCGTTCGTTCTGGATCAACATGGAGACGAGATGTCGGCGCCGCGCCCCGGCAGGGTAGGGCCGACAGGCCGTGCTGTCTGTCGCAGGCGCCGGGGCGGCTGTGGCCAGGTGACGGCATGGTCGCCGGATACGGAGGCCCCTTCGGTGGAAGGTCTCGCCCATCTCAGGGGTGCCGTCGGAATTAGGAGCATATACTCGTATTTCCGGTACGGCAACGACAACCCCCGGGTCCACCCCGCCGCTGTCCGCCGACGGCCGGGCGGCTGCCTTCAGAGGTGCGAGCAGATGCTCCTATCCTGGGCGGGAAGGCTGTGGAGGACACGATGACGAGTGCGGCGGCGAAGGCCGACCTGTGCAACAACCTGGCACTGCGCAAGGCGAGCCGGTACCTCGGCGCGACCTACGACAAGGCCCTGACCCCTGTCGGTCTCCGGGCGACGCAGTTCAGCATCCTGCAGAAGCTCAGTGCGCACGGGGAGATGACGATCACCACCCTGGCCGACATGATCGCCATGGATCGCACGACGATGGCCTCCAACCTCAAGCCGCTGGCGCGGGAGGGCCTCGTGACCGTCGAGCCGTCGGCGGCCGACCGCCGCGCACGCGTCGTCACGCTCACACCGGACGGCCTCGCCCGATTTAGGGCGGCCCTGCCCCTGTGGCAGGCGGTGCAGGATCGGTTCGAGGAGAGTTTCGGATCCGACGAGGCAGCCCAGCTGCGCGCGTCCCTCCAAGCCGTCCTCGACACCGGGTTCGACCCCTGGGCGGAGTAAGCCGGTCGCTCGCCGCTTTCGCCCGGGTCTTCCGTGAGCGGTCGGTTGGGCGGTGACAACCGGCGTTCCCAGTTAACGTTCTTTACAATTCTCCTTCAGTGGAGCAGGCCACTTGTGCTGTGTGGCGAACCGTTTCCCCACGGCGGGCGGTAGGAGGCGCACCCCCATTTGGCACAGTTCTTTATGGATCAGGACGCAGTTTCAGGGAGCGTCATTTCAGGGAGCGTCGATGCGGCTCGGGCACGGGAGAAAATCTCCTAGCCGCAGGCACGGTTCCACCTGCTGGTGTCCGCCAGGGTCTTTGCGGACACGACGCCGCCGAAGGCGCCCCGGCTGTAGGTCTCCTGCTTCACGCCTGCGGCATCGGTGACGGCGACCACATCGTTACTGGTCCCGGCGTGCTCATAGCTCGTGGTGGTGCCGCCCTCGGTGCGGCCGGTCGGCGCCGGAGGTGAGGCGGTCGCGTTCGCCGTAGGTGAAGGTGTCCGCTCAGGCGCGGGTGCGGCTCCCGGGGAACCTCCCCGACCGCACCCGGACCACCCCGGCCACGACGAGGCAGGCAACCCCGTCACCCAGGCTTCAGCCGGGCCGCCGGTGTCACCGGTGCGTGCGCCTGCCGGTACTCTCCCCGGGGCACGGAAGACGTGATGGGGGACGGCCATGAACACAACCGCCGATCGGATGGCGGCTGCGTACTTCGACGCCATCGAGCTCCTCTGCGGGGTGACACCGAAGGGCTGGTACGCCGAGAGGGGCAGCGCCCGGGCGGCGGTGACCCACGCCGGCGTCCCGACGCTGAACGTGGCCTACGACACGACGCGGGAACCTGACCTCGGGGCGCTCGACGCGATGGCGGCCGAGGTCGGCAGGCAGGGCGCGCCCTGGTCGATCATGGTTCGTGGCGAGGCGGGCGACGGGGTCGCCGACCTCGCGGCCCGGCACGGGCTGGCCGGCCGCTCGGATCTGCCGTTGCTGGCCTGCTCCGCGGACATCGCGTACCGGGCCGGCGCGGCGCAGCGGCAGCTGGTGCGCCGGGTCGGCGCCGCCGAGAACGACCTCTACACCGACACGCTCACCCGGGCCTTTGAAGCTCCCGAGGGCGCCTTCGGCTCACTCATGGGCGGCGGCGTGCTCGACGCCGACGCAATCACGGGCTATCTGGCCGAGGAGTCCGGACGGCCCGCCGGGACGGGGCTCGGTGTGCGGACGTCCGGCGTGGTGGGGGTGTTCAACATCGCCGTCGTCCCGTCCGCGCGGGGCCGTGGACTGGGCCGGGCGATCACCGAGACCGTGCTGCTGGACGGCGTCGCGGCGGGCGCGGACGCGGCCTATCTGCACTCCAGCGCGATGGGCCGGCCGCTCTACGAGTCGATGGGCTTCCGTCTGGTGGAGACCTGGACCGTGTTCGCGTGACGGACGAGACCTCCGGGTCGAAGACGGGGACATCTCAGAGATGGAAGAGGACCATGAGCTTCAGTGAGCGCGTGCGCTCGGCGTTCCGGCGGGGTGAGACCGACACCGTGGTGCGGATGAGCGAGGCCGAGATCGAGCGGGCCCAGGCCGCCGGCGACCCGGCGGGGGAGGTGGAGGCCAGGTACAGCCTGGCCCGGGTCGCCATCCGCGGCGGCGACCTGCGTGGCGGGCAGGCCAGGGCTCTGGAGGCTCTCGAGGTCGCGCTGCGCTCCGGCGACCGCGGCCTGGAGGAACGGCCTCGCCACGTGCTGGCCGGCGTGGCCCGCATGTCGGGCGACCTGCTCCGCGCCCGGGATCTGTACCGGGAGAGCATCGCCCTCAACGAGGAGCTCGGCCGGCCCGAAATGGTCAACTCGGAGTACCACAACCTCGCGTTCTGCGAGCTGGGCCTGGGCAACCTCGACGTGGCGAGGAAGCTGTTCGCCGAGAATCGCGAGCGGGTGTTCGGCAACGGCTGGGCGGACTTCGTGCCGTACGTCTGCGTGGCGGGCGCCGCACTCGCCTCGGCCGAGGGCGACCACGTCCGCGCGGCGCGGATGATCGGTGTCACGGATGCCGCGTTCGCGGCGATCGGCCAGGTGCCCGACCCCGACGACGCGGCCGACCTCGCCAAGATGCGCGCCGCCGCGATCGGCTCGCTCGGCCCGTCCGCCTTCGACGAGGAGTACGCGCGAGGACGGCTCCTCCAGCCGCGTGAGGCCTTCGCCGACGAGCGACGCTGACGCGACGGACACCGAGGGCTCCCGCGCCGCCGGTGCCGCCCGCCGAGCGCCGCACTCCTCGCATCCGTCCGCCGGACCGCCGGATCGCGTCGGTCCGCCGGACCGCGTCCGTCCGCCGGACCGCGGCCCGGCGGACGGTCACGTCCCTCTCACAGGCGGGCAGATCGGGCTCGGGTCCTGCGCCGGGGGCTCGGTCCTGACCGGTTGCAGGGCGTCGCGGAAGTCCAGGGTGAGCGGGCCGGCGCAGCCCGGGCGGCGGATCGTGATCAGCCCGTCATGCCCGGTGGAGCTGAGGAAGGGGCCGTCGGCCAGCGGCAGGGACGTGAGGTCGTCCGGCTGCTTCGTGCCGTCGATCTCCAGGAGGTCGGACAGGTACTTGCCGCCGGGCCGGTACAGCTGGAAGCGGTACGTGTGCCCGTCGGGGGCCTGGAAGGTGTACGGCGTGCTGATGTCCAGGTAGCGGGGGAGATCGGCGTTGAGCTCCTTGGTCTTCGTGGCGAAGGTGCTGAACGGCATGGCCGTGTGCTCCACGGCGTAGAAGAATCCGCCGTTCTGGTACGGCGGCAGGACGCCGTTCGGCTGGTCGATGTGCACGGCCACGTAGAAGCCCAGCCCCTGGCAGCCTTCCAGGTCCAGCAGGAGCCACTGGCCGTCCGATTCGGGGCCGGCGCAGCGCAGCCAGCGGTGCGGGACCACGCCCTGGACGCCGCAGGCGAAGCCGCCGGAGACGCAGGTGTTGACCACGGAACGGTCCGGCGGGTCGCTGACGTCGCGCCGCGCCCCCTCGAACCGGATCAGGTCGGCCGCCTCCACGTCGGCCCCGGTCGGCATCAGCGTGGTCGGCTGGGCGACGCCGCGGTCCTTGAACCCCCTGATCCTGTCGGAGCGGTAGCCGCTGTTGAGGAACACGCCACCCGCCGTGATCATGAAGGAGGGCGAGCTGGAGTAGATCTCCACGCCGGGATCGGCGTCGTCCGCGTCGGGGTGGATCTTCGGCCGGTTCCCCTGGAAGAAGGTCTGCTGGTACGGCGTGCCCTTGTTCATGGCCAGTTCGTACGCGGCCCTCGGCGGCCGGTAGGAGGAGAGCCCGGCGATCATGGCTTCCAGCCGCCAGTGCGCCGGGATCTTCCCACCCGTGTGGTCCGACAGGCCGGTGTAGGCGAGGAAGAAGGCGGTCTGCGGGTCGGAGTCGCCGGAGTAGTAGCTCTTGTTCGCCGCGTCGGTGTGGTCCGCCAGCCGCCGGAAGGGCCCGCTCCGCCGCAGCATGTTGCTGGACGTGGCGAACTTCGTGGTGGTGTAGTCGAGGACGATCTGTGCGCCGGTGCGCACCGCCCTCTGCCGCGCGAAGTCGTACAGGTTCAGCAGTCCGTTGATCGAGTACCGCTGGTAGGGCCGGGCGTTGAACTCCAGGAAGTCGTGCTGGGCGATCGTGTGCATGAAGCGCAGCAGATAGGCGTCCATGCCGTTGACGTGGTTGTCCCAGACCGCGTCCTGCGTGGCGTCGAAGAACAGCTGGTTGGTCAGGTACCGGGCCGTCTCGATCAGCAGGACGTGGTTCTCCGACTCGGGCGACACGAACAGGCAGATGGACTTGCCCTCCTCCGCCACCGAGTGCGGCCCGCTCATCGTGAGCAACTCGTGCAGCAGGCGGTACCACACGTCGTAGTCGAGCAGGTCCCGCTGCCTGTACGCGATGTAGACCAGCCCCTTGAGGAAGGTGTCGTAGTCGCCGACGGTCTTCTCCTCGATCGGGCAGTCGTCGGTCTCGGTGCCCACCGGTTTGGTGGGGACATCCCGGAGGAACTCGTTGACGAGGAGACGGCTGGGCAGGTCGCCGTCGCACGCGTCGTCGGGGCCGTCGAGCCTGAGCCGCTGCAGCCGGGCGACGAGCCGCCCCGCCTCGCCCTCGCCCGGTGACGGGTCGTCCAGGTCCAGCGCGTTCAGGCAGGAGTACGACCGGACCGCCGCGTCGGTTCGCGCCTTCTGGGTCGCCATGGCCGTCGCGGGGTCCTTCGCGGACGCCGCGGAGATGTCGACGTCGCCGTCGACGGGCTTCGGCCGTACGGTCACCGGGATCGTCCATTTCTGCCGGCAGGTCGAGCCGGACAGGAGGCCGCCCTTGTCACAGCCCTCCACCGTGAAGGTGACCGGCTTCCCGCCGGACGGCAGCCCCACCCGCAGCCGGCCCGACACCCGGGATCCGGTGACCGTCCGCTGCTGCGGGTCGGTGCCGTCGCTGTCCCAGCGCACCAGGAAGCGGTCGTAGTCGAACCGCGGCCGGGTCGGCCCCCATTCGACGACGGCCCCGTCGGCCTCCTGGTAGGCGGCCACGACCATGCTCTCTCCCTGTTCGGGCGACCAGGTGATCTGCCCGCCCTGGAAGGTCTGCCGCATGCCGCGCCGGCCCGGAACGTCCTCCTCCGGGCCCGTCGGGCAGCCGAGGAACCCGGCGGGCCCGCGTAGCTCCAGCCACCTGTCACGGATCAGCCCGACCGGCTGCTGTCCGCAGAGCGGCTCGGACGCCGGCTGGAAACGCAGCCGGACGGGCACGGTCCACTTCTGCCTGCAGGTGGCTCCGCCGAGGAAGCCGCCCCTGTCGCACCCCTGGACGGTGAAGCCGTACTCGCCGAACCCCTGCAACCGCGCGGTCCACCGCCCGAGGTCGCCGTCCGCCGGCGACATGCGCCTCGCGTCACGCTCGTCCTGCCCCAGGTTGACGCCGTCCCTGTCCCAGCGGATCTGCCAGAAGTCGTACGTGTACGGGGTCGAGGGCCCCCAGTCCACGCTGACCCGGTTGCCCAGGAGATAGGCCGCCACCGTCATGTGCTCGCCCTGCTCCGGCGACCAGACGATCTGTCCTCGTTCGAAGTTCTGGCGCTTGCCCCGGTGTCCGGGGACGTCCTCCTCCGGGCCGGTGGCGCACCCGAGCGGGCCGGAACGCGAGCCCATGTCGAACCACTTGACGCCGATCTCGCCCTGAGGCCGTATCGGGCACTCGGGGGGAACTCCGTCCTGGGACCCGCCGCCGCCCCTGTCGAGCCGGGTGCTGACCGGGATCGTCCAGCCCTGCCGGCAGGTCGAGCCCTCGTACCTGCCCTGGTCGCAGCCCTCCACGATGAAGGTGTAGGTGCCGTTCCTGTCGGGGTAGATCACGTGCGACCCGGAGTCGGACCAGCTGAACCTCGCGCTGTCCTGGCCGAGGTTCTGGCCGTCGCGGTCCCAGCGCACCAGGAACTTGTCGTAGTGGTACGGGCCGGTCGGCCCGAACTCGACGACGGCCGACTTGCCCAGCAGGTACGCGGCCACCGTCATGGCCTCGCCCTGCTCCGGCGACCAGGCCACCTCGCCGCCCTCGAACGCCTGGCGCTTGCCGCGGTGCCCCGGCACGTCCTGCTCAGGACCGGTGGGGCAGCCCAGCGGCCCGTCCCTGCCTTCGAGCAGGACCCACCGCGTGTGGATGGGACCCACGGGGAGCAGCGCGCACGTGCCGGCCGAGGCGGCGGTGGCGGGCGGCACGCCCAGTGCGGACGCGATCAACGCCAGGACGACGAGAAGCCGAGTGACCATGGTGGCAGTGTCATCCGCCCCTCACGGCGGTCACATGAGTACCCGCCTACTCAACCGGCGGGCTTAACCGTTTGCCCGCGGCCGGCGTGCGTTGAGATGCTCGGCCGGGCAGGAACGGAGAGGAAACCGCGACGTGGCCGTCACCGGATCCAGCAAGCCGTCTTCCAGCGAGCCGTCAGCCGGCGAGCCTTCATCCAACGAGCCGTCTTCCATCGGGCCGTCAGCCGGCGAGCCGTCGTCCCGCACGCCGCCGGAGTCCGAGCCGGAGGTCCGTACGGTGGCCGGCGTCCTTCGCGGCGGCCGGGAGGCGGGCCTGGCGGTCTTCCGCGGCGTCCCGTTCGCGGAGCCGCCGGTCGGGGCCCTCCGGTTCGCCGCGCCGCGGCCGGTGCGCGGCTGGGACGGGGTGCGCCCGGCGGTCGCGTACGGCCCGCCGCCCCCGCAGTCCGGCCTGCTCGGGGCGTCCCAGGACGCCGCCGGCGACGACTGGCTGACGCTCAACGTCTGGACACCGGACCCGGATCCCGAGGCGGGGCTTCCGGTGATGGTGTGGATCCCCGGCGGCGGGTACGCCATGGGCACCTCCAGCCTCCCTGAGTACGACGCCGGGCACCTGGCCCGGGGCGGAGTCGTGGTCGTGACCCTCAACTACCGTCTCGGGATCGAGGGTTTCGCGCAGATCGAAGGAGCACCGGCCAACCGGGGCCTGCTCGACCAGGTCGCGGCCCTGCAGTGGGTGCGGGACAACGTCCGGATGTTCGGCGGCGACCCCGACCGGGTCACGATCTTCGGTCAGTCGGCGGGCGGCGGATCGGTCGCCGCGCTGCTCGCCATGCCGCGCGCCTCCGGGCTGTTCCGCCGGGCGGTCGCCCAGAGCGTGCCGGGGACGTTCTTCTCTCCTGAGCTGGCCGCCGACGTCGCCGCCGCCTGCGCCGCCGAGCTGGGGGTTCGGCCCACGGTCTCGAGCCTGTCGGAGGTGTCTCCGGCCCTGCTGCCCGCGGCGGGCGACGCGATCGCCGCCACGACGGTCCGGCGGCGGGAGCGCTGGGGGCGGATCGCGCACCGGCCGATCCCGTTCGCCCCGGTTGTCGACGGTGACGTCCTGCCGGCGACCCCCTGGCAGGCGCTGGCCGGCGGCGCGGCCCGGGACGTCGGGCTCCTCGTCGGGCACACTCGTGACGAGCACCGGCTGTTCAGCCTGATCGACGGCGTGCTCGGCCAGGTCACGCGCGAGCAGACGGAGACCGCTCTGCGCATGCTCGCGCCCGGCCCGGACGGCGCACGCCGGTACCGTGAGGCGTTCCCGGCCGCGGCCGACGAGGAGCTGTACGAGCTGGTCAACGCCGACTGGCTGTTCCGCATGCCGAGCCTCCACCTCGCCGGCGCGCAGATCGCCGGCGGCGGCCGGGCCCACCTCTACGAACTGACCTGGCCCGCCCCGGGGTTGGGCGGCGCCCTCGGCTCGTGCCACGGCCTGGACGTGCCGCTCGTCTTCGGCAACCTGAGCAGCGGGCAGCCCGCCGTCCTGATCGGCGATCCACCCTCCCCGGCGGCGGAGGAGCTGTCCGCGCGGATCCGCGGGGCCTGGACGGCGTTCGCCGCCCAGGGCGACCCGGGCTGGCCGCCGTACGACGCCGGCCGCCGCCTCGCACAGCTCTTCGACACGCCGTCGACGGTCGCCGCCTACCCCGAAGAGACCTCGCGGCTGCTGTGGCAGGACCACACCTTCCCGCCGCTCCCGCTGCTCGCAGGGTGAGACATCGTCCCGCCGGGTGGCCCCCGGGCGGCGCCGCGACGGGGAGTGATTGACTTGTTCGCATGAAGGTTGGTGTCACAACGTTCATGACGGATGAGGGCATCGGACCTGCCGCGCTGGCCACGGCGTTGGAGGAGCGCGGTTTCGACTCGCTCTTCCTGCACGAGCACAGCCACATTCCCGTGGAGCGGGAGACGCAGTTCCCTGGGGGCGGCGATCTTCCCAGGGTGTACTACCGGACCCTCGACCCGTTCGTCGCGTTGACGGCGGCCGCCACGGTGACCCGCGACCTGCTGCTGGGGACCGGGGTGGCTCTGCTGGCCCAGCGCGATGTGATCCATACAGCCAAGGAGGTCGCCAGCCTGGACCTGGTGTCCGACGGCCGGGTGATCTTCGGCGTGGGCACGGGCTGGAACCGCGAGCAGATGCGCAATCACGGCACCGATCCACGCAGGCGGGGAGCCCTGCTGAACGAACGGCTGGCCGCGATCAAGGAGATCTGGACCAGGGACAAGGCCGAGTTCCACGGCGAGTACGTCGACTTCGCCCCGATCTTCTGCTGGCCGAAGCCGGTACAGCACCCGCATCCGCCCGTCTACATCGGCGGCGACGGCCAGGCGGCGCTGGGCAGGGTGGCGGCGCACGGCGACGGCTGGATGCCGCACGCGGTGGGGCACCCGGCCCGGGTCCGGCCCCAGTTGGACCGGTTGGCCGAGGTCGCCGGGGACGTGCCGGTGATCGTGGCGTCCGTGCCACCCGATCCCGAACTCGTCGCCGCCTACGCGGAGGCGGGGGCCGGCCGCGTGGCGCTTTCGCTGCCGACCCAGCCCGAGGCCGAGACTCTGCGCACGCTGGACGCGTTCGCCGCGCTCGTCGGTGACTGCCGGTAGCCACGCGCCCGGCGGGGTCCACGCGATCACCCCTCGTCGCGGGGCACGAGGCCGGAGACCTCGGCACGCCTGGCCGTACGCCGGTCTCATGCAGGGTGGCCGGGCCCGTTCGACCTGGCGATGGCCGCGAGTCGTGCGAACTGTTCCCCCATGCCGCGCGTCCCGCTCAGCGGCGCCCGGGCGTGCGGCCAGATCGCCCGGGCCAGGGTCACGTGTCGCGCGCCGCCGAGGAGCACGACAGGGTCGAGGCGGGCGAGTCCACGCCGCCCCGCCTGATCCAGCAGTAGCCCGGCCGTGACGGCGTCGGCTGTGCCGTGCGGGGTGTCGTACGGCTCGATGACGTCGTCCGGATCGAGCAGCCCGTAGCGGGCGGACAGGATGATCAACCGGTCCGGCCGTAGCGCCTCGGCCGCCTTCCGGCATGCGCGGTGATAGGAGCCGATGTACATGTCGGCCGCCCGGGCGGCGTGATCGAGTTTCCGGCTGCCGCACGGGATCACGACCAGTTCGGGACGGACAAGGCCACGGTGGTCGCTCATCGTCACGCCGGCCGTCCCAGCTCGGCGTCTCCGCGCGCATCAGGCCGTCCACGGTGGGTCACGTCGCCTCCTGGAGTCGAACTCTGGGCCGCTGACCCGCGGCCGACGGGTACAACGGGGCGGCGGGCGGCGTCGATGGCGGGTGGTCCGGACCCGGGACCCTCGGATCCGGACACGCGAGCCCGCCGGAGAGCGGCGGACGGCCCCGGTGCGGACCGGCTCGGGGGAGCGGCTCGGGCGGTCGCGTCGGGCGATGTCCTGATGTGCCGCAGTTGTGGCGCGCTGAACTGGGGTTTTGGGCACCGATGCCGCCCTAGGCTCGAAGAGCCCGCCGCGACCGTCCGGGCGCCGTCGATCCGGCTGCCGTGCCCGCGACGACGGCGGGTCGGCCGCGTCGCGCGACTGCCCGGCACCAGGAACACTTCTGCCCCACGTACATGACGTGTGGGAGTTCCACGCGTCCCCCCGACCGGTGCGGAACCCCAGGCCTGCCAGGGAGAGGAGAGACCACGCATGACCCTGCTGGACGATGTCAACGAGCCATCCGACCTGCGGCGCCTGAGCCATGCGCAACTGGCCGCCCTCGCCAGGGAGATCCGCGCCTTCCTCGTCCGGCATGTCGCGAAGACCGGAGGGCACCTCGGGCCCAACCTGGGAGTGGTCGAGCTGACCTTGGCGCTGCACCGGAGCTTCGACTCCCCACGCGACGCCCTGCTCTGGGACGTCGGCCACCAGGCGTACGTCCACAAGATCGTTACTGGTCGTGCCCGCCGGTTCACCGAGCTGCGGCGCCGTGGCGGCCTGTCCGGTTACCCCAGCCGCGCGGAGTCCCCGCACGATCACATCGAGCACTCACACGCGTCGGCTGCGCTTTCCTACGCGGACGGCATGGCGAAGGCTCGCGAGCTGTCCGGGGAGACGGACCGGCGCGTCGTGGCCGTCGTGGGTGACGGCGCCCTGACGGGCGGCCTGGCCTGGGAGGCCCTCAACAGCATCGCGGCGGCGCCCCACCGCCCCGTGGTGATCGTCGTGAACGACAACGGACGCTCATACGCCCCCACCGTGGGAGGTCTCGCCCGGCACCTGGCCATGCTCCGTTCGGGCGGCGAGCGCCTCCCGGACGAGGGCGAGCAGGAACCCGGCGGCGCGGGTGCGACAGGCCGGACCGTCCGGGTGCTCTTCGAGGATCTCGGCCTCACGTATCTGGGCCCGGTCGACGGGCACGACATCGCAGCCCTGGAGGAAGCGCTGGAGCGCGCCAAGGCATGCGAGGCCCCCGTCGTCGTCCACTGCGTGACGCGGAAGGGCCTCGGCTACCGGCCGGCCGAGGAGGACGACGAGGACCACCTCCACGGTGTCGGGGTGATCGACCCGCTCACCGGCCGGCCACCGCGCCCGGGCGGGCTCAGCTGGTCGGCGGCCTTCGGGGACGAGATGGTCTCGCTCGCCGCCGAGCGCCGGGACCTCGTCGCCATCACCGCCGCCATGCCGGGATCGGTGGGGCTGACGAGGTTCGCCGAGGCGTACCCGGCACGGTGCTTCGACGTCGGGATCGCCGAGCAGCACGCGGTGGCGTCGGCCGCCGGGCTTGCGATGGCGGGTCTGCATCCGGTGGTCGCGCTCTACGGCACCTTTCTCAACCGGGCCCTCGACCAGGTGCTGATGGACCTCGCGTTGCACCGGCTGGGTGCCACCCTCGTCGTGGACCGGGCGGGGGTCACCGGAGACGACGGCCCGAGCCACAACGGGCTTTGGGATCTCGCCCTGCTCCAGCCGGTTCCGGGTCTGCGCATCGCGGCCCCACGCGATCTGCCGACGCTCCGCGAGGAGTTGCGCGAGGCGATCGCCGTGACCGGCGCGCCCACCGCCGTCCGATTCCCGCGAGGCGCCGTCGGAGCGGACATCCCCGCCCTCCGCCGCACCGGCGGCGTCGACGTGTTGCGCGAGTCGCACGACGGAGTCCTGGTGATCGCCGTGGGAGCGATGGCCCAGGCGGCCCTGGACGCGTCGCGGCGGTGCGCCCCGCACGGCGTCGAGACCACGGTGGTCGACCCGCGGTGGGTCAAGCCGCTGCCCGTGGAGCTGATCCGGCTGGTCACCCGGCACCGCGCGGTGGTCACTGTCGAGGACGGCCTGCGCACCGGGGGCGTCGGCTCGTCGCTCGTTCAGTCGCTGCACGACGCCGGAGTCCGCGCCCACGTCCAGGTGCTGGGCGTGTCCGAGGGCTTCCCCGGCCAGGGCACTCGCGCGGAGATCCTGGCCGAGGCCGGTCTCGCCGCGGAGTCCGTCGCCGAGGCCGTCATCGCCGCCGCAGCGGCGACACTGTGACGCGAGCCGGGGCGCGGCAGGGAACCAGAGGCCGGTCAGGCGGCTGGGGGAGGGGTCACGCCACCACGACGCCGCTGCGCCCGGCGGTCTCGGGCACGGCGGCCCTGTCCACGCCGGCGGTGCGGAAGCTCGCTCTGACGATGCCCGGGGTGACCCCCAGATTCCGCGCGAACGCCCTGCGCATCGACTCGGGGGAGCCGAAGCCGGTGCGGCGGGCGATCACGTCCATCGGATCGTCGCAGGTCTCCAGCATCGCCTGCGCCGCTTCGAGCCGGACCTGTTCGACGTAGCGGGCCGGAGTCGTCCCCACCTCGTCGGAGAAGAGCCGGCTGATGTGGCGGGCGCTGACACCGGCTCTGCGGGCCATGGCGGCCAGCGTGTGGTCGGCATCGGGATTCTCGACGACGGCGTCGAGCACCCGCCGGAGCATCTCCTGCCGGGTGTGCGGGGCACGCGCGCGGACACTGAGCTGGGACTGTCCTCCGGGCCGTTGCATGAAGACGACCATGTCCCTGGCCACCGCACGGGCCACCTCGGCTCCGTAGTGGTCCTCGACGAGCGCCAGGGAGAGATCGATGCCGGCGCTGGCCCCGGCCGACGTCAACATCCTGCCGTCCTGGACGAAGATCGCGTCCGGGTCCACCTGGACGCCGGGGAAGCGCAGCGCGAGTTGCCGCGCGTGCCGCCAGTGGGTCGCCGCGCGACGGCCGTCAAGAAGGCCGGCGGCCGCCAGCAGGAACGCGCCCGTGCACAGGGAGGCCGTGAACCGGGCGCTCCCGTCCAGTCTCCGCACGGCCTCCAGCAACGCGTCGTCCCTGATCGGCCTGTCCCACTCGGGTCCGCCGGGGACGACCAGGATGTCACCGGCCTGCCGCAGGTCGCCGACGGACAGATCGGCGCTGAGACGGGTCCCCGACGACGTCGTCACGTCCGCCCCGTCGACGGACACCGTCCGCACCCGATAACGACCGCCGAACTCGTTCGCCGACGCGAACACGTCGAGCGGCCCGGTCACGCCCAGCAGCCGGACCCCCGGATAGATGAGGAACGTCACCGTGAGCGGCCCTGTTCCGGCTGGTCTGTGACTCACTCGCTCCCTCCGGGCCGTGCTCTGCGAACCCCCCGATGCTATCCGTAGTGAGTTCGCATTCCAAACCAACTAGGATGACGGCATGGACGACGCCGGGCCTCGCGCCTGCCCCATCGCCGGGACCCTCGACCTCGTGGGCGAGCGGTGGTCGCTCCTCGTGCTGCGCGAGGTGTTCCTGGGCGTCCGCCGGTTCGCCGACATCCGTGCCAACACCGGCGCGCCCAGAGACGTCCTCACCAAACGGCTGCGGTCCCTGGAGTCGGCCGGGATCCTGGAGCGCCGCCCGTACCAGGACCGGCCCCCGCGCTTCGAGTACAACCTGACGCACGCGGGGCGGGATCTCGAGCCGGTGCTGATCGGGCTGCGGGAGTGGGGCCTCCGGCATCTGGCGGACCCGCCGCCGACTCCGCGGTTCCGGCACACCTGCGGCGCCGACGTCGAGACACGCGTCGTCTGCGCGGCCTGCGGCGAACCTCTGGAGGGATCCGGCCTCGTCACGGTCCACGAGGAGGCGGGTATCGCGACCGGGTGACACCGGCGGACGGAACGACGGCGTCGTATTTACAATACAGTACAGAGCTGTATTGTAATCCGCGTGGTGGAGACGGAGCCGGACCGGCCGCCGGGGCGTCCGCGCAGCGCGGACATCGACGCGGCGATCCTCGCGGCGGCCGTGGACCTGCTGATCGAGCGCGGAGTCGACGCCGTCACGATCGAGCAGGTCGCCCGCCGCGCCGGTGTGACCCGGGCCACCGTGTACCGGCGGTTCCCGGACAAGATCCGGCTGCTCGTCGCCGCCATCGCCGCGGGCCAGGACGCCTCACCTCCGCCGCCGGAGCCGGTCGACATCGAGGAGATGCTCGCCGCCTGGGCGCACCACCTGGCCCGGCCCCGGCTGCGGCAGCTCACCCGCCGCCTGATGACCTCGCTCCACGACCACCCGGCCCTGCGGGAGGCGTACTGGAACGCCGGCATCCGGCGGCGGGAGGAGGCGATCCGCGCCAGCCTGGAGGACGCACGTGATCGCGGGAGGTTTCCCCCCTCCGCCGACCTCGGCGTCATCCAGACGATCCTCACCGGCGCGGTCGCCACGCACCTCACCACACAGCCCGACACCGCCGGCGAGGGCGAGATCCTCGACTTCCTGCTGGCCGTGCTCCGGCAGACCGGCTACCGCGACGGCGGGTGACCGGCGTCACCACTGGGAGGACCGGATGGACAAGATCCCCGTCACCTTCACCGGAGTGCGCGTCACCGCGCTCCTGGAGCTCTACCTGCGCTGGCTCGACAGCCGGGACCGCAACCCGATCCTCGGCGACGAGACGGCGCAGCAGGCGATCGACCGGCTCGACTTCGACTTCGACCAGTTCAGGCCGCTCCGCGTGGGACGCTTCGCGGTCGGGGTGCGCTCCAGGACGATCGACGACTGGATCCAGGCATTCCTCGCCCGCACGCCGGACGCGGTCGTCCTGGACATCGGCAGCGGGTTCGACAGCCGCGTCCGGCGCGTCCGCCCGGGGGACGGCCACCGTTGGTACGACGTGGACTTCCCCGACATCGTCGAGATCGCCGGCCGCCTGTACGGCCCCTGGCCGGGCCACACCTACGTCGGCGCGTCGGTCACCGAGCCCGGCTGGCTCGACGCGATCCCGGGGGACCGGCCCGCGATCGTGGTCGCCGACGGTCTCCTGAACTTCCTCCCCGAGCACGACGTGCGGCACGTCCTCTCCGGGATCGTCGAGCACTTCCCGAGCGGTGAGATCGCCTTCAACATCACCTCGCCCGTGGTGCGAAAGCAGCGGGAGAGACGGCCGGTCCCTCTTTTCGCGAAGTTCGGGATCGTCGAACAGTGGTTTCCCGGCGACCCGCGCGACGTCGAACGGTTCCATCCCCGGCTCCGCCTCGCGGAGGTCGGCAGCCTCGGCGACGCCACCCTGCTCAGGCGCTCCCCGCTGTACTACCGGCTGCTGACGGTCCTGATCGGCCTGGTCCCGGCCTGGCGGAACGCCGGATGGATACCGCGCTACCGCTTCTGACGCGGGCTCGGCGAGCAGTAGCACGAGACCGGGGCCGGCCTTTCCGTGTCCCAGGCGGGATCGGCCCCGAGCTGGGTGTACAGCTCCAGCTGGTCGAAATAGAGGCGGTGGGCGGTGATCAGGCCGTTCTCCACGGTGAACACCCAGCACAGGCTGACGCTCACGGGCCGGCCGGACGGCTCCAGGATCCGGCCTCCCGCGACCAGGAAGGACCCGGTGTGCGTGCCGTTGAACATCCCCTCGAGCGCCACCCGATCCCCTGTGACTATCCGGTCCCACACGGTGATCAACAGATCGGGGAGCCCGGTCCAGACATGGGCGTGGTAGCACTCGATCTGGTCGCGGCCTTCGGCCTGCATCTCCGGCCCCACCATGGTGGCGTCGGGGCTGTAGCAGCGAACGCAGGCATTCAAGTCGTGTGCGTTCACCGTCTCTATCAGGCGGTCGACGACATCGAGCATCGAGAATGCCCCCTTCTGTGCTTTCGGGGGGATGAGGCATAGGTTATGTCGTGCCGTCCGCTGCGCGCACCATGCCCTGACCTGGCGGAACGCACGGTTTCGAGGACTCGGGTCGCCTCTGCCGACGAGCTTATGCGCTGCCGTTCCGACATGGAAACCGGCGGGCCCATCCGGTGCCGTACGTACGGCTGTTCGAGCGTGCCGGCGCGCCCGTTCAGTGATCGGACAACGCCAGCCGCAGGCCGAAGCCGACGAGAACCACGCCCGTCATCCGGTCGGTCCAGCGGTGGACCCGCTCGCCCGAGAGCCGGCGCCGGGCCACGGTCGTCCCGAAGATCAGTACGGTGAACCACGCGAGGCCCTCGACGTTGTGCACGAGCGCGAGCAGCAGCCCCATCAGCAGGTGCGGCGAGCCCTTCGGGATGAACTGCGGCAGCATGGCCACATAGAACACGCCCACCTTCGGGTTCAGGAGGTTGGTCGCGACACCCCTCATCCAGGCCCGGTACGCGCCCCCGGAGGCGGCCGTGACCGCCGGACCCGGCTCGGCGGCGCCCCCGGACAGCGACCGCCGTACCAGCGTGACACCGAACCACACCAGGTAGGCCGCCCCGGCGTAGCGGAGCACGGTGTACGCGACCTGGGACGCCGTCAGAAGCGCTGTCACCCCGAGCGCGGCCCCCGCACCCCAGAGCAGGACGCCCGTGTTGATGCCGAGCGCCGTCGCGAAGGCGTGCCTGCGTCCCCTCGTCATGGCGGACCTCAGCACAAGGGCCGTGTCGAGCCCCGGAATGATCGTCAGCATGCCTGCCACGAAGGCGAAGGAAACAAGCGCTGAAACGGGAGTCATGCGGCAATCCTGCCGGAAGGGGACCCTGACGAATGTCATGGATCAACGAGGCGTGATCGCACTGCCCCGGCGCCGGTGCCCGCGATCACGATGGTGGGCATGACAGACGAACGGCACGTCCCCGTATCCGGCGCCGACCCCGCCCACCCCGGCAGCCTCAAGGCGTTCACGACCATCCGGCTGCTCACCGGGGGGTACCTCGCGCTCAGCGCGCTGACCCTGATGGTCATCGCCCTGCGGCACGACGACGCGACCATGGTCAACTCCGCCGTGTGGGTCCGCGGCGTCATCGTGACGGTCAGCGCGGCGTTCACGTACGCCTTCGCGGTCCGCGCGGCGCGTGGCTCCCGTGGCGCGTACCGCAGGCTGCGCGTCATCGCCGCGGTCATGGTGGTCGCGATCGTGGTGATCATCGCGCTGCCCGGCACGTTCCCGGTGTGGATGAAGCTGGAACAGGCGGTCTGCGGGCTGTTGCTGCTCGGCGTGGTCGCGACGGCCTTCGGGCGGCGCCTGCGGTCGGTGTTCGCCGGCGCGTGAGCCCCGCCACCCGCACACCCGAGAACGCCGTCTACCATGCCGTGGTCGGCACCGCCGGCCGGGCACGGCGGACGGCGGAGGAAACCAGGTGACAGACATGCCGGACCGCGATCCGCAGCGATGGGCCCAGGGCTGGCGGCGCGTCTTCCTCGCGGCCGGAATGCTGGTCTTCCCGGCCGTGGCCGCCTCCGGTGTGGCCGAATACGCGGACGGCGTCACGGCGATCGCCGGGTACGCCATCGTGGCCGTCTTCTGCGTCGCGTACGTGCTGACCGGCCTGGCCTTCGCGCGGAACCGGCCGGTCAGGGTGTGGACGCTGCTCGGGCTCATGACCGTGCTCTTCGCGGCCGCGTTGCCCATCGCCCGTGACTTCGCCTTCTATCTGGGCGTCGTCGTCGTCTCCCTGGCCGCGATGATACGGCGCCGACACCTGGTGCCGATCATCGCGGGCGGAGCCCTCGCGGCGCTCGTGGTGCCCTGGGCGGTGCGTCCCTGGCATCTCGGGTTCGGCTGGACCCAGGCGGTCATGATCATTTTTACCGGCCTGACGGTGGTCGGCTTCTCCGAGATCGCCACCAGTAACCGTGCCCTGCTGGAGGCCCGCGCCGAGGTCGCCCGGCTGGCCTCGGAGGCCGAACGGGCCCGCATCTCGCGCGACCTGCACGACCTGCTGGGGCACTCGCTGACCGTCATCACCGTCAAGAGCGGTCTGGCCCGCCGGCTCGCCGCGAGCGGATCGCCCCGCGCCGTCGAGGAGATCGCCGCCGTCGAGGGCCTGGCCCGTCAGGCGCTCACGGACGTACGGGCCGCCGTGTCGGGCTACAGCGAGGTGACCCTCGCCGGTGAGCTCGCCCGCGGCCGGGAACTGCTGCGCGCGGCGGGCGTCGTGGCCGACCTGCCCACGGCCGCCGACCTGGTCGAGCCCGCCCACCAGGAGCTGTTCGGCTGGGTCGTGCGGGAGGGGATCACCAACGTGGTGCGCCACGCGCGGGCCACCCGGTGCACGGTGACCCTCTCCCCGTTCCGTGTGGAGATCCGCGACGACGGGACCGGCGCCGCCGCGCCCAACGGCAACGGCCTCAGCGGGCTGCGCGAGCGGGTCGCCGCCGCCGGAGGGACCGTGCAGGCCGGGCCGGCCGGCCCCCGTGGCTGGCGGTTGCGCGTCACCCTCGGCCCGTACGAACCGGCGGCCCCTTCGGCGTCTTCGGCGTCTTCGGCGACGACAGGAGACGAGCCCGTATGACCATCCGACTGCTGCTCGCCGACGACCAGGACCTGATCCGCGCGGCCCTGTCCGCGCTGCTCGACCTGGAGGACGACTTCGAGGTCGTGGCCTCGGTCAGCCGGGGCGACCAGGTCGTCGACGCGGCCCGCGTCCACCGGCCCGACGTGGCCCTGCTCGACATCGAGATGCCCGGCCTCGACGGGCTCGCCGCGGCCGCGGTGCTCACCGCGCAGGTACCGCACTGCCGAGTGATCATCCTGACCACCTTCGGCCGCGCCGGCTACCTCCGCCGGGCGATGACCGCGGGCGCCGTCGGCTTCGTCGTCAAGGACGCTCCGCCCGAGGCCCTGGCGGACGCCGTTCGCCGGGTCATGCGCGGCGAACGCGTCGTGGACCCCGTGCTCGCGGCGGCGACCCTCGCCGCCGGCGACTCCCCGCTGACCGGACGGGAGCGCGACGTGCTGAACGCGGCCCGCTCCGGCGCCACCGTCGCCGAGATCGCCGCCAAGCTGTACCTGTCCGAGGGCACCGTGCGGAACTACCTGTCGGCGGCGATCGCCAAGACCGGCGCGCAGAACCGGATGGGCGCGGTACGCGTCGCCGACGACCGCGGCTGGCTGTAGACACCCGTCGCAGCGTGGGCGGGGCCGTCCAGCGGCAACGGCTCGGTGAAGCGGGGAGTCGGTCAGTCTCCTGCCGTGCAGTCAGGCTGTGAGACGGTCTCGAGCTCAGTGCGCCGGCCTTCAGCGGATCAGGGCGGCGAAGAAGTCTTGCGTCTTCGGATCGAGGGAGTAGATCGCGGTGCCGATCATCCCCCGGGTGAGCAGCACCTTGTAGGTGTTGCGGATCAGCCGGTCGGCCTGTTCAGCGGTGACGGACTTCTTCTTCAGGGCCGGGTCCCGGCTGGCCGAGGGCATCGTCACCAGCCGGCCGTCACGATAGACGAGGTCGGGGCCGAAGATGACGCCGTTCCAGTCGTACTCGAAGCCTTGGGCGGTATACACGCAACCGACCTGTTCGAAGCCGCCGGGCATGGTGGCCCAGAGCGCGCTGGGAGGGGCGGTGCCGACGGCGCGGTCGTCTTTGACGTTCCACGGCTTGGACCAGTCGTCGATCTGGACGTCGGCGACGAGAGCGTCGCCGTCCGGGTTGCTCCAGCGCCAGCAGTAGCCCGCGGTCATCCGGGCCGAGTAGCCCTCGTTCAGTCTGCCGCGCAGCAGGGCTTCGAGTTCGTACGGCGACTCGGCCAAAGTGACCTCGAAGTGGTCGTCGCCGGTCCAGGGCTGCGGGTCGCCGCCGTCCAGGCCGAGCAGACGAATCACCCACTCCTCGTACTCGCGGCTGCCGCCGCAGCGGAACTGAGCGTCCAGATCCACCTGGTGGACGGCCAGACCGAGGGATTGCGCATGGGCCCTGATCTCGGCGACGGTGCCGGTCTCGCCGGGCCGCACCACCTGGTGCTCGTCCAGAAGGAACACGGGCACGCGGGCGGCGGCGACCAGCTCGTCGAGCTGGGACCGCCCGCTGCGCTGCGCGGCCCTGGTGAAGCGGTTGGCCGAGGTCTCCCGGATGCGGTGCGCCTCGTCGCAGATCAGCACGTCGAGGTCATTGGGTGTGGCGGTCATGAAGTTGTTGAAATATTTGAACATCGCCTTCGTGCGTGCCGACCCCTTCGCCACGTGCCGTCGCATGGTCTCGGTGAACGACCGCGAGCCCGTGGCGTGATGCGTGGCGTAGCCGCGCCCGGCCAGTTCGCCGAGCAGGGACAGGGCGATGACGCTCTTGCCCGACCCGGGGCCGCCGGTGACCACTACGACTTCCTTGGAGTTGGCCGCGCGAGCCTTCTCCACCGCGTGCAGCACCAACTCGTATGCCAGGCGCTGCTGGTCCAGCAGGACGAACTGGTCGCGGTTCCTGATCTCGGCCGCGGCGACCTTGAGCAATTGTTTGGACGGCCGGATGGCCGACGCCGACAGCCGGTCGGCGGAGCCGGCGCCGGACTCGGGAGCGAACTGGGCCTTGAGGTAATCGACGAACCTGCCGCGGCGGCTCTGGCTGAACAGGCGGGTCCGCTCGTCCTCCACGTGATCGTAGAGATCGTGGATGTCCAGGTCGTTCGCGTTATGCAGGTAGGCGACGCCGCGGACGGCATCAGGGCGATGCTCCAGGGCGCCGACGAAGTCGGCCAGGTAATCGCAGTAGCCCCGCACCTGGAGCACGGGATGGAGCTTGGGCCGGTCGCCCATGCCCCCGACGAGGACCAGATCGGGGTCGTCCTCGTACAGCTCTGCCTGGCTCCACTGTTTGAGCTCCACGATCACGTACGCGTCGGCGCCGCTCTGCCGGTCCACGCCGGCCAGGATCACGTCGGCGCGCTTGCTGGTCAGCGGCAACTGGTACTCGACGAGCATCTCGACGCCCCCGAGCCCGGCGTCGACGAGGTCGCGGGCGAGAACAGGCAGGCTGCGGTCCCACGACTTCCGCTCGCTCCTGCCGGGATTGATGCCCTGAGTGAACTGGAGCTGTTCGGCGATCACCTCGCTGAGCACCCTCTCCGGCACGGACGCGAGCTGAAGCAGACCTTCCGCGGAATGCCGGACAACCGCCACGGACCTACCCCCAGGCAGCACGAGAGACTCGTGCGGTATGGGGGCGTGTCCGCTCTCACAGGAGGTGCGGAAGCCCGTCGGGCCGCATCACCGATACGCCCGAAAGATTACAAGATTCACGCTCGTAGATCATGGCGAAGCGCGCATCCCGATGGCCGGCTGACGTCGGCTGCTCGTCGCACCAGGGCGGGCACGCCGACCGAGGGCAGCTCTTTCGTGGCGATAGCTCGCGCGTGGCAGTGACTGCGCGTGCCGGGGCGGTCAGGTGAGCGGGACGGTGGTCGACTCGCGGACCACCAGCCGGCAGGGGTGGGCGTGGCGGCCGGGGGAGGGGGAGCCGTTGATGGCGGCGAGGAGCATCTCGGCCGCCGAACGGCCGAGCCCCTCGAGGTCCAGGTCGATGCTGGTGAGCGGCGGCTGGCAGGCCTCGGTCATGACGTCCCAGTTGTCGAACCCGATGAGGGCGACGTCCTGGGGGACCCGCCGGCCGGCGGCCCGCAGCGCGTCGCAGACGCCCCGGGCGATCTGGTCGCTGCCGCAGAAGACGGCGTCGAACTCGGTCCGGCCGGCCAGGAGGATGCCGACGGCCTGACGGCCCCACACCTCGCTCCATCCGCCGAACAGCGGCGCAGCGACCAGGGAGAGCCCGTCTTCGCCGAGCCGCTCCGTCGCCGCGGCCGCGCGGACCCGGGCGGAGTTGTGGTGCTCGGGCCCCGTGATGTGGGCGATCCGGGTGCGGCCGACGGCCAGGAGATGCTCCACCGCCTTGCGGGCGCCGCCCGCCTCGTCCGGGACCACCGAGCAGTCCTGCGGGTCGGCGGAGCTGATGAAGGCGTAGACCACGGGCACGGGCAGGTTCGCGCTGATGGGCGCCCGTGCCTCGGTCCGCCGGCCGGTCACGATCATGCCGTCGACCCGGCGGCTGAGGAGGGTCCTGACGTAGTACTGCTCGCGGATGGGATCGTCGCGCCCGTCGCAGAGGAAGACCGACATCTCCCCGGCGCCCAGCGCGTCCTCCGCGCCCATCAGCACGGGGATGCTGAACCGCCCTATCGTGTCGGTGGTGATCATGCCGACCGTGTAGGTGCGGCCCGAGTGCAGGCTCCGGGCGCCCGCGTTGGCCTCGAAACCGAGCTGCCGGGCCGCCTCCCGCACCCGTACCCGGGTCTCCTCCCGCAGCGATCCGCGCCCGTTGAGCGCCTTGGAGGCCGTGCCCACCGACACCCCGGCCAGCGCCGCGACGTCGGAGATCGTGGCATGACGCTCCAGCTTTCCCACGTTTCCTCCACTTTCCTAGAGTCGGTTGCCGTGCGGGCCCACTCTACAGGTCGTGTGTACGCCCGGGAATCGCCGTAACAACGCGGACACAAGCTATTGACCGGTCCGGAACGGCTTGGATACCGTGACGGCAATCGTTTTCCTAGTTTCCTACCGCGGGTGACACGCATCCCTCGAATCACCCGAGCGGTCCGCCGTTCCCCGTTCCACGAAAGATGAGGCATGACCGAGCAGAAGTTGTCAGACACGTCTGCCGCTCCCGGCGTCCGGCCGATCGGGACGCCGGTCCCGTCCGGCCCGCACGGCTCCGCCGGGCCGGTCGCTCCGGGCCCCGGCGCCGTCGCCGCGCTGCGGCCGCTGGGCGTGGGCCAGGCCCGTCTCGACGCGGACGGCCTGCTGGGGCGGTGGCGGCGGCGCAACGCCGAGGACACGTTGCCGCACTGCGTGGACAACCTGCACCGCGCCGGGAACATCGGCAACCTCCGGGCCGCCGCGGGCGAGTCGGACGAGGCGTTCGCCGGCATGTGGTTCGCCGACTCCGACGTCCACAAGACCCTGGAGGCCGCGGCCTGGGAGCTGAGCGTCTCATCGGGCGACGGGGCGCTGCGGTCGTTCGTGGAGGACACGGCGGCGCTGCTCGCCCGCGCCCAGCAGGCGGACGGCTATCTCAACTCCTACTTCACCGTGGCCGCGCCGGACGAGCGGTGGCGCAGGCCCGACTGGAGCCACGAGCTGTACTGCGCGGGTCACCTGATCCAGGCGGCGGTCGCCGCGGCCCGCACCGGGGTGGGCCCGGAGCTCGTGGCCGTCGCCCGGCGGTTCGCCGACCTGCTGGTGGAGCGGTTCGGCCCGGACGGGGTGGAGGAGGTCTGCGGGCATCCGGAGATCGAGACCGCGCTCGCCGAGCTGTACCGGCTGACCGGTCACCGTCCGTATCTGGACCTGGCGCGCCGGTTCCTCGACCTGCGGGGACGGGGGCTGCTCGGGCCCGGGCGGTTCGGGCCCGCCTACTACCAGGACCACCTGCCCGTACGGGAGGCCCGTGAGGTCACCGGCCACGCCGTACGCCAGCTCTACCTGCTGGCCGGCATGGTCGACGTGGCGGTGGAGACGGGCGAGCCCCAGTTGCTGGAGGCGGCCGAGCGACTGTGGGAGGACGCCGTCCACCGGCGCACCTACGTGACCGGCGCGCACGGCTCGCGCCACCGGGACGAGGCGTACGGCGACCCCTACGAACTCCCGCCCGACCGGGCCTACGCCGAGACCTGCGCGGCGATCGCGAGCGTCCACGTGAACTGGAGGCTGCTGCTGGCGACCGGCAGGGCCCGCTACGCCGACGAGATGGAGCGGGCGCTGTACAACGGCGTCGCCGCCGCCGTCTCGTCCGACGGCAGGCACTTCTTCTACTCCAACCCCCTGCAGGTGCGCACCGGCCACACCGGCTCGGGGGAGGAGGCGGCGGCGCGGCGGCTGCCCTGGTACTCCTGCGCCTGCTGCCCGCCCAACATCGCCCGGCTGATGGCCTCGCTGCACGGCTACCTGGCCACCGCCCACGACGACGGCCTGCAGATCCACCTGTACGCCTCGGGCAGCGTCAGCGCCGAGGTCGCGGGCTCCGCCGTACAGGTGGACGTGCGCACCGAATACCCCTGGCAGGGCCGGGTCGAGCTGACCGTCGCCTCCGGACCGGGCGTTCCCTGGACGCTCGCGCTGCGGGTGCCGGCGTGGTGCGACGCCTACACGGTCCGGATCGACGGCGGACCGGTCATGGCCCCCGCCCGGGACGGCTACATCCGGCTCACCCGGGCCTGGGCGCCGGGCACGACGGTGGTTCTCGACCTGGAGATGCCGGTCCGGCAGGTGAGCGCGCATCCGCGGGTGGACGCGGTGCGGGGCTGCGTCGCCCTGGCCCGGGGACCGCTCGTGTACTGCCTGGAGCAGGCCGACCTGCCGCCGGGCACGGTGCTGGAGGACGTGCGGCTGGACCCCGCCGCCGAGGTGACGGCGGCCGGCCGGGAGGACCTGCCGGGCAGCCCGGTCGTCCTCACCGCGCGCGGCTCGCTCGCCGACGCCGGCGACTCGCTGTACACCGCCGGGATCAGGCGGGAGCGCGGCGGCGCCCCGCTCACGTTCACGGCGGTGCCGTACTTCCTGTGGGGCAACCGGAGCGAGGGCCCGATGCGGGTCTGGATCCCGGTCGCCGCCACAGGATGACCAAGGCGGGCCGGCCCCGCCAGGCCCGGCCCGCCCGCATGGGGACCGTCCACGGCGTCAGCCGGCTCGGGGAGGAACGGTCCCGCTCCACCTCCTGCTCTCCCCCCACCTGAGCACAGAAAGAGCGAGGTCGTTCATGCGCAGACCCCGATCCCCGTCCAGACGCGCGGCAGGGCTGACGGCGCTGCTGGGCGCGGCCCTCGGCGTCCCCGCGGCGCCTGCCGAGGCGGCCGGCGCCACCCTCACGGTGAACGTCGCCCAGCCCTTCCGGCCCGTCGCCCACGTCGCCGCCGGCGGCCTGTACGGCCTGGCGGAGAACAACCGGCCGGCCGACTCCGCCCTCCTGCCGCTGAAGCTCAACTCGCTGACGCAGCCCGCGCCGGGCGTGGGGCAGCGGCCCAACGGCCAGCCGCCGGGAGGCGACTCCCTGCTCGTGGCTCCGCAGGCCACCCGGGCCGGCGCCGGGGAGTTCATCCGGATGCCGGACATCTACCCCGACTTCCCGTACAAGTGGGTGAGCTGGGACGACTGGCTGGCCAAGGTGAACACCATGGTCCGGGCCAGGCTCAACGCGACCTCGGTGACCAATGTCCTGGGCTGGGAGCTGTGGAACGAGCCCGACGGGACGTGGAACACCTCCGCGGCCGGGCCGTTCAACGACGGGTGGACGCGCACCTACCGGGCCGTGCGGGCGCTGGACACCACGACGCCGATCGTCGGCCCGAGCATCTCCTACTACAACCACTCCTGGTTGTCGTCGTTCCTGAGCAGCGCCAAGGCCGCGGGCACACTGCCCGACGTCGTCTGCTGGCACGAACTGGGCGGCGACCCCAGCGGCATCGCCGCGCACGTCGCCGACTACCGCTCGCTGGAGTCCTCGCTCGGCATCAGCCCGCGCCGCATCGCGATCAACGAGTACGCCGCGACGAGCGAGGTGGACGTCCCCGGCCGGATCGCCAGTTACGTGGCGAAGTTCGAGCGGACCGGCGTCGAGATGGCGCACCGGGCGTTCTGGTACGAATACGGCACACTGAACGGGCTGGTGGTCAACAACAGCCAGCCCACCGGCACCTGGTGGCTGTACAAGTGGTACGGCGACATGGCCGGCCGGATGGTGACCACCACCCCGGCCACCCAGACCGGGCTGGACGGCTTCGCCTCCTACGACTCCACCCGCAAGGTCGTCGACGTCGTCTTCGGCAACGAGTCGGGCACCAACACGATCCGGGTGACCGGCCTCGGCGCCCTGGGCTCCTCGGTCCGGGTGACCCTGCAGTCGACGCCCGCGAGTGGCCGGTTCACCGCCGTGACCGCGCCCACGACCATCTCCACCAGCACGTACACCGTGAGCAACGGGCAGATCAGCGTGTCGGTGCCGAACATGTCGGCGACGAGCGCCTACAACCTGGTGATCCAGCCCGTCAGCGGCGTGCCGTCCTACCCGCAGCGGTACGAGGCTGAGAACGCGTCCGTCTTCCGCGCGCAGCGGTTGACGAGCTCCAGTGCGTCGGAGGCCGGGTACGTCGGCCGCATCGACAACAACACGGGCAACCACGGCCTGGACAGCTACGTCGACTTCGTGGTGAACGTCCCCACCTCCAGGACGTACACCATGACCATCGGATACGCCAACGCCACCGGGGCGACCGCCACCCAGGGGCTCGCGTACAACGGCGGAGCATGGACGACCGTCGGCTACCCGCCCACCGCCGCCTGGGGCCAGTTCGGCGCCACAGTCGGCACGACCGTCAATCTCCAGGCCGGCTACAACGTGATCCGCCTGGCCAAGGGGTCCCCCTCCTTCGCCGGCGGCACCGGCTACGCCGAACTGGACTACATCCAGCTGACCTGATGCGCCCGCGAGTCCGCACCCTGGATGTGCGGGCCGCGGCGGTGATCGCGATGATATCGGCCGGACGCCGGCCGTCGAAAGGAAGAACGATATGGAAAGCCTCGACAGGGGCCGGCGCGTCGCCGGCCTGGGCCTGGTGGTCCTCGTCGTCGCGGGCGGCCTCACCGCGTGCTCAGGGGACTCCGGCGGTGACGGCGCCGGCGCCTCGGCGGGCGCGAGCCAGGCCGCCGGCGGCGGGACCTACACGATCTGGGACCCCTACCCGCAGTTCGACGACTCCTCCGACTGGGTGAAGCTGCTCACCCAGTGCGGGACCCAGGCGGGGGTGACCGTCAAGCGGACCGGCTACGACACCACCGACCTGACCAACAAGGCGCTGCTGGCGGCCCAGCAGGGCAACTCCCCGGACGTGCTGATCGTGGACAACCCGGTGGTCTCGACCCTCGCCGACGCGGGGGTGCTGACCTCGACGGACGAGACGAAGATCGACACCTCGGCCGTCTCGCCCAACCTGCTGGCGGCCGGCCAGCTCGGCGGCAAGACCTACGGCATCCCGATCGGGGCCAACACGCTGGCGCTCTACTACAACAGCGACGTGCTGAAGAAGGCGGGGGTGGAGGCCGACGGCATCAAGGACTGGGCGTCGCTGACCGCGGCGCTGGAGAAGGTGAAGGCGGCGGGCAAGAAGGGCATCACGTTCTCCGCGATCGGCACGGAGGAGGGCAGCTTCCAGTTCCTGCCGTGGTTCTGGGGCTCCGGCGCGCAGCTCACCAAGCTGGACTCGCCGGAGGGCGTGGCGGCCCTGTCGCTGTGGACCGACTGGCTGAAGAAGGGGTACGCCCCCAACTCGGTGATCAACAACACCCAGACCACGAGCTGGCAGGAGTTCGCCACCGGCGACTTCGCCTTCGCCGAGAACGGCACCTGGCAGCTGGCCAACGCCAAGAAGACCGGCTTCCCGTACGGCATCATCCCCATCCCGGCGAAGGACGGCGGGACCGCGCCGGCCCCGACCGGCGGCGAGTTCGTCAGCATCCCGGTGCAGAAGGACACGGCCCGTTACGCCACCACCCAGAAGCTGGTGACGTGCCTGACCAGCACGGACAACTCGCTCACCACCACGACCACGCTGTCGTACATCGCCCCGACCGACCAGGTGCAGACCAAGCAGGTCGAGCAGAACCCGGAGCTGAAGGTGTGGGTGGAGGCGGTCAAGGCGGCCAAGGGCCGTACCAGTGACAACCTCGGCACCAAGTACCCGAAGATCTCCGAGCCCATGTGGAAGGCGACGCAGGCCGCGCTGAGCGGCTCGCAGCCGCCGCAGGAGGCGCTGACGGCCGCCCAGAGCGCGGCGGCGAGCGCCACCCAGTAGGCACGCGCGGTGCGCGCGGGCCGCCTCCGCCCGCGCGCACACCGCCGTCCCGCGGACGTCAGATGAAGGAAAGCATGAAACACGCAACACAGACGCCGGCTCCGCCCGCGGCCGGCGACAGGCGGGAGCCCGCATCGGGCCGGGGGGCCGGGAGCACCCGCCGCAGGCCCGCGCGGCGGTCGGGGCAGTGGGCGGCGTGGGCGTTCCTCGTGCCGGTGGTGGTCTACCTGCTCGTGTTCTACGCCTACCCGCTGTACCGCAACGTCGACCTGAGCCTGCGCAACTACACGGTCCGCTCGTTCGTGCAGGGCGACGCCCCGTTCACCGGGCTCGCCAACTACGCGAAGGTCGTCCGCGACGCCACGTTCGGGCCGGCGCTGTGGCACACGGTGGTGTTCACCGTGGTGTCGCTGGCCTTCCAGTTCACCATCGGGCTCGCCCTGGCGGTGTTCTTCACCCGGAACTTCCGCCTGTCGGCCACCCTGCGCGCGCTGTTCCTGGTGCCGTGGCTGCTGCCGCTCATCGTGTCGTCCTCGACCTGGTCGTGGATGCTCGACAGCGAGTCGGGCGTGGTCAACGCGACGCTGAAGGCGGTGGGGCTCGACCCGGTGAACTGGCTGACGTCCCCGGACTGGTCGCTGTGGTCGGTGACCATCGCCAACATCTGGATCGGCATCCCGTTCAACCTCGTCGTGCTGTACAGCGGCCTGCAGGCGATCCCGTCGCACATCTACGAGGCGGCGGCCCTGGACGGCGCGGGCGGCTGGCAGCGGTTCCGCAGGGTGACATTCCCGCTGCTGCGGCCGGTCTCGGCGATCACGCTGCTGCTCGGCCTGGTCTACACACTCAAGGTGTTCGACATCATCTGGATCATGACGAAGGGCGGCCCCAGCGACGCGTCGACGACGCTGGCCACCTGGTCGTACCGGCTGGGATTCGGCAACCTGCTGCCCTCCTTCGGCCCCGGCGCGGCGGTCGGCAACCTGCTGATCGTCATCGCGCTGGTCTTCGGCCTGATCTACATCCGCGCGCAGCGAAGGCAGGTGGGGGCATGACGACGACCCGGCGCGGCTGGTGGCGGACCGGCCTGGGCGTGGTCTTCACCGCGCTCATGCTCTTCCCCGTCTACTGGATGATCAATGTGTCGTTCACCCGCGACCAGGACATGCGCAAGTCGCCGCCGTACTGGTTCCCGGTCCACGGCACCCTGGAGGGCTACCGCGCGGTCCTGGAACAGCAGGGCCCGTATCTGGCCACCAGCCTCGTGGTGGGGCTGGGCACCGTGGCCCTGACACTGGTGATCGCGGCGCCCGCGGCGTACTCGCTGGCCAGGCTGCGCCCGCGCGGCGGCGGCGTGCTGAGCTTCGTGCTGCTGATCGCGCAGATGATCCCCGGTGTGATCATGGCGATGGGTTTCTACGCGATCTACCTGAGCACCGGGGTGCTCAACACCGTGCCGGGGCTGATCGTGGCCGACTCCACGCTGGCCGTGCCGTTCGCGGTGCTGATCTTCACCGCGTTCATGTCCGGCATCCCCGAGGAGCTGCTGCAGGCGGCCCGGGTGGACGGCGCCGGAGTGCTGCGCACGTTCCTCTCGGTCGTGCTGCCGGTCTCCCGCAACTCGATCATCACCGTGTCGCTGTTCGCCTTCCTGTGGGCCTGGTCGGACTTCGTCTTCGCCAGCACGCTCGACCAGGGCGGCGGCCACCAGCCGATCACGCTCGGCATCTACCACTACATCGGCAACAACAACCAGCAGTGGAACGCCATCATGGCCACCGCCGTGGTCGCGTCCATCCCCGCGACGCTGCTGCTCATCGTGGCCCAGCGCTACGTGGCCGCCGGGGTGACCGCCGGCGCGGTGAAGGACTGAGGAAGGTCCCCTCCCGTCCGCGGCCCGCGGCACCCCTTGATTGTTAACGCTAACATTCCCCGTCGTCACGACCCCTTCCCCGACGACGGGATGTGAACGTCCTCTCCCTCACGCAAGGCAAGGAGATCACGCATGTCCTGGACAGCATCGCCCCCGGCGAGGGCGTCGGCCCCACGCGTCCGCCTGAACCGGGCCGGGAGCGCGTCCCTGGCGGCCGCGCTCGCGATCGCGGCCACGGGGTTCGTCGCCGCCCCGCCCGCCTCCGCGGCCCCGGTCGCGGCCCCGGCGTCGACGCTCGTGGTGAAGGCCGACCAGCCGTTCCGCCCGGTCACGCATGTCGCGACGGGGTCCCTCTACGGGCTCGCCGACGACGCGACGCCCTCCGACGCCCTGGTCAAGGCCATCAAGCCGAACACGTTCGTCCAGATGGCCGTGGGCGGCAAGCAGCAGGCGAAGGGCGACGTGCTCGTGGTCGCCGGCAAGGCGGCCCGAGCGGGTGCGAAGGTCGTGAACCGCCTGTCGGACTACTACGCCGGCTGGCCGTACCAGTTCAGCTGGGACACCTGGCCGGGCGTCGTGGAGCAGCAGGTCAAGGCCGTCCAGGCGTCCGGGGCCACGAACATGGCGGCGTGGGAGCTGTGGAACGAGTCGGACAACACCTGGCTCGCGTCCAACGGCACCTACGAGGACTTCTGGACCAAGACCTTCCGTCAGGTGCGGTCGCTCGACCCCACCACGCCGATCCAGGGCCCGAGCTTCTCCGACAACATCAACGACATGGAGAACTTCCTGGAGAACGCGGTCGCGACCGACACCGTTCCCGACATCATCTCCTGGCACGAGCTCATCAACTCGGGCAAGATCGTGGGTGACCTCGCCAAGGTCACCGCCATCATGAAGAACCTCGGCATCAGCCCCCGCCCGATCTCGATCGAGGAGTACGCGGCGCCCTCCGAGGTCGGCATCCCCGGCGCCCTCGTCGGGTACATCGCGAAGTTCGAGCGCTACGGCATCCACGACGCGGAGCTCGCGTTCTGGAACGGGTACGGCGCGCTCGGCGACCTCCTGACCGGCACCGGCGGGAGCCCGAACGGCGCCTACTGGCTCTACACGTGGTACGCCGACATGAGCGGGGACATGGTCACCACCACCCCGCCCAACGCCACGACCGGCCTCGACGGCGCCGCCGCCGTGTCCGATGACAAGAAGCAGGTCAGCGTGGTCTTCGGCGGCGGCAGCGGCGCCACCGCCGTCAAGGTCGACGGACTGGACAAGCTCGACCTGGGCGGCACCGTCCACGCCAGGCTCGAGTACACCCCGTCGTACGGGCGGACCAACCCCGTCGCCGGTCCGATCACCATCTCCGACACCCTCTACCAGGTGACCGACGGCTCCATCACCGTCCCGGTGGCGATGGGCTCCGCCAACGCGTACCACCTGGTGATCAGCGGGGCCGGCACGGCGACCGACCTCGAGAGCACCTACCGGATCACCAACCTGAACAGCGGGCTCGCCCTGGGCACCCGGGACGCGGGGACGTCGGCGGGGACCCTCGTGAACCAGGCCGCCGTCGCGGAGGGCGCCACCCAGAGGTGGAAGCTGGTCTCCGCGGGCTCCGGCCTGTACAAGGTGGTCAACGCGGCCGGCGGCTTGGTGCTCGGGGTGAAGGACGCCTCGTCCGGCAACGGCGCGTCCGCCGAGGTGGAGACCGACACGGGCGGCAACGGCCAGCTGTGGCAGGTCGTCCCTGACGGCAAGGGCCACAGCAAGCTCGTGAACTACGACACCGGTCTCGTGCTCGCCGTCGACGGCATGAGCAAGGACTCGGGCGCCCAGGTCGTGCAGTGGAGCGACACCACCGTCACCTCCTCCGGCATCGGCGGCACGCGGGTGACCGGCAAGCTCGGCAAGGCCGTCGCGCTGTCGGGAGCCAACCAGTACGTCAACGTTCCGCGCGGCGCGGTGAGCGGCGTCACCGGCGACTTCACGGTCTCGATGTGGGTCAACCCGGCCAAGAACACGACGTGGTCGCGCGTGTTCGACTTCGGCACCGGCACGTCGAACTACATGTTCCTGACGCTCAACAAGAACACCGGGCTCCGCTTCGCCATCACGACCGGCGGCGCCGGCGGGGAGCAGCAGATCAGCTCCACCACGACGCTTCCGCTCAACACCTGGTCGCTGGTGACGGTGACGGTGTCCGGCACGACCGGCACCCTCTACGTCAACGACCAGGTCGCGGGCACCAACGCCAATGTCACTCTCCATCCCTCCAGCCTCGGCAGCACCACCCAGAACTGGATCGGCCGTTCGCAGTACTCGGGGGACCCGTACCTGGCCGCCGCGGTCGACGACTTCAACGTGTACAGCCGGGCGCTGACCGCGTCCGAGGTGTCGGCCCTCGCCACCGGTCAGGCCGGCGCGGGCGACGTCCTGCGCTACACGTTCGACGAGAGCACGGGAACGGCCGTCGCGGACGCGTCGGGCAACGGGCGCAACGCGACCCTCGTCGCCAGCCCGGCTCCCGCGACAGGCGACGCCTCGGTCCCGGACCACTTCTGGACGCTCACGCCCTACCTGGCGATCAAGGGCGTGTCCGTGGCCGACGGCGCCTCCGTCTCCGGCACGCCGACCTTCACGGTCGACCTCGGCGGTGCGGCGTCCGACGTGTCCTACACCTACATCGAACTCAACCGCGGCGGCGTCTGGCTGACCGACAACACCAAGGCGCCCGGCAGCCACAACGACGGGCTCCACCCCACCCTCGTCGTCGACACCACCGCCTACCCGAACGGCACGTACCAGCTCAAGATCGACGCGGTCGGCGCGAACGGGCTGACCACCGAGCAGACCGTGTCGATCGTGATCGACAACCCTCCGGCCTGGGCCGCGACCACGGTCTACAACACCGGCGACCAGGTGTCCTACCACGGATCCGTCTGGCGCACCCTGTGGTGGACGCAGAACCAGACCCCCGGCGATCCGTACGGGCCCTGGCAGCAGATGGTGAC
The DNA here is from genome assembly GCF_000511135.2 of Microbispora sp. ATCC PTA-5024. Lineage (NCBI taxonomy): Bacteria > Bacillati > Actinomycetota > Actinomycetes > Streptosporangiales > Streptosporangiaceae > Microbispora > Microbispora sp. ATCC PTA-5024. Next base: position 10,158 of record NZ_KI866525.1, on the reverse strand, counting down.
CACGGCGGACGGCACGGCCGTGTGGACCCCGTCACGGGTCTTCGTCGCGGGCGACCGGGCCGACTACCAGGGCGTCGTCTACCAGGCGCAGTGGTGGACGCGCAACCAGACACCCGGCACCCCCAACGGCCCCTGGAAGCGACTCGGATGAGGCCGGCCGGCTGATGCCACGGGGCCGGGCGCACTCCACGCGCCCGGCCCTCCGCCTTCCGGGGCCTGTCCCCGGGGCACTCGCCATGACCATGGGCCCGGAGGGGAATCACCATCCCGGGGTCGGGAAGCGGCGCGGGGGTCTCGCCTCTCGAAGGGTGGTGGATCATGCACATGAAGGTGCGCGACGTCATGACCGCGAACGTCGTCTCGGTCACGGGGAGCACGTCGTACCGGGACGTGGCCCAGGTCCTCATCGCCCGGGGGGTGAGCGCGCTCCCGGTGGTCGATCCGCGGGGCCATGTGATCGGCGTGATCTCAGAGGCGGACCTGCTGCGCAAGGAGGAGTTCCGCAAGCAGTTCTACGGTGAGGACTACCGTCCTCCGCTCCGTCTCCGGCTGCGTGAGCAGTTCGGCGGCCGGGGGGCGACCATGGAGGACAGGGCGCGGGGGGAGACGGCCGCCGAGCTGATGTCGGCCCCGGCGGTCACCACCCGTCCGTTCACCAGCGTCGTCAGCGCGGCCCGGCTGATGAGCGAGCACGGCGTCAAGAGACTGCCCGTCGTCGACGACGAGGGCCGGCTCGTCGGCATCGTCAGCCGCCACGACGTGCTCAAGGTCCTCGCCCGCTCCGACGACGACATCGCCCGGGAGGTGCGCGAGGAGGTGGTGGACGGCGCGCTGTGGGCGGACCTCTCGCAGGTCCGCGCCGACGTGGCGGGCGGTGTGGTGACGCTCAGCGGGCGGCTGGACCGCCGCGGCGACGCCCGCACCCTGGTGCACATGATCGAACGGGTCAACGGTGTGGGCGAGGTCGTCGACAGGCTGGAGTGCGCGGAGGAGGGCTCCGGCCTCAGGGCCTGACCGGCGGTTCCACGGTGGCCGGGAGGCACGGGAGGCCGGTGTCCGCGGGGCGGGCGTCAGGCGTGGACCAGCAGCTCGTCGAGCGGCTCGTCACGGTGCAGCCGCCCGATCGCGTCCGCCAGGAGCGGGGCGATCGAGCACACCCGGCGCGTGCGCGGCCCATCGCGCTGCGGCAGGGTGTCGGTGACCACCACGTCGTGGATCTCCGGCCGCGCCAGCCGCCGGGCGGCGGGCTCCACGAGCACGCCGTGGGTCGCGGACACGGCGATGTCCGCCTGCGCTCCGCCTGCCAGCAGGACGTCCACCGCCGCATCGATCGTGCCACCCGTGGTGATCATGTCGTCCACCAGCAGCGCGGGCCGTCCCGACACCTCACCCACCAGTCCCTCGGTCATCACGTCCGCCCCCGTCAGCCTCGTCTTGCGCACCATCACGACCGGGCGCGACAGCAGCCGGGCGTAGTGCCGGGCGAGCCTGACCGCGCCGAGATCGGGGGCGACGACGACCGCGTCGGCCGGGAGCCGCTCCCACAGGGCGTTGGCGAGGACGGGCACCGCCGTCAGCGCGTCCGTGGGCATGGCGCAGACCGCTTCGATCGCGGGCATGTGCGGATCCACCACGACGAGGCGCCCCGCCCCGGCGGTGGCGAGCGCGTCCGCCATCACGCGAACGCCGATCGCCTCCCCGGGCCGTCGTCGCCGGTCCTGCCGCGCGTACCCGAAGTAGGGCGCGACGACGGTGACCCGCCCGGCCCGGTCGCGCCGGCACGCGTCGAGGAGCAGCAGCAGTTCGATCACGTGGTCGTTCACCGGGGGGCCGGTCGGCTGGACGAGGTACACGTCGGCCCCCCGCACGTTCGCCACGACGGGACGGAGCTCGCCGTCCGGGAACCGCTCCACCTCGGACGCCGCCGGCTCCATGTACAGCTCCGCCGCCACGGCCTCGGCCAGGCCGCGGTTGGCGGTCCCCGCCACGATACGCAACGTCATGACGATCACCCGCGCACTCCCCGGAAGGCGGCCCTCCACGGTGCGTGCCCCGCAGCGGCGTGCGCATAACGGACTACCGGGGCAGACGGGGTATGCCTCGTCAGGAGGGCTCCGTGGCGGCGGACTGGGACGGACCCGGGCCGGTCCTTCAGGGGGTGCGTCATGACCATGCCGATAGTCGTCGGCGCCGACGGCTCGCCGGCCTCGCTCCAGGCCGCGGAGTGGGCCGGGCACGAGGCCGTGGTCCGCGAGGCCTCGCTGTGGATCGTGCACGTGCCGCCCCGGTGGTCCTACGGCGTACCGCTCGTCCCACAGCCCGGGCGCTGGGCCGCGGCGGTCCAGGCCGAGGGACGGCGGATCCTCGAGGAGGCGACGATCCGCGCCCGCGCGGGCGCGCGGCGTCTGCGGGTCGACACCGCGATCCTGGAGGGCGTGGTGCCCGAGACGCTCGTGGCGGCCGCCGGGGCGGCCCAGCTGATCGTCGTGGGGGACCGGGGCAGGGGAGGGTTCGCCGGGTTGCTGCTCGGCTCGGTGGCCCGCCACGTCGCCGCCCGGGCGCCCTGCCCCGTGGCCGTGATCAGGCAGGCGGTCGGGCAGGCGGAGACCGGCGACCACGGGGAGATCGTCGTGGGCGTCACCGGGCGGCCCGACCAGGAACCCGTTCTGGACTTCGCGTTCCAGGAGGCCTTCCTGCGGAAGGCCCGCCTCCGCGCCGTCCGCGCCTGGACGCACCCCACCGTGACCGGGCCGGGGGACGCGCGGCCACTGTTCTACGACGTGGAGGAGGTCACCGAGCAGGAGACGCGGTCGCTCGCCGCGACGCTGGCCACCCGGGCCGGCGGGTACCCCGGCGTCCCGGTGACCCGGCAGGTCGTCCACGAGCATCCGGCGAAGGCCCTGATCGACGCGTCGGCGACGGCCGACCTGCTGATCATCGGGGTCCGCCTCAGGACACCTGCCGTGCTCGGGCTCGGAGCCGTCGCCCACGCCGTCCTGCATCACTGCGCCTGCCCGGTCGTCGCCGTGCGCCACTGACACGTCGCGCTCGTGGTGCCGCCTGCGGTGGCCGCTCAGCCCGCGGCGTTCGGCGCGGACGGCGCGGAGACCAGGGAGAAGTACGCCTCCTCCTCCTGCGCGAAATGCAGGGTGAGCACCGCGTACAGGCCGTACAGGCACGCCCGCAGGTCGTCGAGCTGGTCCGCGCGTGGGCCCCGATCCGCCGCGAGGTCGAGATGGCGGCTCAGGCGCCGGACCAACCTGTCGATCTCGGCATGGGCCCTGCTCATCGTCACGGTCGCCTCAGGGCCGCCGAGCAGACGCGCCATGGCTGGATACAGCCGCGACTCCTCGTCATGCTCGTGCGGCAGCAGGTCGCCGGTCAGGAACGCGTGCACGCGCCGCAGGTCGGCCAGCGCCTCCCCGGGCTCGCCGGGGCGCAGCCGGTCGGCGACCTCGCGGATCAGCTCCAGCGGCGGCCGGAGCTCCGCGTGCTCGCGCTCGAAGCGGCGCAGCAGGTCGAAGGTCGGCCTGTCCAGCGGCAGCCGCGTGCCCCTTGCCGCACGCAAAGCGCGAAGGGCGTTGAGGATCACGGCGACGTCGATGACCTCCTGGAGCACGGCGCCGGCGGTGGGCGGGAGCGCGCCGGCCGCGGCGGCGGCCATGGCCACCAGCGACAGGGCCATGCCGGCCCCCGCGCTCTGCAGGGCGATCCGGCGGGTGCGGCGGGCGACATCCATGGCGTCGGCGAGCCGGTCGATCCGGTCCGCGGTCAGCACCACGTCGGCCATCTGGACGGAGGCGGCGGTCCCGCGGGCTCCCATCGCCACGCCGAGATCGGCGGCGGCCAGCGCCGGCGCGTCGTTGATCCCGTCGCCCACCATCATGGTCGTGGCCCGCCGCGCCTCGTCCCGTACGCCCTCGACCTTGTTCGCGGGCGTCTGCTCCGCCAGCACGCGGTCGACGCCGAGCACGGCGGCGACGCTCTCGGCGACCTCGGCCCGGTCGCCGGTGAGCATCACGACCCTGTCGATCCCCGCGCTCCGCATGCGCCGCAGGGTGCGGCCGGCGTCCCCGCGGACGGCGTCGCGCAGCAGGATCACCCCGGTCACCTGGTCGTCCAGGCTCACCCACACCGTCATCGCGCCGTCGAGCGCGGCCCGGGCGCGCTGGGCGCCCTCCCAGGCGGACGAGCGGGAGCCGGGCGCCTTGCCCACGCGCACGCGGCGTCCTTTGACCAGCGCGGAGGCGCCCGTCCCCGGCACCTCGGACACGTCCTCGGGCGTGGGCAGGGCCAGCCCGCGCGTGCGGGCCGCGCGCACGATCGCGGCGGCCAGCACGTGGGAGGACATCTGGTCGACGGCGGCCGCGAGACGGAGGACCTCCTCCGGATCCCCTCCCGGAGCGGCCAGGACGTCCACGACCTGCGGGCGGCCCTCGGTGAGAGTGCCGGTCTTGTCGAGCACCAGTGTCCGAGCCCGGCCCAGCGTCTCCAGCGCTCCGCCGCCCTTGACCACGACACCCTGCCGCGCCGTACGGGACAGGCCGGAGGCGATCGCGGCCGGCGCGGCCAGCAGCAGCGGGCAGGGCGTGGCCACGACCAGGACGGCGACCGCCCGCACGGCGTCCCCGGAGATCAGCCAGGCGCCCCCGGACGCCAGGAGCGTGGCCGGCACGAACCAGGCAGCGAACCGGTCGGCCAGGCGGACGATCGGGGCGGAGCCGGCCTCGGTCTCCCGTGCCAGCCGTACCAGGCCCGAGTAGGCGCTGTCGGCCGCGCTCGCCGTCGCCCGCATGTCGAACGGCGGTCCGGCGTTGACCACGCCGCTGGGCACGCTCTCGCCCTTCCGGTGCTCCACCGGCAGCGACTCGCCGGAAAGGGCGGACTCGTCCAGGAGCGCGCCCTCGGACTCGACGACGCCGTCGACGGGCACCATCTCGCCGCTGGGCACCAGCAGCCGGTCGCCCCGCCGCACCTCGTCGGCCGCGACCCGGCAGGGGACGCCCTCCTCGTACCGCCGGGCCTCTCGCGGCGCCCGCTCGTACAGGGCGGTCAGATCACGGCGGGCCCGCCGCAGCGCGTAGTCCTCCAGGACCCGGCCGCCCGCGAGCATCACGCCGATCACCGCTCCGGCGAGGTACTCCCCGACGGCCAGGGCGCCGCCCAGGGCGAGCACCGCGATCGCGTCGACCCCGAGCCGGCCGGCGCGCAGCGCGGACACCACCCACCACAGCGCGGGGACGAGCGCGACGACGGTGCCGACCGCCCAGACGGCGTCACCGGCGGTCGCCTCTCCCAGAAGGCGCAGGACGCCCCCGGCCGTCAGGGCGCCCACGGTGCCCGTCAGCAGCGCGATCCGTCTCACCTGTCCAGCCTCCCCTCGCCACGAGGACGCGGATAGGGCCGGTATCCCCGTTTTCGCGGACGAAAGGCCTTGCGGTGGCCGGGGACGGAGCGCGACGGGTTCGGGCAGAAAGGAGCGCCCGCCGAGACGATCGGCGGGCGCTCCGGTCCTCACGGCCTCGTCGCCTCACGGGCGCGGGGCCGTCATGCCTCTCAGGGGGTGGTCAGGTCGAACCGGCGGACGGTCACCGAGCCGCCGAGGGCCTGGGTGGCGTAGTTGAAGATCCCGAACCGGTAGCCCATGAAGAACTGCCAGGCGTTGTTCAGGGTGAAGGCCGGGCCGAGCGTGGTGAAGTTGACGCCGTCAGTGCTGTAGGAGAACTTGGCCTGGCGGCCCGACCCCGGCCGGATGTCGGCGTTGACGCGCAGCCAGATCCGGCCGCCCGACACCGCGGCCGAGGCCGCCTCGCTGCCGGTCGACGTGGTCTGCCAGCTCCCGTTCATCGTCAGGTTGTTGGTCATCACGACCCGGTACGCGCCGTTGTCGCGGCGCACCCCGATCCAGGCCGAGGAGTCGCGCAGCATCGCCAGGCCCGCCCGGTCACCGTTGGCCATCGCGGAGTAGTCCAGCTCGATCGTCGCGGTGGACGAGGGCCCCTGGATGCGGTGGGTCAGCGTGTTGCGCGCGTTGTACAGGTCGTCGGTGACGGTCGCCGTCTGCAGCCGCAGCCCGCTGCCCGACGACCACTTGGTGTTGTCGGGGTTGTGGTTCCACTCCCAGCGAGGGTCGAGCGCGCTCGTGCTGAACGTGTCCGGGCCGATCATCGATTTGACGGTCTTCGTCGTGGAGATGTTCGGCTTCGGGTACGTGGCGCCCCAGCCGCCGTTCACCGTCTGCACCGACGGCCACCCGTCGGAGCTCCACGAGATCGGCGCCAGCACCGGCACCCGGCCGCCGGGGTAGGCGTCGACGAACGCCATGTAGTACCAGGAGCCGTTCTGCGTCTGCACCAGGCCGCCCTGGTGCGGCACTCCGCCGCCCGAGATCGGGCTCGGCATGTCCAGCAGCACCTGCCGCATCTCGTACGGCCCCCACGGGCTGGTCGAGCGCAGCACGTACTGGCCGTTGGCCGGGCGGGTCATCCAGATGTAGTAGTAGCCGTTGCGCTTGTAGAAGCGGGAGCCCTCCAGCGTGCCGACGCTGGACGGCGTGCTGAACACCTGCTGGGTCCGCACCTGGCTGAGCCCGTCGGCGGACAACTGGGCCACGCTGACGTTGGTGTTGCCGTAGGCGACGTACATGGTGTCGTTGTCGTCGATCAGCAGACCGGCGTCGTAGTAGCAGTTGTTGATCCGCGAGCGCTTGGTCCACGTGCCGTCGACGGCCGACGCGGTGTAGACGTAGGTGCGGTTGAACTCGGTGCAGCCGATCCAGTAGTACGTGCTGTTGCTGGGCCGGTAGTTGAACGCCGAGGCCCAGATGCCCTTGACGTAGGCGCGTCCGCCGCTCAGGTCGTAGGCGCTGGAGTCGAAGTCCAGCCGCGGCACGGAGTGGCCCGCGTACTCCCAGTTGACGAGGTCGTAGGAGCGCAGGATCGGCGCGCCGGGAGAGTAGTGCATCGTCGAGGCCGAGTAGTAGTAGGCGTCGCCGACCCGGATGATGTCGCCGTCGGCGAAGTCCTGCCAGACGACGGGGTTGTTGTACTGGCCCGTCGGCGTGGGGGTGGGGGTCGGGGTCGCGCCGTCGACGCGGACGAGTTGCCACTGCTGGTTGTTGCCGCCCCAGTCGTCGTACTGGACGACGTTGGCGTTGTCGGCGGTGGAGGCGTTCTGCACTTCGAGAGCCTTGTTGCTGTTGCGGTTGATGAAGCGGACGTAGCCGCCGGAGGAGTCGGCCAGGCGCCACTGCTGGTTGGTGCCGTTGCCGTCGGTCCACTGGACGACGGAGCCGCCGTTGGCGGTCGACCGGTTGTACACGTCGAGCACCTTGCCCGAGTGGCGGGCCTTGATGCGGTAGTAGCCGCCGCCGGAGTCGACGAACTGCCACTGCTGGTTGGGGGTGTCGCCCCGCGTCCACTGGGTGACGCGGGCGCCGTCGTTGGTGGCCTGGCCGTAGACGTCGAGCACCTTGCCGCTGTTGCGGTTGACCAGCACGTACCAGGCGGACGTGTCGACGGTCGCCGCCGATGCAGCGCCCGTGTTGAGCACGAGCATCGAGCCGGCCAGGACGGCCGTGACCACGGCGGCGATCAGGGCTCGCCAGGGGCGCTGCCGGGGGAGGGCCTTGGGGACCTCGCCGAGGGCGATCATGTGTTCTCCTTCGATCTCCGGGCCGAACGGCCCAGGGGGGATGTGGAACCCGGGCGGGGCGCGCTCGCCGCGTCACCGGGACTCTTCGGCGTGGAGTTCCGCCACCTCCGTGTGAGGGCGATCGACCGGGCCGACGGGCACGGTGAAGAGCCGTCTCCGCGTGCGGAGACGGCTCTGTCACGCGGCTTCCGGGGTCAGCTGCGCAGACTCCACTGCTGGTTTGCTCCGCCGTTGCAGGCCCACAGGATGATCTTGGTGCCGTTGGCGGTGGCGGCGTTGTTGGCGTCGAGGCAGAGCCCGGACTGCACGCCGGTGATGGTGCCGTTGGAGTTGATGTTCCACTGCTGGTTGGTCTGGCCGTTGCAGTCCCAGATGATCACCTGGGTGCCGTTGCTCGTGCCCTGGCCGTAGGCGTCCAGGCACTTGTTGCCGTACACCTGGAGCTGCTTGCTGGAGGTGGAGGTCCAGCGCTGGTTGGTCTGGCCGTTGCAGTCCCACAGCTGCACCTGGGCGCCGTTGGACTGGGAGACCCCGGTGACGTCGAGGCACCGGCCCGACTGGCCGCCCACGATCTGCTGACCGCCCGTGGTGCCACCCGTCGAGGTGGCGTATCCGGCGGCGACGATGTTGGCCTGGACGGCGTTCTCGGTGGCGTCGCTGGGGTAGCCGGAGGTCATGACGCCTTCGTAGAAGGTGCCGGCGGAGCCATGGCTGTTGTCGCCGCCGATGCCGAGGATGATGGCGCCTTCCTTCTTCATGGGGTTGTAGCCCGACACGTTGGGGCGGGACCCGTTGTAGAAGGTGGACAGGCTGCCGGATTGGGCGTTGCCGCCGCGGATGGCCCAGTGGTTGGACTCGCCCTTGATGATGGCGGTCAGGAAGCGGTGGCCGATGGTGGGGTCGTTGGCGTTGTAGCCGGCGTTGACGCCGGAGAACAGGCCGTTCTCGAGGTCGGCCATGATCCAGGGGCCGTTGCCGGTGCCGTAGCCCCAGACCTTGATGTTGCCGAAGTAGATGGCCTCCATCGTGCCGTTGCCGTTGTCGCGGCTGTTGGTCTCGGCGTTGCCGTAGTCGAAGCAGCAGCCGCCGTTGTAGTGGGTGCCGTCGAAGATGGCGTACATGCCTTCGGGCTGGTCGCCCTTGGCGACGCCGTTGGTGGCGTTGTTGCGGTAGCCGGTGCCCGCCGCGACGTACACGCCGTAGGCCTTGTGCCCACCGACGGTGATGGGGGCGGCTTTCGCGTCGGCCAGGTTGTCGTAGCCGCCGGCGGCCGGGCCGGCGAACCCGCCGGGAGGCGCCTGGGTCAGGCGGTTGTTACGGCCGGACTGGTCGTAGATGACCGTGATGACGCAATTGGTGTTGGCGCAGAAGGAGTCCTGGGCGGCGGAGTCGGCGACCCCGCCGGCGCTGAGGACGCCGATGTCGCGGGTGGTGTTGTCGGAGGAGCGCCGCACCTGGTACAGCGGGCCGGTGTAGGCGGCGTACAGGGCGCGGGTCGTGCTGTGCGCGGCCACACACGGGGTGCCGCCCGCGGCGTAGATGTCGCACGGCTGGCTGGTGGCGGCCTGGGAGGGGGCGGCGACGCCGGTCAGCGCGCCCGCGGCCAGGGCGGCCGCGGCGCCGGCCGACAGCAGCGTCTTTTTGAGGTGCCGTAATCCGGACCCGACAGTCATGGGGGAACCTCTGCCTTTCAATTGGGGGGTGTGTCGCGAATGCCGCGGCGATTTCGGGCGTGCGTCATCGGCGAAAGGCGTCGGTGACGGTCCCGTCGCCGCTATGGGGTCGGGCATGCGGGGGCGTGTGTGAAGGGCATGCCTCAGGGCCTGCGGTTTCGCGACAGGGAGGGAAAGGGGAGTGTTTTGTTAGCGTTAACATCCGTGGGTGCTATACGGCCTCCGACATGATGACGCCTGTGGGGTTGACGGCCTCACTATGGAACGGAACCGTATGTTGCGTCAAGGTTTCGGACGGGTTATCAAAATACGGCGAGGCCCGGCGGCCTGAATGGAGACGGGCCTGTCCGCCCTGCCCGCGACGCCGCCCGCGTCCGGCCGCCCGGGGTGTCGTGCCGAGAACGCAGGACCCGCCGTGCCGGCGTCGCGGGGACGATCGCGGTCGCGTCGGGCGGGGCGTCGTCGGCCGTTTGCGGGAGTCCGACGATGAACGTTTCATCGCGGCCCGGTCGCCGTCGGCCGCCCTGCGGAGGTAGGCGGGCGACGGTGCGGAGCCGGGCGGGCGGGGGAGTGGCCGGGGGCTTGACGCGGCGTCGGCAGATCGTATTTGCTCCGCCGCACCACCACCTACGAGTACGCCTCCATGGAGCGGGGCCGGTCCGGGCGTGATTGTTAGCGCTAACAGAAGGGCTGTTCAGGCCCGGCCCCGTCCTCCGTCCACCCAGGATCCAGGAGTTCGCCCATGAAGATCAGCCGCTTTGGGCGCCGCCCCGCCGCGGCCGCCGCGACCGGACCGGCTCGGGTCGCCGATGCGGGAAGGGGGCGGTGAGCG
>NZ_KI866524.1:1183024-1184920 GCF_000511135.2 Microbispora sp. ATCC PTA-5024 | reverse complement strand
TGCTCACCGCCTCCTTCCCGGGTCGGCGACCCGAGCCGGTCGGGTCGCGGCGGCCGCGGCGGGGCGGCGCCCAAAGCGGCTGATCTTCATGGGCGAACTCCTGGATCCTGGGTGGACGGAGGATGGGGCCGGGCCTGAACAGCCCTGCTGTTAGCGCTAACAATCGAGCTGGGCCCGACCCCTCTCCACGGAGGCGTACTCGTAGGTGGTGGTGCGGCGGAGCCAATACGACACGGTCGAGTCCCGTCAAGGCGCGGAGCGCTCCGGAGGCCGCTCCCCGGGGCGCCGGCAGCCATCTCATCTGCCTCGACGTCCGCGATGTCACAGCGCCGCCGAGGCGGCTGTGCTGAAATTTTCAGCAGGTGAAGGCCATCGCGCGGGCGCCCGATGGACAGGACGCCGGGGGCGGGAGAACCGCCCGGCGTTCAGGTGGCGGGACTGCGAGACGACGGTGACGACGTCGATGCGCACCCGAGGCGCCGAACGCGCCGTCGACGCGATTCTTGTGCGGCCTTGACAGTTTTCCGGGCGATTTCCACACTGACTCCCCGGGCGGCCCTCTCCTGCCGGAACGGGTGGTGAGCGGCAGGAGCCGCCGGCAACCGGTCTGTCCGGAACTCATCGGGCAGGCCCGTCCTCTCGCGCGCGATTTTCCGACCCGGCACGAAGGCTGCCGTACGCCCGCGTGCCGGCCTCTTCCGATGCCATCGCTTTCCCGGCGTGCGCGACGACCGCGCACGACGTCTCGTTCCGCTCCGAATCGTTCACTGGAGGTTGAGAATGCAACCGGCCACAATCCGACCGCGTCGCCGTCGGCAGGGCGCTCGCGGCCTCGCCGCCGCGACGGCCCTGACCGCGGCCGGCGTCGTCACGCTGTGCGCGGCCCTGCCGGCTCAGGCGGCGACGACGTTGAAGGCGGCAGCCGAGGCCCGGGGGAGGTACTTCGGTACGGCGCTGACGCGGGGAGACCTCGGTATCAGCGCCGAGACCTCTCTCGCGGCGGCCCAGTTCGACATGGTCACCCCGGGCAACGAGATGAAGTGGGACACCACCGAGCCGTCCAGGGGCGGGTTCAACTTCGGGCCGGGCGACCAGATCGTCTCGTTCGCCCAGTCCCACAGCATGCGGGTGCGCGGCCACACGCTCGTGTGGCACGCCCAGCTGCCCGCCTGGGTGAGCAGCCTCTCACTGAACCAGGTGCAGAGCGCGATGGAGAACCACATCACCAACGAGGCGACCCACTACAAGGGCAAGGTCTACTCCTGGGACGTGGTCAACGAGCCGTTCAACGAGGACGGCACCCTGCGGCAGGACGTGTTCTACAAGGCCATGGGCACGAACTACATCGCCAACGCGTTGCGCGCCGCGCACGCGGCCGACCCGAACGCCAAGCTGTACATCAACGACTACAACATCGAGGGAGTCAACGCCAAGAGCAACGGCATGTACTCGCTCGCGCAGTCGCTGCTGGCCCAGGGCGTGCCGCTGAACGGCATCGGGTTCGAGAGCCACTTCATCGCCGGCCAGGTTCCCTCCTCCCTGCTGACGAACATGCAGCGCTTCGCCGCCCTGGGACTCGACGTGGCCGTCACCGAGCTCGACGACCGCATCCAGCTGCCGACCAGCACGGCGAAACTGCAGCAGCAGGGCACCGACTACGGCACGGTCGTGAACGCCTGCCTGTCGGTGCCCCGCTGCGTCGGCGTCTCCCAATGGGGCGTCGACGACGGCCACTCCTGGATCCCCGGCACCTTCCCGGGCTACGGCGCCGCCACCATGTACGACTCCGGCTACCAGCCGAAGCCCGCCTACAACGCCGCCCTGAACGCGCTCAACGCCGCCACCCCCACCCCCACCCCCACCCCGACGCCGACTCCCACGCCGACGCCTACTCCT
>NZ_KI866524.1:1180241-1182173 GCF_000511135.2 Microbispora sp. ATCC PTA-5024 | reverse complement strand
GGATGCAGGGGTGTTAGGGAAGACCACCGGGTCGTCGGCGACGACTCCGTGACGACGCGGGCGGCCGGGTGCGGAACGCACCCGGCCGCCTCCGTTCGCAGCGGCACCGTCGACGTCGTGCCCGTCAGGATCCGCTCCGCGGTCCTGTGCCGTGATCAAGGGACCTTGTCGACGATCCGCGTCAGCAGCTCGAGGAGGGTGTCTCGTTCGGCCGCGGACCAGGAGCGCAGCAGTTCGTCCTGAGCGGCGGCCACGGCGGCGCCGAGGCTTCGAAGGTGGCCGGTTCCCTCGGTGGTGATGGTGATGACGTTGCGGCGGCCGTCGCTGGGATCGGCGCCGCGCCGGACGTACCCCTGCTCGGCGAGAGTGTCGATCGCGGCCGCCACGTCGCTGCGATCAATGGCCGTGCATCGCCCCAGGTCAGCCTGACTTGACGGCCCGGACTCCTCCAGCGCGGCAAGCATGGCGAAGTGGTGCCGGCGTGAACCGAGGCCGGCCAGAGCCTGGTCTGTCACTCTGTTCGCCCTGATGGCCGCCTGATTGATCAACCAGCTGGGCAGCGTCCTCAGCCGGGCGGGAGTGGTGTGCTCAGCGATCTCCACAACCGCACACTAACAGATGATTGGTGCCGCCATCGTTGGCAGAACCATCAATCTCGGATAGGTTGACGGCGTAGTTGTTGGCGCGACCATCAATCAATCGAGATGGATCGGAGATCCGCATGACCGAGACCGCCATGCCCCGTCCCAGCCTTGGCCGCGCACTCGGCGAGGCCGCCCGGAAGGTCGGCAAGCTGCACCGCCGGGCCCTCGCCGACTTCGACACCGGCTTCCCCGAGTGGATGCTCCTCACCTTGCTGGCGGAGCGGACATCGCCGACGCCTGTCCAGATCGTCGTGGCCGAGATGAACCGCCGCATGGACCTTCCCGAGGCGGCCGTCATCAGCCTGCTGAAGAACACCGCCGCAGCAGGCCACATCACCTACCAGCCGAACGCGCCCATGCCCACCGCAGAACTCACAGAGGAAGGAGAAGCCCACTTCGCACGCCTCTACGCCCACGCCCGCAGGACCACCGACGCCGCCAGTGACGGCATCGACCCAGACCTCCTCGACGCCGCGGTCACGGTGCTCCTGGCAGTGGACGAGCGCGCGACCCTCCTGCTCGACTCCTGACAACGGAACGAGAGGTCACCCCTTGCCGCCCGGTGAGGGGTGACTCCTTCCTGCACACCACCGCTGAGCAGCGGCGGAGACACGCTCCGGTTCCGTGCATCCGACAAACGCCGCGTAGTTGAGCATGGGTGGAGCGGTGGACGGCCGGAGAGGCCAGGCGGGGTCCCGCAGGCGGGGTGGTGCGCCGTCGCGGGAGTGCGCGCCGATGAAAGTGTTAGCGTTAACAATTTCGGCCGGTCAGGTGCCCCTCTCCGTCGGTTGCAAGGGAGGTGGTGGTGCCGCGGAGCAAATCGGAGGCGGGGAGCCACCGTCAAGGGCCGGCGGGTGACGAGAGGGTCCGCGGGAGGCGCGGGGGCGCGCTCATCTGCCGGTATCGCGTTCACCGGCCCCTTCGCCGCCGGGGCGGTGATGAAACGTTCAGCCATCCGCCCGCTGCGATCGCCGGTGCGGGCGAGGGGGAGATTTCGCCGCGCCGAGCTGGCCGTCGCCGCAGGTGCGGGGCGCGTCCTCCATGTCCCGGGGGCCGAAAGTTTCTACGCCCGCCCTTGACATGTTTCGGTGCGGTTTCCACACTGTGTCCCCAGGCGGCCTTTCTCTGCCAGGTCGGTGGTGCGCGGCAGAGGCCGCCGTTCGCGACGCCGTCGTGGTGTGCGTTCCGGGTGACGGAGCGCGGCGTCGATCTCGGGAGATGTCCCCGCGTTCCCCCTTTTCGCGTTTCATCGTGTGGAGGCTCAGTCATGGGCGAAAGCGCCATACCC
>NZ_KI866524.1:1174239-1178891 GCF_000511135.2 Microbispora sp. ATCC PTA-5024 | reverse complement strand
CTGACGACACCGGCCGGTCCGGCTCCACGCGCGCCGGGCCGGCCGGCGATCACCCCCGGCGTGTCCCCGCCGGCGGCCCACCCGGTCACGGGTGAGCCGCCTCGATCGGGCACGCCCCGAATCCCGGCTCGAAGCGGGGACCACCACCCCCGCCGTGGCGGGCTGGGCCTGCTCACGCGGACGGACTCCATCCGCCGCCGCAGGCCCCCGCCACCTCCTGACCTCGCTCTCCTTCCTGGCGAGGACGGGCCTCCGGCGCGACGCGACCCGCCGCGCCGGAGGCTCAGCGGGTCTCCCCGGAGCTCGCGAACGCACCGGCAGGCGGGGTCAGTCCTGTTCCCGCACCCGGTGGGCATGGGACGGATACACGCCGATCAGCCGCATGTCCGAGGAGAAGAAGCGCAGCTCCTCCAGGGCGAGGGCCACCCGGCTCTCGTCGGGGTGCCCTTCGATCTCGATGTAGAAGCGGCTTGCCTTCAGCCCGGCGCCTACCTGGTAGCTCTCGATCTTGGTCAGGTTGACGGCGTTGCTGGAGAAGCCGCCCAGCGCCTTGTACAGCGCGCTCGGGATGTTCCGTACGGAGAAGAAGAGGCTCGTCATCGTGGGCGCGCCCGTGTCCGGCGGGACCGCGGAGTCGCGGGACAGGACGACGAAGCGCGTCGTGTTGTCCGGGGTGTCCTCGACCCCGCCGCGCAGCACCCGCAGCCCGTACAGGGACGCGGCGCCGGGCGGGGCGAGCGCCGCGTGCCGGGGGTCGCCGAGCTCCGCGATCTCGCGGGCGGCGCCGGCCGTGTCATCGGACACCAGCGTCCGCCAGCCGCCCTCACGGAGGATCTTCCGGCACTGGCCCAGGGCGTGCACGTGACTGCGGACGCACTCCACCTGGTCGAGCGACCCGCTGGGCACGCCCATGAGGTCGAAGTGGATGGGCAGGAAGTACTCCGCCACGATCCACAGCCCGGTCTCCGGCAGCAGGTGGTGGACGTCGGCGACCCGTCCGGCGGCGGAGTTGTCCATGGGGATGACCGCGAGGTCCGCGGCGCCCAGCGTGACCGCCTCCAGGGCCTGTTCGAAGGTCGTGCAGGGCAGTTCCCGGCTGTCGGGGAACAGGTCGCGGGCCGCGGCGGCCGAGTTCGACCCCGGTTCCCCCTGGTAGGCGATGGTCACCATGAGCTGGTCGATGTCTCCGGGATCGTCGGCCCGGTGGCTGTGCCCACCGGAAACCGGGTCGGGAACGGGTCCGCGCCGCCCCGGCTGCCGGCCGCGACGGCTGTCCGGCGTCACGGCGGTCCGGGCGTGACGGTGTCGCGGCGCGACGTCCGCCACTGGGGGTCGCGCCTCGCATGCTACTGCGACCGCGGCCCTGGCCGGACCGGTGGCCCCGCCCGGGGCGCGGCGCCGACGGCCGGTCCGCCGCCGCCTCGGGCTGCCGTGAAAGGCCGGGACCGGGCCCCTGGAGTCGTCCCCCGTGGCCCGGTCACGTGCTGTACGCGGCGCCCACGGGCAGCGCGAGGGCCTCGGAGTGCCGGACGGCCTTCATGATCTCGTCCGACACGGGGGTGCCGGCCGTGGCCCGGGCCAGCAGCACGGCGCCTACGAGCGTGGCCAGGGCCACCAGCCCGGCCTCGCCCGGAGCCACCCAGTCGGCCATCTCGCGGACGCCCGCGGCGTACGTGTCCCTGGGCCGCAGCTCACGCGCGAAGTCGGCCACGAACCCGACGGCGGGGCAGCCGTCGCCCGGGTCGTCGCGATGCTGGGCTGAGAGGTAGTCGTCGACGAGCCAGGACCACGCCGCCTCGTGACCGCCCTGTTCCTCGTCGAGGGCGGTCAGCTGCTTCATCCTCTCGGTGAGCGCGTGCGCCGTGGCCTCGTCGACGAGGGCCTCCTTCGACGAGAACTGCTTGTAGAAGCCGCCCTGTGTCAGGCCGACCGACTGCATGACGTCCACGATGCTGACGTTCTCCACGCCCTTCTCGCGGAAGAGCCGCGACGCGGCCTCCACCACGCGCTGCCGGTTCGCCCGCGCCTCGGCCTGGGAAACTCGGCTCATGCCCCACCCGTCCCTCTCCGTACGCTCGGCGCACAGGCACTCTACTAGAACGATGATATGTGACATCTAAGTTGGCGGCATCGATCGGGGCCGTTAGCCTCGGTGCGTCGCGCGGAGCCGGCAGACACGAGGGGGGCCGTACGGGGATGTCATCCAATCCGCCGTCAGACGGGGAGCTGACCCTGCGGGCGCAGGCGGGCGAGGTGGGCGCGCTCGGCCTGCTGCTGGAGCGCCATCAGGCGGGGATGCGGGCGGTCGCGCTGAGCCTGCTCGGAGCGGTGCCCGACGTGGACGACGCGCTGCAGGAGGCGGCGCTCGTCGCTCTGAGGAGGATCGGGGACGTCCGGGACCCGGCGGCCGTGGGGGCGTGGCTGCGGATGGTGGTCCGCAACGAGTGCCGCATGCGGCTGCGTGGCCTTCCCCACCTGCCGCTGACGGAGGAGGCGCCCGCGACGGGCGGGCAGACCCCGGAGCAGGTAATTGAGGACCACGCGCTGCGCGACTGGGTGTGGCACGCGGTCGACCAGCTGTCCCCGCCCCTGCGGCTGGTCCTGATGCTGCGCCACTTCAGCGGGGTGACGTCGTACGAGCAGATCGCCGCGGTGTGCGACGTGCCGGTCGGGACCGTGCGCAGCAGGCTGGGCCAGGCCCGGGCCAAGGTGGCCGAGGCGCTGCGTGCGACGGCGGTGCTGGCCCACGACGACGCCGCCCTGCGCACCGCGGCCAGCCGCCGCGAGGCGATCGAGACGCTGGCGGCCGCCGAGCGGGGCGCCTTCGCGCGGGTCGTCGAGGAGCGCTGGTCCCCCCGGGCCGTGCTGATCGGCGGCCACGGTGAGCGCGGGGGACGCGACCTGGCGATCCGGGGCATGGAGTGCGACCTGGAGGCCGGGGTCCGGCAGCGGTTCGCCGACGGGGTGGCCGGGCGCGACGTCGCCATCTGGGAGATGGACATGGTCAACCCCACGGACGACCCCCACCACTGCCCGCCGTCCGTCGTGTGGGTCATGTCCCTCGACCAGGGGCGGGTCAGCCGGCTGCGGCTGTTCCACCCGGCGGCCTGAGCCGCCCGGCCCGTGTGAGCAGGCTCACAGCGGCCGGACCGAACTTTCCTCCTCGCGGCGCATCTTGCCGGTGCAATCGCCGACAAGGGAGGAAAAGACATGGACACCGCGCACCCGCTGGCGCCCGGCCCCCACACGATCGACGTCGAGGGTGTCGCCCAGCGTTACCACGTCGCCGGGTCCGGGCCCATCTGCCTGGTCCACTCGGGGGGCCCCGGGCTGTCGTGGGAGTACATGCGGATGCCCGCCGTCGAGAAGCACCTGACCACGGTGTACGTCGAGCCGATCGGGACGGGTGATTCGGGCCGCCTGCCGTCCCACCCCCATGGGTACACCCGGGAGCGGTACGCCCGCGCCCTCGACGGCCTGATCGCGCATCTCGGCGTGCCCCGCGTGCACCTCATCGGTCACTCGTACGGCGGGTTCGTCGCGCAGCACTACGCCCTGACGCGCCCCGATCGGCTCGCCGGCGTCGTCCTGTACGACAGCGCGCCGGTGACGGGGCCGGAGCAGTTCGCCGAGGCGGCGCGCGCCATGGAGGCGTTCACGCTGCGGAACGCCGGCAGGCCTGGGCTTCAGGGCGTCCTGGACACGTGGCAGTCGCTCGGCTCGCTCGCGGACGACGAGGGGGTCACCCGGGCGGCCCGCGGGATCCTGCCGGCCTACATCGCTGACTACTGGGACCGGGAGGAGGAGTTCGCCCCCCTCGTCTCGTCCGTGCGGGGCGTGTTCGTCTCCGGCCTCGACGAGAACCTCGTCCCGGATCTCATCGACGACCGGCCGTCGCTGGGCTCGTTCACCGTCCCGACGCTGGTCGTCGTGGGCCGCCACGACGTCATCTGCGGGCCGCGCTGGGCCCGTGAGCTGGCCGACGGCATTCCCGGAGCCCGGCTGACCGTCCTGGAGGGCAGCGGCCACCTCGGCCACGTCGAGGAGCCGGAGGCCTTCGCCGCGGCCGTGGCCGCCTTCGCCGCCGAGACGGCCGGGTGAGCAGGGCGCGTCAGCGCGCGGGCGCGGCCGGCTGACACCGGTCGCGCGAGGGGCGTGGCCGGTGGCAACCGGCCACGCCCCTCGCCTGTCGGCGGTCCTGTGTGTCGGCGGTCCTGTGTGTCGGCGGTCCTGTGTGCCGGCCGCCGTTCGCGGATCTCGTGTCTCGCGGGCCGGACGGGCCGCAGGAGCCCGGCCACCGCGTATACGCGTCGTCAACGCCGCGCATGCGGCCGGGCCCTACCGTCTGCGCCATGTCCACTCATGCGATTTCTACCGAACATGATTATGTTCCCGTGATTCCGGAGAGCGACACCTCCGCGGAGCAGGAAAACGGGGGCAGCGTCCTGGGCCTGCTCGAACGCATCGGGTCCGTCGTGGTGCCCGTCGCGGTGGCGCTCTACGCGGTGCTCTACATCGGCGTGGAGCAGATGTACGCCGTCTTCGGTGTCAACCCCCAGCAGGTGGGCGTCGACCAGTCGGTCCTGCTCGGCCGCATGATGAGCACGCTGGTGCTGCTCCTGCTGGCCGCCGTCCCGCTGCTCGGCGTCGTC
>NZ_KI866524.1:1123808-1173814 GCF_000511135.2 Microbispora sp. ATCC PTA-5024 | reverse complement strand
GTCGGCGTGGGCTGGCTGATCGACAGGGTGACCGGCGGCGCGGCGGGCCGGCTCGTCCAGGCGATCAGGAGACGTCCCTGGATCGCGGCCGCGCTGGCGGCGGTGTGGTGCGGGGCGACCTACTGGGGCGTCTTCCGCATCCTCGGCGAGCTCGACCTGATCGTCATGGTGGTCATCGCGGTCGGGCTGGGCGTGCTCGCCTTCCTGATCCCGTTCCGGCTGCTGCGCCGCAAGCCGGTGGGCCGGGCGGGGATCAAGGTGCTCGTCGGCGGCCTGACCGGGGTCGGCCTGGGCTTCCTGCTCATCCTGGGGCTCGTCGAGGGCGCGGTCGACGTCCAGGACACGGGGCAGGCCAGCGAACTGCTGAGCGCCGTGGGCTTCCAGGACCAGTGGACGGTTCTGAAGAGCGCCGACACCGACAAGCCGCTTTACGACGGCCGCTGGATGATGCTGCTGGGCGAGAGCGACGGCACGTACGTGCTGTACGACTGCGACAAGCTCGAGACCTTCCGCAGGCCCATGGAGACGACGAACCTCAGTCAGATCCAGCTCGACCCCGATCGCAGGCCCGGTTTCACGTGCGGCGACCTCGCCAAGTAGGACGCCCCTCTCTCCAGCCCACCGACGGCCATCCCGCTTACGTCCTGAAGAACACTTATTTAAAGGAGAATGAAATGATTTCCGCCCTTATCGGCGCTCTGATCAGCGGTCTGATCGTCGGCGGCCTCGGCCGGCTGGTCCTCCCCGGGCGCCAGGACATCGGCTGGGTCGCCACCATCCTTTCCGGCATCGTCGCCGCGGCCGTCGGCAGCGGCCTCGCCTACCTCCTCGGCTTCGCCGACAAGCTCCTGCTGGTGCTGATCGTGGAGGTCGTCCTCGCCGCCGTGTGCGTGTCGATCGTGGCGAAGATGGGCTCGAAGAGCAGGTCATGAGGGCCCGGAGGCGGGACAGCGCCTCCGTGACGGACGCCGGGCTCAGGGGTGCCGGCGATCGTGAGGCGGCCGTGGCGGGAGCAGCGCGCTCCGGCGACGGCCGCCTCCGCCGTGTGACCGGGCGGAGACGGACGGGGACCGGGGCGGAGCGGGGGCGGCACGCCCCCCGTGCGATAGATGGGCTGCGACATCCATATGATGGCGACCGCCCACCGTGCTCGCGACGACTCCAGTTCCGAATGGTGATCACTTGTCCAGATTCGAAGCCGCCGACGACGCCGTCCCCGACGTCCGGACCTCCGGGGACGAGCGGCGGCTTCCCGTGCAAGCACGAGCAGGGGCCGGGGTCATGACGGGGGACGGCCGGCGATGAGCACCGGACTGCGGGTCGCCCTGCTCGGGCCCGTGCAGGCGTGGCGCGGCGACGTGGAGCTCGATCTGGGCGCACCCCAGCAGCGGGCCGTGCTCGCCCTTCTGCTGCTGCGGGAGGGCGAGGTGGTGTCGTCCGACGAGATCATGGACGCGGTGTGGGGGGAGCGCCCGCCCCTGAGCGCCCGGGCCGTCGTGCGCACCTACATCTGCCGGTTGCGCCGCGTCGTGTCCTCCTCCGGGGACGGCGAGCAGGTGATCCGGTCGTCGGGCGGCGGCTACGCCGTCTCCGCCGACATGATTCAGGTGGACTGGGACTCCTTCCGGGCGCAGGTGCGCGAGGCGCAGGCGGTGCGCGCCGAGGGGGACACCGCCGAGGCCGCCCACCGTCTGCGGGCGGCGCTGCGCCTGTGGCGGGGCTCGCCCCTCGCCGGGATCCGCGGCGACTACGTCGACCAGGAGCGGACCCGCCTGGTCCAGCGCAGGGTGGCGGTCCTCGAGGAACGGCTGGAGCTCGACCTTGAGCTCGGCCGGCACGCCGAGGTGTGCGAGGAGGTGACCGAGGCCGTCGACGCCGAGCCGATGCGCGAGCGGCTGCGCGAGCTGCAGATGATCGCCCTGTACCGGTCCGGCCGGCAGGCGGAGGCGCTGGCGGTGTACGACGAGGTGCGGCGGCTGCTCGCCGAGGAGCTCGGCATCGACCCCGGCTCCGCCCTCCGTGAGCTGCACCAGCGGATCCTGGTCTCGGACCCCGGGCTGGCCGCGCCGGCCCCTCGGGCGGTTCCGGTCCAGACCCCCGACTGCCCGCCCGCCCAGTTGCCGGCCGCGCCGCCCGGCTTCGTGGGCAGGGAGGCGGAGCTGGCCGCCATCCAGGACGCCCTCCGGCCCAGCGGGTGGACGCCCGTCGTGGCGATCACCGGGCTCGGCGGCGTGGGGAAGACGGCGCTGGCCGTCCAGGCCGCGCACGCGCTGCGGGACCGGTACCCGGACGGCCAGGTCTACGCGGACCTCGGGACGTCCAGTGGCCGGCCGGCGTGCCCCGGCGACGTGCTGGGCTCGTTCCTCCGCTCCTTCGGCCTGCCGGAGGAGCGGCTGCCCGCCGGCGTCGGGGACCGGGCGGCGCTGTGGCGGACCGTGCTGGCCGATCGGCGGGTGCTGATCCTGCTGGACGACGCCCGCGACGCGGACCAGATCCGCCACCTGCTGCCGGCGGCGCCGGGCTCGGCCGCGATCGTCACCACCTGGCGGCACATGTACGACCTGTCCGCCCGCTGGATGAGGCTCGACGTCCTGTCCCCGGCCGACGCGCTGGAGATGCTGGCCCGGCTGGCCGGGCACCGGAGGGTCCTCGGGGAGCGGCAGGACGCCCTGGACCTCGTCGCCCTGTGCTCGCACCACCCCGTGGCCGTACGCGTGGCCGCCGACCTGCTGCAGGCCAGGCCGCACTGGACGCTGCAGGAGCTCCGCCTGCGCATCGAGGAGGACCTGTACCGGGCTCCGGCCGACTACG
The DNA here is from genome assembly GCF_000511135.2 of Microbispora sp. ATCC PTA-5024. Classification (NCBI taxonomy): domain Bacteria; kingdom Bacillati; phylum Actinomycetota; class Actinomycetes; order Streptosporangiales; family Streptosporangiaceae; genus Microbispora; species Microbispora sp. ATCC PTA-5024. The sequence continues at coordinate 1,171,003 of NZ_KI866524.1, read as the reverse complement.
GCGGCTGCCCGCTGATCGAGGAGCCCCTGTTGCGGGCGCAGGGCCGGCTCGACCCGCAGGAGGCCGCCGCCTTCCGGCTCGGCGCGCTGTCCGACGGCGAGCTGACGGCGGAGGCGGTCGCGGCGCTGCTCGGCGTCCCGCGATCCCGGGCGTACCGGCTGCTGGAGTCGCTGGCCGACACGCACCTCGTCATGCCCGGGCCGTACGGGACCTATCAGTACCTCGGGCTGGTCAAGGCGTTCGCCAGGCGCCAGGCGTGGGAGCGCGAGTGCGCCGATCGGTGCGACGCGGCGCCCGGGGGAGGGCGCGGCCCGTTCCCGCGGGCCGAACGGGAGCTGATCGACGTCCGCCGTTCCGGGACGTCCCTGAACGGCTGACCGCGGCCGATGGCGCCGGCGCCCGAGCTGGGAGACGATCGGGTCATGGATACCGCGGAGCAGTACGCCGAGTTCGCCGCGCGGGAGGCGCACGGCGTGTCGGCCGTGTACGAGCGGCTGGCGCACGCGGTCTCCCGCGACGACGAGGTGCTCGCGCTGCTCGGCGGGCTGCCGGCGGCCCGGCGTCAGCCGAACCTGCTGTTCGGCGTCCTACGGCTCCTCGGCGGCCCGGTGGACGACCCGCCCGCGTTCCACGATCACGTCGTGGGGAACTGGCCGTCGATCGAGGCGGAGATGCGCACCCGGGCCACGCAGACGAACGAGGCCGGACGGTGCGCCGTCCTGCTGCCCGTGCTGGCAGCGCTGCCGCAGCCGCTCGCGCTGCTGGAGGTGGGCGCGTCCGCCGGGCTCTGCCTCTACCCCGACCGGTACGCCTACCGGTACGGCGACCACGCCATCGGCTCCGGCGAGCCGCTCCTGGAGTGCGCGGCCACCGGGCTGACGCCGCCCGGCCGTCTGCCCTCCGTCGTGTGGCGGGCCGGGCTGGACCTGAACCCCCTCGACGTGACCGATCCCGTGGACGTCGCCTGGCTCGACGCCCTCATCTGGCCGGAGCACGCGCACCGGCGCGCCAGGCTGCGGGCCGCGGCCACCGTCGCCGCGGCGGAGCCGCCGCCGCTGGTGCGCGGCGACCTGGCCGACGACCTGCCGGCCCTGGCCGCGCGGGCGCCGGCCGGTGCGACGCTGGTGGTGTTCCACACCTCCGTGCTGTACCAGGTGCCGCGGCCGCGGCGGGAGGCGTTCACCGAGGTGGTGCGCGGCCTGCCCGGTCACTGGATCTCGAACGAGGCCGCCGGCGTGCTGCCGTACGACGTGCCGGGTCACGGCGCGGTGCCGGCGCCGCCCGGCGGGGCCCTGCACAACCTGCTCGCGCTGGACGGCACGCCGCTCGCCTGGACTCGGTCCCACGGCCAGGCGATGGTCTGGTTCGGGCGCGACCCCGGCTCTCGTGACACGGTTGACCCTGACACCGTGTGAGGCCGTAGACCGGGGGCGTCATGTTCACTATCGGAGATTTCGCCCGTCTCGGCCGGGTGTCGGTCCGGATGCTGCGGCACTACGACGCGCTCGGACTGCTCCGCCCCGCCAGGGTCGACCACGTCACCGGCTACCGGTACTACGAGGCGGGGCAGCTGTCCCGGCTCAACCGGCTGATCGCGCTCAAGGACCTCGGCCTCAGCCTCCAGCAGATCGGCACGATCCTGGAGGAGAAGGTCGGCCCGGAGGAGCTGCACGGCATGCTGCGGCTGCGCCGGGCGGAGCTGGAGGCGCGGATGGCGGAGGACACGGCACGCCTGGCCAGGGTGGAGGCGAGGCTCCGCATGATCGAAACGGAGGGCGTCATGCCCGTGGACATCGTGATCAAGAGTATTCCCCCGGTCCGCCTCGCCGAGCTCAGCGGCGTCGCGGAGAGCTACGAGCCCGACAAGATCGGGCCGGTGATCCAGCCGCTGTACGACGAGCTGTTCATGCGGCTCCACCAGGCCGGTCTCGCCGTCACGGGCCCGGCCGTCGCCTACTACGAGCAGGTCCCCGAGGGGGTGCTGGTCCACGCCGGGGCGCCGGTGAACGCGGAGCCGGGGGCGGTCCACGATTTCGAGATCGTCGATCTGCCCGCGATCGAGGAGGCGGCAACCATCGTGCACCACGGCTCCATGGACGACGTGGACGGCACCGGGCAGCGGCTCGCCCAGTGGATCGAGGACAACGGCTACCGCAGCATCGGCCTCGCCCGGGAGGTGTACCTCGTGTACGGCCACGGCGACCCCGCCACCTGGGTCACCGAACTGCAGGAGGCCGTCTCACGCGACCGCTGATCCCCGGCGCGGAGCCCCCGGCCGAGGTCGGGGGCCCCTTCGCGTCGTCAGAACCTCAGCCACACCGTGACCGCGCTGTCGCGCCGCACGCGCCGTTCGGGGTCGGGACTCTGCTCGATCACCATGCCCGGGACGGGAGGCGGGTTCGGCTGCGTCCGTACGAGCGTCAGCGTGACGCCCGCCTCCATCGCCCGCAGCCGCGCCTCCGGCACGGGCAGGCCGGTGAGGTCGGGGAGCCGCACGTGGCGGGACCGTCGCGGAAGACGTTCGGCGTGCCTGATGCGGTCGACGACCCATTCGACGACCTCGCAGACGAACGCGTGAACGTTGTCGCGGTCCAGGGCCGAGCCCACAACCGCCACACTACGTTCGCGCGGCCGCTTTTCGCCTTACCAGACGCAGTGCCCGGCGCCCGCGACCGAGCGCACCGCCACCCGCTCGCCCCACTCGCAGCTGTCGAGGATCAGCCGCGAAGCGTACGCAGCCGCCGCGGCCATCATCACCGGCCGCCGCGACCTCCATGCGCCGCCGCCGCTGGTTCCGCGGCCGCGCCTGAACTGCGTTCACCCCCGGCTGGAGGCCAGGAGTTCGCGTCCGCGCTCCGGCGTGATCAGGCGGGCTGCCCTGGGGTCGGCCAGGAGGGCGATCGGCGCGACATGATCACCGTGCAGCGGCCGCCAGTGGACGAGGGCGCCGAGCAGGCGCGGCCAGGCGTCCTCACCGGCGTCGAGAGCGGCGTGCGCGGCCACGTCGAAGTCCCGGTTGCCGAAGCAGAGCCGGAATCCCGGGTCCTTCCTCTCCACCTGATGACTGTCGATCAGGTGCCTGATCCGTTGTGGGCCGCGGTCCCGCAGGAACTGGAGCAGGGAACCCGAGCCGAAGCGGCGGGCCCGTTCGTGCCTGGCGAACAGCAGTGGCAGGACCTGCGCGGCGAACAGGTCCTCGTCGAGAGTCCACGACCGGGTGTCGTTGCTTGCGAGCAGCCGGTAGAACGGGTCGTCGTCCTCTTCCCTCAACAACGTCCGCATCTGGAAGTCCAGGAACGAGGCGCGGTCCCGGCCGAAACGCTTGGCCTGCGCGAACACGCTCAGCGGGCGGTCCACCTCGCCGCGCAGGCTCGCCACCCGGGCGTCCTCGACCTTGGCGTCCCACTCACGCTGGGTCTCGCACAGTGGGCGGTCGAGGGCGTGGAATCCGGCATAGAAGTCGTACATCTTCTCGTAGAACGAGCCGTGCCGGTCGGGGCCCATGGCCGTCCATGAGAACACGTCGTAGGCCGCCCACTCACCGCGCTCGTCGACGTCGCCAGGGTCGAGGTAGACGACGCCGGCGTCCGCCTCCAGAGAGATCAGCAACGACCGTGCCGCCGCGGGCTCGGCGTCCGCCTCATCCCAATCGGCATAGGCCTCGGCCCACATCGGCTCCAGGTCGGTCAGCCAGCCGATCTCCTCGGTGCCGCGCAGGCTCCGGACGAACTTGCCTGCGTGCCGCCAGCCGTTGGTGACCAATAAGAACTCTCGGAACGATGGGGGCAGCACGCAGCCGAGACGCGCTTCAAGGGCCCTTACCTCGTCCTCGGTGGCGGGCGGGCATCCAAGCCAGGGGTCCCCGTCCGACTCTTCGTCCGGGTGGGCGATGCGCCACTCCTCGCTCCAGCGCTGAAGGAACGGCCTCCATTCGTGACGGTCCACGGCGGGTTCCTCCCACGTCCCACGATCTGGTCCCGCGAATTCCATCAGGTGCCACCGACATCGCGCTGGGCGATGGCGTCCCTCACACGTCCCACACCGCGAGGGCGTGCAGCCCGCCTCCGCCGTGCCCGGCCGCCCAGCTCCTCGACCGCGGGCAACATGCGCGCGGAGAAAAGGTGGGGCGGACCGCGTCCGGTCAGGGGGTGGCCAGGGCTTCGGTGGGGGACAGGCGGGCGGCGCGGATCGCGGGGTAGAGCCCGGCGACGCCGCCGATGAGCGTGGTGGCGACGAGCGCGCCGGCCGTCGCCCAGAGCGGTACGACGGCCGGCCAGTTCCGGGAGGCGGCGTACGCCGCCGTGACCGCGATGCCCAGCAGGACGCCGCCGGTCCCGCCGAGCACCGACAGCAGCAGCGACTCCGAGAGGAACTGCACCCGGATCTGCCCCCGGGTCGCGCCGAGCGACCGGCGCAGGCCGACCTCGGCCCGGCGCTCCAGCACCGACACGACCATGGTGTTGGCCACCCCGACGCCCCCGACCAGCAGCGCCACCGCGCCCAGGCCGAGGAGCAGCCCGTTCAGGGCGGCGTCGGCCGCCCGGCGCGCGGCCAGGGCCTCCGAGGGCCGCGACACGGTGACGTCGCCGGGCGCCTCCGGGTCGGCGGTGGCGGCCAGGACGGCGCTCACGGCCTCGACCTGGTCGTCCCGCGCCCGGGTGTACACGGTCGTGGCCCGCCCGTCGAAGCGGAACAGGTCTGTGGCGATATCCCAGCCGACCAGGACGGACGTGTCCAACCCGGGCGCGAGCGCGACCGGGTCGAGCACGCCGACGACCGTGAACCGCTCGCCGCCGACCAGGATCACCGCCTGCGGGCTCGCCCGTCCGACGCCGAGCCGCTCCGCCGCGGCGGAGCCGAGCACCGCCGCCGGGTACCGTTCCGTGACGCCGTTGAGCCAGGCGCCGCCCCGCAGGGTGGCGCCGACGGTCCGCGGCAGGTTCGTGCGGACGGCCAGCACGGACAGGCCGTTCGTCTCCACCCGGGGAATCCTGTCCGAGCGGTACACGGCGGCCTGGCCGATCGTTCCGGTCGCCGAGACCGCGGTGACCGGGCCGATCCGCGCAATCATCGCCTCGGCCTCCGCGGGCAACTCGGCGTCCCGGCCCTCGGCCGTCTGCCCGGGGGCGACGGTGAGCAGGTTGGTGCCGAGCGCGGCCAGCTGACGGTTCAGCTCCTCCCGGGAGGACGACGAGATGCCGACCACGGCGACCATCGCGGCGATGCCGATCGCGATGCCGAGCGCCGACAGCAGCGCCCGGGCCGGCCGCGCCCGCAGACCGGCCGCGGCGAGCCGGGCCACGTCACGCGGGGCCATGCGGGCGGGCGCGAGCCGCGCACGCCCTTGGTACGCGGTCACGACGAGGTCACCACCCTGGCGTCGTCGCTCTCGATCCGGCCGTCGCGCACGCGCACCTGCCGGTCGAGCCCGGCCGCCACCTCGGCGTCGTGGGTGATGACCACGACGGTCGTGCCGCCGGCGTGCAACTCCCGCAGCACGGCCATGACGCCCTGGCCGGAGGCGGAGTCGAGGTTGCCGGTCGGCTCGTCGGCGAGCAGCAGGGCGGGCCCGCCGACCACCGCGCGGGCGATCGCGACCCGCTGCCTCTCGCCGCCGGACAGCTCGTGCGGCTCGTGGCCGAGCCGGTGCCCGAGCCCGACACGTTCCAGCGCCGCCTGGGCGCGCCGCCGCCGCCCGGCCAGGCCGACCCCGGCGTAGAGCAGGCCGTCGGCCACGTTGTCGAGGGCCGGTACGCCCGCGGCCAGGTGGAACTGCTGGAAGACGAACCCGATCCGGGTGGCGCGCAGGGCCGACAGCTGGCGGTCGGACAGCCGCGACACGTCGTACCCGTCGACCACCACGCCGCCGGAGGTGGGCCGGTCGAGGGTGCCCAGCATGTGCAGCAGCGTGGACTTGCCCGACCCCGACGGGCCCACCACCGCGACCAGCTCGCCGGCGCCGATGGTCAGGGTGACGCCGTCGAGGGCGCGCACGCCGCCCGGGTACGTCTTCGTCACGTCGGTCAGCTCGATCATCGCGGCATCCCCACGGTCATGCCCTCACGCAGCCCGTCCCCGGTGACCTCGACGCGGCCGTTCGCGAACAGGCCGGTGGACACCCTGACGTAGCGCGTGGCGGATCCCTGAACGACTTCGACGCCGTACCCGCCCTCGGCGAGCGCCACCAGCGCCGCGACGGGGACGGTGAGCACGTTCTCGTGCTCGGCGGCCGTGAAGGCCACGGTGACCACGGCCGCCTGGATCTTCCTGGCCGCGCCCGGCCGTTCGAGCGTGACGGTCGCCTCCAGCATGGTCTCGGCCTGACCGCCGGGCGTGGCCGGCTGCGCGACCACCGTGTGGACCCGTTCCACCCGGCCCGCCACCTTCGCGCCGCCGGGCATCAGCACCCGCACCCTGGCGCCCTGCCGGGCCAGCCGCTGCTCGGACACCTCCAGCCGGACCGTCACCACGCGGCCGGTCCCGGTGTACCGCAGCACCTCCTGCCCGCCGCCGGTCGACTGGTTCACCCCCGCTGTGACGGCGTCGACCCGGATCGGGCCCGGGGCGAACAGCGCCCGGCCCTGTTCCACCTGGCCGGTCTGCGGCAGGCCGAGGCGCCTCTGCCACCGCGTCACCGCGATCGCCGTGGCCGTCGTGTACGTGCGGTCCACCGTGAACCCGCCGTAGCCCAGGGCCTTGAGGTTGTGCTCGAGCTGCCGCACGTCGCGGCCGACGGAGCCGGGGCCGAGCGTCCGGTACGCGGCGACGGCGCCGTACAGCAGCACGACCGGCCTGTCGTCCACCCGGTAGATCGGCCGGCCCCGGCGGACGACGGCGCCGGGCAGCGGCACCCGGGTGATGACGCCCGGGATCCGGCCGGGCAGGGTCGCCGTCGCGCCGTATCCCAGGTCGCCGGGCAGCTCGTCGGTCTCCAGCATCGTCTGCCGCGTCACCGTGGCCGTCGCGGGCGGGAGGTCCACCCCGGTCCGCGGGGCCGTGGTCCCGCCGCCCAGCCCGATCGCGGCCACGGCGCCCGCTCCCACCGTGAGGGCGACCGCGCCGGTCACCGCGACGGCCCGGCCACGTCGCGTACGTCGTCCGGTCGGCGGGCTCGTCACGGCCGTCGCGCTCACGGGGTCGGCCGGGCCGACTGGCCCTGGGCTCTGCAGGTCGCCCTGGCCTGGTCGTAGTCGGGGTCGGTCTGCTCCTCCGGGAGCGAGAACCGGCCGTCCGGATCCGGATCGGGGAAGTCCTCCACCCCGTGGGCCCGCATGCAGCGGGAGTAGTCGAGGCCTCCCGCCCGCTTGCGCGCCTGCTCGTCCGCCGGCAGCACGGGGCGGTACGACTTGCACTCCTCCTGCGCGCGGTCCAGCACATCCGCGTCCACGCCGCCCTTGTCGACCAGGCCGCGGTCGGCGCCGTAGATCCGCACACTGCCGCCGTTCACCTCGGGGTCGCGCAGCGGCACGCCGTGCTGCCGCATGCACCGCGCGTACCTGACGGCCTGCTCCACCAGGCTCAGGCTGGACGTGGGACGCGGCGTCGCGGCGCCGCCGAGCGAGGCCACGCCCTTCCCGTCGTCCGGCGCGGCGCAGGCGGCCGCCGTGACCAGCGCGAGGGCCGGCAGGCAGGCGACCAGGATCCTTCTCATCGACAATCTCCTCTGGTCCGATGGGCTCCAGTGGAGCAGCGGGCCCGCAACGGCACCGTCACAGTGCCTGTAACACCGGTGTTATGCCTGTTGGCCGAGACTCTGAGCCGGGAGGACGTCAGGTGCGAGTGCTGCTGATCGAGGACGAGGCGCTGCTGGCCGAACAGGTCGCCGACGGGCTGCGGGACCACGGCATGGCGGTCGACCTCGCGGCCGACGGGGTCGAGGGACTGCACAAGGCCGGCGCGAACCGCTACGACGTGGTCGTGCTCGACCGCGACCTGCCGCTCGTCCACGGCGACCAGGTCTGCACCGCGCTGGCCGCCGGCGGCGGCGACGCCCGGATCCTCATGCTGACCGCGGCGGGGGAGGCGGCGGACCGGGTGGCCGGCCTGAGCCTGGGCGCCGACGACTACCTGCCCAAGCCGTTCGTCTTCGAGGAACTGGTGCTGCGGATACGCGCGCTGGCCCGACGGGCCAACAACGCCCCGCGCGTCCTGCGGCGCGCCGGCCTGACGTTCGACACCGCCCGGCGGGTGGTCACCCGCGACGGCCGCGTCATCCCGCTCACCACCAAGGAGCTGGCTGTGCTGGAGATCCTCATGGGCGCCGACGGCCGTGTGGTCAGCGCCGAGGACCTGCTGGAACGGGCCTGGGACGAGCACACGGACCCGTTCACCGCGACCGTACGGGTCACCATCGCCCGGGTGCGGCGCAAGCTGGGCGACCCGCCGCTGATCGAGACCGTCGTCGGAGCGGGGTACCGGCTGTGAGGCCGATCCTGCGGCACCCGTCGATACGGCTCCGGCTGGCCCTGGTGTACACGGCCGTGCTCGTGACGACCTGCGCGGCGCTCCTCGGGCTCAACTACGCGCTGCTCTACCACAGCCTCTACACCAACATCCACGGCCCCAGCCAGGCCGAGATGCAGGCGGTGGCCGACGACCCGCCCCCAGGGGACGGGTGGCTGGTGGACGAGAAGCTCAAAAGCATGCGGGGCGACCAGGCCGAGGTCGCGCGGCTCCGCACCGCCACGCTGCTGAACACGGCCGGGACCTCGGCGATCGCACTGGCGATCACCGCGATGGCGGGGTTCGGCGTCTCGTGGGTCGTCGCCGGCCGGATGCTCCGGCCCCTGCGGACGCTCACCGCCACCACCCGGCGGATCTCGCAGGACCGGCTGCACGAGCGCGTCGCGCTCACCGGGCCCGACGACGAGATCAAGGAGCTGGCCGACACCTTCGACGAGATGGTGGCCAGGCTGGAGGCGTCGTTCGCCGGCCAGCGGAGGTTCGTCGCCGACGCCTCGCACGAGCTGCGCACCCCGCTCGCGATCGTCCGTACGGGCGCCGAGGTGCTGCTGGCCAAGCGGGAGAGCACGATCGCGCAGTGGGAGGCCATGGGCAGGCGCACGCTGACCGCGACCGGCCGGGCCGAGCGCCTCCTCGACGGCCTGCTGGCCCTGGCCCGCAGCGACAGCGGCGTCATCGCGCACGAGCCGCACGACCTGGCGGTCGCCGCGGCCGGTGCGCTGGGCGAGGCGGACGAGGAGGCCGAGACCGCGGGGCTGTCGGCGACCTCCGACCTGCGCCCCGCCCCGGTCACCGGCGACCCGGTCCTGCTCGACCGCCTCGTGCGCAACCTGGTCGACAACGCGATCCGGCACAACCGCCCGGGCGGCTGGGTCGAGGTGGTCACCGGCCACCGCGACGGTACGGCGGTCGTCACGGTCCGCAACAGCGGCGACGTCGTCCCCGCCGCGGAGGTGGACCGGCTGTTCGAGCCGTTCCAGCGGCTCGCGTCCGACCGGACGGCGTCACGCGGATCGGCCGGCCTCGGCCTCGCCATCGTCCGGTCGATCGTGCGCGCGCACGACGGCACGGTCACGGCCGCGCCGAACGCCGGGGGCGGGCTGGCCGTCACCGTCACCCTCCCCGCGGCTGATGCGGGGGGCCTGGAGTGAGGTCCTCCCGAGACCGGCTCCCGCCACCCGAAGGGCCGGGGCGGTGGTGTCCGCCCCGGCCCGGGTGGGCGCCGATCAGGAGTTCGGCGTCTTGGCCGGCTCGTGGGGGTCGCGGGCCGTCTTGTCCTCCGGCCGCTCGGGGCCACCGGTCGGCTTGGCCGGCGGGCCGGGGTCGCCCGCGGGCTGCGAGACCACCTGGTCGGCGGGCGGGGCGGTGACCGTCACGGGGGTCCCGTAGTCGCCGATCTCCATCACGTCACGGGCGCCGTCGTCGAAGGTGACGTCCAGGCGCCGTACCCGGCCCTGGTCGTCCACCTCGACGGTGCCCGACGCCCCCACAGGCGCGCGGGCGCCTTCGGGTGCGTCGGACGGTGCCGGGGTCAGGGAGAAGCCGAACCGCTGCCCCGTCCAGCCGGTGCCGGAGGCCGCGCCGTCCTCGTGGACGTCGGTGGCCGAACGGAGTTGCTGGAGAGCCGCCTGCGGGTCCAGCGGGGCGAGCTTGACCAGGTCCTGTGGGGCGAACCCGGCCTGCGCGGCGGGCGTCGGCGCGCCCGGCTTCTGCTCCGCGCGGCGCGACTGGACCTCCCATTTCACCTGGTCGCCCCACTTCGCCTCGTCGCGTCGCTTGATGTACATCAGGTCGCCCAGGAAGCGGGTCTCGGACGCGCCCCCCGTCTCGGCGATGAAACCGACGCCCTGGGTGGGATCGACGGCGCCGTCCCACGTACGGTCGCCCTCCTGGAGGTGGACGCGGTAGCTCTGCCTGCTGGTGGTGTCGACCGCGGCGGTGACCTGGGCCTGCGCCGAGACCTGGCTCCCGGGTAGCGCCGTCACGACCACGCTCGCGAGGGCGGCGACGCCCAGCGCGGCGAGCGACGGGACCAGGACCCGCCTGGGCCGGCGTGTGATCGACGGCATGGGATCGATGCCCGCGGGCCGGTCCTCGGTGGCCCTGACGAGCAGGGTGCGAAGGTGGTTCTCGTCCATCAACGGCTCCTCGTGTCGGTGTCTCACCGGATCCCACTCCCTTCCTCCTCGGTTCGGTTGACCGCGAGATCGGGCGAGACCAGCCGCCGCATCGCCCGCAGCCCGCGGTGCGTGTGGGACTTGACCGTCCCCACCGAGCAGCCCATCAGGTCGGCGACCTCCGTCTCGGACAGGTCGGCGAAGAAGCGCAGCACCAGCGCGGTCCGCTGTCGCGCGGGCAGCTTCGCCAGCGCGTTCCGGACGTCCTCGGCCACCGCCCGCGTCTCTCCCGGGTCGCCCGGGCCCGGGAGGTCGGGCAGCTCGGCGCGGGGGATCTCTCTGCGCCACCGGGCCCGCCACCAGGATCGGTGGGTGTTGACCAGGATGCGCCGCAGGTACGCGTCGGGGTCGCTGCCGGTGTCCAGCCGATGCCACACCCGGTGCAACTTGCCCAGACTCGCCTGCACCAGGTCCTCTGCCGCGTGCCAGTCTCCGGTGAGCAGCACGGCCGTTCTCAGATGGTGGTCGCCCCGGCGCCGTACGAACTCCACGAAATCCGCGTCCACCCGGTCTCCTCTCGTCGGCGAAAGCCACCTCCGACACTCCCTGAGTGCCGTACCAGGTTGACGAGAGGCCGGGAATCTCCGGAAGACCGGGAACGGGCCGGATCACGCGGTGCCGGTCGGTCCGGCGGAAAACCGGTGGCGCCGGACGCCGTGACAGGGGTGGACTTGGGCGACCGATCACAGAGGGAGTCGTTGCATGATCGCAGTCTCGGCCGCTTCCGGCGCACTCGGCCGCCTGGTCGTCGGCGGTCTCCGCGACCGGACGGAGGTGGTGGCCGTCGTGCGCGATCTCGCCCGGGCTCCCGAGGGCGTCGCGGCGCGGCACGGCGACTACGACGACCCCGCGAGCCTGCGGGAGGCCTTCGAGGGAGTGGACCGGCTGCTCCTGATCTCGTCCCCTGAGCTCGACACCGCCCGCAGGATCAGGCAGCACCTGGCCGCCGTGGCCGCCGCCAAGGACGCGGGCGTCGGCGTCGTCGTCTTCACCAGCTTCCTGGGGGCCGACACCGTCGCCACCGGGTTGACGGAGGCCTACCATGCCACCGAGCAGGCCATATTCGCCAGCGGCCTGCCGTACACGATCGTGCGTCACCCCTTCTACAGCGACGGGTTCGTCCCCCGGGTCTCCGGCTGGGAGCTGACCGGCGCCACCGGCGGCCGCGGCCTGAACACCGCCTTCCGTACGGACCTGGCCGAGGCCGCCGCCAACGTGCTGACGGGTGACGGGCACCTGGGCCGCGCGTACGACTTCACGGGGCCGCTGTGGACCCATCCGCAGGTGGCCGAGGCGCTGAACGTGCCCTACCGGGAGGTGCCGGACGCCGGCCCCGGACCCATGAGCTGGATCAACACCCAGGTGCGGGCGGGTGCGCTCGAACGGCAGACCCCCGATCTGGAGCACGTGCTCGGCAGGCCCGCCGAGACCGTCATCTCCCACCTCCTGGCCCGTTCCGCGTCCCAGGCCCGGTGACGGCCTCCTGAGCCGTCCCCGGCGCGGACGGTGCGACGGCCCTTCTCGTCAGTGCCCCGAGGGGGTGTCCGCCAGGATGCGTTCAAGCGTCCGCCGGCCCGTCCGGCTCATGACGGGATTGGTTTCGAGGTAGTACCAAGGGAGCCCCATCGCCTGGACGAAGGCCCACGCCTTGCCTCGTTCCCATTCGAGGTCGTCGCAGTCGAGGTCGAGGCGGAGCACCCGCCGGGGCCCTGCCCCGAGCAGGTGCCAGGCGCCCACGAGATCCAGAGCGGGGTCGGCCGGCCCGAAGCCGCCCACGTCGAGGATCCCCGCCAGCCGGCCGGCGGACACGAGCACGTTGCCGGGGATGAGATCGCCGTGGGTCATCACGTCGTCCGCCGTACGCGGGAGGCTCCGTAGGTCCTCCCAGATCCGGCGGAGGCGCCGAACGTCCAGGAGCCCTTCGCTGCGCTGGAAACAGGTCTCCATCCAGGCGTCGTGGGATCGGAGGTCGCCTCCCCGGCCGTCGCCCGCGAACGTGCGGCCGCGCGTGTCGATCGAACGCAGGTCGCCGATGAGAGCGGCCAGGTCGTGGGCGAACGCGACCGACTCGCTCGGGTCCTCGTCGGCGGCCACGACGCCGGGCAGCCACGTCTGCACCGACCACGGAAGCGGGTATCCCGCGCCGGGCTCCCCGATCGCGACCGGCTCGGGCGTCGGGAACCGGGTACGACCGGCCAGCTCGCGGGCCGCTTCCGCTTCCGCCTCCAGCCATCGGCGGGTGGAGCCGGCCTGCGCGGGCTGCAGCGGGAACCGCGCTGTGAGGCGATCGCCGAGGCGGAAGATGGCGTTCACCGTCCCCCACGAGGCGATGCCCGTGACGGGCAGACCCCGCCACTCGGGGAACTGCTCGTCCACCAATGCGCGCACCGTCTCCGGTGACACCGTCAGCTGGCCCGCGTGCATCGTCACGCCGGGCAGCCTTACGCGTCGCGCGGCGTGCGGGCAACGGATTTTCACCTTGAAGGTACCATCAGTACCCTATTAAGGTACTGTTCGTACTCTACGGTCAGTGTCACGGGGGATACCTCATGCGCGTGTTCGGCATCACCTACGACGTCGGCTTCTCCAGTTGCGGGACGACCACCTACGAGCCCTTCGATCCCGGCGTCGTACGGCGTGAGATGCGGATCATCCGCGAGGACCTGCGATGCGACGCGGTCCGCATCACCGGGGCCGGCCCCGACCGTCTGGAGATCGCGGCTCGTCACGCCGCGACGGCCGGGCTGGAGGTCTGGTACTCCCCGTTCACGAACGGACTCACGTCCGACGAGTTGCTGGCTCTGCTCGCCGACGCGGCCGGACGCGCCGAGCGGCTCCGTCAGGAGGGCGCCTCCGTGGTGTTCCTCACCGGCTCCGAGATCAGCCTGTTCACCGGCGGCTTCATCCCCGGGGACACGCACGTGGAGCGGCTTCGCGCGCTGGCCGACCCCGAGCGCAGGGCGGTCACGCTCGGCGAGGCGCGTGCGCGTGTCAACGCCTTCCTCACCCGGGCCGTCACCGAGGTGCGGCGGCGGTTCGGGGGCCCGGTCGGTTACGCCTCGCTGCCGCTGGAGGGCGTGGACTGGACCCCGTTCGACGTGATCGCCACCGACGCCGGCTACTACGACGCGACCACCGGGCCGGGCTTCCGCGCAGGGGTGCGCGCGCAGGCCGCGCAGGGAAAGCCGTTCGCCGTCACCGAGTTCGGATGCGCCTCGTACGCAGGCGCGGGCGACCGCGCGTCCCGGGGCGACCAGATCGTCGACTTCGACGAGCACGCACGCCCGGTCCGTCTCACCGAGACGGTGGTGCGGGACGAGGACGAACAAGCCGGTTATCTGCGCAGACTCCTCGAGATCTACGACGAGGAGGGGGTCGACGCGGCCTTCGTCTACACCTTCGCCCGCCGCGACCTGCCGACCTCATCCGACCCGGAACGTGACTTCGACGTGGCCGGCTACGGCGTCGTGAAGGTCCTCGGACAGGGCCGCGCGGGAACGGCGTACCCGGGGTTGCCGTGGGAGCCCAAGGCCGCCTTCCACGCCCTCGCCGAATACGGGCGTGCGCGGGCCGCCCGCCCCCGGGACGCGAGTCACGCCGACGCCGCCCGGTGACGTGACCGCCACGCGGGCGGCGGTGGAGGCACGGCGAGGCGGTCACCGCTCCAGCGCGAGCGACCGGGTCACCAACTGGTGCAGGTACGCACGGAACCGCTGCAGGTACCCGATGTTGGCGGGCCCGTGGACCTCGCCGCTCGCGCCGACCATGCCGCCCACCACGAACCCGCGGACACACCAGACGATCGTCTCCAGAGTCATGTCGACGTCCGCGCCAGGCCCGGCCGCTCTGCGGAACGCCTGCTTCACCGAGTCTCGAAGCGGCTTGAGGTAGAGCCCCTCGAGACCGGTGATGTCGGCGGCGTCGGACAGCCATCGGTGTATCCACAGCTCGGGGATCTCGGGATGGTCGGTGTAGAAGTCGAGAAACCGGTCCACCACCAGGAGGACGCCCGCCCGGTCGGGCGTGAACTCGGTGAACGCCGCGTTGAACATCGCCTGCGTGGCGAGGTAGGTGCGGCGCATCACCGTCAGGTAGAGCTCGCGTTTGCCGCCGACGAGGTCGGTGACGGTGCCGATGTCGAGCCCGGCGGCGTCGGCGATCATCTGGACCGAGGTTCCGTCGTAGCCGAGGGACGCGAAGAGGTGGGTGGCCTTCTCGATGACGCGTTGCCGCGCCGTGTCCGGCTCGGGCCCGCCTCCGCCAACCCCTCCCATGGCCATCACGGTAGTCGCGCCGTTGCCGCCACCGCCCGTGATGTTCCGTTCCTATTCCGCTGGATAGCGAAACATTAGGGAGGATCGCGGCATTGAGCAGCGCTCCCTGTCCCGTGGCGGCCGTACCGGCGTGCGCCGGCGCGCCGCTGGACGGGTCAGCGCGAGTCCCGCTCGGCCGCCTCGGCGACGCGCTTGATCCTTGCCAGGCGCCGGTCCCACTCGGCGGCCAGCGCGGCCATCCACCGGGCCGTCGCGTCCAGCGCGGCGGAGCGCACCGAGTAGCGGACCTCGCGTCCGACCTTCGTGCTGTCGACCAGCCCGGCCGCGTCGAGGACGGCGAGGTGCTTGACCACGGCCTGGCGTGAGACCGGCAGCCCGACGGCGAGCGTCGTGGCGGTGGCCTGACCGTGTTCGGCGAGCAGGTCCAACAGCTGACGGCGGGTCGGATCGGCCAGGGCGGCGAGGACGCCGTCGACGACATCGGCGCCCATGGCACGTCGGTCCATCACCGTAGATTACTCAGCGCGGGCGGCGAGCGCGGCGAGGCAGTGGTCCCAGCCGGGGATGTGGTCCTTCACCACGTTGTGGCGGTTCTCGTCGGACGTCGGCAGGGTCGCGAACCCGCTCTCCACGACGCGCAGCCGGGTGCCGTCGCCCTCGGGCGTCAGCGTGAACTCCACGAGGGTCGAGTTCTCCTCGCGCAGTTCCTCGCCGGGGAACGCGCTGACCCACCGGTACGCCACGTAGGTCGGCGGATCGACCTTCTCCACGCGCACCGGGAAGTCGCCGTGCTCCGAGTGCCGGGCCACCAGGGACTCGCCCTGCGTGGCCACCGTGCCGTGCGTGGTCTCGTCGTCGGTCGCCCAGAACCCGGGCTCCACCACCAGCGGCCACACCTTTTCGGGCGCCGCCGCGATCAGGATCTCGCGCTCGATGCGGTTGTCGATCATGGGTGCTCCTCCGTCTTCGTTCCAGCAGTTGTGCAACTTCAGAGTTGCACAACTGTCATGGATGATGCAACCCCCAGGTTGCATTTATTTCGATCGCGCCGCTGTTCCCGAACGGGACCGCCCGGCGTCCGGCGGTCCGCGGCGGTCAGGACCGGGCTCACGTATTGACGGTCCGAGTTCCATGGGCTGAGGCTGAACTCCAGCAGCCGGGTGCCGGCGTCGCGGCCGGGTCCGGGCAGGGGAGCGCGGGACGGGGAGCGACGTGACTCATCAAGCGGGCGGTCGGCGGGTTTCGAGTGCGGTCACCTGGGGGCTGCTGGCCGCCTTCATCGCGCACGACCTGGAAGAACTGGTCACCATGTCGTCCTACACCCGGCGGCAGGCACGGCGGCTGAAGGAGCGCCACCCGC
The DNA here is from genome assembly GCF_000511135.2 of Microbispora sp. ATCC PTA-5024. Taxonomy (NCBI): domain Bacteria; kingdom Bacillati; phylum Actinomycetota; class Actinomycetes; order Streptosporangiales; family Streptosporangiaceae; genus Microbispora; species Microbispora sp. ATCC PTA-5024. The sequence goes on along the minus strand of NZ_KI866524.1, from coordinate 1,154,729 downwards.
GGGTGCCCGACCGGGTGTGGTCGGCGCTGGAGATGGACGCGACCCACGTCGCCACGGCCATCGCCCTGATGGGCGTGCTGGTCGGCGCGGCCGCCGCGGACGGCGCCCGGACCGGCGGCAGGTCCGGCTTCTACCAGACGGTGCTGGTCGGATTCGGCCTGCACGGGGTGGCGCACCTGGGGCAGAGCGCGGCGGCGCGCGGCTACACCCCCGGGGTGGTGACCTCGCCAGGCGTGATCGCCTTCTCGCTGTGGGCGTGGCGCCGTCTGCGCCGGGAGGATCTGGTGCCCGAGACCGGCACGCGTGACCTGGTGTCCGACGCCGCGCTGTTTCCCGTGGCCATCCTGGGCGTGCACGGCGCCGCCCACGGGATCAGGCTGCTGGCACGCCGAGCCGTGCGCCGCCGCTGAGCCTCCGAAGACATCGCGGCACGGGGGCGGTGAAACCGCCAGGTCAGCGGTGAAACCAGCGTGAAGCCGCGATGAAGCCGACGACGCGGACGCTCTCCTTGTACGCCGGGAGGTACCCGGCGGAGAGAGGAGACGCGTCATGGCGGACCTCAGTGCCGTCCGGGCCGACAGTCTGGTCAAGAAGTTCGGAGACTTCCGGGCCGTGGACGGCATCGACCTCCATGTACGGCAGGGCGAGATCTTCGGGGTCCTCGGCCCCAACGGAGCGGGGAAGACCACCATGCTCCGGATGCTCGCCACCCTGCTCCCCATCGACGACGGCCGTGCGGAGATCTTCGGCGTCGACGTCCGGCGGGAGCCCCACCGCATCCGGCAGTTGGTGGGCGTCACCGGCCAGTACGCCTCGGTGGACGAGGACCTGACCGCCCGGGAGAACCTGTGGCTGTTCGCCCGCCTGCAGGGCCTGGCGAGCAGCCGGGCCAAGGTCATCGCCGCCGACCTGCTCGAACGCTTCGACCTCCAGGAGGCGGCCGACCGTCCCCTGTCCCAGTTCAGCGGCGGTATGCGCCGCCGCCTCGACCTGGCGTCGAGCCTGATCACCCGCCCGCCCCTGATCTTCCTGGACGAGCCCACCACCGGCCTCGACCCGAGGACCAGGGGCCAGATGTGGGACACCATCCGTGAGCTGGTCACGGACGGCTCCACGATCCTCCTCACGACCCAGTACCTGGACGAGGCCGATCAGCTCGCCGACCGCGTGGCTGTGATCGACCGAGGCCGGAAGGTCGCCGAGGACACTCCCGACGCCCTGAAGACCCAGGTCGGCGACGCGACCCTGCAGGTCGGCCTCGCGGACGGCGCCGACACCGCTGCGGCGGCGAACGTCGTCCGCCGGCTGCTGGGTGAGGACCCGGTCCTGAGCCCGGAATCGGGACGCCTGAACATCCCCCTCCCCGATCCCGACCGGGCCGCGGACGTCCTGATCGGCCTGCGGGAAGCAGGCCTCGGCATCTCCTCGGTGAGCGTCGCGAAGCCGACGCTGGACGAGGTCTTCCTGGCGCTGACCGGCCACGGCGCCGACGAACCGCAGATGGAGAACGCCCGATGACCACGAAGACCCTGACCCCGACCACCCTCAACCCCCAGCGGATCGACCCGGCCGCCGCGGTCGCCCGCACCACGTCCCACAGCCTGCTTCAGGAGACCTGGGTCCAGATCCTGGCCATGGCGTGGCGCGCCCTGAAAAAGATGCGCCGCAAGCCGGAGCAGTTCTTCGACGTCCTCATCCAGCCCCTGCTGTTCACGGCGATGTTCGCGTTCATCTTCGGCGGCGCGATCTCCGGCAGCGTGTCGAACTACCTCCCGGTACTGATCCCCGGCATCCTCGCCCAGACGGCCCTGACCGTCTGCATGGCGACGGGTGTCCAGCTGCGTGAGGACATGGACAAGGGCGTCTTCGACCGCTTCAAGTCCCTTCCGATCGCACGGATCGCTCCGCTGGCCGGCCCGATGATCGCCGACCTGATCCGTTACGGCATCGCGTCGGTGCTGACGGTCCTCACCGGCCTGCTCATCGGTTACCGCCCCGGTGGCGGCGTGCTCGGCTGCGTCGGCGGCGTCGCGCTCACGGTGATCGCGGGCTGGTCGCTGGCGTGGATCTTCACCTGGCTGGGCACGATGGCGCGGTCGGCGCAGAGCGTCCAGGGCATCTCCATGATGATCATGTTCCCGCTCACCTTCCTGTCCAACGCCTTCGTCCCCGCCGAGACGCTGCCCGGCTGGCTGGAGGCGTTCGTGAAGGTCAACCCGGTGTCGCACGTCGTCTCCGCGGTGCGGGACCTGCTCAACCACGGGGCCGTGACGGCGGAGGTCGGCTGGGCGGTCATCGGCTGCGCGGCCGTCGTCGTGATCTTCGCCCCGCTGGCGGTCCGCTCGTACTCGCGCAAGATGTAGGCGGGTTCAGACCACCCGCTCCAGGACGGTACGGGCCTCGGCCAGCAGGTCGGGGCCGCGCCGTTCCCCGTATTCGGCCTCGATCCGTGACATGACGCCGGGGGCGACGCGTTCGGCGTCGGCGGACAGCACCGACCACTGCATCGTCGGGATGAACCGGTTGTAGGCGAACCGCTCGGCGAGCACGAGGAGCCGGACCGCGTCCTCGGCGGGCAGCGCCCCCTTTCGCAGCCCCCAGGTGCTCAGCGCGGCGAGCACCATCCCCATCACCGGGAAGTCCTTGGGCGGGCGGTCCCGGTCGAACACGGTCATGACCTTGGCCCGCACCGCCTCGAAGAACTCCGCGCCGTCGTCGCCCTCGCCGTACTGCGCGAACGCCGAGAGCGCGACGATCTCGCCCAGGATGGCCCACGCCGTCGGGCCTTCCGGCGCGCCCGGGATGCGGAGGTTCCGGAGCGCCTCCGCGGTCTCGCGGTGCCGCCGCAGTCCCTCGGCGATGTCGCCGTCGGCGAGGGCCAGCTGGGCTCTGCCGGCGGCGAGCGACAGGACCTCGCCGTAGGTGCCCTGGGAGGCGAGCGCCTCCAGCTCGTCGATCAGCCGTGCGGCCTCGTCGCGGCGCCCGTCGGCCAGCGCCGCCATGGCGAGGGTGCCGCGGATCTGGACGGCGTCGTCCACCGCCCCGAGACGTTCGAGCGCCGGGAGCGCCTCGGTGGCGTGCCTGGTGGCCGACGCGGAGTCACCGAGGTGCGCGTGAAGGCCGGACAGCTGGGCGTGCAGCACCGCCCGGTGCCAGGGGCCGTCGTCGTCGCCGACGAGTTCGAGGGCGGCTCGGGCCGCTTCGATCGCGCCGACCGGGTCGCCGGCGTTCTCCAGGCCGTGGCTCAGCCAGTGCAGCGCGATCCGGCGGACCAGCGGGTCGGGATCGTCGGCCAGCTTGTCCAGGCCGCGCTCGGTGTCCGACACCGTGGCGAGCAGGGCGGTCACCAGCGCCCGGACGGCCGGGTTCGCCGAGTCGGCGCCCAGTTCGGACAGCAGCCGCGCCAGAATCCCCGACTCGTCCCAGGAGACCATGACGGTGTTGAACAGCGCGATGCTCACGGCCAGCCGGGCCCGGTCGAGGAGCCGGGGCGGTGGCACCCAGCCGTCCAGGACGGCGGCGACGGCCGGGGTCAGGACGATGGCGCGCGGGTGGTCTCCGCAGATCGTCCAGTAGCCGCCCAGCGCGGAGAACAGCACCACGACCGCTTCCGGGTCGGGGTCGGTGAGGGCCTCACGCAGGATGTCGGAGAGGTTCGTCTCCTCGGGACGCAGCCGGTCCATCGCGTCCACCTGCTCGGGCGAGTACAGCCGGGCGCCGTGCCGGTGGGCGTGACCGACCGCCCACGCCCGTACGGCGGCCCGCGCCTCGGCGGTCTCGCCGGCCGAGGCCAGCCGCATCCGGCCGAACTCGCGCACCGTCTCGAGCATGCGGTACCGGACCGCGCCGGCTGTCTCCACCACGGTGAGCAGGGACTGCTCCACGAGCTCCTCGACGTCGCCGAGAGCGTCGTCGCCGAGCACCTCCTCCGCCGCGTCGAGGGCGAAGCCGTCGGGAAAGGCCGAGAGGAGACGCAGGGCCCGGCGCTCCCGCTCGCCGAGGAGGTTCCAGGACCAGTCGATCACCGCCAGCAGCGTCTGGTGGCGGGAGGGCGCGCTCCGGTCGCCGCCGCGCAGCAGCGAGAACCTGTCCTCAAGCCGCCGCGCGATCTCTACCGGCGACATCACCCGCACCTTCGCGGCGGCCAGTTCGATGGCGAGCGGCAGGCCGTCCAGGCGGGCCACGACCGCCCGCACGTCGTCCTCGTCGAGGTGCACACCGGGCCGGGCCGCGGTCGCGCGGTCGCGGAACAGCTCGACGGCGTCACCGGTCCCCAGCTGGGGCAGCGGATACACGCGTTCGGCGGCGATCGCCAGTGGCGAGCGGGTCGTGGTGAGGACCCGCAGCTCCCGTGTGGTCGCGGCGAGATAGGCGACCAGGTCGGCGACCGCCTCCACCAGATGCTCGCAGTTGTCGAGCACCAGCAGGGTGGGAGCCAGATCGAGCTGCTGGGCGATCCGGGCCCGGACGTCGGCACGCTGCTGCGGGGTGAGCGTGCGGCGTCCGGTCACCGAGTCGCGGACGCCGAGCGCCGACCCGACCTCGCCGACCAGGTCCTCGGGCGCGGTCACGCCGACCAGTTCGACGAAGTGCACCACCGGCTGCCGGGCCTCCCGCGCGACGGCGTGGGCGAGCCGGGTCTTGCCGAGGCCGCCCGGGCCGAGGATCGAGACCACCCGGGAGGTGGACAGCAGCGCCCGTACCAGTCGGAGATCGTCGTCGCGGCCGAGCAGCAGGGTCGTGTCGAAGCGAACGCCGGCGCGCACGGGGCTGTCGAGCGCCAGCAGCTCACGGTGGACCCGCCGCAGCTCAGGGCCGACATCGGCGCCGATCCGGTCGCGCAGGCCAGACCGGTAGCGCTCGAAGCGGTCGAGCGCGGCGCCGGTCCCGCGCACCGCCGCCTCGCTGTGCAGGAGGTCGGCGAGCAGGCCCTCGTCCTCGGGGCGGACGCGCGCGGCCTCCTCGAGCTCGGGCAGGGCGGGGTCGTGGTCGCCGCTGCGGCTCCTGGCCCGGGCGAGCACGACCCGCGCGGACGCCAGGTCGTGTTCGGCGCGGCGGCGCACCTCCGCCAGCGGGCCGTCACCCTCGGGCGGCAGCGCTCCGGCGCCCAGCGCGAGCGCCTCCTGCGCGGCCGCGGCCGCCGCGGCCGGATTCTCGGCGAGCAGCGCCCCCGCCCGGCCCGTCAGACCGTGCAGCCGGCCGGCGTCGATCTGATCGGGCGGAACCTCGAGCCGGTAGCCGCCCCCCTCCGTGACCAGCGCCTCCGGCCCCACGACCGACCTGGTCCTGGACACCAGGACCTGCAGCGCCTTCGCCGGATTGGCCGGTTCGCTGTCCGCCCACACGTCCGCGACGAGCCGGTCCGCGTTCACGGTCCGGGATGCGAGCGCGAGGGCCGCGAGCAGCGCCTGAGCCCTCTCTCCGACCACCGGCTGCCCCCGCCACCGCACACCGTCGAGCAGGCTCAGGTGGATCGGCATGGCGCAAGTCTAGGCTTCGCCGAGGCGCCCACCCGTTCTGTGTCGTGACCCGCACGGCGCCCGGTGCGCGGCCCGTCGGTGGCCCCGCCCTCGGCTCGGGAGGACGGAGCCCCAACCGTCACGACCTTTTTCACTGGGAGGACTCGCGGTTGAACAGCCGCTTCGACCAGACGTACCCGCCGAGCGCGATGACGGCGCACCAGACGAGCGCGATCCACCCGTCGTTCCCGATGGGCTTGTCCATCAGCAGGCCGCGCAGGGTCTCGATGATCGGGGTGAACGGCTGGTACTCGGCGAACCAGCGCAGACCGGCCGGCATGGAGTCGGTGGGGACGAACCCGCTGCCGAGGAAGGGCAGAAGAACAAGCGGCATGGGCAGGTTGCTCGCGGTCTCGACGCTCTTGCTCACCTGGCCGAGCGCGACGGACAACCAGACGAGCGCGAAGGTCACCACCATCAGAAAGCCGGCCGTGGCCAGCCATCCGCCCAGCCCGGCCGTGGGCCGGAACCCGACCAGAAACGCCACGCCGGTCACGATCGCCAGGCTGAACATCGCCTGGATCATGCTGCCCAGGACGTGCCCGGTCAGCACCGAGACGCGGGCGATGTGCATGGTGCGGAACCGGGCGACGATGCCTTCGGTCATGTCCATGGCGATCGAGATCGCGGTCCCCTGGACCGTGGCCGTCACGGTCATCAGGATGATCGCCGGCGCCACGTAGTCGGCGTACGCGGCGCGCCCGGCGGCCGCCCCGCCGTGCACCGGCCCGCCGAGCCCTGCGCCCAACGTGCCGCCGAACACGTAGACGAACAGCAGCAGGAAGACGACGGGCATCCCGACGAGCATCAGGGTCATCGAGGGGTACCGCAGCATGCGCCTGAGGTTGCGGCGCAGCATCGTCACCGAGTCGCGCAGCGGGTGGAAACGGAGGTCTGCCGGAGCCGGGACGGCGAGGGCGTCAGCGCTCATCGAGGGGTCACCTTCTCATTGGTGGGGGCGCCGGTGAGGGCGAGGAAGACGTCGTCGAGGTCGGGGGTGTGCACGGACAGCTCGTCGACCTCGACGGCCCGGTCGTCGAGCCGGCCGATCAGGGTCTTCAGCGCGCGCAGGCTGCCGTCGCTCGGCACCCGCAGGGCGAGCGCGTCGTTCTCCCGGGAGGCCTGACCCCCCAGCACCCGCATGGCCGCGTCGAGCCCCTTCGAGTCGGCGAACCGCAGGCGAACGTGCCCCCCGGGGATGCGGCGCTTCAGCTCCTCCGCGGTTCCCTCGGCGACCACCCGGCCGTGGTCGAGGACCGCGATCCGGTCGGCCAGCTCGTCGGCCTCCTCCAGGTACTGCGTGGTCAGGAAGATGGTGACGCCGCCCGCCACCAGGTCCCGGATGATCTGCCACATGTTGCGGCGGCTGCGCGGGTCCAGCCCGGTGGTCGGCTCGTCGAGGAAGATCACCTGCGGGCTGCCGACCAGGGTCATCGCCAGGTCGAGCCGCCGCCGCATGCCCCCGGAGTACGTCGACGCCGGCCTCCTGCCCGCCTCGGTCAGGTCGAACCGGTCGAGCAACTGGGCGGCGCGCCGCCGGCCCTCATCCCGGCCCAGGTGGTGCAGAGCCGCCATCAGCAGCAGGTTCTCCTCGCCGGTGAGCAGGTTGTCCACCGCAGAGAACTGACCGGTGACGCCGATCGCGGCGCGCACCGCGTCCGGTTCGCGGGCGAGGTCGTACCCGGCGACGTACACGTCACCGGCGTCCGCACGGATCAACGTGGAGAGGATCTTGACCGTGGTGGTCTTCCCGGCGCCGTTCGCGCCGAGCAGGGAGAAGACCGTTCCCCGTCGCACGTCCAGGTCGAGCCCGTCGAGCACGACCTGGTCGCCGAACGATTTCCGCAGCCCTGTCGCGGCGATCGCCGCCCGGGATCGGTTGGTCGACATGGTTTCCCTTTCTCCAGGCCCGGAGCGGATCAGGAACGGCGGATGGTGATGTCGCCGTAGGAGGTGCGGCCGTGCACCTCGACGGTCTCGTCGGCCTCCTCGGGCCGGGCGGCGCTCTCCAGCAGGTTCCGGACGTGCCCGAACGCCGTGTTCACCTCCAGCCAGGCGGCGGTGCCCTCGGCGATGCCGACCTCCAGGTCGCCCATGGCGGTCCCGAGCACGACCGAGCCGCGGACCACCTCGCCGAGGCGGATGCTGCCGTTGGCCGTCTTCGCGTCGACACCGGCGCCGGCCCGCTCGACGTGGATGTCGCCGTTGGCCGCGCGCACCCGCACGTCGCCGGTGACCGCGTCGATCGTGATGTCGCCGTTCGAGTTCTTGACCACCGCGGCGCCCTCGACCTCGCCGATCTGGACCTTGCCGGAGCCGGTGGAGATCTCGGCGTCGCCCGCGATGCCGTCGGCGGTGACGTGACCTGCCGACGTGTCCAGGCGCAGCGGGCCGGTCCGTTCGAGCCGGAAGTTCCCCGCGGAGGTCTTGAGCCTGCACTCCCCGAGCCGGCCGGCGCAGCGGAGGTCGCCCACCTGCATCTCGGCGGACACCTGGGAACCGCTGGGCAGTTCGACGGTCACGGCGACCGACCGGGTCTTGTGGGAGAAGTCGAAGACGCGCGCCTTCGGGCCGGTGACCCGGAGCACGCCGTCGGCGTAGTGGACGCGGACCTGCTGAGCGGCCTTCACGTCGGATTCGTCGGCCTCGTCGCTCGGGCGGACCTCGACGACGGTGTCGGCCCGGTCGCTCGCAGTGATCCGGACGTCGCCGGCGCCGAGGTCGAGCGTGACGGAAATGGGTCCGGGAGTCTCGTAATTGGGCATGGTCGTCTCCGCATCAGGGGTAGGTGAGCCGTCCCCGCAGGTCGGGGACAGGGGGAGAGGAGAGCGCGCGGCGCTAGCGCACCCAGCCGGTGAAGCTCTGCCTGGCCCGTTTCCCACCGCCGCGGGGCTCCGGACGCTGATCGCGATCGGACCGCTGCAACGCGGCGGCGGCCGCCCGGACCAGCCAGGCGTTGACCGAGCGCCCCTCCTTGGCCGCGGCCTCCTCGATCGCGGCCTTGAGCTGCTCCGGCAGGCGTACGTTGATCCGCGCGGCCGGGCCGTCCTCGGCGATCGGCAAATCGCCGTCCGGCGCGCCGCCGGTCGCCGCCGCGTCCTGCGCCGCGAGCTCGATCGGCTCGGCGGGGGGCGAGGTCACGACGAAGTTCGGATCGCGTCCGCGCAGGCGCAGCTCCACCGAACCCGGAGCCAGGTCCCGGGTGATCTCGTCGGCGGCGGCCGACAGCGTCTCCAGCAGCGTCATCCGGATCGCCGACTCCAGCGACCCGGTCAGGCGCTCGACCAGTGCGCGCGCCTCCTCACCGCCGGCTTCGGCAAGCGTGGCGAACTCGCGGCCGAGGTTGCTCACATACGAGGTCAAGTCCATGGTGCCAATATGGCACATTGATGGCACACTCACAAGCCATCATGGCTCAGAAGGGGTGTCATGCGTGGCACCACCGGATGTGCCGGACGAAAGAGCGCAGGTCACGCTGTATGTGATCCGTGCGGGCGGGCCGCGGATCAGCCACGCAGGGTGCGTACAGCGAGCACCGCCAGCCAGGCCCAGCCGATGGTGACCGAGACGCGCTGGATCAACCCGCCAAGATCGACCAGGCTTGCCCTCTGGGCGAAGGCGGCGCTGGCCAGCACCATCGTCCCCGCGAACAGGACACCGCTCGCGATCGAGTAGATCGCCCACCCTGGGGTGCCCGACCAGGCGAACACGAAGCAGGCCGCGGTCAGGGCCACGAAGCCGGCCAGTGACAAGAGGTCATGGAGGACTCCCTGTCGCGTGCTGTGCTGGGGCAGGTCGGGAGTCCCGGGAGGAAAGCCGCTCACCGGATCCGTACGGAAGACCCCCGCGCACAGCAGGCCGATCGCCCACGCGCCGACCAGCAGCGCGCCCCAGTGTGAGGGTCCGGCACGCCAGAGGCCCACGGCGAAGGCCAGGGACAGCAGGCCCCCGGCGAAGAAGTTGACGGTCTGGGCCCATCCGTGGTCGCCGAGCGCGAGCGAGCTGACCGGATGGCGCAGCACCTTGTAGTCGGCGCGGGTGGCGCCCTCGATGAGGTACGCGACGGTGAAGAGGGGGCCGGCGACCAGCCCGCAGACGAGCAGCAGTCGATCACTCATGATGTCAATGTAGGTTGACGCCCGTGCAGTGTCAACCTAGATTGACGCGAGTGGCTCGTCTGACCTGCTCGTCCGCATATCGTCATGGTGTGACGACGACAGTAGAACTCACCAGGTTCCGCGTCTCTCCCGAGCGTGCGACCGACCTCGTGGCTGCCCGCGCCGGCATGATCGCGGACTTCCAGGCCGACCGGGACGGATTTCTGGGCGCCACGCTGGTCCAGTTGCCCGACGGCGAATGGCTGGACATCGTGGAGTGGCGCTCGCCGGAGGACTTCGCGGCCTCCCGCAGCAAGGGCGGCAATCTGCCCGGAATCCAGGCCTTCTTCGCTCTGATCGACGAAGTCGTCTCCATGGAGGAGGGGACATCGCGATGACCCGCCCTTCACGGCGGGACGGTCGAGGAGCCCGGCGTTAGGCGCTTCCGCGTGGCGGGGGTCGGGATGTGCTTCCCGACCTGGGCCTTTGGTGTGGAGCGCGAAGTGGCAGCGGGTGGGGGATGATCGACTGTCGGGTGGTCTCCGTACACTGACGGGCATGGCATGCCGCATCAGTGAGCTGGTCATCGACGTCGCCGACCCCGAGCGGCTCGCCGCGTTCTGGAGCGAGGTCCTCGGCTACGTCGAGCTCAGCCGGGAGGACGACGGAAGCATCGAGATCGGCCCGCCCGACGCGGGCTTCGGCGGCCTGCAGCCCACCCTCGTCCTCAGCCCCAGCAGCGATCCGCGGGCCGGGAAGCTCCGGCTGCACATCGACGTCAACGCCACCGACCGCGACCAGGACGCCGAGTTGGAGCGGCTGCTCGCTCTCGGCGCCCGGCCCGTCGACATCGGCCAGACCGGCGCCGAGAGCTGGCACGTCCTGGCCGACCCGGAAGGCAACGAGTTCTGCCTGCTGCGCGCCCGGCTCCAGCCCGCCGGCCACCTGCGAGCCGACGCCACGGACTGATGAGCGACCGTGACGGCTCCCGCCGATCTGCCGGACGTCGAGCCGGGCCTGGGTGAGCCTCCACGCGGGCGGGCCGATGACAAGTTCCGCCCTTCAAGCGTGAACGGATGACCTGGATCAAACCGTCCTTCCTGTGGATGATGTACCGCTGCGGCTGGGCCACCACCACGGTTGATATGGGCTGAGCACGCCTGGTACAGCCGATCGGGAACTGCCTGCCACCATGCTGAGGCGTGGTAGGCGGGAGCAGCGAGCGACCGCACGGTACCTGTCGTACGACGCTCTGGACGAGCGGACGCGCACCACGCTGGTGGATGCGCTTATAGGCCGATTTTCCGGCACGACGGTACGTAAGATCGATAAGGTGCGCGGATGATCGGACCGCGGCGGGCACGTGTCGTACGGCCGGCGCTCGTGGCCGTACTCCTGGTGGCGGGGCTCGCCGGCGAGCCTGACCTCATCGAGCACTCGGTGATGTGCTCCTCCATGTCCTTCGGCGACACCGTGTCGCTGTCCTGCGACGACCCGGAGTTCGAGGCCCGCATCAAGGCGGAGGCGCTCACGCCCCAGGAGGCGAAGGCCATCGGCTGCCCGCCGATCCGATGGGCGGACGACCAGGCCGCGGACGACCAGGTCACGGACGAGGCCGTACCGTCGTTCTACCCCGACGCCATGGATGTGGAGCCCACGTACACTCCGCGCACGCCCGACCCGGCGGTCGCCGCGCGAGTGAACCAGGCGTGGGACCGCGTCGAACGCTGGCTGGGCGCGCACGCCTCGGCCACGCTCCGGAAGCTCAAGTTCGGCGCCGATCCGAAGATCCCCGCCGGCTGGGAGGCCGACCACGGCCGACGGCTGCCGGACGACCTGTACGTCTCGTATCTGCGGCACGACGGCGCCGACGGCAACCTGGGGGCGGGATTCCAGCTCCCGCCCTCGTACGGCCTGCTGGGCCTGTCCGACATCGACTACATCAATTGGTCCAACTGTGAGGATCTGGTGGAGTCCGGCGATCGGGACGCGGCCGACCCCGAGAACGGGGTGTGGCACGGCAGCCTCCTCGCCGTCGGCAGCGACAGCAGTGGACGGGAACTGTTCGTCGAGCCGCGGACGGGCCGGGTGGGCGAGGCCGCGTGGCAGGAGAAGCTGACGTACGACGGCCCGATGGGCTGGCCGTCGCACGTCGCGATGCTGGAGGCGCTGGCCGGCGCGCTGGAGCGGGGTGAGGCGCTGCGGGACTGGTACCCGGTCGTCACCGCGGGCTGCGAGTTGCGCTGGGCCGAGGAGCCCGCCCCTCTGCGGCCGGGCTGCGCCGGCGGCCCCCGGCCGTCCCCCACCCCCACGCCGACCGTGGAGCCGACCCCGGAGAAGCCGACGGCCGCGGAGTTGCGGGCCGGCGGGTGCCTGCCGCCCCGCCGTACGCCCCGGGTACACCTGCCCGGCCCGGGCGTCACCGCCGAGGTGAACGCGGTCTGGCGGCGTCTCGAGCGGTGGCTGGCCCGGAGGGCGCCCGCCACGTACAAGCTGCTGCGGCCACCGGCCCGCCCCCTGGACATCGCCAGGTCGGAGGCGGTGATGGGTCTGCGGTTCCCGGATGACCTGCGCGCCTCGCTGTTGCGGCACGACGGCGGCGGCTCGTGGGGGTTCGGTCCCGCCCCCTTCTACGAGCTGATGTCCGCCAAGAACATCCGTACGGAGTGGAAGATGCTCTGCGACATCGGCGGAGACTCCCTCGGGTACTGGTGGCACGGCCGTCTCATCCCCTTCGCCGACGCCCATGACGGCGGGAACCTCTTCGTCGACACCCGTACGGGGAAGACGGGCGAGTTCTTCAACGAGGAGGGCCTCACCCTGGAGGGCGACGTGGTGTGGCCCTCCTACCTCGCCCTGCTGAAGGCGACCACGAGGGCCCTGGAGGCGGGCAGGCCGATCCGCGGCTGGCGGCCGAAAGTCGTCAAGGGCGAACTGCAGTGGGAGAGCACCCGCGGTTGACGCTCCCGGCCTCGGCCCGGAGCCGAGGGAGTCGTCGCTCTTTTGCCCAACCCGGGGTGCTTCGGGAGGTTGGCCGGCCGTGTTGGGGTACCAGGGCCAGGGGATTCATCGTTCGGCGGCGGGGGCGGGCAACCGCTCCGCACCGCACACCCGGGGGGTCGTCATGGGAACCCGAGGTCTCATCTGCTGGAGAGCCTGTCTCACGACTGTCGGCACGGTCACCCTTCTCGCTGTGGGGGCCGGGAACGCGAAGGCGGCGTCCGTTCCCCACGGGGACGATGTCGATCCGTCGACGCGTACCAACATCACGAACGCCATGCAGGGCGAGGCGTTGGCGCACGTCACCTACCGCGCCTATGCCAGGCAGGCGGACAGGGAGAACCTGCCCGACGTGGCGGCGCTGTACCGGCGCACCGCCCACACGGAACTGCGTGAACACTTCACCGAGCAGGCGAAGCTGATCGGCCTGGCCGGCGACAACACGGCGAACCTCCGCGACAGCACCGGGGGCGAGTCGTACGAGGCGACGACGATGTACAAGCAGTTCGCCGAGCAGGCCAAGGCGGACGGCGACCAGGAGGCCGCCAGGCTCTTCTCCGAAGTCGGCCAGGACGAGGCCAGGCACCGTGCGAACTTCGTCCAGGCGCGCAACGCCATCACCGAGCGGTCGTCCCGGGCGACCGTCCCGACCGACGTGCAGGCCAAACCGGTGGAGATCCAGGCCGGGCCGCCCAGGGTCTCCTCATCCCGCACCCTGGACAACCTGCGGGCGGCGATGAAGGGCGAGGCCTTCGCCTACGCCAAGTACACGCTGTACGGCGACAGGGCGGGGGAGACCGGGCAACCCAGACTCGCCGAGCTGTTCCACCGGACGGCCGCCGTCGAGCGCACCGAGCACTTCGCCGAGCACGCCAATATGGCCGGCGCCGTGCGCGACACCGGGACCAACCTGTGCGCGACGATCAAGGGGGAGACGCACGAGGGTACGCAGATGTACCCCGATTACGCCCGCCAAGCCTCGGCGGCCGGCGACACCGAGGCGGCGAGAGTGCTCAACGACACCGCGAAAGACGAGCTGAAGCACGCGAAGGCCTTCTCCGAACAAGTGTCGAAGCTCGGCAAGCAGTGCCCCATGTCCAGCTGACCAGGGGCGGGTGTATCTCGATCAAACAGGGAGCAGCCGGACTGATGGGGTCAGGGCTGGAGGTCGGTCACCCGCCCGACGTTCGCTGCCGAGTCGTCCGGAGTGCTGACAGGCGAGCTCTCTGAGCGGTCCGCCGGCTGCCAGTGCTGCGGGTAGGCCGGTCGCTGCTCCGGACGGCGGGGCCGCCACTGGCCCGGGTGTGAGCCGGGGTAGGGAGGCCGGTGATCCGAGCGGGGGACCGAGGACGCGGGCACGCAGTCGTACTGCGGGCACGGCGTGGTGAAGCACTGCTTGGGGGAGGGCACGCAGACGCGGCCCGGACCACAGTTGACCGCCGCGCACGGCGATCCGGGAGCACACGTACCGGGCGCCTGACCGGCCGGCGGGGCGGGGATGACCGCCCGAGCCGGTGGAGGCGCCGACAACCCGTCTGCCCAGGCCTCGGCCGCGACGGCTGGTGATGCGGACACCACGGTCACGCCCATGATCAGGATCAGTCTTCGGAGCAGCATTCTTCCCCCGTGGTGCTTGCTTCTACCTCTCGCGATGTTCGCACCGGCCGCACCTGCTGTCGGCAAAACGACTCTCGGCAAGTCTTATGGCTTCTCAGTCACCGGGCCGAATGGGTTTCGGCCGGCGCACGAACGTCCGGAATTGTGAGCCGTCGCTGGTACGGCCATCACGCCAAACCATCCCGGGACTGAAATATGTTGATTGTTACCGGTCGTTTCCGGTGTCTGCTGCTGGGACACGGTCCAGTGATTGTTCGGTCAGGCTGCCGGTGGTTTATCGCGAACAGTCGCGGTCGATGACGGTGAAACTTTCAGCGGCCGACCGGGGCTTTCGCGGACTTCGGCTCCCTTCTATTCCCTGGTCACTATACGAACGGCGTGACCGCTGATACCGGAGATGCTGGCGGGACCGAGCCCCGATTTCGCCGTGCTGGACCCATTCGAGATCCCCTATATAACCTCCGGGCGTTCCCGTACCCCCTGGATTGTTGGAGTGTGAGTTGACCGAACACTCGTGGGGACGTCGCCTGACGACGTCGATCGCGCTCGCCGTCACGGCGTTGGCCGTCACCTGCCTGCCCGTGAGCCCCGCCCATGCCGCGTACGGCCCGGACCAGCAGGTCTACGTGCAGGTGATCGCCAACGACGGCTCCGGGATGCAGCTGGCCCGCCTCGAAGGGACCGTCGCGTTCGATGACTCCAACACGAAGTACCGCTACTCGCTGAGCCTGTGCTGGCAGAGCGGCGCGTACCCCCAGCCGTCCTTCCTCATCAACGTCAACGGCACCACCACGAACTACCCGGTGTGGACCGGTTCCACGTCGGCCAGCGGATGCCAGCAGGTGGCCCTGTACAGCGCCGAGGCTTCGTTCGGCGGTTCCGTCTACAACCTCCGCTTCGACGTGACCGCCGGCTGGTTCAGCCACGGATATCAGTACATGACGCGTACCAAGAGCAGCGGCACCTACGACAACCCCTTCAACTGACCCGGCGCGGCAGTTGACCGAAGCCCAGGTCCCGAATATGTCGGTCGACCTGGGCTTCGGTCATTGAAGCGGGTGAAGGGAATCCGACCTGAACACTCTTGGAAAAGCCATTTGGTGCCGGGTCACGACGGCGCCGAGGGCTCGGTGCGATTGACGGCCTGGTCGCCGTGCGGTCCGAACAGGTGGAGGATCTCGACGGTGTTCGTGTCGGCAGGGCCGAACCAGTGCCGTTCACTGGTGTCGAACTCGGCCACCTCGCCGGGGCGGAGTGCGAAGTCGCGTTCGCCGATGATGAGGCGGAGTGTGCCGGCGAGGACGTAGAGCCATTCGTAGCCGGGATGGGTGACGAGCTTCGGCTGCCGGGGCGCGAGGACCTGTTTGAAGACCTGGACCCGGCCCGGGTACTGGGTCAGGGGCACGACGACGCTGCCGCGCTGCCGGCGGTGGGGCTTCAGGTGGACCCGTGGGTCACCGGTGGCCGGCGCGGCCACCACCTGGTCCAGCGCGACCCGGTGGGCGCGGGCGAGTGGGATCAGCAGTTCGAGGGTGGGGCGCCGTTTCCCCGACTCGAGGCGGGACAACGTGCTCAGCGAGATCCCGGTGTCCGCCGCGAGCATCTCAAGCGTGAGCCCGCGGTCGCGGCGCATGGCGCGCAGCCGGGGCCCGATGCCGTCGAGGATCTCCGCGAGTTCGGCTTCCATGCTCTCCATTTTGCAGCTTTCGCAAATTTGCTGGGCCGGGACGGCCACAGGCTCCGAGCATGGCTTCGCAGAAACGTTCGGAGACTTGGAGCTTCCCCGTGGCCACGACATTCCTTGCTGTTCACCCCACGTCGAGTGCGCGCCGGCGGTGGGCGGTGCTGGCGATCTGCGCGCTGAGCATGTTCCTGGTCGGGCTGGACACCACGATCGTCAACGTGGGACTGCCGGCCATCGGGCGTGGGCTGGGTGTGGACACCCGCAGCCTGGAATGGGTCGTGGACGCCTACACGGTGGTCATGGCCAGTCTGCTGATCTCCTCGGGTGCGCTGGCGGATCGCTTCGGACGGCGTCGTGTGTTCCGGTGCGGGCTGGTCGTGTTCGGGGCCGCGTCCCTGGCGTGCGCGCTGGCCCCGTCGCCGGGCATGCTCGTCACGGCCCGCGCCGTCCAGGGAATCGGGGCTTCGATGCTCAGCCCCGTGGCTCTGGCCATCGTGGTGAACGCGATGCCCGATCCGCGGGAGCGGGCGCAGGCGATCGGGATCTGGGGGTCGGTCTTCGGGCTCAGCATGGCCGCCGGACCGGTCACGGGCGGCGCGCTCATCGCGGCGTTCGGCTGGAGGTCGGTGTTCTGGATCAACGCCCCGGTCGTCGTCGCCGCACTGGTCCTGAGCGCGGTGTTCGTGCCGGAGTCCCGCGCGCCTCGGGTCCGGCGGCTCGACGCGCCCGGCCAGATTCTCCTCACCGTCGTCGTGTGCGTCTCGGTCGCTGTCCTCATCGAAGGCCCGCACATCGGCTGGGCCACGCCCCTCGCCTGGGCCGGATACCTGATCGTCGCCGCGGGCGCCGTGGGTTTCGCCGCCGTCGAACGGCGCCGTCCCGAACCGTTGATGGACCTCGCGCTGTTCCGGCGGCCGGCCTTCACCACCGCGGTCCTGGGCGCGGTGGCCTTGTTCGCCGCCTTGAGCCTCGGTCTGCTGCTCAACACCCTGTATCTGCAGCACACGCAGGGATGGACCGCGCTCACCGCGGGGATCGCGACCCTGCCGATGGCGCTCGGGGCGACGGTGTGCGCACCGCTGTCGGGCACCCTGGTAGCCCGCTTCGGGGCTCGACGACCGCTCCTGCTCGCGGGCGCGTTCATCACGGTCGGTGGGCTCAGCCTGGCCGACCTGCGTCCCGACACGAGCACACCGCACCTCCTGCTGGCCTACCTGCTCATCGGCATCGGGTTCGGCTTCGCCAACGCCCCGATCACCAACACCGCGGTGAGCGGCCTGCCCCAGGCCCGTGCCGGCGTCGCGGGAGCGATCACCTCCACCGCACGTCAGGTCGGGTCCGCCATCGGCATCGCCCTCGCGGGTGGCGTCGTCGCCGGGGCCGGCCCAGCAGAGCTGGCCAGTGCGTCCCGTCCCGGATGGCTCCTGGTCGCGGGCTGCGGACTGTTCCTCTTCGTCGTCGCGCGGGCCGCCCGTCCGTCGACCACCCCCGGTGGAGCGGGATGACCCATCCGGCCGAAGTTGCCGACGTGGAGGGGAGCGGCTTCGATGATCTCCGTGTCCCGTCCAGTCTCCGCATCCGTACGCCGGCGTCGGCCGGTCTGTCGAGCGCTTGTCATGGCCTTAATGATCACGTGCCTCGGCCCGCTCGCGCTGACGGGCTGCACCGGATCGGACGGGCCGCCGTCGCTGCCGCCCGCCGGCGTGTACGACCATGACGCGGCGGGTGAGAACTCGCAGGCCGGACCGGCCCCGACCGACGGTGTGGCAGGGGCTCTCACTCGGCCGTTGAGGGAGGCCGGATGGTTCTGCGCGCAGGTCCGCGCCAACGCGGACGGTCGTGCCCTGTGGTGCCGGATCGGTCGTCGCGACGAGACGGACGCGGTCTCCCCGCAGGTGGCGCAGTTCCTGCTCGACCACGACGACCGGCTCGCCTGGGGGTGGTTCCCGCCCAGTCAGGCGAACCAGAAGGACGATCAGGTTGCCGCGGCCGCGGCGCCGGCGCTCACCGCGATCTGGCCCGGCGCCGGTGATCGCGTACGGCAGGAGGTCGGCGACTTCGATCGCGATCTCGAGACGCGTACGACGCGGCGAGGTGACGACATCCCGCGGGCGGCGTGGCGGGACGCACACGCGGACTACAGCTACGACGGGCACAACGGACTGGTCGTCACCGCCCAGGACACGTCCGTGCGGCGCTGGCCGTTCGGCTCCGAGCACTACGCGACCGCGATGAGCTCCGCTGTCGACGATCTCCTGGCCGGCGGTTACGACTGCTTCTATCCACCCCAGCAGAGCTGCGACCGCCCCCAGTCGAACGGCTACTTCCGCGTCGCCCTCCGTGGTGACCAGATCGTCTCGGCCCAGTTCGGCATCGGCAGCCGGATCGAGTCGGGGCGGCAACGACACCCGCTCAGCGAGGAGTTCCCGCACGGCCTCACCTTTCTCACCGAGGCGGTCCGCCGTCCGGTCACCGAGCGCATCGAGCAGTCCCGGCGATCCGGCACCGGCTTCGCCGGCATCGTGGCCGGAACCGTCGTGATCATCGACGCGCGCCGGGGAATTGCCGGGGGAGACGACCTGGTGGCGTACTTCGACATCCAGATCGGGGTACCGCTGGCCGCGACCTGATCGCGCCGAGCGGAGTTTCACATCGGCGCCCGCGAGGGGATCGTGGAGACGAGCGCCTGGACGGTCAGGGCGGCGGTGTCGTGGGCTGTTCGACGCGGGACCGGCCGAGACGCCCGCGGAGCAGGCCGGTGACCGAGGGGCCGCCCGAGAAGCACCACAGCGCGATCACGGGATCGCAGATCGCGCATCCGAGGGAGGATCCGTCCGCGAACGGGATGATCGGGGTGCCGTGCAGGTGGTGCAACAGATCCCAGCCGGTGTGCAGCAGCCACCCGATGCCGACGAATGTCCACGACTCCAGGCCCCGGTAGGCGCAATAGGTCATGACGGCCGTGAAGGCGAACTCCCACGGGCCGAAACCGCCGCCACTCAGGTAGGCGGCCCCGGCTCCGGCCACCATGATCGCGTTAAACTTCCGCCGGTACGGTTCGCGGATCAGGGACATCAGGCACACGTACCCGACACCGATCATGATCGGTACGACGACGTTCATCGTCGGGGTCCCTCCTGCCGACGGCCGCCCGGCGCGGCGAAGGTGTTCGCGGTGGCATCCGCGTAGGGGAGCTCAAAGGCGGTGATGACATCGAGTCGGTCGATCATGAAGGTGTCCGTTCTCGTCGAGAGGCGTCGGGACGCGGTCGAGGCTAACCAGCGGCGTCTCCTGGCTCCTAGTAGCTGGAATGACAATGTCCAACGGAATATCGCCAACGGCTACTCGCGCTCAGTCAGCCGACGAACAGCAGCAAGGAGCCTTTGGCGAGAACTCGGTGCAGGCATAGGTTGTCGCCATGCACACCGTCGTCGTCCTCGTGCTGGATCAGGTGATCCCCTTCGACCTGTCCACCCCGATCGAAGTGTTCACCCGCACCCGGCTGCCCGACGGCCGCCCCGGTTACCGGGTGCGGGTCTGCTCTGAGCGACCTGACGTGGACGCCGGCCACTTCACCCTGCGCGCTCCGTGGAGACTGGACGCACTCGCCGATGCGGACACGGTCATCGTGCCCGGCACCGCCGATCCGGCCCAGCCTCTGCCGCCGGCCGTCCGTGACGCGCTCTCCAGGGCCGCCGCCGACGGCACCCGGATCGCCTCCATCTGCACCGGCACCTTCATCCTCGCCGCCGCCGGACTGCTCGGCGGGCTGCGCGTCACCACCCATTGGCGGGCCACCGCTCAGCTCGCCGCCGCCTACCCCGACATCGAGGTCGACCCGGACGTGCTCTACGTCGACAACGGGCAGATCCTCACCTCGGCCGGTGCCGCGGCGGGCCTGGATCTGTGCCTGCACATGATCCGCCGGGATTACGGCTCCGCCGTCGCCGCCGACGCCGCACGACTGTCCGTCATGCCGCTGGAACGCGAGGGCGGCCAGGCCCAGTTCATCGTGCAGCAGTACCCGCCCACCCCACGCGGTTCGGCCATCGAGCCTCTCTTGCTCTGGATCGAGGACAATCTCGCCCGGGATCTCACCCTCGCGGACATCGCCGTTCAAGCCGGAATGAGCACCCGCACCCTGATACGGCGCTTCCGCGAGCAAACGGGCACCACACCGTTGCAGTGGCTCCACCGGGCCCGTGTCCGTCAGGCCCAGCACCTGTTGGAGACCACCCACCATTCGATGGAACGCATCGCGGCCCAGGCCGGCTTCGGCTCGCTCACCGCCTTCCGCGACCGATTCAAACGCGTCGTCGGCGTCAGCCCCCACGCCTACCGGAGCAGTTTCAGTTAGAGCCTCGCCGGCCGCCATGAGGGCCCCGTGGCATGCCAGCCGTCGCCCGAACGACCGCGGGGATGACGACTTTCCCCATGGCGTCCTGGCTGCGGAGGCCGATCACATGTACCCCTTCCGGAACGTCACGGTGCAGAACCGTGCCGCAGGACGTGCGGGGCCGCCGGCTGTGTGAGATATCCCTCTCCCGTCATCATGGCGATGGCGGTCTGAGGAGGTGACCATGGAGTGATGACCTCCTCGCCCCGCCCGCCGCACGTCAGCGGCCAACCCGATCCGGCAGGCGGGACCACCGCGCTCGGTGGAGAGCCCGCTCCCGCACGCGGGTACCTGCTGGACAACGCGCGCGCCGAGGCGGGCGAGCGATTCGTCTGGCTGGCCGAGCTGTTCGACGGTGTGACGCGGGGGCACTTCGATCGACTGGGGGTCGGGGTCGGCTCGCGCTGCTGGGAGGTGGGAGCCGGTGGCCGCAGCATCCCGGAGGCGCTCGCGGCGGCCGTCGGTCCGACCGGGTACGTGCTGGCCACGGACATCGACCCGTCGTGGCTGGAGGCAGGCGGCGGGTACGAGGTGCGCCGGCACGACGTCGCCGCTGATCCGCCCCCGGAGCCGGGGACGTTCGATCTGGTGCACGCCCGGCTCGTACTGATCCATGTACCCGACCGGGCTCGGGCGTTGGCCGCGATGGCGGCGGCGCTGCGGCCCGGCGGCTGGCTGCTGGTCGAGGACGCCGATACCGCTCTGCAGCCACTGGCATGCCTGGACGACAGCGGCCCGGCGCAGCGGCGGGCCAACCGGCTGCGCGACGCGGTCCGGGAACTGCTGACGCGCCGCGGCGCGGACCTGCGCTACGGCCGGACACTGCCGCGGGCATTGCGTGAGGCCGGCTTGGTGGATGTCGCCGCGGCGGGCGCTTTCCCGGTCGGCGGGCCGGCCTGCGACCGGCTGGAGGCGGCGACCATACAGCACGTGCGCGGCGAACTGCTCGCGGCCGGCCTGGCCGACGACGCCGAGATCGACGCGCACCTGGCCGCCATCCACGCGGGCGAACTCGACCTGACACTCGCGCCGCTGATCTCGGCCTGGGGACGCCGTCCGGCCGAGCGCCCGCCGGTGCGCGGTTAGGTGCGGATTCAGGCGTTGCCCGGCCCGCCCACAGCGGGCAAGGTATGCGGCTGTGGCCGAGTGTCACGTTCGGGCTGACGCGCTCGGGTGGCGTCTGCGGGCGACGGCGCGTGCCATCAGGGGGAAGCCGATCAGAGCCGGCAGCAGCCAGTAGGCGATGGCCGGGAGCCTGTCCCAGAGCGGTAGATGCGGGCCGTTGTCGACGTAGAAGCCGGTCAGGAGCAGGACATAGGACGTGCCCATTCCCACGATGTGGACCTCAGGTCGCTGCCGCCGACTGGCGTACCCCGTCAGCGCGGTGACGATCGCCAGGGTGCCGACGGCGAACAGGTGGGCGCTTTCTCGCCAGCGGATCACCGACATGACGGTCAGCGTGCCGTAGACCACGACCAGTCCCCACAGGTAGACGCGTCCGAATCGCAGGTGTCGTGGGCCCCCCTTTCGCGTCACCGCCGCCATCGCACCGCAGATCACACACGTGATCCCCGCGATGACGTGGACCGCGAGCGCGGTGAGGAAGACAGGTCCGGCGTCGGGGACGGGAGTGCCCGCGATGTCGATGACGTCCATCGCATCTCCTATACGTAGGATTGCTACCTATAGCGACGCTACTCCGGGCCTTGGCCGATGGAAAGAGCCGGTGTAGCGTTGCTACCTATGAGGGCGGAAGCACTCAAAGGACATCTCGACGGCCTCCTCCTCGCCGCTTTGGAGGACGGACCGCAGCACGGCTACGCCGTGAAGGAAGCTCTGCGTGACGCCACGGACGGCAAGATCGACCTGCCCACCGGCACCGTCTACCCGGCACTTCACCGGCTGGAGCAGGCGGGACTGATCAAGGGAAGCTGGTCGGTCGTGGGCGGTCGCAGACGGCGCACCTATGAGCTGACCGAGAAGGGGCGGCGCTCCCTGGCGGGAGCGCGCGACCACTGGCAGGAATTCGCCGCCGTGATATCCGCGGCGCTGGGTGGTGGACCATGGCCCGCCACGAACTGATCGAACGTCACCTTCAGGCGCTCGCCGAGCGGCTCCCCGCCCCCATGGTCGATGAACTCGCCGACGGTCTCCTCGCGTCGTACGACGACCAGATGGAGCGCCTCGGCGATCCGGATGCGGCGGCCCGGGCCGCGATCGCGGACTTCGGCGACGCCGACACCGTCACGGCCGCCTTCGTCCGCGCCTCTCCTGGCCGGCAGGCGGCGTTCCGGCTGCTCGTAGCCGGGCCGATCGTCGGACTGAGCTGGGGAGCGGTTCTCCTCACCGGCGACGCCTGGGCCTCGACGATCCCCGTGCCATCGCGTCTGACCTTCGGATTCCTGCTGGGGTCGGCTGTGCTCCTGCTGGTGCTCGCCGTTCGGGAGCGGCGGCGGTATACCACGGTACGGCTGGCCGCCCTTGGCGCTACAGGAACCGTCGCCGTCCTGGACACGGTGATACTGGGCACGGTGCTCACCCTTCTGCCACCGCCCTCCCCGCTGCTGCTCGTGGCCCTGATCGGGAGCTCCGCGAGGATCATGCTGGCGGCGCAAGCCATACCCGAACTGGTCACACATCCCTGAGGGTCCCGATGCCGGCGTTCGGCATCCCGGCTGCGACTCCCCGACCAGCCGCCTTCGTGACGCCGCTGCCTGTTGCCGGACAGCTCGGCCAGGCCGCATGTGCTCGTCCGATCCGCACTTGACACGATCCGACCCGTGGGTGATTTATGGATTTATGGGGCATTCGGCCAATGTTGAAGATGAAACTGATGATAGGTCCGATTTCGGTCGATCATCATGGCCTGGTTGGCGTGGTCGGGCCCGGGAGTGGACGCTTGTCGTCGGATTGCTGCAGGCGGCCAAGGTAGGCCGGGGTGCGGTCTTACTGGTCGAGGGCCGGTCGGGCGTCGGGAAGAGCCGCATGCTCGGCATCACCACCACCGCGGCGGCGAGGGCGGGGTTAGGGGTCGCTCAGGGCACGGCGGACGAACTGACCCAGCTGATACCACTCGCCCCGTTGACATCGGCGCTCGGAGAACCGGGCCGTGCGCTTCCCGCGCTCGCGCACATGAACGTCTGCGGTCAGGCCGATCAACGGCTGCTGCTGGTGGAACACCTGCAAAGCCAGTTGGAGCAGCGGGTGGCTCAGGAACCGATGCTCCTCGCGCTGGACGACCTGCACTGGGCTGATCCGATGACTCTGCTGGCGCTGCGGTCGATGACCAGAGATCTCGCCTCCTATCCACTCGTCTGGATGCTGACCCGTACGACCGGCAGCGGCGACTGTCCCCGCCTCAACCGTCTGTTCGACCTGCTGGAACGTGATGGCGCGATCCGGATCACGCTGGGGGCGCTGGACCGGCGAGCTGTGGCGGACGTCATCACCGACGTCCTCGGGGCCAAGCCCGAGCCGGACGTGCTGGCCTTGGCCGGCATAGTCGACGGCAATCCCTTCCTGCTCGTCGATCTTCTTGAGAAGTTCCAAAAAGAGGGCGTCTTCCAGATCGCCGACGGTCACGCGCGGATGGCGGCGTCCCCGCCGCACGCCCAGGCGATCATGCAGGAACGCCTTGAGGGGTTGTCCGCACGGACCAGGTACCTGCTTCAGTGCGCCGGAATCCTCGGCCGTTCGTTCTCGGTGAAGGATCTGGCCGAAATGCTCGGCGAATCGACCAATGGTCTGTTGCCGATGCTGGAGGAGGCGATGTCGGCGGGCATCATCGAACCTGCCGGAACTGAACTGTCCTTCCGGCACGATCTGCTGTGGCAGGCGGTGATCGGGACCATCCCCGACTCCGTACGCCGGGCCTTGCACCACGACGCGGGAAAGATGCTGCTCAAACGTGGCGGGTCGGCTGTTCCCGCCGCCGCACACCTCATTCACAGCGCCGGTCGCGGTGATACCTCCGCGCTGCTCGGACTCGACCGCGCGGCGCGCGAGGTGCTGCGGTCCTCACCGCAGACCGCCGTCGACCTCGCCCTGCGGGCGCTCGAACTCAGCGACTCCGCCGACCCTGACTGGTTCGGTCGCGCCGCCACAGCGGTCGACGCCCTGACGGTCATCGGACGGCTGTCCGAGGCGGCCGATCTCGCCCGTTCCGCCCTCGGCAGGGCCCCGCCCCTCCACGCCCCTCGCCTGCGATGCGCGCTGGCGCACATCCTGCTGTTGAGCGGCCGACCGGCGGATGCGATAACCGAGGCCGAAAACCTGCTCGCCCGCAAGGACCTGCCCGATGACCTTCGCGGCATCGCCGAATGGACGATGTTCTGGGGGCTTACCTGTCTGAACGACTTCCGGAAAGGACGGCGGCAGGCGGAAGCCGTTCTGGCCGATCGCGAGCGGCACGCCGATGCCGCGGTCGTCGGAGCACTCCTGCTGCTCGCTCAGTTCGCCATGGTCGATGGGCGGATCGCCGACTCGTTCACTCACCTTTGCGAGGCCCTGCGCATCACCGACCGCGGCACCGCCGAAGCCATCCAGCGCCCGTATACGCGCTTGATACTGAGCCTCTACTACAGGGCCATGCGCGAGTTCGACGCGGCCGACATCGCCATCCGGGCCGCCGAGGAGGAGATCAACGACCTCGGACTGACCGTGCTCGCCGCACAACCCGCGCTGTTCCGCTCCGTTCTGCATCTGGGCGCCGGCCGACTTGACGACGCCGCCGCCGAGGCCCAGGCCGGGAGCATGACCGCCGAAGAACTGGGCACCCACGGGTTCATCCGCGTCGGGCTGTCCATACTCGCTGTCATCGCCCTGCGGCAGGGCGACATCGACGCCGCGGTCCGGCACATCGAACGCTTCCAGTCCATCCAGGCCGCGCCCGAGATGTTGTACGGATCCGTGTGGGAGAAGTGGGTGATGGCGGCGGTGGCCGAAGCCCAGGGTGATCCCGGGCGCGCGGTCGACATACTCGACGCCATCTACACCGACGAGGAGAAGCGGCGCTGGACACTCCTCACGACGCCTCTCACGGCCGCCTGGATGACCCGGCTGGCGCTGGCCGCGGCGAACCGTCCGTATGCGCGGGCCATCCTTGACACGGCCGAGTACCTGGCCCGGAACAACCCGGACTTTCCCGTCTTCGCCGTCACGTTCGCCCACGCCCGCGGCCTTTTCCACCAGGACCCCGACGCGCTGGCCGCCGCCGCTGATCAACCCGAACCGTGGGCACGCGCCTTGGTCGCCGAAGACCTCGGCGTCCTGCTGGCCACCACGTCCGGCCCCGATGCCACCGCGAAGGCCATCGACAGCCTGGATGAGGCGCTCGACGGCTACGAGCGCATCGGTGCGCTCTGGGACGTGGCCCGGGTGCGAGCCCGGCTGCGGGCGCTTGGTGTGCGGCGCCGCCACTGGGGCCAATCCCAGCGGCCGGCCTTCGGCTGGGACAGCCTCACCGACACAGAACGCGCCGTCGCCAGCCTGATCATCAGGGGCATGACCAACCGCCAGATCGCCCAGCGGATGTTCCTGTCGCCGCACACGGTGTCCACCCACCTTCGCCGGATGTTCAACAAACTCAACATCGCATCCCGTACGGAGTTGGCCCGCATCGTCGCCGAAGAATGCCCCGAGCTCATCAAGGGTGGCTGACCACGCCTCCCAGGCCGTCTGCCGACGGCTCGGCATGAACTGTTGCGCGTTCGACGACATGTGAACAGGAGCCTTGAGCCGCGGAAGGACACCCTGCTTCTCGGCGGTGCAGGACCTGTCCCGCACAAGCGGATGCCGCAGTGGCACGTATCGGAAACAAGCCTGACAATGGATCAATGCGAGAAGCGTGGGCGCATGTCGGCCGACTCTGGACGAACGGTGATCCGTTTCTCGCTGTCGATGCTTCGTTGCGCGGCGCGTGGCGTGGGTTCAGTGACGACCACTACGACGACATCGTGGAGATCGGTCAGGAGGCCACCGGCATCGTGGTTGGAACCGGCCGGGCAGTCCTCGTCGGCGCGGACGGAGTCGTCGGCGATGACAGTTGGATGGAGGTCTTCCAGGCCGAGGACGGCGGCATCGCCGTCGTGCAGGCGTCCGGTCCCGACTATCCGCGTGTGGTGAACGAGGCTCTCCACTACCCGGACACCGACGATGAAGTCGGCGATCCGCTCGTTGTGAGCAGCGGCGAGCTCGCCGTGTTCAGCGCCGCGTGCGACGGCGCCGGGCCATACGCGGCACCACTGGTCCCTGCCCTGCCGGGACCAGCGCCCCTGGAGTACGGACGACCATCGAACAAGGACGATCCGGGCCTTCTGATAACGACGACGAACACCACGTTCGGGTTCAAGGTGCGCTGGTACACCCAGTTGGACGAAGAGAACTGTTTCGCCCGGTGGCTGCTGACCCCTGCACGAACCTCCTAATGAGTAGGCGCCCCAAACCAGAGAACGCGCGGACGCGGCGCGGTGAGGTATCGGCAGGGTGCGGACCCGAACGGGCACGCAACGGGCACGCGAGCGGACTCGCCGGAGCGAGTCACGTGCCGAAGCCAACCGCGAACGCCCGTTGGAGATAGTCCCAGACCTGCGCGGTCAGTACACCGCGGGTGGCGGCCTCGGGCCCTTTTCGCTCGATGCGGGCATAGATCGACGACATCATGGCCGGTTCTCCGGCCGCCATGTCACGAATCATCGCGGCCCATCGCCGCGCCAACTCCTGTACGGCGGGATCGGCCGGGTCCGTTCCCCCGTCTATGTGGGCCTGGAGCTCGGCGACGATCTCCGCCCCCTGTCGCCGCCATCCGGCGAACCTGTCGGGGAATCCGGGCTCCAGGTGTCGCTGTTTCGCCTGCGCCAGTTGCTCGGGCGTGAAGTCGTTCGCCTGCACCAGTGCCTCCATGGCTTCGATGAGTTGGTCGATGGACGGCTCGGTGGCCCGCAGGGTGGCGTGGAGCAAGGCCGTTAGCCGGGTACGCAGGTGCCGATGCGTCTCGATGGTTCGCTCGACGTGGGCGAGCTGGGCGCGTACGGCCGAGTCGAAGTCCTGAAGGTCCCCGTCGAGCGAATCGGCGATCTGGGCCAGCGGCATCCCCAGCTGGCGCAACGCGAGGATCCGGTACAGCCGGCGGACGTCGCTGTCCGTGTACAGCCGGTGCCCGGCCGGCGTGCGCAGCATGGGCACGAGCAGCCCGATCCGGTCGAAATGATGCAGAGCGCGGACGGTGAGGCCCGTCGCCGCGGCGAGGTCACCGATCTTCCACGATCGCTCGTCCATGTGATCACCCGATTAGACGCTATTGCCTGACGCGACGTCAGGTACAAGACCCGGCATCGGCCATTTCTCCTGCTTGCACCTGACGCGACGTCAGGCGGCACCATCCGTCGCGGGTCCGCTGCGCGGGCCGGCGGACAGCCGCTGCGCTATGGGCCTCTTCCAGAGGAACCGACAAAGGGGCGGCATGCTCACCGAGTTCCCCATCCCAACGCCCGACAGCGCCCCGCTCGACGTGACCGCCGGGCCGGACGGCGCCATGTGGTTCACGGAGTTCCTCGGCAACAAGATCGGTCGGATCACCGGCGCCGGCGACATCGCCGAGGTCCTGATCCCCACCCCCGACAGTCGCCCGGAGGGCATCGCCACCGGTCCGGACGGGAACCTGTGGTTCACCGAGCGGGCCGTCGACCGAATCGGCCGCATCACCCCGGGCGGCCGGATCACCGAGTACCAGCTCGACGAGGGCAGTCTGCCTCTCGACATCGCCCTGGGCTCGAGCGGCGACCTCTGGTTCACCGAGCGCGCCGCCAACTGCGTCGGCCGGATCACGCTGCGAGGGAAGCTGACGCACTTCGCGGTGCCCACCCCTGCCGGCGAACCCCTCGGCATCGCCGTGGCCGCCGGTACGACCATCTGGTTCGTTGAGGGCGCGAGCGACAAGATCGGCCGCCTTCACGTTCCGCGCCACGACCGCCGTCGAGCCGCTGGGGAAGCCTTTCACAATCAACGGGGCTGAGTGGGGAAACGCTGGGCGAGTGACCGTGCGTGTCCGTTACGCCACGGGGACCAGCGTCAGATAGACCATCCCGAGGATCCCCCGGTAACCGGTCAGGTACGAGGCGCGCTGCCGGTCGGCGTCGGCACGCAGCTCCGCGGCCTTGGGATGGTCGAAGTTGGCGGCCAGCCATACCTCGATGTCGGCGAGATAGCCCGCCTCGAACTGGTCCCACTCTTCCTGGGAGGCGACTTCCAGCCACTCCACCCGGAACCCGGCGCTCACCGCCGCTTCGACCATGCCGTCCAGTGGAAGGTGGTCATCGTGCTTGGCACCCGGCCACATCCTGGCCAGTTCCTGCGGCTGCGGCCGGCGCTCCCAGAAGCCCTCGCCGTACAGCACCCGGCCGCCGGGGTTGACCAGCCTGCGCAGTTCCTTCAGCGCCTCACCGAACTGGTCGGGTGCCGGGGCGTCGCTGAGCGCCTGCCCGGAGCCCACGCACAACACCACGTCGGCCGGACCGCGCTGGGTACCGGTGGCGGACTCCTCCAGGTACTCCATCCGGTCGGCCAGACCGCGACCGGCCGCAAGGGCCCGCCCACGCTCCAGGTCCCGGGCGAGCAGGTCGATGCCGACGCCTGTGGCACCAGGTGCGGCGGCGAGCAACCGGAGGCTCAACTCGCCCCAACCACAGCCGATGTCCAGCACACTCTTCGGTTCCGTCGCCACCAGGCGCGCGAGGAACCCCGCGGCCCGCTCCTCACTCAACGGCCCGTGGAAGGTCAGCCTGCCCCGATTCGCCGGGGGCATCTGGTCGCCGGTCGTCTCGTTTGTCGTCTGATCAGTCACGAGCGGCAAGCGTAATTACGGCGGGTACCTCCATGCACCTGCAATAAGCCTCAATCGGACTGGTCCCGACGGGGTGATCCAGCCCAGGCGCCGGATCCATCGGTCCATCCGGGCTTTCCCCATGACGGCGGGTGACGGGAATCGAACCCGCGCTCAGGTCCGCTGTGGCGTGGCCGGTCGCGACCATCGGGGAACTTCGAACAGCCACGTCGCGCGCACTGCGAGCAGCCCGCGGTGGATCGCCAAGCTCAGGTCGATCACCACGCCGGTCAGCAGAATCGGGTACCCCGCCACCGTGAGCGCCGTCCGTCGCCACCCAGCCCGGACATCGGACCGACGAGGAACCCGTGCAGCAGGGCGAGCAGCGGCATGTGGATGACGTAGATCGGCAGCGTTCGTCGTCCAAGGGCGGCGAGCGCGTCACCCACCGACTGCCACCTGCTCACTCGCTCGGCGGCGGTTTACGCCGAAGGCCACCGCCGCGACGGACACCGCCGGCCATACCCCCACCCAGCGCTGACCGCGGGCCCGGCCATGACCGTCAGCCCCGCGGCGTACACGACGAAGGTCAGGCGGCGGTTGAGTGTCATTTTCCTCCGAGAAGACGTTCGTGGACGTGATCAAGCAGGCTGACGACCTAACACGTCTAACCTGTCGGCGTGGGCACCGACATCTACGGCTACATCGAGGCTCGCCATCCATCCGCTGACGAGGACTGGTACGACTGGGATGCATGGGCGGTGTCCATGCCCCTCTACCCGCTTTATGACGGCCGCGACTATGAGTCGTTCGGCTGCCTCTTCGGCGTTCGTAACCGGCTCGGCTGGACCCCGGTTGCGGCCCGCCGTGGTCTACCTGCCGACGCGTCGGAACCTGTTCGTACCGACTATGAGGACTCCGTCCGGATCGACGCCGCCGTACATGGCTGTACCTGGGTTACGTGGGCGGAGCTACGTGATCTGGATATGACTGTCCGTCCCGCCGCTCGGGGGGTGCTCGATGTTCAGCCACGACATAGCTCGTCGATCAGCCGATATCGGGTCGATGACCAGTGGCCCAAGGATGTCGTGGAGGAGTACGGCATGCCGCCGTTGGGTGCCTCGCCCGTCAAGGCTCCGATGGGTCGCTGGGAGGTTTCTGGAGCGACGCTTGAGTATCGCCTCGTGACCCGGCTGGACGCACTGGGACCTGGCACCGGGTGGGACCACGTCTTCAGGGTGATGCAGGCGTTGGCGCTGCGGTTCGGGCCCGGAGGCGTGCGCTTGATCGTCTGGTTCGACTGACGGCACTGTGATGGTCGTGCCGACCGGTGGCGGTACATCGCGACCCGGGCAAGGGAGAATCACCTGACCTGGGCCCTTGGATTTGGAGCGGGTGACGGGAATCGAACCCGCGCTGTCACTGGAATAGGCTACTGATTTTGCCGTGCTGAGCTGGGAAAACAGGGGTGCAGGTCAAGGCCGGTCGAGTGCCCGTGAGTACCCATCGGCGACCGCAGATCTCCGCCTGTTCGGGCATGCATCTGGCGGGTGATCAAAGCCGTGACCTGGCCGCTTCCCTACCTGGGCTCGCGTTGGTCATTCAAGTCGCTGTGGTAGGGGAGATCCTGGAACGCCCGACAGCGGAGTTGACCTCCGAGGAAGTGGCCCATTTCGGGCGGGAACTGCCTACGGCGACTGGCTTCGATCGACTGTGGGCCACGCTGGAGACAGCAGTGAAGGTCGTGGAAGGCGGTGACGTCCCCTCGGGTGGTGTAACTCCAAGCTGGT
>NZ_KI866524.1:1116289-1123325 GCF_000511135.2 Microbispora sp. ATCC PTA-5024 | reverse complement strand
CCACCGCCGCCGGCGACCTGGAGCTCAAGATTTCCAAGCTGCGGTCCGGGTCGTTCTTCCCCTCCCTGCTGGAACGCCGCCGTTTCGCAGTGGTCATGTGCGCCATGCCATCGGCTGGCGACGGAGTCGTGCCTATTCCAGCAACGGTGGACTGGCTACGGTCAACCGAACCCGCAGCGAGGCGAGAGATGGTCAAGACGACCACCGCCCTCTGCCGTACGGGTCAGGAAAAGCTGGCCATGAGTATGGAAAGCGACCGCTGGTTCTGGCCGGAGCCCTTGGCGTCCGTCGAGTTGATCGAGTAGACCAGCGTCCTGCTCAGGTCGCGGGTCGCGCCGACGCCGGCCGCGTAGCCGAAGCGGGCACCGCTCTTGCCGTAGGCGACGACGCCGCCCGGCAGCACGAATCTGGTCATGCCGGAGGTGTAGGAGGCCGGGGTGTTGCCGCACTCGTCGTACATCGTCACGTCGGGCACGGTGAACATCGGCTCCAGCTGGGCGGGTGGCACGACCGTGCCGGAGAAGAGCGCCTCGACGAACTTCTCCAGGTCCGCCGCGGTGGAGATGAGGTCGCCGGAGGCCCAGGTGGAGGTGACACTGGTCTCGGTCATGTCGACCACGTGGCCGCCGGCGTAGGGGACTGCGTCCTCGAAGCCGGCGGGCACCGCCTGGTAGCCCTTGTTATGCGGGCCGCGGACGCGTGGTGACGTGCCGGGCAGGTAGCTGTCCCGCATGCGGAGCGGGCGGAGGATCCGGGAGGTGACCTCGTGCTCGTACGAGCGCCCGGTGACCTCCTCGATCAGCAGGCCGGCCACGAACGTGTTGACGTTGAGGTAGTGCTGCCGGGTGCCGGGCGTGAACTCGATCGGATTCCGTACCGCCAGCGCGACGTACTCCCGCGGTTTCCAGGTCTTGAACCGCGTCTGGTAGACCCACTCGAGGGTCTCGGGCAGGTCGGGCGCAGGCAGGCCGCTGGTGTGGTTGAGCAGCTGGCCGACGCGGATCTCCGGATATGAGGCGGGCAGCAGGCCGGGCAGGTAGTCCTGGACGCTCGCGTCAAGCGAGAGCCTTCCCTCGGCGACGAGCTGCAGAACGACCGCGGTGGTGAACATCTTGGTCACGCTGCCCACGCGGAAGCGCACGTGCTCGGTCGCTTTCCGCCCCGTTTCGATGTCGGCCACGCCGGCCGCGCCCTGCCACGAGCCCTGGGACCCGCCGACCCGGACGACGGCGGCGGTGGCGTCGGGCGCGGGAAGGTCCGCGATGGCCTTCTGGAGCGCGGCGGGGTTGACCGGCGGGATCTTCACGTCGGGAGCGGGCCGGATGACGCTGGGCGTCGGGCAGGAGGCGGTGGATGGGTTCAGCGTGGCCGCCTGGGCGGGCACGGCATCGACGGTTCCGGCCGCGAGGGTGCCGGCGATTGCGAGGCAGGCCAGGGCGAGCTTCATCGATATCTCCAGGTGGGAAGGGAGGTTCGGGGTGATGGGCCCATCCTGTCGATCAAGCCTCGGCAGCGGATCGCCGAGACGACCCATTTCCTCTCCCTCTTGCGAGCGAGTGACCGGATCGCCCTTGTCGGCGATGTGAGAGGCCGGTCGGAAGGCGGACGATCGGCGCCATGAACTCACGCTTTCCCTTCTTCGCCGCCCCTTCGCTGGTACTCGCCTACGGTGTGATCCGCATCCTCGACGGTCTCGATGGCAGCCACGGCCCCGGCTTCGCCTGGGCCAGTGGTCACCTCGCCTTCGTGGCGGCGCTGTTGTTGTTCGTCCCGATCTTCTGGCATATGCGGCGGGTGGCAGGGCGCGGCACCCTGGCCACCGTGAGTGCGGTGGTCGGCACCGCCGGCGTCGCGGCGCTGCTCGCGCAGTTCGGCATCGACCTCGCGGTCGGCTTCATGTCCGCCGACCACGCTGGCATGAGCGTGCTCTTCGACCGGGTGCGGGCCGTGCCCGGCGTACCGATCGCGGTCTACGACGTCGGCCCGTACCTGTTCTACGTGGGCCAACTCCTGCTGTTCTGCCAGTTGGCGGTGCAGCGCCGGGTCAGGGCATGGGCGCTCGTCCCTGTCCTGGGCTACCTGATCCTCCCGTTGGTCACCAAGGACCTCATCCCGCTGTCCGCTTTCTGCTTGATCGTCGCGTTCACCCCTCTCGCTCGCGGGGCCGTCTCGCAGGCCGCGCCCCGGCCCTCCTCGGCCCTCGTATGATGCGGCGAGTGTCCGATATACGGTTCCTTGCGCCGGTCAGGCGGTGGACCACCGTGCTGCCGCCACTTTGGGGGGACGCCGCACTCGCGCTGCTGACGCTGTTCGTGCAGCTGTGGCCGTTCCTCTCTCGCGAGAACCCGTTGGGCGGATCCTGGCACTGGTGGGGCTACATGGTCGTGGTCGCCGCCGCGGTGCCGCTGATCTGGCGGCGTCGCGCGCCGGTACCCGTCCTGGTGGCCTGTCTGCTGCCGACGGGCTTGTACGACCTCGTCGACCAGGTGCCTTCCCAGCCCATCTGGTACGCCGGCCTCGTCGCGGTCTACACCGTGGCCGCCCACACCAGGCTGTGGACCAGCCTGTCCCTGCTCATCCTGGCGGTCGGCGGTGGCCTGCTCGTGGTCGGCTCCTCCGAGACCGCGCTGCGCGGCGTCGTGTGCTTCGTCGCCGCGTACGCCATCGGGCGCGCCGCCGCCTCCTCCCGTGCCCACGCCGCCGCACTGGAGGAGCGAGCCGCCCGGCTGGGCCGCGAGCGCGAGGTCGAGGCCGAGCGGGCCGCCGAGCGCGAGCGGGCCAGGATCGCCCGCGACATGCACGACATTCTGGCCCACGCGGTCAGCCTCATGGTGGTCCAGGCCGAGGCCGGACCGGTGGCGGTCCGGAGCGACCCGGTCAAGGCGGAGGCCGTCTTCGACGCCATCGCCGCCGCCGGTCGCGACGCCATGGTGCAGCTGCGCCGAATGCTGAGCGTGCTGAAGGAGGAGGAGGCCTCGCGGGCGCCGCAGCCCACCATCGCCGCGCTCACCACGCTGACCGACCAGGTCAGGGCCACCGGACTGGACGTGACGTACTCCAGCTCCGGCGTTCCCGGGCCACTGACCCCGGACACCGAGGTCGCCGCTTACCGGATCACCCAGGAAGCCCTTACCAACATCGTCAAACATGCCGGCGCCACCCACGCCGGCGTCGAACTCACCTGGCAGGACGACACCCTCATGATCGACGTCACCGACGACGGCCACGGCGGCGAAGCCTCGCTGCCGTCGGGCGGCAACGGGCTGATCGGCATCCGCGAGCGCGCGGTCGCCTGCGGCGGCACGGCCGTCGCAGGGCCGCGCACCGACGGGCCGGGCTTCCATGTCCGCGTCCGCCTCCCGCGGCCGGTGACCGCATGAGCGTGCGCGTGGTGGTCGCCGACGACCAGGAGCTGGTACGGGCCGGCTTCAGCATGATCCTCGACGCGCAGCCGGACATCGACGTCGTGGCCGAAGCGGGCAACGGTGCGGAAGCGCTCGAAGCCGTCCGTGAGCACCGTCCCGACCTGCTCCTGCTGGACATCCGCATGCCGGTCATGGACGGCATCGAGGCGGCCGGGCTCGTGTGTGCGCAGAGCGACTGCCGGGTCCTCATGCTGACCACGTTCGACGGGGACGACTACGTCTACGACGCCTTGCGAGCAGGGGCGAGCGGTTTCCTGCTCAAGGACGTCCGCCGCGACGACCTCGTGCACGCCGTTCGCGTGGTCGCCGCCGGCGAGTCACTGCTCGCGCCCTCGATCACCACCAAGCTCATCGCCGAATTCACCTCCCGTGGCGCCGCGCGTCCCGCCGCACCGCCGTCGGATCGGCTGGGCGGGCTCACCACCCGCGAGGAGGAGACGCTGGGGTTGCTCGCGCGCGGCTTGTCCAACGCCGAGATCGCGCAGGCCATGGTGGTCAGCGAGCACACCGTGAAGACCCACGTCAGCAACGTGCTGACCAAGCTCGGGCTGCGCGACCGGGTCCAGGCGGTGATCGCCGCCTACGAGAGCGGCCTGATCGTCCCCGGGCAGTGATGACGGCGCCGGGGTGCTGTACAGCCGCGGGCACAGCAACGCCGCCGTGAGCGAGCACCCGGCATCGGTCGTCATCTGCCGCTTGAGCAGGGTTACGTCCGTCCAGCCGTCACCGTATGGTGGTCGCCGGCGGTTCATTTTCCCCCCTCAGCGGTAGCCGGAGAACGAACCGGGCGCCGCGGGGGGAGTCCTCGATGCGCAGAGTTCCGCGATGGGCATGGGCGATGTCGCGGGAGATCGCAAGGCCGAGTCCGCTACCGGTGGCGTCTCGGCGGTGTCCGTCTTCCAGACGGACGAACCGCTCGAAAACTCGCGCGCGGTCGGCCGGTTCGATGCCGGCTCCGTCATCGGTCACCGCCAAGACCGCTTGGCCGTCAGCGTACGTGACGGATACCGTGACGCCAGTCTCTGCGTGCCGCTGCGCGTTGCTCACCAGATTGTTCAGCAGCCGGATCAGCTGGGTTCGTGAGCCCTGTACCCACACATCTCCGGTCACCTGAGTATGCACCGGCATGGTGTGGGAGGGCGTCCCCGCCTCCGCCGTCACCAGGGCTCCGAGGTCGATCGGCTCGGACGGCGCCGGTTCACCGTCGCACAGGCGGGCCAGCAGCAACAGGTCCTCGACGATCGCCTCGAGCCGGTCGGTGGTCGACAGGGCTCCCTGAATCGTGTCACGCGGATTGATCTGATCGGGGTAGAGCAGTGCCTCCTCCAGTTGCACCCGCAGGCCGGCGATCGGATTGCGGAGTTCGTGGGACGTAGTGGAGGCCAGTTGGCACTGCAGCTTCAGCGGGCGCAGTGAGCGGCCCGTCATCCGCCACGTCAGCCATCCTGACGCCACCGTCATCAGCAGCGCGGACGCCGCGATGGCGTACTCGAGGTCGTGCGTCGACAGAATCGACGGCTCCACCGCGCCGGCGTACACGACAGGGGAATCCGCATCCAGTGAGATCCTCTCGGCCACGAGCAGGACACACCGCTCGTCCGGGAGGCACTCGGTCCGCCGCTGCACGCGGTTGCCGGGCTCCGGTCTGAACATGCTGAGGGGCGTCCGGCCCGTCTGAGGGCTGGCGTTCACAATCCTGCCCCCGGCGTCCACCACTTGGATGAGATCGATGCCGGCGGAGGTGGGGATGGGGTGTGGCATTTGCCCGACCCGCATATGCGCGCTCCACCAGAGGGTGATCTTCTCGGCGTTGAGGAACGCCTCGTCTCGAACCCAGTGGCGGACCGCCAGATCCATGCTCACGCCGATCATGACCCCGGTCACAAGGGCAAGCAGCGTGGCTACCGTCGTGTAGCGCACCTGAATGGGACACAGTGGCGGCATCGCTTCACCGTTTTCCTGGGTGTCCGACCAGTTCTTCTGAGCGGGCCACTGCCCGCAATTCATTGGGGATCTCGGCTGGTTGTTTCATCGCTGCTGTGTCTTTCAAGCTGATCGCTGATCCACACGGACGTCGAGTGGCTCAGGAACAGCCTCAGCCATCCGCGAGTTGCTTCTTGGGGGTCGCCGTTCCCTTTCCTGGGCGCGCATCACCTGCGGGCCGCATAGCCCTGCAGTCTCAGTGCAGTGGGGCGGTGCCATGGTTCGAGCTTGGCATGATGACCGGCCACCGGCAGCGCACGCGCGCCTGGTCGAGCGGCCGTCGCACTGAGTTATGTGGACGGTTTAGTCCATATAATCCACGGTTGCCCGACCTTGTCAACTCGCTATGTCAAGATCTCGGAGCTACTATGACTCGGCGCGATGCGTGCGAGACGGATCACAAGCTGTCGCTGATCGCTTCTAGCGATCTTTCCCTATGTGACCTTTAACCCAGTTCATCGCCATGTCGAGAGCGAGCACCAAGGGCTTTTCATCCTGCATCGCAGCCGGATCACGTCTGGGTTCGGCCGTTTCGGATCGTCGCGTCGGAAGCTCTTGACAGCATCCACTCACAAGACCAAGCTGGACGAAATCGTCCATCTGACGGCAGCGGTGCCTGCGTGCCAGCACTCCAGGTGGAAGCTGGCCGCGACCTGATCGGCCCGAGAGGTCGCCATCACTGTGGTGTTGTGCAGCCGAGCGTCGGTCGATCACCCGTCAGCCACGTAATCAATATCTGTGCGTGGCGGAGGGGAGCGCGGACATGAGGAAGGTCTTTTGTGGCGGGCCCGAGGCCGGATGTATTGATGCCATCGCGGCCATTTGCGTCGAACTGGCGGCCATCGACGTCGGCGACTTGTCCCACCGCTTGCCGGAAGTGCATGGGAACGGCGAGATCGTTCGGCTCGCCCGGACGATCAACACGATCCTTGGGCGACTGGAAGAGGCGCAAAGGCGCGTGGAACGAGCGCTCGACCAGCAACGGCAGTTCGCTCTGGACGCCTCACATGAACTGCGTACTCCTCTCGCAGGGCTGCGCGTGCGACTGGAAGACGCCCAGATGTATCCGGATGACGTCGATCTGACGGATCTCCTCGATGAGGCACTCGGTGACCTTTGCCGGGTGCAGAGCCTCATCGCCGATCTTCTTCTGCTGGCCAGGCTGGGGACGGGCAACGAGACGACGATGAAGGAGGTGGACCTCGCGGCGTTGGTCCGTGAGGTGGTCGCCCGCGACGCGGGGCGGCAGGAGATACAGCTTCACCTCGACCCCGAGGTGACCGTGTATGCCGTCCCATCTCATATCAACCGAATGCTCACCAATCTGCTCGACAATGCCCACCGTCACGCTGCACAGACGATACGGATCAGCCTGCGCTCCGCAGGCGACGGCGCCGAACTGGCCATCGCCGACGACGGAGAAGGCATCGCCCAAGCCGACCGCGAGCGGATCTTCCATCGCTTCGTCCGGCTGGACTCGGCCCGCAGCCGTGACTGCGGAGGCACCGGCCTCGGCCTGGCCATCGCCCGTGACATCGCCTCCGCCTACAACGGCAGCCTCCACGTCGAAGACTCCGCTTCGGGTGGCGCATGTTTCGTCCTCCGGATGCCCCTAGCCAGGGACCACT
>NZ_KI866524.1:1113101-1115167 GCF_000511135.2 Microbispora sp. ATCC PTA-5024 | reverse complement strand
CCCTAGCGGGTTGGCGAAGAAGGGTGGCATACCCGGCGGCGGTGGCGGGGAACTGCTCGATGCCAGCACCCGCCCGCCGCTGTCGAGCGCGGCGGCGGTGTGGATGCGGAGCGGCAGCGGCCCAGGGGGCGGAAGGGCCAGCCCGGTAGATAGCGAACCGGCGCTGTCAGCTTGGGAAGTCTTTCACGACCATGCGGTCTGAGCTGCGGAAACGGTGACCTGGGCGTACGCCGGTCGAGTGACCGTGAGTCCCCGTAATTCCCCGCTGGTTGCCGACCGTACGGGCACGCAACGGGCACGCCACGCTGGGGGAACCGAGGCGGTCTCTCAGTTGTCGTCCATGGCGACTTCCGCGCGAATCTGAGCGGCCTGCGTATGTCGACGACGCCTTGAGGCTCGCACAATGATTGCGACGTCCACGTGCCGGGGACAAATCGGAGGCGTTTCATGGCCGCCAGTGATGACCACCACGCCGTGCTCGATCGACAGACGGGGCCCTTCGACACACTGACCGCGGCGCTCGGGGGCCTGTTTGTCGGGCACTGTCTGGCCTCCGTGGCCAGGTTCAGCGTCGCCGACGCGCTCGACGACACGCCGCGGACGGCCCAGGAGCTGGCTGAAGTTACCGGGGCGAATCCCGAGGCCCTCAGTCGTGTGCTTCGCCTCCTCGCTGCCCATGGCGTCTTCGCGGCCAGCGACGACCGCTTCACCCACACCGGCGCGTCGCGAATGCTCCGTTCCGACCATCCCCAGTCTTGGCGTGACTTCGTGGCAACATTCGGAACCGAACGTACTGTAAAGCAACTGGGTTACTTCGACTACTCACTCCAGACTGGACTCCCGGCTACGAACAAGCTGAATCCGGACGGGTTCTTCGCCATCCTTCAAAGTGATCCCGAGGCGGGCCGGATCTTCGACGCCGCGATGGTCTCAAAGGCGCGTATCCAGGTCGCGAGTGTCCTGGCCGCCTACGACTTCTCGGACTGCGGAACGATCGCCGACATCGGCGGCGGCCAAGGACACCTACTGCAGGCGGTGGTGGACGCGGCCGAGCGAACCACGGGCATCCTTTTCGACCTGCCCCCGGTGATCGAGCGTGCCGCGGAGATAGCCTCCGATCGGCTCACACTGCAAGCCGGCGACTTCTTCAAGGACCCGCTGCCGGTCTGCGACACCTACATGCTCATGGACGTGATCCACGACTGGGACGTCGAGCGGGCCACGGCGATCCTGGCCGCTGTACGGAAGGCCGCTCCGCCGCATGCGCGGCTGTTGTTGGTGGAGAGCGTCGTCCCCGACGACCCTGGGCCCGACTGGTCTAAAGCCATGGACATCATGATGCTCATCCACACCGGGGGCAGGCAACGCACCCACAGCGAACACGAGTCGCTGTTGCAGACCTGCGGTTTCCGGCTTGAGCGGGTCGTTGCGACGACATCAGATGTGTCGATCCTCGAGGCGGTACGTGCCTGACCGGGCACTGATTTCGGGTCCGCGTCGAGCGGGATCCTGGCCGATCCCTTGGAGGGTCGAAAACGACCAGATCGGGGTGTTCCTCGGCTACGCCTGCGCGGCCGGTCGGGCGCTGCCGGATGTCCGGCTCTACCTGCCGCGGTCCTGGGTCGCCGACCGGGCCGGTGTGGCGGCCGCCGGTATCCCCGCCGATATCGAGTTCGCGACCAAGCCGCAACTGGCGTTGCAGATGATCGCCGCGGCGCTGCGTGCGAGTATCACCACCACCACCGCCGCTCCGACCCGGCCACCAGCACATAGATCACAATTGCCGCTGCCGTATTCGGCGTTTCATCCGTCAAAGCTGTCCGTTCTGTTGTTATCTACGCATGAGAGTTCCCGGATAATTGGCGCGACCAGACGAGTGGTGCACGTGCCGAGGAGAGTGTCACGTTCGTTCCGGCGCCAGACACATCGTGAGCGGCAGTCTTTCCTTCGATACATTAGGCAACGTCCCAATTTAAGGTTCGCCCGTTGGACGGCCGGCAAGCGCATCCTCTCGGTGCCCGAACTCCTCTTGCCTGATCTCCGCACGCACTTGAACACCTAGGTCC
>NZ_KI866524.1:1098037-1112217 GCF_000511135.2 Microbispora sp. ATCC PTA-5024 | reverse complement strand
GGTCCCGCCACGGCACTCCGGTCCGCGCCCGGTACAACACGCCGTTGATGACCGTGCGGTGATCACTCCACCTGCCACCGCGTGCTCCCGCGGGTGGGAGCAACGGCTTCAGCCGCTCCCACTCCGCGTTGGTTAAGTCCCCTCGACCTCCCACACCGACCAGGGTGGAAGCCACACCGTGATCACGTCAGGAGATCCGAGAAACAGGACCTAGGCGGGGGAGGGAGACGAGGGCCGGGTCTTCGTCGGCCCAAGGGCGCCCAACTCCGGCGGGCGAACTTCAGCCGGACATGGAGCAAGGCGGTCACAGCAGCCAACCTGAGCGGCTTCCACTTCCACGATCTACGCCATACCGGCAACACCTTCGCCTCCCAGCCCGGTGCGACGCTGCGGGAACTGATGAACCGCATGGGCCACTCGACCACTCGGGCCGCGCTGATCTATCAGCACACCGCCATGGAACACGACCGGGCCATCGCCAACGCCCTGGGGAAGCTCGCCGAGGAAGCCCTGACCAAGCAAGATCCAGAGAGATCTTGCACGTAGCGGGCACGGAAGATCAATAAGACCCTGGAAAACAATCAAGGCCCGGGTCGGGATTCTCTCCTTGGCCTGGGCCTTCGTGTGTGG
Source organism: Microbispora sp. ATCC PTA-5024 (assembly GCF_000511135.2). NCBI lineage: Bacteria > Bacillati > Actinomycetota > Actinomycetes > Streptosporangiales > Streptosporangiaceae > Microbispora > Microbispora sp. ATCC PTA-5024. Next base: position 1,111,587 of record NZ_KI866524.1, on the reverse strand, counting down.
AGCGGGTGACGGGAATCGAACCCGCGCTGTCAGCTTGGGAAGCTGATGTTCTGCCATTGAACTACACCCGCGTGACGCGCCCGGAAGCTCGTCGCGTCCCTACTGTAGCGGATTCTCACCGCACTCCTGCAGTCCCCGGCGCAACCTCCTCCCACTCCGCCCGGACATGCGCCGGTCGGGGGCGGTTAGCCTTGCACCCGTGCTGCTTTCCGATCGCGACCTCCGCGCCGAGATCGAGTCGGGCCGGGTGAAGCTCGACCCGTACGATCCGGTGATGATCCAGCCGTCCAGCGTCGACGTCCGGCTGGACCGCTACTTCCGGGTCTTCGAGAACCACCGCTACCCGCACATCGATCCGGCGATGGAGCAGCCCGACCTGACGCGCCAGGTGGAGCCGGACGGGGACGAGCCGTTCATCCTGCACCCGGGGGAGTTCGTGCTGGCGAGCACGTACGAGGTGATCAGCCTGCCGGACGACATCGCCTCGCGGCTGGAGGGCAAGTCGAGCCTGGGGAGGCTGGGCCTGCTCACCCACTCCACGGCGGGGTTCATCGACCCGGGCTTCGAGGGGCATGTCACCCTGGAACTGTCCAATGTCGCCACGCTGCCGATCAAGCTGTGGCCGGGCATGAAGATCGGCCAGCTGTGCATGTTCCGGCTGAGCTCCCCGGCCGAGTTCCCGTACGGCTCGGAGAAGTACGGGTCCCGCTACCAGGGACAGCGGGGGCCGACACCGAGCCGGTCGTTCCTGAACTTCCACCGCACCAAGATCTGAAAAGTGTCAGTCCAGACGATCTGGGCAACGAGAAGGGGAAGAGAAGGTTACAAGCGGGCGTGTGAGGTGTGAACTTCGCATTTCCACTGGTAACCCGTACTCTTCTCTGCGGACCATCCCCGCACATCTGGAGAGACGACGTGCGCCTGCGTCTCACGCCCCGTGAGGACAGCTACTACGACTTGTTCGCCGACTCGGCGAACAACCTCGTCACCGCATCACGTCTGCTGGTCGAGATCATCAGCGACGGTTCGGACCGGGATGCTCTGGCCGAGAAGATGCGCGCCTGCGAACACGCGGGTGACGAGCGCACTCACGCGATCATGAACCGCCTCAACGAGAGCTTCATCACGCCCTTCGACCGCGAGGACATCTACCGCCTCGCCTCGAACCTCGACGACGTGATGGACTTCATGGAGGCCGCCGCCGACCTCATCGTGCTCTACCAGATCGACCACCTGCCCAAGGAGGTCGTGCGCCAGGTGGAGGTGCTCGAGCGGGCCGCCGAGCTGACGGCCGACGCGATGCCGCGCCTGCGCTCGATGCAGCACCTGAACGAGTACTGGATCGAGATCAACCGCCTGGAGAACCAGGCCGACCAGATCTACCGGCGCCTGCTCGCCAAGCTGTTCAGCGGGGAGTACGACGCGCTGACCGTGATGAAGATGCGTGAGGTCATCGAACAGCTGGAGCTCGCGGCCGACGCGTTCGAGCACGTCGCGAACACGGTCGAGACGATCGCGGTCAAGGAAAGCTAAGTGGAGCTGACGCTGGTCATCGGCGTGATCGTCATCGCGCTGGTGTTCGACTACACGAACGGCTTCCACGACGCGGCGAACGCCATCGCGACCTCGGTCTCGACGCGGGCCCTCACCCCGCGGGTCGCGCTGCTCATGGCGGCCGTCATGAACTTCATCGGCGCCCACCTCGGCACCTCGGTCGCCCAGACCGTGGGCAAGGGGATCATCGACGCCCCCGACGGGCGGCACGGCATGATCATCGTGGGCGGCGCGCTGGTCGGCGCGATCGTGTGGAACCTCATCACCTGGTACTTCGGCCTGCCGTCGTCGAGCAGCCACGCGCTGATCGGCGGCCTGGTCGGCTCGGCCCTCGCGGCCAGCGCCCACGTCCACTGGAGCGGGGTGATCGAGAAGGTCGTCATCCCGATGGTGCTGTCGCCCGTGATCGGGTTCCTGCTGGGCGCGATCATCATGATCATCATACTGTGGCTCTTCCGCCGGTCGAACCCGCACAGGGCGAGCAAGGGGTTCCGGTACGCCCAGACGGTCTCGGCCGCCGCCATGGCGCTCGGCCACGGCCTCCAGGACGCCCAGAAGACCATGGGCGTGATCTTCCTCGCCCTCGTGGTCGGCGGCTACGCCTCTCCCGACGCCGGCATCCCCGAGTGGGTCATCACGGCCTCGGCGCTGGCCATCTCCCTCGGCACGTACGCCGGAGGCTGGCGGATCATGCGGACGCTCGGCCGCCGCATCATCCACCTCGACCCGCCGCACGGCTTCGCTGCGGAGGCGGCCGCGGCGTCGGTCCTGTACACGGCCGCGATCGGGTTCGGGGCCCCCATCTCGACGACCCACACGATCACCAGCGCCATCATGGGCGTGGGCGCGACCCGGCGCCTGTCGGCCGTCCGCTGGGGCATCGCCGGCAACATCGTGACGGCCTGGGTCCTCACGATCCCCGCCGCGGCGCTGGTCGCGGCCGCGGCCTACTTCCTCCTCAACCTGGTGCTCGGCTAGTCACCGGCGGTACATCACGTCGGTGTCCCACCGCGTGAACCCGAGCGCCTCGTACAGGCGGATGGCCGCCGTGTTCTCCTCGTCCACGTAGAGCATGACCTGGCCCAGCCCGAGCGAGCGCAGGTGCGCGAGCCCGGCGAGCGTGAGGGCGCGGCCGAGGCCGCCGCCCCGCTCGCCGGGCGCCACCCCCACCACGTAGACCTCCCCGATCGGCTCCCGGCCGTCGCCGCCCCCGTCGCCGTGGACCTTCGTCCAGTGGAAGCCGGCGAGCCGGCCGTCCCGCTCCGCCAGGAAGAACCCCGCGGGGTCGAACCACGGCTCCTGCTCGCGCCGCTTGAGGTCGTCCGTCGTCCAGGAGCCCTGCTCGGGGTGGGCGGCGAAGGCCTGGGCGTTCAGCTCCAGCCACGCCTCCTCGTCGCGTCCCGGCTCGAACGTGCGCAGCCGCACGCCCTCGGGCAGCGCGACGGCCGGCAGGGGCGGCGACAGCGGGCGGCGCATCCGCCACAGGGCCCGCGCGCGGGCGAGTCCCAGCTTCCCGGCCAGCCGGACCGCGCCGGGATGGTCGCCGTGCGCCCACAGCCGGAGCCGCCCGCCGCTCTCCTCCAGGACGGCCCGCAGCAGGCGGGTGCCGAGGCCCCTGCGCCGGTGTGCGGGATGGATCACCAGTTCGCCGCTCGGGCCCTCGACCGCGTCCGCCGGGTCGAGGTGGGCGAACCCGGCCAGGTCGCCGCCGTCGTACAGCAGCGCGAACCGCGCCTCCGGCTCGCCGCCGTAGCGCAGCCGGAGCATCGCCTGCTCGTTGAGCGGCCGGACCCCGTCGGCCTCGGCCGCCGCCTCGACGAGGGTGAGCACGGCCGCCACATCTTCCTCACCCAGGCGGCTGCGGATCTCCACACGCGCGTTCATGTACCGCACATTAGGTGACGCCGGACGGTTGGCGAACGGCGGGCTTCGGCAATACCCGACATTTACGTTCCCCTCGAATTGTTACCTTCGCGCCATATGGTGCTTAGACCGCGGCTTTACTGTCGGGGACCATGACCCCAGCATCCCTCACGCGGCTGGCTGTCGCGGGCGTCGCCGCCCTCGGCATCGCCGCTTTCAGTGTGGGCACGGCAAGCGCGGCGCCGGCCGCGAAGCCGCACAAGCCCGCCACGTCGGTCCCCGTACGGCTGCTCACCATCAACGACCTGCACGGCAACCTGGAGCCTCCCACCGGCTCCGGCGGCCGCATCGTCGATGAGACGGGCCAGACGGTCGACGCCGGCGGCGCCGCCTACCTGGCGACGCACCTCAAGCAGCTCTCCGACAAGAACACGCTGCTCGTGGCGGCCGGCGACCTCATCGGCGCCTCCCCGCTGCTCTCGGCCGCCTACCACGACGAGCCCACCGTCGCCCTGCTCGACAAGCTCGGCCTGAAGACCTCGGCCGTGGGCAACCACGAGTTCGACGAGGGCATCACCGAGCTGCGGCGCATCATGAACGGCGGCTGCCACCCGGTCGACGGCTGCTCCCCGGCCGGCCGCTGGAAGGGCACGAGCTTCGACTTCCTCGGCGCGAACGTCCTGGAGGAGGGCAGCGGCAAGTACGCCCTGCCGCCCTTCTACATCAAGAAGATCAACGGCGTGAAGGTCGGCTTCATCGGCCTGGTGACCCAGACGACCCCGAGCATCGTCACCGCCGCCGGCATCAAGGGCCTCCAGTTCACGGAGGAGGTCGCCGCGGCCAACAAGGTGTCGAAGCTGCTGGCCAAGGAGGGCGTGAAGGCCCAGGTCGTGCTGGTGCACGAGGGCGACAACATCACCCCCGGCCAGAGCCCCGACGCCTGTCCGGTCGTCCCGGGCGCCGGCTCGCGCATCGCCGCGAACCTCGACCCGCAGATCGACCTGGTCATCAGCGGCCACTCGCACCAGGCGTACATCTGCAAGATCAAGGACCCGGCCGGGCAGGACCGCTACTACACGCAGGGCTCGTCGTTCGGCCGCGTGATCACGCAGATCGACTTCCAGGTCGACAGGAAGACCCACGACGTGATCCGCTCCAGCGTGGTCGCCGACAACCACGTCGTGACCCGCACCGTCACGCCGGACCCGGAGACCGCGGCCTACGTCCAGACCTGGAAGGACCGGGTCTCGACGGTCGCCAACAAGCCGATCGGCACGATCACGGCCAACATCGGCCGGGACGCGAGCGGCGTCGGCGAGTCCCCGCTGGGCGACCTGATCGCCGACGCCCAGCTGGAGGCGACCAAGACCGGCGGGAACGCCGAGATCGCGCTGATGAACCCCGGCGGCGTACGGGCCGACCTGACCTACGCGCAGAGCGGCTCCGAGGGCGACGGGGTCGTGACGTACGGCGAGGCCTTCACGGTCCAGCCGTTCAACAACCTCATGCAGGTGGTCACGCTCACCGGGGCCCAGCTCAAGGCCCTGCTAGAGCAGCAGTGGACCGCCTCGGGCACCAAGGTCCTGCTGCCGTCGGCGTCCCTGACCTACACGGCCGACCTGACCAAGCCGATCGGCTCCCGGGTCTCCGACATCAAGATCAACGGCACCGCGGTGACCGACGCCCAGCAGATCCGCGTCGCGGCCAACAACTTCCTGGTCGGCGGCGGTGACGGCTTCACGGTCTTCACCCAGGGCACCAACCTGTGGAGCGGCCCGCTGGACATCGACGCGTTCGTCGCCTACCTGGGCGCGCACTCGCCGATCGCCCCGCCGGCCGCGAACCGGATCACCTTCGTCAAGTAGTCCCCGCAGAGCACGCCGGAAGGCCCGCCCTCGTCAGGGGTGCGGGCCTTCTCCGTGGCCGGTCAGCGCCGGGCGGGCTCGGCCTCGTTCTGCTGCTCGCCGCGGTCGGGGACGAAGCGGTAGCCGACGTTGCGCACGGTGCCGATCAGCGCCTCGTACTCGGCGCCGAGCTTGGCCCGCAGCCGCCGCACGTGGACGTCGACGGTCCGGGTGCCGCCGAAGTAGTCGTACCCCCAGACCTCCTGCAGCAGCTGGGCCCGGGTGAAGACCCGGCCGGGGTGCTGCGCGAGGTACTTGAGCAGCTCGAACTCCTTGAACGTGAGGTCGAGCGCGCGGCCGCGCAGCCGGGCCGTGTAGGTCGCCTCGTCGATGGACAGGTCGCCGCTGCGGATCTCGTCCGGAACCTCCTCGGCCGCCGCCAGCGACAGCCGTCCCGACGCCATGCGCAGCCGGGCCTCGACCTCGGCGGGGCCGGCGGTGTCCAGGACCACGTCGTCGACGCCCCACTCGGCCGTCATCGCCGCCAGGCCGCCCTCGGTGACGATGGCGACGAGCGGGCAGGTCACGCCGGTGGTCCGCAGGAGCCGGCACAGGCTCTTGGCCTGCACGAGCTCGCGGCGGGCGTCGACCAGGATGGCGTCGGCGGGAGCCGCGTCTATCAGCGCGGAGGCCTCCGCGGGTGCCACGCGCACCGAGTGGAGGAGGAGCCCGAGCGCCGGCAGCACCTCCGCTGAGGGCTCCAGGGCGTTGGTCAGCAGGAGCAGGTTGCTCACGTGCGCCTCCTTGCACCTCGTCGGCTCGTGCGCTGTTTGCAGCACTGGAAACCGCGACAGCCGTACAAACACGTAAGGACCCGGGGGCCACATCGCCCAGGTCCAGTAATTCGTAGGGTAGCCCACAGGATGTTTGCGTCCAATGTGCGTCCCCCGTGTGAACAACACGTCACGCGGTTAATCCGCGTAACGTGACGGTGACGCAGGGCTGTCACGCACGTGACGGAAAGGAGCCGAGAGGCCATGGCCACGGGAACGGTCCGCTACTGGGCCGCCGCCAAGGAGGCCGCCGGGGTCGCCGAGCAGACGTTCGAGGCGGCCACCCTCGCCGACCTGCTCGCCGCGATCTCGGCCGATCCCCGGGTGGAGCGCGTCCTGCGCCGCTCGTCCTTCCTGGTGAACGGCGCGCCCGCCGGCACGCGGGATCCGGCCTCGATCGACCTCCCCGAGGGCGCCGTGGTCGAGGTTTTGCCGCCCTTCGCAGGGGGATGAGCGGCTACGCTGATCGCAGAGCGATGCTCCCCGGAGGGGTCGGATGCGCAAGTTGGTCGTGTCGCTGATCGTCCTGGCCATCCTCCTCGTGGTCGTCGACCGGGTGGCCGTGGTCGGCGTCCAGCGGGAGATCGCCCGCCAGGTCGAGGCGAAGTACGATCTGGACACCCCGCCGTCGGTGCAGGTCAAGGGCTTCCCGTTCCTCACGCAGGCGGTCTCGGGGCACTACCAGGAGATCGCCGTCGGCATCGGCGGGCTGACGCGGGAGGGGGTCAAGCTGTCGAGCGTGGACGCGACACTGAACGGCGTGAACGCCCCCCTCACCGACCTGCTGCAGAACGCGTCGACCGCCAGGATCACGGCCGACCGCGTCACCGGCACCGTCGTGATCTCCCGGGAGACGCTCTCGGCCCGCGCCCCGCGCGGCATCAAGGTCTCGGGGAACGGCGGTGACACGCTCACCGTGGCCGGGAACATCACCGTGCTCGGGCGCCAGGTCCCGGTGACGGCCGACATGAAGATCGACGTCGCCCAGGGGGAGGTGCGGCTGACGCCGGTGAACGTCAAGCTCGCGGGCGCCATCCCCGTGCCGAACCCCGAGCGCTTCATCTCGTTCGCCGTCCCCGTGAAGAACCTGCCGCTCAACCTGAAGATCACCAAGGTCAAGACGACGCCGCAGGGCCTCGAGGTCGAGGGCACCGCCATCGATGTCCCGCTCCGATGACGAACGCGACGCTGAACCGGACGGGCCCTCCGTCCGTTATGAGGGCGTGAGTCCAGCCGGAACGACCGACGAGGAACTCATTCGCGCACTTTTCGAGGACCACGGAGGGCCGCTGTACGGCTACGTGCTGCGGCTGACCGGCGATCCGGGCAGGGCGGAGGACGTGGTGCAGGAGACGCTGCTCCGGGCCTGGCGGCACCCCTCGGTGCTGGAGGGGCGACCGGTCCGCGCCTGGCTGTTCACCGTCGCCCGCAACCTCGTCGTCGACCAGCACCGGGCGCGCATGGCGCGGCCGCAGGAGACGGGTGACGAGGCCCTCTCCGTCCTGCCCGCCGACGACGAGCTCGACAAGGCCCTCGAGTCGTGGGGGGTCGCGGAGGCGCTGGCCTCTCTGCGGCCCGAGCACCGCGATGTGCTGGTGGAGACGTACTACCGGGGGAGATCGGTGAAGGAGGCGTCGGAGGCCCTCGGCATCCCGCCGGGGACGGTCAAGTCGCGCACCTACTACGCGCTCCGCGCGCTCAAGCTCGCCCTCGAGGAACGGGGGCTGGCGCCATGACCTGCGACGAGGTCCGGATCTCGCTGGGCGTCTACGTGCTGGGCGCCCTCGACGCCGACGAGGCCGCCGAGGTCGAGGCGCATCTCGACGGGTGCCCGGCCTGCCAGGCCGAGCTGGCGGAGCTGTCGGGGCTGCCCCCGCTGCTGTCGCGGGTGTCGGCCGACGAGATCGCACACGCCTCCGCGCCGCCGCACGCCGTGCTCGACCGCCTGCTCGCCGCGTCGGCGCGGCGCAACCGCCGGTCCCGCGTCCTGCTCTCACTGGCCGCGTCCGTCGTGGTCGCGGCCCTCGGCGGTACGGCATGGCTCGCGGCGGCGCAGGGGGACCGGGAGGCCGTGACCGCCTCGGGCTCGGTGGCGTCGTCGGTCCCGTCGGCCACGCCCGCGCCGGCGGCGGACAGCAGGATCATGGACGCCCCGGCGGACTCCTCCGCGGTCGCGCCGAAGGCCAAGCTGCTCCAGCAGGGACCGGTGCTCGTCGGCCGGAACGGCGACATGCGCCTGGAGATCCAGCTGACGCCCGATGCGGGCGGCACACGGGTCGCGGCGAAGGTCTACGGGGTGCCGGAGGGGACCGTGTGCACGCTGCGGGCCGTCGACCGGGGCGGCGCCGTGACGCCCGTCGCGAGCTGGTCGGTCGGCCCCGCGACGTACGGCACGGAACGGACGACGACCTTCGAGGGGTCCACCGCCCTGCAGGCCGCCGAGATCAGCAGGTTCGTGCTCGGCACCCCGGACGGCCGCACGCTCGTCACCGTCCGGGTGTGATCACGGAGAGACCGGGAGTGGTCCCGAGGGGAATGAAACGCGTCCCGGACGGGGTTCCAGACCGTGATGACAGGAATCGCCGTTCTCGCCGCCACGCTCGCCGCGGGCGTGCTCATCGGGCTGGTCATGCGGCGGCGCGACGGAAGGGTGCGCACGGTGGGGAACGGGACGGCGGATGCACGCGCGGCCGTGACGGGCGCCGACCTCGGGGCCGAGCTCGGCGAGCGGGCCACGCTCGTCCAGTTCTCGACGGCGTTCTGCCAGCCCTGCCGGGCCACCCGGCGGGTCCTCGGCGAGGTGGCCGGGATGGTGCCGGGCGTGCGCCACGTCGAGATCGACGCCGAGTCGCGGCTCGATCTCGTCCGGCGTTTCGACGTTCTGCGCACCCCGACCGTCCTCGTTCTCGACGGCTCGGGGAATGTCGTGAAGAGGGCTTCCGGTCAGCCGCGGAAGGCGGACGTGATCGCGGCCCTCGGCGCGGCGGTCGACGGGCCGTCTCACGGCCCGTCTCATCAAGCGGACAACGTGTGACAGACGTCGAGACGACGGGTACTGTCGTGGTCATGACTCCCACGACAGAGCTGCTCACGAAGCGGCGCGCGGTGGATTTCTGCCGCGTCGCCACCTCGCTCTGTCGCATGGCCTGAGGGTGATTCCTGCGGCTCGTGCCGCTTTCCGAGAATCCTTCAGGAGCATCCGACGATGCAGATCGACCCTCGCGGCCCCCGTTTCGGCGCGGCCATAACGACTCTGGTCCTCGCGGCCGTCCTGGTGACGCGCAGCCCCTGGCTGCTCGCCCTCCAGGCGCTCGTTTTCGCGCTCGGGGCCCTCGACACCTCACCGTACGGCCTGGTCTACCGCAGGCTGGTGCGCCCGAGGCTGGGCCCCCCGGGGGAGTTGGAGGACGCGGCGCCGCCGCGTTTCGCGCAGGTCGTGGGTCTGGTGTTCGCGATCGCGGGGCTGATCGGATTCGCGGCAGGGATCACGCCGTTGGCTCTGGGTGCGACAGCAGCGGCACTGCTGGCCGCCTTCCTCAACGCCGCCTTCGGCTTCTGCCTGGGCTGCGAAATGTACCTGATCATACGCCGTCTACAACCTGGGAGAATCCAATGAGCCGCTCCGCCGTTCTGGTGGACGCCGACTGGGTCGAGGCCAACCTCGACACGCCGGGTGTCGTGCTCGTCGAGGTCGACGAGGACACGAGCGCCTACGACAAGGGCCACATCCGGGGTGCCGTCAAGATCGACTGGAAGACCGACCTGCAGGACCCCGTCCGCCGCGACTTCGTCGACAAGGCCGGGTTCGAGGCGCTGCTCTCGTCCCGCGGCATCGCCAACGACGACACCGTCGTCCTCTACGGTGGCAACAACAACTGGTTCGCCGCCTACGCCTACTGGTACTTCAAGCTCTACGGCCACGACAACGTGAAGCTGCTCGACGGCGGCCGCAAGAAGTGGGAGCTCGACTCCCGCGAGCTGGTCGAGGACGCGGTCGGGCGCCCCGCCACGCAGTACACGGCCCAGGAGCCCGACACCTCGATCCGCGCCTTCCGCGACGACGTGGTGGCCGCGATCGGCAAGCAGAACCTGGTGGACGTCCGCTCGCCCGACGAGTTCACCGGCAAGCTGCTCGCCCCGGCCCACCTGCCGCAGGAGCAGGCGCAGCGCGCCGGCCACGTGCCGACCGCCCGCAACATCCCGTGGTCCAAGGCGGCCAACGACGACGGGACGTTCCGCTCGGACGACGAGCTCAAGGACCTCTACTCCGGCGCCGGCGTCGACTTCGCCAAGGACACCATCGCGTACTGCCGCATCGGCGAGCGGTCCGCGCACACCTGGTTCGTGCTGCACGAGCTGCTCGACCAGGCGAACGTGAAGAACTACGACGGTTCGTGGACCGAGTACGGCTCGCTCGTGGGCGTGCCGATCGAGCTGGGGGAGGCCCGCTGATGACGATCCAAGGTTGCGCCGCACCTGAGCAGACCGTGGCCCTGCCGGCGGGCATCGACCTGTCGACCCAGGCCGTGATCCAGGGCGTCGTGTCGGGCGCCGGCACGGCGTACGCCCGCCTGCTCGACCACTCCGGCGAGTTCACGGGGGAGGTCGTCGTCTCCGACGAGGGCATCTTCCGGTTCTTCGCCGCCCCGGGCCAGTGGACGGTCCGCATCATCGCCGGCGGCGGGGTCACCAAGGACGTCCCCGTCGAGGCGAAGCTCGGCGAGGTCGCCCAGCTCGCGGTCGCCGTCTGATCGATTCACAAGAAAGGGCCGGTGCGTTCACCCGAACGCGCCGGCCCTTCGCGTTGTACGGTCCTCGCCACCCCACCTTGGCGCTCCCACTTCCTTCTTCACTTGCAGGAGGCGACCTGGTATTACGTGGTAGAGGTAATACGTGATAGGAGTGGATCCGATGCGGCTCAACAGCAAGGGGCAGGTCACCATCCCCGTGGAGATCCGCGAGAAGTACGGGCTGCATCCCGGTGACGAGGTGGACGTGGTCGAGGTCGGGAACACCTTGCAGATCATCCGGCGTGAATCCAGTGCGACACGTGGGGGCCGGGCGGCACACCGGCTGCGGGGAACGGCGACGACGAGGATGACGACCGACGAGATCATGGGACTCCTGCGTGACCAGTAGGCTCCGCGTGGTGCCCGAGAGGGTGACGCTGGTCGATTCCTGCGTCCTTCTCGACATCGCGACGAACGACCCGAAGTGGGCGGACTGGTCGGCCGAGGCCCTCGCCATGGCGTTGGACGAGGGGCGCGTCGTCGTCAATCCGATCGTGTACGCCGAGGTGTCGATCGGCTTCTCCACTCTCGAGGAGTTCGAGGAGGCGCTCCCAGCCGAGGACTTCCATCGGGAGGACATTCCGTTCGACGCCGCGTTCCTGGCCGGTAAGGCCATTCTCGCCTACCGGCGGCGTGGAGGTGGGAGGAGGTCCCCGCTTCCCGACTTCTTCATCGGGGCCCACGCGGCCGTGCGGAGGTACCGGCTGCTGACGCGGGACGAGCCCCGATACCGGACGTACTTCCCCACCGTGGAGCTCGTCGCGCCCTGAGCCCGTCTCGCCGGACCGATGCCGTACGGAGGGACGAACCGAACCGATAGCATGCGGCAGGTGTCCGGAACGTCCGCGCTCGCCGCCCCCCGCCAGGACGCCGCACCCCGCAGGGCCTCCTGGTCGCAATCGCCGTACGCGCTGCCGCTGCACGCCCTGCGCATCGCCGCCCGGTGCGCACTGCCGCTGATCCTCTGGTTCTCCCTGGGACGCGTCGTGCGCTGGGGGCTCCTCCTCCTGGCGGCGACGCTCTCGCACGGCTCCTGGTATCAGGCGCGGCTGGTCGTGGTGGTGTTCCTGTTCACCCTCGTGGTGATGACGTCGCTCGCCACGACGGTCCTCATGCTGTACGTGATCCGCGACGCCCTCATGGAGACGCGGGCCCGCCGGGCGACGGACGAGGCGAAGGAGAGCGTGCTCGGCGCGCTCAACCGGACCGCGCTGGTGTTCTCCGGCATCTACATGACGTGGGGCTTCGTCCAGCAGGACGTCCGCGACTTCATGGACCTCGACCTCTTCCGGCAGCCGGACAAGATCTGGGTCGACGCCGGCCAGGGCATCGACAGCGGGGTGATGGGCGGGCTCATCAACCTCGACGCCCGCGTCTCCCTCGTCACCATGTTCGTCGCGTACCTGGTCAAGACGTTCTTCGGCAGGCGCCATGAGGCCGGCAGCGGCCGGTTCTCCGGGATCATGGCGACCTTCGGGGAGCTCGCCTTCGGCTTCTACGGGCTCAACGCCGTAGCCGCCGTCGTCGGCGCCCGCTCCGACTGGATCGGCTCCCGGGCCGCCGTCGCGGGCTGGCACGACTGGACGGCCAAGGTGGGGGAGGCGATCCCCGGCTGGAACGCGTTCTGGAGCGACGTCTGGCCGTACGTCGTCGACGCGCTGGCGGTGCCCCTCGCCTGGCTGACGGTCGGCATCCTCGTCTACGGCGCGTACGCCGACGACACCCGGACCACGATCAGGGGAACCCGTCTGGAGCGGGCGGCCGACCAGATCGAGCGCAGCCACGCCCTGACGCGGCGCGCGCTGACGAAGCTGAGCGCCGGATGGACGGACCGATGGGTCCCGCTGCTCAACTCCCTGCGGCTCACCGCGCGCGGCGGCGCCCCGCTGTTCGGGCTGTTCGCGCTGTGCTATGTCGGCCTGCACGTCGGTGGCGACTACCTGGGCCGGGCCGGCCGCTACCTGATGGCGAGCGACAAACCGTATTTCTGGTTCGTCACCGACGTGCCGGTCGACTTCGTCGCGGACCTTGTCGTCACCGTGATCACGATGTGCCTGGTCGCCGCCACCTTCGACCTGGCCGCCACCAAAGCCCGACGGGGCCGCTGAGGGCTCAGCGCAGGAACCGCAGCACCTGGTCCTCCTTCTCGGTGGAGGAGAAGGCGGCCTTCATGAAATCGTCCGCCGACTGCCCCGGGACGTCGCGGTAGGCGCTCGGCCTCAGCAGGACCTCGACCTGGTCGGCCACCGCGGGCGGGACCACGCCCACCCGCTCCATCCGGTACGGCGTGCCGACCCGGTTGTCCTTCACGTCGGGCGGGGTGTCGTTGCTGAGTTCCTCGGTCCGCCAGGTGCGTCCCGCCGTGTCGGTCAGCGTGACCTCGGGAGCGCCGTGGCGGATGGTGCCCTCCGCGTCCAGTGCGGTCCTCGTGGCGATCACCTTCACCCACTGGCGGTCGGGGGTCGCCGACCTTCCGCTCGGGTCCGGGATGCGCTGGAGCGACACCTGCCACGAGACGTGCTGCCACACGCCCGGCTGCCCGGGCTTCACGAGGTGGACCACGTCGGCCGGCCGGCCGTACTGGTAGACGCCGTAGGCGAACCAGGCGGGAAGCCCGACGGCGAGAGCCGCGGAGACGACCGCTCCCGCGCCGACGAGCACCGCCC
>NZ_KI866524.1:1062653-1097938 GCF_000511135.2 Microbispora sp. ATCC PTA-5024 | reverse complement strand
GGCGCCGGGGCGCGGCGGAGGGCGGCGGGGCGGGCGGCCGCGGCTCGGACGGCGCCGGGCCCGACCGGATGGCCGACGGCGGCAACGGCCTGGTGCCCCTGATGGCGGGGAACGGCTGGGTCGAGCCGTCCTCGCCCTCCGGCTCGGGCTCGGGCGGCGGCCAGACCCGCCGGTCCTTGGCCGGCGGAGTGAGCCTGCCGGGGATGGGGACGGGGAGGGGCGCCGGGCGTGGCAGCGGGCCGCTGTAAGTGATGTCGGAGGGCTGGCTGGGCGGGGGCGCGAACCAGTCGCGCGGATCGGGCCCGTTCGCCTCGTTCCCGCCGGGCTGGGGGTGGCCGGGCTGGTGCCGGGGGCCGGGATTGTCATGGGGCGGGGTCCCGCCCAGGGGCGTCTCGGTCATCAGCTCTTGCCCGTCAGGGAGTGGAAGTCCTCCGGCTGCGACACCAGCCGGGTCGCGGTGGCGCCGGACAGGCCGAGGTCGATCTGCGCCTCGGGTGCGAAGCTGTCCGAGACCATGAGGCTGTCGGGCGGCACGAACACCAGCCGGGCCCCCGGTATCGCGTCCTTCGGCACCTCGAAGACGAGCAGGCCCGCGGACCAGAAGCCCGGCTGGATCCACTTGTTGAACAGCGTCAGGGTCTTGTCCACCTTGTCCGTCGGCTGGTAGCGCCGGCCGTCGGCGGTCAGCAGCACCGGCGGGGTGAGCTCGCTCAGCTGCATCGGCTCGCTCGGCGTGGTGGCCGACACGTCGACCAGGAGGAAGAGGTTGCTCGTGCCCACCTTGACCGTCTTGTTGCCCAGGTCCGTCGTGTCCACGGCGCGGGCGGACGTCACCGAGGTGACCTTCACCGAGAAGCGCGAGGTCTCAACGGTCCCCCCGATCCGGCCCTGGTAGGTGAGTGCGGAGCCGCGCTGCTCGTACGGCAGGGTGAAGGTCTGCGCGTAGACCGCGGCCGCCGCGAGCGCGAGGCCGGCCATGCCCGCGACGAGGCGGCGGGTCACGCCCCTGCCGGCCCGGGGCGCCTGCTCGGCGCGGTCCTCGGTCCGGGTCCCGGCGTGGGTCACGGTCATCACTCGCCCTCCCGTCGTACGGGGAGGGTGATCTGGGCGGCCACCGTGGGGGTGAAGACGCCCTTGTCGTCCTCCTCGCCCACGAGCTGCCAATAGTGGGTCTGGTCGCGCAGGCCGACCGGGTCGTAGGAGTAGCCGCCGAGATCGACGCCGATCTCCTTGGGGGCGGTGGCCGTGGGTTCGAGCTCGTACTTCACCACGACGGTGGTCGTGATGCCGGGCTGGAGTTGCTGACTCTTGATCCCGTAGCTCAGCACCGAGGCCTCGGGGCCGTACTTCGTCTTGATCTCGGGCCGGGTGCGCAGCAGGGAGCCGGCGAAGCCGGTGATCGTCGAGAACTCGTCGCCTGGCTTCGGGAGCATTCCGACATGGGTGGTGGCGTCGCCCATGTTGGTGACTTTGAGCACCAGTTCCAGGTAGCGCTTTGTGTCGCCGAAGTCGCCCTTCTCGGTGGTGTCGATCGCCTTGATGAACTGGGTGCGGAACTCGCCCTGGTCGATCACGTCGCCGGGGTCGACCTTGGGCGGGGGGTCCTCGGGGGCGTCCTTCAGGCCGCCGAGGAGCGCGGTGACGCCGATGCCCGCAGCGGCCAGCGCGGAGGCGACCGGGACGAGGACCGGGCGTCGGCGGCGGGCGCCATGGGGGGATGACGTCATGGCAAGCGATGGTAGTACGACCACATCTAAACCATCCGCCGCATTCGTCCCACCTCTCGGGGTGAAATAGGTCCGAATGGCGAGAAGCACGCCCTGACAGGGCTTCCAGCTCCTACGCTGTGACCGAGGCGGACATGGAGGGCCTGTGGGCGACCCGCACCCCGAGCATGCCCAGCTTCAGGCGGATCGGATCTACCTGGGCTGGCAGTACGCTCTGCTGTACCCGGACCCCGGGCCGCCGCCCAAGCGCCCCGCCCGCGAGGACGTCGCCCCGCCGCAGCCGGTCGACGACGGGTGGGCGCGGCGGGAGCGCATGCAGAAGGACCTCCTGAACCGGCCGGTACGGATCTTCCGCACCTTCATGGTCGTCGTCGCCGCCGGGCTGCTGGCCCTGGGGGTCACCCAGCTGCTGGCCTGGTCGTTCGTGCTGCTCGGCCTGGTCGCGGCCGGCGGCGTGGCGGTGATCTGCAGCTACGCCATCCGGCAGGGCGACCGGACCGTCAACGAGCGGATCCGCGAACGGCGGGAGAAGGCGCGGCGCGAGCAGGAGCGCCGCCAGCGGGAGATCGTCACGGCCCAGGAGGAGCACGCCGCCAAGTACCGCGACTGGGCGGAGAAGAAGAGCAGGTTCGACAAGCAGCTGACCTGGTACGCCGTGGCCGTCCCCGACGAGATCGACCGGGTCGACGTGGCCGGCGGGACCCTCCCCGGCTGGTCGGCCCTGATCACGCTCATCGGCGCCACCCGGCTGTACAGCGGCGGCCACCTCACCGTCCTCGACCTGTCCGAGGGCGCCATCGCCAAGGACCTCATCGAGCTCGCGAGGAGGGGCGGCGACGACCCGCTGGTGTGGGTGCTCCCGGTGGACCTGCCGCGGCTCGACCTGGGCGCGACGCTCAAACCCGAGGCGTTCGCCGACGTGCTGGCCCACGTCGTGAGCGTGAGCGAGGAGACCAGCAGGGACATCGGGTTCGACAACGCGATCCTGGAGCGGGTCCTGGAGGTCCTGGGGGAGAACGCCACGATCAGCCAGGTCACCGCCGCCCTCCGGGCCCTCGCGCAGGTGGGCGACCCGCGGGACGACATGCGGTTCGGCCTGCTGACCGCCTCCCAGCTCGAACGGATCGGCACGCTGTTCGGCCGCGGCGTGGCCGACCGCGTCGTCATCGAACGCGCCTGGGCTCTGGAGTCGCAGCTGCGCAAGCTGGAGACGCTCGGGACCGAGGCCGTACGGCTGCCGCCCGCGCGGCTGCGGGTGGTGAGCATGGACCGCCAGGCGGGGGTCTTCGGCAACCGGGTGCTCGGGACGTACGTCGCCACGGCGCTCACGCACATCCTGCGGCAGTCGCCCGCGAGCGAGCGGCCCTGGTACCACACGATCATCGTCGCAGGGGCCGACAAGCTGCGCGGAGACGTGCTCGACCGGCTGATGGACGCCTGCGAGACCTCCCGCACCGGGCTCGTCCTGACCTACCGCAGCCTCACCCCGACGGTGCGGGAGCGGCTGGGCCGGGGGCACGCGGCCGTCGCGTTCATGCGGCTGGGCAACGCCGAGGACGCCCGGGTGGCCAGCGAGCACGTGGGCACCGAGCACCGGCTGGAGCTGGCCCAGCTCACCGAGACGTTCAGCTCCGCCGCGCACGGCCCGAGCGGCTTCTACACCTCCACCGTCGGGGCCGGCCGGACCGGGCACGAGGAGAAGGGCGAGGGCGACCTGAGGGAGGGCATCACCGAGTCGACCGAGTGGGGGCGCAGCGTCCCCGCGGTGGCCGAGGGCGTGCTGCAGCGCTCGCGCGAGTTCCTCGTCGAGCCGCACCAGCTTCAGCAGCTCCCGACGACCTCGGTCATCGTCACGCACGCCACGGCCGAGGGCCGCCAGGTCCGCCTCGCGGACGCCAACCCGGCGATCCTCACGTTCCCGAAGACGACGCTGGGGGAGTTCGAGGAGGTGCGCAGGGCCGCGCTCGCCGTCAACGAACCGGACCCGCCCCGCCAGGAGGAGGACGGGCCCTCAGAGCCGGGGCCGCCCCCCAACCTGGGGCCGCCGCCTCCCCGGCTCGACTGGCGCAAGCGGCCATGACACCGTCCGCGCGCGGTAAGGGCATCGTCAACAGGGATGTGCGCGGCTGATCGGTGAAGGATTCTCTCCCTGTTCGACGTCAACTGAGGGGTCTCATGCATCCGTTCCCCCTGAGCGGGCCGTGGTACCGGATCCAGGCGATCACGGCCCCATCGCGTAGTTCGTCTGCGGAGTGGGACTTCGTCACGGTTCTTCCCGCGGTCCTGTCCGCGGCGCAGCGCAACCGGCCGTTCGTCATCGGGTGGCTGTCGCGCGGCTCGGGGGCGCCCCTCGAGCTGATCACCAACGCCGGGCCGCTCACGCCGCTCCGTCCGCCGCGGCGCGCGGCGGCGGCCGCGGAGACGCCGGTCACCGGGCCCCAGCCGCTGCTGTTCCCCGGCGGCGCGCGCGGCGTGGAGATCGGCGACGAGTGGCTCGCCGACCTCGCCGACCTCGTCTGGACGCCGTGCCCCGGCCGCCAGGCCCCGCCGCTGTACGGCAGGCGGGAGCCCGAGCCCGACGAGCCGAAGCGCCCGACGTTGTTCGAGTCGACGCTGGTCACGCTCATGTCCCGGCCGTTCGGCTGGGTCGTGGTGGCCGAGCCGACCGACCTGCTCGACGCCGAGGTGGCCCACCTGCGCACCCAGCTCAACGTGCTGCGGCAGTACGGCGACGCCTCCGAGCGGTCGCGGTTCGACGCCGAGCGGGCCGAGCGGCGGATGCAGGAGCTCGACGCGTTCCGCGAGGCCGGGCTGTGGAACGTCCGGGTGCTCGCGGGCGCCGCGGGCCCCGACGAGCTGCGGCAGATCGCGCCCGTGCTGGTCGGCTCGGTCGAGATGAGCCACCACCCGTACCGGCTGCGCAGCGCGATGTCGCTGCCCGTCCTGTCCGGCCCGGACAGCGGCGAGTCGGTCTACGGCTTCGACGAGGCGCTCGCGGTCAACCTCCAGGACTCGGCCGACGGGGCGGCGGCGCCGTTCGCGGCCACGGCGGGGGCGCTCGCCGCGCTGGCCGGGCTGCCCCGCCGGGAGGTGCCCGGGGTGCGGGTGCTCGACGCCGGCTTCTTCGACGTGACGAGCGAGGCCGAGACCGACGCCGCGGCCGAGCTGATCGACCTCGGGCACATCGTCGACGGGCAGGACCGGGCGGTGGGAACGTTCCGGGTGCCGCTCGCGACGCTGAACCGGCACGCCTTCGTCACCGGCGCCACCGGCTCGGGCAAGTCGCAGACCGTACGGCACCTGCTGGAGCAGCTCACCAAGGCCGGGATCCCCTGGCTGGCGATCGAGCCGGCCAAGTCGGAGTACGCCGCCATGGCCGGCCGGGTCGAGCATCTCGCCCCGCTGACCGTGATCAACCCGTCCGCGCCCGACAACGTGCCGATCAGCGTGAACCCGCTCGCGCCCGAGCCCGGCTATCCGGTGCAGGCGCACATCGACATGGTCCGCGCGCTGTTCATGGCGGCCTTCGACGCGGAGGAGCCGTTCCCGCAGATCATGTCGCTCGCCCTCCAGCGGGTGTACGAGGCCAACGGCTGGGACGTGGTCACCGGCGGCGGCATCCCGGGGGCCGCCGTCCAGCCTGCCGTGCCGACCCTGGAGCAGCTCCAGCAGCACGCCCTGGAGGTCATCCAGGAGATCGGGTACGGCAACGAGGTCCAGGCCGACGTCGAGGGCTTCATCAGCCTGCGCCTGCGCAGCCTGCGGGTCGGCAGCGCCGGCCGGTTCTTCGAGGGCGGCCACCCCGCCGACATCGGCGGGCTGCTGCAGCGCAACGTCGTGCTCGCGATCGAGGACGTGGCCAACGACGAGGACAAGGCGTTCCTCATGGGCACGTTGATCATCCGCATCGTCGAGCACCTGCGCATGCGCGCCCGCCAGGAGCCGCGCGTGGAGGACGGGGCCGGCGGGCTCCGCCACGTCATCGTGATCGAGGAGGCCCACCGGCTGCTGCGCGACCGCGGCTCGCAGCGGGCCTCCACCCACGCCGTCGAGCTGCTCGCCGGCATGCTCGCCGAGATCAGGGCGTACGGCGAGGGGATCGTCGTGGCCGAGCAGATCCCCACCAAGCTCGTCTCCGACGTGGTGAAGAACACGGCGCTGAAGGTGGTCCATCGCCTGCCGGCCGAGGACGACCGGGGCCTCGTGGGCGCCGCGATGAACCTCAGCGAGGACCAGTCGCGGCAGGTCGTGTCCCTGCAGCCCGGCTTCGCGGCGGTCTTCGCCGACGGCATGGACCGGCCGCTGCGCGTCCAGGTGCCGCTGGGGGAGGACCGGGAGCGGCCCATGCTGAGCCCCGTGCCCCCGATCTGCGGGCGCCGCTCGGCCGCCTGCGGGCGCGAGTGCCGCACGGGCAAGGCGTGCACGCTGGTGGAGCTGCGCGAGGCCGACCTGCTGGCCGTCGCCCCCGAGTGGGCGTGGCTGCGGATCTGGACCGACACGGTCGTGCTGTCGTTCGTGACCAACCGGGCGCTGCCCGGCGTGCCCCGCGTGCTGGCCGACATCTGGGGCGAGCTGCCCGTCAAGCGCCGCGAGTGCCTGCTGGCCACGCTCGCCGAGCGGGCCGTCTCCCGCCGCGCCTGGTCGCTGCGGACGTGGTTCGACCCGGCGCTGCTGACGGAGAAGGCCGCCGAGGTCGCGGCGGGGCTGCTCGGCCCGGGCGACGGCGAGCCGCCCATGCGGGCGGGGGAGCGCCCCGGCCCGGCGTGGGTCATCCCGCAGGTCCGGTGGCTGCACGAGGTTGACCGGCTGTTCCCGTACGGCCACCCGGCGCCCAACCTGCGCAGCCCCGCTCCGGCGATGGAGTATCCGCTGTTCGGCACCGATCCCGCGGGCCGGCCGTACCCGCACCAGGGGCTGAACGGGTCGTCTCCCGCGTCCGGGGGCGACGGGGGTGTGGCGGTCGGCGTGCGCACCGAGCTCCTCGGCCACCGCGCCAAGGCCCTTCGCCACCACCCGCTGTCGATGGAGGTCGACCGGAACCGGGCGCTGGCCTGGCGGGTCATCCTCGGCGACGACGAGCACGAGGGCATCCAGCGCGACGTCACGACCGTGGCGATCGGCGTGGAGCCGCGCGAGCGGGTCAAGTACGTGGCCCAGACGATGGGCGCGGGCTGGCTGGAGACCGTGCTCTCGTGGCCCCGGCGGTTCGTGCTGCCGTTCGACGGCGACACCCCGGCCGAGCTGTCGTTCCCCGAGTCGCTGGGCGGCTGAGCCGCCGCCCGGCGACCATGGAAGTCGGGAGATCCGGGGGACATGACCTAGGATCGCGGGCATGAGTCAGCTTCCGTTGCGGGCCCAGCTCGCCAGTGCCCTGGGCCGCACGGCCGCGACGCTGTCCAGGGCCACCGGGCGCGGCGACGGTTCGGTCATCGGCGGCAGGGTCGGGCTGATGCTGGAGCCCGACCTGCTGCGCAAGCTCGCGGCCGACCGCACGCTCGTCCTGGTCAGCGCCACGAACGGCAAGACCACGACGACCCGCCTGATCGCCTCGGCTCTCCAGGAGCTCGGCGGCGTGGCGACCAACGCCTTCGGCGCGAACATGCCCGCCGGCCACGTCTCGGCGCTGTCCTCGGCCAAGGACGCGCCGTTCGGGGTGCTGGAGGTCGACGAGAAGTACCTGCCCGAGGTCCTCGACACGACCAACGCCGGCCTCGTCTGCCTGATGAACCTGAGCCGCGACCAGATGGACCGGGCGGCCGAGATCTGGCTGCTCGCGCAGAAGTGGCGGCGGGCGCTCGACGGCAAGCCCGCCCATGTCATCGCCAACTGCGACGACCCGCTCGTGACGTGGGGCGCGTCGACGGCCGCCCGGGTCACCTGGGTCGCCGCCGGGCAGCGCTGGCGCGAGGACTCCTGGTGCTGCCCCGAGTGCGGCGGCCCGCTCGACCGCGCCGGGTCCGCGAGCCTGGGGCAGGGCACTGGGGCGCCCCCGTCGGCCGACTCCAGCTGGGCCTGCCGCGAGTGCACGTTCCACCGTCCCGAGCCCAACTGGGTGCTCGACGGCGAGGACGTGATCGACCCGCGCGGCACGCGCTGGCGGCTCGACCTCCAGCTTCCCGGCCAGGCCAACCGGGCAAACGCGGCCATGGCGATGGCCACGGCCGAGGCGATCGGCGTCGATCCGGGCAGGTCCCTGAGCCGGCTGCGCACCGTCACCTCGGTGGCCGGTCGGTACACCACTGTGGAGCGCGACGGCCGCTCGCTGCGGCTGCTCCTGTCGAAGAACCCGGCGGGCTGGCTGGAGGCCTTCGACGTCGCCGACCCCACGCTGCCGATCATCCTGTCGGTGAACGCCCAGGGACCGGACGGCCGCGACACCTCCTGGCTGTGGGACGTCGACTACCGCATCCTGCGCGGCCGCCCGGTCTACGTGACCGGCGAGCGCCGCCTCGACCTGGCCTTGCGGCTGGCCGTGGCCGACGTGCCGTTCCAGCTCTGCGAGTCGTTCGACCAGGCCGTGACGGCGCTGCCGCCCGGCCGGATCGACGTCATCGCCAACTACACCGCGTTCCAGCAGATCCGAGCGGAGTTCAACCGTGCAGTCTGAGCTGGCCATCGTCTGGATCTACCCGGACCTGCTGAGCACGTACGGCGACCAGGGCAACGCCCTGGTGCTCGAACAGCGGGCCCGGGCCCGGGGCATCGCCACCCGGACCGTCCACGTGCGCTCCTCCGACCCCGTGCCGCGGGACGGGCACGTCTACCTGATCGGCGGCGGCGAGGACCGCCCGCAGATCCTCGGCGCCGAGCGGCTGCGCAAGGACGGCGGGCTGCACCAGGCCATCGACCGCGGCGCGGCGCTGCTGGCGGTCTGCGCCGGCTACCAGATCATGGGCTCGGTGTTCGGCGGCGAGGAGGGCCAGCCGGTGCCCGGCATCGAGCTGCTCGACATCAGCTCGGGCCGCGGCGAGCGGCGCTCGGTGGGCGAGCTGGCCGCCGAGGTCGACCCCGCGCTCGGCCTGCCGATGCTGACGGGCTTCGAGAACCACATGGGCGTGACGCGGCTCGGCCCGGGCGTCCGGCCGCTGTCGCGCACGCTCGTCGGGACCGGCAACGGCGACGGCACGGAGGGCTGCTACGCCGGGCGGGTCATCGGCACCTACCTGCATGGGCCGGCGCTCGCCCGCAACCCCGCGCTCGCCGACCTGCTGCTGAGCTGGGTCGTCGGGCCGCTGCCGCAGATCGACGACAGCTGGTACCAGCGGCTCCGCGACGAACGCCTGGCCGCCGTCCTGCCCCGCTGACCCGGCCGCCCCGCCCCGCCCCCGGCCATGAGCCGAGGGCGCGGCGGTCAGTAGACGAGCGCCTGGACGTCGTCGCCGAGGATCTCCTCGACGAACGTCGAGGCGCCGGCGATGCGGACGCCGTCGATCACGTCGTCGACGGTGATCCCCCGACGGGCCGCGCACTGCGTGCAGAGCGTCACCCGGCCGCCGGCGAGCACGGCCTGGAGGAGGTCCTCCAGCGGAGGTGCCTCGGCCAGCGCGAACTCCCTGGCGCGGCCGGGCAGCGAGAACCACGCGGACTCGCCCGTCAGCCACAGCGAGACCGGTACTCCGCTGGCCAGCGCGGCCGCCGCGACGGTGAACGCCTGGTTGCACCGCTCCGGCGCGTCGGCGCCGGCCGTCACCTTGATCACAAGTGATCGTGCCATGGTGGCAGCCTAGTGCGCCGCTGATCCGCCCGTGGCGTCGCATGCCGTACAAGTGGGATAAGACGGGCCATTCACCCTCGGGACGCCTCGACGGAGGCGGGAAGAACCGGGGCCGGGCGGCCTCTAAGCTCGTCGTCATGGACGTACATCCCGACCTCGAGCCGATCGCCTTCCTCCTGGGCCGCTGGGAGGGGGCCGGCGTGATCGGCTATCCCACCATGGAGAGCGCGAACTTCGGCCAGGAGGTGGTGTTCGGGCACAACGGCAAGCCGTTCCTCACCTACCAGAGCCGCACCTGGCTGCTCGACGCCGAGGGGACCAAGGTGCGGCCGCTGGCCACGGAGTCGGGCTACTGGCGGATCCAGCCGGAGCGGCGCCTCGAGGTGGTCCTGGCGCATCCCACGGGCATCGTGGAGATCTACGTCGGCGAGGTCGTCTTCCACAAGATCGAGCTGCACACCGACGTGGTCGCCCGCACGTCCTCGGCCAAGGAGTACAACGCGGGCCACCGCCTGTACGGCCTGGTCAACGGCAACCTGATGTACGCCTACGACATGGCCGCCGTGGGCCAGCCGCTCCAGTCGCACGCCTCGGCGGAGCTGAAGAAGGCCGGCGAGTTCGTCCCCGAGTGATCGGCGAACGGGCATGAAAAAACCCCGGGCGTGCTCCGCCTCAGGTGAGACGGGCCGGCTGGACCATGGGGGAAACGATACGCCTCCGCCCGCCGGCCGCCCGGGGTTCCGGTGTCTGTCGAGGATTCGCCGGGACGTCGTTCGACATCCAGACGGAAGGTCCAGATGGACGAGTCCTAGCGGACAGCCACCTCGCTAGCCCAATAATGACTAACCATTGTTTGGACCACCTCCCTTCTGCGTGGCTCCACGCTATGCGAGCGATCGCCGCGGGGGCAAACGTTTTTGCCGGGGGCGTACGCGGGAATACGGCCGGGTCCCGGCGGCCCGGGCACGCCGGGCCGTCCGGCTCATAAACTCTTGCTCATGGCCGAGACATGGCACGAGGAGCTGCGGTCCCGCGGCTACCGGATCACGCCCCAGCGCCAGCTCGTGCTGGAGGCGGTCACCGAGCTCGGGCACGCGACGCCGGAGGACATCTGCTGCCGGGTCCAGGAGACGGCCCGCGGCGTCAACATCTCGACGGTCTACCGGACGCTGGAGCTCCTGGAGGAGCTCGGCCTGGTCACGCACACCCATCTCGGCCACGGCGCGCCGACCTACCACCTCGCCTCCCGGGCCGACCACGTGCACCTCGTCTGCCGCGGCTGCGGAGGGGTGACCGAGGTGTCGCCGGAGCTGGTTCAGGGGCTGGTCTCGACCCTCGACACCGAGCTCGGGTTCGCCACCGACGTCCGCCACCTCACGGTCTTCGGGGTCTGCCGCGACTGTCGCTGACCCGGTCGGCCCCGCCCGCTCGGGCCGCGCGTACGACACCCGCGCCGGCGAGAACCGGCGCGGACGGACGCGCAGACGGTGGGGCCGTCGGCGCTCCCGCGCGGTATGTCCGGCCTCGCCGGTCGCCCTGTTGCGTGGCGGAAAGGTCGTCCATCCCATAAGCGGGAGTGCATGTGACCCTCCCCGCGGACGCGTTCGACCTTGGCAGGCGGACGCAGCGGTACGAGTACGCGCTCCCGCCGCACGCGACGGTGGTCCTGCACTCCGACGGCATCAGCGACCGCTGGGACCCCGGGGTCGCTCCCCGGCCTGTGGCGAGGACCTCGGGACGACCTGGAGGTCTTCTGCGACCGGCTCACCGCCAGGTTCGGGGCGCGGGAGGACGACGTCGCCCTCGTCGCCGTGCACCGATTCCAGGGTTGTCCACAGGCCGGTGGGCGCGACGGCGGAAGCCGTGGGGGACCGAATAGCCTTGAGGGCATGCGGAGCCCTTTGCTTGACACCCCGGGCGCGGTCGCCGGCGAGGCGCCGGACGAGACGGTCGCGGCCCACTACGGCGATCCCTACGCCGAGCAGCGCGCGCTGGTGAGCGGGCAGGCGCTGGTCGACCGGAGCAATCGCGAGGTCGTGCGCGTCGCCGGCGCCGACCGGCTGAAATGGCTCAACGACCTCAGCTCGCAGAAGCTCGACACGCTCGCCCCGGGCACGCCGGCGCAGACGCTGCTGCTCGACCTCCAGGGCCGGGTGGAGCACCACCTCACGCTCATGGACGACGGCGAGGCGGTGTGGGCGCATGTGGAGCCCGGCACCGCCGCGGAGCTGGTCGCGTTCCTGGAGAAGATGCGCTTCATGCTGCGCGTCGAGGTGGCCGACGTCACCTCCGCGTACGCCGTCGTCTCCGTCGCCGCACCCGGCTCGTCGCCCGACGGCCCTTCCGTACGGCTCTCGCCCCCCGACGGCACGATCGCCGTGGGCGGCGACCTGCTCGTGCCGCGCGAACGGCTGGCGGGCCTGCCCGCCGAGCTGGGCCTGCGCCCGGCCGGTCTGTGGGCCTATGAGGCGCTGCGGATCGCGGCCCATCTGCCGCGGCTGGGGTTCGAGACCGACCACAAGACGATCCCCCACGAGGTCGGGTGGATCGGGGAGGCCGTCCACCTCAGCAAGGGCTGCTACCGGGGGCAGGAGACCGTCGCCCGGGTGCACAACCTCGGCCACCCGCCCCGGCGCCTGGTCTTCCTGCACCTCGACGGGAGCGTCGACGTGCTGCCCCCGCACGGCGCGCCGGTGACCCTCGGGGTCGGCACCCCGGTCGAGGCCGAGCCGGAGGCGGCCGTGGAGGGCGCGGCCGAGCCGGGCCAGATCGGCTTCGTCGGCTCGTCGGCCCGCCACTACGAGCTGGGCCCGATCGCGCTGGCCGTCGTCAAGCGCACGGTCCCGGTCGACATCGACCTCCTTGCGGGCGGCGTCGCCGCGAGCCAGGAGGTCATCGTGCCGCCGGACGCCGGACGCAACGTGAAGATCGACCCCGCCCTCCGCCGCCGCGTCCGCTGACGCCCCGCCTGCCCGGCCCCGCCACACGGGGCCGGGCGGTGGCTCAGGGGGTCACACGTCGAGGACGAGGGTGATCGGGCCGTCGTTGGTGAGGGAGACCTTCATGTCGGCGCCGAAGACGCCGGTCTCCACCCGGGCCCCGAGCGCCCGCAGCTCGGCCACCACGGCCTCGACGAGCGGCTCGGCCACCGGGCCGGGCGCCGCCGCCTGCCACGTGGGCCTGCGGCCCCGGCGGGCGTCGCCGTACAGGGTGAACTGGCTGATCACGAGCAGCGGGGCGTCCACGTCGGAGCACGACTTCTCGCCGTGGAGGATGCGCAGGCCCCAGAGCTTGGCCGCGAGGCGGGCCGCCTCCGGCTGTCCGTCGGTGTGCGTCACCCCGACGAGCACGAGCAGGCCCGGCTCGTCGATCGCGCCCACGACCTGACCCTCGACCACAACCGACGCGGAGCTGACCCGCTGTACCACCGCTCGCATGGCCCCGAATTCTGCCACGTCCGCGGCCTTCGTAGACTGCCCGTTATGTCGGAAATGATCGTCGAAGTGGTCCGTTCCGGATTCGTCGAGTCCGTTCATCGAGCCCGCGTGCACGTGGTCGGCACGGACGGCGCCCCGGTCATGGTGCACGGGGACACCGCCGGTCTCGCGTCTCCCCGTTCGTCCATGAAGCCCCTCCAGGCACTCGCCATGGTCCGGGCCGGCCTCGGGCTGGAGGACGAGCTGCTCGCCCTCGCCTGCGCCAGCCACAGCGGCGAGCCGTTCCACGTCGACGGCGCACGGAAGATCCTCGCCGGGGCCGGGCTCGACGAGAGCGCGCTGCGCTGCCCCGAGGACCTTCCGCTCGACCGCGACGCCCGCCTCCAGGCCCTCCGCGAGGGCGGCACCCCCGGCCGTATCTACATGAACTGCTCGGGCAAGCACTCCGCCATGCTGGCCACCTGCGTGGCGAACGGCTGGCCGGTGGAGGGCTACCTGCACCCCGCCCACCCGTTGCAGCGGGCGATCCGGGCCACGGTCGAGGACCTGACCGGCGAGCGCGTCGCCGCGACCGGGGTGGACGGCTGCGGCGCGCCGCTGTTCTTCGTCTCGATGGCGGGGATCGTGCGCGCGTTCCGCCGCTTCCCGCTCGCGCCTCCCGGCAGCCCGGAACGGCGGATCGCCGACGCGATGCGCGCCTTCCCCGAGTGGACGAGCGGGACGACCCGGGCCGAGGCCATCCTGATGCGGGCGCTCCCCGGACTGATGGTGAAGGCGGGCGCCGAGGCGTTCGACGCCTTCGCGCACTCCGACGGCCGGGCCGGCGCCGTCAAGATCGTTGACGGCGGCGACCGCGCCCGGACGCCGGTGACGGTGGCCGCCCTGCGCGCGGCCGGTTTCGACGCTCCGGAGCTGGCCGGCCTCGCCACCGCCCCGCTGTTCGGCGGCGGCGAACCGGTCGGCGAGGTCCGCGTCCGCCCCGCCTGACGAGACCCCGGCGACCGAGAGGCGGGGTTCTAGAGCGAGCGGAACTGGCGGGCCGTCGAGATCGCGCCCGACGCCGTCACCGTGAACGTGCGCATCGAATCGGCGAACCGCGACAGGTCCCACTCGGCCGGACCCTGGTACCAGGGCAGGTGGTCGGTCTGCCGGCCGTCGCCGTCGAACGAGCCGACCACCCGCGCCCACCGGTCCACCGTGTCGAAGATCACCGCATACGGGAGGTAGCGCGAGAACAGCTCCAGCCGCTGGGCGGGCGGCACGTCGGCGATGTCGGCCGACGCGAGGTACTGCCGGAAGCCGAGCGTGTGCGCCAGCGCCTCGGCCCCCTTCACGGTCTTGGCCGGCATGAACTGCCCGCCGTACGCCAGCGCGGCGCCCGCGATGACCACGGCCAGCCCGAGCAGGCCGTACGTCGTGAACCAGGCGAGCAGCACGGTCGCGAGGACGCCGAGGCCGATGACGAGGACGCCGACGGTCGTCCAGCGGGATCGGACCGAGTCCGGCCGCCGGGCGAACCACCCCTGGGTCACCACGTCCCGGTAGAGCGCGTCGCGCACCTGGGAGAGGTGGGCCGCGAACGACCCGTGCAGCTCCGACAGCAGCACGGTGTCGCGCCCGTCGAAGATCGCCTCGTACAGGGCCCGCTCGTACGGCAGCAGGCTCCCGAGCGGGGCCCGCGACAGGCGGACCAGTCGCCAGTCGGGCACGTCGTACGCCTGCCGCGGAGGCTCGTCGATCCGCAGGAAGCCG
Source organism: Microbispora sp. ATCC PTA-5024 (assembly GCF_000511135.2). Lineage (NCBI taxonomy): Bacteria > Bacillati > Actinomycetota > Actinomycetes > Streptosporangiales > Streptosporangiaceae > Microbispora > Microbispora sp. ATCC PTA-5024. Next base: position 1,083,308 of record NZ_KI866524.1, on the reverse strand, counting down.
CGCACCGCGAGGTCGACGATGGTCGCGGTCACGTCGATCACGTCGGCCTGCTCGTCGAACAGCGTGCCGATCTGGCCGGGCCGCACCCCGTCCGGCGGGGTGAAGTGGCCGTTGCTGTGGCCGCTGACGACGCCCGACTCGGCGTTCACGATCCGGGCGTCCCGGCCGCGGGTCCAGTACAGCAGGCCCACCCCGCCGAGCAGCAGGAGCAGCAGGAGGGCGAGCGCGCCGCCGGTCACGGCGTTGAGCGTGAACGCAGTGGACAGCTCGAAGCGGCGCTCCAGGACGGGCGTGGCGCCCGTGGCGCCCTTCGGGTAGCCGACGACGACGGTCAGCGACTGCCCCGGGCCGAGGCCCTGCTGCTCGAAGGTCGCGGTCGAGCCCGTCTCGTCGATGGACGCGCCCGTGCAGGCCATGGCGGAGGTGAGCTCCCCGGCGAAGCACGAGACGTTCTGGACGGCCCCGGGTCCGGTCACCGTCACCACCGCGTGCCGGACCGGGCCGCTGACGGCGAACCACCGCAGCTCCTCCGCAGGGCCCAGGGGGGTCACGGCCCCGGTGACGTCGTACTCGACCGTGCCGCTTCCCCTGACCGTCAGGGTGTCGCCGTCGAGCGTGGCGCCCTTGACGTTGGAGACGCGGTAGACGCGGTCGTGCCCGTCGTCGAACCGGGTGCGGGTGAGCAGCGTGCGGGCGACCGGCCCGCCGCTGAGCGTGATCGCCTCCTTGACGTGCAGCACCCCGTCCTTGCGGAGGCTCATGCTCACGTCGTCCGCGGTAATGGTCCCCGAGGTCTCGGCGTGCGCGGGGGAGGCCGCGAGGACGGCCAGCACGACCGCCAGTCCCAGCCTGCGAGCGAGATCCACCATGAGCCAGCACCTTATCGGTCCCCCCTCGTCCCGTTCTCGCGCTCGATAGGCTTGCCCGTCATGGGACGCACGCGTCTGTACCGGAACGGGACCCTCGAGGCGGAAGGCTTCCCGGTGACCGATGTGTCCGAGCACATCAAGGAGCCGTCGGCCGTGGTGTGGTTCGACATGTGCTCCCCGACCGAGGAGGACCTGCTCTCGATCAGCGAGGAGTTAGGGCTCCACCGGCTGGCCGTCGAGGACGCGCTGCAGAGCCGGCAGCGGCCCAAGCTCGACGTCTACGAGAGCCATATGTTCCTCAGCGTCTACTCCGCCCGCTTCGAGACCGGGTCGGGACGGCTGGACGTCGACCACGCGGCCGCCTTCATCACCGGCAACGCCCTCGTCACGGTGCGCAACTCGGAGGACTTCTCGATCGAGGAGGTCGTCAAGCGCTGGGACGAGCAGCCGGGCCTGGCCCGGCACGGCGTCGCGTTCCTGGTCCACGGCCTGCTCGACTACGTGGTGGACAGCCACTTCGAGGCCGTCGAGGCGATGGACGAACAGGTCGAGGCCCTGGAGGAGAGCGTCTTCGGGGACCGCCCGGTGAGCCGTGAGGACCAGCGGCGCACGTTCGAGCTGCGCAAGAGCCTGGTCACCCTGCGCCGGACCGTGATGCCGATGCGCGAGGCCGTCAACACGCTCATCCGGCGGAACGGCAAGATCGGCGACGCCGAGGAGATGGCGCCCTACTTCCAGGACGTGTACGACCAGGTGCTGCGGGCGACCGAGTGGACCGACTCGCTGCGCGACCTCGTGAGCAACATCCGCGAGACGCACCTGACCATGCAGAGCAACCGGATGAACCTGATCATGAAGCGGGTGACCAGCTGGGCGGCCATCATCGCCGTGCCGACCCTGATCACCGGCTTCTACGGGCAGAACATCCCGTTCCCCGGATTCGGCCACTCGATGGGGTTCTGGACCTCCAGCGTGCTCATCGTGGTCGCCTCGGTCACGCTTTACCGCGTGTTCCGCGCCCGCGACTGGCTCTGACGCCCCCGGCACGGGTCACCAGGGGCCGTAGGGGCCCTGGTTGCCGCCGCCGCGGTACTCGTTCACGGCGGGCTTCACGTCCGCCAGGTAGATGCCGGCGGCGATGACCGCCGCGATCGTGAAGATGCTCGGCAGCCCCGTGCCCATGCCGCCGTAGTTGACCGCGGCCGCGAACGTGAACAGGGTGGCGAAGCCGAGGATGATCAACCACAGCTGCTTGGTCTGCTTGCCCGCCGCGGGGAACGCGCGGGACGGGATGCGCACGGCGTGGACGAGGGCCCACACCGACAGGATGAAGGCGCCGATGGAGAGCAGCCAGAAGACGAGACTCAGGACGCTGTTCACGGGCCCGAACATGGACTCTCCCAGGCGGTCACGATCGCTGACGCCCCCAGACTAGTGCGCGGAACCGACATGTGTCGCGACCGAGACCTTCCGGCGGACGGCCGGCCGGGGCGCGGAGACGGCGACGGCCCGCCTCCCGGGCGGGAGGGCGGGCCGTACGGCGAGGCCGGTCTCAGGACCGGGCCGACGCGGTGGTCTTGGCGCGCGAGGCGCCGGTGGTGCGCCGGGTGGTGGTCTCGGCGGCGACGGCGGGCTCGGCGGTCTCGGAGACCTCGGTGAGCTCCAGCGCGGCCTCGCCGCTCACGCGGCTGACGACCTTGCGGCCGCGCACGGCCAGCTCGTCGTAGACCTTGTTCAGCCGCGAGGCGGCGGCGTCGGCGTACTCGCGGGCCTTCTCCGGCAGCTCCTTGGCGACGGACTCGGCCTTGACCTGCACGGTGGAGGCGTAGGCGCGGGCCTTCTCCACGGCGTAGTCGCCGACGCCCGTCAGCGCGTAGAACGGCTTGGACTCCGTGATCCTCTTGACCTCGGTCGTGATGGGCATTGCTATCCTTCCCTCGTTTGCGGTGTCACGCCGTCGTGCGGGAGGACCGGGTCGTCCCCGAGATGCTCGGCCGGTTGCGTCGGCTGAGCGGTGTCGGCCCGGTTCTCCCTGCGGAACGACTCGTAGATATCGATGAGCACCTGGCGCTGACGCCCGGTGAGTGTGACATCGGCTCTGATCGCGGTCAGCACGTCGCTGTCCGGCTGGCGGTCCTCGATCAGACCCGCCTGGACGTACAGCGCCTGCGCGGAGATGTGCAGACCCTTGGCGATCTGGTTGAGTATCTCCGCGCTCGGCTTGCGCAGCCCGCGCTCGACCTGGCTCAGGTAGGGGTTGGACACCCCCGCCTGGGCGGCGAGCTGGCGCAACGAGATCTTCGCCTGCTGCCGCTGCTGGCGGATGTACTCGCCGAGCGAGCCGACCTTCGGCAGTTCCATGCCCCTAGTCTGCCTCGGCGTGCTTGCAATTGCAAGCTGGGTGGCTAACTCAAGCTAGCGGCCGGGTGTCTACCCGGGGATCAGCCACAGGAGCGGGGCCGAGGTGGCCAGCACGACGGACCCGGCGAGGATCAGGAAGCGGTGGTGCGCCGGCAGGGTCAGGTCGGACCCCACGAGCCGGTTCACCCGCGCCATGACGTTGGCCCCGGCGGAGGCGCCCAGCGCGCCCTGCGGGGTCGGCAGCGCGGCCGCCGTGCCGAACCGCAGCAGCGCCGTCGCGAGGCGCCGCGGGCAGCAGCGCCGGCGGGCGCGGTCGTCGGCCGCCATCTCGATCAGCAGCTCGACCGACGCCTGCGCGTCCCGGACGACCTTCGACCACGGCAGCGCCCTGCGCAGCGCGGCGAACGGCAGCAGCACCAGGTCGTGGCGCTCGCGCACGTGCGCGGACTCGTGGGCCAGGACGGCCTCGAGTTCGGCGCTGGACAGCAGGCTCAGCGTGCCGTCGCTGATGACCACCTGCGACTTGAGGCCCGGCAGGCAGTAGGCGGCCGCGGCCGGGAAGTCCACGACGCGGACGCCGGGCACGGCCGGCTCGTCGCGCGCGATGAGCGACAGCAGCACGCGGTGGCGGTGGCGGGCCCGCAGCGTCTGCGCCCCCGCCGCCATCGGCAGCGTCACCAGGACCGCCAGCAGCGCCAGCCCCGCGACCAGGGCGCCCAGCCGCAGCAGGTCGACCGGCTCCCGCACGCCGTACTCGAGCCTGACCAGGAAGTCGACCAGGCCGTACGCGACGCCCTGCCGGTAGGGCTCGAGCGCGTACGCCAGCAGGGCTCCCGTGGACGCGAGCCCCCAGGTCACCCCGAGTGACTGCCACAGCAGGATGGCCGTACGAGGAGCACGCCAGGTCCAGCGCGCCAGGGTCAGCCGCCAGGCGGCCACGGCGCAGACCGTGGCGAGTGCCGCTAAGCCAGCCGCCGCAATCACTGCTCCTCCAGCTCCGTGAGGGCTTTTCGCAGGATCTCGGCCTCGGTCCCGGAGACGGCGCGGGCGAAGCGGGTCAGCGCCGCGTCGCGGTCGCCGGTCAGGTCGAGGGCTTCGAGCATGAGCTCGGCGACGTACGCGTCGCGGCTCGCCGCGGGCTGGTAGCGCCAGGCGCGTCCATCCCTGGTGCGCTCGAGGAACCCCTTGCGGGACAGCCGGTCGAGCACGGTCATCACCGTGGTGGGCGCGAGATCGCGGTCTTCGATCAGGCGTCCGACCTCGCGGGCGGTCAGCGCGGTGTTCCGCGCCCACAGGATGTCCATGATGATGCGTTCGAGCTCGCCTAGTCCCTTCACGCTTTTCAGCCTACCCGGGGTAGTACTACGTGCTGTAGAGAGGTGGGACGCATGAAAATCGTTCTGGTTCAGGGCGACATCACCGAGCAGCGGGTGGACGCCGTCGTCAACGCGGCCAACTCCTCCCTCATGGGTGGCGGCGGTGTGGACGGCGCCATCCATCGGCGCGGCGGCCCCGAGATCGTGGAGGAGTGCCGGGCGCTGCGGGCCTCGCGGTACGGCAAGGGGCTGCCGACCGGGCAGGCCGTGGCCACGACGGCGGGACGGCTGCCCGCCCGGTGGGTGATCCACACCGTCGGGCCGGTGTACTCGCGCAGCGAGGACCGATCCCATCTGCTCGCCTCCTGCTATCGGGAGTCGCTCAAGGTCGCCGACGCGCTGGGCGCCGGGCTCGTGGCGTTCCCCGCCGTCTCCACGGGGATCTACCGGTGGCCGCTCGACGACGCCGCGCACATCGCCCTGACCGCTGTACGGCAGGCCGGGTCGGCGGTCGGCGAAGTGCGGTTCGTCCTGTTCACCTCCGCAGCCTACGCGGTGTTCGAGGACACCCTGCGGGCCTTGGGATAAGCATTCGGCCAAGTCTGCCGCGGGCCTAGAGCCACTTGATCATGTAGATCTCGTCGCGGTCGTCCCCGGGGGCCACGCGGATTGAGCGGGGCACGCGGCCGACCTCCCGGTAGCCCGACCGCGCGTAGAAGGCGTCGACCCCCGTGCCGCCCCGGCAGGTGAGCTGGAGCGCCTCCAGGCCCTGCGCCCGGGCGGCCTCGTCGGCGGCCCGCAGCAGTGCCATCCCGCAGCCCCTGCCCTGGTGCTTCGGGTGCACCATCACGCGCACCACCCAGCGCCAGTGGGCCCGCAGCCCCGACTCGCTGTCGGCCAGGATCAGCAGCGCCCCCACCCCGCCGTCCTCGTCGAGCCCCACCAGCAGGCTGTCGGGCGCGTCCGGGTCGCCGCCGGAGCCGGGCAGGCCGCTCCGTGTCCGTGCCAGCGCCTTGAGGGCGGTCGGCCGGATGTCGTCGGGGACCACGGGAGGGACGAACCCCACGGCGCCGCCCGCGTTGGTCACCTCGGTCCAGCAGCCGAGGATCTCCTCGAACAGGTCGTCGTTCATCGGGGGGTCGAGGACGAAACGCATGATGGCGACGGTACCAACCCGCCCTGATCGCTCAGGGGGCGACGGCGTCCCAGGGCAGGGTCAGCTCGCCGAGCCGCCAGCGGGACGGCCCGCCGGTGGGCGGCGCCGTGGTCACCGGCCAGTCGCGCGCCAGCAGCTCGGCCGTCCTGATCCACCGCTGCCGGGAGCCGTACGCGCCGAAGGGGGCGCAGACGGCCCAGGCGCGGTCCCAGTCGGACAGGAAGGCGTGCACGGCGCGGCCCGGCACGTTGCGGTGGATCAGCGTCTTCGGCAGCCGCTCCGCCAGGTCGGAGGGCCGCTCGATGCCGGTGAAACGGGCCGCGAACGTCAGCGTCCTCGGCCCCTCGCGCCCGAGCGCTGCCCAGACGGCGCGGTGCCCGATCTCGGAACAGGTGCCCTCGACCACCACGCCGCGCGGGGCGAGCGAGGAGCGCAGCGTCTCCCAGTGCCCCCAGGCCTCGTCCTCGCCGTACTGGCGCAGCACGTTGAACGCCCGGACGATCAGGGGCGGCCGGGGGACGGGCAGCTCGAAGCCGCCGAGGACGAAGGAGAGCCCCTCCCGCTCGTACGGCCTGGCGGCGGCCACCCGGGCCGGGTCGATCTCGACGCCCACGACCTCCACGGCGGGGCACACCCGGCGCAGCCGCCCGAAGAGCTCGTACGTGGTGATGTGGGAGGCGCCGTACCCGAGGTCGGCGACCAGCGGCACGTCCGCGGGACCGCCGGCTCCGGCGGCGTGCGCGGCCGGGGGAGCGGCCGAGCGCAGCAGCGGGCCGTACACGGCCGCGATCCACCGGTCGGACCGCCGCAGCCGGTTGTGCCCGGTGGTCCCGCGGGTGACGGTCCCGATGGGCCGACCGCCCCGCCGCACGCCCGGCGTCCTGGCGGCCCCGGCCGCCGGGACGGCCCGGGAGCCCGGCCCGCTCCGCCGGTCGCCGGGGTCGGCGGTCGCGCGGCTCACCCGCTCAGGCGTCCGTGGGGACGCGGTGGACCTTGTGCTGCGCCGCCTGGGCGCGCGGCCGCACCACCAGGCGGTCGATGTTCACGTGCGGCGGCCGGGTGACGGCGAACGTGATCACGTCGGCCACGTCGCCGGCCGTCAGCGGGCCGGGCACGCCCTCGTACACCTTGGCCGCCCGCTCGGCGTCCCCCCGGAAGCGCGTGAGCGAGAACTCCTCGGTCTGCACCATCCCGGGCGCGATCTCGACGACGCGCACGGGCTCGCCGCACAGCTCCAGCCGCAGGGTCTCGGTCATCGAGGTCTGGGCGTGCTTGGCCGCGCAGTATCCGCCCCCGCCCTCGTACGACACGAGCCCGGCCACCGACGTCAGCATCACGAGCACGCCGTCGCCGGAGTCGATGAGCTTCGGCAGCAGCGCCCTGGTCATCCTGAGCGAGCCGAGCACGTTCACGTCGTACATGCGCTGCCAGTCGTCCACCCGGCCGCCGGCCACCGGCTCCAGCCCGATCGCGCCGCCCGCGTTGTTCACCAGCACGTCGCAGCGGTCGAGCGAGGCCGCCAGGGCGTCCACGGACTCCTGGGACGTCACGTCGAGCGTCGCCGGGCGGATCCCGGGGACCTCGGCGGCCAGCGCGTCGAGCCGGTCGCGCCGCCGCGCCGCGGCCACGACCAGATAGCCCTCCCCGGCGAGCCGGCGGGCGGTCGCCTCCCCGATGCCGCTGCTCGCACCGGTCACCACCGCGGTCTTCGTCGTCGTCACGCCATCGTCCTTCCGATCCTGGGCAGGCGACATCCTCTCAGGAGCCCCGATTCGCCGTCGCTCACGGGGGTCCGGGAATCTTGTGATGATTCTTTTGGTTATAACCCTCTCGGAGGTGGTTCGGGTGGCGCTCAAACGGCGCAGGATCAACCGCGTCGCGACCATCAGCGTGCACACGTCCCCGCTCGACCAGCCGGGAACCGGTGACGCGGGAGGGATGAACGTCTACATCCTCGAGGTCGCCAAGCGGCTCGCCGCCCTCGGCATCGAGGTCGAGATCTTCACCCGGCGCACGGCGCGGGACCTGCCTCCGGTGGCCGAACTGTCGCCCGGCGTCCTGGTCCGCCACGTGACCGCCGGGCCGTACGAGGAGCTGGACCGGGCCGAGCTCCCCGGCCAGCTGTGCGGCTTCATCTCGGGCGTGCTGCGCACCGAGGCGATGTACGACCCCGGGCGCTACGACGTCATCCACTCCCACTACTGGCTCTCCGGGCAGGTCGGCTGGCTGGCCAAGGAGCGGTGGGGGGTGCCGCTCGTGCACACCATGCACACGATGGCCAAGGTCAAGAACCTGCTGCTGGCCGAGGGCGACAAGCCCGAGCCGGGCCTGCGGGTGCTCGGCGAGGAGCAGGTCGTGGAGATCGCCGACCGGCTCGTGGCCAACACCTCGTCCGAGGCCGACGAGCTGATCCAGCTCTACGGGGCGGACCCCGAGCGGGTCGCCGTCGTCAACCCCGGCGTGAACCTCACCGTCTTCCAGCCCGCGTCGAAGGGCGCGGCCCGGCACCGCCTCAACCTGCCCCAGGACGCCCACGTTCTGCTGTTCGTGGGCCGCATCCAGCCGCTCAAGGCTCCGGACGTGCTGCTCAAGGCCGCCGCCCGGATGCTCGTCGAACGGCCCGACCTGCGCTCGCGCCTCGTCGTCGCCTGCGTGGGCGGTCCCAGCGGCAACGGCCTCGCCCGGCCCTCACTGCTGACCGAGCTCGCCGCCGAGCTCGGCATCGCCGACGTCGTACGGCTCGCGCCGCCGGCCCCGCAGGACGTGCTGGCCGACTGGTACCGGGCCGCGGACGTCACGGTGGTGCCGTCGTACAACGAGTCGTTCGGGCTCGTCGCCCTGGAGTCGCAGGCGTGCGGCACGCCGGTGGTGGCGGCCTCGGTCGGGGGCCTGCGGACCGCGGTCAGGGACGGCGTCTCCGGCGTCCTGGTGAACGGGCACGACCCGGACGACTGGGCGCGCGCCCTTCTTGGGCTCGTCGGCCACCCCGGCCGGCTCGACGCCCTGGCGTCCCACGCCCTGGAGCACGCGGCCGCCTTCGGCTGGTCGGCCACCGCCTCCCGGCTCGTCGAGGTGTACGCCGGTGCCATGGCCCAGTTGCACCGGACTCCGATCGCCGTCAACTCGTAGGGTGGGAACCATGAGACCCGACCTGGAGGGCGTGGTCGAGGCCGCGCTGACGTCCGCCGAGCTGAACTACGAGCGGCCCAAGCCGGGGGCGTTCCTGGTCCGGCTGCCCGGCCAGCACAAGCTGGCCACGCTGACCTGGCTCATCGTCGGCGACCAGGCCCTGAACGTCGAGGCTTTCTTCTGCCGGCAGCCGGACGAGAACCACGCCGAGTTCTACAAGTGGCTGCTGCACAAGAACGGCTCGATGTACGGCGTGCACTTCGCGGTCGACGAGATCGGCGACGTCCACCTCGTGGGTCGCATCCCGCTCGACGCGGTGACCCCCGAGGAGATCGACCGGGTCCTCGGCTGTGTGCTCACCTACTCGGACGAGTCGTTCGACCGGGCCCTGGAGCTCGGCTTCGCCTCGTCGATCCGTAGGGAGTGGGACTGGCGCGTCAAGCGGGGCGAGTCGCTGGCCAACCTGCAGGCGTTCGCCCGGATCGTCGAGTCCTCGTAACCGCTCGTCAACGGTGGGCGCAAGCCGGTCGCCGTTAGGATTGACGCCATGGCGACTTTGGTGCTGCTGAGGCATGGCGAGAGCGAATGGAACGTCAAGGGCCTGTTCACGGGCTGGGTGGACGTCACCCTCTCGCCGACCGGCGAGGAGGAGGCCCGCAGGGGCGGCCAGCTGCTCCTCGAGACGGGCATCCGGCCGGACGTGGTGCACACCTCCGTGCTGACCCGGGCGATCAAGACGGCGAACCTCGCGCTCGAGGCGGCCGACCTGCTGTGGCTGCCGGTGAAGCGTTCCTGGCGGCTCAACGAGCGCCACTACGGCGCCCTGCAGGGCAAGGACAAGGCCCAGACCCGCGCGGAGTTCGGCGACGAGCAGTTCATGCTGTGGCGCCGGTCGTACGACGTGCCGCCGCCGCCGATCGCGGACGACGACGAGTACTCCCAGCTCGGTGACGGCCGGTACGAGCTCCTCCCGTCCGAGCTGCTTCCGCGCACCGAGTGCCTCAAGGACGTCGTCGAGCGCATGCTGCCGTACTGGTACGACCAGATCGTGCCGGACCTGGCGGCGGGCAGGACCGTGCTCGTCGTGGCCCACGGCAACTCGCTGCGCGCCCTGGTGAAGCACCTGGAGGGCATCGGCGACCAGGACATCGCCGGCCTGAACATCCCCACCGGCATCCCGCTGCGCTACGAGCTCGACGCCGACTTCCGTCCGATCGGCAAGGGCGAGTACCTCGACCCCGAGGCCGCCGAGGCCGCCATCGAGGCCGTCGCGAACCAGGGCAAGAAGTAGCACCTCACGTCTTCACGGCCCCGTCTCGCTCCGAGGCGGGGCCGTTCACGTAGAGGGCCCGGCCCTGGGAGGCCCGCTCGTTCACGCGGAAAGCCCCGGGAGCCCCGGGCCCGTCCACGCAGAAAGCCCCGGCCCCCCGAGGACCGGGGCTTTCGCGCCCCCTTCAGTGCGGCCGGTCAGACCACGGGGACGTCGTCGGGCCGGTTGCCGGTGACCAGGTAGACCACGTCGCGGGCGACGCGTACGGCGTGGTCGGCGTAGCGCTCGTAGTAGCGGCCGGCCAGGGTGACGTCGATGGCGGCCTCGATGCCGTGGCTCCACTCCTTGGAGAGCAGGACGCGGAACAGCCGCCGGTGCAGGCGGTCCATGTCGTCGTCGTCCTTCTCCAGCTCCCGGGCGAGCTCGGTGTCGCGCGACGCGATGCAGCTGCCGGTCTTGGTGATCAGGTTCTCGGCGATGGCGCCCATCTCGACGATGGTGTCGCGCAGCTCGGCCGGGATCGCCGACTCGGGGTGCCGCATGCGGGCGATCTTCGCGATGTGCTCGGCGAGGTCGCCCATCCGCTCGAGGTCCGCGGCCATCCGCAGCGCGGTGATGACCGTACGCAGGTCGACGGCCACCGGCTGCTGCGTCGCCATCAACTCGTAGATTGAGGACTCAAGGTCGGCGTAGATACGGTCGACCTCGGCGTCCTGGGAGATCACGCTCTCCGCGAGCTGCAGGTCCGCGTCGAGCAGGGCCGTGGTGCCCCTCGACATCGCCGACCGGACCAGGCGGGTCATCTCCACCAGCCGCTCGGTGAGGGCTTCCAACTCTTCGTGATAAGCGTCGCGCATGGCCGACACGCTACGCGCGAAATCATGAACGAACCCCGACCATCGTATGAACTTTTCCGGAAAGAGCATGGTCATGCCAGGTGGCGGGGGTGGTGGGACCGGAAACGCCGCCTAGCATTTTTAGCGTGAACGAGTTGCTGGCGAGTCTCGCGGCCATGGGCGGCTTCGTCCTGGGCTCCTTCGTCATGCTCGCGATCCGGCGGCAGAGCGACAGCAGGCGGCAGGAGCCCGAGCCCGTCGACGACAGCCTCCCGCCGGGCGTGGCCTCCGTCCTCGCCGTCCTGCCCTCGTCCGCGGTCGTGCTCGACCGGGAGGACCGGGTGCTGCGGGCCAGCTCCGCCGCCCGCGCGTTCGGGCTGGTGCGGGGCGAGTCGCTGATGGCCGCCGAGCTGCTCGCGCTGGCCAGGAAGGTCCGCAGGGACGGCGAGATCCGCGAGAGCGAGATCGAGACCGCCGGCCGGAAATTCGGCCAGGAGTCGACGACCTTCGCGGTCCGGGTGGCGCCGCTGGGATCCCACGGGCAGGTGCTCGTCCTCGCCGAGGACCAGACCGAGCGCCGCCGGGTCGAGGCCGTGCGGCGCGACTTCGTCGCCAACGTGAGCCACGAACTCAAGACGCCGGTCGGGGCGCTGAGCCTGCTCGCCGAGACCGTCCAGGACGCGGCCGACGACCCCGAGGCCGTGAAGCGGTTCGCGGGCCGGATGCAGCACGAGGCGGCCCGGCTCACCTATCTCGTCCAGGACCTGATCACGCTGTCGCGCATCCAGGGCGGCGAGCCGATCCCCGCCCCCGGGCCCGTGCCGGTCGACGAGGCCATGCACGAGGCCGTCGACCGGGTCAACACCAAGGCGTCCGCCAAGGACATCACCCTGGTGGCCGGCGGCACCGAGGGCCTGAAGATCTGGGGCGACGAGGAGCTTCTCGTCACCGCGCTGCGCAACCTCATCGACAACGCCGTCGCCTACAGCCCCGAGCACACCCGGGTCGTGGTCAGCGCCCGGCCGGCCGGCGCGACCGTCGAGATAAGCGTCAGCGACCAGGGCATCGGCATCCCCGAGAGCGCCCAGGAGCGCATCTTCGAGAGGTTCTTCCGGGTGGACGCGGCACGGTCGCGCGCCACCGGGGGCACGGGCCTCGGGCTCGCGATCGTCAAGCATGTGGCCGTCGCCCACGGCGGCGAGGTCACGGTATGGAGCAAGGAAGGCTCCGGTTCGACGTTCACCCTTCGCCTACCCGCGTTCGGGGGTCAGGCGGTCGCCGTACCACGCACAACCATTCCCCTGGAGGCCGCTCAGTGACTCGGGTACTCGTCGTGGAGGACGAGGAGTCGTTCTCCGACGCCTTGTCGTACATGCTCAGGAAGGAAGGGTTCGAGGTCGCAGTCGCGACCACCGGCCCCGAGGCACTGGACACGTTCGACCGCAACGGCGCCGATCTCGTCCTGCTCGACCTGATGCTGCCCGGCCTGCCGGGCACGGAGGTCTGCCGCTCCCTCCGGCAGCGGTCCAAGGTCCCGGTGATCATGCTGACCGCCAAGGACAGCGAGATCGACAAGGTCGTGGGCCTGGAGCTCGGGGCCGACGACTACGTGACCAAGCCGTTCTCCTCCCGTGAGCTGGTCGCCCGCATCCGCGCCGTGCTGCGGCGGCAGGGCGACGTGGAGGAGCTGGAGTCGGCCGTGCTGGCCGCCGGGCCGGTCCGGATGGACGTCGACCGGCACATCGTGGCGGTGCGCGGACGGCAGGTCCAGCTGCCGCTCAAGGAGTTCGAGCTGCTGGAGGTCCTGCTCCGCAACGCGGGACGGGTGCTGACCCGCGGCCAGCTCATCGACCGGGTCTGGGGCGCCGACTACGTGGGCGACACCAAGACCCTCGACGTCCACGTGAAGCGGCTGCGGGCCAAGGTCGAGTCCGACCCGTCCAACCCCCGCTGCATCCTGACCGTCCGCGGTCTCGGCTACAAGTTCGACCCCGTGGAGGAGTGACAGACCCCTCCGTACGCGAGAACCCCTGCCCGGTACGTCCGGGCAGGGGTTCTCGCGTCTGCGGGCCTGTGAGGGCTACTGAGCGGCGCTCGCGGAGGCCGACGGCGTCGCGCCGGGGGACATCGACGCGAACAGGTCGCTCGCGCTCGGAGCCGACGGCGTGGGCGACGGGGCGGGCGACAGCGTCGCGAACTCACGGCTGCGCGCGACCACCGGCACCGTGAGCGAGATGTCGCCGGCGTTCTTGAACTGCAGCGTCAGGTTCACGCTCTCGCCGCCGAGCAGCGGCTTCTTGATGCCGTCGAGCGTGACGCCGGGCGTCTTGGCGAGCGTCCCGGGCTGCAGCTCGACGGGGGAGGCGACCTTCACCGACGTCGCGAGCTGCTGGTCGGCGACGATGCCGGTGAGCGTGTCGGGAGCGCCCGTGCTGTTCAGCATCGTGATGTAGACGGCGGCCGAGCCGCCGGTGGCGATCTGGCCGCCCGACTCCGGTCCGAGGATGAAGGCCTGCGGGATCATGACGCCGTTCTTCCCGTAGCTCTTGCCGGAGCCGGAGTCCTGGATGAGGACACCGGCCTCGTTGGGGGCGTACGGTGTGTTGGTGTTGGCGCTGAAACCCGCGCCGCACGCGGCCAGTGCAGGGATGGCGGCGGCGAGGAGCGCGGCAACGGCGATCGCCCTGCGACGGCTGCTGCTGGTCACGGTTCGAGGTCTCCTTGGTACGCACGTGTATGGGCAGCAATCACCTTATCCGTGACCCTCTCCGGTCCGGCGCCGACTCCCGGCGTGCCGGGCACAGCAGTGCAGGTCATCCCGTATGCCGGATATGCCAATTCACAGAGTCGACGGCTTGTCAAGCCCCAAAACGAGGCTTTGACCTGCAGTTATGTTCCTTTCACTGTTCCGGGAGGCGGATACCGCGTGGTACTCTGGAGTACAGCGGAAGGGGTACTCGTCACATGACTTTCCAGGTCGGCGACACTGTCGTCTACCCCCACCATGGGGCTGCTCGTATCGAGGCCATCACGACCCGAACCATCAAGGGTGAGGAAAAGACCTACCTGGTGCTGAAGGTCGACAAGGGCGACCTGACCGTACAGGTGCCAGCGGAGAACGCCGAGCTCGTGGGTGTGCGCGACGTCGTGGGCCAGGAGGGGCTGGAGCGCGTCTTCGACGTGCTGCGCATGCCGCACACCGAGGAGCCCACCAACTGGTCCCGCCGCTACAAGGCCAACCTTGAGAAGCTGGCTTCCGGCGACGTCAACAAGGTGGCCGAGGTCGTCCGCGACCTCTGGCGGCGCGACAAGGAGCGCGGCCTGTCCGCCGGTGAGAAGCGGATGCTGGCGAAGGCCCGTCAGATTCTCGTCAGCGAGCTCGCTCTCGCCGAGAAGACGAACGAGGACAAGGCCGAGGCCTTGCTCGACGAGGTGCTGAACTCCTGAACATGACATCGCCAAGGGTGGGCGTCGGGGTCGATGTCCACCCTTTCGCGTTCGGTAGGGAGCTTCACCTCGCCGGCCTGCACTGGCCGGGCGAGACCGGCCTCGCCGGTCACTCGGACGGAGACGCGGCCGCGCACGCCTGCTGCGACGCGCTGCTGTCGGCCGCCGGGCTCGGAGACGTCGGCGCCCTGTTCGGCACGGCCGACCCCCGCTGGGCCGGCGCCTCCGGAGTGACCCTGCTCGAGGAGGCCGCGCGCCAGGTGCGCGCCGCCGGCTTCGAGATCGGCAACGTGGCCGTCCAGATCATCGGGAACCGTCCCAAGGTCGCCCCCCGGCGCGCGGAGGCGGAGAAGGCCCTGGGGGCCGCCGCGGGCGCACCCGTGAGCGTCAGCGCCACCACGACCGACGGGCTCGGTCTCACGGGCCGCGGTGAGGGCGTCGCCGCCGTCGCCACCGCCATCGTCTTCGCCGGCCCTTCCGGCCCTTCCGGCCCTTCCGGTCCGGCTGGTCCGGCCGGTTCGCCGGGTTTCTCCGGCTGAGCGGACCCGGTGTGGTCCGTTCCAACCGGACATGCCAACCAGAATGCGACGAGGCGCGTCTCATTAACACATGGGCGGCGACTCGGACCAAGGCGCGGAATCGAGCCGCCGCCCACTTTTTTTCTTTCGTGGGACGCATATTCCCGTTCCGTGGGGTAGCCACCTGTTCGAGAGTGAAAGGGTCACCCTCAACGGGAGGTCGATATGACAATCGAGTCCATTCTCGGCGCCATCGTCATCGGTGCGGTCATCGGCGCTCTGGGACGTCTGTTCCTGCCGGGCCGCCAGCCGATCGGCTGGATCCTGACCATCGTCGTCGGCATCGTCGCCGCGCTGATCGGGACCGCCATCGCCCAGGTCATGGGGGTGGACACGACGCCGGGCATCGACTGGATCGAGCTGGTCATGCAGGTTGTCCTCGCCGTCGTCGGCGTCGGCATCGTCGCCGGGCTCCGGGGACGCTCGCGAGTGTAAGACGGCGACCGGGACCGGCGGTCATCCGCCGCCCGTGTCACAGGCCCACGAAGGCCCGTCCGGTTCCCCCGGACGGGCCTTCGCCCTTTTCCGACGCTCGGGCTGCTTCTCCCGGACGCTTCAGGCGGGCGGGGATCCCGCCTTCTTCTCCGCCGCTCAGGCGGGCGGGGTGTGGTCCGCCCTTCCCTCCGACGCTCAGGCGGGCGGGCGGGGGGTGCTCCGCATGCGGCCCGAGGGAGGCGCGAGCGGCACCTGCCCCTCCTCGCCGTCGGCCTCGCCCTCCCCGGACTCGTACGGCATGCGCCGCGTCCTGTTCTGCTCCTCGGGGTCGGCCACCTCCCAGGCGTGCGCCGGGTCGGGGGCGTCCCGGATCTGGCGCAGCGGCTGGGTGTCGACGTCCGTCTCGTCGCGGGCGTCCGGCCCGTCCGCAGAGCCACCGTTCCCGGCCTGCTCGGCGGCGTCATCTGCGGCATGGGCGGCACGGGCGGCATCGGCGTCGTCGGCGGCGCCGAAGCCGGCGGGAGGCGCGATCTCTGGGGCCGCGGCCGCGTCGGAACGGGCGGGTTCGCCGGTCCCGGCCTGTCCCGTGGGCTGTTCCGCGGGCAGGGCGGGCGGCGTTGCCACGGACGGGGATTCGGCCGCCTGCTCGGGCGGAGTGGACGGCGTGGGCTTCGGGTGGACGAGCACGTCCCCGGCGTGTGTGCGTACGAGGTCGCCCCAGCGCACCGGCCGGTTCCGCTTCGGCGCGGCGGGCCGCGGCTCCGCGGCGGGCGCGTCGTCCGGCACGGCCGCCTCCGGTGGCGTCGCCTCGCCGGCGGGCTCGGGCTCCCGATCGGTGGAGGACGTCGCGGGATGCCCGGCCTCACGGTGATGCGCGGACGCGGCGGTCCCGGCCTGCCGTACCGGCTCGCCGGCGCTCTCGTCGGCCTCCGGCGGTGCGGGAATCTCGTCGACCGGAGGGGTGGCGGGCGCCGCGGTGACCGGAACCAGCGGCAGCGCCTCCTCGACTTCGTATGAGGGCTCGCCGGAGGCGTGGGGAGCGGCCTCCACGGCGGACCGCCGTACGGGATGGGGCTCGGTGGGGGCGCCGGCCGAGGTCTGGGACGCGGCGGGCTCCGGGTGGACGGGCAGCGGCGGGGCGTACTCGGGCGGCGCGACGGTCTCGGCGACCGGGCTCACCGGCGGCGGGGGCACGTAGTCCCGGGGCGCGACGGCCTCCGGCACCGGGACGACGGGCGCCGGGAGGTTCTCCGGAGCCGTGGGCCGGTGGGCGTCCCTGGCCCGGGGCTCCCGGTCTCGGGTGAAGGGGACCAGGTCGTCGCCGTCGGCCTCGTCGTCCAGGTCGGCGCGGGACGCCCGGGTGTGCTTGAGCAGGATCAGCAGCAGCCAGAGCCCGACGACGAGCATGACCCACGGAAGGAGGGCCACCACGACGGCGGACTGCCGGGGGTCGAAGGTGACGTTCGACGCGGTGACGACGGTCGCGGCCCCGGCGGCCACCAGCAGCAGGACCAGGACGAACCCCGCCTGCAGCCGGACGAGGAACCGGCCGCCGCGCAGTAACGGCACGCTGACCAGGGCGACGACCAGCAGGACGTCGAACGCGGTGGGGTAGAGGTAGGCCAGACGCGGCTCGGCGCGCCCGGTGATGGCCAGAGCGCGGAGGTCGTCGAAGGACAGCGCGCAGGCGGCCCCGGCGAGCACCGCGAGGGCGAGCCCGGCCAGGCCGATGGCCAGGCGGCGCAGCACCAGCGGGATTCCGGGGGGCGTAGATGGGGACGGGCGGGAGGCCGTGCCTGCCGCGCCGGGGGGAGTCACGTCCATGGCGTTTCGAGCCTACAGAATCGGGCCGTCGATTGATCGTGGCCGAATCCGTGTGTCGCGCCGCCGGCGGGCGAGAGGGGACCCGGCCGTGCGGCCGTGCGCGCGCGGATGGCATGATCTGCGGCCACGAGCCTGACACGGGAGGACCCATGCTGACGGACGCCGTCCGCGATCTCTTCGACGCCGCCAACTTCGCCACGATCGCGAGCGTCAACCCCGACGGCGCACCTCAGGCGTCCGTGGTGTGGGTGCGCCCGGACGGGGACGACATCCTGTTCTCGACCATCAAGGGCCGGCGCAAGCACCTCAACATCCTCCGCGACCCCCGCGTCTCGGTCGTGGTCGTCGACCCGGCCGACCCGTACCGCTACGTGGAGGTCCGCGGCACCGCGTCGCTGACCGACGACCCGGAGGGCAAGCTCATCCAGGAGCTGTCGATCAAGTACCGGGGCGAGGACTGGACCGAGCCGCACCCGGACAACGAGCGGGTCATCGTCCGCATCACCCCGGAGAAGGTGTATCTGCGCTAATTGTTTTCCTGGCATATAGCGGGACTTTTGGGTCGTAAGTTCCGTTGGTCGGGGAAGCAAAGCCACGCCGATCGGTTCACCGGGCCGCAAGTAGGCCTGTGCTGTGCCGATAGGCGTTAGCCTTGCGTCGTGAGCCTGCACCTCTACGACACCAGCACGCGTACGGTCCGTGAATTCGTACCGGTCGAGCCCGGCCGGGTCTCGATGTACCTGTGTGGTGCGACCGTTCAGGCTCCGCCGCACATCGGCCACATCCGGTCCGGGGTCAACTTCGACGTCCTCCGCCGATGGCTGATGCGGCAGGGCTACGACGTGACGTTCTGCCGCAACGTCACGGACCTCGACGACAAGATCATCCGGGTCGCCGCCGCCGAGGGCGTGCCCTGGTTCGTCGTCGCCGAGCGCAACCAGCGCGCCTTCACCTGGGCGTACGACCAGCTGGGCTGCCTGCCGCCGACGGTCGAGCCGCGCGCGATGGGCCACGTCCCCGAGATGGTCGAGCTGATGCGCCGCCTCATCGACAAGGGCCACGCGTACGCCGCGGGTGGCGACGTCTACTTCGACGTCGTCTCCTACGCCGACCGGTACGGCAAGCTGTCGAACCAGCGGCTCGAGAACATGCGGGCGGCCGGCGACACCGACGGCGACTCGCTCAAGCGCGACCCGCGCGACTTCGCGCTGTGGAAGGGCGCCAAGCCCGGCGAGCCCACGTGGCCCACGCCCTGGGGCCGGGGCCGTCCCGGCTGGCACCTGGAGTGCTCGGCCATGGCGACCAAATACCTGGGCGGCACCTTCGACATCCACGGCGGCGGCGTCGACCTGATCTTCCCGCACCACGAGAACGAGATCGCCCAGTCGCAGGCCGCCGGGGACGGGTTCGCCCGCTACTGGCTGCACAACGGCCTGCTGACGCTGGGCGGCGAGAAGATGAGCAAGTCGCTCGGCAACTCGCTGCTGATCCCGGACATGTTCCGCAAGGTGCGCGCGGTCGAGCTGCGCTACTACCTGGTCGCCGCGCACTACCGCTCGGTCATCGACTATTCCGACGACGCGCTGCAGGAGGCCGCCGCCGGCTACCGCCGCATCGAGGGATTCGTCACCCGCGCCGCCGAGGTGATCCACGACGTGGACGCCGCTGCCCCGCTGCCCCAGGCGTTCACGGACGCCATGGACGACGACGTCAACGTCTCCCAGGCGCTGGCCGTCGTGCACGAGGTCGTCCGCGAGGGCAACGTCGCACTGGCCCAGGGCAACAAGGAGCAGGTGGCCCGGCTGCTGGCCGAGACGCAGAACATGCTCGACGTGCTCGGGCTCGACCCGCGTTCCGACCAGTGGCGCGTCACCGGCGACTCCGGCCTCAGGGAGGTCGTGGACGCCCTGGTCGCCGTGGCCCTGGAGCAGCGGCAGGCCGCCCGGGCCCGCAAGGACTACGCGGCCGCCGACGCGATCCGCGACCAGCTCGCCGCGGCCGGCGTGGTGGTCGAGGACACCCCGCAGGGCCCGCGCTGGGAGCTGGCACGGTAGGCGTGGCCGTACGCTAGAGACCATGGCGGGTAGGGCTTCAGGGAAGCCGTCGAAGAAGCAGGGGCCCAGCAGAGGCTCGGGTGGCAAGGTCAAGCGCTCCCTGGAGGGCCGGGGGGCGACGCCGCCTGCGCACATGCGGCACTGGTACAAGGACAAGGCCCGGGCCGAGCGCATCGAGCGTGAGGCGGTCCAGGGGCCGCGGCAGGGCCGTCCCGCCCCCCGTACGCGGAAGGACGACGCGCCGGAGGTCATCGGCGGGCGGAACCCGGTGCTGGAGGCGCTGCGCGCCGGTGTGCCGGCCAACGCGATGTACGTGGCCCAGCGGGTCGACAACGACGACCGTGTCCGGGAGGCCATCAAGCTCGCGGCCGACCGGGGGATCGCCCTGCTGGAGGTCTCCCGCGACCGGCTCGACAGGCTCACCGAGAGCAGCGTCCACCAGGGCGTCGGCCTGCAGATCCCGCCGTACGAGTACGCGCACCCTGACCAGCTGGTCGAGCGCGCGCGCGACGCCGCCGAGGTGCCGCTGATCGTCGCGCTCGACGGCGTCACCGATCCCCGCAACCTCGGCGCCATCGCCCGTTCGGCCACGGCCTTCGGCGCCCACGGGCTCCTCGTCCCGTCCCGGCGTTCGGCGGGCGTCACAGCCGGGGCGTGGAAGACCTCGGCCGGCACGCTGGCCACCCTCCCGGTCGCCCGGGCCGCGAACCTCACCCAGACGCTCCAGGCCTACCGGGAGGACGGCCTGTTCGTCGTCGGCCTCGACGGCACCGCCTCGGTGGACATCGCCGACGTGGATCTCGTGACCGAGCCGCTGGTCGTGGTCGTCGGCTCGGAGGGCAAGGGGCTGTCCCGCCTGGTGCGCGAGGCCTGCGACCAGGTGGCCCGCATCCCCATGAACGCCGCCGCCGAGTCCCTCAACGCGGGCGTGGCCGCGGGCATCACCCTGTACGAGGTGGCGCGCCGCCGTCGGTGATTCCGCCGTGACGGTACGGCCCTCGGCCCACTAAACTCGTTCCGGGTACGCCGCCTTAGCTCAATCGGCAGAGCATCTGTCTTGTAAACAGAAGGTCTGGGGTTCGATTCCCCAAGGCGGCTCGCACATCGAAGGCCCCTTGCGATCATCGCGAGGGGCCTTTGTGATCTCCGTACAGCAGCGAGATACAGCAACGTCCTCAGTTGCCACCGCCGAGGCTCTGACTGAGTTGGTCGAGTCTGCAAGTGACGCGGCCAGTGCTGCCTCGCCTGGGGTGAAGCCTTGGCCGGCATACGTCCAGGAGCCGATGCCGAGGGTGTCCCGGCGTCGTACGGGCATCCGGGCGGGTGCCCTGCGCCGGCTGATGTTTGACACTGCGGCCTCGGTTGATGGTTGTCGTTATC
>NZ_KI866524.1:1052117-1060877 GCF_000511135.2 Microbispora sp. ATCC PTA-5024 | reverse complement strand
ACGATGTGGCGAGCCGCCATTTGCGGCCGTAACCCGTCGAGCACGGCGGCCAGATCCGCATTTCGCACGCACAGCGCGATCACGTCCGCCCGGTTGGGTAGCTCCGCAAGCGGCACGATGGTCGCATCAGGCACGCGTCCCGTAGCCGTGCGATGCTCTTCCCAGAGCGACCGGCAGCGAACAGTCGACCCGGCCCGACAGACCTGCAGAACCCAGCAGCCAGGGTCAGCCCCATTCGGCCCAACCCGACGATGCCTACTCAGCTGCCCGCTGTCATGGGGGAATTCTCGCAAACACTGGAACTGTCGCCGTTTGCACCGTCGCTTTGCCGAACGCCCGCTCGTCGGCATGAGCGGAAGTGTCGCCGGGCAACATGATGGCCAATCCGCCCAGAGTTTGAGTCGGTAGCCTCGTCGTTCCGGCTCAAGCCTGGCCGTGCAGGTTGGCGCCCAATGACCGAGGAACCACGCCCAGGTTGACGGACACGCGAGGCCGGGCTTGCGCCTCCGTCCCCGGCCCGCTGCCGCTCCGCGGTGGGTCGACGGCGTACGAGGTGATCAGGTGGCCGGCCTGATGTGGGCTCCTGCTATCGAACCGCACCGGAAGAGCGATCAGGTGTAGTCCGCGTAGGCCAGGTGAGTTCCGCACTTGCGGCATCTGAACAAGTAGGCAGTCGGATCGCCGTCTTTGTCTAGAGCAGTGATGAAGTCTTCCACGTGATTTGGGGGCCACCCTTCAGATGCCTCATGACGCAACATCTCTGTCGCGTCTGGGAAGGCAGCGAGCTCCCGCGCCCCCACTGGCCCGAGAAAAGCGGCCCCGTCACCACAGTGAAAGAGCCAACGCCCATCCTGCCAGCTGGAGAAGCCGGGTGTGCGTCGGCTGATGATCTCGATCGTTTCCATCGAGACGGTGCTCGGAACGTCGTACAAGTCTGTGAACTCGGCCTCGTAACGAGCTGCGAAGCTCCCATCGGCGATGCACCAGGGGCACGGCCGGTTCCCGAGGGACTCTGCGCAAAAGACAGGGCCGACATATGTGTAGCCCCGAGCTTCCCCGCAATACACGCAGGTGCTCTCGGAGACCTTCACAGATCCTGTTGCGATTGGATCGGGATGATAGGCGAATCCGGGCAACATGGGCGATAGCTTACCGACTCCGTCGGCGACTCCATGCGGGACCATTTAACGGATCGCTGCGTGACCAACTGCGTGACAACGCCCACAGACGATACCGGACACTGACGGACGGCAGCGGACTGTGTTTGCAGGGAGAGACACCGCGAGACCAGTTCGAACACCTCTTGCCGTTACCTGATAAGGAAGCGACCCCATGTTCAGGCGCATGCCACAGGTCGTGGGGGCATGCATGTTCCGCGGCTCTGGAAAGCTGCCGGACGATCCCCCCGGAAAGACGTATGAACTCGATGGGACATACGTCACCGACGAGACGAGCTTCCACATACTTTGGCTGGAACCTGAACGCATTGGCGGACTGCACGTACGGTCGTTTCGGGGCGACCACTCCGTTCACGCTGCTCTGGCGTCATTCGGGCATCGCGCGCGACAGCCTCACCGAGCGGTTCGAAGACGTGGACGGAGAGTTGTCGCCGCCTCTTTTCGAGGTGATCTTGCGTCTTCTCGATGAACGTAAGGTGGACGTCGTCCTGGCCTGAAACATGACGAGTACGTTGGGTTCGCATCCCCTCCCGCCTTATCAACGGCACGGATGTTGCGAGCGTCAGTTGCCATCGGTAATGGCCCAGGGCGTGGCCTGTGCTGCTGTCCGTTGCCGTGACTGCCATCTGTCGTTCATGCCTGCGTAGCCGTGTTAATCAGCCTGCTCCCTAGCATCTGCGACGTGCGCCGCTGGCTTCCCGCGACCCTCTCGGGCTCGGACTGCTGCCATCCCTCGGTGCTCGATTAGCCTCCGACGACTGATAGGCCACGGGAATGTCCGAAGAACGAAAGCAGACTCGAATCTCGCGCCGCAACGCGCTCGGCGTGTTCGGGGCGGCAGCCTCTGGTGTCGCGGCCGGGCCGATGCTGCTCGGTGCACGTGCCGCCGAGGCCGAGGCGTACCCGGCCTCGTCGGAGGTACGAAGCCTCAGGAACGGCTCGGGCTCCACGCCGGTCCAGGGCCTGCACCTCCAGTTCGGTGGCGACCCGCGCAGCCAAATGGTGGTCTCGTGGATCACTGATGAGGAGGTGAAGAACCCGCGGGTCGTCTACGGCACGCTCAACGGAGGCTTCGGGTCCACGGCGTCCGCGGTCACGAAGTCCTACACCGACGGACACTCGGGCAAGACCGTCTGGGCGCACCACGCGCTGCTGAGCAAGCTCAAGTCCGACACCGACTATCTCTACGCCGCCCAGCACGACGGCGCGACGCCGGACGCGGGCACGTTCCACACAGCGCCGTCGGGTCGAGCGGCGTTCACGTTCACCAGCTTCGGCGACCAGGGTTCGCCGACGGTGACGTGGAAGAACGGTTCGAACCCGGTCGACGCCTCGGGCCGCGACTTCGAGCCCAACGCCACTCCGGCCGCCGGTGACATCGTCACGGGCGTGGAGAAGGTCGGTCCGCTGTTCCACCTGCTCAACGGGGACCTGTGCTACGCGAACAGCGGCCCCGACCGGGTTCGCACATGGAACCACTACCTGACCAACAACAGCCGCTCGGCGCGGTTCCGTCCGTGGATGCCGTGCGCCGGCAACCACGAGATCGAGGCCGGCAACGGCGTGCTCGGCTTCGACGCGTTCCAGACCTACTTCGAGCTGCCCTCGACCGAGACCGACCCCGAGCTGGACAACCTCTGGTATGCCTTCACGGTGGGCGCGGTCCGGGTCATCGCCCTGCAGAACGACGAGATCGCGCTGCAGGAGGGTGGCGACATCTACAACCGCGGCTACTCCGGCGGTCGTCAGCTCGCCTGGCTGGAGAAGGAACTCAAGGCGGCTCGTGCCTCCAAGGACATCGACTGGATCGTTGTCTGCATGCACCAGGTGATGATCAGCTCGGCGACCGCGGCGAACGGCCCCGACCTGGCGCTGCGTGCGGCGTACGGCCCGCTGTTCGACAAGTACGGCGTCGACCTGGTCGTGTGCGGCCACGAGCACGACTACGAGCGCTCGCTGGCCGTCCGAGGTGTCGTGCCGGGCAGCGCAACCCTCACGCCCAACCCGAGCCAGAGCGCCACCGACGTCGTCGAGAGCGAGTTCGGTACCACGCACATGGTCCTCGGCGGCGGCGGCGTCTCCGGCGTCACCAACACCAGCTTCACGATGGACGACTTCGACGGCCACGGCCACCACTCGGCGTACGTCCAGATGGAGCACGTCGGCAAGTACAACTCGGTCAAGGAGCAGGAGGCCGCGGTCTGGATCGGTGTCCGCGACGACATGCACCCCTACGGCTTCGCCGAGTTCGCCGTCGACCCGGGCCGCCACCCGGGCGACATGACCCGAATCTATGTCACCTATTACAACGTGATCACCCCGACAGGTGAGCTGAAGGTGTTCGAGCAGTTCACGCTGCAGCGCCGGCGCAGCGACGGCGGCAACCGCCACCACTAACCCCTTCGCCAGCAGCCTCAATCGTCGGACCCCCCAGGGGTCGGGACCACGTCCCGGCCCCTGCTCGACAGTCGAAGAGATCGCAGCTGACGCCCTCGTCCGGGGTGGCAGGTTCGGCGAACCGCCGGTGCGGCGTTGAACACCAGTTGGTGGCTAGCGGCGGGCTGCGTGCTGATCGAGTCGCTCAAGAAGCGGGTGACCAACTGGGTGACAATCGGGATGGACACCAGCGGACGAGCGGGGACCGTGGTGGACGGTTCCGGCAGTTCAATCCCTATGAAGTGCCAGGCCAGAGTATCGAGCTCATCACCACCGGCGAGTACGAGTACGCGGTCAGCATGTACAACCTGTGGGGTGATCTCACCGACTGGGTGGAGCTCAAGCCAGCCGAGGAAGACCTTGTCAAGGCCGATATGGTGCGGGCTGCCCGCGAATGGCTGGCCCTGAATCTCGAGACAGCGACGCCGCAAGCAGGTACTTCGATCACTGGCTACGCGACGTCTTTCACTACGATCAGTCGTAGCGCGATGCATCCGCTGGGGGCACTTCGGGGGCACATGGCATCGGAAAGCGCTGGCAAGCGATGACAACGAACGGAAGTGTTTTCGCAGGTCGCTTGCGGTTCAGAGCGAATCTGTGCAGTTAGCGAGCATGCGGTATTAGAACCCGGCCTACAGGCCGACCTGAGGGCCAGGGTTGACCGTCCGTCGCTGGCTCGCGACCGCTAGGCGATGGGTCGACAGCAGACGAGAGGTGCGGACCAGAAGGTCGTCCCGCATCCTTCACCCTGGTCGAGCCCGAGCGGGGTGGGCACGATGAGCTTCGCCCGCCGGTCCTGTGGATCGGGCTCGCGGCGCACGTAGCCCAGCTCGACAGTTCGTCGACCAGCGTGCCGATCACCTGCTTGTGCTGGCCTGACTGCTGGGAAAGATCCGTCGCGCGGCTGCCCTCCTCTGACTTTCTTCCTGTAATGGGTTCAGTCGACCGGTCTGGTGATCGTTCCGGAGTCGGCGTCACCCCCGACGACACCCCGTGGTCCGTCGCACCACACTCAACCCGTCCGCCGCAGCCCATACGTCCAAGCCGTACACCCAACCGATCGGGTGCAAAAAAATCTTGATGTGAGCTGTAGTAAAGGGACTCTCCCGTTCGTCATCCAGCTGACGAACGGGAAGGAGAGCATTCATGGACATGGTCACTGGTGCACATGTAGCGGTTGCCCTGGCCGTCCCGATACCACGCGAGCGGATGTGGGACCTGATCACCTCGGTGGGCCGGATCGGCGAGTGGAGCCCGGAGGCCACCGGCGGCGACTGGTGCGACGGCGCCCAAGGCCCGGCTCCGGGTGCCCAATTCATCGGCCGCAACCGGTTTCCCAACGGATTCGAAAGTATGGTGACCTGCGTGGTCACCGAAGCGGAGCGGCCGAACGTCTTCGCCTGGAGCGTCCTCGACGGCGCTGGTCTGGTCGGCTCGACATGGCGCTATGAGCTGCACGAGGCCGGTGAGCCGGGGAGCACCCTGGTTCGTCACTCGTTCACCCATGGCCCCGGCGCCAGCGGTGCCCGCACGGCGGCCGAGGCCGACCCCGCGGCGCTCAACAGCCGTCTCGTCACCCTGTGCCGGAACATGACCACCACGATCGCCGCAATGGCCACCGCCGATTCCACGACAGGAGCAGCCCGATGAAGTACCTGATGCTGGTGTGCACCGACCCGAGCTACACGCCCGGCCAAGACGACGGCGCCCCTGATGTCGAGGACTGGGTCGCGGAGATGGACGGCAAGGGGATCCGGCTGATGGGCAACCGCGTCCGGCCGGCGAGCGACGCGACCACGGTCCGCGTCCGCAACCGTGAGGTGCTGCTGACCGACGGCCCGTACGCGGAGACCAAGGACCAGATAGCCGGCTTCGACATCCTCGAGTGCGCCGACCTCGACGAGGCCATCGACGTCGCGTCCAAGCACCCGATGGCCTGGGCCGGGATGATCGAGCTGCGTCCGTTCTGGCCGGTTGACGAGGACTAGCCGCAAGACGGACGACGCTGGTGACAGCCGACGTGAAGGACCGGATCGCCGGGATCTACGCCGAGGGGTGGAGCCGGATCGTGGCCACCATGATCCGGTCCACCGGCGGTGACTGGGATCTGGCCGAAGAGTGCGCGCAGGACGCGTTCGCGCAGGCGCTCCAGAGCTGGCCGGAATCAGGCGTACCGGAACAGCCACTGGCGTGGCTGACCACCACGGCACGAAACCGCGCGATCGACCGGATGCGTCGCGCGTCGACTGAGGCGGCGAAGCTGCGAAAGGTGGCCGTGATGGACCTGGAGCCGCCGTCTTACCCGAGCGATAGCGAGATCCCCGACGAACGCCTGGAGCTCATGTTCACCTGCTGCCATCCGGCCCTGAGTCTCGACGCTCAGGTGGCGCTGACCCTGCGGAGCCTGGCCGGCATGAGCACCGCCGAGATCGCGCGTGCATTCCTGGTGTCGGAACGCACCATGGGGCAGCGCCTGTTTCGAGCCAAACAGAAGGTCGCGCACGCGGGCATCCCGTTCCGGGTACCGCCCCCGCACTTGCTGCCAGACCGCCTTCCCGCCGTACTTCATGTGCTCTATCTGCTGTTCAACGAAGGATACGGAGACCCGCAGAAGGCCCGGCTGTGCCACGAATCCATCCGTCTCGTACGGATGGTGACGGCGTTGATGCCCGACGAGCCGGAAGCGCAGGGCATGCTCGCGCTGATGCTGTTGCACGATGCCCGGCGGCCGGCGCGCACAGACGCCGTCGGCGACGTGGTCACCCTGGCCGAGCAGGATCGCTCGCTCTGGGATCAGGCGCAGATCGCGGAGGGCGCCGCGATCTGCGAACGAGTGCTACGCCAGCGCCGCGCCGGGCCGTTCCAGCTACAGGCGGCCATCGCCGCGTGCCATGCCACCGCGCCGGTGGCGGCCGACACGGACTGGCCACAGATCGTCGGGCTGTACACGGAGCTCGCGCGCATCGCACCGAGCCCGATCGTGGATCTCAACCGTGCCGTGGCGATCGGCATGGCCGACGGTCCCGAGGCGGCGCTGTCACTCGTTAAGGCGATCGCCGAGACCGGACAGCTCGACGACTACTACCTGCTGCACGCCACACGCGCCGACCTGCTGCGGCGCATGGGCCGCACGCGGGAGGCGGCTGACAGCTACCGCGAGGCGCTCGACCTCGCACCCACCGACGCCGAGCGTCGTTTTCTGCGCAACCGGCTTCAGCTTCGCTGATGAATGGAGAAGTAGTCGACGGCGACTCGTGGACGCCGGATTCACCAGCAGACTCCTGCCCGTTCAATACCAGAGGGCGTCAGCTCCAGCCCAGCAGACCGGCTCCTCAGGCTCAAGCCCGGCCGTGATCGATGGCATCCGATGACCGAGGAACCGCGACCAGGTTGACGTACACGCGAGGCCGGCCTTGCCCCTCCGTCCCCGGCCTGCTGCCGCTCCGCGGTGGGTCGACGGCGTACAAGGAGCCTTTTTCATCCTGAGTAGCGGTCGTCTTCGATGGCTTGCAGGACGAGGACGGCCTGCACGATCGCAGTGGCGCGGTGAGGGCAGCAGCGGAGCCTCGCGAGGAGCTTCCAGGCTTTGAGGATGGCGACAGCTCGTTCGCCGAGGGCGCGGATACGGGCGTGCGAGCGATTGACGTCCTTCTGGCTGCGCGACAGCCGTGGCCGGTGCCGGCGCGCTTGAACGGGGTGCGGATGGTGCCGCCTGCGCCTTGGTAGCCCTTGTCGGCGAACGTCATCACATCGGCGCCGGTCAGCGCGTCGATCAGACCCACGGTGCGGGCTGCGGTCAGGTCGTGCACGGCCCCGGGCAGGGCAGGCGAGGCCCAGACCAGGCGGCCGGCGGGGTCGCCAAGGACCTGAACGTTCATGCCGTGGCGTTTGTGCTTTCCGGAGTAGTACGGCTTCTGGTCGGCGACGCGGTCGATCGGGATGAGCGTGCCATCGAGGATCACATACGCCAGACGGGCGGCCCGGGCGACGGCGGCATGGACGTCAACGGCAAGGGCGGCGAGCAGGTCGACCGATTCACGGACGTATCGCCAGGCGGTCGTGGTGCCGATGGCGAAGCCGGCGGCCAGGCGGGCGTAGGTGTCCCCGTTGCGGAGGTGGGCCAGCACGAGTAACGCCTGCTGTCCTGGGTTCAGGCGCCGCCACCGGCTGCGGCGTTCGGCCCTGTGGGCGCGGATCAGGTCGGCCAGGCGGACCAGGGTGCGGTTCGACAGGGGAATCGCGGCAGGGTAAGACAGCAACGAGGCTCCCGGTTGGGGCATCGGATCTTGGTCGACTGCTGTCTTACCGAGAGCCTCACCTCAGCCCCAACTCCAGTCCTCCCGCCCCATCCTGACCTGCCACGTGAGGATGCAAATGGCTCAATCAAAGATCGACAGCAGCTACGCGATCGTTTCAGCGCTCTGCCGCCAACCCTCGCAGCGGATGCCCACGTGGTGCAGGTCTCAGCCCTGCTTACAAGCGACAATGGGCTGCTATAGGCTCACCGACTCCAGGCAGCCGTCGTAGCCGCACCCCTGGCCCCTATGGTCGCTGGCCAGGAGCGGCCCTTCATCGATCTAGCACGAGGAAGTATGAGCCGCGACGTCGCCATCAGCCTGGAGTTCGAGCGCGACATCGACTTCGAGGAAATCTTTGATCGGCTCGCCCGAGCGGGTTGGGAATTCCTCCGCGAAGAAGACGCCATCTGGTACATGACCGACTACGACTGGAAACATCTGCCGCTGGACGGCCTGGCCGAGGCGAAGCGCGACATGCGCGCCGCCTACGAGGCCGGGAAGGCGGTAGGCATAACCACCAGGCTGCCCGACGAGGAGACCTTCGCGAACGTGATATTCCACGAGGAAAAGACGTCGGTCTCGCTGATACCCCTGCTGGATTACCGCGCCATCGCGCACATGCCCGAGTTCGTCGATCTGGGCTGGTATCTCGAGAGGTTCCTGGCGCCGTGCCGAGACCTGCCCATCATCCGAACGGAAGCCAGCGACCAACGGTAACGACGTCGGGCGAGCCGACCCACTGCTGTCTTGCCAGGAGTAGCCCTTTCTTATCCCGCCACCCCCGTGACTACGGCTGCTGACCTGCGCCACCAGGTTGGAAAAGGCTCATCAACCAGGAGTTACCAGAA
>NZ_KI866524.1:984181-1051318 GCF_000511135.2 Microbispora sp. ATCC PTA-5024 | reverse complement strand
TCGATCTTGGTCGACAGCCTTCTACCAGGGGCTTCGCTATTTACAGATCAAGTTCCAAGAGCTGCAACACGGCCGTGACCTGCCAGATCAGGTTGGAAAACCTTCAGTGCACATTCGATCGGCGCCAGCTACCTTGCTGTTGTGGCCGATCCCTCCGACGAATCCCGGCACAAGCAGGGCCGCTGTGATGACGCATGGACGGGATGGTTCATTCTCATCGGTGGCCCCGTTGTCTTGTGCGTATGCCTTCACGATCTCCTGACCGGCGACGACTTCGTGGACGTGTCCAGCGGGGCAATCGGTGGCATCGCCGCCGCCTACATCTGGTGGCATCACTTCAGGATCGTCAGGCGCCACCTCAAGGAGAACCGATCTCGCGACCGCTCGTAGGAGGGCGGCGGCGATCCCGGAGAGATGTCCGAGCAAACGACCGGCCGCAGGCATCTTTACTCACGGGTTGCAGCTTTACAGGCGCGCAGGAGGCTCCATGGTCAATTGGCGAGCAGGGCGCCCACGACGTAAAGCCCGGCGGACAGGGCGATATGGAGGGCGCGCCACGGCCAGCGGAGAGTTGGTGAGGTGACCAGTGCGGTGAGGGGATACGCGATCACGCCGCTGGACAGGATGAGAATGCCGCTGAGCAGGATGGAAGTGAAGAGGTAACCGGACTCCGACAGGGCCTCGGCGAGTCGCCATATCGCAACCAGGAGGAAGACGGCCAGGACGGCGACGGGCCAGGCCGGCCGTACTCGCAGCAGGTACAGCAGCGGCCAGGCGAGAACGACGGCGACCCACCGCCCGATCTGCCACGCGACGACGAGATAGCCGAGACATCCCGTGTACTCCCCGCACATCGAGGAGTCGCTGAACAGCGCCCGCATCAGGACCGTCCAGGCCAGGAGACCGAGTGGGAGGACGATGCCGACCGCACTCGCGAGGAGCACCCGTTTCAGGGGGTTCCCACTTGTCGGCGATCTCTTCGTGTTCGACTGGATCATGGGGCATGGTTGCATAGAGGACGCGGTACGACGAGAGTGTCTACTCGCTCGTCCCGAGGTTCGGATGCACGATCCGAATTTGGCGGTCCACGGTAGATCCTGCGGCTCCGCATTGCCCGTATGAGGTCGTCTTCTACGATCGATTCCCCCAAGGCGGCTCAAGCTCAAAGGCCCCTTCCTATGGTGGGGAAGGGGCCTCTGCTCGTCGTACAGCATCGAGATACGGCGACGTCCTCAGGGGCCGGCGTCGCGCCTGGGACATCTTCGCTCATGGGCTACAGGGACAGACAAGATCCTCAAACCGTCCTGCAGGCTCAGCGCGGTCTGCAGGAAACGGGTGGAAAGGACCGAGGAGGCCGGGAACGACCC
This sequence comes from Microbispora sp. ATCC PTA-5024, assembly GCF_000511135.2. Lineage (NCBI taxonomy): Bacteria > Bacillati > Actinomycetota > Actinomycetes > Streptosporangiales > Streptosporangiaceae > Microbispora > Microbispora sp. ATCC PTA-5024. The sequence continues at coordinate 1,049,951 of NZ_KI866524.1, read as the reverse complement.
TTACTGACCGCGCGGGTCATTCTCAATCCAGCCTGCCGCGCCCACACAAGCTTCGTTGCCCTCAGGGTCGGCCAGCACCCAGTGCGACGGTGCGTAAGCGTCGGAGACCAGGCGGCCGCCGGCGGCGATCGCCGCCGCTATACGCGCCTGGGCCTGGTCGTACGGCACCCAGACGTCGATGTGGACCCGGTTGCGCTGCGGGCGCGGAGCGTCCATCTGCTGGAAGTAGAACGGTGCTCCGCGGCGGTGGGGATCGATCAGGTCTTCGGGGCTGTTCGCGCGGTCCTCGTAGCCGAGCAGGGCACGCCAGAACGGCACCACGTCGGGAAGGACCAGGGCATCGATGGTGACCTGGACGGTCTGTACGGACGAGGGGTCAGCGGGGATGTTCAGCGTCCGGGCCACCGCCGAGATCTGCCGGGCCAGCTCGGCATCCCGCTCGCTCAGCCCGTAGAAATCTCCAATTGTGATCAGCCGTACGGTCACGCCCTCATCGCGCAGGTCGACGTCGGGATGACCGCTGCCTACACGGGGCAACTCGCTGATCGCCTGCACGAACTGGGCGCCGGCCGCGAACGACCCGGTACGGAAGTAGGCGCATGCCCCCTCGCCCAGCACACGCCAGTCCTCCAGGCCGCCGATCTCGTGAAACTGCTGTGGCCTGATCCGCTCGGTCTTGTAATCAGTGTCGGTCATTCGGTGAGCTTACGCCCGCTCCGGATCTACACGCTCGCAGACCCCGGAACCACGAGGTGGAAGGGCGACAATCGCACGGCTGACCCCCGACGGCCTGGTCGCCTGACCCATCCCTCTGCATCGAAACAGGAGCACGCGGTGAGCAGCACCATCGACAAGATCGCATGGATCCACCTGGACAACGGCAAGATTCTCAGCACCCGCTCGCGAGGCAAGGACGCCTACTACATCCCCGGCGGCAAACGCGAACCCGGCGAAACCGACCTTGACACCCTCGCCCGCGAGATCGACGAGGAGCTCTCCGTCACCGTCATCCCCGCCACCGCCATTCACGTGGGCACCTACCAGGCCCAAGCACACGGCCACGCCGAGGGCATCACCGTGCGGATGACCTGCTACACCGCCGACCATCACGGGGTACCGACGCCCAGCGGCGAGATCGAGGAAATCACCTGGCTGAGCTACGCCGACCGGGACCGCGTATCCCCGGTCGACCAGATCATCTTTGATCACCTGCGCCGGACCGGACACCTTCACTGACTCGACAGTGCGGGAAAACCGGCCGCCACCTGTCGGGCTGCGCGCCGAACACATACCCGCCGCAGGCCGTCACGTTCCGGCGGGTTCGCGGACGGAGTCAGGCGTGGGGCGGTGGATGCGGGGGACGGGCTGGCCGCGGCGGGCGGCCTCGGCCTTCAGACGCTTCCTGAGCATCCTGCCCTGGCCCAGGAACGAGCGGTTCCGCTCGCGGCGGCTCCCGGAGAGGCTCCAGTCGTTCAGGGCCCGCTCGACCCGCACACTCAGCCGGTCGCCCTCTCCGGCCGCGGACCCGACGAGCACCACGTTCTCCTGCCACTCCAAAGCCGGGCCGTGCCGGTGGAAGGTCAGGCACACCGGCCCCTCGGCCGCCTGGACGCCCGCGGGCAGCCGCAGGTCGTAGCCGGCCTCGGTGCGTACGGCGGAGCGGGTGCGCACGGCCAGCGGCATGCCGTCGGCGACCAGGGTGACGACGGGCTCGCCCAGGCGTGCCGCGCGGTCGGCGAAGGGCCGCCAGTCCGCCGGTGGGGCCGACCGGCTCGGCAGCCGGGGGCCCGCGGGGGCGGGATCGGAGGCGGGGACCGCGACGTCCCCCGGGCCCGTCCAGACCTCGGGCGTCCTGGACAGGTCGCCCTCGGGCCACCAGACGATCCTCTCAGGGGTGACCTCCACCCAGATGCGGGCGAAATACCACCCCAGCCGCTTCACCAGGAACCACGGCATCCCGGCGAACCCGGCGCCGGTCTTGGCGAGCGACTCGCGGACGTACCGGTCGGTGTTGGCCTGCAGATCCGCGTCGCGTACGGTCGCCCGGCCCTGGACGAGGACGACGGGTGCCCGATCCGGTTCCGTGCTCTCGGAGTAGAGCAGCGCGACGCGCGGATCGCGGCGGGCGCGCTCGGCCTTGTCGGGGTAGGTGAGCCCTGTGCTCACGTCGAGCGTGCCGCCCGAGCCGACGTACGGCGTGACGGGCCACGTGACGGGCCGGCCGTCTCGGGTGAGCGAGGCGTACTCGCAGACCAGGGCGCGGTCGAGGATCTCGGCCGCCTCGCGCGGCCACGTGGCCGATGCGGATGCGGTCATCACGACTCCAGGAGAGCGTTTGCGGGGGCGGCGGCGCCGTACAGGCGGGTGAAGCGCCGCCGGTAGGCCGGCCACCAGAACAGGCGGAACATGAGCCGGGCCACGACGGGCAGGTCGGCGTACGACGCCGCGAGCAGGTCGGCGTCCGCGCTCGAGGCGAGCCAGCCGAAGATGACGGGGATCCGGCGGCGGCCGAAGTCGTCCATCGCCTTGCGCTTGTCGGCCTCGACGTCGTCGAGGGTGAGATGGCGGAGCATGAGCGGCACGGCGACCCGCTCCTCGTGGTCGAGGTGCTCGTTGACGACCTCGTGCAGCCGCCGAAGGGTGGGCGCGCGCTCGGCCAGGGGCGACCCGCGGTCGGAGGCGGCCGTGATGAGCGGGTCGAGCACGGAATGCTCGGACTCCAGCTCGGCCAGCACGTCCGCCGCCTCCGGGGCGCGGGCGGCGAGCGTCGGCCACAGGGTGGCGTCCTCGTGCGAGTGGTGGGCGTGCAGCATGTCCAGCACGAGGGCGAGCTGCTCCTCCAGCAGCTCCTCGTGCGCGTGGTCACGCGGGCTTGCGCACGCCTCGGCCAGGCGGCCGAACTCGGCGCGGAAGCCGGCGTGCATCATCAGGAAGCCGGTCAGGTGCTCTGGTGTGATCATCAGTCTGTTTCCTCACGTCTCGGAAACAGCGTGCGCGACCCGCCTCTACGTGCACTTGTCGAGGGCTTGTCGGGCCCTTGCCAGCCAGTAGCCCGCGCCCGCCTGCTCCAGCAGGCGCACCGCCTCCCGCAGGTGGGCCCGTGCCCCCTCGCGGTCCCCGAGCGCCAGCAGCGCCTCCCCCAGGTGGCCGTCGTACGCCCCGTCGACGGTGGTGCACGTGCCGTTCACGTGCAGCAGCCCGGCGAAGGGAAGGAACGCGTCGTAGACCTCCCGCACGACGTCCAGCTCGCCGAGCCGGATCGCCGCGTGCAGCCGGCACATGGTGGCCATGGCCCAGTTGTAGTCGCGCGGCGGGAGCGGGGTCTCGTGCAGGAGCCGCCGGGCGCGCTCGTGCTCGCCCAGGTCCGCCAGCGCGGACGCCAGGATGTAGGCGGCCCCTGCCAGGCCGGTACGCCGGAACAGCTCCTCGATCCATGCCGCCAACTCGCCGAAGCGCCCGTCCTGGATGAGCGTCTCGGCCTGTACGGCGAGCATGCTCACCTCGAAGTATGCGAGATCGGCGAACGACAGCGTCGCTTTGACGGTCTCGAAGTGGCGGGCCGCTTCCGGCACTCCCTGAAACAGGTCGAGCCCCACGTGCGCCACCGCCGCCTGCCGCGCCAGCGCGGGATTGTGCAGGTCGCGCAGCAACGTGTCGATCTCCGTCAGCAGCGCGCGGGCCTGCGGCACCCTGCCGTGCTCCACGAGATGAGCGACGAGGTGGAGCTGTGCGATGACCGTGAGCTGGGGCGACAGGCCGGGCTCGGCCAGCAGGCGCCGCGCGGCCTCGGCGCGCTGCTCGATGAAGTCCTGTCCCTGCATGGCGAGCAGCCGCAGGTGGAGCACTCGCCGCAGCAGGGCGGGGTCGTCCAGGCGCTCGGCCGCGGCCACGGCCTGCGACGAGACCGGGGCGACCTCGTCCTCGCGACCGGTCTGGGCGAGCACGACGGCCCGTACGGCCTGTGCCGTCGCCCAGGCCGACGTGGACGGCGGCAGCTCTCGCACGGCCCGGTCCATCGAGTCCCGCAGGGCGGACACGTCAAGGCCGGGCCGGAAGGGCACCCAGACGCCGTGTCCCATCGCGATGTCGGCGGCCCTGGCGGCCTTGCCCGGGTCGGCGCCGGCCATGGCGAGCGCCTGCTCGATCGCCTCGTAGCCCTCGTCGAACCGTCCGGCGGCGTAGCGGCTCTCCGCCAGCCCGACGGCGAGCTCGAACCGCTCGGCCGCGCCGGCCCCGGCCGGCTCGGCCGCCGCCAACGCCTCCTGCCACGAGGTGGCCGCGTCGTCGGGCGCGTGCCGCCGCAGCGCCGCCCGCGCCGCTCGGGCGGAGTAGTCCATCGCCATGCGGGCGGGCTCCGCGCCCAGGTCCGCCGCCGCCAGCCAGTGCCGTGCGATCACCGCCGCACGGTCGTCCCGGTCCCCGTGGACGCGGGTGAGGACGCCGGCGACCTGCTCGTGCACACGCGCCCGCCACAGCCGCGACCGGCGTGACAGCAACGCGTCGGTCACCAGGGCGTGCGCGAACTGGTACGCGCCCAACCGGTGGGACGACTCCCGGATCAGCCCCGCATCGAGGGCCGCGTCGAGCGGCGGCAGCAGGTCGCCGACCGTGCGGCCGGCGACCTGGGCCAGGACGCCCGCCTCGAACTCGTCGCCCATCACGGCGGCGAGCTCCAGCGCGCGGGCCGCCTCCTCTCCCAGGGCCGCCACCCGGTGCAGCACGACGTCCAGCACGCCCTGCGGCAGCTCCTCGCCCGCCCGGGCCAGCTCCGCGAGGAAGAACGGGTTCCCGGCCGTGCGCCCGCGCAGCTCCTCGGCCCTTCGGCTGCCAGGGTCGCGGCCGGACAACTCCCGGACGAGCGCGCGGACCTCCTCCGTGGCGAGCCCGTCGAGCCCGAGCCTGCGCGCGCCGAGCCGCGACAGCGCCGACAGCGTGGCGGTGAGCGCCGACGCCTCGTGCCGCCGGAAGGTCGCCACCAGAAGCAGGCCCGGCCGGGCGGTGGACGCCACGTGGACCAGCAGCCGCAGCGTCGCGTCGTCGGCCGCGTGGATGTCCTCCAGCACGACGACCACCGGGCCGACGCCGGCCAGGAACGCGCCGACCGCCTCGAAGAACCGCAGCCGCGCCCCCTGCGCGTCCGAGGCCGGGACCACCTCCAGGCCGCCCGACAGGAACGTGCCCACCTCGTCGGGCAGGGCGGCCTCCGGGGCCGCGGCGGCGAGGTCGCGCAGCACCCGTTCCCAGGGCCACAGTGCGGGCGCGGTCTCGTGGTCGGGACTGGACCCCCAACCGACCGGCACGTCGGCGGTCGCGCGGAACCGCCTCAGCAGGCTCGTCTTGCCGACTCCCGGCTCGCCGTCCACCAGCACGACCTGCCCGGCGGCGGACGACGCCTTCGCCGCCTCGTTCAGGAACTCCAGCGCGCTCTCACGGCCGACGAAGACCGGCTGGTCCGCCGCGGACTCGGGAGCCCTGCGCGCCGTCGCCCGTACCGGGGTCCGCTGCGTGGGGGGCTGCTGCGGCGGGAGCAGCGTGTCGGCCTGGCGCAGCACCGCGCCCTCGAGCTCCCGCAGCCGCGGCCCGGGGTCGATGCCCAGTTCCCCGGCGAGCACCTTCCGCACCCTGCGCAGGCATTCGAGGGCCGCCGCCTGCCGCCCCGCCCGGTAGTGGGCCAGCACCAGCAGTTCCCAGGCACGCTCCCGCAGGGGGTGCTCGCGGACGAACGGGTCCAGCCGCGCGACCACGTCCGTGTGGCGGCCCAGCTCCAGCAGGGCCGCGGCCAGCCCCTCCACCGCGTCCAGCCGCACCTGTACCAGACGGCCGATCTCCGGCTGCGCCCACTCCTCGGAACGCACGTCCGCGTACGGGTCGCCCCGCCACAGGTCGAGCGCCTCGGCGAGGGCGGCCGCCGCCTCCTCGTGCCGTCCCTCGGCCAGATGTCCGGACCCGGCCGACACGAGCGTCTCGAAGTCCCTCGTGTCGAGGTCGAGCCCGCCGGTCATCAGGCCGTACCCGTCGGCGGCGCTGACCAGGACGGCCGGGGTGGCGCCCGGCCGCCGGTCGGGCTCCAGCCGGCGGCGCAGGTTGGAGACGTAGACCTGCAGGCTCCCCTGGGCGCTGGCCGGCGGGTTGCCGGACCACAGCCGGTCGGCCAGGAGGTCCGCGGGGAGCACGCGGCCGGCGTGCATCGCGAGGAGGGCCAGGAGGGCTCGCTGCTTCGGCGGTCCGGCCGGTACTGCCCGCCCGGCCACGACGAGTTCCATAGGCCCGAGGACGTTCAGCCGCACGGGCCAATGGTAGGGAGGCGCTTTCGACCGGTCCAGTTGTCACATTTAGAGGAGCCGTGCGCCACGGCGGGGATCGTGCGAGCCGTCCGGCGCCGGTGGTCACCCCGGCTGTCCGCGCACCACGCCGACCGGTCGGTGATCGACGACTTCCGCCGGCCGATGAACTACAGTCGTCCGCCGTGGCCGAATCCTCCCCCTACCTGACCGCGACGGCGGACGCCTACGACGCCGTCGCCCAGATCTACGCCGACTTCGTCCGGGACTCACTCGACCGCCTGCCACTGGACCGCGCGATGGTCGCCGCGTTCGCCGAACTCGTACGGGCCGCCGGACCCCGGCCCGTCGCCGAGGCCGGCTGCGGTCCCGGGTACATGACGGCACACCTGCGTGACCTCGGACTGGACGCCTTCGGCGTCGACCTGTCTCCGGCACTGATCGACATCGCCCGCAAGGACTATCCCGACCTGCGTTTCGAGGTCGGTTCGATGGGCGCCTTCGACGTGGCCGACGGCGAGCTGGGCGGCCTGCTCTCCTGGTACTCCCTCATCCACATCCCACCGTCGGAGCTGCCGCCGTACTTCGCCGAGTTCCGCCGGGTGCTGGCGCCGGGCGGTCACCTCCTGCTCGGCTTCTTCGAAGCCGAGGGCGGTCCGGTGACGCAGTTCGACCACAAGGTCACGCCGGCCTACCGGTGGCCGATCGACGAGTTGGCCGGCCTGGCCCGCGAGGAGGAGTTCGTCGAGGTGGGGCGGATGCTGCGCGAGCCCTTGGAGGGTGAGCGATTCCGCCGCGGCCACCTGCTGATGCGCTCCGGCCCCACCACAGACACGAGCGGCATGGCATGAACGTGCACCTGCCGGCCCATCCCATGGGCGGGCAGTGGCTTCACCGCGCTGCCCATGCCATACACGATCTGTGAGAGCCGCTTGTACGGTCGGCCTGATCGAAGCATTTCCAGGGTTCCCAGTTTTAGGCGGGGCAGCGTGCGCGACAGGTTCCGAATCGAGGCGGCTCGGCTGGGGGTTCACCGCTACTGGGTGGCTCGCGGCGAGCTGCGTGATCAGACGTTCCCGGTGCCGGAGGGACCATCGGCTGTGACACTGGATCGGGTTCGGTGCTCCGGGGTCGACTTCTCCGGCCTCCACTTCGACGAGTTCAGCAGTTTCGCCTCTGAGTTCGATGGGTGCGACTTCTCCGAAACCACGTTCGGCACCTTCTCCGGGGGCGCCAGCGGAGTTGGCGGAACGCTCTTCAGCGGGCAGACATGGCCGCAGTCCGTTTATCGGAACTGTGTGTTCCGCCGTACTCGGTTCCCGCAGCCTGTGTTCTTGGGGAACGTACGGTTTGAAAAGTGTGTGTTCGACCGGTCTCGTTTGAGAGGCATGACCTGGACTCAGGAAGCGGAGTTCGTCGGCTGTACCTTCCTCGGGAGGGTCCGTGAGGTGAACTTCTGGGGGTTGCCCGTCTTGCACCAGTGGCCGCCTTTTGAGAAGGTGCCGCTCGGCCGGGGTCGCAACGAGTTCACCGGCAACGACTTCAGCCGGGCCGAGGTCGAGTGGGTCGCTTTCAAGCACATCGACCTGGATGCGCAGAAGTGGCCCGGGCTGCCGGATCACGCGCTGCTCGATCGGATCTCAGAGCGGGTGCCGGCTGTCCTGAAGCTGGTCGGCAGCTGGCCGGACACGCCGCACCGGAAGCAGGCATGGTCCAACCTGGAATTCCTCGCCGCGGGTACGCGAGAGCACGGAGTCGACGACAAAGCCTTGGTACATCGCCTGGTCATCGGTAACCGGCTGCCGCCCGAACTACGCGACGAGGTATTCAAAGCACTCGGAGACGATCACAGGCTCATCCAGCAGTAGACGTCCATGCCCGACCGTACGGCCTCACACGTCAGGTCGCGCAGCTCGAAAAGACGCTTGCGCTCGAACTCGTCGAGCAGCTCATCGTCCGCATAGCCGTCCAGGCGCTCGTCGCCGACCGCCGCGAGCGCCGCGACCACATCGGGGGATACTCGGATGATCAGCCAGTCGTCGTCGCCTGGACCCGCTACAGTCTCTTCGGCCCCGAACTCGCCGGGATCGCCGCTGGTGAGCTCGGCCGCCAGGCCGTCGAGCCCGTCCAGCCAGCCCTTGCAGTCCACATACGGCAGGCCGGCTCCAGCCGGCCCGTGCGCCATCTCCGGCCGGCGGACCGACTTCTCATCCGCCGCGAAGTAGTCCACCAGCACGCCCATGGGAAGCCTTCCGCATCTTCAGTGGACAACGCCAGCCGTAGGCATAGTCCCAGCCGTGAATGGGATCGCCGAGGGGGACCGTCATCGGTCAGCCAGATCAGCGTAATGACGGCCGCCGTGAACGAACAGGGGATCAACGAGAACCCCGCACCCTGTCGATGGCTGCGATCATCCGATGCCTTCCACGTTCAGCACAGGAGCCCGCCGTCCTCCGGGACCTCCTGATAAGAAGCGGACACGGTGATGCTGTATCCCTGAACGGCGTCGACGCTGTTCGCCCCTACGGACAAGAAGGCGGTGGCGTCACCCACCTTCTTCGTGTAACAGGCGTCCTCGGAAGGCTCATCGGCGACAACCGGCCGCCATCCGTCGGCTTTGGCCGCCGCCTCATAGAAGGACGCGTAGTTCTCCCGGTGTCCGCGAAACTCGTAGAACGTTCCCGCGTAGGGGAACGGGTCGTCCTGGAAGCATCCGGAGTAACGGTCACGTGCGACGGCACCGTCCGGGCGGGCGGCGAGAATCCTCTGAGCCGCCAGCACCGGGATCAGGTCGTCCTCCGCAGGTGTGCATTCCGAACCGGAGGCCGTCCGCAGCGCCGTGTACCCGAGCCCGCTCACCGCAAGGGCCGCCATGGCCACGCCGAAGATGATCGTCACGGAGCGGGCGCCGACTCTCATGGTCGCAGCGTACTGAAGCCGATCAAGGTCTCACGGGACCTCTGCGAGCGGCGGGCGATGAGGGGAGAGGGGAGTGTCCGCTTCTCTCCACTCTCAACGTATAGCGGACAGGGGGGCTTGCGGCAAGACCCCGGTCATGCCGCAGAATCACTGGCCGAGGCCGGAACCTGCGGAAACGGGGGCGCGACGTGCACGGGGTGCGTCGACGTACGGGTCCCGCGCCGACGGGGCGACGGCGGCCGCGACGCTGCTCCTCGACGCGGTCGGACGGCGGCGACCGCCCGTCTCCGCGTGACCACACCGGCCAGAACTCGAGAACCGCACCGGCATCGGAACGTGCTCGCGCTCGTCACCCGAGGCCGGGACGCCGTGCCGCGCGTACAAGCGGCCCAAGATCGGAGCTGATGACGTGAACCCGCTGACCACCAGCGCGTTCGACCTTCCCGAGCGCCTGTCCCGTAAGGCGGGTCCGGCGCTGATCGCCCGCGACGAGCAGCAGTTCGCGGCCATCGCGGAGAGCCTGGAGCAGTCGATCGCCGACCTGTCCGAGCGGCTCGACGCCGAGCGCAGGGCGTCGGGCCGCGGGGGCCGGCAGGCGCTGGACCGGGACCTGGAGATCCACCGGCTGACCGCTCGTCTGCGCGTCCTGCGCCGCTTCGGTCTGGACCTGTGCCTCGGCCACATGGTCGGCGCGGACGACCCCGAGCCCGTGTACATCGGACGACTCGGCCTCACCGACCGCGCGGGTCGCCGGCTGCTGCTCGACTGGCGTTCCCCGGCGGCCGAGCCGTTCTTCGGGGCCACCCACGCCAACCCGATGGGCCTGGCGAGCCGCCGCAGGTATCGCTGGACCCGCGGCCGGATCAGCGACTACTGGGACGAGGTGTTCACCTCGGACGGGTTCGACGGGCACGCCGCGCTCGACGACCAGTCCGCCTTCATCGCCAGCCTGGGCGCGGGCCGGTCGGCCCGGATGCGGGACGTGCTCGGGACCATCCAGGCCGACCAGGACGCCGTCATCCGCGCGGGATCCCGCGGCGCCCTCGTCGTCGACGGCGGTCCGGGCACGGGGAAGACCGTCGTCGCCCTGCACCGCGCCGCCTACCTCCTCTACTCCGACCCTCGCCTCGGTCACCGCCGGGGCGGCGTGCTGTTCGTCGGCCCGCACCAGCCCTACCTGGCGTACGTCGCCGATGTCCTGCCCAGCCTCGGAGAGGAAGGCGTGCAGACCTGCACCCTGCGGGACCTCGTCGCCGAGGGATCGGCGGCGGCGGTCGAGACGGACGCCGAGGTGGCCCGCCTGAAGTCGTCCGCGGACATGGTCAAGGCGATCGAGCCGGCCGTCAGGTTCTACGAGAACCCGCCCACGAAGGGGATGACGGTCACGACCCACTGGTCCGACATCTGGCTGAGCCCGGACGACTGGGCCGAGGCGTTCGAAGCGCCGGAGCCGGGCACCCCGCACAACGAGGCACGCGACTGGATCTGGGAGGAGCTCCTCACGATCCTGGTGGACAAGCACGACGGCGACGCCCCGGCTCATCTCGTCCGCAGGTCTCTGCTTCAGAACAGGGAACTGCTCACGGCGTTCAACCGCGCGTGGCCCGTGATCGAGGCGAACGACCTCGTCGGAGACCTGTGGACGGTGCCGGCCTACCTGCGCCTGTGCGCCCCCTGGCTCGGCCTCGACGACGTACGGAGGCTGCAACGCGGGGACGCCCACGCCTGGACGGTGTCGGACCTGCCGCTGCTGGACGCGGCGCGGCAGCGGCTCGGCGACCCGGAGGCGTCACGGCGCAGGCGCCGGCATGACGCCGCCGTCGCCGCCCAGCGCGAGGGCATGGAGCGGGTCGTCGACGACCTGATCGAGGCCGACGACTCCGAGATGCTCGTGATGTCGATGCTGCGCGGACAGGACCTGCAGGACACCCTGGTCGACGAGGCCGGGCTGCCCGCCGCCGAACCGGACCGGCTCGCGGGCCCGTTCGCGCACATCGTCGTGGACGAGGCCCAGGAGCTGACCGACGCCGAGTGGCAGATGCTGCTGCTCCGCTGCCCGTCCCGGAGCTTCACCATCGTGGGGGATCGCGCCCAGGCTCGGCACGGGTTCACCGAGTCGTGGCGGGAACGGCTCGAACGGATCGGGCTCGACCGGATCACCCTGGCCTCCCTCAGCATCAACTACAGGACGCCGGAGGAGGTCATGGCGGAGGCCGAGCCGGTCATCCGGGCCGTGATCCCGGACGCCAACGTGCCGACCTCCATCCGCGGCAGCGGCCTCCCCGTCGTCCACGGATCCGTCTCCGACCTGGGCCCGATCCTCGACGCCTGGCTCGCCGAGCACGCCGAGGGCGTCGCCTGCGTCATCGGCGATCCCACCTTCGAGGAGACGTCCCGCGTACGGTCGCTGACCCCGGAGCTGGCGAAGGGGCTCGAGTTCGACCTGGTCGTGCTCGTCGACCCGGAGGCGTTCGGCACGGGGGTCGAAGGAGCGGTCGACCGCTATGTCGCGATGACCCGGGCCACCCAGCGGCTCGTCATCCTCACCGGCTCCTGACATCAGGTGCCGGCATCGTGATCGGATAATCGACCATGGAATTCTTCTGTTATCACCGGGACCGGCCCGGTTCCATGACCCTGCGCGACGAACTGCTGGAAGAGCACTGGTCCTACATGGACCGGTACGCGGCCGAGATGATCGCCCGCGGCCCGACCATCGCGGGCGACGGCGGCGACGACGACCCGGCCACCGGCAGCGTGCACATCGTCGACCTGCCCGATCCCTCCGCCGCCCGCGCGTTCGCCTTCGACGAGCCCAACTACCAGGCCGGCGTGTACCGGGACGTGCTGCTGCGCCGGTGGCGCAACGCCCTGGGGCGGACGATGTGGGACTTCTCCGGCGGCCGCACCGGCGGCAACCGCTACCTGGTGCTCGGCCTCGGTGCGGGGCAGGCCGCCGACCTCGCCGTACCGGCCGGTGTGGAGGAGGACCTGATCGCGTACGGGCCGCTGCTGTCGGACGACGGCGCCGCCTGGCTGGGTACGGCGGCGCTGCTCCGGGCGCGGGACGCGGACGCGGCGCGCGCCATCCTGACTCAGGACAGGTACGCCGACATCGAGGTGCACAACTGGGCGTTCGGTGGCAGGCCCTCGTGAACACCGGCGCGGGAGTAACGCGGTGTAGTAAGTTGGCGTCGAACTGGTGTACGAGGCCTGTCGCATCGCCGCGATGAGAAGGAGCGACCCGCATGACCGAGCCCGAGACCCACACCCTCGAGACGTCCGGCTGCGTCATCTGCTACGACGTACGGAAGGCCGAGGGGAGCGGCTCGCCGATCCTGCTGATGATCGGGTCGCCGATGGACGCCGGCGGCTTCACCGCCCTGGCCGGGCACTTCCCGGACCGTACGGTGGTGACCTATGACCCGCGCGGGATCGGGCGGAGCACGCGGGCCGAGGGCGCCGGCGAGTCGACCCCCGAGCAGCACGCGGACGACCTCCACCGGCTCATCGACGTGCTCGGCGGCGGGCCGGTGGACGTGTTCGCCAGCAGCGGGGGCGCCGTCAACGCGCTCGCGCTGGTGGCCCGGCATCCCGAGCAGGTGCGCACGCTTGTGGCGCACGAACCGCCGGCCGCGCAGGTGCTTCCCGACCGGGAGCAGGCGCTGGCCGCGGTGGTGGACATCCGCCGGACGTACGAGCAGAGCGGGTTCGGGCCGGCGATGGTGAAGTTCATCGCGGTGACCGGCCTGCGCGGCGAGATTCCGGACGGCTTCGCGGACCGCCCGGTCGCGAGCCCGGCCGAGTTCGGGCTGCCGGCGGACGACGACGGCTCCCGCGACGATCCGCTGTTCAAGCAGAACCTCATGACCAGCACCCACTACGAGCACGACTTCGACGCGCTGCGCGCGGCCTCCACCCGCATCGTCGTCGGTGTCGGAGCCGAGTCGGAGGGGGAGATGGCTCACCGCGCGGGCCTGGCCGTCGCCGAACGGCTCGGCACGAAGCCCGTGGTCTTCCCCAGCCACCACGGCGGTTTTCTCGGCGATGAGTTCGGCATGAAGGGCGACCCGGTCGCCTTCGCCGTCACGCTCCGCCAGGTCCTGACCGAGGAGCAGTAGCGGCATCGCGTGTCAGTCGCCAGCGAAAACGGCCGCGCCGCAGGCGTCCACGGCGCCTCATGGTGGAGGTGGTGGGCGTGGTCACGCGACCCTTCGGTCGTCGATGGCGTCACGGTCCCACTCGATGCCGAGGCCGGGCGCGGCAGGCGGCAGCGCGTGCCCGTCGGCGACCGCGATCTCCCCGCGGGTGATCGCCCTGAGCTGGGGGATGTGCTCCAGGTAGCGGCTGTTGGGCACCGCGCAGCACAGGCTCACGTGCAACTCCATCAGGAAGTGCGGGCAGACCGGCACGTTGTACGTCTCGGCGAGGTGCGCCACCTTGAGCCACGGCGTGATGCCGCCGATGCGCGCCACGTCCACCTGCACGACGCCCGCCGCCCGCCGGTGGAGGTACTCGCGGAACTGCGCCGGCGAGTAGAGCGACTCGCCGACCGCGATGGGAATGGTTGACGCCGCCGCCAGCGCCTCGTGCCCGGCGACGTCGTCGCCCGGCAGCGGCTCCTCGAACCAGTACGGGTCGTACGGCTCGAGGAGCCGGGCCCGCCGGACGGCCTCGGCCGGGGTGAGCGACTGGTTGGCGTCGAGCATGAGGTCGAAGTCCGGCCCGACGGCGGCCCGGACGGCTGCCAGGCGCTCCGCGTCCTCCACCGGCGAGCGGCCGATCTTGAGCTTCACCCCGGGCCAGCCCGCGGCCCGGCTCGCCGTGGCGCCCGCGATCAGCTCCTCTGTGCTCAGGTGCAGCCAGCCGCCCTCGGTGTCGTACAGGGGGATGCGGTCCTTCGCCCCGCCCGCGAGGACCCACAGCGGCTGTCCCGCGTCGCGGCACCGCAGGTCCCACAGGGCCGTGTCGACCGCGGCGAGCGCGAGGGAGGTGATCGCGCCGACCGTGGTCGCCCGGGTCGCGGCGAACAGGTCGCGCCACACGGCCTCCACCCGCCGGGCGTCCGCGCCGAGAAGCCGCGGTACGAGGTAGTCGCGCAGCAGCGCGAGGACCGCCGTGCCGCCGGTGCCGATGGTGTACGAGTAGCCGGTGCCGGCGCCGCCGTCGTCGGTCCGGATCTCGACGAAGACGGTCTCCTGCTTGACGAACGACTGGACGGCGTCGGTGCGGACGGTCTCGACCTCGAGATCGACGAGGTAGGCCTCGGCGTGGGTGATCGCGGGCAAGGGGAGGGCCTCCTGGCTGGGCGGACGATCGTAGATCCTATAGGATTCGTCTCAGGGGTATACACGTCAGGGCTCAAGCCCGGGGAGGATTGGGCTCGATGGCACGGCCAGAACCGATCCGGCTCAGGCGGTCCACGCTCGGCGACGACGTGTACGAGACGTTGCGGGCGCTGATCCTCGAACACAGCATGCGGCCTGGCGACCGCGTCAACATCGACGCGCTGGCCCGTGAGCTCGACGTTTCCCCCACGCCGGTCCGCGAAGCCCTGGCCCGGTTGGAGTCCGACGGGCTGGTCCGCAAGCGGCCTCTCGCCGGCTACACGGTGAGCCCTCTCCTCACGCGCGCCGAGTTCACCCAGATGTTCGAGATGCGACTCTTGCTGGAGTGCGCGGCCGCCCGGTGGGCCGCGGAGCGCGCCACGCCCGAGCAGCGGGAGGCGATCGCCGTGGAGGCGACGTCACCGACCTCGGAGGCGGACGACCCCGACGGCTGGCACGCGGCCTTCACCACGCACGACGCCCGGTTCCACGACCTGATCGCCGAGGCGTCGGGCAACCCGCTGCTCCACGACGGGGTCGAACGCCTGCACGTCCACCTCCACCTGCATCGCAGGTACTTCCCGTACGCCCACGCGGTCACCACGGTGGAGGAGCACCAGCGGGTCGCCGCCGCCATCGGGGCCGGCCGTCCAGAAGAGGCGGAGGAGGCCATGCGCGCCCATCTCAGCCGGGCGCGCGAGCGGCGGTTGCCGGCGTTCGACTGAACCAGGCCGCGGTTTGCAGGCTGGTCAGGGGCGGCCGTCGTACGACTCCTGGGCCGTCGCGACCTGGTCGAGCCTCGCCTCCACCCAGCGGGTCAGCTCCCAGATCCGTTCGGCGGCCTCGCGGCCGAGCGGCGTCAGCGAGTAGTCCACCCGCGGTGGGATCACGGGCTTGGCGTCGCGGTGGACGAACCCGTCGCGCTCCAACGTCTGCAGGGTCTGCGCGAGCATCTTCTCGCTCACGTCGCCGACCCGCCGGCGCAGCTCGCTGAACCGGTACGACCGCTCCAGCAGGGCGATGAGGACGAGGACCCCCCATCGGCTGGTGACGTGTTCGAGCACGGCCCGGGAGAAGCGGCAGAACCGGTCCACGTCCGGGACCTCGGTCGTCCTTACCTCCATCCCAGTACCTTACTTCAAAGTGGGTACTTACTTCCCGCCAGTAGGGCACCTAGGGTCGAGCCGCACGGATCCACCCACTGAGGAGAGAAGCACGTCGATGGGCATCGTCATCACCGCCGCGACGGGACGGCTCGGCCGCCTGGTCATCGGGGACCTGCTCGCGTCCGGGGTGCCGGCGGCCGGGATCACGGCCGTCGTGCGCGACAAGGACAAGGCCGCCGACCTGGCGGACCGGGGCGTACGGCTGCACGTGGCCGACTACGACCGGCCGGAGTCGTTCGCCGGCGCCTTCGGGCCGGACGACCGCGTGCTGCTCATCCCCGGAGGGGACCTGGGCAGGCGCGGAGCGCAGCACGCGGGCGTCATCGAGGCCGCCGGGGCGGCGGGCGTGGGCCAGGTGGCCTACCCCGGCGTGTTCGGCGGCCCGAAGGCCGACTTCCTGCTCGCGGCCGACCACCGGGAGACCGAGCAGCTGATCCTCGACTCCGGCCTGCCGTACACCTTCCTGCGCAACAACTGGTACTCCGAGGTCTACGCCGGGGACGTCGGCGACCTTCCCGGCGTCGTGGAGCGCGGGGCCGTCGTCACCAACGCGGCACCGGGAAGCCGCATCGCCACCGCCGCCCGTGCCGACTACGCCGCCGCCGCGGCCGTCGTCCTCCGCGAGGACGGCCACCTGAACACGGCGTACGAGCTGAGCGGCGACACCGCGTGGACGTTCGAGGAGTTCGCCGAGGAGGTGTCGCGGCAGACCGGCAGGACGGTCGTCCACGCCTCCGTCACCCCGGAGGAGCGCCGCGCGATCCTCGTCGGCGTGGGCCTGCCCGAGCCCGTCGCCGAGGTCTACGTCGACGTCGACCTCGCGATCGGGCGCGGCCTGCTGGCCGGCACGCCGGGCGACCTGTCGCGTCTCATCGGCCGTCCCACCACGCCGATCGCCCGGAGCATCGCCGGCGCGCTCGCGTCCTGAACGCCGTCCCCGGCAGGGGTCACATCCGGCCGACGAGGGCGACGATCAGGGCGGCCACGCCGTCCTTGACGACGGAGAGGACGGCGTCCTTGGCGCCGCCGGCGACGGCGCCGGCGAGCGCCCGCAGCCGGTTCGGCTGGGACTCCACGGCGGCGACGACCGCGCCGGGGTCGGCGACGCTCCCGTCCGCGTGGACCACGCCGTCGCGGGTCAGCTGGGCGACGAACGCGCGCAGCTCCGCGACGGCGGCGTCCACCTCGGCCCGCGACACCTCCGCGCCGTGGGTGACGACGAAGCTGTTGTTGCTGCCGCTCTGCGTGTACTGGTCGCGCCCGACCTTGCTCCCGAACACCTGATCCGGCATCGGCCACCCCTCCTGACGACGTTCACTTGTTGACGGTCATCGAGTTGCCGGCACCGCCGACCTGGTACTTGTCCCGGCCGACCTTCTCGCCGATCACGAGGTCACCGTGGACCTGAACCACGCGGTCGTGCGCCGGCGGGTCCTCGATGGCCCGGACGATCTCGCCCTTGATCCGGTGGATCTCGTTCCTGTCCGTCCCCGACAGCGCCGCGTACTGCGTGCCCGCCGTCTCGATCATCAGCGCGTACCGCGATCGCCTGACCAGCAGGCGGTGGAGCAGCACGAGGAGCAGGTACGCGATCCGGACCCCGGCGAGGACGGCGGCCCCGGCGGCGACCGTCCGGGCCAGGTCGTCGACGTCGACGCCGGTGGCGTCCAGGCCGAGACGGGGGACGAGTTCCGCGGCCGCGACGACGACCGCGGCCAGCAGGAGGGTCACGGCGATCTGCCGGAGCGGGTAGAGCGTCGCGAGCCGGCCGCCCCAGACCAGGCGGAGGCTCTGCACCCGCGAGATGTTCGCCAGCGGGTAGACCTCGTGCCCGATCTGGACGGTCCGCCTGCTGATGCGGATCTCTCCGACCCGTTCCCTGCCCATCTCGTCCCCACCTCCGGCCGTCGCGTGGACGGCGGCCCGTGCGCCATCGACGCCTCGATCGTGGAACGGGAAGGGCCCGGACGTGGAGAGTACCCCCCTACTCACATCATGGCGGCGGCCAGCGACCAGAGGCGGTCGGCGTTGCCCGGGTCGAGGGCGAAGGGGGCGACGCCGCCGCCGAACAGGGGCGGCGCCTCCCGCCTCACCTCGGCCTCGGCGCAGTCCTCGAAGTAGCGGCCGCCCACCCCGGCCAGCAGCGGCGAGGCGGCGGCGAGCACCGAGGTGGCGGCGCCCTGGGCCGGGGTCTTGCGGCGCTCGGGAGGGGTGCGCAGGCCGCCGGTGTGCCGCTGGAGGCCGGTGGCGATGGCCCCGGGGTGCACCGCGTTGGCCAGCACGCCGTCGTCCGCCCACCGACGGGTGACCGCCACCGCCAGGAGCACGCAGGCCGTCTTCGACTCCGCGTACGCCGGGAGGGGGGCGTACGGCCGGAACCGGTAGTCGAGGTCGTCGAACACCGGAGGCCCGAACAGGTGGGCGTTCGAGCTGAGCGAGACGACCCGGGCGCCGCCCGCCGCGGCGAGGGCGCGGTGGAGACCGACGGTCAGCGCGAAGTGCCCGAGAGCGTTCACGGCGAACTGCATCTCCCGCCCCTCCGGCGTCCGGGTGAGCTCCGGCAGCGCCATGATCCCGGCGTTGTTGACGAGGATGTGCAGCGGCCCGTCCCAGTCCTCGGCGAACCGCCGGACCGAGCCGAGGTCGGCCAGATCGAGGGCGGCGGCGCGCACGTCCCGGTTGCCGGTGGACTCCGCGATACCGGCCGCGGTCCCCGCGCCCGCCTCCCGGTCGCGTACGGCGAGCACGACGGCGGCCCCGGCGGCGGCGAGGGCGCGGGCCGTCTCGGTCCCCACCCCGGAAGAGGCTCCGGTGACCACGGCCCGGGCCCCGGTGAGGTCCACGCCGGCGAGGACCTCGTCGGCGGTCGAGCTGAATCCGAAGGGTGTCGTCAGGGTCTGTGTCATGGCGTCCACCCTGGACACATCCGTGACGTGGAGTAAGTCCCCGCCGACACTGGTAGTCGCGGGGACAGGATCCGCCGGCGGCCCCGGCCTACCCTGAAGCCATGGCGACCAGCAGCACCCTCGGCGACTACCTGCGCGTGCGCCGCGAGCGCCTGCGTCCGGAGGACGTCGGCCTGCCGCCGGGAGGCCGGCGACGGGTCCCGGGCCTGCGGCGCGAGGAGGTCGCGTTCCTCGCCGGGATCAGCGTGGAGTACTACCTGCGCCTGGAGCAGGGCCGCGACCAGAACCCGTCCGACCAGGTCCTGGAGAGCATCGCCCGCGCCCTGCGGCTCGACGGCGACGCCGTCGCCTACCTTCGTGAGCTGGCCCGTCCCGCCCGGCCCGCCGCGCGCAGGCCGTCCCGGCCCGAGCGGGTCAGCGCGAGCGTGCAGAGCCTGATCGCCAACTGGACGACGACGCCGGCCCTCGTCCACGGCCGGTACATGACGACGCTGGCCGCGAACCCGCTGGCCGTCGCGCTCAGCCCGTTCTTCGCGCCCGGCGTGAACACGCTGCGCGCCGCGTTCCTCGAACCGGAGATGCGCGTCTTCTACCGCGACTGGGACGAGATGACGGCCAAGGCGGTCGCGTACCTGAGGTCGGTCACGGGGCCGCTCGCGGGCGACCCGCGCTTCCTCGAGTTGATCGGCGAGCTCAGCCTGGGCAGCGACCGCTTCCGTACGCTGTGGGCCCGGCACGACGTCCGGCAGAAGACGAGCGGGCTGACCCGCCTGCTCCACCCCCAGGTCGGCCCGCTCGACCTGCGCTACGAGAAGCTCGCGCTCCCCGGCGCCCCGGGGCAGATGCTGGTGACGTACCACGCCGAGCCGGGCTCGGCCTCGTACGAGCGGCTGCATCTGCTCGGGCACCTGGCCGTCCCGTCCGCTCCGGCCCGGCCGTCCTCGCCGGCCGCCACCCGCCCCTGACGGCCCGGGCCGCCGCGTCAGGGGCAGGCCGACGGACTGCGCTGCGGCGGAGACGCCTGGTCAGGGGCAGGCCGACGGGCTGCGCGCCGGCCGGCACGTCGTCCCCCGGTGAGGGCGAGGTCGCCCGCCGCCGCCAGGACGGCCACCCCGAACAGCGCGGCCGTGATCAGCAGCAGAGCATCGCCGCCCAGCCCGGCCGCCGCCCCCGCCGTCGCCGACCCGACCGAGGCGAGCGCCACCTTCAGCCCCGCGCTCGTGACGAAGACCTGCGCCCGCGCGCCGGGCGGCGCGTACGCCTGGCGGGCGGCGAGGGTGGCCGTGAAGGAGACCGCGTTGGCCGCGCCGATCGCGGCGAACCCGGCGAGCGCCAGGGGATAGGCCGGCGCGAGCGCGCACAGGGCGGTGGTGGCCGCCGTCACCGCGAACAGCCGCAGCGCCAGCGTCTCGGGCTCCCCCCTGAGCGGGAAGACGGTTACGACCAGCGATCCGGCGAGGCTGCCCAGCCCGGTCGCCACCGTCAGCGTCGCGGCGGCGCCCGGCCGGTGCGTCAGGTGGGGCGCGAGCACGGCGGCGATGACGGGGAGTGCGCCGATCTGCGGCGCGCTGAGCAGGGTCAGCAGCGTCACCCGGCGCAGCGGCCCGATCCGGGCCATCACGGCCATCCCGGCCAGCACGCCGGGGGTCTCCTCCCCGGCCGGCCGTTCCCGGCCGTCGCGCGGCAGTGTCCACGTCAGCAGGGCGGCCGCCGCGGCCGCGCAGCTCAGGCCGAGCAGGGCGGGCAGCGGGCCGAGCAGCCCGGCGAACGCGGCCACCACGCCCGGCCCGGCCGTACCGGCGATGCCGTACGTCAGGGAGTCCCAGCCCTGGGCCCGGCGCTGCTCGCGCACGCTGGGGCCCACGATGCCGCCGAGCCTGCTGCTCAGGCCACCCGTCAGCAGGGGGCCGCACGCGCCGGCGACGGCCACCAGGGCCACGGCGGCGACGAGCGGAGCCCGGCCGAGGGCCAGCGACCCGGCGGCCAGCCCGGCGCCGTAGAGGAGGTACGCCACGGTCAGGATGCGGCGGCTGTCGCGGGACCGGTCGAGCCGATGGGCCGCCCACGGCCCGATGAGGTGCGGCGCGCTCAGCGCCGCCGCCAGCAGGCCGCCGGTCGCCGCGGCGTCGCGCAGGCGCAGCCCGGGGTCGAGCGCGAGCAGGACCAGCCCCACGGCCGCGCCGCCGTCCGCCGTACGGACGAGCACCGCCGCCGCCAGGTAGCGGACGATCCCCGGAACGCCCCGCCGCTCCGCTCGGTCCCGGCGCGGCTCCGGCGGTTCGCGTCGCCCGTCCGCGCGGTCCCGGCCCGGTTCCGGTACGTCGTGCCGTATGGCCCTGTCCCGGTCGCGTTCCGGTGCGTCGTGCCGTATGGCCCGGTCCCGGTCGCGTTCCGGTGCGTCGTGCCGCGTGGGCCGGTCCTGGCCGGATTCCGGCGGTTCGCGCCGCTCCTTCGCCCGGCCCGCCGGGAAGCCCGGCACGCTTCGCGGTCCCTCTGCCGTCACCGTCGCCCCCGATCCGCCCGCAGCGCGCGAGCGATTCAACCCTTTCAGACGATCTAGTCACCGGTCTAGGGGGTTACTGCCCTCCGCTCCACGGTCCATGACCGTCGGCGCGACCAGCCGGCGCAGCCGCCGACGTGCTGCACAAGACCGTGTACGGCATGGCCACCGGTGTGGTAGCCGACGCCCTGGCCGCCCGCAGTGGCCCCGGGCCCGGCCGCCGCCACGCGGCCGTACAGCCCGGACGCCACCACGACGTCGGGCCTGTGGGCGCCGGCTGGTTCCCCTCGCGAGAGCCGGACCGCCCGGGGGAGGTCGGCGCCCGGGGCCGGACGTAGACGCATGGTTCGCGCGTCCTCAGACGGACGGGACGCGGTGCGAGGCCGCCGGCGCTCCGGATCCGGCGGCCTCCGGGTCCGGAGAGACCGCACCGGTGCGGCCGGTAGGGGAATGACCTGCGGGTTCGCCGCTGTTCGTGACGAGACGGCGGGCCGTCGACGAGGCGGCTGCTACTCGACAGGGGGTACTCCATCATGACGACGACGGCCGATTCCATGCGGGCCCTGGTGCTGGAGGCGTACGGGCAGCCGTTGCGGCCCGCCGCTGTCACACGACCGGCGCCCGGTGCGGGCGAGGTGCTGGTCCGGGTCGGGGCGAGCGGCGTGAACCCGCTCGACATCAAGATCCGAAACGGCCAGGCGGCCCACGCCCGGGTGTCGCCGCCGGCGGTGCTCGGCATCGACGTCGCGGGCGTCGTGGAGGCCGTGGGCGCGGGCGTCACAGGCTTCGCGCCGGGCGACGAGGTGTACGGCATGACCGGAGGTGTGGGCGGCGTCCAGGGATCGCTCGCGGAGTTCGCCTCGGTGGACGCCCGGCTTCTCGCGCCCAAACCGGCCGCCCTGACCATGCGGGAGGCGGCGGCCCTGCCGCTGATCGTCATCACGGCCTGGGAGGGGCTCGTCGACCGGGCGCGGGTCCGGGCCGGACAGAAGGTGCTCGTCCATGGGGGAGCCGGCGGCGTGGGCCAGGCGGCCGTGCAGATCGCCCGCGCCCGAGGAGCCGAGGTGTACGCGACCGGCTCGGCCCGGAGCCTGGGGGCGATCGAGCGGCTCGGAGCCACCGCGATCGACTACGCCGCCACCCCCGTCGAGCGGTACGTCGCGGCGTACACGGACGGGGAGGGCTTCGACATCGTGGTCGACACGGTGGGAGGCGCGACGCTCGACGCCTCGTTCTCAGCCGTACGGACCTACGAGGGGCACGTCGTCAGCAGCCTGGGGTGGGGCGCGCACAGCCTCGCGCCGCTGTCGTTCCGCGGCGCCACGTACTCCGGCGTGTTCACCCTGCTGCCGCTGCTCACCGGCAGGGGCCGGGAGCACCACGGCGAGATCCTCAGGGAGGTGGCGGCGCTGGCCGACTCCGGCGCCCTGCGCCCGATCCTCGACCCCCGCCGCTTCACGCTCGAGACCGTGGAGGAGGCGCACAAGGCGGTGGCGAGCGGCGACGCCGCCGGCAAGGTCGTCGTCGAGGTCGTCCCGGCGATCACCTGAGCCGAACTCCTCGGGCGGACGCCTCTGGCGGGTCGCGCGGCGGAACCGCCCCGCCGGGCCCCGGGGGACACATAATGAAAGGCGATGAACACGGGGAGTGACGACGGGGTCGACGTCAGCGTGATAGTGCCGGCGTACAACTGCCGCGCGCACCTCGACCGGTGCCTCACCTCCCTGCTCGTGCAGCGGGTCAGCAAGCAGATCATCATCGTGGACGGCGGCTCGCCGGACGGCACGAGGGCGCTCCTCGATCTCTACGCGGCCCACCACCCCCGGCTGATCACGGTGGTCCGCGAGCCGCACCCGAGCACGCCGGGCGCCGCCCGCAACCGGGGCCTCGACCTCGCGACCGGCCGCTACGCCTTCTTCTGCGACGCCGACGACCACCTCGGCCACGACGCCTTATGGCGGATGGTGGCCGCGGGCGACCGCAACGAGTCCGACGTCGTCCTCGGCCGGGTCGTCGGCGACCCCGAGCGCGTCCCGGCGTCCGTCTACCGGGAGAGCGCCGAACGCGTGCCGTTACGCGGCAGCCGGGTCTACGACGACCTGTCCTGCTTCAAGCTCTTCCGCCGCTCGACCCTGCTGCGGCACGGCATCCGGTTCGACGAGGGCCTTCGCCTGGGCGCCGACATGGCCTTCGCGGTCCACGCCTACTGCCATGCCCGGATCATCTCCGTCGTGGCTGACCACGACTGCTACCACGTCAGCCGCCGCCGTGACGGCGACGCCCTCCCCGGGCCGCCGGCCGGCCGCGATCCGCTCGCCTGGCTGCGCACGGTCCGCGTCCCCATCGAGCTCATGGCCCGCCACGTGCCGGCGGGCCCGCTGCGCGACCACCTGCTCCTGCGCCACTTCCGCCGGGACGTCTTCCCCCAGCTCGGCGCGCCCTTCCTCGCGGCGGGGGAGGCCGACCGGGAGAAGATCGCGGTCGAGGTTGCCGACATCTGCGCCCAGTGGCTCACCGCCGGCGTGCGCGACCTCCTGGAGGCCGCCGACCGCGCCCGCGCCGCGTCGCTCGACGACCTCGGCCACCTCGTACGGCTGGCCCGCGTCGGGACGGCGACGCTGCGCCACCGCCTGACCGGGCTGGAGTGGGACGGCGACCGGCTCACGATCTCTGGAAGTGTCTCGCTCGCCGGGATGCGCGGCGAGCCGGGGCTGGTGCTGCGGGAACGGACGTCCCGGGAGGAGCGCACACCCCCGGTGACCCGGGTGGCCGACCTGTTCAGCGGCACGGTCGAGGCGTCCGCGCTCCCGCCCGGCGTCTGGGACGTCCACGCGGCCGTCGACTGCGAGGGCGCCCGCCGGCTGGTGCCCCTCGGCCCGGCCAGGGACGCGTCCGTCGCGGTCCCCGATCCGCGCTTCACGGGCGGTGTGGTCGTGGTGCCCTTCCTCACCCGGACGGGCGGCCACCTCGGGATCGACGTGGGCGGCCACGCGGTCCGGGTGCCCGGCGCCGTACGGCTCACCGCGACGGCCTGGCGCGGCAGACGGCTGCGGATCGAGGGGGAGGTCCGGGTCGGCCGGGCCCCGGCGGCCTCCGCCGTACGGCATCTCGTGTGGCGGGAGCGCGTGTCGGGCGAGGAGCGGCGGGAGGCGGTCGAGGTCGCCGGGCCGCAGGGGTTCGCCGCGGAGACGGGCGGCTTCCGCCCCGGGACCTGGGACGCCTACTTGGAGCTGGACGTGGGCGGCCCGCCCGCCCGGTTCCCCGTGAAGGTCGGCGGCCCTGACGCGCTCGACCGCCCGCTGCGCTGGTGGCGGGGGCCCGTGCAGTGGACGGCGCGGCCGTACGCGACGGCCGTGAACCGCAGGCTGAGCGTGTCGGTGCGGTTGGCGACGCCGCTCACCGTCGTGCGGCGCACGCTGCGCGCCCTGCGGCGCGGCTGAGCCGCCCCCGAGCCCGCCAAGCCGAGCCTGCCAAGCAGAGCCACTCCCGGCCCGCCAAGCCGAGCCGCCTCCGAGCCTGCCAAGCAGAGCCACTCCCGGCCCGCCAAGCCGAGCCGCCCCCGGCTCAGCGCCCTTCGCTCGCCCGGCGTGATCCGCAAGTAAAGTGGGCCTGGCTGAGGAGGTTCACCGATGAAGCTGCGGCTCGCGCGCCAATCGCTCTCCAATGCCGTCGTCGTGGCCGTCGAGGGCGAGCTCGACCTCTTCACGGCGCCGTTCCTGCGGGACGAGGTGCGTGAGGCCATCAAGAGCGACGGGCCCACGCTCGTGCTCGACCTGGCCGCCCTGTCGTTCATGGACTCCAGCGGCCTCAGCGTGCTCATCGAGGCGTGGCGGCTGGCCACCAGCCAGGGCGGGGTCGTGTGCCTGGCGTCGCCGCAGCCCCCGGTCGCCCGCATCCTGAAGACCACCGGGCTCGACCGGCGCATCAAGGTCTATCCCGATGTCGATACCGCGATTTTGCGTCACCCCGAGTAGAACTTCATTCGGTTGGCGCGTTAAGGTCCCGCTATGGATCTGAACGGAGCAGCAGCAATCATCTCGGGCGGCGCCAGCGGCCTCGGCGAGGCGACGGCCCGCGAGCTGGCCCGCATCGGCGCGACCGTGGTCATCGCCGACCTCAACGCCGAGCGCGGCAAGGCGCTGGCCGACGAGCTCGGCGGCGTGTTCGCGCAGACCGACGTGTCCGACGAGGGCTCGGTCCAGGCCGCCGTGGACGCCGCGGTCGCCACCGGCAGGCCGTTGCGGGCCGTGGTCAACAGCGCGGGCATCGGCTGGGCCTCCCGGACCGTGGGCCGCGACGGCTCGCCGCACGACCTCGCGTCGTACCGCAAGGTGATCGACGTCAACCTGATCGGCACGTTCAACCTCATGCGCATCGGCGCGGCGGCCATGGCGAAGACCGAGCCGGCCGACGCCGACGGCGCCCGCGGCGTGGTGATCAACACGGCCTCGGTCGCCGGCATCGAGGGCCAGACCGGTCAGGTGGCCTACTCCGCCTCCAAGGGCGGCATCATCGGCATGACCCTGCCCGCGGCCCGCGACCTGGCCGCGATCGGCGTGCGGGTGCTGACCATCGCCCCCGGCATCATCGACACCCCGATCTACGGGAGCGGGCCGGAGGCCGAGGCGTTCAAGGCCAAGCTGTACGCGCCGGTGCCGTTCCCCAAGCGCATGGGCCGGGCGTCGGAGTTCGCCCACCTCGTACGCTCGCTCGTCGAGAACGACTACATGAACGGCGAGGTCATCCGCTTCGACGGCGGCATCCGCTTCCAGCCCAAGTGACCGCAGGGGAGATCAGGTGTCCGACGCTGCCGAGGCGGAAGAAGTACTCGTAGAGGTGGACGGCGGGGTCGCCGTCATCACGATCAACCGGCCCAGGGCCAGGAACGCCGTGAACGGCGCCGTGGCGCGCGGCATCGCCGCCGCCCTGGACGACCTGGACGAGCGGAGCGACGTGTCCGCCATCGTCCTCACAGGGGCGGGCGGCACGTTCTCCGCCGGCATGGACCTCAAGGGCTTCCTCACGGGCGACCTGCCCGTGGTGGAGGGCCGGGGGTTCGGCGGGCTCGTCGAGGCGCCGCCGCGCAAGCCGCTGCTCGCCGCCGTCGAGGGGTACGCGCTCGCCGGCGGGTTCGAGCTGGCCCTCGCGTGCGACATCGTCGTCGCGTCGGAGGAGGCCAGATTCGGCCTGCCGGAGCCCAAGCGCGGCCTGGTCGCGGGTGCCGGCGGCGTGATGCGGCTGCCGCGCCGCATCCCGTACCACGTCGCGATGGAGATCGCGCTGACCGGCGACCACTACCCGGCGTCCCGGCTGTACGAGCTGGGGCTCGTCAACCGGGTCACCCCCGCGGGCGGCGCGCTGGAGGGCGCCCTCGGGCTGGCCCGGACGATCGCCGCGAACGCGCCGCTGGCGCTGGCCGCCACCAAGCGCGTGATGATCGAGTCGGCCGACTGGTCGCGGGACGAGATGTTCAGGAAGCAGGGCGAGATCGTCAACCCGGTGTTCGGCTCCAAGGACGCCATGGAGGGCGCCGCCGCCTTCGCCGAGAAGCGGGCGCCCGTCTGGAAGGGCGAGTGACGCCTCCGCTGGAGGACGACGCCCGGGGCTCGCGAGTCCCGGGCGTTTCCATACATAAGCCTGTGCTTACGGGGCAGATCGCTCGTTCGTGAGCGGGACTGCGTACCGTAAGGCCATGAGTGATTCCGGGACCGGACTTCCTCCATCCGGCCGGTCGATGAAGGACCGTACAGCGAGGCTCGTCAGCGGCGCCCTCGGCAGCGCGATCCTCATGATCGCCCTCGTGGGTGTCATGTGGGCGGTCGAGGTGGTCGACTACGTCGAGGACGGCC
The DNA here is from genome assembly GCF_000511135.2 of Microbispora sp. ATCC PTA-5024. Classification (NCBI taxonomy): domain Bacteria; kingdom Bacillati; phylum Actinomycetota; class Actinomycetes; order Streptosporangiales; family Streptosporangiaceae; genus Microbispora; species Microbispora sp. ATCC PTA-5024. Next base: position 1,023,003 of record NZ_KI866524.1, on the reverse strand, counting down.
GGCTCGACCGGTACGGCATCGTGGCTCACGAGCCGGATGGACTGACCGGAATCGTCTTCGCCCCGTTCCTGCACGCGGGGTTCGGCCATCTCATGGCCAACTCGGTGCCGCTGCTGATCCTGGGCTTCGTGGCGGCGATCCGGGGGATCGGCCGGTTCCTCGCCGCGAGCCTCGTGATCATCGTGGTGAGCGGGCTGGGCGTGTGGTTCACCAGCCCGCCGAACACGCTGACAATCGGCGCAAGCGGCCTCGTGTTCGGATATTTCGGCTTTGTCGTGGCCCGGGGGCTCTTCGACCGCCGGGCCCTCGACATCGTCCTCGGCGTCGTCGTCGCCGTGCTGTACTACTCGATCCTGTGGGGCGCCCTGCCGTCCCAGCCGGGCATCTCCTGGCAGGGCCACCTCTTCGGGCTGATCGGCGGTGTCCTCGCCGCCTGGCTGCTGCGCCGCCGCGCCTCCTGACGGGCGCGGCGGCGGACCGCGGCGGACGGCGGTGCCTAGAGCCGCTCGACCACGTGATCGACGCAGGCGGTCAGCGCCTCGATGTCGGCCGGGTCGATCGCGGGGAACATCGCGATGCGCAGCTGGTTGCGGCCGAGCTTGCGGTACGGCTCGGTGTCCACGATGCCGTTGGCCCGCAGCACCTTGGCCACGGCCGCGGCGTCGACCGAGTCGTCGAAGTCGATCGTCCCGACGACGTTGGAGCGCTGCGCGGGGTCGGCCACGAACGGGGTCGTGTACGACGTCTTCTCCGCCCAGGTGTAGAGCCGGGAGGCCGAGTCGGCCGACCGGGCCGTGGTCCAGGCGAGGCCGCCCTGGGAGTTCATCCAGTCGATCTGGTCGGCCAGCAGGAACAGCGTGGCGACGGCCGGCGTGTTGTAGGTCTGGTCCTTCGACGAGTTGTCGATGGCGGTCGGCAGGCTGAAGAACTCGGGTACGAAGCGCCCGCTCGCCTCGATCTCCGACACCCGGTCGAGGGCCTTGGGCGAGAACAGCGCGATCCACAGGCCGCCGTCCGAGGCGAAGCTCTTCTGCGGGGCGAAGTAGTAGACGTCGAACTGCTCGGCCGACACGGGCAGGCCGCCCGCGCCGCTGGTCGCGTCGACGAGGACGAGCGACTCGTCGTCCACGACGCGCTCGATGGGCATGGCGACGCCGGTCGAGGTCTCGTTGTGGGTGAGCGCGTAGACGTCCACGCCCTCCTCGGCGCGGGCCCGGGGGTGGCTGCCGACCTCCGACTTGATCACGGTGGGCTCGGCCAGCCAGGGGGCCTTGGCGGCCACCGCGGCGAACTTCGAGGAGAACTCGCCGAAGTGGAGGTGCTGCGACTTCTCCCGGATGAGCCCGAAGGAGGCGATGTCCCAGAAGGCCGTCGTGCCGCCGTTGCCGAGGACGACCTGATACCCCTCGGGGAGGGAGAAGAGCTCGGCGAGGCCCGCGCGGACCCGGCCGACCAGGTTCTTCACGGGCTTCTGGCGGTGGGACGTGCCCATGACGCTCGCTCCGGCCTCGGCGAGAGCGGCGAGCTGCTCGGGACGTACCTTCGAGGGCCCGCAGCCGAAGCGGCCGTCGGCGGGCTTGATGTCAGCGGGAATCACGATGTCAGCCACGTGGTCCAGCGTAGTGAGCCCGGGCCGTGGTCCCGACGCGGGTCCGGATTCTGAGACCCACGTCTCACCGCGTCATCGCGGCATGCCGGACGCCGGACCCTGAAAAGGACATGTCACCGGCACGCGAAGGGCCCGCGGTCGTGGGGACCGCGGGCCCTCTCGGGGCGGTTCAGATCCTGCCGACGACCTCGGTGGCGCCGGGGACCTCGCTGATCGAGCGCTGCTTCGGGCCCACATAGTCGGCGCTGGGGCGGACCAGCCTGCCCGTGCGCTTCTGCTCCAGGATGTGGGCGGCCCACCCGGCCGTGCGGGCGCAGGTGAACATCGAGGTGAACATGTGCGAGGGAACCTCGGCGAAGTCGAGGATCACCGCGGCCCAGTACTCCACGTTGGTCGCCAGGACGCGGTCCGGCTTGCGGGCGTGCAGCTCCTCCAGCGCGGCGGTCTCCAGCGCGGCGGCGACCTCGTAGCGCGGCGCGCCCAGCTCCTTCGCCGTACGGCGAAGGACGCGGGCCCGCGGGTCCTCCGCGCGGTAGACGCGGTGGCCGAAGCCCATGAGCCGCTGGCCCTTGTCGAGCTCGCTCTGGACGTACTTGCGGGCGTCGCCCATCTGCTCGACGCCCTCGATCATGTGCAGGACGCGGGCCGGGGCGCCGCCGTGCAGCGGGCCGGACATCGCGCCCACCGCGCCCGACAGGGCGGCGGCCACGTCGGCGCCGGTGGAGGCGATGACGCGGGCGGTGAACGTGGAGGCGTTCATGCCGTGCTCGGCCGCCGAGGTCCAGTAGGCGTCGATGGCCTTGACATGGCGCGGGTCGGGCTCGCCACGCCAGCGGATCATGAAGCGCTCGACGATGCTCTCGGCCTCGTCGACCCGCTTCTGCGGGACCATGGGCAGGCCGAGGCCGCGGGCCGACTGCGCCACGAACGACAGCGCGGTGACCGAGGCGCGGGCGAGGTCGTCGCGGGCCTGGTCGTCGTCGATGTCGAGCAGCGGGCGGAAGCCGAAGGCGGGCGCCAGCATGGCCAGCGCACTCTGCACGTCTACGCGGATGTCGCCGGAATGGACGGGAACGGGGTACGGCTCCGCCGGGGGAAGACCCGGCTGGAACGTGTTGTCGACGAGCAGGCCCCAGACATGTCCATAGGAGACGTTGCCCACGAGCTCTTCGATGTCGACGCCCCGGTACCGCAGGGCGCCCCCTTCTTTGTCCGGTTCCGCGATCTCGGTCTCGAACGCGACCACGCCTTCGAGCCCGGGTTTGAAGTCGGACATTCTCGGCCGCCTCCCTCTCTTGTGAAGTCCAGAGCCTTGATGTCGAGATACCGGCGGGTCAATTTAACCCTCAGCGTGGCACTGTTGTGCCCCCGGCCCTCCCCCACGCCGTTCTCCCTGGTAGGGGGTAACGCGCGGGACATCAACCGAGCGCGCAAGAATACCGTTCCGTGGACAGCGCTTCGCAACTCCCCGGGCTCCGCCACAGTTACGAGGGCGAGCCCCTGCTCGAGTCCGGCATGGCCGACGACCCGGTGGAGCAGTTCGCCGTCTGGTTCGGCGACGCGGTGGCCGCGGGCCTGCCGGAACCCAACGCGATGATCGTGGCCACCAGCTCCGCGGGCGGCCGCCCCTCCGCCCGCACCGTCCTCCTCAAGGGCTTCGACGAGCGCGGGTTCGTCTTCTTCACCAACTACGAGTCTCGCAAGGGCCGCGACCTCGCCGAGAACCCGCGTGCCTGTCTGCTGTTCCCCTGGCATCCGATCCGGCGCCAGGTCCGCGTCGAGGGCCGGGTGGTCCGGCTCCCGCGTGAGGACAGCGCCGCCTACTTCCATTCCCGCCCGTACGGCTCCCGCATCGGGGCGTGGGCCTCCCGCCAGTCGGCCGTGGTCGCCTCGCGGGAGGAGCTCGACAGGAGGTACGAGGAGCTCACCAGGCGCTGGCCGCAGGACCCGCCGCTGCCGGACTTCTGGGGAGGCTTCCGGGTCATGCCGTCCGAGGTCGAGTTCTGGCAGGGGCAGACCGACCGCATGCACGACCGGCTGCGCTACCGCCTGACGGGAGGCTCCTGGGTGCGCGAGCGGCTCGCGCCCTGAGACCGGCGGCCCCGGGGCCGCCGCGCGTGCGCACGTCACCGGTCAGGGCAGCGCCGCGGCGACCCGGATGTCCGCCAGGAAGCCGTCGTAGGCCGCGTCCCTGTCCGGTGCGCGCAGGATGGCGGACGGGTGGATGGTCGCCACGTAGTACGCGCCGTCGCGGCGGGGGACCGGCTCCCCCCGGTGCCGGGTGACCCGGAAGGACGGCCCGAGCAGCGCCCGGGCGGCCGTGGCGCCCAGCACCACCGTCACGAGCGGGTCCACCAGCCGCATCTCGGCCTCCAGCCAGGGGCGGCAGGCGTCGATCTCGGCCGCGTTCGGCTTCTGGTGGATGCGCCGCTTGCCGCGTGGCTCGAACTTGAAGTGCTTGACCGCGTTCGTCACGTAGACCCTTTCGCGGTCGATCCCCGCCTCTTCGAGCGCCTTGTCCAGCATGCGACCGGCCGGGCCGACGAACGGGGCGCCCCGCCGGTCCTCCTGGTCGCCGGGCTGCTCGCCCACGAGCATGAAGGTGGCGTCGGGGACGCCGTCGCCGAACACGGTCTGGGTGGCGTTCCGGTAGAGGTCGCACCCCTCGCAGTGCCGGGCGGCCTCACGGAGCGCGGGCAGGCTGACCTCGCCAGGAAGGAATCGTTCGGCTCCGATGTTTCCCATCCTGGGTCGCTTCCCCAATAAGGTCACCTGCGAACGCGGGGGAGGTCGTAGCATCGATTTACAAGGACTGGAGGAGCCTTGACCGCACACGGCCTGATCGATACGACGGAGATGTATCTCCGTACGATCTTCGAACTCGAAGAGGAAGGCATCGTGCCTCTGCGCGCCCGCATCGCGGAGCGCCTGCAGCAGAGCGGTCCGACGGTCAGCCAGACGGTGGCCCGTATGGAGCGCGACGGCCTCGTCAAGGTGCAGGGGGACAGGCATCTCAGCATGACCGAGCGCGGCCGCACCCTGGCCATCCGCGTCATGCGCAAGCACCGCCTGGCGGAGTGCCTTCTCACCCAGGTCATCGGCATGCCGTGGGAAGAGGTCCACATCGAGGCGTGCCGGTGGGAGCACGTGATGTCGGAGTCGGTGGAGAGCCGGCTCGTGAACCTTCTCGACAATCCCCGGTTCTGCCCGCACGGCAACCCGATTCCCGGTCTTGACGAGCTCGGGGTGGCGCAGTCCGGATTCTCCGCAGATGAGATGGTGTCTCCCATGGCGAACCTCGCCGGTGCGGCGGAGACCCCGGTTGTAGTGCGCCGAATCAGCGAACAAGTGCAAAGCGACCCCGCCGTGATGCTTAAACTCAAGCAAGTTGGGATACAACCCGGACGCGAGGTGACGCTCGCGGCGAGCGACGACGGTGTGCGGGTGACGGGTGATGGTGAGGCGGGCAGCACGGCCGTGGATCTTCCGCGCGACGTCGCCGCTCACGTTTTCGTCACCAGACGATGACGGAAAGAGTTGTGCCTGGTTGAATCCCATAGGGAGTCCCTCATTTCTCGCGACCCAGCCCTTGCAGGAGCGCCCGTGCCCGGCATAGCGAAAGCACCCCGTCGAGGGGTGGTCGTGGGATGAGACGCTGGGGAGACCTGTCACAGGACACCGACGACCACCTCACCGCCGGCTCCGTCCTCGATCACGCCGAGATGGCCGTGGTCGTCACCGACCGCTTCAGCAACGTCCTCTACTGGAACCCGTTCGCCGAGCAGCTGTTCGGCCGGGTCGGCGCTCCCACCGGCAAGGAGTCCCTGCTCTCGCTGGGGATCATGGAGAAGGACCACCCCCTCGCCGTCGACCTCGCCAAGCACGTGCTGCGGGGCGGGGTGTGGGAGGGCACCTTCGACGTGGTCCGCGGCGACGGCACGATGATCTACGTGCGCGCCCAGGCCGTCCCGCTGCGCCACCCGTCCGGCTCCGTCACCGGCATCGTGATCACCGCCCGCGAGGCGATGCGCAGCAACGAGCGCGAGAAGGACCGCTTCGGCCTGCTTGAGCGCATCGGCGAGCGGCTCGCCGGCTCGCTGTACGTCGAGGAGACCCTCAACCGCGTCGCCGAGATGCTGGTCCCCCAGTTCGCCGACCACTGCTTCATCGAGCTCGTCGAGGGCGACCGGCTGATCCGCAAGGTGTCGACGCACGTCCACGGCTGGACGCCGCCGCCGGACAGCTGGCAGCCGGTGGGCGGCGAGATCAGGTACCCGCCCGGCCACTACGCCGACACCGCCATCCGCCGCCAGGAGACGATCCTCGTCGAGGACTTCTCGCAGGTCAGCTATCCCGCTCCGAGCGAGGGCGCGGCCCGGGTGTGCGGGGAGATCGGGATGACCTCGGCGATCGTCGCGCCGCTGTGCGTGCGCGGGGAGACGCTCGGGCTGATGTACCTCGGCATGTCCAACCTGACCGACCGGCGCTCGCCCCACTACGACACCTTCGACCGCGACTTCGTGGGCGCCATCGCGACCCGGGTCGCGCTCGCCGTCGACAACGCGCTGCTCTTCGAGGAGGAGCGCCACACGGCCGAGTCGTTCCAGAAGAACCTGCTCCCGCGTCAGCCGCTGCCCTCGCTCGACGGCCTGGAGATCGCCGTCCGCTACTACCCGGCCGCGCCGCTCGCCTCCCACGGGCAGGGCATCCAGACCCAGGTCGGCGGCGACTGGTACGACGTGATCCCGCTGTCGGCCGGCCGCGTCGGCATCGTGATCGGGGACGTCGAGGGCCGCGGGGCCAAGGCGGCGGCGGTCATGGGCCAGCTCAGGGCCGCGTTGCGGGCCTTCGCCCAGGACGACAAGCCGCCGGCCGACATCCTCGCCCGCCTGGACGAGTGGACCAGGATCGTCGCCGCGCCGGAACACGACGACTTCGGCGCCGACATCACCAACCCGCCGATCGTCACCTGCCAGTACATGGTGTACGACGCGTGGTCGCGCCAGCTGTCGTTCGCCAACGCCGGTCACGCCCCGCCGCTGCTGATCGTCGACGGCAACGTGACGGAGCTCGACATCACCGAGGTCGGCCAGCCCCTCGGGGTGCGCGCCAAGGGCGTCCACGCCGACCTGGTCTACAAGGAGGAGACGCGGACGCTGCCGCCCGGCGCGACGCTGCTCCTCTACACCGACGGCCTGGTCGACCGGCGGCCGCCGCGCGACGCCGAGGGCGCCCCGCCCAGCGACGACGAGACGCTCGGGGTGCTGTTCGAGAAGCTCGCCAAGGTCTCCAACGAGCCCGTCGAGCGGATCGCCGACATGGCGACCGTCGCCGTCCCCGGCGAGATCGACGACGACATGGCGATCCTCGTGGTCAGGTCCGCCGGCAGCGAGCTGGAGGTCGAGGAGCGCACGTTCCCGGCGCAGCCGATCATGGTGAGCGAGGCGCGCCGCATGGCGGCGGAGGCGTTCGCCGCCTGGCAGGTCCCCGAGGAGCGTGCCGAGCTGGCCTGCCTGCTGGTCTCCGAGGTCGTGACCAACGTGGTCCTGCACGCGGCGAGCGCCAGCGTCCCCCGGCGGGAGCTGGTCTTCGACGGCCCGCCGCTGCCGTTCGACGAGTCGTGGGACGTGCCGGGGTTCGAAGAGGAGATCGCCGGCGACAAGGAGTTCATGCTCCGGCTGCGCCGCGGCGGGGAGTCCATCTGGGTCGAGGTCTTCGACCAGGACCTGCGGCTGCCCCGCATCCGCAGCGCGGGCGAGAACGACGAGGGCGGCCGCGGCCTCTACCTGGTCGACCAGCTGGCCCGGCGCTGGGGCTCGCGGCCGACGCGCGAGGGCAAGGCCGTCTGGTTCGAGATCCCCATCGGCGGCCGCTGACCGCCGGGTCGTTCCTCCGGCCAAGGCCGCAGCGGCCGAGGCCGCAGCGGGCGAGAAGGCGGCGGCGGTCTCCCGCACGCCCGCGCCGGTCCCGGACGGCGTGGAGCGCCGGCGTGCCGACCTGACCGGCCCCGGACGGCGTGGAGCACCGGCGAGCCGACCTGCCCCCCCGGCGGCACGGCGGCCGGGGCGTGTGCGGGTCGTGTGCGGTCGTGTCCATGGGCGCGGACGCTGGCCGGTGCGGCCGTTCGGTGCTTGACTCGCAGGTATGGAGCTCGCCTACGACCGCCGGGGCAGCGGGCCGCCGCTCGTCCTGCTGCACGGCATCGGCCACCACCGGCAGGGTTGGCTGCCGGTGCTGGACCTGCTCGCCGAGCGGCACGACGTCATCGCGGTCGACCTGCCGGGCTTCGGCGAGTCCCCGCCGCTGCCGGCCGGCATCCCGTACACGCCGGAGACGCTCGGCGGCGCGGTCGAGGAGTTCTGGCGGGGGCTCGGCGTCGACGCCCCGCACGTGGCGGGCAACTCGCTCGGCGGCTACATCGCGCTCGACCTGGCGTCGGGCGGGACCGTCCGCTCGGCCGTCGCCCTCTCGCCGGCCGGGTTCTGGTCCCGGCCGGAGCACCTGTACGCGCGCATGGTGCTGCGCGTGCTGCGGGCGACCGCCGACGCCGGGGGAGGCGGGCTGGCCGCCGCGCTGACCTCGACCCGGTGGGGCAAGGCGGCCGCCATGGGCCTGCTGGTCGCCAGGCCCGAACGGATCTCCGACGAGGCGGTGCTGGCCGCGGCTCACGCGCTGGGGACCTGCCCGGGCTTCGACGAGACCCTTGAGGCGATGTCCTGGACGCCGCCGCCCGCCCCGCCCAAGGTGCCGATCACGCTCGCGTGGGGCGAGCACGACCGGCTGCTGCCGCCGTACCGGCAGGCCGTACGGGCGGCCCGGTGGGCGGGGCAGCGGGTCAAGATCCTCCAGGGGTGCGGCCACCTGCCGATGAGCGACGACCCCGCGCTCGTGGCGCGGATCGTCATCGAGGGCAGCCGCGACTCCTGACGGTCCGGGGGCCTTCCCCTCCGGCAAGCCCGCGCCGGAGGCGAAAGCCGCGCATACTGATCAGCATGGACCCCGGACTCATCCTTCTGGTCTTCCTGGCGTTCCTGTTCGCGTGGCTGCTGAACCGGGTGCGCAGGTTCTTCCGGCTGGGCCCGGTGGCCTACGCGGGCGTGATGATCGTGTTCGTCATCGCCATGCTCGCCATCTGGGGTCAGCAGCACCGCTGACCGGGGTCAGAAGCCGAACGAGCGGCCGATGATCTCCTTCATGATCTCGGTCGTGCCGCCGTAGATCGTCTGGACGCGGCTGTCGAGCCATGCCTTGGCGACCGGGTACTCCAGCATGTAGCCGTAGCCGCCGTGAAGCTGGAGGCACCGGTCGATGACCTTGTTCTGCAGCTCGGTCGTCCACCACTTGGCCTTGGCCGCGTCCACGACCGTCAGCTCCTTGGCGTTCAGCGCGAGGATGCACTTGTCGACGTAGTGCCGGGCGATCTCCACCTCGGTCGACAGCTCGGCCAGCAGGAAGCGGGTGTTCTGGAACTGCCCGATGTTCCTGCCGAAGGCCTTGCGGCTCCTGCAGTACTCGATCGTCTGCTCCAGCACGGTCTCGGCGGCGGCGACGGCCGCGACGGCGATCGACAGCCGCTCCTGGGGCAGGTTGACCATGAGCTGGATGAAGCCCTGGCCCTCCTCGCCGCCGAGGCGGTTGGCCACCGGCACCCGGACGTTCTCGAAGAACAGCTCGGCCGTGTCCTGGGCGTGCATGCCGACCTTCTCGAGGTTGCGGCCGCGGGTGAACCCCTCCATGCCGCGCTCGACGACCAGCAGGGTCGTGCCCCGCGCCCCGGCCGTGGGGTCGGTCTTGGCCACCACGACGACGAGGTCGGAGTTGATGCCGTTCGTGATGAACGTCTTCTGCCCGTTGACGACGTAGTGGTCGCCCTCGCGGACGGCGGTCGTCCGCACCCCCTGCAGGTCGCTGCCCGCGCCCGGCTCGGTCATGCCGATGGCCGTGATCAGCTCGCCGGAGGCGAACCCGGGCAGCCAGCGCTGCTTCTGCTCGTCGTCGGTCATGTCGACGAGGTACGGCGCCATGATGTCGTTGTGCAGGCCGAAGCCGAGGCCGGTCGCGCCGTGGCGGATGATCTCCTCGACGATCACCGTGTTGTAGCGGAAGTCGGTGATGCCCGACCCGCCGTACTCCTCCGGGACCGAGAAGCCGAACATGCCCAGCTCGCCGGCCTTCTTCCACACCTCTCTCGGGACGATGCCGTCCTGCTCCCACTGCGCGTGGTGCGGGACCACCTCGCGAGCCATGAACTCGCGGACGGTCTCGCGGAAGAGGTCGTGCTCCTCGTCGAAGAGGTCTCGCCGCATCGGGTACGCCTTCCGAAGTCGCGTGGTCGTTGCCGCGGCCAGAATACGATTCTAGTCTCTCGGGGTCGATTGTCGCGGCTCGTCACGTTAGTGGACGAGTCGATTACAACTCCGCCACCATCGACGATTACACCCCATAAGCCCCTGACGTAACCCGTAAGATCTAGCCTCGGTTTGCTGTTCTTGCCCGTGGGGCCAGGCTTCCCGATCGGAGCGCGTCGTGGTTCGGTGGAGAGCGGGGCGGCGCACGCTCGCCGCCGCGGTCGTGAGCGTGGCCGGAGGGGTGCTCCTCGCGCTGCCCCTGACCTCGGCCAGGGCCGAGGCGGTCGAGATCGACCTCAACTACACGTGCGTCTCCGGCCCCCAGGGCGTGGCGCCCACGCCGGTCAACCTCAAGGTCACGCTCACGCTGCAGACCGCCTTGGCCGTGGGCCAGCCGCTCGACGTCCGCTGGGGCGTCGCCTACCGGGACGGCACGCGGTTCCTGTCGCCCGGCCTGTTCCAGCCCGGCGCCCGCCTGTCGGCGACCGGCGTCTCCGGGATCAGCGGCGACCTGTGGAACGGAGAGCTCAACTCCCTCGGCTACAAGGACCAGGCGCTGCTGCAGAACGGCGGGCCGATCGAGCTGCCGGAGCTGATCTCCGGCGCGGTGTCCACGACCCAGGCCGGGACGCTGGAGCTGGTGCCCAAGAAGCTGTTCATCGACTTCACCCCGCCGGCGTCCGAGACGGTCGTCAACGACGACGACCCCTCGATCGGGTACGTCGGCTCCGACTGGGCCGACTACAACGACCGCGCGCCGCAGTTCAAGGACATCCACGAGGACGTCCACGCGAGTGAGGTGTCCGGCGCGGAGGTGTCCTTCCCCTTCACCGGCACGGGCGTCGACTTCATCACCGAGCAGGACTACCGCGCCGGGCAGGTGCAGTTCGCGATCGACGGCAAGCCGGGCATCCCGGCCACGGCGGACGCCTCGAAGGACGAGAACGGGAACCCGGTGGTGGTCGCCAACCAGGGCAACCACACGCTGTGGGGCATGCGCGGCCTGCCGTACAAGCAGCACACGCTCACGGTGAAGAAGCTGGACGCCAAGTGGGCCATGGTGGACGGCTTCCGCGTCGTCACCGAGCAGATCATGACCCCGCCGAAGCAGCTCCAGGCGGTGTGCACGCCGACCAAGAAGCCGACGGCCGTCCGGGTGACGATCGGCGGCGGCGACGGTGGCGGCGGGACGACCCCGCCCACGAGCCCGTCTTCCTCGGGCTCTCCCAGCGGTTCGCCGGACCCCAGTGGCTCCACGCCTCCTCCGTCCGGTTCGCCCAGCCCGAGCGGCTCGGCCGCCTCCGGGTCACCGAGCTCGACTCCGTCCCAGTCGCAGAGCCAGGTCGTCGCGGTGGTGGTGCAGGGAAGCCCGACGCCGACGGCGACCACGACCGTCACGCTGACCGCCACGCCGACCGTGGCGCAGGTGCGGGTCACCCCCAAGGGCGGGGCGCAGACCGGTGAGGAGCCGGTCCGCACCTCCGCGTCCGGCCCGCTGCTCGTCGGGTCGGGCGGCGTGATGCTGGTGATCGGCGTGTTCAGCGGGGTGGCCCTGCTCAGGCGCAGGGCGGCCCACTCGGGCGACCGGAACCTCACGGTCTGAGGAGGATCACGATGACCGCCACTCCTCCCGAAGGCCAGGCCTCCCAGCCTCAGCAGCCCGCGACGCCCGCGAAGCGCCGGTCGCTCCCGCAGCCCGTCCTCGCGACGCTGCTCGTGGCCGGGTCGTTCGGCGGCATCGTGGCCGTGATGGCCGGCATGCTGGCCGTCCTCGCGCCCTCCTCCGGGACGGAGGAGGTGCCCGGGTACCAGACGACCGTCCAGGACGCGGGGAACGTCGCGTTCCTGCCGCCGACCGTCGGCCCGGGCGGCCCGGGAGTGCCGCTGACGGCGGCCGACCCGACGGCCCCGCCGCCGGCGCCCGCGCTCCAGCCGTTCCCGCCGCTGTCGCTGACGACGACCACCGCCTCGTCCTCGTCGCTGCCGGTGAACGTCCCGACATCCTCGTCCTCGTCGTCGAAGACGGCCACGGCGCTGAAGACGTCCAGCCGGCCAGTCAAGATCAGCATCCCGTCCATCGGCGTCAAGGCGAAGGTCGGGGCCGTCGGCGTGCAGAAGTCCGGTGAGATCCAGGCGCCGCCGCTGAGCCGGCCGAGCCTCACCGGCTGGTACCGCCTCGGCCCGGCCCCCGGCGACCAGGGGCCGGCGATCATCCTGGGCCACGTGAACACCCGTACGGGCGCGGCCGTTTTCAGCCGCCTGCACGAGCTGAAGCGGGGCAACAAGATCTCGGTGCTGCGCGCCGACGGGAAGATCGCGATCTTCACGGTCGACGGCGTCGAGCAGGTGGGGAAGACGACGTTCCCCACCAAGCGCGTCTACGGCAACACGATCACGGCCTCGCTCCGGCTGGTGACCTGCGGCGGCGTCTTCAACGCCAAGCGGCACAGCTACACCGACAACATCATCGTGTACGCGACGCTGACCGGCGTGCAGGGCAAGTGACGTTCACGGCCGGGGTCAGCCTCCCCGACCGATCGTGATCACGTCCTGAGCCGGGCCGTCCGGCTCCGCGGCGTCGTCTTCCGCCCGCCGTCCGGCTCCCCTGCGGGTGAGCAGCGCCGCCGCGCCCGCCGCCAGGACGAGGACGGCGGCCAGCGGGTACGGCACGCCGCCGGACGCCGAGGGAGCTTTCGCTGGCGTGGCCGGCGTGGCCGGCGTGGCCGGCGTGGCCGGCGTGGCCGGCGTGGGTGCGGCCGGCGTGGCCGCCGGTGTCGCGGGAGCGGCCGCGACCGGAGTCGACGACCACGGGAAGCCGGGCGGCTTCGCGTCGCCCCAGTAGTCCTTGACCTCCCCGCCGGGCGCGGCGGGGAACTCCGGCGGCACCGGCCGCAGTCCGCCCGGCACGGTGAGCAGGCCGAGTTCGCACGTCCCGAAGACGCCCTGGACGCCCTGCAACCGCCAGACGCCCGGCGGCAGGATGATCGTGACGGCGTAGTGGGCCGGCTCCGGCAGTCGCGTGCCGGCGAACGTGACGGCCTTGTCGTTCTCCCCGACGATGCGAAGTCCGGTGGTGCCGAGCTCCGCGGCCGTGCCGTCGAACGGGTGGGTGCCGTGCTGGAGGACCCAGTAGCCGACCGTGTAGGCCACCCCGGGCTCCATCCGGGAGGGGAGCGGGTCGAGCTCGGTCACCGCCCAGTTCCCCGCGTACGCGGGAGGCGCCCATGCCAGGATCGCCGCCACTGCGGCGAGCGCCACGAGTAGTCGTCTCATGCACCCGATACACCGGGAATGCCGTGAAGGTTCCCTGAGTGTTTCCTGGCATAAGTTCGCTTTTGGCGATGACCGCGGTCAAAGCCTGGAAGACTGGGCCCGCTTGATCGTGACCGCGGTGGTGGGAGAGACAGCTGTGCCCAACGTGAGCGCCCGGCACAGAAGTGCGCGGCGGCGCATCGCCATGCGAGCGGCCGCGGCGGCGGGAGCCGGTGCGATCGCGCTGATGGCCTGGCCGGTGCTCGCGCAGGACGGCTCCGCCACCGTCCTCTATTCCTGCACCGCCCTCGGCGGCACGGCGACCGCGACGTACCCCGTCACCGTCGCCCTCCAGGCCCCCGACGGCGTGACGCCCGGGCAGACCGCGCAGATCACCTGGAGGATCACGCCCGGCAGCCCCGGCACCGGGCAGTCGCCGATGGTCGCGGGGACGAGCCTCGCGAGCGGCGACGTGATCGTGGCCGAGGGGACCGCCGAGGCCACCGGAGACCCGGTCGCGGGCGGCGCGAGCCCGACGCCGTCGAGCAGCGGCAGCCCGTCCCCGTCGAGCAGCACGAGCCCGTCGAGCAGCACGAGCCCGTCCGGCGCGTCTCCGTCTCCGAGCCCGTCCAGCCCGAGCCCTTCTAGCAGCGGCACCACGCCGTCGGGCGACGGCACCGGCTCCGAGTTCTCGGACGCCGCGGCCGACAGCGGAACGCCCACCGACTCTGGAACGCCCACCGACTCCGGAACGCCCACCGACTCTGGAACGCCCGCGGACACCGCGTCCTCGCCGGGCGGCGCGGGGACCGGCTCCTCGAGCCCGGAGGCGACGGACACGACCGGCGACCCGTTCTCGGCCGCCGTGCCGGCGGTCACCGTGACGCCCGTCGCCTCGGCCGCCGTCAGCACCGCCGTGCCGGCCACGGCCACGCTGGCGCCCATCCCCGACATGGTGATCACCCTCACGCCGACCGCCGTGGGGACGGTGGGCGTGGTGGCCGGCGACTTCGGGCTGGAACTCGCACCGCAGGGCGGGACGACCACCCACGACCTCTACACCTGCACCGCTCCCGAGTCCGGCTCGCGGGCCTCGGTCGCCCTCACGATCGTGTCGTCCGCCGGCACGAGCCCGAGCGCCACGCCGAGCGACGACGGCACGGACGACGGCGGCGGCGACTCTCCCGCCCCGACCGAGACGGTCACGGAGACCACCACGGCGTCGGCGACCACGACGGTCACCTCGACCGTGTCGTCGACCGCGACCGTCACCCACCGGACGACGGCCCAGATCTCCCGGACTCCGCTGGGCGGCGCGCAGACCGGCGGCGGCGGCGAGATCGGCCCCGACGGACGGATCTTCGTGCTCGCCGGCGCCGTCCTGATGGCCGCCTCCGCGTCCGGCGGCCTCATGCTGCGCAGATCCGGCTCGCGGACGTCGGCGCGAGGCGTGCGCCATGTCTAGGACCCGTACGCCGGAAGCAGCCTTCCTTGACCGTTCTATGACGGATTCCCGGCAGAGAGAGGCCATTAGGGGGGCTTTGTCCGTAGGATCTCTACCTGACCGTGACCGTATGCTGGAATGCTGGTACGCCTGTTACTGCGGGGATCCGGGATGGGAGAGAAGTCAGTGCTGAAGTCCAAGGCACGCGGCCGAGTCGTCCGGAGGGCCGCCGGGGCCGGAGTGGTCAGCGCGGGCGTCCTCCTCGGCGGTCTGGCGGTCGTCAGCGCGCACGCCGACACCAAGACGGTTAGCTACACGTGCACCCCGTCGTCGGGCGCCGCCGTCACGCACGACTTCACGGTGTCGCTGACCGCGAACGGCAGCGCCGCGGTCGGCACCGCCTTCACCGCGACGCTGACGCTGTCGTCCGGGGCCTCCGCGCTGCCCGCGCCCGTGGCCATCGGGGCGGACAAGTGGATTCAGGTCGAGCCGTCGATTTCGGCCTCGGGCGCCGCAGGGGTGTCCACGCCGTCCCCCTCCGCCTCGCTCGGTTCGACGCCCGTCGGCTCGCCCATGGGGGCCCTCCCCGTGGCGACGATCACGGTCACGCCGTCCACGGGCGCGACGGCGGTCGTCCTCACGGCGAGGGACTTCAAGCTGAACCTGCTCGGCTCGGCCGCGAGCGGCTCCACGACGCCCGAGCTGCTCTACGACTGCAAGATCTCGACGACCGGGGTGTCCACGCTGCCGGCGGTCGCGACGGTCGCCGTCGGGACGGCGTCCTCGACGCCGTCGGCGAGCACCTCGCCCAGCACCTCGACGAGCCCCACTCCGCGGCACACCCGGACGGTGTACGAGACCGTCACGGCGAGCCCGTCCAAGTCGCGGCGCTCGGGGCAGGTCACCCACACGCCCGGCGGCGGCGCCGCGACGGGCGGCGGCGGCGAGGCGGGCCCGGACGGGCGGGTCCTCGTCCTCACCGGCACCGGCCTGATGCTCGCCGCGGCCACGGGCGGCCTCATGATGCGGGCCCGCCGGCGGCCCGTGCGGCAGTAGGACGGGGTCGTGACGACGCCGCCTGGACAGTACCCACCGGGTCAGCCCGGGCAGCCGCCGTACGGCGTGCCCTACGACCCCCGCCTGCACGGGCATCCCCAGCCGGTGTGGGGCCCGCCGGTCTACCAGCCGGTCATGCTGCCCCAGGTCCAGCCGCCGCCGCAGGAGCCCGAGGAGCCGAGGGGCGGCGGCACGCAGGCGATCCGCGGCGTGCTCATCCTGGCGGCCGTGGTCGGTCTGGTGACCGTCGTCCTCGGTGCCGTCTTCATGGTCAGCTCGCCCGACGAGTACGCCCCGCCCGAGCGGACGGGCCTCAACCTGGCCAAGGGGCAGGGCGGCCTCGCGCCGAGCGTCGGTCCGGGCGGCCCGGGGCAGGCGCTCACCCAGGCCGTGCCCACGGCGCCCCCGCCGGCGCCGCCGGCTCCCGCGGCGCCGGCCATGCAGCCGTCCTCGCCGAAGCGGCTCATCATCCGCAAGCTCGGGATCAACGCGCCGATCGTCTCGGTCGGCACGGACAAGACCGGGGCGATCGAGACACCGCCGATCAACAACGCCAACCTCGTTGGCTGGTACCGCGGCGGACCCACCCCGGGCGAGGCCGGGCCCGCCGTCATGCTCGGTCACAAGGACACCACCACCCGCAGCGCCGTCTTCAGCCGCCTGCACGAGCTGCGGTACGGCGACCAGATCGAGGTGACCCGCATGGACGGCACGGTCGCCGTGTTCATGGTGGGCGGCGTCGAGCAGGCGAACAAGCAGACCTTCCCGACCAACCGCGTCTACGGGCAGGCGGCCAACGCGGAGTTGCGGCTCATCACCTGCGGGGGTGCCTACAACCGTACGACCGGCCATTATGTCGACAACGTCATCGTGTACGCGACGATGACGAGCACGCATCTCGCCAAGGCCAAATCCTAGGGACACGACCGGACGGGGGACCCTTCCCGAAGGGCATGTGGATCGCGGTCCGTGGGGCTATCGTCTCTTCGACCGATCATGAGGAGGGCCCGTGGGCTGGTTCTCGAATCTTCTGCTGCCCGGCCGGCTGAGGACGGGACCGACGGTCCTGCTTCCCGCCCGCCCGGACCCCAAGACGCTGCTGGCCATCGCCCAGCTCGCCGACCCCGCCGCCAGGCCCGACGGCGACGGAATCCTCGCGGGCGGCTCGCGCATCCTCCCCGCCGTCGAGCTCGGCGTCGACATGCTGGCCAAGCTCGGCGTCGAGGGCGAGGAGCGGCTGTGGGCCTGCCGGATCGCCGCCGAGGGCCCGCTGCCCGTCGACTTCTTCGACAAGACCCTGGCCGAGGGCATCGCCTACCGGCTGGGCGGCTGGTCGCTCTGCCAGGGCGAGCCGACCGACCCGGTCGAGGACGAGCGGCGCTACCCCGTGGTCTACCTGCCGGCCGCGCCGACGCCGGAGGAGACGCTGCCCGTCCTCGCCGGGCTGCTGCGCCCGGTCAACGAGCTCGACAGCGCCCGGTGGCCGGACGGCGAGCTGGTCGACGGCATCGTGCACGTCGCGATCCGCCAGGGGCGGGTGACCGACGTGTACGCCGGGGCGGACACGGTCGTCACCGTGGAGGAGGGCCACCGGGTCCCTCCGGCCGTCGGGGTCCGCTGGCCGTACCTGACGGAGGTCGCCGTCCTGCGGGTCTCCCCGCTGCCGCCCCGGCCGCCCGCCGAGGCCGTCGAGGTGGCCGACGTGGATGCGAGAGCCGTAGAAGATCTGGAGGCCGCGGGGGAGCACGGTCAGCGGGACGGGACGGCGGACGACGAGGCGACTGCGACGGCGCAGGACGGCGCGACGGTCGACGGCGCGACGGTCGACGGCGCGGCGCTAGACGGCGCGGGCGGCGGGCCGGAGAGCGACGAGACCGAGGAGCCCGAGGAGCCGTCCGAAGAGGCGTCCGGGGAGGCGTCCGAGGACGAGGACGACCTCGCGTACGGCCCGGAGACCGGGTCGGCCGACGCCGAGGAGGCCATGCTCGCCCGCGCCACGCTGGCGCTGACCCTTGCCGACCGCCTCCAGGGGATCGCCGCGGACTCCGGGGCGTTCCAGCTCGGGGAGGCCGAGGACGTGTTGCCCGGGCGGTACGCCTGACGCCCACCCGGACCGTCCGCAGACGAAAGTTCTGATGTAACCTCTCATTGACCGAACATTGCTCGGTTTCCTATGGAGGCACTGTGGCAGAGGCGTACATCGTCGGGGCGGTCCGGACCCCGGTCGGCAAGAAGAAGGGCGGGCTGTCCACGGTCCATCCGACCGACCTTGCCGCTCACACCCTAGCCGCGCTCGTCGAGCGCACCGGCGTCGATCCGGCCGCGGTGGACGACGTGATCATGGGCTGTGTCATGCAGTTCGGCCCGCAGTCGATGGACATCGCCCGGAACGCGTGGCTGAGCGCGGGCCTGCCGGAGACCGTCCCGGGCGTCACGATCGACCGTCAGTGCGGCTCCTCGCAGCAGGCCGTGCACTTCGCGGCCCAGGGGGTGCTGTCCGGGACGCAGGACCTGGTCGTCGCGGCCGGCGTCGAGTCGATGTCGATCGTGCCCATGGGGTCGAGCATCACGGCGGCCCTGGAGAAGGGAATGCCGTTCCCGTTCGGCGACAAGTGGGTGGAGCGGTACGGCAAGCAGGAGATCTCCCAGTTCCGCGGCGCCGAGCTGATGTGCGAGAAGTGGGGCTTCAGCCGCGAGGAGCTGGACCGGTACGCCTACGAGAGCCACCAGCGGGCGGCCAAGGCCATCGCGAACGGCCACTTCAAGGAGCAGATCGCGCCGATCAACGGCGTGGAGGACGACGAGGGCCCCCGTCCCGACACCACGCTCGAGAAGATGGCCGAGCTGAAGACCCTCCGGGAGGGCGGCCGGATCACCGCGGCCACCTCGTCGCAGATCTCGGACGGCTCGGGCGCCGTGCTCATCGCCTCCGAGCAGGCGGTGCGGGAGCACAACCTGACCCCGCGCGCCCGGATCGTCACGCTGTCGCTGGTCGGGGACGACCCGGTCTACATGCTGACCGCGCCCATCCCGGCGACCCAGAAGGCGCTGAAGAGGGCCGGCCTGAGCATCGACCAGATCGACGTCGTCGAGATCAACGAGGCGTTCGCCCCGGTTCCGCTGGCCTGGCTCAAGGAGATCGGCGCGGACCCGGAGCGCACCAACCCGAACGGCGGCGCCATCGCCCTCGGCCACCCGCTCGGCGGCACCGGCGCGATCCTGATGACCAAGCTGCTGCACGAGCTGGAGCGCACCGGCGGCCGGTACGGCCTGCAGACGATGTGCGAGGGCGGCGGCCAGGCCAACGTCACGATCATCGAGCGTCTCTGACCTCGCAGGACATGAGAAGGGCACCCCGGGCCGGCCCCGGGGTGCCCTTCTCCGTCACTTGGTGCGGGGAATGCGGCGCGGCGCCCGGATCGGGCGGGCCGGCATGGGCGGCGCCGGCGTCTGACGCGCCGGCGGGAATCCGTGCTTGGGCTGCGGCTGCGGTGTGCGCGGCTGGTCCTTGCCGCGCTTGGCGTAGGGGTGAGCAGGCATGCGGAATCTCCTTGTACGTACGGGACGCGGCACCGAGGTGCCGTCACTCAGCCGCCGCGTCGGGAAGGACAGGGCCAGAAAGCTGAGGCGCGACCGGTCGGGCGTGCGGGGACGCCCGGCGGATCAGCGGTCGCCGTACAGAATCCACATGCCGCGACCGTAACAGCCCGCCCGGCCGCGGCCCAACAGGTTTTCCCGCCGCACCCTCACCCGCTCCGCCGCGCTCCTCGCCACGTCCGCCGTCGCGGTCGCGACCTTCGGCGTGATGTCGAGCCCGGCGCAGGCGATGCAGCCGGGCGACGGCTGGTACCGCTGCCACGTCTCCGGTTACGGCTGGATGTGGTGCTACGACGTCTGATCTCCAAGGAGACACCGTGGACCGCCCCCTCGACGCGGGGGGCGGTCCACGCGTGTTCCAGGCTCGTGACGATCAGCGGACGTGCCGGTGGACGTCCTCCGCCTCCGACGGACCGGGCCGCTGCGCCGCGATCCAGGGTCCGTCGAGCGAGGGGTCGAGCACGCCGTCCTCCAGGAAGGCGTACCGCCCCTCCAGCACCCGCCGGGTCAGCCGCACGTCCGCGCTGTCGGTGTTGTCCCACAGGCGGTCGAACAGCGCCTCGGCCCGCACGCGCGCCTGGCGGCAGAACGCGTCCGCCAGCTCGTACGGCCGGCGGCCGAGCTCGGCCCCGTCCTCCTGGGCCCGCACGCACACCGCCGTGATCGCGAACAGCTCCGCGCCGATGTCGACGATCCGGGCGAGGAAGCCCTGCTTGTGCTCCAGCCGCCCCTGCCAGCGCGACATGCCGTAGAACGTGGACCTGGCGAGCTTGCGGCTGGTCCGCTCGACGTACCGCAGGTGCTGGGCGAGCGGGCCGAACTCGGCGTACGAGCTCGGCAGCTGTCCCGGCCCGGCCAGCAGGCTCGGCAGCCATCGGGCGTAGAAGCCGCCGGCCCGGGTGGCGGCGCGGCCCTTCGCCCTGATCCCGGCCTTGGGATCGATGAGCTCGCCGGCGACCGACAGGTGGGCGTCCACGGCCTCCCGGGCGATCAGCAGGTGCATGATCTCAGTGGATCCCTCGAAGATGCGGTTGATCCGCAGGTCGCGGAGCATCTGCTCGGCAGGAACGCCGCGCTCGCCCCGGGCGTGCAGCGACTCCGCGGTCTCGTAGCCGCGCCCGCCCCGGATCTGAACCAGCTCGTCGGCCGCCCGCCACGCCATCTCCGACCCGTACAGCTTCGCCAGGGCCGCCTCGATCCGGATGTCGTTGCGCTCGTCGTCCGCGAGACGGCTGCACAGGTCGACGACGGCCTCCACGGCGTACGCCGTCGCGGCGATGAACGCGATCTTGCCGGCCACCGCCTCGTGCTCGCCGATCGGGCGGCCCCACTGGACACGGGCCGTGCCCCACTCGCGGGCGATCCCGGCGGCCCACTTCGCCGCGCCCGCGCAGGTGGCGGGCAGCGACAGGCGGCCGGTGTTCAGCGTGGTCAGGGCGATCTTCAGGCCCTGCCCCTCGCGGCCGATGAGGTTGTCGGCGGGGACGCGGACCTGGTGGAAGCGGGTCACCCCGTTCTCGATGCCGCGCAGGCCCATGAACGCGTTGCGCCGCTCGACCGTGATGCCGGGCGAGTCGGCCTCGACGACGAACGCCGAGATCTTGGCGCCGGTCCTGGCCATGACGACGAGCAGGTCGGCCACCACGCCGTTCGTGGTCCAGAGCTTCACGCCGTCGATGACGTACGCGTCGCCGTCCCGGACGGCGGTCGTGCCGAGCCGCGCCGGGTCGGAGCCCACGTCCGGCTCGGTCAGCAGGAACGCCGAGATCTCCCCGGCGGCGCACCGGGGCAGGAACCGCTGCTTCTGCTCCGGCGTGCCGAACAGCCGCAGCGGCTGGGGGACGCCGATCGACTGGTGGGCCGACAGCAGCGCGCTCAGCGCGGGGGAGTACGACGCCACCATCTGGAGCGCCTTGCTGTAGTAGAGGTGGCTCAGCCCGAGGCCGCCGTACTCCTCCTCGATCGTCATGCCGAAGGCGCCGATGGCCCCCAGGCCCTTGACCACCTCGTCCGGGATGCGCGCGGTGCGCTCGATGAGGGCGGGGTCGACCTTGTCCTGCAGGAACCGGCGGAGGGCACGGAGGAAGTCGTCGCCCTTCTTGACGGCCTCCTCGGTGAGACGAGGGGCGGGATGGACCAGATCGAGCCGGAAGTCGCCCAGGAAGAGCTGCCTGCCGAAGCTCGGGCGCGTCCACTCCGTCTCGCGGGCCTGCTCGGCGACCTCTCGGGCCCTGGCGTAATCGGTCATCGGCGACCTCCTCACGGTCCCTGCTCACGAAGCCATGCCCGATACCTACCCGCCAGTAGCCTCCTGCATCGCGGGAAGTTCGATGCTTACGACCGTGCCGCCTCCGGGGGAGGAGATGATGTGGCAGCGGCCGCCGTGCGCCTCGGCGATGGCCTTGACGATCGACAGGCCGAGACCGGCGCCGTCCGACAGTCGCTCCTCGCCCCGCTGGAACCGGTCGAACGCCCGGGACGCCTGCTCGGGCGGCATCCCCGGCCCCTTGTCGGCCACCTCCAGCGCCACCGCGTCGTCCGTCCTGAACACCCGCACCGTCGCCGGGGTGCCCTCGGGCGTGTGGGCGCGGACGTTGCCCAGCAGGTTGACCAGCACTTGCCGGATCCGGGCGTCGTCGACGACCGCGACCACCGGGTGCGGCGCGTCGACCGCGATCGGGTGCCCCGAGTCGAGGGCCGTGGAATCCGCGGCCACCTCCCGCGCGATCTCCGACAGATCGGTCTCCGAGCGTTCCAGCACGGCCCCGCGGTCGAGGCGGGCGAGCTCCAGCATCTCGCCGACCAGGCGGCCCATCCGCCCCGCCTCGCCCTCGATCCTGCCCATGATCTTCGGCAGGTCCTCCGGGGGGATCGCCCCGGCCCGGTACAGCTCGGCGTACCCGCTGATCGTGGACAGCGGCGTGCGCAGTTCGTGCGAGGCGTCGGCGGCGAACCGGCGGACCCGCTCCTCCGACGCCCCCCGGTCGCGGAACGCCTCGCCGATGCGGTCGAGCATCAGGTTGATCGCCCCGCCCAGCCTGCCGATCTCCGTCGAGCCCTCGGGCATCCGCTCCGACAGATCGCCGCCCTCGGCCACCCGATGCGCGGTGACCGCCATCTTCTCGAGGGGCCCGAGGCCGCTCGCGATCAGCAGCCGCCCGCCCACCGCGAGGAACAGGATGAGGAACCCGCCCGTGACCAGCTCGCTGAGCACCAGATGCCGGACCGGGTCGTCGACCGCGTCCATCGGCACGGCCACGATCACCAGGCGGTAGCCGCTGCGGGCCAGGGCCGCCGCCGCGATCAGCTCGTATCGTCCCGTCGGGTCGAGGCTGAACGTGTTGCTCTGCGTCGAGTAGGCCAGCAGGCGCTGCTTGCCGAGGGCCTCCACCAGCCGCGGCACCTCCGACGCCTCCGACGCGTCGCCGCTGACCAGCCGGGCCCGCTCAAGCGTGATGTTGTACGACGCGACGGCGTAGGTGGAGCCCGTCAGGGCCTGCGAGACCGGCTCCTCGTCCACGAACCGCCGGGCCGCCGTGGCCGTCGCGGCGAGGACCTGCCCCTCCAGCCGGGTCAGCAGGTGCCCGCGCAGGACGACCACGCTGACGAACGAGAGCACCACCAGCAGGACGGCGCTCACCCCCAGCAGGCCGGCGAGCAGGCGCGTCCGCAGGGACATCACGGGCTCTGCGGCGGGCGCAGCGAATAGCCGATCCCGCGCTGCGTGTGGATCAGCGCGGGCCCGAGAGGATCGAGCTTGCGCCGCAGATAGGAGATGTACGTCTCGAGGACCTGCGACGACCCGCCGTACCCCCAGACCTCCTCCAGCAGCTGACGCTTGGTCAGCACGAGCCCGGCGTGCTGCATGAGGAAGGCCAGCAGGCGGAACTCGGTCGGCGACAGCTCCACCGGGACGCCGCCCCGGCGCACCTCCCACCGGCCCTCGTCGAGCTCGAGGTCGGCCACGCGCAGCAGGTTCCCGCTGGCACGCTCGGCCTCTGCGGGCACGGTCGTGCGCCGCAGCACCGCGCGGATGCGGGCCACGAGGGCCTCCACCGAGAACGGCTTGGTGACGTAGTCGTCGCCGCCGAGGGTCAGACCCTTGACCGTGTCGGCGACCGTGTCGCGGGCCGTCAGGAAGATCACCGGAGCGCCGACGCCGTCGGCCCTGATCCGGCGGCACACCTCGAACCCGTCGACGTCCGGCAGCATGACGTCGAGGACGACCAGGTCGGGCCGGGACGTGCTCACCTCGTCCAGCGCCCCCTTGCCGGTCCCCACCGCCGTGACGCGGAAACCGTGGAAGCGCAGGGCCACGTCGATGACGTCCCGGATGTTCGGATCGTCCTCCACGACGAGGATCCTCGTCTCGCTCATGCCACCCCCTCGCCTGTCGGCTCGGGGTCGCATTCGCGAATCGCGCTGTGCTTGTCGATTCGCTCGCTTCGCTCGCTCATGCCACCCCCTCGCCTGTCGGCTCGGGGTCGCATTCGCGAATCGCGCTGTGCTTGTCGATTCGCTCGCTTCGCTCGCTCATGCCACCCCCTCGCCTGTCGGCTCGGGGTCGCGTTCGAGCCTGGTGATTCGCCTTCTTCTCGCACTCATGGAGCACCCATTGTGCAGGTGCGGGGCCTCCGTCGCACCTGGAGGCCCCACACCTGCCATCCCCTCAGTTCCCCTGAGCGGTCCGGTTCCGGACGACGACGGCCGTGGCGGCCGGGTATCCGGAAGGAGAGGAGGCCGGCGTGCCCACGACCGTCGCGTCGTCGCCGACGGCGACGGCGGACAGGGCCGAACGGCCGCCGTCCCGGCGCACGCGGGTAGAGGCGCCGGTGGACCAGGTCCAGGACAGGCCGTCCGCGCTCCTGACGGTGACGGTGGCGGCCGTCCGCGCGGTCACGGTGCCGCGCTGCCAGGTGCGCACCACGAAGGCGCCGCCCTTCGCACGGAACGTGGCCTGGCCGTGGATTCCGGCCGTGCGCCGGTGCGCGCGGAGGGCGGACGTGGCGCCGGCGGCCTGACCGGGCCGGGTGTACGACGCGGCCGGTGCCGCTGCCGCACCGGTCTGGCCGCCGACGAGCGCGGCGCCGCCGCTGAGGAAGCCGGCGGCGGCCGCAGCCGCGGCGCCCATGGCCAGCTTCCTCATTCAGCACTCCTCTGCCGGGTGACCGTTTAAGACAAGCGGTCCCCGCTTGGCCTAGAGGAGGAGATTCATGGGAAAACCCTGAGAGTCGTCAGCCCGGGACGCGGGCCACGCAGAAGACCGTCTGTCCGAACGGCGGCCGGACGAAGCGCTCGATGAGCCGCGTGGTGGGCACCACGGTGCGGTCGTAGATCTTCACGAGCCGGGGGTCGGGGTAGCCGACGCCGCCCCGCCGCACGGCGGCCCACCAGGCGATGCCGCCGAGGAAGTTGATGGGCTTCAGCACGTCGATCCCCAGCCCGGCCTCGGTCACCGTCTTGCGCAGCGTGGCGGGGGTGTAGCGGGTGACGTGGCCGACCTTGCGGTCGAAGTCCCCGTAGAGCTGCATGTAGCCCGGCACCCAGATCACGATCCGGCCGCCCGGGGCCGTCACCTTCGCCAGCGACCGCAGCGCCTCGGCGTCCTCCTCGATGTGCTCCAGGACGTTCATCATGACGACGGTGTCCACCGGCTCGGCCAGCGGGATCTCGGTCGGCAGCCCGAACTGGAGCACCGACACGTCGGAGCGGTCCGCGAAGCGCTTCTCCAGCTGCTCGACGCAGTAGGGGTCGAAGTCGCTGACCACCAGGCGGTCGAGGCGGGGGAGGAACTGCTCGGCGAAGTGTCCGAGCCCCGACCCGATCTCCAGCAGCGAGCGGCCCACGTGCGGCGCGACCATGTCGAACTCGTACTGCCGGTAGTTTTTGGCCTCGTCGCCGCCGAGGTGGTTCTCGAGAGCCTCGTCTCCGGCCGCCGGCTGAACTACACGGTCATATCCAGACATAGGATCCTCGTTTACGCGGGCTGACGGTCTTGGAGAGTCTAGTGCCCGCCCGTTCGGGCGGTGTGCGTTCTTCTGGACGGCATGCCCGCTCGATCGTAGGCTTCACCTCCCATCCCGACCGGATTCATCCCCCTATGGACGACGACGAGGCCGTTGCACGTTCCCTGGCCGGTGACCTGGACGCCTACGAGGTGCTGGTCACCCGGTACAGCGCGGCCGCCCACCGTACGGCGAGCCTGCTGGGCGCGGGGGACGAGGCCGACGACGTGGTGCAGGAGGCGTTCGTCAAGGCGTTCCGCCACCTCGCGACCTTCCGGCGGGAGGCGGCCTTCAAGCCCTGGCTCCTGCGGATCGTGGCCAACGAGACCCACAACGTCACCCGCTCGCGCGGCCGTCGCGCGGACCTAGGGCTGCGTCTGGAGGCGCGGGGCGAGCCCGGCGGACCGGAGGACCCGCAGGACGCCGCCGTCGCCGCGGACGGCCGCGGCCGTCTGCTGGACGCGGTGCGGCGGCTGCCCGAGCGGGAACGCGAGGTGCTGGTCTGCCGGTACTTCCTTCAGCTGTCCGAGGCCGAGACGGCCGAGGTCCTCAAGGTGCGGCTCGGCACGGTGAAGTCCCGGGCCTTCCGCGGCCTGAAGCGCCTGCGAGAGGAGGTGGGCCGTGAGCTCCTCGCCTGACCGCCCGGACGACCGCCCGGACGAGCGCCTGGCGGACCTGGAGGCCGACCTCCTCGCGCTCGGCGAGAGCCTCGACGTTCCCGCCCCGCCTCCCTCCGGCGTCGCCCGGGCCGTCCGCGCCCGCCTGGAACGCGAGGCGGCGCCGGGGCACGAGGCGGTCCCCGGGAGCGGGCCCGGCACGGAACCCGGGCGCGCGGACCGGAACCGGTGGGGCATGCTGCGGCGCTTCCGGCCGTCGCCGCGCCGGGTCGCCGCCGGGGTCGCCGTCGTCCTCGCCGTGCTGCTCGGGGCCACCCCGCAGGGCCGGGCCGCGGTCGCGTCGGTGCTGCGGTTCGCCGGGGTCGAGATCCACGTGGGCGAGCCCGGGCCGCTGCCCACGGGCGTCCCGCGGCCGCTGCCGGGCGAGCGGCGGGTGACGCTCGACGAGGCGCGGGCGTCGGTCCGCTTCCCGGTGGCCGTGCCGTCGGCGCTGCCCGAGCCCGCCGACGTCCGCGTGGCCGACGGCGGACGCGTCGTGACCCTGTTCTGGCCCGGGATCCGGCTCGACGAGTACGACGGCACGCTGGGCGTGGTGTTCCGCAAGGATCTGGGCGAGCCGTGGCCGGAGGAAGAGCCGCAGATCCGGGGCTGGTGGATCCAGCAACCTCACGGCGTCTCGTACGTGCCGTCGCAGGGAGTCCCGCGTGAGGAACGGGTGGCCGGGCCCACGCTCATCTGGCAGCGCCACTCGGTCGGCCTGCGCCTGGAGGGCCCGGACCTCGCCGGCGCCCTTCGCATCGCCGCGTCGGTCCGCTGACCGTACGGCCGGCGCCAAATCAGGCGGGGGCGGCGAGCCAGGCGTCGATCTCCGACAGCACCTCTTTCTTCACCGACTCGGGCGCGGCCGAGGACCGGATCGACTGGCGGGCCAGCTCGGCCAGCTCTGCGTCGTCGAAGCCGTACACCTCACGGGCGAGCTCGTACTGCGGCAGCAGCCGGGCGCCGAACAGCAGCGGGTCGTCGGCGCCGAGCGCGATCGGCACGCCCGCCTCGAACAGCCGGCGCAGCGGCACGTCCTCGGGCCGCTCGGCGACGCCGAGGCCGACGTTGGACAGCGGGCACACCTCGCACGTGATCTGCCGGTCGGCGAGGCGCTCCATCAGCCGCGGCGACTCGGCGGCGCGTACGCCGTGGCCCACGCGGTCGGCGTCGAGGTCGTCGACGCACTCGGCGACGCTTCCCGCGCCCAGCAGCTCGCCGCCGTGCGGCACGGCCAGCAGGCCGGCACGCTTGGCGATCCGGAAGGCGTGGTCGAAGTCGCGGGCCCGGGCGCGCCGCTCGTCGTTCGACAGGCCGAACCCCACGACGCCCCTGTCGCTGTACTGCGCCGCCAGGCGGGCGAGCGTCCTGGCGTCGAGGGGATGCCGGGTGCGGTTGGCGGCCACGATCACGGCGATGCCGACGCCCGTGGCGCCCGAGGCCCGCCCGGCCGCGTCCAGCACCAGCTCGAGCGTCTCCGTCAGCCCGCCGAACCGCTGCGCGTATCCCGAGGGGTCGACCTGGATCTCCAGCCACCGGGAGCCCTCGCGCGCCTCGTCCTGCGCGGCCTCCAGCAGCAGGCGGCCGACGTCCTCGGGCCGCCTGAGCACGGACCTGGCGATGTCGTACAGCCGCTGGAACCTGAACCACCCGCGCTCGTCGGTGGCGCGCAGCTTGGGCGGCCAGTCCTGCTCCAGCGCGTCCGGCAGGTGCACCCCCTGCTCGCGGGCGAGCTCGATCAGCGTGCCGTGCCGCATCGAGCCGGTGAAGTGCAGGTGCAGATGGGCCTTGGGGAGTTTGTCGAGTGGACGCGGCATCTCCATATCCTCCCGCATCCCGCTCTCAACCTCCCGCCCGCCTCGCACGTTGGGGACGGGCGAAAGGGGAGTCCATGACCGAGGAAGACGAGGCGGCCTTCGACGAGTTCCTGGCCGCGCGCAGCACCGCCCTGCTCCGTACGGCGATCCTGGTCTGCGGGGCGTCCACGCCCGACGCCGAGGACATGGTCCAGAGCGCGCTGGAGAAGGTCTACCGCCACTGGCCGCGCATCCGGCACGACAACCCGGAGGCGTACGCCCGGCGCGTCGTCGTCAACGGCGCGATCAGCCGGGCCCGCAGGAGGAAGGTCCTCCAGGAGATCACCTTCGCCCACCCGCCGGACACGCCGGTCGAGTCCCCGGACGTCGGCCTGCGGCAGGCCCTCCTCGACGAGCTCAGGAGGCTGCCCGCCCGCATGCGGGCGGTGCTCGTCCTGCGCTACTGGGAGGACATGTCCGAGGCCGAGACGGCGGCCATGCTCGGCTGCTCGGTCGGGACCGTGAAGAGTCAGGCGGCGCGGGGCCTGTCCCGCGTCCGCGCACGAATGGGACACATGGAAGGGGCGTCCGCATGAACGTGGAAGAGGCGCTGAGGGACGCGATGGGCGCGCAGGTCGCCGGCGTGCACGCGTCGCCGTCGATCGGGCAGGCCGTACGGCGGCGCAGGCGCCGTCACCAGGTCCGCTTCCGCACGGCGGGGGCGGCGGCGGTGACGGTCGCGGTGGCGGGAGCCGTACCGGCCTACCTGACCCTGCAGGACGCGACGGGACACCGGGGGTCTCCGGCTCCGGTGGGGGCGGCGGCCCCCTCGGGGGGACCGTCGGCCGCCGTCTCCGGCGACGACGTGGCCGTGCCCCGGATCGTGGTCCCGAACGTCGTCGGCGTCGCCGCCGAACGGGCCAGGGCGACGCTGGAGGACGCAGGGCTCACCGTGGCCTTCCGCAAGACCGTCACGCCCGGCGCGACGCCGGGCACGATCGTCTCCCAGGACCCGCCCGCCGCCGCGCAAGCCACGCCCGGATCGCAGGTCGCGGCCGTCATCGCGACCACCGACCGCCCCTCGGCGACGCCGACCCCGGACCCGTCCGGGAGCCCTGACGGGATGCCGCAGGACCTCGGCGACCTGAGCGACGGACGGGCCTTCGGCGGCGTCCACGTCGGATACCTCCCGAAGGGCCTCGTTTGGGGCGAGTGGTCCGGCAAGGACGGCTTCGGCACGCACAGCTACGCCACGAGCTGGGTGGAGCGCGGCATGGAGAAGACCGGGCTGTACAGCGTCGAGATGGTCGTCTACCGCGGCGCGGCCGCCGGCGACCTGGCGGGCCGCGTCAAGGCCGCCCGCGGCACCGGCACGCCCGTCGATCTGGGCGGCACGACGGCCTACCTCGTGTCGGAGGCCGAGGGGAACACGACCCGCGCCGTCATCTGGACCCTCCGGCCCGGCCTGGGGGTCGAGGTGATGATCAGCCCGGACTACCGGGCGAAGCTGGGCGAGGACGCCGCCGACGCCGAGCTCCGCGAGATCGCCGCCCACGTCACCCCCGCCGGCTGACCGACTGCGGAATCTTCGCACTCACCCGTGGGTCGTCTTCGCACTCACCCCTGGGTCATCTTGGTAGTGTGCAGGTCATGGCCGCCGACGCGTACATCCCTCGTCTCGTAGACCCGCTGATCGAGGAGATGTTCCGGACCCTTCCAGCGATCATGCTGGTGGGGCCGCGTGCCACGGGCAAGACCACGACGGCCGCACGTCATGTGGAGACCGTCGTCCGGCTCGACCGCGAGCAGGACAACGCCCCCTTCCTGGCCGACCCCGACGCCGCCCTGCGGCGGCTGCGGGAACCGGCGCTGCTCGACGAGTGGCAGGTCGTCCCGGAGGTGCTCGGGGCGGTCAAGCGGGCGGTGGACGCCGGCCACCGCCCCGGGCGTTTCATCCTCACCGGCTCGGTCTGGTCCGACTTCGGTGGGCGTACGTGGCCGGGGACCGGACGCGTCGTGCGGCTGGACATGACCGGTCTCGCCGTCAAGGAGATCGAGCGGACCACCGGCAGGCCGTCGTTCGTCGATCTCCTCGCGGAGGGCCGCATGGAGGAGCTCGCGACGCCGGCCCGGCCCCCGGATCTCGTCGACTACGTGACGATGGCGTTCAGGAGCGGATACCCGGAGGCGCACCGGATGCCGGACCCCGTCCGGAGCCGATGGCTGGAGAGCTACGTCGAGCAGACCCTCACCCGGGACATCGAGACACTGGACGGACGCCGCGACCCGGCCCGGCTCAGGGCCTACCTCGAGGCGCTGGCGCTCAACACGGCCGGCGTGGTGACGGACAGGACGCTCTATGAGTCGGCAGCCGTGAACGCCCGCACGGCGGAGGCGTACGAACGGCTGCTGCGGGATCTCCTGCTGGTCGACAAGATCCCGGCCTGGTTCAGCAACCGGCTCAAGCGGCTGGTTCGCGGGGCCAAGCGGTACGTCGTCGAGTCCGCGCTGGTCCCGGCCCTGCTGCGGACCGGGCCCGAGGCGGTCCTGCGTGACCCTGACCTGCTCGGACGGCTGGTCGACACGTTCGTGGCCCAGCAGCTCAGGGCGGAGACGCCCGTGTCCGCGTCCCGCCCCCGGATGTACCACCTGCGCCAGGACCAGGGACGGCACGAGGTGGACATCGTCCTGGAGCTGGGCATGGGCCGGGTGGTGGGCATCGAGGTGAAGGCGAAGGCCGCGCCACGAGCGGACGACGCGAAGCACCTCGCGTGGCTCAGGGACGAGCTGGGCGACCGGTTCGTCGCCGGGGTGGTCCTGCACACAGGGCCGGCCGTCTACGACCTGGGTGAGCGGATCGTGGCCGCGCCCATCTGCGCGATCTGGAGCTGAGGGCGGACACGGCGACGGCCCGGGCGGAGTGAGTCGCCCGGGCCGCCGGAGGAACGCTCAGTGGGCCTCGCCGAGGAGCTTGGCCACCCGGCTGACGCCCTCGGCCAGGTCGTCGTCGCCCAGGGCGTACGAGAGGCGGAAGTAGCCCGGGGTGCCGAAGGCCTCGCCGGGCACCAGCGCGACCTCGGCCTCCTCCAGGATGAGCTCGGCCAGCTCCCCGGACGTCTGCGGGCGCCGGCCGCGCAGCTCCTTGCCGAGAAGGGCCTTGACCGACGGGTACGCGTAGAAGGCGCCCAGCGGCTCGGGGCAGAGGACGCCCGGGATGTCGTTGAGCATCCGGACCATCGTCTGCCGCCGCCGGTCGAACGCCTCGCGCATGCGCGCCACGGCCGACAGGTCGCCCGAGACGGCGGCGAGGGCCGCGGCCTGGGAGACGTTCGCGACGTTCGAGGTCGCGTGCGACTGCAGGTTCGTGGCGGCCTTGACCACGTCGGACGGGCCGATCAGCCAGCCCACCCGCCAGCCGGTCATGGCGTACGTCTTCGCGACGCCGTTCAGCACGACCACGCGCTCACGCAGCTCGGGCACGGCGGTCGCGATGCTGGAGAACCGGGCGCCGCCGTACACGAGGTGCTCGTAGATCTCGTCGGTGACGACCCACAGGCCCTTGTCGAGGGCCCAGCGGCCGATCTCCTCGACCTGCTCCGGCGTGTACACGGCCCCGGTGGGGTTGGACGGGGAGACGAACAGCAGCACCTTGGTGCGGTCGGTCAGCTTCTCCTCGAGCTGGTCGACCGTGGCCAGGTAGCCGGTCGTCTCGTCGGTGACCACGTCGACCTGCACGCCGCCCGCGAGCTTGATCGCCTCCGGGTACGTCGTCCAGTACGGCGCCACGACCAGCACCTCGTCACCCGGGTCGAGCAGCGTGGCGAACGCCTCGTAGACCGCCTGCTTGCCGCCATTGGTGACGAGCACCTGCGACGCCTCGACCTCGAACCCGCTGTCGCGGCGCGTCTTGTCCGCGATGGCCTGCTTGAGCTCGGGCAGGCCGCCCGCCGGCGTGTACTTGTGGAACTTGGGGTTCCTGCACGCCTCGACGGCCGCCTCGACGATGTAGTCGGGCGTGGGGAAGTCGGGCTCGCCGGCGCCGAAGCCGATGACCGGGCGACCGGCGGCCTTCATCGCCTTGGCCTTGGCGTCCACGGCGAGCGTCGCGGACTCGGAGATCGCGGAGATACGCGCGGAGATGCGAGGTCGGGTCATGCCCCCATCGTTCCAGACGCGCCGTTCGGTTTCCTCGGCATATCCAGGATCCGGACAGGTCCGCACGGTACTTTTGAGCAGCACACGGCGGTACCCGGCCGGCGTCCCTTCACCGCGCCGGCCGCGTGGTTCGACGAAGCGGTGATTCCCACGTACACTTCACCGACTAGTGGGCCACGCGAGCGATGTACGGATGCGTAAGGACGTTTCTCGGGTATCGTGGTGCACGGCTTAGGGCACTAGCGCAATTGGTAGCGCACCGGTCTCCAAAACCGGCGGTTGGGGGTTCGAGTCCCTCGTGCCCTGCGGAGTGCGGTCCGCGCAACAATGGCGTGAAAGCGCGCCGCGCGATGCGACGGACACGACGGATCAGGTGAGGATTGTGGCGATCGACACCCGCGGCGAGACCGCTGGAAAGCCAGGCAAGCCAACCGGTGAGAAGAAGGTCAGGCGCACCTCGCCCGCACTGTTCTACCGGCAGGTCGTCGCCGAGCTGCGCAAGGTCATCTGGCCCCGGCGAACCGACCTGGTCACGTACACCACGGTCGTCCTGGTCTTCGTTGTGATCATGGTCGGGGTCGTGGCCGGACTAGACTTCCTTCTGACGAAGGGCGTGCTCTGGGCCTTCGGCGGATCCTGATCCGTCCGAGACGTCGCAGCGCGTCAAAGTCATCGATCGAAGAAGGAAGAGTCCCGTGTCCGAGTCCCCGATGCCGGCTGACGGCTCCCGTGACGAGTGGGAGACCGAGCCGGACGAGGCCGTAGCAGAGGTCGGCGACACCGAGACCGGCGACGTCGAGTCCGCCGGCTCGGACGATGCCGGCGACGACGCCGCCTCGGCCGAGGCGGAGGTCGACGAGGACGGCGACATCGTCCCGGACGTCGACCCGATCGAGGAGTTCAAGCGTCAGCTCCGCGGCCAGTTCGGCGAGTGGTACGTCATCCACTCCTACGCCGGTTACGAGAACCGCGTGAAGCAGAACATCGAGAGCCGCATCGGCTCCCTCAACATGGAGGACTTCATCTTCCAGGTCGAGGTGCCGACGCACACGATCACCGAGTTCAAGGGCGGCAAGAAGACTCCGATCAAGGAGCGTGTCCTGCCCGGTTACGTGCTGGTGCGCATGGACCTGTCCGACGAGTCCTGGGCCGCCGTCCGCAACACTCCGGGCGTGACGGGCTTCGTGGGCCTGTCGAACAAGCCCAGCCCGCTCAACCTCGACGAGGTCGCCAAGCTCCTCGCGCCGGAGCCGACCGAGGAGGCCAAGAAGGCGACCGCCAAGACCGCCGCCGCGACCGTCGACTTCGAGGTCGGCGAGTCCGTCACGGTCATGGACGGCCCCTTCGCCACGCTTCCCGCCACCGTCAGCGAGATCAGCGCCGAGTCGCAGAAGCTCAAGGTGCTCGTGTCGATCTTCGGCCGGGAGACCCCGGTGGAGCTGTCGTTCAACCAGGTCTCGAAGATCTGACGCCTTCGCATAGACTCGATAGCCGTCCTCACCGCGTTTCCGGGAGTCGT
This sequence comes from Microbispora sp. ATCC PTA-5024, assembly GCF_000511135.2. Taxonomy (NCBI): domain Bacteria; kingdom Bacillati; phylum Actinomycetota; class Actinomycetes; order Streptosporangiales; family Streptosporangiaceae; genus Microbispora; species Microbispora sp. ATCC PTA-5024. The sequence continues at coordinate 989,566 of NZ_KI866524.1, read as the reverse complement.
CCTGCGGCGGCTCCCACACGCGTGTGAGGGTTCTGTAGGAAAAAAGGACCCGGAGAAAACAGATGCCTCCAAAGAAGAAGATCGCGGCGCTGGTCAAGGTCCAGCTTCCCGCTGGTCAGGCCACGCCCGCGCCGCCGGTCGGTACCGCCCTCGGTCCGCACGGCGTCAACATCATGGACTTCGTCAAGCAGTACAACGCGGCGACGGAGTCCCAGCGGGGCAACATCATCCCCGTCGAGATCACCATCTTCGAAGACCGCACCTTCACCTTCGTCACGAAGACGCCGCCGGCGCCCGAGCTGATCAAGAAGGCCGCCGGTCTGCAGAAGGGCAGCGCGAACCCGCACAAGGACAAGGTGGGCAAGCTCACCCGCGACCAGCTGCGGCAGATCGCCGAGACGAAGATGCAGGACCTCAACGCCAACGACATCGCCGCCGCCGAGAAGATCATCGCCGGCACCGCCCGCTCCATGGGCATCACCATCGCCGACTAGCCCTCGGCGCCGCGGACGCGGCGACGTCGGCAGCCGGCAGCGGCGTGGCAGACAAGCAGAGTGGGAGGGCCTGCGCGGGCCCGGACCACGAACTCCATGAAGGAGACCCATCGTGAAGCGCAGCAAGAACTGGAAGAACGCGGCGGCCCAGGTCGACCGCGCGAGCCTCTACAGCCCGCTGGACGGCGTCCGGCTGGCCAAGCAGACCGCGACCACCAAGTTCGACGCCACCGTCGAGGTCGCCCTGCGCCTGGGCGTCGACCCGCGTAAGGCGGACCAGATGGTCCGCGGCACCGTCAACCTCCCGCACGGCACCGGCAAGACCGCCCGGGTCCTGGTCTTCGCGACCGGTGACCGTGCCGAGGAGGCCCGCGCCGCGGGCGCCGACATCGTGGGCTCGGACGAGCTGATCGACGAGGTGGCCAAGGGCCGTCTCGACTTCGACGCGGTCGTCGCCACGCCGGACCTGATGGGCAAGGTCGGCCGCCTGGGCCGGGTGCTCGGCCCGCGCGGTCTCATGCCGAACCCGAAGACCGGCACGGTCACCCCGGACGTGACCAAGGCGGTCACGGACATCAAGGGCGGCAAGATCGAGTTCCGTGTCGACCGGCACGCGAACCTGCACTTCATCATCGGCAAGTCGTCCTTCGAGGAGCGCCAGCTCCTGGAGAACTACGCCGCCGCGCTCGACGAGGTGCTGCGTCTCAAGCCGTCGGCCGCCAAGGGCCGTTACCTCAAGAAGGTCACCTTCACCACGTCCATGGGCCCGGGCATCCCGGTCGACCCGAACGTGACGCGGGCGATGACCGCCGAGATCGACGCCTGAGCCCTCTCCGGCACAGCAGCGAAGGCCTCCGTCCCACGGGACGGAGGCCTTCCGCGTTTCCGTGCGTCCTGCGGCAGTTGTGCAGGGTTTGTGGATGATCCATGAGGGTTTGCGGGCGATCGCCGCGCGGCCCGCGTTAGGCGCATAGGGTCAAGGGCAGGTAAATCGGGGAGACGAAAGGGATGGAAACATGCGCCGACTACTGGTGGCCGCCGGAGCGGTGGCCGCGATCACGGTCGCGGGATGCGGGACGACCGCGGCTCCGTCTCTGGAGAACGCCAAGCTCTCGGCGGCCGAAGTCCTGCAGCAGACCGCGCAGAAGGCCGACGATGTCACCTCGTACTCCGCCGACCTCGTCGTGAACGTCAGCGACAAGCAGGGGGGCACGGGCGGCGTCCAGGGCACGATGCTCTACAAGAAGACCCCGCAGATCGCGTCCGACATCACGCTCAACCAGGTGGCGTTCGGCGGGCAGAACCTGCCGGGCGGCGTCCGGGTGATCCTCCAGGGTGACGTCGCGTACGTGAAGCTCGACATGCTCAAGACCCTCGTGGGCGCCACCAAGCCGTGGATCAGGCTCGACCTCAAGCAGCTCGGCTCGAACGCCGGCGTCAACGTCGACCAGTACCTCGCCCAGGCCCAGCAGATCGACCTGAAGACCAGCGTGGCGCTGCTCACCGCGTCCAAGGACGTCAAGTCGGTCGGCACCGAGAGCGTGGGCGGCGTGGACACCACGCACTACTCGGGCACGTTCCCGGTGGACCAGGCCGTCAAGCAGCTTCCTGCGGACGCCCAGTCGCGGATGCGGGGCCAGCTCGCCGATGCCAAGGACGTCAAGTTCGACGCCTGGATCGACGGCCAGGGCCTGCCGCGCAAGATCGAGCTGAACGGCGGCAAGGCCGACCAGGGCACGTTCAAGGCGACCGCCCTGTTCAAGTCGTTCAACGAGCCGGTCACGATCGACGCGCCCCCGGCCGACCAGGTCGGCGAGCTGCCGCAGAACCTCCGGCCGGGCAACTGATTTGGCTTCCTAGGGATTGACACGTATTCTGTCTCCTGCCGAAGACCGCCGGTCGTCGCCGGGCAAACCCCGGTGACCGAAGGATCCACGGAAGTGGGCGACCCGCGCAGGTATGGAGACGCTTGGGACGTTTCACGTCCATCCAAGCCCCGTGCGCCTGCGCCGGGGCTTGTTCGTTTTCCCGGGCCTTCGCCGGCGGCACATCTGGAAGGAGGCCCATGGCGAAGGCAGACAAGGCCGGTGCGATCGCCGAGCTCGCGAACGAGTTCGAAGGCTCCAGCGCCGCCGTTCTGACCGAATACCGCGGTCTCACCGTCGCCCAGCTCAAGCAGCTGCGCGTCTCGCTCGGTGGGAATGCGAAGTTCGCCGTGGCGAAGAACACGCTGACCAAGATCGCGGCGAACAACGCCGGGATCACCGCCCTGGACGACCTGCTCCAGGGCCCGACCGCCATCGCGTTCGTCAAGGGCGACGTCGTGGAGGCGGCCAAGGGTCTGCGTGACTTCGCCAAGGCCAACCCCCTCCTGGTGATCAAGGGCGGCGTCGTCGACGGCAAGTCGATGACCCCCTCGGAGATCACCCAGCTTGCTGACCTCGAGTCCCGTGAGGTGCTCCTCGCGAAGCTGGCCGGTGCGCTGAAGGCCAAGCAGTCCCAGGCTGCCGCCACCTTCGCCGCGCTGCCCACGCAGATGGCTCGACTGGCCGAAGCTCTGCGCGCCAAGCGCGAAGAGGCCGGCGAGTAGGTCCGCGCAGCGGGCGGGGGAGCGCGCACCGCGGTCCCTTTTCACTTTTGTTAGATCCACTGGAGGAACACCATCATGGCGAAGCTCAGCACCGACGAGCTGCTCGAGACCTTCAAGGAGATGACCCTCCTTGAGCTGTCCGACTTCGTGAAGGTCTTCGAGGAGACCTTCGACGTCAAGGCCGCCGCCCCCGTGGCCGTGGCCGCCGCCCCGGCCGGCGCCGGCGGTGCCGCCGCCGCCGAGGAGGCCGAGGAGCAGGACGAGTTCGACGTCATCCTCGAGGCCGCCGGCGACAAGAAGATCCAGGTCATCAAGGAGATCCGCGCCCTGACGAGCCTGGGCCTCAAGGAGGCCAAGGACCTCGTGGACGGCGCTCCCAAGCCCGTCTTCGACGGCAAGGTCAACAAGGAGCAGGCCGAGAAGGCGAAGGCCGCCCTGGAGGGCGCCGGCGCCACCGTCACGGTCAAGTAAGACCGTTCCGGGTCGAGCCGACCACGCTTCACCGGAAGGGGCGGGTCCATCCAGGTGCCGGATGGCCGCCCCTTCCGCATGCCCGGAGTCCGTACGGGCTCCAGACCCTATGGGCACACCCGCGGCCGGTGATCTATGTTGCGGGTTAGGATCCGGCGTCCGGCGACGTGATCAGGGGGTGGGCGACCATGCGGCGCGCGCTGACCCTCGGCCTGGTCCTCCTCGTCGCCGCGCTGGCGGCCCTGGTCGTGCGGCTGGGGCAGGACAGGAGCGCCGCCCAGGCGCTCGCCGACGAGCGCGAAGCAGCCGTCCGGGCGGCGGCGTCCCACGCCGTGGCCCTCCTGTCGGTGGACCACCGGACGATCGACGACGGCATAAAACGGGTCCTGGCGACGTCCACCGGGCCCGAGCGGGAGCGGTTCGCGGCCGGCCAGACCGACCTCAGGGACGCCACGATCAAGAACAAGGTCGTGCAGACCGGCGTCCTGCGGGCCACCGCGCTCGCCTCGTTCGGCGCCGACCGACGTACGGCGGAGGTCCTGGTGGTGGCCGACGCCGTGATCCACTGGGAGGACGGCAGGAAGGCCGCCCCCGAGGAACGGTTCTTCCGGTGGCGGATGGACCTGGTCAAGACGTCCGGCTCGTGGCTCGTGGCCGGGTCGGAGCTCGTCCAGTGACCCCCGGGGAGGGGCGGCGGCCCCCGGGGCGGCTCAGACGCCTCCTGGTGGCCCTGTCGGCCCTGGCGGCCGTCGGGCTGGGTCTCGCGGCACTGTCGGCCTACCGCGACCTTCGGAGCCTCCAGGACGCCGAGAGGGCCGGAGGGAGCGCCCTGGCGGCCGCGCGGGCGTACGCGCCGGAGATGCTGTCGTACGACTACCGGACGATCGACAGGGACCTCGCGCGGGCGGGCGCGCACGCGACGGGCGCGCTCGCCGAGCAGTACCGCCGCCTGCCGGCCGCGATCGGACCGGACGCCCGGCTGCGTCACAAGGTGCAACAGGCCGTGGTGGCGGCGGCGGGCGTCGAGTCGCAGTCGCCGGACGAGGTCCGGGTACTCGTGTTCGTCAACCTGGTCACCAGCAGGACCGATCCGGGGGCGGCCCGGCCGACCCAGCAGGTGGTCCAGAGCAGGGCGAGACTGGTGCTGGTCACGCAGGGCGACGGCTGGCGGGTGTCCGCCCTGTCGACCCTTCTGGGGGACACGCCCGCCCGCTGAGGGGCGTGACTAAATTGTTAGCAAAGACTGCGTTTGGGATGGGCCGCCCCGTGGGATGACGAGGGCACGGCGGCGTCGACCGACGGTCAGCGTTGGACCCTCCGTGTGACAGAGCGTTACCTGGACCGGCTCCCGGGTAGGGACTGGATCCGTCGGCGTTCGGCAGTCACACGGGCGGGAAAAACCCAGCGTGGTGCCTGTCAGTTAGGCGAAATGTCGGCTCTCGGGCTTGACGTTTCGGCGCGGACGGGTGATGCTGCCACCAACGTGGAGCGCAGAGCGAGAGCGGAGTGGACAGGTGTATGCCTATCGGCTACACTGCCCCTTTGCGCTGCCCTTTGACGACCGCTTCTCTGAGTAATGCTTGGTCCTGGTCGTCTGGCGTGCGTGTAGTCAGTCCGCGAGCCCTCGGAAGGACATCTGTTGGCAGCCTCGCGCAACGCCTCCGCCGTACCCGCCGGTCCCCGTACCGTGTCGTTTTCACGTATCGGGGAGCCGCTCGAAGTTCCCGACCTTCTCGCCCTGCAGACCGAGTCGTTCGACTGGCTGCTCGGCAACGAGAAGTGGAAGGGCCGGGTCGAGGCGGCTCGCCAGGCCGGGCGCAAGGACATTCC
>NZ_KI866524.1:947785-981995 GCF_000511135.2 Microbispora sp. ATCC PTA-5024 | reverse complement strand
GTCCTGAACCCGCTGGGCGTGCCCGGCCGGATGAACGTCGGCCAGGTCCTGGAGACCCACCTCGGCTGGATCGCCGCCCGAGGATGGGACGTCACCGGAGTCCAGGAGGCGTGGGCCGAGCGCCTGCGCGACAAGGGCCTGGGCACGGTGGAGCCGCGCACGAACGTCGCGACCCCGGTCTTCGACGGCGCCCACGAGGAGGAGATCGTCGGCCTGCTCAAGAACACCCTGGTCAACAGGGACGGCGAGCGCATGGTCGGCGAGAACGGCAAGGCACGGCTGTTCGACGGCCGCTCCGGCGAGCCGTTCCCGCACCCGATCTCGGTCGGCTACATCTACATCCTGAAGCTGCTCCACCTGGTGGACGACAAGATCCACGCCCGGTCGACCGGTCCGTACTCGATGATCACCCAGCAGCCGCTCGGCGGTAAGGCCCAGTTCGGCGGCCAGCGCTTCGGTGAGATGGAGGTGTGGGCTCTGGAGGCCTACGGCGCGGCGTACGCGCTGCAGGAGCTGCTGACGATCAAGTCCGACGACGTGCTGGGCCGCGTGAAGGTCTACGAGGCCATCGTCAAGGGCGAGAACATCCCCGAGGCGGGCATTCCCGAGTCCTTCAAGGTCCTCATCAAGGAGATGCAGTCGCTCTGCCTGAACGTCGAGGTTCTGTCGAGCGACGGGATGTCGATCGAGATGAGAGACACCGACGAGGACGTCTTCCGCGCGGCGGAGGAGCTCGGCATCGACCTGTCCCGACGCCCCCACGAGGGCGCGATGACCGTCGACGAGGTCTGATCAAAAAGGGGATTAACTAGTGCTCGACGTCAACTTCTTCGACGAGCTGCGCATCGGCCTCGCGACCGCCGACGACATTCGGCAGTGGTCGCACGGCGAGGTGAAGAAGCCGGAGACCATCAACTACCGAACCCTCAAGCCGGAGAAGGACGGGCTCTTCTGCGAGAAGATCTTCGGTCCGACCCGCGACTGGGAGTGCTACTGCGGCAAGTACAAGCGCGTCCGCTTCAAGGGCATCATCTGTGAGCGCTGTGGCGTCGAGGTCACGCGCGCCAAGGTGCGCCGCGAGCGGATGGGCCACATCGAGCTGGCCGCTCCCGTCACCCACATCTGGTACTTCAAGGGCGTCCCGTCCCGTCTGGGGTACCTGCTCGACCTCGCCCCGAAGGACCTGGAGAAGGTCATCTACTTCGCGGCGTACATGATCACGCATGTCGACACCGAGATGCGTGACCGCGACCTGCCGTCGCTGGAGGCGAAGATCTCCGTCGAGCGGCAGCACGTCGAGCAGCGCCGTGACGCGGACATCGAGGCCCGCCAGAAGAAGCTCGAGGCCGACCTGGCCGAGTTGGAGGCCACCGGCGCCAAGGGCGACCAGCGCCGCAAGGTGCGGGAGGGCGCCGACCGCGAGATGCGGCAGCTGCGCGACCGCGCCCAGCGCGAGCTGGACCGGCTCGAGGAGGTCTGGAGCCGCTTCAAGAACCTCAAGGTCCAGGACCTCGAGGGCGACGAGCTGCTCTACCGCGAGATGCGCGACCGCTTCGGCCGCTACTTCCGCGGCGGCATGGGCGCCCAGGCCATCCAGGAGCGGCTGAACAGCTTCGACCTGGAGGCCGAGGCCGAGAACCTGCGCGAGACCATCCGCAGCGGCAAGGGCCAGAAGAAGGCCCGCGCCCTCAAGCGGCTCAAGGTCGTGGCGGCGTTCCTCAACACGCGGAACTCGCCGAGCGGCATGGTGCTCGACTGCATCCCGGTCATCCCGCCGGACCTGCGCCCGATGGTGCAGCTCGACGGTGGCCGGTTCGCGACCTCCGACCTGAACGACCTGTACCGCCGGGTCATCAACCGGAACAACCGGCTCAAGCGTCTGCTCGACCTCGGCGCGCCCGAGATCATCGTGAACAACGAGAAGCGGATGCTCCAGGAGGCCGTCGACGCGCTGTTCGACAACGGCCGCCGCGGCCGCCCGGTCACGGGCCCCGGCAACCGCCCGCTGAAGTCGCTCAGCGACATGCTCAAGGGCAAGCAGGGCCGCTTCCGTCAGAACCTGCTGGGCAAGCGCGTCGACTACTCCGGCCGTTCGGTCATCGTGGTCGGCCCGCAGCTCAAGCTGCACCAGTGCGGCCTGCCCAAGCAGATGGCGCTGGAGCTGTTCAAGCCGTTCGTGATGAAGCGCCTGGTCGACCTCAACCACGCGCAGAACATCAAGTCCGCCAAGCGGATGGTCGAGCGGTCCAAGCCGGTCGTGTGGGACGTGCTGGAAGAGGTCATCACCGAGCACCCGGTGCTGCTCAACCGCGCGCCCACGCTGCACCGCCTGGGCATCCAGGCCTTCGAGCCGCAGCTGGTCGAGGGCAAGGCCATCCAGATCCACCCGCTCGTCTGCACCGCGTTCAACGCGGACTTCGACGGCGACCAGATGGCGGTGCACCTGCCGCTGTCCGCCGAGGCGCAGGCCGAGGCGCGGATCCTGATGCTGTCCACCAACAACATCCTCAAGCCGGCCGACGGCAAGCCGGTGACGATGCCCACCCAGGACATGGTCATCGGTCTGTACTGGCTGACCACCCAGAAGGAGGGCGGCGCCGGCGAGGGCCGGGTGTTCACCACGGTGTCGGAGGCCCTCATGGCCCACGACCGCCACGAGCTGGACATCCAGGCCAAGATCCAGGTCCGCCTCAAGGACGTCCCGCCGCCGCGCGGCTGGGAGGGCCCCGAGGGCTGGGAGTCGGGCGAGCCGTTCCGGCTGGAGACCACGCTGGGCCGGTGCCTGTTCAACCAGACGCTGCCGGACAACTACCCCTTCGTGAACTACCAGGTCGGCAAGAAGCAGCTCTCGGCGATCGTCAACGAGCTGGCCGAGCGGTACCCGAAGGTGGAGGTCGCCAACGCCCTCGACGCGCTCAAGGACGCCGGCTTCTACTGGGCGACCCGCGCCGGCGTCACGATCTCGATCGAGGACGTCGTCGCGCCGCCGAACAAGGCCGCGATCATGGAGTCGTACGAGCGGCGGGCCGACAAGGTGCAGCGCGAGTACGACCGGGGTCTGATCACCGACGAGGAGCGCCGTCAGGAGCTCATCGAGATCTGGACCCACGCGACCGCGGACGTCGAGACCGACATGGTCAACGCGTTCCCGGCCACCAACCCGGTCTGGATGATGGTCAACTCCGGCGCCCGCGGCAACAAGATGCAGGTCCGGCAGATCGCCGGTATCCGCGGCCTGGTGTCCAACACCAAGGGTGAGACGATCCCGCGGCCGATCAAGTCCTCCTTCCGCGAGGGCCTGTCGGTGCTGGAGTACTTCATCTCGACCCACGGTCAGCGGAAGGGTCTGGCGGACACCGCTCTGCGGACCGCCGACTCCGGCTACCTGACCCGTCGTCTGGTCGACGTCGCGCAGGACGTCATCGTGCGCGAGATCGACTGCGGCACCGACCGGGCCGTCCCGCTGCACGTCGGCGAGCGCGACTCGCAGGGCAACCTGGTGAAGGCCGAGAACGCCGAGAGCAACGTGCACGGCCGCATCCTGGCCGAGGACGTCGAGGTGGACGGCAAGCTCGTCGCGTCGGCGGGCGTCGACATCAACGACGACGTCGTGACGGCGCTGGTGAACGCCGGCATCGAGACGGTCAGGACCCGCAGCACGCTGGTGTGCGAGGCCAAGATCGGTGTCTGCGCGACCTGCTACGGCCGTTCCCTGGCGACCGGCAAGCTCGTGGACGTCGGCGAGGCCGTCGGCATCATCGCCGCCCAGTCCATCGGCGAGCCCGGCACGCAGCTGACGATGCGGACCTTCCACACCGGTGGTGTGGCGGGCGCCGACATCACCCACGGTCTGCCGCGTGTCCAGGAGCTGTTCGAGGCGCGCATCCCCAAGGGTGTCGCCCCGATCAGCGAGGTCGCCGGCCGGGTGCGGATCGACGAGACCGACAAGACCCGCAAGATCGTCATCACTCCGGACGACGGCGCCGACGAGGTGGCCTACCCGGTGTCGATGCGCTCGCGGCTCCTCGTCTCCGAGGGCCAGCGCGTCGACGTCGGCCAGCTGCTGGTCGCGGGTGCGCGCAACCCCAACGAGGTGCTGCGCATCCTCGGCCCGCGTGCCGTCCAGCTCCACCTGGTGGACGAGGTGCAGCAGGTCTACCGCTCGCAGGGTGTGTCGATCCACGACAAGCACATCGAGGTCATCGTCCGGCAGATGCTCAAGCGCGTGAACGTGCTGGAGTCCGGCGACACCGAGCTGCTGCCCGGCGAGCTGGTCGAGCGGCCGCGCTTCGAGGCCATGAACCGGCAGACGGTGGCGGAGGGCGGCCAGCCGGCCTCCGGCCGTCCGGTCCTGATGGGCATCACCAAGGCCTCGCTCGCCACCGAGTCGTGGCTGTCGGCGGCGTCCTTCCAGGAGACGACGCGGGTCCTCACCGACGCGGCCATCCACGCCAAGTCGGACTCGCTGCTCGGCCTCAAGGAGAACGTCATCATCGGTAAGCTCATCCCGGCCGGTACGGGCATGCCCCAGTACCGCAACATCCGGGTCGAGCCGACCGAGGAGGCCAAGGCCGCGATGTACACGGTCGGCGGCTACGACGGCTCCGCGTCGGACTACACGTTCGGCTCGGGCAGCGGCGAGGCCGTCCCGCTGGAGGAGTACGACTTCGGCCAGTACGGCCGGTAGCCGTGCCGCGGCGGGCGACCGCCGCACAGGACGACGAAGCGGCCCCGGGCACCCCGCCCGGGGCCGCTTCCCGTTCCGCGGCCCCGGATCCTCCGTGGCCGCCCTCCGCGAGGCCCGGCCCCGGACCTCTCGTGGACGCGCGCGTACCGAAAGCGGCCGGGTCACACCCTTGCCCTCGGTATGATGGAAGGCGATCGGTGGGCTGCCGGCCCCGGACGACGTCGGCCTACGGCGAGCGCCCCTCAAGGGCTTGCCCGCCGTTTTGACGCGTCGTGCAGGGGCGGGTACGCTTGTCGCTCGTGCCCGCACATGCGGGCTGACGCGTGTGTGCCCGGAAATCCTCCCTCGTGGAGGGGTGGGGGCGCACGTGACTCCTCCAGATCGGCCAGGTCCGCCCGGGTGTGGTGCGAACAGCACACGACACGCCCGAGCGCGGGGGCCGGAGGAGACAGACAACCAGCAGGTCATGACACCGGCAGCACCTGCGAAAGCATGACCTGAGACGGGCGGCTCGCCGCCTGGATCAGGAACCCACGTATCACCGGCTAGGCACGAAACGGAGACGCGGTGCCCACCATTCAGCAGTTGGTCCGCAAGGGCCGGCAGGACAAGGTCAGTAAGACCAAGACTCCTGCCCTCAAGGGGAGCCCGCAGCGGCGCGGCGTTTGCACCCGCGTGTACACCACCACCCCCAAGAAGCCCAACTCGGCGCTCCGCAAGGTGGCGCGTGTTCGGCTCACCAACGGCATCGAGGTCACGGCTTACATCCCCGGTGTGGGCCACAACCTCCAGGAGCACTCGATGGTGCTGGTGCGCGGTGGTCGTGTGAAGGACCTGCCGGGTGTTCGCTACAAGATCATCCGCGGTTCGCTGGACACGCAGGCGGTCCGCAACCGCAAGCAGGCCCGCAGCCGTTACGGCGCCAAGAAGGAGAAGAGCTGACATGCCGCGCAAGGGTTCCCCTGGCCGCCGCCAGCTGGTCGCTGACCCGGTGCACAACTCGCCGCTGGTCACCGCTCTGATCAACAAGGTTCTCCTGGACGGCAAGCGCTCCATCGCGCAGTCGATCGTCTACGGCGCCCTCGAGGGCTGCAAGGAGAAGACCGGCAACGACCCGGTCGTCACCCTCAAGCGCGCGCTCGACAACGTCAAGCCCACCCTCGAGGTGCGCAGCCGCCGCGTCGGCGGCGCCACCTACCAGGTGCCGGTCGAGGTGCGCGCCGCTCGCAGCACCACCCTGGCCCTGCGGTGGATCGTGCAGTACGCGCGGGCGCGCCGCGAGAAGACCATGACCGAGCGGCTCATGAACGAGCTGCTCGACGCGAGCAACGGCCTCGGCGCCAGCGTCAAGCGGCGCGAGGACACGCACAAGATGGCCGAGTCCAACAAGGCCTTCGCCCACTACCGCTGGTAGTGAGCACCGACGACGAGTTAAGGACGCGAAGAAGTGGCCACCACGACCGCTCTTGACCTTGCCAAGGTCCGCAACATCGGGATCATGGCCCATATCGACGCGGGCAAGACCACGACGACCGAGCGCATCCTGTTCTACACCGGCATCAACTACAAGATCGGTGAAGTCCACGAGGGCGCCGCCACGATGGACTGGATGGAGCAGGAGCAGGAGCGCGGCATCACGATCACGTCCGCCGCGACGACCTGTGAGTGGCTCGGGCACACCATCAACATCATCGACACGCCCGGCCACGTCGACTTCACCATCGAGGTCGAGCGGTCGCTGCGCGTGCTCGACGGCGCGGTCGCCGTGTTCGACGGCGTCGCTGGTGTGGAGCCGCAGTCGGAGACGGTGTGGCGCCAGGCCGACCGGTACGGCGTGCCCCGGATCTGCTTCGTGAACAAGATGGACCGGGTCGGCGCGGAGTTCCACCGCTGCGTCGACATGATGATCAACCGGCTGAACTCCACGCCGGCGGTCATCCAGCTTCCCTGGGGCGTCGAGGCCGACTTCAAGGGCGTCATCGACCTGGTGAAGATGAAGGGCCTCATCTGGAGCGCCGAGGCGGCCAAGGGCGAGATGTACGACACCGTCGACATCCCGGCCGACCACGCCGACGCGGCCCGCGAGTGGCGCGACAAGCTCGTCGAGACGGTCGCCGAGAACGACGACGAGCTCATGGAGCTCTTCCTGGAGGGCGTCGAGCCCACCGAGGAGCAGCTCGTCGCCGCCCTCCGGCGGGCGACGATCATCGGTGCGATCAACCCGGTCCTGTGCGGCACGGCGTTCAAGAACAAGGGCGTCCAGCCCCTGCTCGACGCGATCGTCGCCTACCTCCCCGCCCCCACCGACATCCCGGCCTTCAAGGGCCACGCGGTGGGCAACGAGGAGCAGGTCGTCGAGCGTCACCCGGACCCGAACGAGCCGTTCGCGGCGCTGGCGTTCAAGATCATGAGCGACCCGCACCTGGGCAAGCTGACCTACATCCGCATCTACTCCGGAACGCTCGAGACCGGCACCACTGTGGTGAACTCGGTGAAGGGCAAGAAGGAGCGGATCGGCAAGATCTACCAGATGCACGCGAACAAGCGCGAGGAGCGCCCGAGCGCGACCGCTGGTCAGATCGTGGCCGTCATGGGCCTGAAGGACACCACCACCGGTGACACCCTCTCCGACCCGACCAAGCAGGTCGTCCTCGAGTCGATGACGTTCCCCGCGCCGGTCATCAACGTCGCGATCGAGCCCAAGACCAAGGGCGACCAGGAGAAGCTGGGGACCGCGATCCAGCGGCTGGCCGAGGAGGACCCGTCCTTCCAGGTCCGCCGCGACGAGGAGACCGGTCAGACGGTCATCTGGGGAATGGGCGAGCTCCACCTGGAGATCCTCGTCGACCGGATGCGCCGCGAGTTCAAGGTCGAGGCCAACGTCGGACGCCCGCAGGTCGCCTACCGCGAGACCATCCGCCGCAAGGTGGAGAAGGTCGAGTACACGCACAAGAAGCAGACCGGTGGTTCCGGCCAGTTCGCGCGCGTGATCATCGACCTGGAGCCGCTGGGTGAGGGCAACGACGGCTACGAGTTCCAGAACAAGGTCACCGGTGGCCGCATCCCGCGGGAGTACATCCCGTCGGTCGACGCGGGCGCGCAGGAGGCGGCCGAGTTCGGCGTGCTCGCCGGCTACCCGATGGTCGGCGTCAAGGTCACGCTTCAGGACGGCGCGTTCCACGAGGTCGACTCGTCGGAAATGGCCTTCAAGATCGCCGGCTCGATGGCCTTCAAGGAGGCCGCGCGCAAGGCGGACGCCGTACTCCTCGAGCCGATGATGGCCGTCGAGGTCACCACGCCCGAGGACTACATGGGAGACGTCATCGGCGACCTCAACGGTCGTCGCGGGCAGATCCAGGCAATGGACGAACGGTCCGGCGCCCGTGTCATCAGGGCGCTCGTTCCGCTCTCTGAGATGTTCGGCTACGTGGGCGACCTTCGCAGCCGTACTCAGGGACGGGCGAGCTACAGCATGCAGTTCGACTCCTACTCGGAGGTGCCCCCGGGCATCGCCAAGGAGATCGTCGCGAAGGCTAGGGGCGAGTAGTTCCGCTCGCCGTACGTCGGGGCGCCCCCGGGCGCCCCGCCGTACGGAGCCTGAGTTGCAAGACGCAAGTCAAGTCAGAATCTCTAAGGAGACAGACCAGTGGCCAAGGCCAAGTTCGAGCGGAACAAGCCGCACGTGAACATCGGCACCATTGGGCACATCGACCACGGCAAGACCACTCTGACCGCGGCGATCACCAAGGTGCTTCACGACCGTTTCCCGCAGCTCAACGAGGCGACCCCGTTCGACAAGATCGACAAGGCGCCCGAGGAGAAGGCTCGCGGAATCACCATCTCCATCGCGCACGTCGAGTACCAGACCGAGAAGCGCCACTACGCCCACGTGGACTGCCCCGGTCACGCCGACTACGTGAAGAACATGATCACCGGTGCCGCCCAGATGGACGGCGCGATCCTGGTGGTCGCGGCGACCGACGGCCCGATGCCGCAGACGAAGGAGCACGTCCTCCTGGCCCGCCAGGTCGGCGTTCCCTACATCGTCGTGGCCCTCAACAAGGCCGACATGGTCGACGACGAGGAGATCCTGGAGCTCGTCGAGCTCGAGGTCCGCGAGCTGCTGTCCGCCCAGGAGTTCCCGGGCGACGACCTGCCGGTCGTGCGCGTCTCGGCGCTCAAGGCGCTCGAGGGCGACGAGAAGTGGGGCGACTCCATCATCGAGCTCATGAACGCCGTGGACGAGAACGTCCCCGAGCCCGTTCGTGACACCGACAAGCCGTTCCTCATGCCGATCGAGGACGTGTTCTCGATCACCGGTCGCGGCACCGTCGTCACCGGCCGTATCGAGCGCGGTGTCGTCAAGGTCAACGAGACCGTCGACATCATCGGCATCAAGGAGAAGAGCACCACGACGACCGTCACCGGCGTCGAGATGTTCCGCAAGCTCCTCGACGAGGGCCAGGCCGGCGACAACGTCGGTCTGCTCCTGCGTGGCATCAAGCGCGAGGACGTCGAGCGCGGCCAGTGTGTCATCAAGCCGGGCACGACGACCCCGCACACCGAGTTCGAGGCGCAGGTCTACATCCTGTCCAAGGACGAGGGCGGCCGCCACACGCCGTTCTTCAACAACTACCGTCCTCAGTTCTACTTCCGTACGACTGACGTGACGGGCGTGGTGAACCTGCCGGAGGGCACCGAGATGGTCATGCCCGGTGACAACACCGAGATGACCGTCCAGCTCATCCAGCCGATCGCCATGGAAGAGGGTCTGAAGTTCGCGATCCGTGAGGGCGGCCGCACCGTCGGCGCCGGTCGCGTCACCAAGATCATCAAGTAGTAGCACCGCGAGGCGGCGGTCGGGCCCGCACAGGGCCTGGCCGCCGCACCGCGCGGGGGCCGGGAACGGCTCCTCCGTGGACGGCGAAACCGTGATCTCGCAGTGCTTTCGGCCGCGGTATGACCGAAGCCACTGCCAGATCACGGAGAACCGCCGGTCCACGGGACCGAAAAGCGGCAATGGGCCGCACGAAGCTTAATAGGACGACAGCGAAGGACACCGAGGCCATTATGGCGGGACAGAAGATCCGCATCCGGCTTAAGGCGTATGACCACGAGGTCATCGACAGCTCGGCCAAGAAGATCGTCGAGACGGTGACGCGGACCGGCGCCAAGGTCGCTGGCCCGGTGCCGCTGCCGACCGAGAAGAACGTGTACTGCGTGATCCGGTCGCCGCACAAGTACAAGGACAGCCGCGAGCACTTTGAGATGCGCACCCACAAGCGGCTGATTGACATCATCGACCCGACGCCCAAGACGGTCGACTCGCTCATGCGTCTCGACCTGCCGGCTGGCGTCGACATCTCGATCAAGCTCTAAGGAACGCACTGACATGGCTAAGCAGATCAAGGGCGTCCTGGGCAAGAAGCTCGGCATGACCCAGGTCTTCGACGAGGCGAACCGGGTGGTCCCGGTCACCGTCGTCGAGGCCGGTCCGTGCGTGGTGACCCGGGTCCGCACCTCCGAGAAGGACGGCTACTCGGCCGTGCAGATCGGGTTCGGCCAGGTTGACCCGCGCAAGGTCAACAAGCCCCTGGGTGACTACCTGCGCAAGCACGACATCACCCCGCGCCGTTACTTCGCCGAGGTCCGCACCGACGACGCCTCCGAGTACACCCTGGGCCAGGAGATCCTGGCCGACGCCTTCGAGGCCGGGCAGTACGTGGACGTCACCGGCAAGAGCAAGGGCAAGGGCTTCGCGGGTGTCATGAAGCGCCACAACTTCCGTGGTCTGGGCGCTTCGCACGGTACCCAGCGCAAGCACCGCTCGCCCGGCTCCATCGGCGGCTGCGCCACCCCCGGACGCGTCTTCAAGGGCCTGCGCATGGCGGGCCGCATGGGCAACGTCCGCACCACGGTCCAGAGCCTCAAGGTCCACTCCGTCGACGTCGAGAAGAACCTCATCCTGATCAAGGGTGCGATTCCCGGCGCCAACGGCAGCCTTGTCCTCCTCCGCACCGCCGCCAAGAAGGGGGTCGCCGCCAAATGAGCACGACCATTGACGTCCTCGACGCCAGCGGCGCCAAGACGGGGACCGTCGACCTGCCGGAGGAGATCTTCGGCGCCAAGGTCAACGTGCCGCTGATCCACCAGGTCGTCGTGGCCCAGCTCGCCGCCCGCCGGCAGGGCACCCACGCGACGAAGACCCGCGGCGCCGTCTCCGGCGGCGGCAAGAAGCCGTACCGGCAGAAGGGCACCGGCCGCGCCCGCCAGGGCTCGACCCGCGCGCCGCAGTTCGCCGGCGGTGGCACCGTCCACGGCCCGCAGCCCCGCAGCTACGAGCAGCGGACGCCCAAGAAGATGAAGGCCGCCGCGCTGCGCGGTGCCCTGTCCGACAGGGCCAACGGCGGGCGGGTGCACGTGGTGAGCGCCCTGGTCACCGGCGAGACGCCGAAGACCCAGGCCGCCCTCGACGCCCTCCGCAAGGTCACGCAGGCCGCCAGCGTGCTCGTCGTGGTCGACGAGGCCGACGAGCTGACCTGGCTGAGCCTGCGCAACGCGCCCGAGGTCCACCTGCTGGACTCGGGCCAGCTGAACACCTACGACGTGCTGTGCTACGACGACGTGGTCTTCACCCGTGAGGCGTACGACCAGGTCGTGGCCCGTCTGGGCGACAGCGGGAAGGAAGAGGCCTGATGCAGAAGATCGCCGACCCGCGCGACATCATCCTCAAGCCGATCGTCTCCGAGAAGAGCTACGGCCTGATCGATGAGCACAACAAGTACACCTTCCTGGTGCGCAAGGGTGCCAACAAGACGCAGGTGAAGATCGCCGTCGAGCAGATCTTCGGCGTCAAGGTGACCGGGGTCAACACGATCAACCGGCAGGGCAAGCGCAAGCGGACCCGGCACGGTTACGGCCAGCGCCCGGACACCAAGCGCGCGATCGTGAGTCTCGCCGAGGGCGAGCGGATCGACATCTTCGGCCAGGTCGGCTGACCCAGCGCCGTACGCGGGGACGCGGGATCCCGGCCCAGCCGAGGATCCCGGCCCGGAAGACAGCACCGGGGGGACCGCCGAGAGGCGGACCCCGACCGGTACGAACCGACGAAGGATGAACGAAAGAGATGGGCATCCGAAAGTACAAGCCGACGACTCCGGGTCGTCGCGGCGCGAGCGTCTCGGACTTCGCCGAGATCACGCGCAGCACCCCGGAGAAGTCGCTGCTTGCCCCGCTGCACAGCAAGGGCGGCCGTAACGTCCACGGCCGGGTGACCGCCCGGCACCAGGGAGGCGGGCACAAGCGCGCCTACCGGATCATCGACTTCCGCCGCCACGACAAGGACGGGATCCCGGCCAAGGTCGCGCACATCGAGTACGACCCCAACCGGACCTCCCGCATCGCGCTGCTCCACTACGCCGACGGCGAGAAGCGGTACATCCTCGCCCCCGCCGGCCTCAAGCAGGGCGACCAGGTCGAGAACGGTCCCGGGGCCGACATCAAGCCGGGCAACTGCCTGCCGCTGCGCAACATCCCGACCGGTACCTTCATCCACGCGGTGGAGCTCCGTCCGGGCGGCGGCGCCAAGCTGGGCCGCAGCGCCGGCGCGCAGATCCAGCTGCTCGCCAAGGAGGGCACGTACGCCACGCTGCGCATGCCCTCCGGTGAAATGCGCCAGGTCGACGTCCGCTGCCGCGCCTCCGTGGGCCAGGTGGGCAACGCCGAGCAGGGCAACATCAGCATCGGCAAGGCCGGCCGCAACCGCTGGAAGGGCAAGCGCCCCACGGTCCGCGGTGTCGCCATGAACCCGGTCGACCACCCGCACGGCGGTGGTGAGGGCAAGACCTCCGGTGGTCGCCACCCGGTGAACCCCAAGGGCAAGCCCGAGGGCCGTACCCGCCAGGCGAACAAGCCCAGCGACCGCCTGATCATCCGTCGTCGGAGCAAGAGGAAGAAGCGGTAGGAGCAGCCGATATGCCACGTAGTCTTAAGAAGGGTCCCTTCGTGGACGATCACCTTCAGAAGAAGGTGGATGTCCAGAACGAGAAGGGCACCAAGAACGTCATCAAGACGTGGTCGCGGCGCTCCATGATCGTGCCCGACATGATCGGCCACACGATCGCCGTGCACGACGGCCGCAAGCACGTCCCGGTGTTCATCACCGAGGCCATGATCGGTCACAAGCTCGGTGAGTTCGCCCCCACGCGGACGTTCCGCAGCCACGTCAAGGAAGACCGCCGCAGCCGGCGGTAAGCGCCTTCAAGCAAGCAGTTAGAGGAGAAAGCGATGGAAGCCAGGGCACAGGCGCGGTACGCGCGCCACACGCCCCGGAAGGCCCGCCGCGTGGTGGACCTCATTCGCGGGCTGCCCGCTTCGGAGGCGCAGGCCGTGCTGCAGTTCGCTCCCCAGTCGGCGAGCGAGACCGTCTACAAGGTGCTCTCGAGCGCGATCGCGAACGCGGAGCACAACTTCAAGCTCGACCGGGACACGCTCTTCGTGAGCCGCGCGTGGGTGGACGAGGGTCCGACCCTGAAGCGGTTCCGCCCGCGTGCCCAGGGTCGCGCCTATCGGATCAACAAGCGGACGAGCCACATCACCGTGATCGTGGAGTCCCGCGAGCCGAAGGGAAGGACCCGCTAGTGGGCCAGAAGGTTAACCCGCACGGGTTCCGCCTCGGCATCACGACCGACTTCAAGAGCCGGTGGTACGCCGACAAGCTGTACAAGTCGTACGTCGCCGAGGACGTGGCGATCCGTCGCATGCTGCAGAAGGGCATGGAGCGGGCCGGCATCTCCAAGGTCGAGATCGAGCGCACGACCGACCGCGTGCAGGTCGACATCCACACCGCCCGGCCGGGCATCGTCATCGGCCGCCGCGGCGCCGAGGCCGACCGCATCCGCGGCGACCTGGAGAAGCTGACCAAGAAGCAGGTCCAGCTGAACATCCTCGAGGTGAAGAACCCCGAGATCGACGCGCAGCTCGTCGCGCAGGGCGTGGCCGAGCAGCTGTCCAGCCGCGTCTCGTTCCGCCGGGCCATGCGCAAGGCCATGCAGTCCGCCATGAAGAGCGGGGCCAAGGGCATCCGTGTCCAGTGCTCCGGCCGTCTGGGCGGCGCCGAGATGTCGCGCTCGGAGTTCTACCGCGAGGGCCGCGTGCCCCTGCACACGCTCCGCGCCGACATCGACTTCGGGCTCTACGAGGCCCGGACCACCTTCGGCCGTATCGGCGTGAAGGTGTGGATCTACAAGGGCGAGGCTCCGACGAGCCGCCAGGAGCGCGAGGCCGCCGCGGCCGGCGCCCGGGCGAGTCAGCGTCGTGAGCGCGACGACCGTCGCGGTGGCGGCACGGGCGACCGTCCGCGTCGTGGCGGCGGCGACCGTCCGCGTCGTGGCGGCGCCGCGGGTCGCGGCGACCGCGCCCCCAGGACCGAGGCGGCCGCGCAGGCCGCCCCCGAGACCGGCCCGGCGGAGCAGCCGGGTGCTGAAGGGAGCTGACCATGCTGATCCCGCGCAGGGTCAAGCACCGTAAGCAGCACCGGCCCGACCGTCACGGTGCGGCCAAGGGTGGCACCCGGGTGGTGTTCGGCGAGTTCGGCATCCAGGCGCTTGAGCACTCCTACGTGACCAACCGCCAGATCGAGGCCGCGCGTATCGCCATGACCCGGCACATCCGCCGTGGCGGCAAGGTCTGGATCAACATCTTCCCGGACCGTCCGCTCACGAAGAAGCCGGCCGAGACCCGCATGGGTTCCGGTAAGGGCTCTCCGGAGTGGTGGATCGCCAATGTCAAGCCCGGCCGAGTCATGTTCGAGCTGTCCGGCGTCGCCGAGCCCGTGGCCCGTGAGGCCATGCGCCGCGCGATGCACAAGCTGCCCATGAAGTGCCGGTTCGTCAAGCGTGAAGTGGGTGAGGCGTGATGGCTAAGGGTCTGACCGCCGCGGAGCTGCGGGTCGAGGACCAGGACGTCCTCGTCCAGAAGCTGAAGGAGGCGAAGGAGGAGCTGTTCAACCTCCGCTTCCAGTCGGCGACGGGGCAGTTGGAGAGCCACGGGCGGCTGCGCGCCGTCCGCCGCGAGATCGCCCGTATCTACACCGTGATGCGCGAGCGGGAGCTCGGCATCGTCACGGTCGAGAAGGAGCCGAGCGATGGCTGAAGCAACTGAGACCACGACCACCGAGGCGCGGAACTACCGCAAGACCCGTGAGGGCCTGGTCGTCAGCGACAAGATGGACAAGACCGTCGTCGTCGCCGTCGAGGACCGCGTCAAGCACCCCCTGTACGGCAAGGTCATCCGCCGTACGACCAAGTACAAGGCCCACGACGAGCAGAACGCCTGCGGCGTCGGCGACCGCGTCCTCCTGATGGAGACCCGGCCGCTGTCCGCCACCAAGCGCTGGCGGGTCGTCGAGATCCTCGAGAAGGCCAAGTAACACCAGCAGACGCGCCTCGTGGGGGGTGGGAGACCGCCCCCCATGACGGTGTCCAAGGGGCGGGACCGCGCGGCGGCCCCGCCCGCCCGCGGCGGCGGTACGGCTGTCGCCGAGGGAAAAAGACCACATCGGGTTCGGCCAGGCTCACCACCGGGTGAGAACCGGCACGACAAACAGGAGTAGACGTGATTCAGCAGGAGTCGCGGCTCAAGGTCGCCGACAACACGGGTGCCAAGGAGATTCTCTGCATCCGCGTTCTCGGCGGCTCGGGTCGGCGCTACGCGGGAATCGGCGACGTCATCGTTGCGACGGTGAAGGACGCCATTCCCGGCGGAGGCGTGAAGAAAGGCGACGTTGTCAAGGCTGTCGTGGTGCGCACCGTGAAGGAGCGCCGCCGCCCCGACGGCTCCTACATCCGCTTCGACGAGAACGCCGCGGTCATCATCAAGGACAGCGGCGACCCTCGCGGCACCCGCATCTTCGGCCCGGTCGGCCGGGAACTGCGCGACAAGAAGTTCATGCGCATCATCTCGCTCGCCCCGGAGGTGCTGTGATGTCGAAGCTGCACGTGAAGAAGGGTGACCTGGTCCAGGTCATCGCCGGCAAGGACAAGGGCGCCAAGGGCCGGATCATCGCCGCCTACCCGCGTGAGGAGCGCGTGGTGGTCGAGGGCGTGAACATGATCAAGAAGCACTCCAAGGTGACCCACCAGGGCCCGCGCGGCGCCAAGGAGGGCGGCGTGCAGACCATGGAGGCCCCCATCCACGTGAGCAACGTGAAGAAGCTCAAGGATGAGGAGAAGGCCGACAAGCCCGAGAAGAAGGCCGCCGCGAAGAGCGACGCCGACGCGGCGGGTGAGGAAAGCTGATGACCGCCACCACTGAAGAGCGCACCCTTCCGCGCCTCAAGCAGCGCTACCGCGAGGAGATCATCGCGAAGCTGCGCGAGGAGTTCGGCATCGAGAACATCATGCAGGTGCCCACGATCACCAAGATCAAGGTGAACATGGGCGTCGGCGAGGCCGCCCGCGACTCGAAGCTCATCGAGGGCGCCGTCCGCGACCTCACCGCGATCACCGGCCAGAAGCCGGCCGTCGCCCGCGCCCGCAAGTCCATCGCGCAGTTCAAGCTGCGCGAGGGCATGCCGATCGGCGCGCACGTGACGCTCCGAGGCGACCGCATGTGGGAGTTCCTCGACCGCCTGCTGTCGCTCGCGCTGCCGCGCATCCGGGACTTCCGCGGTCTGTCGCCGAAGCAGTTCGACGGCAACGGCAACTACACGTTCGGTCTCACGGAGCAGGTCATGTTCCACGAGGTCGACCAGGACAGGGTCGACCGGCAGCGGGGCATGGACATCACGGTCGTGACCAGCGCCACGAACGACGACCAGGGCCGGGCGCTGCTGAAGCACCTCGGATTCCCCTTCAAGGAGGCCTGAGATGGCGAAGACGTCGCTGAAGGTCAAGGCAGCGCGCAAGCAGAAGTTCGAGGTCAGGGCGTACACTCGTTGCTCGCGCTGTGGCCGTCCCCGCGCTGTCTACCGCAAGTTCGGGCTGTGCCGCGTGTGCTTCCGCGAGATGGCGCACCGGGGCGAGCTGCCCGGCATCACCAAGTCGAGCTGGTAAGCCGCAGCGCCGGCCAGCCGCACCACAAGTCACATCAACCGGGCGCCGTACGGCGCCCACGACCACACCGTAGGTCCCAGCCTGGGGAAACCGCGGTGAGGAAGGCCACCGGCCATGACGATGACCGACCCGATCGCAGACATGCTGACGCGTCTGCGTAACGCGAACTCGGCCTATCACGACACCGTGAGCATGCCTTACTCCAAGATCAAGGCACACATCGCGGAGATCCTCCAGCAGGAGGGCTACATCCAGGCCTGGAGCGTCGAGGACGCCAAGGTCGGCAAGAACCTCGTGGTGGAGCTGAAGTTCGGCCCGAGCCGCGAGCGTTCGATCGCCGGCCTGCGCCGGGTGTCGAAGCCCGGTCTGCGGGTCTATGCAAAGAAGGACAACCTGCCCCGCGTGCTGGGCGGCCTGGGCGTCGCGATCATCTCGACGTCCGGCGGCCTCATGACGGACAAGCAGGCCGGCAAGCGTGGAGTGGGCGGGGAAGTCCTCGCCTACGTCTGGTAACGAGGGGAGGAACCACAGCATGTCGCGAATCGGACGGCTGCCCATCCCCGTACCGGCGGGTGTCGACATCACCATCGACGGCCGGAACGTCCAGGTCAAGGGGCCGAAGGGCACGCTCACTCACACTGTCGCGGAGCCGATCGAGGTCTCTCGCGGCGAGGACGGCACCATCGCCGTCTCCCGGCCGAACGACGAGAACAAGGTCCGTGCTCTGCACGGCCTGTCCCGCACGCTGATCGCCAACATGGTCGCGGGCGTCACTCAGGGCTACACGAAGACGCTGGAGATCGTCGGCGTCGGTTACCGCGTCGCGGCCAAGGGCCCGACGCAGCTGGAGTTCTCGCTGGGCTTCAGCCACCCGGTGATCGTCGACGCCCCCGAGGGCGTCTCCTTCCGCGTCGAGCGGCCGACCCTGTTCCACGTGGACGGCATCGACAAGCAGAAGGTCGGCGAGGTCGCCGCGAACATCCGCAAGCTGCGCAAGCCCGACCCGTACAAGGGCAAGGGCGTGCGCTACCAGGGCGAGGTTGTCCGCCGCAAGGTCGGAAAGGCTGGTAAGTAGCCATGGCTGGCAAGACTGCGTTCGGCAAGCACACGGCCGCCCGCACGATCTCGCGGGCCCGCCGGCACCGCCGCGTCCGCAAGAACGTCTTCGGCACGCCGGAGCGTCCCCGTCTCGTCGTCAACCGGTCCACGCGGCACCTGTTCGTGCAGATCGTCGACGACACCCAGGGCCACACGCTGGTGAGCGCCTCCACCATGGACGCCTCGCTCCGCGGCTCCGAGGGGGACAAGACCGACAAGGCGAAGAAGGTCGGCGAGCTTCTCGCTCAGCGGGCCAAGACCGCCGGGATCACCGCTGTCGTCTTCGACCGCGGTGGCAACCGCTACGCGGGGCGCGTGGCCGCTCTCGCGGACAGCGCCCGTGAAGGCGGGCTGCAATTCTGATGGCCCGTCCTACGAGCAACGAGAAGAGGAACCACTGATGGCTGCAGCTCCGCGTCGCGGTGCAGGCGGCGGTGGCGAGCGGCGTGACCGTCGTGAGGATCGCCGCGGTGGCGCCGCAGACAAGGGCGTCTCGTACATCGAGCGCGTCGTAAAGATCAACCGAGTGGCGAAGGTCGTCAAGGGCGGCCGGCGCTTCAGCTTCACCGCGCTCGTCATCGTCGGGGACGGCAACGGCCTCGTCGGCGTCGGGTACGGCAAGGCCAAGGAGGTGCCCGCGGCGATCGCCAAGGGCGTCGAGGAGGCCAAGAAGCACTTCTTCAAGGTTCCGCGCATCCAGGGCACCATCCCGCACACCGTGCAGGGCGAGGACGCCGCGGGCGTCGTCCTCCTGCGTCCGGCCTCGGCCGGTACGGGTGTCATCGCGGGCGGTCCGGTGCGCGCGGTCCTGGAGTGCGCCGGCATCCACGACGTGCTGTCCAAGTCGCTCGGCTCGGACAACCCGATCAACATCGTGCACGCCACCGTGGCGGCTCTGAAGGGCCTCAGCCGGCCCGAGGAGATCGCCGCCCGCCGTGGCCTGCCGATCGAGGACGTCGCCCCCAAGGCGATGCTCAAGGCTCGCGCGGAGGGCCTCGCCGAGGCCGCCGCCGCCGCGAAGGCGGTGAGCTAGTCCATGGCGCGTCTGAAGATCACCCAGGTCCGTTCGAAGATCGGCGGCACGCAGAACCAGCGTGACTCGCTGCGCTCGCTCGGCCTGAAGCGGATCGGCGACGTCGTCGTCAAGGAGGACCGCCCGGAGATCCGGGGCATGGTCGCCAAGGTGACGCACCTCGTCGAGGTGGCCGAGCTCTCCGAAGAGGGGGTCGAGTAGTCATGACCGACAACGCTCCGCTCAAGCTGCACGACCTCCGTCCGGCTCCGGGCGCCAACAAGTCGAAGGTCCGCAAGGGCCGCGGCGAGGGCTCCAAGGGCAAGACGGCCGGCCGGGGCACCAAGGGCACCAAGGCCCGCAACACCGTGATGCCGGGCTTCGAGGGTGGCCAGGTGCCGCTGCAGCGGCGGCTGCCGAAGCTGAAGGGCTTCTCCAACGCCCTGTTCAAGACGTCCTACCAGGTCGTCAACCTGGACAGGCTCGGGGAGCTGTTCCCCCAGGGCGGCGACGTCACGATCGACGACCTCGTCGCCAAGGGTGCGGTCCGCAAGAACCAGCTCGTCAAGGTGCTGGGCACCGGTGACATCTCCGTCGCGCTCAACGTGCAGGCGCACGCCTTCTCGGCGTCCGCGAAGGAGAAGATCGCCGCGGCCGGCGGCTCGGTCTCCGAGCTGTAGGCATGATGCTGCGCGAGGCGCGGAGGTTCGTTATGAGCCTCCGCGCCCGTAGTGCGTTAGAGTTCGCTGGGCAGCGGCCCCGCGCCGCGGCCGACCAGGCTCATAGGCAAGTACTCATGTCGAGAGACGCCGTCCAGGCCGTCACCGACCGTCACCGCGTCACAGGCGCGCAGGAGGGACCGTGCTAACCGCGATTACCCGGGCATTCCGGACGCCGGACCTGCGCAAGAAGCTGCTCTTCACCTTGGGCATCATCGCGCTGTTCCGGCTCGGCTCGGTGCTCCCCACGCCGGGCGTGAACGCCGCGAACGTCCGCCTGTGTCTCGACCAGGCCCAGTCCGGCGACGCCGGCAACATCTACGGGATGGTCCAGCTCTTCTCGGGCGGCGCCCTTCTGAAACTTTCCGTGTTCGCGCTCGGCATCATGCCGTACATCACCGCGAGCATCATCCTGCAGCTGCTGACCGTGGTCATCCCCCGTCTCGAGGCCCTGAAGAAGGAGGGCCAGGCGGGGACGTCGAAGATCACGCAGTACACGCGGTACCTCACCATCGGTCTGGCGGTCCTGCAGTCCACGGCGTTCGTCGCGCTGGCCCGCAGCGGCCAGCTGTTCCCGAGCTGCCGCGAGCAGATCCTGCTCAGCCAGGACGTCTTCCCGCTGGTCACCATGGTGATCATCATGACCGCCGGCACGGCCGTCATCATGTGGCTGGGCGAGCTCGTGACCGACCGCGGCGTCGGCAACGGCATGTCGATCCTGATCTTCACGCAGGTCATCGCGGTCTTCCCGTCCGAGCTGCTGAGCATCTACCGCCTGAGCCCGTTCAAGTTCGTGGTCGTGATGATCGTCGGCATCGTGATGATCGCGGTCGTCGTGTTCATCGAGCAGGCGCAGCGCCGGATCCCGGTCCAGTACGCGAAGCGCATGGTCGGCCGCCGGATGTACGGCGGCACCTCGACCTATATCCCGCTGAAGGTGAACCAGGCCGGCATCATCCCGGTCATCTTCGCCTCCTCGCTGCTGTACCTGCCGCAGCTGCTGGTGACGCTGTTCGGCAACAGCAACAAGCCGAACGCGGTGGTCGAGTGGCTGGCGCAGAACATGGTCCGGGGTGACC
This sequence comes from Microbispora sp. ATCC PTA-5024, assembly GCF_000511135.2. Classification (NCBI taxonomy): domain Bacteria; kingdom Bacillati; phylum Actinomycetota; class Actinomycetes; order Streptosporangiales; family Streptosporangiaceae; genus Microbispora; species Microbispora sp. ATCC PTA-5024. The sequence continues at coordinate 961,347 of NZ_KI866524.1, read as the reverse complement.
ACCCGGTCTACATGGGCACGTTCTTCGCCCTCATCATCTTCTTCACCTACTTCTACGTGTCCATCACCTTCAACCCCGTTGAGGTGGCCGACAACATGAAGAAGTACGGTGGGTTCATCCCGGGCATCCGTCCGGGCCGGCCGACCGCCGAGTACCTGAACTACGTGCTCACGCGGCTCACCGCCGCCGGCGCTCCGTATCTGGGTGTCATCTCGCTCATCCCGATCATCGCGCTGGCGGTGGCCGGGGCGAGCCAGAACTTCCCGTTCGGAGGGACCAGCATTCTGATCATGGTTGGTGTTGGCCTGGACACGGTCAAGCAGATCGAGAGCCAGCTGCAGCAGCGCAACTACGAGGGCTTCCTGAGATAGTGCGCGTCGTCCTGGTCGGGCCCCCCGGAGCGGGTAAGGGGACGCAGGCCCAGTTCATCGCTTCGCACCTGTCGATCCCGAAAATCTCGACAGGCGACATCTTCCGTGCCAACGTGTCCGGCGGCACGGAGCTCGGCAAGCTCGCCAAGGAGTACATGGACCGCGGTGACCTCGTCCCCGACGAGGTCACGGTCGCCATGGTCCGCGACCGGCTGTCGGAGGACGACGCGCAGGAGGGCTTCCTCCTCGACGGGTTCCCCCGCAACGTGCCGCAGGCCGAGGTCCTCAAGAAGATGCTGGCCGAGTTCGGCATCTCCCTCGACGTGGTGCTCAACCTGGTGGTCGACGACGACGAGGTCGTACGGCGGCTGGCCGGGCGGCGCACCTGCCGTTCCTGCGGCAAGGTCTGGCACGAGCTGTTCGACCCGCCGGCCGTCGCCGGCGTCTGCGACGCGTGCGGCGGCGAGCTGTTCCAGCGCGACGACGACCGCGAGGAGACCATCAGGCACCGCCTGGAGGTCTACCAGGAGCAGACGGCGCCGCTGATCTCCTTCTACGCAGACGAGGGCATCCTGCAGGGGGTCGACGCGACCGGGCCGGTCGAGGAGGTCACCCAGCGGGCGATGTCGGCGCTGCGGCGGTTCGCCGACTGAGGCATTACCACGGCCACGGACGCCATCCCTATCCTTGGGGTGGCGTTCAGGCTTATATGGGACAATCACGTGAGGGGGTGGACAAGTGTTCAAGAAGAGCAAGCACGGGATCCAGATCAAGAACGCGGAGCAGATCGACAAGATGCGCGCCGCGGGCCTGGTCGTGGGCCGGACGCTGGAGCTGCTCCGGTCGTCCGTGCGGCCCGGGATCACCCCCCTCGACCTCGACGCCATCGCCGAGGAGGCGATCCGCGGCGAGGGCGCCATCCCCTCGTTCAAGGGCTACCAGGGCTTCCCTGCGACCATCTGCGCGTCGGTGAACCACGAGGTGGTCCACGGCATCCCGACCGACAGCAGGAAGCTGCGCGAGGGCGACGTCATCGCGATCGACTGCGGCGCCATCCTCGACGGCTGGCACGGCGACTCGGCGATCACTGTAGCGGTCGGCGAGGTCGACCCGGCGCTCACCGAGCTGATCCGCGTCACCGAGGAGGCCATGTGGCGCGGCATCGCCGCGCTGCGGGTCGGCGGCTTCCTGTCCGACATCGGTCACCAGGTCGAGAAGTACGTCCGCTCCCAGGGCCGCTACGGCATCCCCCAGGAGTACGGCGGCCACGGCATCGGGACCGAGATGCACATGGACCCGTGGGTGGCCAACCACGGCCGGCCCGGCCGTGGCCCCCGCTTCGAGGCGGGCATGTGCTTCGCCGTCGAGCCCATGGTCAACCTGGGCACCGACCGCACCAAGGTGCTGGCCGACGACTGGACCGTGGTCACGCTCGACGGCAAGCCCTCGGCGCACTTCGAGCACAGCGTCGCCGTCACGGAGAACGGGCCGCTGGTCCTGACCGCCCTCGACGGGGGAGAGGCCAAGCTGGCGACGCTCCTGGCCGGGGACGGCGCGGCGACCGTGCTGCCGGAAAAGCCCTGATTCCCGCTGCTTTCCTCGCCCGCCGGTGAACCATAATGGTCGTATCGCTCGACAGCGGGAGATGGTGATGGCGGCAGCGCCGGAGATGCGGGCGTCCGACGGGGACCGGGACAGGGTCGCCGCGGCACTGCGCGAGCACATGGCCCAGGGCAGGCTCACCGTGGACGAGTTCGGCGAGCGCCTGGAGCAGGTCTACCAGAGCCGCACGTACGGCGAGCTGGCGAAGGTCACGTCCGACCTGCCCGAGATCGACCTGCACACCCTGCCCGCCACCGTCGCCCCCGTTCGGAGCGACGGTCGCAGGCCCGCCGACAAGGCCCAGAACTCGCTCAAGGCGTCCTGGGCGGCCTGGGCGTCGGCCAGCGCGATTAACTGGGTCATCTGGATCATCGTGAGCGTCACGTCGGGGCACCTCGTCTACCCGTGGCCGCTGTGGGTCATGGGTCCCTGGGGCGCCATCATGCTCGTCGGCACGATCTTCGGGACGACGCACAACACCAAGCGCGGCCGCTGACCGGGGCGCCGCCCCCTGTGTGTATTTTTCCTGGTTGAAGAACCGGCCGAGTGTGGATTCCTGCGCAGAACGGATAGGCGATCGTCCGTAATTTCAGGGGTGTCCGGAGATGAGCAGCATCTTCGACGAAAATCCCCTGGAGGAACAATGAACCTGCGCACCGTCCTCGCCGGGACCGCCGTGGCCGGCGCCCTCGCCGCGGGCCTCATGTCGGCCCCGGCCCAGGCCGCGACCACGGCCAGCCCGTTCAAGCACTTCTTCGGCACGACCTACTCCAGCTACGGCGGCAGCCACGGCGAGCACCGCGGCGACCGGTCGTACTTCAGCAAGGGCTACTGGTACCGCGACAACGGCCGCTACTACTTCTTCGGCGACCTGTACGACCGGGACCACGACCGTGAGTACAGCTACGTCTGGTTCCGCTGGCACGACGACGGCGGCTCGCACTTCCGGTCGTTCCGGACCTTCGACCACGTGCACATCGGCCACTTCGGCGGGTTCACCCGCAGCCACGGCTTCGACGACTTCGACGTCCGGGTCTGCGAGGGCGGCCCGACCGAGGACTGCGGCAGCTGGCACGACGTCTTCTGAGATGTCCGCTCCGAGCGGCACGGGGGTTCCGAGAGGAACGCTTCGAGGTTGCAGAGGGGCTCGCCCGGTCCGGGCGGGCCCCTTCCCGCGTGCGGCCCGGCTGAGGGCGCGGGGAGTGGCCCGGACGAGGGCGGACGGGTACCCTTTCATCTGGTTGTGTCGGGACCCCATGCCTTCGTTTCGCAATTCGGGCCGGGTTGGCGTACACTCCTTTGTCGGTTCACTATGACCTTTGCGCGTAGGCGGTCTGGCAGATCGCCGCTCTCTGGAAGCGCCACGAAGGTCGCGGCTGCTTAGTGTTCCGAAGCCTCTGACGATCGATCAGCGAAACGCGAGGGTCATGGCCAAGAAAGACGGCGCCATCGAGATTGAGGGCACTGTGGTTGAGTCGCTCCCGAACGCGATGTTCCGGGTGCAGCTCGACAACGGCCATAAGGTCCTGGCCCACATCAGCGGGCGAATGCGGATGCACTACATCCGGATCCTTCCCGACGACAGGGTTGTCGTGGAACTGAGCCCCTACGACCTCAGTCGTGGGCGGATCGTCTATCGGTACAAGTAGGCCCGCCTCTCCGAGGCTGGGTCGTATGCGGAACGAATAAGGACTATGAAGGTCAAGCCGAGCGTCAAGAAGATCTGCGACAAGTGCAAGGTGATCCGCCGGCACGGTCGCGTCATGGTGATCTGCGACAACCTGCGCCACAAGCAGCGTCAGGGCTAGGGATCACTCCCTAGAGTCGCCAGGCTCCCGCACGGTCCGCCCGAGTGGCGGACTCGACGCATGTGAGGAGCCTCCGGCGCGGACGCCGGGCGGAGACGCCCGCGGGTCCGGCCGGACAACGGAAACGGTGTCTCACACCGGCGCAGGCGGCGTCCCCACGGGGAGGCCGTACCACGTTGGAGACCCCCGGTCGGAGGCCGGGGCCCTCGCCCCGGGCATGGGGAGGGGAGTGAGGCGCGAGACCTCCGCCACAAGAAGGAGAATGCCCGACCATGGCCCGCCTGGTTGGCGTCGACCTCCCCCGCGACAAGCGGCTGGAGATCGCTCTCACCTACATTTTCGGAATCGGCCGCACCCGCGCCCAGGAGATCCTCGAGGCGACGGGCATCAGCCCCGACCTGCGCGTCCACCAGCTGACGGACGCCGAGCTCGTGCCGATGCGCGACTACATCGAGGCGAACTACAAGATCGAGGGTGACCTCCGCCGCGAGGTCCAGGCCGACATCCGCCGCAAGATCGAGATCGGCTGCTACCAGGGCATCAGGCACCGCAAGGGCCTGCCCGTCCACGGTCAGCGGACGCAGACGAACGCTCGCACCCGCAAGGGTAAGAAGAAGACCGTCGCCGGCAAGAAGAAGCCGGGCAAGAAGTAGTCCTCGCAGCCACATTCCAGGAGATAGCGCTTAAATGCCGCCGAAGAGCCGCCAGGGCGCACCGAAGAAGGTGCGCCGCAAGGAAAAGAAGAACGTCGCTCACGGGCACGCCCACATCAAGAGCACGTTCAACAACACGATCGTCTCGATCACCGACCCCAACGGGAACGTGATCTCCTGGGCCAGCGCCGGCCACGTCGGGTTCAAGGGCTCCCGCAAGTCCACCCCGTTCGCGGCCCAGATGGCTGCCGAGAACGCCGCCCGGCGTGCCATGGAGCACGGCATGCGCAAGGTCGACGTCTTCGTCAAGGGTCCCGGCTCCGGCCGTGAGACCGCCATCCGTTCGCTGCAGGCGACCGGTCTCGAGGTCGGGTCCATCCAGGACGTGACCCCGGTCCCGCACAACGGCTGCCGTCCGCCCAAGCGCCGCCGCGTCTGAGCTCAGGAGATAGAAGGAAATGGCTCGTTACACGGGTCCGGACTGCAAGCTCTGCCGTCGTGAGAAGACGAAGCTCTTCCTCAAGGGCAAGAAGTGCGAGTCCGCCAAGTGCCCCATCGAGATCCGTCCGTACCCGCCGGGTGAGCACGGCCGCGGCCGCCCCAAGGAGTCGGAGTACCAGCTTCAGCTTCGCGAGAAGCAGAAGACCCGCCGGATCTACGGCGTCCTCGAGAAGCAGTTCCACAACTACTACGAGGAAGCCAACCGCAAGACCGGCAAGACGGGTGAGAACCTCCTCCAGATCCTGGAGAGCCGTCTCGACAACGTCGTCTACCGCGCCGGTTTCGCCGAGTCGCGCGACGCCGCCCGCCAGCAGGTGCGCCACGGCCACTTCCTGGTGAACGGCAAGAAGGTCGACATCCCGTCGTACCGCGTGCGCGAGCACGACATCGTCGAGGTCCGGGAGAAGTCCCGCAACCTCATGCCGTACGAGGTGGCCCGCGCCACCGCCGGCGACCGCACCGTGCCCGCGTGGCTGGGTGTCTCGCCGGAGGCCATGCGCGTCCTCGTGCACCAGCTCCCGGTCCGCCAGCAGATCGACACGCTGGTCCAGGAGCAGCTCATCGTCGAGCTCTACTCCAAGTAAGTAGGGCTCCGGCACCAGGTCATGACGCCGTACGGCCGGTTTCGCCGGCCGTGCGGCATCATGGTTGTAGGCGAGCGGCGTCAAATAGCGGGCGCCGCCGTAACCGAGGGACCGGCTCTCGCCCGGCAGGGCGGCCCGTCCCGGATTCAGGAGTGATCCATGCTGATCGCACAGCGCCCGAGCCTCCAGGAGGAGCAGCTCGAGGAGCACCGGTCCAGGTTCATCATCGAGCCTCTCGAGCCGGGCTTCGGCTACACCATCGGAAACTCGGTGCGGCGCACGCTGCTGTCCTCCATCCCGGGGGCGGCGGTCACCAGCATCCGCATCGAGGGCGTGCTGCACGAGTTCTCGACCGTGCCCGGGGTCAAGGAAGACGTCACCGACATCATCCTCAACCTCAAGTCGCTGGTCGTCTCCTCCGAGCACGACGAGCCCGTGGTGATGTACCTGCGCAAGCAGGGCCCGGGCGAGGTCACGGCCGCGGACATCGCGCCCCCGGCCGGCGTCGAGGTGCACAACCCGGACCTCCACATCGCCACCCTCAACGGGAAGGCGAAGCTGGAGATGGAGCTGACCGTCGAGCGCGGTCGCGGCTACGTCTCCGCGGCGCAGAACAAGCAGCCGGGCCAGGAGATCGGCCGGATCCCGATCGACTCGATCTACTCCCCGGTTCTCAAGGTCACCTACAAGGTCGAGGCCACCCGTGTCGAGCAGCGCACGGACTTCGACCGTCTGATCCTCGACGTCGAGACCAAGCCGTCCATGAAGCCCCGCGACGCGGTGGCCTCGGCCGGCAAGACCCTCGTCGAGCTCTTCGGCCTGGCCCGCGAGCTCAACGTCGAGGCCGAGGGCATCGACATCGGCCCGTCGCCGACGGACGCGGCCCTGGCCGCCGACCTGGCGCTGCCGATCGAGGAGCTCAACCTCACCGTCCGCTCGTACAACTGCCTCAAGCGCGAGGGCATCCACACCGTGGGTGAGCTCGTCGCCCGCAGCGAGCAGGACCTGCTGGACATCCGCAACTTCGGCGCCAAGTCGATCGAAGAGGTCAAGCAGAAGCTGCACGAGATGGGCCTCGCCCTCAAGGACTCGCCGCCCGGATTCGACCCGTCCGCGGTCGCCGGCGGCGGGTACGACGACGAGGACGGCGGCTTCATCGAGACCGAGCAGTACTGATCGTCACCGATCGCTGCCGGTAGGCACCACCGCATCACCGGCCGCCCCGCGTCGTACGGCGTGGGGCGGCGATGACAGCCACGACCGGTACGCCGGTCGGCCCGACCCCGGTACCTGACACGGCCGGGGCGGGTTATCCATGAGGAGCATCACATGCCCAAGCCCACCAAGGGCCCCCGCTTCGGCGGCAGCCCGGCCCACGAGCGGCTGATCCTGGCGAACCTCGCCACCCAGCTGTTCCAGAACGGCCGGATCCGCACCACCGAGGCCAAGGCGAAGCGTCTCCGCCCGCTCGCGGAGAAGCTGATCACCAAGGCGAAGAAGGGCGACATCCACAACCGTCGCCAGGTGCTGACCGTCGTCCGCGACAAGGGCGTCGTCCACCACCTCTTCACCGAGATCGCCCCCACCTTTGCCGAGCGCCCGGGCGGCTACACCCGGATCACCAAGCTTGGCCCGCGTAAGGGCGACGCCGCTCCGATGGCGGTCATCGAGCTGGTGACCGAGCAGCTGAACCCGGTCCGCGTCTCCCGCACGGCTCCGGCCGCCGCCGCGGCTCCGGTCGCCGAGGAGACCGCCCCGGCCGAGACCCCGGCCGAGGAGACCGCTCCGGAGACGGAGACCGCCGAGGCCGTGGAGACGGCTCCGGAGGCCGCCGAGGCGGAGCAGCCCGCGGACGGCGAGAAGAAGGACGAGGCCTGATCCCAGGCTTTGTGAGCGGGCTCAGTGTCCCCTTCGGGGGATCCTGGGCCCGCTCGTGTTTTGCGGGCCGGTGTCGCAGGGGAGGGACGGCGTGGAGCGAGACGTCCGGCTGAGGCTGGACCTGGGGTACGATGGGACGGATTTCTCGGGGTGGGCCCGGCAGCCGGACCGCCGTACGGTACAGGGCGTGCTGGAGGAGGCGCTGGGCCGCGTCCTGCGCCTCGACCCGCCGCCCGGGCTGACCGTCGCCGGGCGCACCGACGCCGGGGTCCACGCGCGCGGCCAGGTGGCCCACGTGGACGTGCCCCTCGGCGCGCTGGCGGCCGCGGGGTCGTCCGCGCGCGAGACCGTCGCCGACGCCGAGGAGGGCTGGCGGGAGAACGGCTCCCAGTGGCTCTCCACGCTCACGCGGCGGCTGGCCGGGGTCCTGCCCCCGGATGTCCGGGTTCATGCCGTCTCCGTCGCTCCGGAGGGCTTCGACGCCCGTTTCTCGGCGCTGTCCCGCCGGTACGGCTACCGCGTCTGCGACGCCCCGGGCGGCGTCGACCCGCTGCGGCGGCGGGAGGTGCTGTGGTTCGCCCGGCCGCTCGACGTGGGCCTGCTGAACGCCGCGTCGGCCCGGCTGCTCGGAGAGCACGACTTCGCGGCGTTCTGCCGCAGGCGCGAGGGGGCCACCACGATCCGGGAGCTCCAGCGGCTGGAATGGGCGAGGGGCGCGGACGGCGTCGTCCTGGCGACGGTCGTGGCCGACGCGTTCTGCCATTCGATGGTCAGGGCCCTGGTGGGCTCGCTGCTGACCGTGGGCGAGGGCCGGCGGCCCGTGGAGTGGCCGGGCGAGGTGCTGGCGGGAGCCGTACGGGATCCGGGGGTGCACGTCGCGCCCGCGCACGGGCTGACGCTGGAGGAGGTGCGCTACCCGGCCGGCGAGGAGCTGGCCCGGCGCGCCGAGGCGACGCGCCGGGTCCGCACGCTCACTTCCTGACGCGCTTCTGCACCACCTGGGCCGTGAGGTCGCGGAACTCGCCGCTCACCGGGACGAGGTTCTTGTCCTTGGCGTCCGGGGTGTGCCCGTCGGCGTAGGTGGCGTAGCTGAAGACGATGTACCGCCCCCAGACCATGCCCGCGGCGTAGCCGCCGGAGATCGCCACCCGGCTGGCGCCGCTGGACTCCTTGCCGTTCAGCCCCTTGAACCAGACGTTGGCCGCGAGGTCCTTCGCCTGGTCGACCGTGAGCGCGGCCTGCTTGGTCGGCATCACGGCGATGCCCGTGGTGACCGCGTAGTCGCGCTTGCCGTCGATGTAGGTGGCCCGCAGCACCCGGCGGCACTGCTGCTGCTCCAGCGCCTGCGCGAACGCCCCGGCGGCCGCCTGGCGGCAGGTGTCGGTGACGTCGACCTTGACCCTGCGGAAGGTCCGCCCGGCCAGCGTCACCCTGGTGTCGGGGAACGCCTCGCCCGGGGACATCGTCTTCGGGTCGGTAGTCTCCGAGTCGACCACCGACGCCGCCGCCGTGCTCGCCTGCGGGATCGCGGTCGTCGCGCCGCCGGTGGCCGCCGGGCGGCTCACGGGCGAGTTCCCGGTGTCTCCCGAGTAGGCGTAGTAGGCCGCCGTGCCGATCGCCGCCACGACGACGACGGCGCCGGCCGCGAGCAGCGCCTTCCTGATCGCGCCGCCGCTCCCTCCGCCCGGCGCGGCCGGGCGGCGCAGCGGCACGGGGAGCGCGGAGCCGGGGGACGGCGGGGTCGAGCCGAACCCGGGCGGGGGCGTCGGCTTCCCGGCCTTGGCGGGCGTCACCGGGGTGAAGGCGAACGGCGTGTCGCCGGAGGCCGTCGTCGAGGCCGGCCCGGCGGGGGAGGAAGTCGAGGGCATGTGTCCTGGGGGTGTCTCGGGCGAGGCCGGCCGCGACGCGGTGGCATCGGCGGGCGGCACATCCGCGGATGGCGCCTCCACCGGCTGACCGCCGCTGACCGGCGCGCCGGGGGAGGCGGGGGAGAGGGGCGGGGACGAGGCGAGGGCGCCGTACGGGGAGGGCGAGCCGTCGCCCTGCCACGGCGCGTTCGGCGGGAGGACCGTGTTCGGCGGGAGGACCGTGTTCGGCGGAAGGACCGTGTTCGGGGGGAGGACGAAGCCCTCCACCGGGGTGGCGCCGGATGAGCTGTCGGGAGAGGCGGGACCGTACGGCCACGGCTGGCCCGGGTGCCCGCCGACCGGCGACCCGTTGACGCCCTGCGGCCCGTACACGCCCGGGTGCTGGTGGCCGGGGACGCCACCGGCGCCCGGCGCACCCGCGTCGTTCCCGTACGCGTACGGCGATGTCGTCGTGCCGGGGTCGCCCGGCGTGCCGGGCTGGTAGGGCGAGCCGGCGGCGCCGGGGTACGCCGGTGTGCCGTACGGCCAGGGTGCGCCGGGCTCCGCGGGTGCGCCCGGGGGCGGGTAGGAGGCGGCGCCGGGCTGGGCGGGTGCGCCGGGCGCGGCCGCGTACGGCGACGGAACCCCGGTGGCGCCCTCCTGGCCGGGAACGCCGCCGTCGGCGGGCCGCACCGCGTGCCGCCCGGTCGGCGAACCACCCGCGTCGGCGGGGTTTCCGCCGGCAGGAACGGTGGCCGATCCCGTCGTCTCCTCCACAGGGAGGGTGCCTCCCGGGCCGTCCAGCGCGTCGCCGGGGAGGGCCGGGCCGGCGGGGGGTACCGCGGAGCCGAGGGGTGGCGTCGCGGGCACCCCGGTGCCCGGTGCGCCGGAGGAGGGCACCTGGTCGGCCGGGGCGACGGAGCCGGACGCCGTGGTGGCGGGGATCGCGGAGCCCGGCGCCGCGTCGAGCGCGTCGCCGGCCACGCCGCCGGAGGCCGCCGGGCCGTCCTCGGCCGTGCCGGACCCGGCAGGGCCCGTGGTGGGGGCCGAGAGGCCGTCCGTGATGCCGGATGCGGCAAGGAGGGGGGCCGAGGGGTCGGTCGTGGCGCCGGGATGGCCGCCGGTCGAGGCCGAAGGGCCGGGCGTGGTGGTGCCGTGCGTCGTGCCGCCTGTGGTGCCGGGGAGCGCCGACGCGTCGCCGCTGTGCGCCGTGCCGGCGGAGGTCGCCGAGGCGTCCGCGCCACTGCCGCCGGCGGCGCCGCCCTGCACGTCGGAGACTCCGCTGTGCGCCGCGCCGGCCGTGCCGGCGGAGGTCGCCGAGGCGTCGGCCGGCACGTCGGCGACGTGGGCGGAGTCCGCACTCGCGGCGCCGTCACCGCCGGACGCGTTCGCGGCCGTCGCCTGCTCAGCGGAGGGCAGGCCGCCTGCGGAGGCGACGCCGATCGCGGACGTGGCGGCCGGCCGAGCGCTGGAGCCCTCCTCACCGCTCGTGGCGGTGGGTGTGCCCGCCTCGCGCGAGGCGTCCCCTGGTCCGTCGCCCTGACGGGTGGAGTCGCGGTCCGTGCCGGTCGCGTCGTCCTGCCGGGTCGCGCCGCCGTCCTCGTACGCCGTGGCGGGCGGCCATGAGGTGCCGAACCCGCCGGGACGGCCGCCACCCTCCTGGTCCTCCTCGGCGGACGTGTAGGGCTCGCCGGGAAGCCGCGGCGGCCACACGGGCACGTCGCCGGGCTCCGCCGGTCGGACCTGCGCCGCCGAAGCCTCCTCCGCGTGAGCGGCCTGCTCGGGCTCGCCCGAAGACGGCCAGTTCACGAAGCGCGCGGGAGCCGCGTCGCTCGCGTCCTCCTGACCGGGCCTGTCGGTCCGCTCCGGCGCGGAGGAGGGCGGGGCGGAGGGAGGAGTGGACGGGGCCGCGCCGGCCTCCGGGACCGGTGCGGGCCACACAGGTCCTGGCGCCGAGGGCCGGTCCCCCGCCTGGCCCACGGCCTGTGGGGGGACGTGCCAGTCGGGCCGCCATCCCGGTCCGGCGCCGGGGTCTGGCGGCACAGGCCGCAGGCCTTCCCGATCCCCCGCGTGAGGAGCGGCGGGCTCCGCCGGCTGGTTGGGATGGGGCGTGCCGTACGGCGGCTGCGGCCCTCCGTCGTGCCATCCCTGCGCCTCCACCCCGGCGCCACCCGAAGAGTGCTGCGGCCAGGTCTGTGGGGAGCCCTGCCACACGGGCATGCCGGGGGGCGGGGGCGGCGCCTGCCCAGGGACGGCCCCCGGCCAGGGGGCGGGCGGGCCGCCCTGAACGTCGTGCGGCTGCCGCCCGTCGGCGGGAGCGGCAGGCGGAGGGATGGGCGGGTTCCAGCCCGGGTGAGGTCCCTGCGCCGGGCCGGGCCACGGGGCACGGCCGGCATCGGGCGAGGGGGCGGGCCAGGACAGGTGCTCCGACGGCTCCGGATCCGGCAGGGGCCACCCCTGGGCTCCGGGGTCGTTACCGGGGACGCCGTTGAACGAGGGCGGCGGCTGCCAGCCGGACGCGGGAGGCACGCCGGGTTGTGCCGGAGGCTGCCAGGCGCCGTCGCTCCCCGGACCGCTGGGCTGCGGCGCGGGCGGCCACGCGGGCCCCTCAGGAGGCGCGGAAGGAGCTCCTGACGGGCCTCCGGACCGCGGCGTGCCCTGCCAGGGCGGCCCGCCCTGCTGGTCGGGGGACCACGCCGTACCGGGTGCCGGCGCGGGCGGCCAGGACGTGCCCTGCGGAGGCGTGGAGGAGGGTCCGGCGCCGGGCCGGGGCGGCCATGCCGTTCCCTCCGGGGGCGTGCCCTGGTGCGGGGCGGGCGGCCAGGGCGCGGAGGGAGGGGTGGTGGCCCCGGCGGGCGGCACAAACGCCCCCGCCTCCTCCGGCCCACCAGGCGGCCCGGGATACGGCCCCTGAGAGGGTCCGGAATACGGTCCGGCAGGAGAGCCGGAATACGGTCCGGACGCCGGCCCGGGAGGCGCCGCGGGCGGCGGCGGGTACCCGGGCTGCCCGGCAGAGCCTTGAGCCGCGGGGGAGGGCGGCAGGGGAAGGCCGGGCTGCGCCGGGAACCGCCGCGTCGACTCCAGGTCCTCCGGGGAGTCGTCGCCGGCCGGACCGTACGGAGAGGGCTCGGAGGACGCCGAGGGCAGGGGCGACAGCCAGCTGTAGGCCGAGGCGTCCTCGTCGGGCGTCCACGCCGGCCCTTCCACGGGGGTCTGCCCGAAGCTCGGCGGGGGCATGGGAGGAGCCGCCGAGCCGTCGGCGTCCGACTCGCGGCGATTCACCGCCGTGTCGTGTTCGTGCTCGGAACCGGAATCCTGGCCACGCATAGCCGGAAGCGTATCCGCGCCGCCGTGCCCGCCGTGCCCCTATGGGCGTTTACGCATGACCCGCGCCATGGTCCACCGCAACGGAATCAGATGACGAAACGCCAGGAAACCGGCGTCCTGTCACCCGTGGCCGCCCGTCAGCGAACGCGTCTCCAGGGCAGGGAAAACAGTCGCGTCGGTGATGTCCACGGCCGTCTGGTACAGCTTCTTGAGCTCCGACTTCCCGGGCTGATGGCCGTCCTTGAACTGGAACCACAGCAGGACGGCGTAGTGGCCGTGCGTCCACCCTCCGGCGTACGCCTCGCCGCTGCCGAGGTGCTTGGACGCCTCGTCCTTGCCGGGAAGCGGCTTGAGGAAGTCGGTGCGTTCGCCGCCGCCCCCCGCGGACGCCGTCTTCTTCGCGGCCGCCGAGGTCTTCAGGTTGGCCACCCCCACCGTGCCGATGATCGTGCCCTTGGCGTCCACGTAGCTGGCGCGGATGAGCTGGGTGCAGCCGCCGTCCTTCAGCGCCTTGGCGATCTTCGAGCCGGTCACGCCGTCCGCGCAGCTCTTCTCCTTGCGCCAGGCCGTGCGCGTGTACGACCTGCCCTTGTTGGTCACCTTCTTCTTGCCGAAGATCTCGCCCACGCTCAAGGGGATCTTGTCGGTTGCCCGGGAGGCCGCGTAGCCGTACTTGCCGCCGGGCGCGTCGGGGACCAGCGGCGACGGAGTGGGCGGCTTGACAGGGGCGGCGACCGGCTTCGTCTCGTTCTTGGCGGCCACCCACAGCCCGAGGAAGAGCGCGGCGATCAGGGCGATGAGGGCCGCCCCCAGCACGAGCGGGCGTCGCCAGAAGGGGGCGGGGGCGTCCGGATCCCACACCGGTTCGGGCAGCGGCGGCACCCGGGACTCCGCGCCGCCCCGTCCCGCGTCGGCCGCGCCCTGACCGCGGAAGGCGTCGGCCCGCCCGCGCAGCGCGTCACCAGGGCGATCCCCCGAAGGGGAGGGGCCG
>NZ_KI866524.1:936255-947185 GCF_000511135.2 Microbispora sp. ATCC PTA-5024 | reverse complement strand
GGGGGGCGGGTCGTTCCACGCCCGCGGCTGTTCCCCGGTCCCGCCGCCGCCCGCGGCACCGGGCTCCGGGCCGCGCCGCGGGTCGTTCCACGCCCGCTGGTCGCCGCTGTCGGGACCGCGCCCCGGGTCGTTCCAGCCGCGGGCCTGGGCCGGGTCGTTCCAGCCGCGCTGGTCGCCGCCGCGCCCGCCGTCGTCCCAGCCGCCGCCCGCTCCCGGGCCGTTCCAGCCGTGACCCTGCGCCGGGTCGTTCCAGCCGTTCCGGTCGTCGCCGCCCCGGCCGCCCTGGTCGTACCCGCCCTGCCCGTACGGCGGAGCATCGCGGCGTCCCGCGTACGGCGACGGCTCTCCTCCCGGGGGGCCGTACGGAGGCGGGGTGCCACGGCCGGAGGCGTCGTTCCCCTGGCCGTACCCCTCGCTCCCGCCGGAGACGTCGTCGGAGCCGCGGCGGCGCGGATCGGAGGGGAACTGCGGCTGGCGGGGTGGCTGCTGGTCGCCGGGGTAACCCATGCGCCCGAGAGTAGTCGGCTATTCAGACAGAAGAGGAGCGTCAGGAATAACCGAAGTCCTCGGTCCACCACAGGCCGCCGACGCCCATACCGACTCCGACACCGGTCGCCACCAGCTTGCAGTTGAGCAGCGTCGACCGGTCGCTGCCACTGGCCATCCACCCGCGGACCACCCCCGACGGGGTGCTGAAGCCCCGGGCGATGAGCTCGGCTCCGCTGTTCGCGTAGCCCGCGGCCGCCATGCGGTCCCACGCCGAGCCGCCGCCGGGGGAGGCGTGGCCGAAGACGTTCGTGACGGCCATCTCCTCGGCGTGGACCCGGGCCGACCGTACGAGCCGGGAGTCCACCCGCAGCGGCCCGCAGCCGTGCTTGGCGCGTTCGGCGTTGACGAGCGAGACGACCTGGGCCTCCATGTCGGCGAACTGGCCCGTGCCGGTGTCGCCGCCGGAGGGGTTCCCGGTGGTCTCGGGGGAGATCGTGTTCGTCGTGGGGCCGCCGCCGGAGCCGTCGATCAGCGTGCCGGACGGCTTGCGCCTGTGCTGGATCTTCGCGGGCACCTCGTCGAGGGTGGGCGTCCGCGCGCGGTGGACGTGCTCGAGCGGCGGCCGTTCCCGGCTCGCGCCGACGGACGCCGCCTTGGCCGTCGAGGTGGGCTGCGGGTCGGATTTGCGCAGGTAGAGCTCGTCCACCGGGCTTCCAGAGGCCGTCTGCCTCCCGATCACGACCCCGACGAGGAGGACGGCGGTGGCGCACGCGAGCAGACCCATCAGCGTCCCGCGTCTGGGGCCCCGAAGGGTATGCCGGGTGTGAGGGGTCTGCCACATACCGCAGTCAAATATAGGGATCTGAAGCATGGTGAAGAAGGGGCCACCGGGTACAGATTTGATGAACGTTCAAGTGAGGCGGATGTCCGTTGCCGCCTCGCCGGTGTTTTGACCACTGGTCCGGAGGCCGGTAGTCTGCTAGTTCGTTGTGTGTGGATCGGTCTGTCCGCAGACCGGTGCACGGCGCGTCCGGCGTCTTCTCCCGTACATGTGGAGACGGAGGTTGTCGCCGTGCCTGCGCAACCTACCGAGAGTTCACATTCCGACAGAAGGCACTGCCGTGCGCACGTTCTCACCGAAGCCCAACGACGTCGAACGTCAGTGGTACGTCATCGACGCGACCGACGTCGTGCTCGGCCGGCTGGCCAGTCAGGTCGCCACGCTGCTCCGTGGCAAGCACAAGCCGATCTTCGCCCCGCATGTCGACACGGGTGACTTCGTCATCGTCGTCAACGCCGACAAGATCGCTCTGAGCGGCAACAAGCTCGAGCAGAAGAAGGCGTACCGCCACTCGGGCTACCCCGGCGGTCTCCGCTCCGTCTCGTACGGCGAGCTCATGGAGAAGCGCCCGGACCGGGCCGTCGAGAAGGCCGTCCGCGGCATGCTGCCGAAGAACGCCCTCGGCCGGAAGATGGCGAAGAAGCTCAAGGTCTACGCCGGCGGCGAGCACCCGCACCAGGCCCAGCAGCCGGTGCCCTTCCAGATCACCCAGATCGCCCAGTAATCGCGAGCCAGGAAAGTAAGAGGAGAACCGTGGCCGAGCCCACCGGTATCGAGACGCTCGTCGAGGGCGAGCCGGAAGACTTCTCCGCCGAGGAGTTCCCTTCCGAGTACACCACTGAGTCCGCTCCCGCCGGCGACGCCGTCGTGCGCAAGCCCGTCACCACGGGCAACTCGTACGGCACCGGCCGCCGCAAGGAGGCCGTCGCCCGTGTCCGCATCGTTCCGGGCACCGGCAAGTGGACCATCAACGGCCGCTCGCTCGACGGCTACTTCCCGAACAAGGTCCACCAGCAGATCGTCAACGAGCCGTTCGTCGTGCTCGGCGCGGAGGACCAGTTCGACGTCATCGCCCGCATCGACGGCGGCGGCGTGACCGGCCAGGCCGGCGCGCTGCGCATGGGCCTGTCCCGCGCGCTGGCCGTCCTCGACGCCGAGGTCAACCGCCCGCCGCTGAAGAAGGCCGGCTTCCTCACCCGTGACGCCCGCGCCACGGAGCGGAAGAAGTACGGCCTCAAGAAGGCCCGTAAGGCTCCGCAGTACAGCAAGCGTTAAGTTGGGGCGCCTCTTCGGCACCGACGGGGTACGTGGGGTCGCCGGGCGCGACCTCACCGCGGAACTGGCCATGGACCTGTCCGTGGCCGCCGCGCACGTCCTCGGCGATGCCGGGGCGTTCCACGCCAGCGTCGGGCGGCGCGGCCGCCCGATCGCCGTCGTAGGCCGGGACCCGCGGGCTTCAGGAGAATTCCTGGAGGCCGCTGTGGTCGCCGGCCTCGCGTCGTCAGGCGTGGACGTGCTCCGGCTCGGCGTGCTGCCCACCCCGGCGGTCGCGTATCTGACATCCGCCCTGGGGGCCGACCTCGGCGTCATGCTGTCGGCCTCCCACAACCCCGCGCCCGACAACGGCATCAAGTTCTTCACCCGTGGCGGCTTCAAGCTGCCCGACGCGGTGGAGAACGAGATCGAGGAACGGCTCGGCGAGAAGTGGGACCGCCCGGTCGGCCCGTCCGTGGGCCGGGTCCGCGAGGCGTACGGCGAGGCGGACCGATACGTCTCGCACCTGCTGACCACCCTGCCGCACCGGCTCGACGGCCTGCGGGTCGTCGTGGACTGCGCGCACGGCGCGGCGCACATGGTCGCGCCCGAGGCGCTGCTTCGCGCGGGCGCCGAGGTCGAGACCATCGGCGCGTCTCCGGACGGCCTCAACATCAACGACGGCGTCGGCTCCACCCACCTCGCGGGGCTGCGAGAGGCCGTC
The DNA here is from genome assembly GCF_000511135.2 of Microbispora sp. ATCC PTA-5024. Lineage (NCBI taxonomy): Bacteria > Bacillati > Actinomycetota > Actinomycetes > Streptosporangiales > Streptosporangiaceae > Microbispora > Microbispora sp. ATCC PTA-5024. Next base: position 943,877 of record NZ_KI866524.1, on the reverse strand, counting down.
CTCGAGCGCGGCGCCGATCTCGGCATCGCGTACGACGGCGACGCCGACCGGTGCCTGGCCGTGACGGGCGACGGCGAGGAGGTGGACGGCGACCAGATCATGACGATCCTGGCGCTCGCCATGCACGCCGACGGCCGCCTGGTCAAGAACACGGTCGTCGCCACCGTGATGTCCAACCTCGGGTTCAAGATCGCCCTCAGGAACGCCGGTCTGACGGTGGTCGAGACCGCCGTCGGCGACCGGTACGTCCTGGAGGCGATGCAGGACGGCGGCTACAACCTGGGCGGCGAGCAGTCCGGTCACGTGATCATGCTTGACCACGCCACGACCGGGGACGGCCTGCTCACCTCACTCCACCTGATGGCCGAGGTGGCCAGGCAGCGCCGGTCGCTCGCGGAGCTGGCCTCGGTCATGACGAAGCTGCCGCAGGTGCTCGTCAACGTGCGTGACGTGGCCAAGTCGAAGGCGTCCGATCCCGAGCTGCGGGCGGCGGTCGCGGCCGCCGAGGACGACCTCGGCGACGGCGGCCGCGTGCTGATCCGGCCCAGCGGCACCGAGCCGATGATCCGCGTCATGGTCGAGGCCGAGTCCCACGAGCGGGCCGAGACCATCGCGGGACGGCTCGCGGAGGTCGTCCGCAGGGTCTGCGTCTAGCGTCGATCGAAGAAAGGACCCCGTCCGGCACCCCCGCCGGGCGGGGTCTTCCCGTGTCCGGTGTGGCGCCTGTCCATCGGCTGGGACGTCAGATGGGCGGCGGCCAGGTCCAGGTCCCCGGCTGGTCGCCTTCGGCCCGGGAGACGGCCCAGTAGGTGTCGTGGCCGTCGAGCAGCACCTGCAGGTTGACGCTGTTGAACGAGGACGCGAACACCCTCACGACGATCGCCGGGTAGACCTGCCCGGCCTCTGCGCCGCCCCCGTACCCGGGGGGGCCTGGCCGCTCGCCCCGGGACGCCCGGTCGTCCATGCGGCGAACGTTGATCTCGGCCGCGTCGGCCTCGCTCAGCGTGTACTGGACGATGCGGCCGATGTCCGGAACCTCCCCCACGGCGGCCTCCAATCCGAGCAGGGCCGTCTGTCACACGCTACCTGCGGCTACGCTCCGCTCATGACCGTCCTGTGAGCGATTCGTGGTCGAGGCCAAGGGAGAGGCCAAGGCGATTCTGGCCGTGCTGAAGACTCGGGGAATCGCGATCTCCTCTGAGAGCGAGGATCGCATCAGCCAGTGCACCGATCTGGGGTTGCTGGACCTCTGGATCCGGAAGGCCGTCACCGCCACGTCCGTGGACGAGCTGTTCGACTGATCCGCCCGCCGAGCCCGGTGAGGCGGCGGGCTCTGGGGGATGTCAGTCGTCGCCGGTGAGGGAGAGGGAGCGCAGCCGCTGGCCGGCCCACAGCAGCGCGCCGGCCGTCACGATGACCATGGCCGGGAGGGCGAAGCCGAGGGCGACGTCCGTGCTGAAGAACGGCGACGAGGAGACGTGGTCGGCCACCGACTGGGCCCATTGCTGGATGGAGAACTTGCGCGCCCCCGGTACGTAGCCGCCGACCACGCCCTCCCACACGAGGGCGTAGATGACGCCGACCGTGACGGCGTGGCGCGTCAGGACGCCCAGGAGCAGGAACACCGCGGCGTACGCGATGCCGCCGACGACCGCGCCGAGCGTGAAGCCGGTCGCGACGCCCGAGTCGCCGCCCGCCAGCAGGTACGCGGCGGCGAACGTGGACACCCCGGCGAGCACCACGACCAGCGAGGCCGCGACGACGAACTTGGTGAGCGCGATCACGGGCCGGGAGATCGGTTTGGCGAGCAGGTGGATGATCGTGCCGTCCTCGATCTCCGGCGCGACCACCCCCGTTCCGGCGATGAGCCCGAGCAGCGGCAGCATCGTGCCGATGGCGAAGCTCCGCATCAGCGTCACGGCCGTGTGCTCGTCCTGGCCGCCGATCAGCCGGAACAGCGCGGCGATGACCACGAGCGCGAGCGGCAGCAGCACGAGCAGCCAGATCCGCTTGCGGCCCAGCATCGCCCGGTACGTGATGTCCGCCACCACAGTGTTCATCGGGAGCTCCGGTTGATCAGGTAGGAGAACACGCTCTCCAGGTCCTCGTCGGTGGGCGAGACCTGCCACAGGTGGACGCCGAGGTCCCGGGCGACCCGAGGCAGCAGCGCGGTGAACCGGCCGAAGTCGACGGCCTGGATCTCCAGCCCCTGCTCGGTCAGGGACACGGCGTTGCTGGACGGGTCGCCGATCAGCGCGGCGGCCAGTCGCCGGTCGTCGCTCGACCGCACCCGGAACAGGTGCGGCCGGTCGGTCATCCGCCGCCGGATCTCGCGGTAGTCGCCGGAGGCCGCGTGCCGTCCGGCGACGAGGACCTCGATGTGCTGAGCGACCCGCTCGACCTCCTCCAGGATGTGCGAGCTGAACAGGATCGTCCGGCCCTCCTCGCCCATCCGGCGGACGAGGTCCATCAGGTGGAGGCGCTGGCGCGGGTCCATGCCGTTGAACGGCTCGTCCAGCAGCAGCACCTGCGGGTCGTGGACGAGCGCGGCGGCCACCTTGACCCGCTGCCGCATGCCCTTCGAGTACGTCTCGATCCTGCGGTCCCGGGCGCCGGACATCTCCACGAGGTCGAGGGCCCGGGTGGCGGCCTCCGCCGGGGCGGGCAGCCCGTGCAGCCGGGCGGCCGACAGCACGAACTGCCACCCGGTGAGGAAGCCGTACACGGCCTCCTTCTCGGGGACGAGCCCGATGCGCCGGTAGATGTCGTGGTTGTGCCAGATGGGCCGTCCGTCGAGGGTGGCAGTCCCGCTGGACGGCGAGAGGAACCCGGCCATCATGTGCAGCAGCGTCGACTTGCCCGCGCCGTTCGGGCCGAGCAGGCCGGTGACGCCGGGCCCGATCGTCATCGTGACGTCGTTGACCGCCACGACGTTGCCGTACCAGCGGGACACCTGGGCGAGTTCGAGCACGCCCTGGCGGGTGGTCACGGGGGAGCTAGTGGTGGTCACGACGCCGCCTTCCGGTAGCGCATAAGGACGCCCGTCACGGCCAGCGCGACCACGGCCAGCATGATCAGGCAGGACGCGATGCCGGGCGGAGCCGACTCCGTGTTGACGGGCGCGGTGCCGAACAGGGCCGACTGGACGTAGTCGACGAGGAAGAACGGGTTGAGGAGCAGGGCCCACCCGGCGAGATCGTCGCGTCCCGACGACATCAGCACGCCGGCGAAGATCCCGGAGACGGCGGCGGTGAACATGTAGAACGCGATGACCGACGCGACGCCGAGACCGCGGCGCGGGGTGAACGACGCCAGGGCGATGCCCACGGAGGACAGCAGCACCGCGTGGAGGACCGCGCCGCCCAGGGCGCCGAGGTAGTCGGCCGTGTGCGGCGGCCCGGGCAGGTCCACCAGGAGTTCGCCGACGTACTCGATCGTCAGCGGCACGGCCAGCAGCCCGAACAGCGCGACCGCGAGCGCGGCCAGCTTCGCCAGCACGTAGTCGCTCACGGTCAGCGGGCGGGACAGATACAGCGGCAGCACACGGAAGCGCAGGTCCGGCGCGACCAGGTAGGGCGACTGGGCGGCCAGGAAGACCGCGATCACCGCCTGCATGAAGACCGCGTAGTTGGGATAGGGCATCACGAACTGCTTGGCGAGCGCCATCACGCCGATCGACACGATCGTCGGCATCAGCATGATCGCGGCCAGCAGCAGCGGAATGATCTTGGCGCGGACCGTGCGGCCGAGCCCGAACACGCCGCGCAGGCTCTGCACGCCGAGGGCGAGCGTCGCCTGGCCGCGCCCCAGCCGTACGCCGTCGTAGTGGCGGTATCCGATGTCGTGGATGACCGCGGTCGGCTCTGTCGTCATGCCACCGGCTCCTTGAAGACGTCCTCGATGCGCCCCCGGCGCTGCTCCAGTCGCAGGAGGCTGAGGCCGAGGTCGCAGACGGCGTCGCGTACTGCGTCGTAGGTGCGGCCGGGGTCGTCGGGGGACACCTGGACCGTCAGCAGCCTGCCCTGGGCGGCGACCGTCTCGCCGCCCGCGGTCAGACGCTCGGCGAGCCGCTGCTGCCCTTCCTCGACCTCCACCGCGATGGTCTGTTCGGCCCGGGTGAACTCCCGGATCGCCGAGGAGCGCAGCAGCCGGCCGCCGTCGATCACGATGACGTGGTCGCAGACCCGTTCCAGCTCGCCCAGCAGGTGGGAGGTGACCACCACGCTGATCCCGAACTCGGTGCCGACGCGCCGGATCAGCGCCAGCATGTCGTCGCGGCCCTGGGGGTCGAGCCCGTTGGTGGGCTCGTCGAGGAACACGAGCCGGGGGTCGTGGACGAGGGCCTGGGCGAGCTTGACCCGCTGGCGCATGCCCGTCGAGTAGCCGCCGATGGGCCGGTAGCGCTCCTCGTCGAGCCCCACGTGCCGCAGGGTGTCGGCGGCCCGCTCCCTGGCCGCCGTACGCGGCAGGCCGGACATCTGCGCCATGTGCACCACGAACTCGGTGGCCGACACGTCGGGCGGCAGGCAGTCGTGCTCGGGCATGTAGCCGACCGCCCGCCGGATCTCCAGGCCGTCCGTGCCCGCGTCCATGCCGAGCACGCTCGCGCGGCCGGAGGTGGGCGGCAGCAGCCCGAGAAGGATCTTGATGAGGGTCGACTTGCCCGCGCCGTTGGCCCCGACGAGACCGGTCACCCCGGTCCCGGCGGCGACGGTCAAACTGTCGAGCGCCGTGACGCGGGGAAACCGCTTCGTCAGACTCTCGGTCGCGAAGCACGTGGTCACGCTCGCCGTCATGATCCGCACCCTACCCGGCCCGCTGCGGGCCGGGCCTCCCCCCGGCGGAGGATCCCGGCCTCCGACTCCGGTATCGGGCGGACCGCAAGGTCATCCCCGCGCGGCCCCGGTCCGTCCCCACAGGAACCGCTGGAGGAAGAGCGTGGCGGTCCCGGCGACGACCATGCCGGAGACGTTCACGGCGAGCTGGAGCAGCGACCCGCCGACCTCCGGCCACCGGCCCAGGGCGAGCGCCACCGCCATGTAGCCCGCGGCCGGCACGGTGGTGACCGAGATGAAGACGCCCACGAGGGCCGACGACTTGCCCGCGGTGATGGACAGCACTCCGGCCGCCCCGGCGAGCAGCGCCACGATGAACGACCACTTGTCGGGCACGACGATGAACCGCACCTCGTCGTTGTGCCGGAGCATCTCCGGGCCCACCCAGCCGAGGAGGCGGGAGACCAGCGCACAGGCGAACGTGACGGCGACGGCGGCCGAGAACCCGACCGCCAGCGCGCGGAGGGCGCCGCCCACGAGCCGCCACCGCAGCCGTAGGAGGCCGAAGGAGACGGCCGCCACCGCGCCGAACTCCGGCCCGAGCACCATGGCGCCCACGATCAGGATCTGCGAGGGGACCAGCACGCCGATGGCCGCGATCTGCGTGGCGATGGCGAGGAAGGCCAGGAACGCCCAGGTGATCCGGGAGTCGTCGGCCACCCGCTTCTCGAACTGGTCCCAGATGACCGCGTCGTCCCCCTCGCCCGGGGCCAGGGCCTCCGCCTCGTCGGCTCCGCGGGAGATGGACAGCCCGATCTCCTCCAGCGTGATGGAGCCGTCCGCGCCGATGCCGAGGGACTTGAGCGCGCCGATCACGTCGTCGGCGGCCTCCCTGGCCACGTCGGCCAGGACGACGTCGCCCTCGGGCCGCCGGGCCGCCTTGCCGATGAGCACGATGTTCGCGACACCGGGCGTCCGCTCGAGCACGCCGAGAACGTCGTCCGTGCGCCCGAACGGCGAGATCACCCGCAGATGCAGCACACCGCGATTATCTACGGCCCCCTCAGGTGCGCCGCAGCCGCACGTGGCGGACCGAGTGGTCGGGGCCCTTGCCCAGGATCAGGCCGGCCCGCCCCCGGGTCGGCTCGATGTTCTCGACGAGGTTGCGCTCGTTGATGTCCCGCCACACGTTCTCGGCGAACGCGGTCGCCTCCTCGTGGGACAGCTCGGCGATGTGCCTGAAGTAGGACTTGGGGTCGGAGAAGGCCGTACGGCGCAGCTTGTGGAAGCGGTCGACGTACCAGCCGCGGATGTCCTCGACCCGGGCGTCCACGAAGATCGAGAAGTCGAAGTAGTCGTACACGGCCAGCGCGGTGGGGGGCGCGGGCTGGAGCACGTTGAGGCCCTCGACGATGAGGATGTCCGGCCGCCGGACCGTCTGGACGGCTCCGGGCACGATGTCGTACTCCAGGTGGCTGTACACGGGGGCGTCGACCGAGGGGCGGCCGGCCTTCACCTCGGCCACGAACCGCACCAGCGCCCTGCGGTCGTAGCTCTCGGGGAAGCCCTTGCGGTGCATGATCCCGCGCTCCTCCAGCACCTTGTTGGGGTGGAGGAAGCTGTCGGTGGTGACCAGGTCGACCCGGGGGTGCTCGGGCCAGCGGGCGAGGAGCGTGTGCAGCAGCCGCGCGGTGGTCGACTTGCCGACGGCGACGCTGCCCGCGATCCCCAGCACGTACGGCAACGGGTCGCCGGACTCGCCCAGGAAGGCGCCCACGGCGGCGCTGCGCTGCCGCGACCCCGTGAAATGGAGGTTCAGCAGCCGGGTGAGCGGCAGGTAGACGTCGGTGACCTCGGCGAGGTCGATGGGGTCGTCGATGCCCCGCAGTTCCTCGAGCTCTTCCTCGGTCAGCGTGAGCGGCGTGTTCCTGCGCAGGTCGCGCCACTGCTCCCGGCTGAGCTCGACGTACGCGTCTCCGTCTGTCACGTCGGCCAAGCGTAGTGACCGACCCTCGCCCCGCGATCCGGGGGTCGTGCACAGCCTGTGGATGAAAATCGGTGGATTACTCACAGCGCGCAGCGGGAAAGACCACTTCTCCCCCCTTACGCTGACCACGTGATCGTGGGCATCGGGGTCGACCTGGTCGACGTGGCGCGCTTCGCCGCCGCGCTCGAGCGCACGCCCGCGCTGCGCGGCCGTCTGTTCACCGAGGCCGAAAGCGGGCTGCCGCCCGCGTCGCTGGCCGCCCGCTTCGCCGCCAAGGAGGCCGTCGCCAAGGCCCTCGGCGCCCCGCCCGGTCTGCGGCACCTGGAGGCGGAGGTCGTCCGCGAGCCCGGGGGCAGGCCCGTCCTGCGGGTGACCGGCCGGGCTGCCGAGGTGGCCAGGGACCTCGGGGTGCGCCGCTGGCACCTGTCGCTGTCCCACGACGGCGGCGTGGCCGTGGCCTACGTGATCGCCGAGGCCTGAACTCCCGTCTCCCCGCCCGCGGAGATTCGTCCACAGGTCCGCCTCCGGTGATCGCGGTCGCGGGCCGGGGAGGCTACCGTCGGACGCATGCGCACCGCGTACACCTCCGACCAGATCAGGGCCGCCGAGCTGGCGCTCATGGCGACGCTCCCCGAGGGGACGCTGATGGGCAGGGCCGCCGCGGGCCTCGCCGTCACCTGCGCCGGCCTGCTCACCGGCCTGCACGGCAGGGTGTACGGATCGCGGGTCGCGGTGCTGGCCGGCGGCGGCGACAACGGCGGGGACGCCCTGTACGCCGGGGCGCGCCTGGCCCGCAGGGGAGCCCGGGTGGAGGCCGTCCTCGCGGGGTCGCGCGCCCACGAGGGCGGCCTGGCCGCGCT
>NZ_KI866524.1:911791-936179 GCF_000511135.2 Microbispora sp. ATCC PTA-5024 | reverse complement strand
GGCGGGCCGCCGCCTTCGACGAGGCGCGGGCCCGCGAGACGATCGGGCGGGCCGACCTCGTCCTCGACGGGCTCGTCGGCATCGGCGGCGGAGGCGCGCTGCGCGAGCCGTACGCCACGCTGGCGGGGCTTGCGGGCGAGACACAGGGGCTCGTGGTCGCGGTCGACGTGCCGAGCGGGGTGGACGCGAGCACCGGGCGGGTCGAGGGCCCGGCGGTCCGCGCCCACGTGACGGTGACGTTCGGGGCGTACAAGACCGGGCTGCTCGTCGACCCGGGCGCCGAGCGCGCCGGGGCCGTCGAGCTCGTGGACATCGGGCTCGGACCGCACCTGCCGGACCCCGACGTCGCGGCCCTGACCGGCGAGGACGTGGCCGACCTGCTGCCCCGGCCGGGCGCGGAGAGCGACAAGTACCGCCGGGGGGTCGTCGGGATCGCCGCGGGCAGCGACCGGTACACGGGGGCCGCCGTGCTGTCGGTGGGCGGGGCCGTCCGCGCCGGTGCGGGCATGGTCCGCTTCGCGAGCGCCGAGGAGCCCGTCCGGCACGTCCGCGCCCGCTGGCCGGAGGCGGTCACGACCGTCCTCGATCCGTCGCTGGTGCTGAAGAGCTCGCTGGACGAGGTGGGCCGCGTACAGGCGTGGGTGCTCGGCCCCGGCCTGGGGACCGGCCCGGAGGCGCACGCCGTCGCCCGCGCCGTGCTCGCGACAGACGTGCCCGTGATCGTGGACGCCGACGGGCTCTCGATCGTCGCCCGCGACCCCGCGCTGCTGCGCCGCGCCGCGCCCACGCTGGTCACCCCGCACGCCGGCGAGCTGTCCCGGCTCCTCGACGTGCCGAGGGAGCGGATCGAGGCCCGGAGGCTCGAGCACGCCCGGCGGGCCGCGGCCGAGCTGGGGGTGACCGTGCTGCTCAAGGGCTCGACCACGGTGATCGCCGAGGAGCACCGCCCGGCCCGGGTCAACACGACCGGCACCCCGTGGCTGGCCACCGGCGGCACCGGCGACGTCCTGTCCGGCATCGCGGGCGCCCTCCTCGCCGGCGGCCTCACCTGCTACGACGCCGCCTCGTGCGCGGCGCACCTGCACGGGCTGGCGGCCCGGATCGCCGCGAGGGGCGGCGCGGGAGGCCGTTCGGAGGCGCCGATCGCCGCCCTGGACGTGGCGCAGGCCCTGCCCGAGGCCGTCCGTGCGCTCTGACGTGCGGCTGGATTGGTCCCATCCACGTTCGGCCACCTGACACACTGGGAAAATGAGCTTCTCGACAGCGCGCCCCGCGACCCCGGCCGAGGCGCGTGTGGACCTGTCCGCCATCCGGCACAACGTGCGGCTGCTGGCCGAGCACGCGTCCGGCGCCGAGATGATGGTCGCCGTCAAGGCCGACGCGTACGGCCACGGCCTGGTGCCGACGGCGCGGGCCTGCCTGGAAGCGGGGGCGACCCGGCTCGGCACCGCCTACGTCCGCGAGGCGCTGGCGCTGCGGGCGGCCGGCGTGGCCGCGCCGATCCTGTCGTGGATCATCACGCCCGGCGAGCCCCTGGAGGAGGCCGCCCGGCTCGGGATCGAGCTGTCCGCCGGGGCGCCCTGGGTGCTGGACGAGATCGCCGAGGCCGCCCGGAACGCGGGCCGGTTGGTGCGCGTGCACCTGAAGGCCGACACCGGCATCTCCCGGGGCGGCGCCACGATCGACGCCTGGCCCGCCCTGGTCGAGCGCGCCCTCGCCGTCCAGGCCGGGGGCGCGATCGAGATCGTGGGCCTGTGGTCCCACCTCGCCTGCGCCGACATACCGGGGCACCCCTCGATCGAGCGCCAGCTCGCGGTCTTCGACGAGGCGCTGTCGATCGCCGACAAGGCCGGGGTGTCCAGCGGCGCGATCCGGCACATCGCCAACTCGGCCGCCCTCATGACGCTGCCGCAGGCCCGGTACGACATGGTCCGCCCCGGCATCGCGGTCTACGGCCTGAGCCCGATCCCCGAGCTCGGGGACTTCGGCCTGCGCCCCGCCATGACGCTCGCCGCGAGGCTCGCGAGCGTCAAGCGGGTCCGCGAGGACACCGGGGTCTCCTACGGTCACCTCTACGTCACGGACCGGGAGACCACGCTTGGCCTCGTCCCCCTCGGGTATGCGGACGGCATCCTGCGGAACGCCACCAACCTCGCCGAGGTGCTGGCGGCCGGGCGGCGCAGGCGCGTGGCCGGCCGGGTCTGCATGGACCAGTTCACGATCGACCTGGGTGACGATCAGGCGGAAGCGGGGGATGAGGTGATCCTTTTCGGACCCGGGGACGACGGCGAGCCGACGTGTCAGGAATGGGCGGATTCCCTGGGCACGATCACTCATGAGATCGTGACAAGGATCGGATCCCGCGTGCCGCGCGTCCACACGGACGGACGCTAGGCCGCGGCTGCGAGGAGGGCAGGAATGAGCACACGTCGCACGGTCGGGATCGCGAGTGCGGTCGTCGGCGCGGCGTCGGCGGGAGTGGCCGCGGCCACCCTCGCCAAGAGGTACGCCGTGGGCCGCATCCGGTTGCGTCCCGACCTGGAGGCGAGCGAGCCGTTCGGCGAGCTGCACGGCCGTCCGGTGACGCTGACGACCTCCGACGGCGTGTCGATCCACGCCGAGGTCGACGGCGTGGAGGACGCCCCGCTCACCGTCGTGCTCTGCCACGGGTACTGCCTGTCCCTGGACTCCTGGCACTACCAGCGGCGCGACCTCCGCGAGGACTACCGCCTGGTGCTGTGGGACCAGCGCTGCCACGGCTCCTCGGCGCGCGCCCAGGGCAAGGACTGCACGATCGAGCGGCTGGGGGAGGACCTCGCGCTCGTGCTGGACGAGCTCGTCCCCGGCCCCTGCGTGCTGGTCGGCCACTCCATGGGCGGCATGACGATCATGGCTCTGGCCGAGCAGCGGCCCGAGCTGTTCGGCGACAAGATCCGCGGGATCTCGCTGATCGCCACCTCGCCGGGCAAGCTGGCCGAGCTCACGCTGGGCCTGCCGGCGCTGGTGTCGAAGGTCGTGAACCTGGCCATCCCGACGGCCGTGTCGGTCATGCGGCGCAGCGGCGCGCTCGTCGACCGGGGACGCGAGGCGGGCACCGACCTGTCGTTCCTCGCCCTGCGCCTCCTGGGCTTCGGGGACTCCAAGAACGTCAGCCCCACGCTCGTCGACTTCGTCGAGTCGATGATCCGGGCCACGCCGTCCGAGGTCATCGCGGACTTCTACCCGGCCCTCATGTCGCACGACAAGCTGACCGCCCTCGACGTGCTCAACAAGGTTCCCACCGCGATCATCGTGGGCGAGCGCGACTGGCTGACCCCGCTCGACCACAGCAGGGCCATCGCCGCCGCCGTCCCCACCGCGCAGCTGACCACCGTGCCCGACGCGTCCCACCTGGTGCAGCTCGAACGGCCGGACACGGTGAACGAGGCCCTGCGCGACCTGCTGAAGCGGGCGGAGCGGGAGAACCTGTGACCGATACGCCGAGCGGGGGCCTCGCGAGCGTGACCGGGAAGGAGCACCGGGCGGCCACCGCCGAGGAGACCCGCGCGCTGGGCGCCCGCCTGGCGGCCCTGCTGCGGCCGGGCGACCTCGTCGTGCTCACCGGCCCCCTGGGGGCGGGCAAGACCACGCTCGTGCAGGGCGTCGCCGAGGGCCTCAAGGTCCGCGGCCCCATCACCTCGCCCACATTTGTCATCGCGCGGGTCCACCCGTCCCTGTCCGGGGGGCCCGCCCTCGTGCACGCGGACGCCTACCGGCTCGGCGGCGCCCTGGAGGTCGACGACCTCGACCTCGACGCCTCCCTGCAGGACTCGGTCACGGTGGTCGAGTGGGGCGAGGGGCTGGTCGAGGGCCTGTCGGACGACCGCCTGGAGATCCTCATCGAGCGCGGCGCCTCGGGCGAGGACCGCGTCATCCGGGTCACCGGCGTCGGCCCCCGCTGGTCCGCCGCCTGACGGCTGCTCGACGGCGAATGCGGCGGCGGCCCTCGCGGCGCGTCCGGCCGGCGGTTCGATCTAGGCCGGTACGCGCGCCGTCCTTGACGGCCGTCCTCTCCCCTATGGATCATCGCGAAGAGAAGATCCTTAGCCATGGGTTGGCATAGATTTTCTGGGTAGATGACCGGCGTGGGAGAGGGTGGGCCGATGAGCAGGGTCACGCAGGTCGCCGTCGCGGGATTGATGCTGCTCGGGGCCGTGGGGTGCTCGGCCCGGGCCGACTCCTCGGTCGCCGCCAGCCCCACGATCACCCTGACGCCCGCCCTGCCCTCGCCGGCGGTCACGATCTCGCGGCAGGACATCCGCGTCACGGTCGACCCGGCGAGGATCACCGGCGGGTCGACCAAGAGCATCCACATCACGGCCGGATGCCCGCTCCCCCAGGGCGGGCCGGAGTACCGGGCGACCGCCCGCTCCGACGCGTTCACGGGCCTCGTCACGCTCGTGCCGCCGCAGACGTCGTCCACGCCGACGCCGACGCCCGCCGCCACCGTCCCCGAGGTCCGCGGCAGTGCGACGATCAAGGCGGACGCCAAGCCGGGCGGCTACCGGGTCCAGGTCCGCTGCGAGGCCACCAACGACATCGGCGGCGCCTCGTTCCGGATCGTCGCCCCCTCGGCCACCCACACACGGATCCCTACGCGGGCGCCCCACGCGGGCGGCGGCGGCACGGCCGCGGGCGGCCCCGCCGACGACTCCAGCCTTCCGACGGGCGCGACGTTCCTGGTGATCCTGGCCGCCCTGGCCGTCGGCGTCGGCGTGGTCCGCAGGCGCTCAGGGGCCTGACCTTGGCGGTCTCCTCCCGGTGGGTGATCGTGGCCGGGGTCGTCACCGGGCTGGCGCTGTTCGCGGCCAACGGCGGCGGGGCCGACCGGAAGGCGGACACCCCGTCCTCCACCGTCGTCCCCGAGCGGATCGACATCCCCTCGCTGCGGCTCAAGGCTCCGTTGATGAAGCTCGGGCTCGACGACGCCGGCGACGTGGAGCTCCCGCCGTTCGACCGGCCCACCACCGCGGGCTGGTACACGGGCAGCGCCGTCCCCGGCGACCCTGGGGCGTCGGTCATCATCGGCCACGTCGACACCAAGACTGCCCCCGCCGTCTTCTACCGCCTGCGCGACCTGCGCAGGGGCGCGGTCGTGAAGGTCGTGCGCAGCGACGGCAAGACCGCGGAGTACGAGGTCGACTCGGTCGAACGCATCCCCAAGGACCGGTTCCCGGCCGAGCGGGTCTACGCCGAGGACGGGCTGCGCCTCATCACCTGCGGGGGCGACTTCGACTGGTCCCATCACGAGTACCGGGACAACATCATCGTCTACGCCTCCCTCGAACAGACCTGAGCCCGCCGGGCGTGACCGGAGGAGGCCGTCCCCTCCCCGCCCGGCGTGGGATTGAAGCTCCCGCTCAGCGACTACGCTTGACGTCCGTGCTTGTCTTGGCCTTCGACACCGCGACCCCGGCCGTCACCGCGGCCCTGCACGACGGCGGGCGCGTGGTGGCCGAGTCCACGACCGTCGACGCGCGGCGGCACGGCGAGCTCCTCGCCCCCGCCGTCGAGAAGGTCCTGCGTGACTCCGGCGCCGCTCTGAGGGACGTGACCGCGATCGTCGCGGGCACCGGCCCCGGGCCGTACACAGGGCTGCGGGTCGGTCTGATGACGGCGACCGCGCTCGCCACCACCGTCGGCGTGCCCGCGTTCGGGATCTGCACGCTCGACGCGCTCGCGTACGCCGCGCAGGTGGACGGCCCGTTCCTCGTGGCGACCGACGCGCGCCGCAAGGAGGTCTTCTGGGCCCGGTACGGCGACCCGCGCACCCGCCTCGACGGGCCGAGGGTGGACCGGCCGCACGACCTGCCCGCCGACCTGCCCGTCGTCGGCGCCGGCGGGCGCATGTACGCCGAGATCGTGGGCGCCGCCCGCCTCACCGGTCCCGAGCACCCCTCGGCAGGGGCGCTGGCCGCGCTCGCCGTGGAGCACCTGCGCGGCCTGTCGCCTGAGGAGGCGGCCGAGATCGCCCGGGTTCCCGAGGGCCGGGTCGACTCGGTGGAGAAGGCGTCCGAGCTGGGCGTCCTCGGCCCGGCGCGGCCCATCTACCTGCGCCGGCCCGACGCCCAGGTGCCCGGGACGCCCAAGAAGGTGACGGTGTGACCCGCCAGGGGGTGCCGCGATGAAGCAGGCGGCAGCGGTGCTGCGCCAGATGACGCGGGAGGACCTGCCCGCCGTCATGGAGATCGAGCGCACCACGTTCCCGGCCGACGCGTGGAGCGAGGCGATGATGCGCGGCGAGCTGCGCGACCAGCCGCGCACCCGCCACTACGTGGTCGCGGAGGTGGGCGGCCGGATCGTGGGGTACGCCGGGCTGGCCGCGGCGGCCGACCAGGCGGACGTCCAGACGATCGCCGTCCTCGAGGGGCACCGCAGATCGGGCATCGGCGCGGCGCTGATGGACGCCCTGCTCGCCGAGGCCGTACGGCGCGGCGCGCGGCAGGTGTTCCTGGAGGTGCGGGCCGACAACGCGCCCGCGCAGACGATGTACGAGCGGTTCGGGTTCGAACGGCTCGGCCTCCGGCGGCGCTACTACGACGACGGTATGGACGCCATCACGATGGTGAAGGAACTGGAGAGCCCGTGAGCCGGGCCGGCGGGGAGGTCGCATGAGTAGGACCGGCGAGCCGGTCGTCCTGGGCATCGAGACGTCCTGCGACGAGACCGGCGTCGGCATCGTGCGGGGGCACACGCTGCTCGCCAACACGATCGCCTCCAGCATGGACGAGCACGCCCGGTTCGGCGGCGTCGTCCCCGAGGTGGCCTCACGGGCGCACCTGGAGGCCATGGCCCCGACGGTGGAGGGCGCGCTCGCCGCGGCCGGGCTGCGGCTGTCCGACGTGGACGCCGTCGCCGTCACGGCCGGCCCCGGCCTGGCGGGGGCCCTGCTGGTCGGGGTGGCCGCCGCGAAGGCGTACGCGCTCGGCCTCGGCGTGCCGCTCTACGGCGTGAACCACCTGGCCGCGCACGTCGCCGTCGACCAGCTCGAACACGGCCCGCTGCCGAAGCCGGCCGTCGCGCTGCTGGTGAGCGGCGGCCACTCGTCGCTGCTGCTGGTGCCCGACGTGGCGCAGGACGTGATCTCGCTGGGCTCGACCGTGGACGACGCGGCGGGCGAGGCGTTCGACAAGGTGGCGCGCGTGCTGGGCCTGCCGTTCCCGGGCGGCCCGCACATCGACCGGGCGGCCCGCGAGGGCTCCGCCTCCTTCGTGACGTTCCCGCGGGGCAAGTACGACGACGGGACGCTCGACTTCTCCTTCTCGGGGCTGAAGACGGCCGTCGCCCGCTGGATCGAGGCCAGGGAGGCCGCGGGCGAGCCGGTGCCGGTCGCCGACGTCGCCGCCTCGTTCCAGGAGGCCGTCGTCGACGTGCTCACGCGCAAGGCGCTGCAGGCGTGCGAGCGTTACGGCGTCGGGGACCTGCTGATCGGCGGCGGCGTCGCGGCCAACTCTCGGCTGCGGGCGCTGGCCCAGGAGCGGTGCGACGCGGCCGGGGTGCGGCTGCGGGTGCCGCGCCCGGGGCTGTGCACCGACAACGGCGCGATGGTCGCGGCGCTCGGCTCCGACCTGGTCGCGGCCGGGGTGGCGCCGTCCTCGCTGGAGATCCCGGCCGACTCGTCGATGCCCATCACCGCCGTCCACGTCTGACGGCGGGCCTGGTCAGTCGCCGGGGGAGCGGGTGGGGCGCAGGAGGGCCTCGGCGAGGGCGAGCATGGTCTCCTCCAGCGCCGCGAGCCGCCGGGTGACGTCGCCGTGGGCCGGCTCCACGACACGGGTCACGGCGCCCGCCACCGTCTCGGCCATCTGCTCGCGGTCGGGCCGGTTCCGCACGGCCTCCACCAGCGGGGCAAGCGCGCTGGTGACGGTCATGACCTCGGCGTTCACCTCGCCCACGGTGGCGTTCAGCTCCGCGATCCGCATCTCGGACGGCAGGCGGCCCACGCGCTCGCCCACCACCTCGATCCGCTCGTCCACGGCGTCGAGCCGGTCGAGCAGCGCGCTCTCCAGGCGCTCGGTGCGCTCGCCCAGCGCGGCCATGGCCTTGTCCAGGCGGGTGAAGCGGCCGGCGGCGGCCTCCATGCTCGTCTGGAACTGCGCCAGGCGCTGCGCGAACTCCGTCATCCGCTCGGCCAGCCCCTGGGTGTGGCCGCCGACCGCGTCCACGTGGTCGCGCAGCAGCTCCATGTGCCGGGCGAGCCCTTCCGCCCAGACCGGCGGCTTGACCGCCATCTCGTCGAGCCGGCCGTTGAGGGCCTCCAGGGCGCCGCTCAGTCCGCCGAGCTCCCGCTCGCGCACCTCGCGGAGCAGCCATTCCATGCCTTCGAGCCGCTGCCGGATCTCGTCGAGGACGGCCCCCTGGGTCCGCTGCTCGTAGACGTGGTCCTGGGCGGCCCGGGCCAGCAGTTCGCGCATCCGGTCGGAGATGGCGGTCTGGCTGCCCGCCTGGAGGAGGTTGTGGCCCGAATGCTCCACCTAAGAGCTCCTTCACTCGCCGAACGACGCGTTCGGCCCGATCTCGCGGAGATGAACGAACAGGCGGGCACGGCCCGCGGGCCCAACTGTAGGCCCTGAGCAGGGCCGCGTTCGCGGGGACTGGAAAAGATCGTAATTGCCGGTGGATTGTCCGGGATTACGCGTGTCCGCGCAGGTCAGCAGCCTGATCGACGTCCCGGCAGAGCAGCGCGTACGGCCGGTCCTCGATGCGGGTGAGCACGACGACGGCCGCCTCGTCGCCCGACAGGCGCAGGTCCCTGCGCAGCCGCTCGACGTCCACGGCCGAGCCCCTCTTCTTGATGGTCAGCGTGCCGACCCGCCGCTCCCTGAGCGCCGCCCGCAGGCGTTTGAGCGAGAACGGCATGACCTCCTCCACCTCGTGACAGGAGGCCCACGCGGTGGGCACGAGCCGGTCTCCGGTCACGTACGCGATGCGGGGGTCGAGCAGGTGCCCGCCCACGATCTCGGCCACCTCCGCCACCAGATGGGCGCGGACGGCGGCGCCGTCGGGCTCGTAGAGGTACCGGCCGACCGGACCGGCAGCGGCCTCCGCCCCCGACGCCGTGAGCGTGTCCCCCGAGGGCAGCAGGGTGGCCCGCCGCCCGGCCGCGCCCCCGCCGACCCAGATCGCCGCCTCCTTGACCTCCCCCCGGTACGACACCCACTCGGCCTCCGTGCCTTCGGGGATCAGCTCGTACGGGATGCCGGGGGCGACCTTCAGGCAGGCCGCGGGCGCCCGGCCCACCAGGCCGAGGACCTCCGGCCAGCTGGGGGAGTAGGCCATCGGGTCGAACGTGCGCCCCCGCGCCCCCCGTCTGGCCGGGTCGGCGAACAGCAGCCCGTACGCCGAGGGGTCGGTCGCCGCGGCGTCGGCCGTCCGGACGCGGACCCGCTCCGACAGGCCGAGGGCGGCGGCGTTGGCGCGGGCGACCTCCGCCGTCAGCGGGTCGAGGTCGACCGCGTCGACCGGGCAGCCGGCGCGGGCGAGCGCGACGAGGTCGCCGCCGACCCCGCAGCAGACGTCCAGGACCGAGGGCGTGCCGAACCGGCGCAGGACCCCGGTGGCCCGGTGTGCGGCGACCTCGGCCCGGGTGGCCTGTTCGAGCCCGTGCGGCGTGAAGTACATGACCTCGGCGTCCCGGCCGAACTTGACCGCGGCCCGCCGCCGCAGCCCGGCCTGGGTGAGGGCGGCCGAGGTCAGCGCGAGCGGATGCGACCGGCGCAGGGCGGTCGCCGCAGCCACGGGGCCGGCGCCGGTCGCCAGGATCTCCACGGCCTCGGCCAGCGCCACGCGCCCCTCGGGTTCGAGCAGTGCGCGAAACGCCTCCAGGTCCACGGCCCCCGACGCTACCGCCTCACCGCGGGCGGCGCGCCGTCGGCCTCCGGATGCACCTGACCTGCGCTGCCGGTTCGTGTTGACTGTCACGCGCCACTTGCATACTGTTTCGTGTTGGCACTCTCCCGCTGAGAGTGCCAACAGCGACGAGACAGGTCTGACACCCGCGACGGCAGGCCGCTGGTCGCCTCTTCAGCTCATTCATCGCAATCTGAAGGGGAGGTCCGATCGTGACGACCGCCACTAAGGTTCCCGTTAAGCCGCTCGGCGACCGCATCGTGGTCCAGCCGCTTGAGGCCGAGCAGACCACCGCCTCCGGCCTGGTCATCCCGGACACCGCCAAGGAGAAGCCCCAGGAGGGCCGCGTGCTGGCCGTGGGCCCGGGCAACTGGGACGAGGACGGCGAGAAGCGCATCCCGCTCGACGTCAAGGAGGGCGACGTCGTCCTCTACAGCAAGTACGGCGGCACCGAGGTCAAGTACGGCGGCGAGGAGTACCTGGTGCTCTCGGCGCGCGACGTGCTCGCCATCATCGAGAAGTAGGCCGCGCACAGCGTGAGGAGCCCCGGGACATGTGCGCCCGGGGCTCCGTGCTCTCAAAAGGAGACTTGAATGCCGAAGATCCTGGAGTTCGAGGAGGACGCGCGGCGCGCCCTCGAGCGCGGCGTGAACGCCCTCGCCGACGCCGTCAAGGTGACCCTCGGCCCGCGTGGCCGCAACGTCGTCATCGACAAGAAGTTCGGCGCGCCGACCATCACGAACGACGGTGTGACCATCGCCCGTGAGGTCGAGCTGGACAAGCCGTACGAGAACCTCGGCGCCCAGCTCGCCAAGGAGGTCGCCACCAAGACCAATGACATCGCGGGCGACGGCACCACCACCGCGACGGTCCTGGCCCAGGCCATGGTCCGGGAGGGTCTGCGCAACGTCGCCGCGGGTGCCCAGCCGCTGTCGCTCAAGCGCGGCATCGACCGCGCCGCCAAGGCCGTGAGCGACCGCCTGCTGGAGGTCGCCCGTCCGGTCGAGGACAAGAAGGAGATCGCGCACGTCGCCACGATCTCCGCCCAGGACGCCAAGATCGGCGGCCTGATCGCCGAGGCGTTCGACAAGGTGGGCAAGGACGGCGTTATCACCGTCGAGGAGTCCAACGCCATGGGCCTCGAGCTGGAGTTCACCGAGGGACTCCAGTTCGACAAGGGCTACCTGTCCCACTACATGGTGACGGACCCCGAGCGCATGGAGTCGGTGCTGGAGGAGCCGTACGTCCTGATCCACCAGGGCAAGATCTCCTCCATCGCGGACTTCCTCCCCCTGCTGGAGAAGGTCGCCCAGACCAAGCGGCAGCTGCTGGTCATCGCCGAGGACGTCGAGGGCGAGGCCCTGGCCGTCCTGGTGACCAACAAGATCCGCGGCACCTTCAACTCCGTCGCCGTCAAGGCCCCCGGCTTCGGCGACCGCCGTAAGGCGATGCTGCAGGACATCGCGATCCTCACCGGCGGCCAGCTGGTGAGCGAGGAGGTCGGCCTCAAGCTGGAGCACGTCGGTCTCGACGTCCTCGGCACGGCCCGCCGCGTCGTGGTCAACAAGGACACCACCACCATCGTGGACGGCGCCGGCGACGCCCAGGCGATCGAGGACCGCGTCCGCGAGATCAAGCTGGCGATCGAGCAGTCCGACTCCGACTGGGACCGCGAGAAGCTCCAGGAGCGCCTCGCGAAGCTCTCGGGCGGCGTATGCGTGCTGCGCGTCGGCGCGGCCACCGAGGTGGAGCTCAAGGAGAAGAAGCACCGCCTGGAGGACGCGATCTCGGCGACCCGCGCCGCGATCGAGGAGGGCATCGTGTCGGGCGGCGGTTCCGCGCTCGTCCACGTGTCCAAGGCCCTCGACGACCTCAGCCTGGTGGGCGACGAGGCCACCGGCGTCTCGATCGTGCGCAAGTCGCTGATCGAGCCCGCCCGCTGGATCGCCGAGAACGCCGGCCTCGAGGGCTACGTCGTCACCACCAAGATCGCCGCGCTGAACCCCGGTGAGGGCCTCAACGCCGCCACCGGCGAGTACGGCGACCTGGTGGCCCAGGGCGTCATCGACCCGGTGAAGGTGACCCGCTCGGCCGTCCAGAACGCCGCGTCGATCGCCGGCATGCTGCTGACGACCGAGGCCCTCGTCGTGGACAAGCCCGAGGAGGAGGCCCCCGCGGCCGCCGGCCACGGTCACGGCCACGGGCACGGCCACTGACGAGGCTCCGAACGGAGAGGTGCGAGGCCACGGGCCGTTCGCAGGCCGCACGGCCGCCCGGACGGCCCGCCGGCCCCGCACCCACCCCGTCCGGCCCCTGTGAGGTCGCCGGACGCGAAAACGGCTCCCGCCGCCAGGCGGGGGCCGTTCGTCTTTTTCACAGTCAGAACACCTGACAAATATCGCTTGATTAGGGCATTTGGTTGGAATGTTCCAACGCTGCTGTGCTCGGTCGATTACCCATTGTTATCGCGCCGTCAATGTGACCAATCCGTAGCCTTTAACCATGACGACATGAACGATCGCGGCGGGCATCATGCGTAACGTGACCGAGGGATGCGTCGCCGACGCCGCAGTTGGGGTAAGGCTTGCGACGAGATCGGACGAGTCCGACCTCAGGGAACTGACCAGCCTTGCCGTTCAGGGAGATCGCCACGCGATCGAGTCGCTACTGGGACATCTGCGCCCGATGGTGGTGCGCTACTGCAGGGCCAGGCTCGGACGGGTGTCCGGTCACTACCACATCGCCGACGACGTGGCGCAGGAAGTGTGCATCGCGGTGCTGTCGGCGCTGCCGCGCTATCGGGACATGGGACGGCCGTTCGCGTCATTCGTGTTCGGCATCGCCTCCCACAAGGTCGCCGACGCCCTGCGCAGCTCCGTGCGCTCGGCCGTGCCGACCCAGGACCTCCCGGACGGGCCGGACGAGGGCCCGGGGCCGGAGGAGACGGTCGTCCGCTACATCGAGGCGCAGCACGCGCGGGATCTGCTGTCCCGGCTCCCGCACACGCAGCGGGAGCTTCTCATCCTCAGGGTTGTCTCAGGGCTTTCCGCCGAGGAGACGGGTAATGTACTCGGCATGTCCCCTGGTGCCGTCCGGGTCGCTCAGCATCGTGCTCTGGCCAGGCTCCGGCAGCTCGCCGAGTTGGAGTCGATTGCGTGACCACGAAACGTCGTCGTACGCCTCGCCATCTCGGGTCGTACGGCGATGCCGACGTGGAAGGCGACGTGATGCGGACGGACGCCGTCCTCGACGCGCTGGCCCGCCGTGAGCCGGTCGCCGGGGGCGACCCCGCCGTCCGGCTCCTCGGCGCGCTCGTCGCCGACGTCGACAGTCAGCGGCTCTCCTCGGTGTCGATAACGCCGTCCACGTAGCCCCTGGCGTACTCCCAGCTGACGTAGTCGGCCGGGTCGGGCTGGAAGGCCGGCTCGTGGACCTGCGGCCGGCCGTTGTCGATCATCTGGCGCAGGTTGCCGCGCAGCAGGTCCCAGTCGAAGTAGTGCTGGTCTCCGCATTCCGGGCAGTCGAGCACCAGCCCGAGCACCCCCTGCGGTTCGAGCAGCGAACGGAAGACCTCGACATCGGCGAGATCGGTCAGCGCCTCGTCGCGCTCGTCCGGCGTCAGCGGCTCCACGTCGTCGGGCGCTCCCAGCTCCGCCGCAGGATCCTCGGGGTCGTCCGCGAACGGATCGCGGGGGACGTCTTCCAGCACGCATCCCACCTTATGACCACCGTCCCCCGGACGAGCGAAAGTGCGCTCCATCTGCTCGTCCGGGCGTCTCCGTGTCCTCCGGCGTCCTCCCGGCCCCGCCTCCCAGCGGTCCGGGGGCTTCGTCAGAGCCAGCCGCGGCGGGCCGCCTCGACGCCGGCCTGGAAGCGCGTCTGCGCCCCCAGCTCGGTCATCGCCTCGGCGAACCGGGCGCGCACCGTGCGCACCGACAGGCCGAGGTGCCGGGAGATGGCCTCGTCGCTCAGTCCCTGCGCGGCCAGCCGCACCACCTGCTGCGCCCCCGTGCCGGCCCCGGGGTGGACCGGGACGGCCCGCGCCCACAGCTCCTCGAACAGCGAGCGCAGCGCGGACACCACGACGGGCGCCCTGACCAGGTAGCAGGCGTACGCGTGCTCGGGCGGGGCGGAGTCCCAGGCGGCCGGAAGCCCGGCCGTGTCGTCGCCCAGCGTGTAGAACCAGCTCGGCACGCCGTCGAGCGCCCGCACCCCCGCTCCGGCGGCGGCCAGGCGCTCGCACACCTCACGCGAGCGCGGCTCGGCCAGGACGGAGATCGGCACGATCAGGCGCGAGCGCATCAGGCCGTCCTCGATGGCCCGGATCCACGGCCCGGTGTACCGCTCGGCGAACCGCTCCATCGTGCGCGGGTCGGGGATCGCGCACACGAGGTCGGCGGGCGGCGCGTCCAGCGCGAGCCCGACCACGCTCTCGTACAGGTCGTCGGCGCCGTTCACGACCTCGACGGAGAACCGTCCCGTGCGGCAGTCGTGTCCCGCGTCGTAGTGGTGGGTGAGCAGCCCGACCGTCGCGAGCGCGTCGTCGATCTGCCGGGTCTGCCGGGCCATCTGGTCCAGGCGCTCGGCCACCAGCCGCCCGATGGCGGCCGCCGGATGCCGGGCCACGTACTCGCCGTTCCGCGCCTCGACGGCCCCGAGCCGTACGAGCCGGGTGAGGGTGTCGAGCACGTCGTCGGCGGGCTGGTCCACCGCGTGCGCGATCTCCGACAGTGTGGCGCGGTGGAGTTTCAGCACCGCCGTGTAGAGGACCGTCTGGTCGGGGGTGAGTCCGAGGCCACGCAGAGGGTCCGCGTTCCGCGTCGTACGCATGGGTCGCTCCGTTGGTGGTTCCGCTTGCCGAAACGCTCCGGGCGCCCCGCGCGCGGAACTCCCGGAGACCGATCCCTCGCCTCGAGATACGGGTCGCGAGAATAGCTCGGCTTTTGCTCGCGGTAGGGGTGTTCGCACATTCTGGTGACTGGACATGGTGGCTTTTGTGTGGATTGGAGCGGCTGCTTTTGTTTCGTTCGCACTTTCGAAACGCGGTGAAATGCAACTTTCTGCAGTTGCACGTTCAGACATTGCGTACGGACGTTGAGTGACGCATCCTTGACTCAGCGTCAACCGATACGCCACGTCGCTTGGGCGCGGAGGGGGGCTCGACGGCGTGGCCGGCACGACGCGCAGTGGGGGGACCGGTCCGCCGGTCCCCCCACTTTGTCGCCGTCCCGTACGCCTCCGGGGGCTTGACAGGTCCGCCGGACCCGGTTTGGGAGGGGCCACTAGACTGACCACGGGTCTGGCGAGGGACCCGCAGGGCAGGAGGGGTGGAGATGGGCAAGTTCACCGAGCCGGGACTCACGTTCGACGACGTGCTCCTCGTTCCCGCGTACTCGGATCTGCAGCCGGGCGAGGCGGACACGACCACCCGGCTGTCCCGGAACGTCACACTGCGGATCCCGCTGGTGTCCGCGGCGATGGACACGGTGACCGAGGCCCGCATGGCGGTCGCCATGGCCCGCCAGGGCGGCATCGGCATCCTGCACCGCAACCTGTCGGTGGAGGAGCAGGCCCAGCAGGTCGACCTGGTCAAGCGCTCCGAGGCCGGCATGGTGACCAACCCGGTGACCTGTGCGCCCGACGACACACTGGCCGACGTGGAGCGGCTGTGCGCCACCTACCGGATCTCCGGGGTGCCCGTCGCCGACGCCGAGGGCGTGCTCGTCGGCATCGTGACCAACCGCGACATGCGGTTCGAGACCGACCACTCCACGCCGGTCCGCGACGTCATGACCCCGATGCCGCTGGTGACGGCGCCCGTGGGCGTCTCCCGCGACGAGGCCTTCCGCCTGCTGCGGCAGAACAAGGTGGAGAAACTGCCCCTCGTCGACGAGGCCGGCCGCCTCCAGGGCCTGATCACGGTCAAGGACTTCACCAAGAGCGAGCAGTACCCGCTGGCCACGAAGGACGCCCGCGGGCGGCTCATGGTCGGCGCGGCGGTCGGCGTGGCCGGCGACGCCGAGGAGCGCGCGATGGCCCTGATCGAGGCCGGGGCCGACGTGATCATCGTCGACACGGCGCACGGGCACTCCCGCGGCGTCTGCGAGATGATCGCCAAGATCAAGGCGAACGGCCACGTGGACGTGATCGGCGGCAACGTCGCCACCCGGGCCGGCGCCCAGGCCCTCGTCGAGGCCGGGGCCGACGCGGTCAAGGTCGGCGTCGGGCCGGGCTCCATCTGCACCACCCGGGTCGTCGCCGGGGTGGGCGCCCCGCAGCTCACCGCCATCTACGAGGCGGCCCTCGCCTGCGGGCCGGCCGGGATCCCCGTCATCGGCGACGGCGGCCTGCAGTACTCGGGCGACATCGCCAAGGCCCTCGCCGCGGGCGCGGACACGGTCATGCTGGGCTCGCTGCTCGCGGGCTGCGAGGAGTCGCCCGGCGAACTGATCTTCATCAACGGCAAGCAGTTCAAGTCGTACCGGGGCATGGGCTCGCTGGGCGCGGTGCGCAACCGCGAGCGCGGCGGCCTGTCGTTCAGCAAGGACCGCTACGCGCAGTCCGAGGTGTCCGGCGAGGACAAGTACATCCCCGAGGGGATCGAGGGCCAGGTCCCCTACCGCGGCCCGGTGGCCGCCGTCGCCCACCAGCTGGTCGGCGGCCTGCGCCAGGGCATGTGGTACACCGGCTCCCGGACGGTCGAGGAGCTGCACGAGAAGGCGCAGCTCATGCCGATCACCGCGGCGGGGCTCAAGGAGAGCCACCCGCACGACATCCAGATGACGGTAGAGGCCCCCAACTACCACGGGCGGTAGCGGGCGACGGCACGGCTCCCGCGGGCGGCCGCCACGGGGGCCGTGCTCCATGAAGGGGAAAGAACAGGGGAATGACTCAGGTGGAGATCGGGCGCGGCAAGAGCGGGCGGCGGGCGTACGCCCTGGACGAGATCGGCATCGTGCCCTCCCGGCGCACCCGTGACCCGGAGGAGGTCTCGATCTCCTGGCAGATCGACGCCTACCGGTTCGACTCGCCCCTCGTGGCGAGCCCGATGGACAGCGTGGTGTCCCCGGCGACGGCCATCGAGATCGGCCGGCTGGGCGGGCTCGGTGTGCTCGACCTCGAGGGACTGTGGACGCGGTACGACGACCCGGCCCCGCTGCTGGAGGAGGTCGCCACGATGGACCCGGCGGCCGCGACCCGCCGGCTGCAGGAGATCTACACGGCCCCGATCAGGGACGAGCTCATCGGGCGGCGGATCGAGGAGATCCGGGCCGGGGGCGTGACGACGGCCGTGCGCCTGTCGCCGCAGCGGACCGTCCAGCACCACAAGGCCGTGATCGACGCGGGCGTCGACATCTTCGTCATCCGCGGCACGACGGTCTCCGCCGAGCACGTGTCCGGCCGGGCCGAGCCCCTCAACCTGAAGCAGTTCATCTACGAGCTCGACGTCCCGGTCGTCGTCGGCGGCTGCGCCACGTACACGGCCGCCCTGCACCTCATGCGGACCGGAGCGGCCGGCGTGCTCGTCGGCTTCGGCGGCGGCGCCTCCCACACGACCCGCAACGTCCTCGGCGTCGTCGTGCCGATGGCCACCGCGATCTCCGACGTCGCCGCCGCCCGCCGCGACTACATGGACGAGTCGGGCGGCCGCTACGTCCACGTCATCGCGGACGGCGGCATGGGCGGGTCGGGCGACATCGCCAAGGCGATCGCCTGCGGCGCCGACGCCGTCATGGTCGGCTCCCCGCTCGCGCGGGCGTCCGAGGCGCCCGGCCGCGGCTTCCACTGGGGCTCGGAGGCCCACCACCCCGAGCTTCCGCGCGGCAAGCGCGTCGAGTTCGGCACGATCGGCACGCTGGAGCAGATCCTGCACGGCCCGTCGTCGCTGGCCGATGGCTCGATGAACCTCATGGGCGCCCTGCGCCGCACGATGGCCACCGCGGGCTACTCCGACCTCAAGGAGTTCCAGCGCGTCGAGGTCGTCGTCGCCCCGCCGCAGCCCTGACCCGTCCGGGGCCGTCGCGGCCCCGGCCCTTCCGGGGCCCGTCGTCGCGGGCCCCGGACTCACGGGCGTCAGGCGCCGGCGGGCCGGCGCACCCAGGCGCCCCGCTTCATGACGCCGTCCACGTTCAGGTCGTCGTCGAGCACCACCAGGTCGGCGTGCTTGCCCACGGAGATCGAACCGATCTCGCCGTCCAGGCCGAGCACGCGGGCCGGCGTCAGCGAGGCCATCAGGGCGGCGTCGACCAGCGAGAGCCCGACCTCCCGCACCGTGCGCCGGAACGCGACGTCCATCGTGAGCGTGCTGCCCGCGATCGCGCCGCCCTCGGCCAGCCGCGCCACGCCGTTCTCGACGTTCACGGTCATCGGTCCCAGAGGGTACCGGCCGTCGCCCATGCCGGCCGCCGCCATCGCGTCCGTGATCAGGGCCGTACGGCTCGCGCCCGCGGCGTGCATGGCCAGGCGCAGCATGGCCGGGTGCACGTGGACGCCGTCGTTGATGAGCTCGACGGTCACCCGTTCGTCCTGCAGGAGGGCGGCGATCGGGCCCGGCTCCCGGTGGTTCAGCGCCGGCATCGCGTTGTAGAGGTGGGTCGCCACGGTGGCGCCCGCCTCGACACCGGCCAGCGTCTGCTCGTACGTCGCGTCGCTGTGGCCGACGGCGGCGACGACGCCCTCGGCGGCGGCGTCCCTGATCACGTCGATCGCGTTGGGCAGCTCCGCCGCGATCGTGATCATGCGGACGTGCCCGCGGCCGGCCCGCACCAGCTCCCGGAACTCGCCCCGGTCCGGGTCGCGCAGCAGCGCCGGGTTGTGCGCGCCGCACCGGGCCTTCGAGATGTACGGCCCCTCGAAGTGGATGCCGGCGACCAGGCCCTGCTCGCAGAGGTCGGCCAGCGCCGAGGCCGCCCGGGCCAGCGTCTCGGGGGCGGCGGTGACCAGGCTCGCCATCGCGGTCGTCGAGCCGCGGCCCAGGTGGAAGGCGGCGACCGCGGCCGCGCTCTCCGGGTCGCCGTCCGGGTAGGAGCCGCCGGCGCCGCCGTGGGTGTGGATGTCGACGAACCCGGGGACGATCGTGCGGCCGCCCAGGCTCAGCCCGGCGCCGGGCGCCCTGCCGCTGCCGACGTGGGTGATCCTGCCGTCCTCGATGGTGAGCCAGCCGTCGTGGACCCCGTCCGGGGTCACGACGCGGGCGTCCGAGAGAGTCACGCTCATGGGGCCCATCTTCGCGGGGCAGGGCCCGGGCTCGCACGTGGGGGTTCGCCCAGGGTGGCCGCGACGGCTCGGGCAGGGGTCCGTACGCCCTCCGGGCGGGCGCGTTACCCGCCTTGGTGTGAATTCGCCCACGTCAACCGATATTTCGGAAGATCGATGGGAAAGAGAAGGGCAGGCGCGATTGGCGTCTGGCTACCCACGGGTAGCTTTAGGTGACGCAGGTAAAGCCGCACAGAGGGAGCCCCATGACGGCGAGGATGGGCCCGGCACGTCTCGGCCCGGCAGAACGCGCGGCGGCGCTCGCGCGGATGGAGGCGCAGGAACTCGACGTCGTGGTGATCGGCGGAGGCGTGGTGGGGGCGGGCGTCGCGCTGGACGCCGTGACCCGGGGCCTGTCCGTCGGGCTGGTGGAGGCCCGGGACTTCGCCTCGGGCACCTCGTCCCGGTCGTCCAAGCTGATCCACGGCGGGCTCCGCTACCTGGAGCAGCTCAACTTCGACCTCGTCCGCGAGGCGCTGCGGGAGCGCTCGATGCTGCTCCAGCGGATCGCCCCCCACCTGGTGAGGCCGGTGCCGTTCCTCTACCCGCTGACCCACACGGGCTGGGAACGGCCGTACATCGGCGCGGGGCTGGCGCTCTACGACACGCTGGGCTTCTCCTTCGGCTTCCGCCGGGGGGTTCCCGGGCACCGCCACCTGTCGCGGCGCAGCGCCCTGAAGGTGGCCCCCTCCCTGCGCAGAGCGGCCTTCACGGGGGCCGTGCAGTACTGGGACGCCCAGGTCGACGACGCCCGGTTCGTGATGACCATGCTCCGCACGGCCGCGACGTACGGCGCGCAGGTGGCCTCGCGCGCCCAGGCGGTCGGCTTCCTGCGGGAGGGCGAGCGGGTCACCGGCGTGCGGGTGCGCGACCTGGAGACGGGCGCCGAGATGGACATCCGGGCCCGTCAGGTGGTCAACGCGACCGGCGTGTGGACCGACGACATCCAGCAGCTCGTGGGCGGCCGGGGCCGTATCCACGTGCGGGCGTCCAAGGGCATCCACCTCGTCGTGCCGCGCGACCGGATCCACTCGGTGAGCGGGATCATCATGCGGACCGAGAAGTCCGTGCTGTTCGTCATCCCGTGGGGCCGGCACTGGATCATCGGGACCACCGACACGGACTGGACGCTCGACAAGGCCCATCCGGCGGCCTCCCGCAACGACATCGACTACCTGCTCGACCACGTGAACTCGGTGCTGTCGGTGCCGCTGACGAGGGACGACGTCGAGGGCGTGTACGCCGGGCTGCGGCCGCTGCTGGCCGGGGAGTCCGAGGAGACCTCGAAGCTGTCGCGCGAGCACGTCGTCACCCACCCCGTGCCGGGGCTCGTGATGGTCGCGGGCGGCAAGTTCACGACGTACCGGGTGATGGCCGCCGACGCGGTGGACGCGGTCGCGCACGGGCTCGACCAGCGGGTCCCGGTGTCCTGCACCGACCAGGTGCCGCTGGCGGGCGCGGAGGGCTACCAGGCGCTGTGGAACTCCCGCCACCGGCTCGCCCGCGCCTCCGGCCTGCACGTCGCCCGCATCGAGCACCTGCTGGAGCGGTACGGATCGATGATCGACGAGGTGCTCGTGCTCATCGAGGACGACCCCTCCCTCGGGCGTCCGCTGAACGGCGCCGACGACTACCTGCGGGCCGAAATCGTCTACGCGGCCACCCACGAGGGCGCCCGGCACCTGAACGACGCGCTGACCCGCCGCACGCGCATCTCGATCGAGACGTTCCACCGCGGCACGGCCGTGGCCCAGGAGGCCGCCGAGCTGATGGCCGGCCCGCTGGGCTGGGACGACGAGCAGGTCAAGCGCGAGGTGGAGTACTACACCAAGCGCGTGGAGGCCGAGCGCGCCTCGCAGGAGCAGGACACCGACCAGGACGCGGACGCCATCCGCCTCGGCGCCCCGGAGATCGTCCCCGTCGCCCTCCCCGAGGGCCGTACGGCCTGAGCCCGGCCCGCGGGCGGGCCGGGACTCGCGGCCGTCAGGCGAAGGGGATCCAGGCCTGGTCGGCGAGCGTGGCCGCGTCGCTGACCTTGAGGCCGGCGTCGGACAGGGTCCAGACGTGGTCGCCGATGACCAGGCAGCGGCGGATGCCCTCGTCCACCGGCGCCGCGTCGCCGTGCGCCGCCGGGCGGGGGTGGCGGATGAGGCCCTCCTGGTCGATGCCGCCGTCCCCCACCTTGAGCACGAGCGCCGCGCTGCCCTCCTCGCCGGCCTTCGACCAGTTGGTCAGCGGGACCATGGCCAGCCCCGACTGCGGCCAGTAGAGGAAGGCGTGCGGGTCCCACTCGGCCTCGGAGCCGGAATCGGGCTGGTGGAACCGCGAGAGGATCTTCGGCGCGGCCGGGTCGCTGACGTCGAACAGCGAGATCTGCGTGCCGAGGGCCCGGCCCTTGCCGTTCGCCTCCTGGCCGATGCCGAGCAGCCGTCCCGGGCCGCCGGGGTGGAGGTAGGCCGAGTAGCCGGTGATCTGCAGCTCGCCCGACACCTTGGGCGCGGCCGGGTCCCGCAGGTCCAGCGCGTACAGGGGGTCGGTCTGGCGGAAGGTGACCACGTAGCCGATGTCGCCCATGAAGCGGACCGAGTAGATCCGCTCGCCCCTGCCCAGGCCGGTGACCGCGCCCGTGCGGGCGAGGCTGCCGGAGTCGAGCACGTAGACGCCGCTCTCCGCGGTGCCCGGGCTCGCGCCGAACACCTCGGCGCCGCTGGTCGTGGCGACCCTCAGGTGGCCCTCGTACTCCGAGAGCGAGTACTGGTTGAGCAGCCGGCCCGGGACCGCCCCCGAGGTGACGTAGCGCGGGGCGCCCGAGCCGCCGATGTCGAACCGGTGCACCTCGGTCCGCTCGGGCGGCGCGGCCGGCGTCGGCGACGGGGCGGGCGTCGTCGCGCCGGGGACGGGCGCCACGTCCTCGACGGGCCGGGGGAACCACCAACGGGGGTTGCTGGTGACGTAGAGGCTCGTCGGGGTGGCATAGACGGTGTCGCCGTCGGCGGCCACGGCCACGGGGGTGTCCGACGCGAACGGCGCGGCCCCGGCCGACAGGTCGATCGTGTGGATGGTCAGCATCGACGTGCCCGTGAAGGCGTCGGGGTGGCTGACCTGGTCGCAGCCGACCCGCTCGGTGCGGGTGGTGCCGCCCGTCTCCACGTCGTACGTGGGCAGCCACGCGTCGGCGGGGGCCCGCAGCACAGCCTGCCGGTTGGCCTCGGTCATCTCGCTCTCGGACGCGTTCTCCTTCTGCGTGGGGAACGTGATCTGCGGCTGGGAGCGGACGACGATCCGCACGGTCGAGCCGACCTGCCGGGCGTCCACGTGGGCGCCGTTCACGGTCATCGAGCCGAGCACCGCCGGCCGTCCGCCGGACAGGTCCACCAGCACGTAGCGGGGGCCGGTAAGCCCGGGCCGCACCTTGGCCATGGCGCCGAACGGCAGGATGCCGCCGCCCTGGAACAGCACGAGCGCCCGGTCGCCCGAGATCAGCAGGTCGGCCGGGGTCCACGACTGGTCCTCGGGGAGAAGCCGCAGCGTCCCGGTCACCGCGTGGCTGTCCGCGTCGACCACCCGCAACACGCCCCGGGTCACGGTGACGATGCGGTGGCCGTCGGTCTTGACCAGGTCGGGCTCGTCGACGCCGGCCTCCTGGACGTTCGTCGTCGAGTACGTGCCGGCGGGGACGGCCTGCTTGGCGGTGGGGGCGACATCGCTGCGCGCGAGCATCATCAGGTTGTCGCCGAAGCCCCAGGGCGTCACGTTGCCCGCCGCCGTCTCGCGCAGCCCGGCGGCCATATCGTCGCAGCTCGTGTAGGAGACGAGCCGGACCTTCCCGGTCAGGTCGACCGCCGCCGGGCCGGGTGCCGTACGGCTCCCGGCGCACGCCGTGGCCAGCAGCCCGGCCAGCGCGACGGCTCCCGCCGTACGAATGGTTGTCCTCATGCCCCTACCACGGATCGCGGCGGGGGCCGGTTCGGTCCGCCGTCCGAAGTGTGCCGGGCGTCACGCTCAGTTGGCGCCCGCGGGCCGGACGCGGGAGTAGAACGGGCCCAGGCGGTCGGACTCGCTCGTCTCCAGCAGCGTCCGCAGCACGTGCCCCCGCAGGTCGATCACGACCACCTTCGACGCGTTGGACACGACCGGGGTCCAGCAGAACAGGTGCCGCTCGTCCCACCAGCCGAGGACCTTGCTGCAGCCGGAGGAGATCCGGCCGGTGGGGGCGCCGGTGGAGGCGTCCCACAGGCAGGCCGTGCCCTCGTCGTGGGCGCACATCGTCACCATCGACGCCCCGGACGGCGAGAACAGCCCGGCCAGCGTGTTGTACGGCGTGCCGACGCCGGCGAGCGTCTTCAGGAGGTTCCCCTTGAGGTCGTAGTAGCGGATGCCGCTCGACGCGCCGTCGTCGAACCAGGTGGCGACCGCCGAGCCGTCGCCGGTGAAGTAGAACCGGCCGTACTTGATCGCGGGGTCGTTGACCCTCCGCACGGTCGCGGTCCCGGCCGCCGCGTCGACGAGGACGAAGCCCTTGGTGGTCCAGGTCGAGCCGCCCGGGTTGCGGACGCTCAGCAGCAGGTGCCGGCTGTCGGCCGTCCAGTCGGCGTACTCGTACGTCAGGGGGTACTTCACGGTCTTGACGGTCCGCACGGCGCCGGTGGCCCGGTCGACGAGGTCCACGCCGTGGTAGTTGTCGCTCGTGTACTTGCGCGTACGGCCGGCCGAGATCGTGAGGTCGGGGGACAGCGACTGCTGCCAGTACGTGACGTCCTTCGTGAACGTCCCCGTGGCGGTCGATCGCGGGTAGTCGATCCACTCGTCCTTGGCCGTGTCCTGCACCTCGTAGTAGGTGAGCTTCACGGGGTCGGCCGGGTTCTCGTAGATCGTGGCGTCCACGCCGGGCAGCCGCGTCCGGGTGAGGGGGCTCGGCAGCGGCGAGGGGCTCGTGGCGCTCGGCGAGGGCGAGGCGGACGCGTCGGCGCGGACCGTGCCGCCGTGCCGGGACGCGAGGACGACGCCGACGACCGCGACGATCGCCACCGCGACGATCCCGCTCACCAGGGCGGGGCCGTAGCGCCGCGGTGGCCGGCCGTCCCCGCCTCCCGGACGGGTGTCGGCCGCGGGCCGGGAGGCCGCCGCCGGGTACGGCGGCACCGGGTGGGGCACCGAGTGCGGCGGCGGCACCGGGTAGGCGCGGCCGGAGTCGGGAGCGGACGGCTGCGCGCCGGGCGACGGCACGGGGGAGAACGGCCGGGGA
>NZ_KI866524.1:903157-911699 GCF_000511135.2 Microbispora sp. ATCC PTA-5024 | reverse complement strand
CCGCGGTCCGGCGGCGGGGGATGACGACGGCGACGGCCCGGCCACGCGGGAGGAGGGGGGCGGCGCGGACTGCCCGGAGGAGAACGGCCGGGGGCCCGCGCCCGAACCCGGGCCGGGCGCCGGGGGAGCCGCGGCAGCGGCCGCGGCCTCCTCCAGGATCGCCGGGGTCGGCGCGGTGTGCTGGAGCAGCCCGAGCAGCACCTGCTCGGCCGTGGGACGGGCGTTCGGGTCCTTGGACAGGCACGCGACGACCGTGTCCCGCAGCGGCGGCTGGAGGTTCCCCAGCTTCGGCTCGCCGTTCAGGATCCGGTTGATGACGGCGGGCAGCGAGTCGTTGCCGAACGGGCTCTCCCCGGTGGCGGCGTGGACGATCGTGCAGCCCCACGCGAACAGGTCGGCGGCCGGCCCGGCGGCGTGGCCCATGATCTGCTCGGGCGACATGTACGACGGGGTGCCGACGGGCCGCGAGGTCAGCGTCGAGGACGCGTCGAGGGCGCGGGCGATGCCGAAGTCGATGACGCGGGGGCCGTCCGGTCCCATG
Organism: Microbispora sp. ATCC PTA-5024; assembly: GCF_000511135.2. Classification (NCBI taxonomy): domain Bacteria; kingdom Bacillati; phylum Actinomycetota; class Actinomycetes; order Streptosporangiales; family Streptosporangiaceae; genus Microbispora; species Microbispora sp. ATCC PTA-5024. Next base: position 911,158 of record NZ_KI866524.1, on the reverse strand, counting down.
ATGACGTTGGCCGGCTTGAGGTCGCGGTGCACGATGCCGGCGCGGTGGATGGCCGCGAGCGCGGTGGCCGTCCCGACGGCGAGGCGGTGCAGCGCTGGACCGGCGAGCGGACCGCCGGTGAGCACGCGCTTCTGCAGCGAGGGGCCCTCGATGTACTCGCTCACGATGTACGGCCGCTCGGCCTCCACACCGGTCTCGACGACCTGGGCCGTGCAGAAGGGGGCGACCCGCTTGGCCGCCGCGACCTCGCGCAGGAAGCGCTCCACCATGTCCGGGTCGGCCGCCAGGTCGGGCCGCAGCCACTTGATCGCGACCTGCTCCCCCGACGGCCCCTCGCCCAGGTAGACGACGCCCTGGCCGCCCTCGCCCAGCCGCCCCGCGAGGCGGTAGGCGCCTAGCCGGCCCGGCTCTCCCGCGCGCAGGGGGGCGACCTCAGCAGGCGGCATGAGGGCGCGCGAACCGGCGATCCATTTCTGGCATATCTGGATTCTGGCTTGTCCTCCGGGAGGCTGGAAGCGTCGTGTCCTGATGGTTGCATTACCAGCCGGTAGCCATCGGCCACGCTCCGGAATATTCTTCCGCCATGAGTGCCATGTATCGGACGCTCGACGCGGGCGTTGTGGACCGGCTCGTCACGCACGTCTCCTCCGAGGGCAAGACACAGGAGATCCGCGCGCCCTTCACGGGCGACGTCCTGGCGGAGGTCCCGGTCTCCACCGCCGAGGACGTCCGCCGTGCCTACGCCGCGGCCCGCGCGGCGCAGGAGGCCTGGGCCGCGCTGCCGGTCCGGGAGCGGGTCGCGCCGTTCCTCCGCCTGCACGACGCGATGATCGACCGCCGCCGGGAGCTGCTCGACATCGTCCAGTGGGAGACCGGCAAGGCCAGGCGCCACGCGAACGAGGAGCTCCTCGACGTGGTGGGCTGCACGCTCTACTTCGCCCGGCGGGCCGCCCGCCTGCTGGAGTCGAAGCGGCGGCAGGGCATCTTTCCGGTCGCGACGCGGGTGACCGAGCTGCGCCACCCCAAGGGCGCGGTGGCGGTGATCACCCCGTGGAACTACCCGCTCGCGCTGGGCGTGACCGACGTGGTCCCCGCGCTGATCGCGGGCAACGCGGTCGTCCACAAGCCCGACGCCCAGACCCCGCTGTCCACGCTGTGGACGATCGACCTGCTCGCCGAGCTGGGCATGCCGCGGGACATCTGGCAGGTCGTGATCGGCGACCCGGCCGACATCGGCGACGCGCTGATCGACGGGGCCGACTACGTGGCGTTCACCGGCTCGACCCGGGGCGGCCGGAAGATCGCGGAGGAGGCCGCCAAGCGGCTCATCGGCTGCTCTCTGGAGCTCGGCGGCAAGAACCCGATGATCGTGCTCGACGACGCCGACCTTGACCTGGCCGCCCAGGGGGCGATCAGAGCCTGCTTCACCAACGCCGGCCAGCTGTGCATCTCCATCGAGCGGCTCTACGTGCAGGAGTCGGTGGCCGACGCGTTCCGCGACAAGTTCGTCCGCGCCGTCGAGAACATGACGGTCGGCCCCGGCCTCGGCTGGGACGTCCAGATGGGCTCGCTGACCTTCCAGCGTCAGGTGGACGGGGTGGCCGCGCACGTGGCCGACGCCGTGGCCAAGGGCGCCACCGTCCTGACCGGAGGCCGGGCGAGGCCCGACCTCGGGCCGCTGTTCTACGAGCCGACCGTCCTTGAAGGCGTGACCGGCGACATGGACGTGTGCCGGGACGAGACGTTCGGCCCGCTGGTCTCGATCTACCGCTTCGGCACCGAGGACGAGGCGGTCGAGCAGGCCAACGACACGATCTACGGCCTGAACGCCTCGATCTGGACCCGCGACGCGGCGCGCGGCCGCCGTGTGGCCGCCCGGATCAAGGCGGGCACGGTCAACGTCAACGAGGGGTACGGCTCGGCCTACGGCTCGTACGACGCCCCGATGGGCGGCATGAAGTCGTCCGGGCTCGGCCGCCGCCACGGGGTGGAGGGCCTGCTCAAGTACACGGAGGTCCAGACCGTGGCCAGCCAGGCGCCCTGGATGGGCTTCGAGCCGATCCTCGGGATGAGCTACGACCGGTACGCCGACACCCTCGCCGGCCTTCTCAAGACGATGAAGCGGCTGCACCTCAAGTGAGCGGCGCGCCCATGGACTACGACGTGCTGGTGATCGGGTCGGGGTTCGGCGGCAGCGTGGCGGCGCTGCGGCTCACGGAGAAGGGCTACGCGGTAGGCGTCCTGGAGGCGGGCCGCCGCTTCGACGAGCGCACGCTGCCGAAGACCTCGTGGCGGGCCCGCGACTTCCTGTGGGCGCCCGCCCTCGGTCTCAAGGGCATCCAGCGCATCCACGTGCTGCGCGGCCGGAACGGCGTCATGGTGCTCGCCGGGGCAGGCGTGGGCGGCGGCTCGCTGGTCTACGCCAACACGCTCTACGAGCCCCTCGACCCGTTCTTCGCCGACCCCCAGTGGGGCCACATCACCGACTGGAAGGCCGAGCTCGCGCCGTACTACGACCAGGCGAAGCGCATGCTCGGCGTGACGCTCAACCCCACGGTGACGGCCGCCGACGAGGTGATGCGGAAGGTGGCCGAGCGGATGGGCGTGGGCGACACCTTCCACCTCGCCCCGGTCGGGGTGTTCTTCGGCGAGCCCGGCGTCGAGGTGGACGACCCGTACTTCGGCGGGGCCGGACCGCGCCGCCGCGGCTGCGTCGAGTGCGGCGAGTGCATGACGGGGTGCCGCCACGGCGCCAAGAACATGCTGATCAAGAACTACCTCTACCTCGCCGAGAAGGCGGGGGCGACCGTGCACCCGGAGACGACGGTCACCGGGGTGCGGCCGGTCGAGGGCGGCTACGAGGTCGCCGCAAAACGGACCGGCCCGTTCGGACGGGCCCGCACGTTCCGTGCCCGGGAGGTGGTCGTCGCGGCCGGGACGTACGGCACGCAGGCCCTGCTCCACCGGATGCGGGCGACCACGCTCCCGCGGTTGTCGCCCCGCCTGGGCGTGCTCACGCGGACCAACTCCGAGGCCCTGCTCGGGTTCGAGCGCCTGGCCGCGAAGGGGACCAGACTCAACCGCGGCGTGGCGATCACCTCCTCCATCCACCCGGACGCGGAGACGCACATCGAGCCGGTCAGGTACGGCGACGGATCGAACGCGATGGGCATGCTCCGCACGCTGCTGGTCGACGGCGGCGGCCGGGCCCCGCGCTGGCTGAGGTTCCTCGGGGCGGCGCTGCGCCGGCCCCACCTCGTGCCGCGGCTGTTCAACCACCGGCGGTGGTCCGAGCGCTCGATCATCGCCCTCGTCATGCAGGCGAAGGACAACTCGGTCACCGTGTCGCTCCGGGGCCGCGGGCTGCGGGCGGGGCCGGGCCACGGCGAGCCCAATCCCACCTGGATCCCCGCCGGCCACCAGGCCGTCCGGCTGGCCGCCGAGGAGATCGGCGGCATGCCGGGAGGGTCCTGGCTCGACCTGTTCGACGTCCCGGCGACCGCCCACTTCCTCGGTGGCTGCGCCATCGGCGACTCCCCGGACACCGGCGTCATCGACCCCTATCACCGGGTGTACGGCCACGAGGGGCTGCACATCGTGGACGGGTCGGCCGTCTCGGCCAACCTCGGCGTTAACCCCTCCCTCACGATCACGGCCCAGGCGGAGCGGGCCATGGCGTTCTGGCCCAACAAGGGGGACCCCGACCCCCGCCCGCCGCTCGGCTCGCCGTACGCGCGGCTCGCGCCGGTCGCGCCGGCCCGGCCGGTCGTGCCCGCGGCGGCCCCCGGGGCGCTCCGCCTGCCGATCGTGGAGATCAAACCGCCGCCCCCGGCCTGAGGCGCAGGTGGGCGGCCGGGTGTGACCGCGCCGATAGACTGGCCGTACCGCTCGCTGCCTTTGGGGGTATCTTCCGGTGTCTGAGTTCGACACGGTCCTGGTGGTCGACTTCGGCGCGCAGTACGCGCAGCTGATCGCCCGCCGGGTGCGTGAATGCCACGTCTACTCCGAGATCGTCCCCTCGACGATGCCGGTGCCGGAGATGCTGGCCAGGAAGCCCAAGGCGATCATCCTGTCCGGTGGCCCGTCGTCCGTGTACGCCGAGGGCGCCCCGGCCGTGCCCCACGGCCTGTTCGAGACCGGCGTTCCGACCTTCGGCATCTGCTACGGCTTCCAGGCCATGGCCCAGGCGCTCGGCGGCCACGTCGCCAGGACCGACGCCGCCGAGTTCGGCGGCACGCCCCTCACCGTCCTGCGCGAGGGCGCGCTGTTCGCCGGTCTGCCGTCCCTGCAGACGGTCTGGATGTCCCACGGCGACTCCGTCGTGGGCGCTCCCGAGGGGTTCGCGGTCACCGCCTCCACCGGCACCACGCCGGTCGCGGCGATGGAGGACCCCGCCCGCAGCCTGTACGGCGTGCAGTTCCACCCCGAGGTGCTCCACTCCGAGCACGGGCAGGCGGTGCTCAAGCACTTCCTCGACGCGGCCGGCTGCCGCCCGTCGTGGACCATGCTCAACATCGTCGAGGACGCGGTCGAGGCCGTCCGCGACCAGATCGGCGAGGGCCGGGCCATCTGCGCCCTGTCCGGCGGCGTCGACTCGGCGGTGGCCGCCGCCGTCGTCCAGCGGGCCATCGGCGACCGGCTCACCTGCGTCTTCGTCGATCACGGCCTGCTGCGCAAGGGCGAGGCCGAGCAGGTCGAGCGCGACTTCGTCGACGCCACGGGCGTGAAGCTGCGCGTCGTCGACGCCTCCGAGCGCTTCCTCAAGGCGCTGGCGGGCGTGACCGACCCCGAGGAGAAGCGCAAGATCATCGGCCGGGAGTTCATCCGGGTCTTCGAGGACGAGCAGCGGGCCATCCTCGCCGACGGGCCGGTGGACTTCCTCGTCCAGGGCACGCTCTACCCCGACGTGGTCGAGTCGGGCGGCGGCACCGGCACCGCTAACATCAAGTCGCACCACAACGTCGGCGGCCTGCCGGAAGACCTGCAGTTCCAGCTCGTCGAGCCGCTGCGCACGCTGTTCAAGGACGAGGTGCGCCGGGCCGGCGAGGAGCTGGGCCTGCCCCCGGCGATGGTGTGGCGCCAGCCGTTCCCCGGCCCCGGGCTGGGCATCCGGATCATCGGCGAGGTCACCCGCGAGCGCCTCGACCTGCTGCGGGAGGCCGACGCCATCGCCCGCGAGGAGCTGTCGCGCGCCGGCCTCGACCGCGACATCTGGCAGTGCCCGGTCGTGCTGCTGGCCGACGTCCGCTCGGTGGGCGTCCAGGGCGACGGCCGCACGTACGGCCACCCCGTCGTCCTGCGGCCCGTCACCTCCGAGGACGCCATGACCGCCGACTGGGCCCGGGTGCCGTACGACGTGCTGTCGCGCATCTCCACCCGGATCACCAACGAGGTGCGGGAGGTCAACCGGGTCGTCGTCGACGTGACGAGCAAGCCGCCCGGCACGATCGAATGGGAATGATCGGGGATCAAACGGTGTGATCTTCGCGCCTCTGGATAGGGTAGCGCGGTGATTGCCACTCAGCCCGTCACAGCGCCGCCGACCGCCCCCGCCACAAGGCTCGCGTGGCTGGACGCGCTGCGCGGCATCGGGGCGATGGCGGTGGTCGCCGAGCACATGCTGCCCTGGCTCATGCCGTCGCTGCGGCCGTACTGGTTCAACCTCGGCATGTACGGCGTGCTCGTGTTCTTCCTCGTCAGCGGCTACATCATCCCCGTGTCGCTGGAGGGCAGGGGCGACGTGCGGGCCTTCTGGATCAGCCGGCTCTTCCGGCTGTACCCGCTGTACCTGCTCGTCATCGCCGTCGTGCTGGTGCTGGCCGTCTGGGTGCCGGTGCGCCCGGCTGTGCCCCGCCACGCGTCGGCCGTGGCCGCTCACCTGTCCATGCTGCTCGACGTCGTCCACGTCGGCGGCGTGGCCGACCCCATGTGGACGCTGTCGTACGAGATGGTCTTCTACCTGCTGGTGACCGCGCTGTTCGTCGGCGGCGTGCACCGGCGCAGCGGGATGCTCGCGATCGCCTTCGGGATCGTCGCGGTCTGCGCCGGGCTGGTGCTGTCGGCGCCGCTCCTGCCGGGCCACTGGCCGGCCATCGCGGCGTGCGCCGTCTTCGTCGCCGGGATCGCCTGCCTGATCACCGGCCGCCTCCGCACCCTGGCGGCGTACACGCTGGGGGCCATGGCGCTGGTGCTGCTGGTCTTCGGCAGCTTCGTGCCGTGGTTCGGCGCGGCGATCCTCGCGGTGATGTTCACCGGGACGGCCATCCAGCGGTGGGAGCGGGGCACCGGCGGCCTGACGCCGGTCGTGGCCGCGGCGCTACTGGTGGCGGTCGCCCCCGTCTGGTCGATCCAGGCCGGCTGGTGGTGGGTGCAGCCCGACGTGTGGATCACCACGATCGCCCTCGCCGGCGCCACCTTCGCGGCCGGCATGGCCCTGCGCGGGCGGCGCGTCCCGGGCGTGCTGACCTGGCTCGGCCTGATCAGCTACTCGGTCTACCTGCTGCACCACCCGCTGCTGCGCTACCTCAACGTGCTCGCCGGCGACCTGGGCACGCTGCCGGCGGCCGCGCAGGCGTCGGTCACGCTGGGCTACCTGGCCGTGCTCCTGACGCTGAGCTGGCTGACCCACCGGTACGTGGAGGCGCCCGGCCAGCGGCTCGGCCGCCGGATCACTCGGCGTCGGTCGTCGGCACAGCCTCGGGATATACCTGTCCCGGGATGAGCTCCTGACCCTCCAGCAGGGTCGAGACCGTCACGAAGCTGTAGCCCTGCCGGGTGAGCTCCTCCAGCACCGCCGGCATCGACTGGATCGTCTCCTTGACCGTCTCGTGCATCAGGACGACCTCGCCCTCGCCCGCGACGTCGAGCGCCTTCTGGGTGAGGAAGTCGACGTGCCGGTAGTCCTTGATGTAGTCCTTGGTCTCGGTGGTGCCGGGGATCTGGATCAGGCCGAACTTGGCCGTCAGCTCCTGCACGCCGCCGTTGCGGAGCCCGCCGGGAGCGCGGAACACCACCGGGTCCTTGCCCGTGGTCTTCTTGATGATCCGCTGCGTGTCGCCGATCTCCTTGTTGATCTCGGCGTACGTCAGGTCGGTCAGGTACTTGTGATCCCAGGTGTGGTTGCCGATCTCGTGGCCGTCCTTGGCCACCTCGGCCGTGAGCTTCGGGTGCTTCTTCACGCGCTCGCCGATCATGAAGAACGTGGCCTTGGCCTTGTACTTCTTGAGCGTCTTGAGCAACGTGCCCGTGTAGTCGGCGGGGCCGTCGTCGAAGGTGAGCGCGATGCACTGGTGCGTGGCGCAGAACGGCTCGTCGTCCTTGGCGGGCTTCTTCGCGGTCGTCGTGGCGACCGTCCTCGCCGATAGGGCCTGCGTCCGGGCGGTTTGGCTCTGAGCCTGCGCCTGGGCCTGCGCTGTCTGCAGGGGCAGGGCGGCCAGGGCGAGCGCGCACGCGGCGGCGAGGGGGACGGAACGGCGAACGGCCATGGCGGACCTCCTCGGGGGATCTTTCACGCGGCATCGTACTGTGCCCGCCCGCCCTCGCCGGTATCGGGCCGATCACGTCCGGTCTCCGCCGGTGGCCGGGCGCAGGGCGGGAGCGGTTAAACCTTCGGCCAAGAACGGGGTTACGGCGCCCTCCGCGCGGGCGCCGTTCGCGATGCTGGCCCGGTCATCGTGATGAGGAACGGCCGAAGGAGGAGGGCGGGTGTCGCGTGCCGCCGCCCGATCGGCGTGGGGGGCGTGGGTCGGGTTCGAGTCCTGCCCCGGCCTGCTCGACCGCCTGGTCGAGGGGTTCCCCGGTCCCTGGACGCCGCTCGCGTCCGTCCCGGTCCCGGTCGCCGTCCCGGCGTCCGGGCCCCCCGGCGACGGGTCCCGAGCGGAGGGCCGGCGGGGCCGCCCCACCGAGGTCCGGAGTCCGGCCGGGCGCGCCGACGCCGCCGAGACGCGGGGCCGGCAGGCGTCCGGCACCGATGCCGCCGAGGCGCGGGGCGGGCACGGTCCC
>NZ_KI866524.1:899736-903053 GCF_000511135.2 Microbispora sp. ATCC PTA-5024 | reverse complement strand
GAGACGCGGGGCCGGCAGGCGTCCGGCACCGATGCCGCCGAGGCGCGGGGCGGGCACGGTCCCGGCGCCGAGGCCGCAGAAGTGCCGGTGTTCGGATGCGTGGTGCTCGCCGCGCGCACCCCGGCGGACCTGCGCCTCGCCGTGACGCTGCGCGGCCTCGTCCCGATGGGCCGCAGGATCCGCCTCGCCGTCGCCGAGACGCCGCCGTGGGCGTCCCCGCCGTTCCCCGTCGCCGGGCAGGGCGACTGCTGGCGCCACCTCGCCGGTCTGACGATCGGGCGGGCCGGTCAGGGCTGGCATCTCGACGCCCTCTTCGACGAGCCGGCGGCGGGCGGCGACGTCCTGGCCCAGGTGGTCCACGGGCTCTTCGGCGCCCGGCGGCACCTCGCGCAGCCCGTGGCCGGTCTCGCGCCCGGCGACGCCGCCTGGAGGCCCGGCGACGCCAACGCCACTCTCGTCCCCATGGGCGGCCCGGTCCCCGAGCGCCGCGACGCCCCGGGCTGCGACCTGCTCCTCGCGGGTCCGCCGTACGGGGAGCCCGCCGCCCCGGCCGCTCCCGCCGCGGTCCCGCCCCAGGCCCGCCGTACGGCGGCGGACGGACTCGCGCCATGCGTGGACGGGCAGGCGGCCGACGTGAAGGAGCGGCCGGCGGCGGAGGCGGGCGCAGCGCCCGGAGGGTTCCCGCCCGTCGACGAGGCCGTGATCAACCCCGTCGGGTTCCGGCAGCACCCGTCGTCGCCGGTCGCGAGCCTGGTCGCCGACGGGCCCGGCTTCGCCGTCGTCTCCGGCGGCGAGACGCTGGTGCGGCTGCCGCCGGGCGGCGAGGTGACCGACGTGGACGTGGCGCGCCTGCGTGAGACGCGCGCCCTCGCCGTACCCGCCCTCCCCGGACGGCCGCTCGTCGCGGCCCGCCTGGTCGCCGCCCTGGCGGCCGCCGGGGTCCCGATGCTCGCCGAGCCCGACCCTGCGCGCGACGCCGCGCTCGGCCACGACCTCGCCCGCGCGCTGGCGGCCGTCCTCGCCGAGGAGGTCCAGGACGACCTGCGGCGCGAGGAGTTGAGCATCCGGCTGCGCCGGTCGGCCCTGCGCCTCCACGGCTCGGTGCCGCGGTGGCGGGAGACGGCCCGCGCGGCCGGGCTTCCACTCCCGGCCGAGCCCTCGGTCTCGATCCTGCTCTGCACCCGCCGCCCGGAGATGATCCCGTTCGCGATCCGGCAGATGGAGCGCCAGCGCGGGGTCCGGGCGGAACTGGTGATCGGGCTGCACGGCCTGTCCGCGCGGCGGACGGCCGTCGGCAGCGCGCTGCTCCCGGTGACCGTGGTCGAGGCGCCCGCGGAGCTGCCGTTCGGCGCGGTGCTGAACCGCATGGCGGACCTCGCCGCCGGGTCGTTCCTGGCGAAGGTGGACGACGACGACTGGTACGGCCCCGACCACCTGGCCGACCTGCTCCTCGCCCAGCTCTACTCGGGCGCCGACCTGGTCGGCTCGGCCGCGGAGTTCGTCTACCTGGAGCCGCTCGACGTGACCATCCGGCGGCGTATCGGCACCGAGCGCTTCGCGCCCCTGGTGGCCGGGGGGACGATGCTCGTCCGCCGGTCGGCGTTCGAGGCGGTGGGCGGGTTCCGGCCGCTGCCGCGCACGGTCGACGGGCAGCTCCTCCAGGCGGTGGAGGCCGCGGGCGGCCGGATCTACCGCACCCACGGCTTCGGCTACGTCCTGCGCCGCCGCAGCGCGCACGGCCACACGTGGCGGCAGCCGGTGCAGTCGTTCCTCGCGTCGTCCCACGAGCAGTGGCGCGGGCTGGTGTTCAACGAGCTGATGGAGGCGGCCGTGCCGCACGGCCGAGCGGAGGTGAGGACATGGGCGGGTCCCCGCTGATCCCCATGAACGACTACGGCGTGCTCGGCGACCCGCCCGCCCTCGGGACGTGGACCCCGCGGCTGTCGGTGAGCGTCGTCATCCCGGCGTACCGGGCGGGGGCCACGCTCCCGCTCGTGCTGGCCGCGCTGGACCGGCAGACGTACCCGGCCCACCTCATGGAGGTGATCGTCGTCGACGACGGCGAGGAGCCCATGCCGGCGCTGCCACCCACCGCGCCGCGCCGGACCCGGGTGATCCGGCCGCGTCCGGGAGTCTGGGGCAAGGCGAGCGCGTGCGCCGCGGGCGCCGACGCCGCGACCGGCGACGTCGTCCACTACCTCGACGCCGACCTGGTGCCTTTCCCCGAGCACGTCGAGGCCCACATGCGGTGGCACCACCTCGCGGGCTGCCTCGTGGTGCTGGGACGACTGCGGTTCGTGCCGGGTCTCGACGTCGTGCCGGCGGGCGAGGTGCTGGCCGCCATCGAGGCGGGGACGCTCGTCAAGCTCTTCCCCGACGAGGACGGCACGCCGCAGTGGACCGAGCAGCGCTGGGACGAGACGGACGACCTGCGGACCGCGGGCTTCCGGGCGTTCTCCGTGACGGTGGGGGCGACCGCGTCGCTCCCCGCCGCCCTGCTGCGCGCGGCCGGCGGGATGGACCGGGCGCTCGTGATGGGCGAGGACACCGAGCTGGGCTACCGCCTCGCGCAGGCCGGCGCCGTGTTCGTCGGCGAGCGGGAGGCGCGGGGCCGGCACATCGGCGACTCGACCGTCATGCGCCGCGAGCAGGACGTGAAGCGGCACAACTGGCCCTACCTCGCCGAGCGCATCCCGGTCTTCCGCTGGCTGCGCGCCCATCCCAACCGCCGCTACCTCGTGCCGTACGTCGAGGTGGTCGTGACGGCGACGGACGCCTCGTTCGAGGAGGTGCGGGCCACGGTCGACGCCGTCCTGGCGGGCAAGCTGCCCGACGTGGTCGTCAAGATCGTCGGCCCGTGGAGCCGGCTGGGCGGGGGACGGCGCGACCCGCTCGGCGATCCCGCTCTCGACCTGCGGCTCGTGCGGGCCTGTTACGAGGGCGAGCCGCGCGTGTCCTTCGCCGAGAGCCTGCCCGAGCACTGCTTCCCGGTGCCGTTCCGCCTGCACTGCCCGCCCGGGTGGACGCCGGGGCGGAGCACGATCGGGTCGCTGGTGAAGTTCGCCGACCGGCAGGGCCTCGGGGTGCTCTCGCTCGCGCTGGACGAGCGCGAGCGGGACGGGGTCGTGCACGCCCGGCTGGAGCGGACGGCCGCCGTCGCCCGGGCCCGCTGGTGCGCCGGGCCGGGGGACGCCCTCGACGACCTGGTCCACGCGATGTTCGGCACGCTCTGGGACGCGGGCGAAAAATGGGGGCTGACCCTGGCCGACGCGCCGCCCCCGCCCCCGCCCGGCCGGCCGTGGGCGCTCGACGGCGAC
>NZ_KI866524.1:892036-899712 GCF_000511135.2 Microbispora sp. ATCC PTA-5024 | reverse complement strand
GGATCGCCGGTCCGCCGCCCGCTCCGCCGTACGGCCCGGATGATCCGCCGGCGCCTGCGCGCCATGGTGCGGCCGACATGAGCGCCGGGCGCCGTGGCGCGGACCGCATGAACGGCATGGGCCGCATGCGAGCCGCCCGCGCGTGCGGTGGCGCGGGCGGCAGGGGCCGTCCGGGGGCGCCGGGCGGCTGAGCGCGCAGGACCGCAGGACGCCGCACCGCCGCCGCAGGACCAGCAAGGCCCAGCGACCGACCCTCACGGACCCGCCAGTTCCGCCGACCCGACAAGGACCCGCCGTGCCTCGCATCAGCGTCATCGTCCCGATCTACGACGTGGAACCCTACCTCGCGGCCTGCCTGCGGTCGGTCGCCGTCCAGACGTGGCAGGACCTCGAGGTCGTCATGGTGGACGACGGGTCGCCGGACGCGAGCGCGGAGATCGCGGCCGGCTTCGCGGAGCGCGACGACCGGTTCCGGCTGGTCCGCCGGGACAACGGGGGGCTGGGCGCGGCGCGCAACACGGGGATCCGGTACGCGACGGGCGAGTTCCTGATGTTCCTGGACAGCGACGACCTGCTGCCGGTCCACGCGCTCGACTACCTGGCGGCCTCCCTGCTGGAGACCGGCTCCGACATCGCGACCGGGAACGTGACGCGCTACGACGGCCGCCGGACCCGCCCGTCCGCCATGCACCGGCCCGTGTTCGCCCGGCCGGGCCGCGCCACCCACATCACCAGGAACCGCGCGCTGCTGCGCGACCGGCTCGTCACCAACAAGCTGTGGCGCCGCTCGTTCTGGGACGCGCACGCCCTCGCCTTCCCCGAGGGCGTGCTGTACGAGGACATCGCGGTGGCGCTGCGCGCCCACTTCCTGGCCTGTTCGGCCGACGTGCTCCCCGCGCCCGTGTACGTGTGGCGGGAGCGCGACGCGGGCGGCCGTTCCATCACCCAGGACAAGGCGAGGACCGGGCACCTGGCGGACCGGTTCGCCGCGGTCGCCGCGGTGCGCCGTTTTCTGGCCGAGCACAACCTGACGGCCCACATCCACGCCTGGGACCAGGCCGTCCTGGAGAGCGACCTCACCAACTTCCTGGACGTGTTCGACCAGGGGTCGGAGGAGTTCCGCACCCGGTTCCTCGACCTGGCCGGCGCGTACCTGGACGACGTGGCGGCGCCGGTGCTCGACGCGCTGCCCGCCCTGCGGCGGGTGGAGTGGCACCTGGTACGGGCGCGGCGGCCGCGGGACCTCGCCGACGTCGTCGAGTGGGACCGCACGGTCGAGCCCGACCGGCGGGTCGTCCGCGGACTGTGGGGCCACCACCTCGACGTCCCCCTGCCGCGCGGTGGCGGCCGGGGGGTCCCCGCCGCGGTCACGCGGGTGCGGGACGAGATCGCCCCCCGCTTCCGCCTCGACTCGGTGCGGTGGGCCGACGACAGGCTCGTGCTCGAGGGGCGGGCCGCGTCCCCCTTCCTCAAGCCGGCCGGGCGGTTCCACCAACGGGTGTTCGCCGCCCTCGTGCACGAACGCACCGGCAGGCGGATCCGCGTCCCCGCCGCGGTCACGCGCACCCGGGTGTCGGCGCGGCAGGGCAGGGAGCAGGACTGGGGCGGCTTCCGCATCGTCGTCGACCCCGCGCTCGTCGCCCGCGCCGGCCGCCTCGGACGGTGGCACGTCGAGGTGCGCGTGGTCAACCGCGGCACCGTGCGGCAGGGCCGGCTCGCCGACCCCCGCGCGACGTGGGTCGCCCGCGTCGGCTGCCGTGCCGTGGGCCAGGACCGGTACGTCGCGCCGCTGCTGAGCGAGACCGGCGACCTGGTCGTCGACGCCGAGAGGGAGGCGGCCCGGGTGGCGACGCAGAGCGTCAGGGGAGACCTGCTCCGCCTGGTCGGCACCGTGCTGGCCGACCTCGGCCCGGATCCCGTCCTCCTGGTCACCAGGCGGCCGGGCGGGACGCCGCTCACGTACCCGGTCAGGACCGACCGGCGCACGTTCGAGGCGACCGTCGACCTGAACGACCTCCTGCCGCCGCGGTGCCCGGACGGCCGGGAGCCCGCGCTGCCCGACCTGCCGCCCGAGTGGACGGTCGAGGTGCGCGGCGCCGCCGGGACGTTCCCCGTGACGGCGATGGACGACCTGCCTCCCGGCCGCCATCCGCTCGCGGGCCGCGAGATCGTCGTCATGCGCGAGCGGTCGGGCCGCCTCCTCCTGCGGGACCAGCCGGTCGCCGCGTTCGCCGACCTCGCCGAGTGGCTGCCCGGGGGCGAGCTGCTGGTCGAGGGCCGGTTCTCGCTGCCGCAGGAGGTGGAGGCGCTCGTCGTCACCGCGCTCGACCGGCCCGACGAGCGGCTCGCCCCGGTCGAGGGGTCGGGCACGCGGTTCCGCGCCCGGCTGACCCCCGAGCGCGTCGGCTCGCTCGCCGGGCTGCTGCCGCTGCCCAAGGGCCGGTACGTCCTCGCCGTACGGGTGAAGGGGGGCGGGGACCTGCCGGTGGAGCTCGACACGGAGTCCCCGATGGTCCACGAGACGGCCAGCCGGACGTTCGAGCTGGACGCGGACCCGCGGGGGCGGGCCGTGCTGTCCGTCAGCGGCGACCTGGCCGGCAACGAGCGCGGGAAGAAGGCGCAGTGGGAGCTGCGCACGTCGGCGTATCCGGCCATGCGGGGCAGGCCGCTGCGGGAGGCCGTCTTCTTCAGCTCGGCCGGCGGGACCCGGTTCGCCGGCAGCCCGCGGGCGGTATACGAGGAGCTGCGGCGGCGGGGGACCGACCTGGAGTTCCTGTGGCACGTGCGGGACGGCCAGGTCGCCCTGCCCGAGGGCGTCGACCCCGTGCGGTCGCTGGGCCGCGAGCACTACGAGGCGCTGGCCCGCTGCCGCTACGTGGTCGTGGACGACCCGCTGCCGCCCTGGTTCGCCCGGCGCTCCGGCCAGGTGGTCGTCCAGACCTGGCATGGGTCCCCGGCGGCGCTGGCCTCGCCCTGTGCGGGCCAGGACGGCGAGGCCGGGGCCGGGGAGCGCCGGCTGGACCGGCTCGCGGAGAGCGCCGGTGAGTGGACGCACCTGGTCTCGGCCGGACCCTGGTGGACCCCGCTGCTGCGGGAGGCGTTCCGCTTCACCGGGGAGATGCTGGAGACCGGCCTGCCCTGCGACGACCTGCTCACGCCATACGGCGACCCGACCGCGTTCTCGGCGCCGTACCACGACGCGCTCCAGGGCGATCCCGGTCTCCACGGTGACCCGGCCGCGGCCGGGGCGCGGCGGCGGCTCGGCCTGCGGCCGGCGGCCCGGGTGGTGCTGTACGTCCCCGGCGGCGGGCCGCCGCTCGACGCCGCCAGGCTCGCCGCCGTCCTGGGCGGGGATCACGAGGTGCTCGTGTGGCGCCCGCCGGGCGTGCCGCCCCTGCCGTCACGGCCCGAGGGCGCGGCGCGGGACGTGTCGGCCTACCCCGACCCGTACGGCCTGTACAGGGCCGCGGACGTGCTCGTGACGGGCGACGAGGCGGCGGCGTTCGACTTCGCCGTCACCGGACGCCCGGTGATCCTGCACGCGGCCGACCTGCTGCCGCACCCGGACGTCCCGGGGCCCGCGCTGGGCGGGGCCGACGAGGTGGCCGGCGTGATCGGCGACCTGGAGGAGGTGGCCGGCAAGCACGCCGGCCCGCTGGAGGCGTTCCTGGCCCGCTACCGCCCGCTCGCCGACGGGCGGGCCGCCGCGCGCCTGGCCGAGCGGGTCTTCGGTCAAGGATGGGCCAAGGACGCGTAAGGCAATGGAGGTACGCCCGATGGCGGCCGCGGCCCCGTAGGCATCCTTGCGGCGTGACCGTGTCCCCCAGGCTCTCGGTGGTCGTTCCCCTGCTGGGCGACGAGGAGCACATCGAGGAATGCCTCAGCTCGCTGCGCGACCAGACCCTCCAGGACATGGAGGTCCTCCTCGTCGGCCGTCCGGGCGCCGACGCCGTCCGCGACCCGAACGTGACGCTGATCCCGCCGCCCGGGGGGAGCGATACGTCGGCCGCGCGGAACGCGGGGGCGGCCAGGGCCACCGGCGCCTACCTCGCGTTCGCCGACCCCGCCGCGGTCGTCCCCGCCGACGCGTACCGGAGGCTGGTCGAGGCGCTCGACGCCACCGGCTCCGACCTCGCCTGCGGGCGGGCCGCCCGCCTCGGCGGGCGTCCCCTCCAGACGTCGGGGAACGTCCTGCGCACCCGCGCACGGCGCGACCCCGGGCTCCTCGACGACACGGCGGCGGCGACCAAGGCGTTCCGCAGGACGTTCTGGGACACCCACGGGCTGGCGTTCCGCGAGGGGATCGAGGAGGACTTCCCCGTCACCGTCCCCGCCCAGGCGCTGTCGCGCTCGACCGACGTCCTCGCCGAGGTGGTCTGCCTCACCCGTCCCCGCGAGCGTCCCCGCCCCGCGCGCCCCGCCGACCGCCTGGCCGCGATGCTGGAGGTCGCGGAGACGGTCGCCCGGCACTCGGAGGACCTGAAGGGGGAGTACGACCGGCGGCTCGCCGAGTCGGACGCCCTCGCCGCGGTGCTCGACCACGCTCCGCCCGAGACGCTGGCCGGACTGGCGCCGCGCCTGGCCCGCCTCGACCCCGAGGCGGTGGGACGCCTCCCGGCACTGCGGCGGCTCCAGCTCTTCCTGGCCGTCCACGGCATGGCGGGGGAGCTGGCCGGGCTGCGGGAGTTCGCCGAGACCCGCCTCCGGGACCACGGCGTCGTCCGCGCCGGGCTGACGCGGCGACGCCTCACGATGGACTACCCCCTGCGCCGCGACCGCCGCCTGCCCGCCCACCTCTTCGACGCGGATCGCGACCTGGAGCTTCGCGCCCGGGTCGACGACGTCCGGCACGCCGGCGGCATGCTGCGCGTCGCCGGCCACGCCTACATCGCCCACCTCGACAGCCGGCGCAGCCGTGTCGAGCTGTGGTTGCAGTCGGGCAACCGCCGCCTCCCCCTGCCCGTACGGCGGATCTCGCGGCCCGACGTGACCGCGGACTCCCGCCAGTCGGCGGCCTGCCACGACGAGTCCGGCTTCGCGACGGAGGTCGACGCCGGGGCCCTGCCCGCGGGGCGGTGGGCCCTGCACGCCAGGGTCCGCGCGCGGGGGGTCGTCAGGTCGGGCCGCGTGACGGGCGGGCCGGACGCCGGCGAGCGGGTCTTCCGCGCCGGCGCCCTGCAGGTCGCCCTCACCCGGGAGCGCGGCCTCGTCCTGCGCGAGGCCGCCCCCGTGGAGGCGTCCGGCGACCCGGGTCCGCTGGCGACCGGGGTGGGCTGGACGGAGGCGGGCGAGCTGACGTTGACCGGAGCGGGCGGCGGCCCCACGGACCGGATCACCCTCGAACGGGGGACCGAGCAGCACTCGTGGCCGCTGCGTCCGCACGACGGCGGATGGACGGCCGTGGTCGGCCGCACCGAGGAAGGGCTGCCGCTCGCGCGGGGCACGTGGCGGGTGCTGGCCGGCGGCGAGCGGGTCCGCCTGGCCGAGGCCCTGGTGGCCGACCCGCCGCCTCCGGGCAGGTCCGGCGTGCACGAGGTGTCGCTCCGCACCGACAAGGAGTCGGGGCTAAGTCTCGTGGTCCGCCCGGCCCTCGCGCCCGACGAGCGCGGGCCGTACGCCACCCGCAGGCGGCGCGAGGCCCCGCGCGTGCGGACGGCCCTCAGGGAGGCCGCCGTCTTCGACAGCTACGGGGGCGGGCAGTACTCGTGCAACCCCCGCGCCGTCTCGGAGGAGCTGGCGCGCCGCGACCCGGACGTGGAGCGGATCTGGGTCACCCGCGACGGTCAGTTCGCCGTGCCGCCGGGGGTCCGCACGGTCCTGTACGGCTCCCGTGAGCACGAGGAGGCCCTGCACTCCTCCCGGTACGTGGTGGCCAACCGGCGCACCCAGCCCGGCTGGTACGGCAAGCCGGCCGGTCAGCTGTTCGTCCAGACGTGGCACGGCACCCCGCTCAAGCGGCTGGCGCGCGACGCCCGGGACATGCCGTACGCCCAGAAGATCCCGGAGGAGGACCTGGCCGGCCAGGTGGCGACCTGGGACGTGCTGGTGTCGCCCAACCCGTTCTCGACGCCGATCCTGCGGCGGGCCTTCGGGTACGACGGCGAGGTCCTGGAGTCGGGCTACCCGCGCAACGACGTGCTCTTCCGGCCCGAGGCGCGGGAGCGGGCCCGGCGCCGCCTCGGCGTCCCCGAGGGCCGCAGGGCCGTGCTGTACGCCCCCACCTGGCGGGACGACGAGCTGGATCGGCCCGGCCTCCCGCTCGACGCGGGCCGGGTTGCCGCGGCGCTGGGGGGCGGGGACGTGCTGCTCGTGCGCGCCCACTACCTGGTGGCCGGGCGGACCGTGATCCCCGCCCCCGCCATCGATGTCACTAAATTTCCGGACATGGCGGAGCTGCTGGCGGCGGCGGACGTGCTCGTCACCGACTACTCGTCCGCCATGTTCGACTTCGCGTGCACCGGGCGGCCGATGGTCTTCTTCACGCCCGACCTGGAGCGGTACCGCGACGAGGTCCGCGGGTTCTACCTGGACGTCGAGGCGGAGGCTCCCGGGCCCCTCGTCAGGACGCCGGACGACCTGGTCGACGTCCTCGCCGTGGCCGACTTCGGCGCCTACAAGGAGCGCTACCAGGACTTCGCCGGGCGCTACTGTCCCTGGGACGACGGGCACGCCTCGGCCCGCGTGGTCGCGCGGATGCTCGCATGAGCTCCACGCCGCCGCGCGCCGCCGCGCCACGGGTGCCCGTCGCGGTGCTGGTCCCCGCCGCGCTGGCCCTCGCGGCGGGCCTGTGGAGCCTCACCGGCCCCCCGGTGTGGCGCGACGAGGCGGCGACCGTGAGCGCGGCGGCCCGGAGCCTGCCCGAGACCGTCCACCTGCTGCGTCACGTGGACGCGGTGCACGGGCTCTACTACGCGCTCGCGCACGTCGTGGTCGCCCTCGGCGGGACCGGCATCGTGGCCCTGCGGCTGCCGTCGGTCGTCGCCGGGGTGCTCGCCGCGGCCGGGACCGGCGCCCTCGGCCGGGCTCTCGGCGGCCCCCGGGCCGGCCTGTACGGCGGGTCGCTGCTGGCGCTGATGCCGGTCCTCTCCCGCTACTCCCAGGAGGCCCGGCCGTACGCGCTGACCATGGCAGCCGCCGTCGGCGCGACGCTGCTGCTCGTCCGCGCGCTGCGCCGGCCCACGCCGGGCGCCTTCGCGGTGTACGGCCTGTCGGTGGCCGTCCTGGCGTACCTCAACCTGTTCGCGGTCCTCGTCCCGGCGGCCCACGGCGTCGCGGTCCTGCTGTGCCGGGGGCCGTTCGCGCGGTGGTGCCTCGCCGTCGTGCCGGGCCTGGCGCTCGTGGCGCCGCTCGGATGGCTGGCGTCCCGGCAGAGCGCGCAGGTGGGCTGGATCACCCGGCCGGACGCCGGCGACGTCGGCATGCTGGCCGTGCAGCTGTTCGGGGACCTGGGCGCGGCCACGCCTGCCTGGCTCGGGGTCGCCCCCCTCGTGGCGGCGCTGGCCGTCGTGGGCGCCGTCCGATCGCCGCTGCGGGCGGCCGCGGCACGCGCGGCCGCCGGGTCTTCGGCCGCGGGGCTGCTCGTCCGGGTGGCGGTGCCGTGGCTGCTGCTGCCGCCGGTCGCGCTGCTGGCCCTGTCGTGGGCGGCGCACCCGGTCTACGTGTTCCGGTACGTGCTG
>NZ_KI866524.1:866635-891634 GCF_000511135.2 Microbispora sp. ATCC PTA-5024 | reverse complement strand
CGGGTCGCGGTCGCGGCGATGGCGGCCGCCGCGGGCCTGTCGGTCCCCGGGCAGCTGGCCACGCGGGGCCCGGACGGCCGCCAGGACGACCCGCGTCCGGTGATCGCGCTGCTGGGAGCCCAGGCGCGGCCGGGTGACGCCGTGCTGTTCGTGCCGGCGAAGGTGCGCAAGTACGAGGTGGTCTACCCCGGCGTCTTCGGGCGGCTCGACGACGTCGCCCTGGTCCGGTCGCCGCGCCGCGACGGGACGTTCGGCGGCCGGGACGCCGGCTCCCGCGCGCTGGCGGCGCGCCTGGCGGGCGTCCGCACACTGTGGGTGGTCGGCCACACGGGGAAGGCGGCGAGCCCGAACCGGCGGCTCGACCTGGTCCGCCGGACGTTCGTCCCCGGCGGCAGGTGGACGTCGAAGGGCATGTTCGTGGCGCGCTTCGACGCCGCCGGGCCTCAGGTCAGCTCGAACGGCGACGGGGTCGGGAAGTAGGCCTCCAGGAACCGCGCCAGCAGGGCGTCCTGCTCGGGGGTCGTGGGGGCGGTGTCGTTCAGGCAGAACACGTCGTGGCGGCGCGCGGCCAGCATCCGGCGCAGCTTGCCGGGCGTCTTGCGCAGCGACAGGTCGACATAGGTGTACTCGACCGAGCCGGGGACGGCCCGCCCGCTGAGGTAGCCGTAGTAGTGCGCGAGCGACGACACCGCGGAGATGTCCGACGAGGTGCGGAACGCGCTGCGGGAGGTCGCGTCGAACTCGGCCGCGAACCGCTGCTCCAGCTCGTACATCAGCGAGCGGCGCAGCGCGTACGGCACGTGCTTGAGCTTCTGGGTGAGCGTGCGGCCGCTGAGGTCCTCCAGCATGCGGCGGTTGTTCATCCCGGCCGCGTGGACGGGCGAGTCCTCCAGCTCGGGGGCGCCGAACGGCACGTGGACCGTGCTGGGGAAGAACCGGGTGATGCCGTTGCCCTCGAAGAACGTCCGCGGCAGCAGCGGACGGCCCAGGAAGAAGTCGTCGTTCAGGTAGAGGAAGTGCTCCGACAGTCCCTCGATGTGGTGCAACTGTGTCTCGATGGCGTGCGAGTTGAACACCGGCAGCACCGAGGGGTCGCGGAAGATCTCCTTGTGGTGCACCACGGTCACCATCGGGTGGGTGGTGTCGAGCCACCGGGGGGTCTGGCCGTCGGTGACGATCCACACCCGGTTGATCCACGGCGCGTACATCGTGAGCGAGCGCAGCGAGAACCGCAGCTCGTCGCGGCTGGTGAAGCGGGCCTCGGTGGTGGCCAGCTCGCTCAGCCGCAGGTCGGGCCGGCTGGAACGGAGGGCGCGGTCGCGGCGGGCCCGCCACGCCGGGTCGTCGCCGTCGACCCACGTGTAGACGGCGTCGATCGGGAAGGCGATGTCGTCGACGAGCCGCCGGGTGAACTCGGGCCGCGTCGGGTAGGCCCGCATCCGCTGCGCCGGCGTCACGAGCGGGTTGAACAGCTCCTCGCCGCCGTCGACCACCTCGCCGTCCACCGGGACGGCGTCGCAGGCGTGGTTGGGCCGGGGCGCGATGAGCAGGTCGCCCTCACGCGACCAGAACTCCAGGTCGCAGCCGTGCTCGGGGCCGAGAGTGAGGGTCCGGGAGGGGCTGGCGAAGAACATCGCGAGCCGGACCACGCGGGCGTCCTCCAGCATGGCCGCGGCGCGCCGCAGCGGGCGCATCCTGCCGGCCTCGGCCCGCCGCGCCCCCTGCCTGCCGTACGGCTGGCGGCCCGCGACCAGCGGGTGACCGCCGCGGGCCAGCGCCGCGATCGCCCGGGTCCGCTCGTCCTCCGGGACGGCGACGGCGGGCGGGCGGCCCGGCAGCGGACGGACGCAGAAGTACGGCACCGAGGCGCCCGACAGCAGCGCGCAGACGAGGTCGAGCGTCTCGCGCTGGGCCTGGAGCGGGCTCGCGTCCTCGCGGATGAGCGCGGAGCGAGGTGTGGTCTCCCACGACGGCAGCCGCCCCTGCAGCCGCCGGTACAACGTGACAACCGGCATGTTCCCCCCTTGGAACACGCACTGTAACGGATCCGCTACTCGGTTGACGGACGATTTACCTAGGTGGGGAAAAGGTCAAGAAGTGGCAACGAGATGCCCTGCCTGTTACCGAAGAGCGCGTCATCGGCTACCGACTGTAGTCATTCTTACCTTCATGGGGGGCTTCACGCTGGACGACATTCTCGCGACGCGCAAATCGAGGGACTCGTGGTGGACCGTCTTCATGGTCGACCCGCTCGCCTGCCGGCTCGCGCTGCTGGTGGCGAACCACACCTCGATGACGCCGAACGGCCTCACCCGGCTGTCCATGGCCATCGGCCTCGGCGCGGCGACGGCGTTCGCCTACGGGGCGCTCGCGCTGGGGGCCGTCCTGTTCTACCTGAGCTTCACGGTGGACTGCATGGACGGCAAGATCGCCCGGCTCAAGGGGACCGGGACGCCGTTCGGCCTCTGGCTCGACTACGTGGGCGACCGGATCCGGGTCGTGGCGTGCGCGTTCGGGATCGGGTTCGGTGAGTACGCCCGCTCGGGGGACACCGAGTACGCGCTGGCCGCCGTGGGCGTCGTCGTGCTCGACCTGTTCAGGTACATCAACGGGCCGCAGCTCAAGCGGGTCAAGGAGGCCACGCGTGAGCTCGCGCAGGCCCGGATGGCGGGCGACTGCGTGTTCATGGAGGACGTCCTGCGGGCCCGGCCCCGGACGGAGGCCGCCGGCGTCGAGGCCGGGGACGGCCGGACCGTGCTGGACCTGCAGAAGGCGTTCCACGCGCGGTTCCCCTGGTACGACCGGTTCCGGGTCTTCCTCGTCCGGCGTCGCGTCCGCACGCACGTGATGAGCGGGATCGAGTTCCACGCCGCGGTGTTCGTGGTGGCTCCGCTGCTCGGGGTGGGCGCGCTGGTGCCGGTGTCGGCCGGCGCGGGGGCGCTGCTCCTGGCGTTCGAGATGAGCCTCGTCTACCGCGTCTGGCTGGCGGCCCGCCAGATCCCGCGAAGCGCGCCGGAACGGGAGCGGATCCTTGCCTGACCCGCCGCCTCCGCCCCGCGGGGGTCCGCCCCGGGGCGGCGCCGCACCGCCGCTCCGGGCGACGGCCCGACCCGGTGGGGACCGGGGCGGCGCGTCGCACCGAGCGGAGGGGGTCCGGAGCCGCGCGGCGCGCTGACGCCGAGCCACGAGCGCCCGGCCGCCCGGGGGAGGGCGGCCGTCCGCAACGTCATGAATTCGTCACAGGGGGATTGATCATGCAGTCGGACAGGCCCATCTTCGTCGTCGGCTGCCCGCGTTCGGGCACGACCATGCTGCAGCTCATGCTGCACTCGCACCCGCGGATCGCCGTGCCGCCGGAGACCCGCTTCCTGGTCCCGGCGTACTTCTCGCGCCGGGGGTACGGCGACATGCGGCTGGCGGACAACCGCCGCACGCTCGCCACCTGGATCGCCGAGGGACGCAACACCAAGTTCCGCGAGCTGGGGATCGACGCGGAGGAGTACGTCCGGGCCGCCATGCTCGGCCCTGGCAGCTTCGGCTCGGTCATCGGCATGGTCTTCAAGTGCTACGCCGAGCGCTTCGGCAAGCCGCGCTGGGGCGACAAGCGGCCCAGCTACTACCGGCACGTCGAGATGCTCATGCGGCTGTTCCCGGACGCCCAGTTCGTCCACCTGGTCAGGGACGGGCGCGACTGCGTCGCCTCGCTCAAGGAGATGCCCTGGTACAAGCCGGACGCGCTGCACGCGATGGCCAACTGGGCCGAGGCGATCGACTTCGGCCGCCGCCACGCCCGCAAGCTCCCGGCCGACAGCTTCTACGAGCTGCGCTACGAGGACCTCACCGCCGACCCGGAGGGCGAGCTGCGCAAGCTCTGCGCCTTCATCGGGGAGGAGTACGACTCCGGGATGTGCGAGCCCCGCCACATCGCCGAGCTCGCCGTGCCCAAGCACAAGGTCTGGCACACCAACACGCACAGCGAGGTGACCACGGCCCATTCGGGCAAGTGGGCCACCCGGCTGGAGCCATGGGAGATCGCCGTCGCGGAGGAGGTCCTCGGGGAGCGGCTGGCCGCGTACGGCTACGAGCTGACCGGCGCGCCGAAGGCGGACCGCCAGCAGGTGGCCGCCTACAAGGTGGAGGCCGCCAAGCGCAAATCGGCCCGCCTGCGCAAGTACAACCGGGACCGGCTCACCCGCCTGCGCGAGCCCGGCCCGATCGCCGCCGTGCTGACCGAGGGTCAGCGCGTCCTCGCCGGGCTCCCGCAGCAGCGCACCCGCGAGCTGCTCCCCCGCTGACCGGCCCGCGCCCGCCCGCCGTCAGCGCGGAGCGCTCCGCACCGGCGGGTTGAACCGGGACGGGGCGACGAACGCCCACCGCGGCGCGCCGGTCCCGGTGACGTGGAGGACCCCGTCCACGTCGAACTCCACGAGCCGCTGGGCCCCGGGCACGTCCCGGGGGTCCCAGCCGACCCGCGCCCGCCCGGTCACGTGGAGCGCGTCGCCCGTCTCCCAGTCGAGGAACAGCAGGCCGGCGGCGGGGTTCAGCTCCAGGTTGCCGAGCGTCATGTACATCGAGTTGCCGACGTAGTCGGGCCAGACCAGCCGCCGCCCGCCGGTCGTCTCGACGAAGCCGGGGGCGCCGCCGCGGTGCGAGACGTCCGCGCCGAGGCCCTCGGCGAAGGTGGCCACGAAGAACGTGTCGGCGCCCTCCACCCAGGCCCGCTGCTTGTCCGTGAGGGCGTCGCCCGCCCGCGCCGTCCGCTCCGCGGGCTCGGGCGGGCCCGCGATCTCCCGCTGCTGCAGGTACTTCGGGCAGTTCGAGTAGACCTGCTCGGTCCGTACGAGCAGCCGTCCGCCGTCCCGCCGGGCCCGTCCGTTGACCCGCATCCGCCGCCGGGTCGCGGGGTCGATCGCCAGCAGGCCGATGTCGCGCTCGTCCTCGAACAGGCCGTCCAGCGGCTCGGCGGGGACCGCGTCGACGACCAGCTCGCGTGGTCCCGTCGCCCGCGCGAAGCCGGGCGCGCCGGTCAGCAGGCCGGCCCACGCCCGGCCCTCCCGGTCGGCGGCGCCGGCGACCAGCATCGGCTGGGCGGCGACGAAGTCGGCCGCGACGCCGGGGATGTCCGCGCGCACGCCCGCCGACCCGTGGTCGGCGAGCCTCACACCGGCCCGCGCCTGGACGGCGAGCTCTCCCGGATGCCGCATGGCGTCTCCCCTCGTACGGATCCGATCTAGAAGAAGCCGCAGGTGGGGGCGGCGGGCGTGGGAGCGGGCCGGTCGCCCGCGCCGTCCGGGGCGAAGATCTCCAGCCGGATGCCGTCCGGGTCCTCGAAGAACACGCCGCCCGAGGCCCTGCCCTCGCCGTGCGGCACGATCCCGTCGTGGTGGAGGGTGGCGCCGATCTCCCGGATGACGGCCTCGGCGCGACGCACGTCCTCGATGCCCGGCACCTGGAACGAGAGGTGGTGCAGGCCGGGCAGCCGGGTGGGGAAGGTCCCCTCGCTCTGCTGCCACAGGGTGAGCACCGGCTCGCCGTCCCGGCCCAGGAAGGCGTACCGGCGGCCCTCCTCGTCCGACTCCCGCACCACCTCGAAGCCGAAGACCCTGCGGTAGAAGTCCCGCGACCTGTCGAGGTCGGAGACGTTGAGACCCACGTGCCCGGTCCTGACGTCCATGATCACCCCTCCGATAGCGTTCTAACGGACACTTCCGTTAGTCAATAGGGACAGACTAACGCCAGAAATGGGATGCGTCCATTAGAAAGGGTGGTCAGCCGGTCTTGTGCTGCCGGTAGTGGCGGGCGGCGCGGGCGCGGTTCCCGCAGGCCACCGAGCACCACTCCTGGCGTGGGTGCTCCTTGACGAAATACAGCACGCAGCGCGGCGCCGGGCATGCGCGGATCTGCTCGCGCCGCGGGCCGGCCAGCAGGTCGATCGCCGCCGCCGCCAGCGCGGCCCGGATCCTGGCCGACTCCTCCGCGGGGCCGGCGGGAACGGGCCGGGCGGCGGGCTCGCCGTTCGGGGGCCACTCCAGTCGCGGCGCGACGGGGACGGCCGCGGCCGTCGCGTTCACCAGGGCGAGCGAGGGCTCGAAGGCCGGCAGCCGGGCCGCGTCCGCGGCGCTCGCCGGCCCGGGGGAGACGGCCCGCGCGAACAGCGCGCGGATCGCCTGCCGCAGCGCGACGACCTCCTCCCGCATCCGCGGGGTGACCGTGAAAGCGTCCGGGTCGACGCCCAGGTCGCCGGCGTGGGCGAGGATCCAGGCGGTCAGGCCCTCGGCGTCCTCCAAGCTGTCGGTCACGCCGGTCCGCCGCGCGCGGATCGTGCTCACGAACTCCAGGGCCAGCGTGGGGGGCATGCCGTCATTCTAATGCGAGCATCCGTGAGAGGGCGGTGTTGTTCAGCGCCGGATGGCCTTGGCCAGGATCGCGACGAACGCCGCGAAGCCGAGCCCGCCGACGAGCACCGGCGCCATGATCACGGGGTCGGGGATCGGACCGGTCAGGTAGCGGACGCCGATGCCGATGAACAGCAGCCCGCACAGCAGGGCCATCCAGTCGGTGCGGTGCACGCGCCGGGGACGCTCGGGGGTCCGGTCAGGCCGCACGGCGCACCTCCACGTCTCCGATGCCCGCCTTGACGTTGAGCTCGATGGTGGGCGCGTCGGCCGTTCCGGTCGTCTCGGGCTCCATGACCCGGTCGAACCGTACGTCGGTGCCGTCCTCCACCTTGTGGTCGATCTTCACCTCGCCCAGCCGCGTGTAGCCGTGGACCTCGACCCGGGCGGACGCCGGGACGATCACGGTGAGCTGGCCGATCGAGACCGAGGCGTTGAACGTCACCCGGGTGCCGGGCGTGAGGACCACGTCGCTCAGGTCGAGCCGGCCCTCGCCCATTCCCAGGCTGAAGTCCTTGCCCGCCTGGGCCGTGCTGACCGGGTGCCAGACGAAGCTGCCGATCTTCTTGGGAATCCCGTTCACCGTCGACCCCCCGATGAGGACGAGAGACACGATGGCGCCGGCGGCGACGAGGGCCGCCCCCCGGCCGAACCACGTCGCGACGAGCAGCCCCACCCCGATCGTGACGAGGACGGCACCGCCGATCACCGGGAGGCCGACGCTCGTCGCGCCGGTCCGCTGCAGGGTGACCATGATCCCTCCGACGATCAGGGCGAGGACGAAGGTGAGAGAGCCGACGAACGACCGGGGACGCCTGACCTTGGGCGGCTTCGGCGGGGGAGCCGGCGTGAAGACCGGCGGAGCCGGGAACGTCGCGCTCGGCCGAGGCTCCCGCATGGTGTAGGGGCCGTGGGGGGCGAAGGGCTCGCCCGCGGCGAACCCCTGGGTGCCGGCCCGCTGGGTGCCGGCCCGCGCCTCCCGGGCGAGGTCCGACAGCCGCCGGTATCCGCCGCTTTCCGGCGCTTCTCCGGCCGGTCCTCCGGGCGCCCCTCCGGGTGCTTCTCCGGGTGCTTCTCCGGGCGCCGAGGGCCCGCCGGGCGCGGTCGCCGTCGCGGCCTCCGCACCGGTCGGCACGCCGTACGGCGCGGTCCCGGGGGAGTACGGCGGCTGGGCGAAGGTGGCGGTCGGGTCGGCGTCGCGCATGCCCCGCATCCGGGCGGCCCGTCCCGGCATCGACCGGGCCATGGTGAGCAGGTCGACCCCGCGGGCGTGGGCGGCGAGCAGCACGACGGCCAGCAGCGTGCCGACCACGATCGTGCCCTTGTTGATGCCGCCCAGGACGTTGATGATCAGCCCGAAGGCGAAGACCGCCGCCATCAGCGCGAGCACGGTCTCGGCGTCGAACATGCGGCCGGTCCACTGCTCCAGGTATCCCGGGCCCCCGCCGGGCTGGCGCATCAGCAGGAACGCGGCGACGTACAGCAGGAAGCCGATGCCCGAGGCGAGGACCAGCACCGCGAAGCCCACCCGGAACAGGACGGGGTCCATCCCCGTGTACCTGCCGAGCCCGGCGCACACCCCGGTCAGCATCCGGCCGGTCCCGCTGCGGGCGAGGATCCGTTCGGGCTGCGGGGCAGCGGGGTCGGGGGCAGGAGTGGGCGGTGCCTCGGTCATGCCCCCATCCTGGCCGTCGCGGGCTCCCACCTGCCATCCGGGGAACCCCTGACTCGTCCCCGACCCCTCAGGGACGCCGTCAGGGCATGCCCTGATGCGCTCTTGGGCGTGACGTGTGACGATGCTTTCCGAGATGTCTGAGATGCCTAACGCTCCCGAGGCGTACCCCCGGCTGGTGAGACCCGTCTCGGGCCGCGTCGTCGCGGGGGTCGCCCAGGGCGCCGCCGCCCAGCTCCGCCTCGACCCCGTCGTGCTGCGGCTGGCCTTCGTGCTGCTCACGGCGGTCGACGGGCTGGGCTTCGTGGCCTACGCCGCGCTGTGGATGTTCACCCCGAAGGAAGAGGCCAAGGGCCGCGAGCCGGGCCGCGAATGGGGCCAGCTCGCCGGGTACGGCGTCCTGTGGCTGGCGCTGGCCGCGTTCGGGTGGATGACGGGCGCGGGCAGCGGCGGGTTCGGCGCCTGGCCGATCGCCGTCGGCGGCATCGGCGCGCTGATCCTGTGGCAGCAGGCCGACCCCGGCCGGCGGCAGCGGTGGATGAGCGGCGCGGTCAAGCAGGTGAGCACGACCTGGGTGCGCACGGGCATCGGCGCCCTGCTGGTCGCCGTCGGCGCGATCGGCTTCCTCGCAGCGAGCGGCGAGCTCGCCAAAGCCAGGACCGGGCTCGTCTTCACCGCCGTCGTCGTCGGCGGCATGCTGATGATCGCCGCGCCGTGGCTGGCGTCCCTCGTGAAGGAGCTCCAGCGGGAGCGCACCGAGCGCATCCGCCAGGAGGAGCGGGCGGAGGTCGCCGCCCACGTCCACGACTCGGTGCTCCACACGCTGACGCTGATCCAGCGCAACGCCCACGACTCCCGCGAGGTGACGCGGCTCGCCCGTTCCCAGGAGCGGGAGCTGCGCAACTGGCTCTACCAGCCCAAGCAGGACGCCGACGCCACCCTGGCGGCCGCCGTGCGGAGGGTCGCCGCCGAGGAGGAGGACGCCCACGGGGTCCCGATCGAGATCGTCTGCGTCGGCGACTGCGAGCTGGACGAAGGGCTGGCGGCCTTGCTCCACGCGGCCCGGCAGGCGATGGTGAACGCGGCGAAATACAGTGGGGCCCCGGTGATCTCCGTGTACGCGGAGGTGGAGTCCGACGAGGTGACGGTGTTCGTCCGGGACCGCGGCAAGGGCTTCGTGCTCGACGACATCCCGGAGGACCGCATGGGCATCCGCCAGTCGATCATCGGCAGGATGGAGCGCAACGGGGGCTCCGCCCGGGTCAGGACCGAGCCCGGTGACGGTACCGAGGTCATGCTGACCATGAAGAGGAACTCGTGATCCCCGGGTCGCGGGTGGTGAGGGAGTCATGAAGACCGTACGTGTGCTCATCGTCGACGACCACCGGCTGTTCCGGTCCGGCGTCCGCGCCGAGCTGGGCCCGTCCATCCAGGTGATCGGCGAGGCCGAGGACGTGGAGTCGGCGGTCGCGGCGATCGCCGAGCTCCAGCCCGACGTGGTGCTGCTGGACGTGCACATGCCCGGAGGCGGCGGCCAGGAGGTGCTGCGGCGCGTCCTCGGTTCGGGCTCCCCGGTCCGCTTCCTCGCCTTGTCGGTCTCCGACGCCGCCGAGGACGTCATCGGCGTGATCCGCGGGGGCGCCCGCGGGTACGTCACCAAGACGATCAACGGCACCGAGCTGACGGACGCCATCACCCGGGTGTCGGAGGGCGACGCCGTTTTCTCGCCCCGGCTGGCCGGGTTCGTGCTCGACGCGTTCGCCTCGACCGAGGCGCCGCCCATCGACCCCGAGCTCGACTCGCTCACCCAGCGGGAGCGCGAGGTCCTGCGGCTGATCGCCCGCGGGTACGCGTACAAGGAGATCGCCAAGGAGCTGTTCATCTCGGTCAAGACGGTCGAGACGCACGTGTCCAGCGTCCTGCGCAAGCTCCAGCTGTCCAACCGGCACGAGCTGTCCCGCTGGGCCACCGCGCGACGCCTGGTGTGATAAGCGTGGACATGCGACCCTTCGTGCATGGGCCGTGACGTACCCGCGATCGCCTTCACGCGCGAGGACCGCCGGCGCTACCGCGACAAGGTCCGGCGCTCGCTCGACGTGCTGGCCCAGATGCTGCGCGAGTCGCGCTTCGAGGTCGAACGGCCCCAGGTGGGCCTGGAGATCGAGCTGAATCTCGTCGACTCCCGGGGCGAGCCGGCGATGAAGAACGCCGAGGTGCTCGCCGCCATCGCCGAGCCCGACTGGGCGACCGAGCTCGGCCAGTTCAACGTCGAGATCAACATCCCGCCGCAGGGCCTGTCCGGCGACTCCTTCGCACGGCTGGAGGAGTCGGTGCGGCGCCGCCTCAACCGGGCGCGGGAGCGGGCCGAGCGGGTGGGCGGGCACCTGATGCTGGTCGGGATCCTGCCGACGCTGCGCGAGCCGGACGTGAGCGAGGGGACGCTGTCGGCCAACCCCCGCTACAAGCTGCTGAACGAGCAGATCTTCGCCGCCCGCGGCGAGGACCTGCACATCGTGATCGAGGGCGTCGACCGGCTCGACACATACGCCGACAGCATCACGCCCGAGGCCGCCTGCACGAGCGTGCAGCTCCACCTCCAGGTCGCCCCCTCGGCGTTCGCCGACCACTGGAACGCGGCGCAGGCCATCGCGGGCCCGCAGGTCGCGGTGGCGGCCAACTCGCCGTACCTGTTCGGCAGGCAGCTGTGGCGCGAGACCCGGATCAGCCTGTTCGAGCAGGCCACCGACACCCGACCGGAAGAGCTCAAGGCGCAGGGGGTGCGCCCGCGCGTCTGGTTCGGCGAGCGCTGGATCACGTCGGTCTTCGACCTGTTCGAGGAGAACGTCCGCTACTTCCCGGCGCTGCTGCCCATCTGCGAGGAGGAGGACCCGCGCGCGGTGCTCGACGCCGGCGGGATGCCGCTGCTCCACGAGCTCACCCTGCACAACGGCACGGTCTACCGCTGGAACCGGCCCGTCTACGCCGTGGTGGACGGCGTTCCGCACCTGCGCGTCGAGAACCGCGTGCTGCCCGCCGGGCCGACCGTGGCCGACATCGTCGCGAACGCGGCCTTCTACTACGGGCTCATGCGCGTGCTGCCGACGGCCGAGCGGCCGGTGTGGACCCGGATGTCGTTCGCCGCCGCGGAGGACAACCTGCGCAACGCGGCACGGTTCGGTCTCGACGCGCACCTCTACTGGCCGGGCCTGGGGGAGGCGCCGGCGAGCGAGGTGATTCTGCGGCGCCTGCTGCCCCTCGCGTACGAGGGCCTGGACCTGTGGGGGGTCGACCCGGCCGAGCGGGACCGGCTGCTCGGCGTCATCGAGCGGCGCTGCGTCACGGGACGGACCGGGTCCAGCTGGCAGGTGGACACGGCCCGCTCGCTGGGCGGCGACCACGAGGCACTGCGCCACATGACGCTCCGCTACGTCGAGCACATGCACACCAACGAGCCGGTGCACCTCTGGGACTGAGTCAGGCCCGGCGCGTGCACCTCTCGTCGCCCACGCCCTACTAAGGGTGGGATCGCCGCGACCGGGTCGGGATCTTAAACCCGTGATTTGGGTAGCTATGTGGAGGTGGCTCCCCGAAAGCTCCTCGTTCTCCTCCTCGTGACGACGCTGCTCGCGGCCTCCTGCGGACGGGTGGTCGAGTCCCCCTCCGCGCCCGCCCGCCGTACCCCCGTCTCTCCCTGCGACGAGCGGGGCGACACCTTCGCCGGCGACGTCAAGCTGGCCCGGTGCCTCACCGAGTGGTTCTGGGAGCAGCGCTTCCAGCAGGCGGGGGAGACGTACCGGCCGATAACCAGGTTCGTCGCGTACCACGGCGAGGACGGGCCCGACTGCGGCGACCAGAAGTCGGTCCCGGACAACGCCTTCTACTGCCCGTACGGCCACTTCGTCGCCTTCGACGCCACCTGGCTCCAACAGATGTACGACCGCATGGGCGACGGCTCGGTCTACGTGGTCATCCCCCATGAACTGGGCCACGCGGTCCAGGCGCAGCTCGGCACCCGGTTCCGGTACAACGCCGAGCGCGAGCTCCAGGCCGACTGCTACGCGGGCGCCACGCTGAGCGGGCTGATCCGCGCCGGGATGATCCAGGAGGAGTCGGGCGACGAGAGCGAGCTGCTCACGAACCTGGAGGCCGCCGGGGACCCCACGGACGCCTGGTGGGCCCCCGACGCGCACGGCACCCCGGAGGAGCGGCAGACGTCCTTCGCCCAGGGCTTCAACGAGGGGCCCTCGGCCTGTTGAGGCGGGCGTGACAGCATGGGCGCCGTGAACCGTGGGGGGAGGGAGCGGTGAGGCGCGCCGATCCGCTCGTCGTGTCCGCAGGTGTGCTCGCGGCGGCGAACGTGCTCAACAACCGCGTGGCCCGCCGGTGGGCGCCGCTCACGTCGGCCGCCGCGACCGCGGCGCTGCTCGCCGTAGCGCGCCGGGAGGGACTTGGCTGGGCGGAGCTGGGGTTCGGCCGTGCGCGGCGGGGCGCCGTCGTGGGCGGCGCGCTGGCCGCCGGCGTCGCCGCCGTGTACGCCGCCGGGGTGGCGCTGCCGCGGACCAGGCCGCTGTTCCACGACGAGCGCGCGCTCGGGCTGTCGCGCGCGCGGGTGCTGGAGGAGGCTCTGGTGCAGGTGCCGTTCGGCACCGTGCTGCTGGAGGAGGTCGGCTTCCGGGGCGTCCTGCCCGCCCTGTTCGGGCGGGTCCTGCCGGCGGGTGCGGCGGCGGCCGCGTCCGCCGGACTGTTCGGGCTCTGGCACGTGCTCCCGGCCCTCGACATGGCGCGGGCCAACCTCACCCTCGGACGCCTGGCCGCCGGCGAGAGCCCCGACCTGGAGCACGCGGCGTCCGCGGCCCCGGCGAAGGCGGGAGACGTCGGGACGGCCCGGCTGGTGGCGGGGACCGTGCTGTCCACCTCGGCCGCCGGGATGGCCTTCCACGAGCTGCGGCGGCGCAGCGGGCTGCTCGCGCCGTCGCTGCTGCACCTGGCGACCAACTCCCTCGGGTACGCGGCGGCCCGCCTGGCCGCGCGGATCGGCCCGGGCCGGACCGGTCAGGAGCCGGGCCCGGGGTCGGCCAGCCCGTGACGGTACGCGTAC
Source organism: Microbispora sp. ATCC PTA-5024 (assembly GCF_000511135.2). NCBI lineage: Bacteria > Bacillati > Actinomycetota > Actinomycetes > Streptosporangiales > Streptosporangiaceae > Microbispora > Microbispora sp. ATCC PTA-5024. Next base: position 878,469 of record NZ_KI866524.1, on the reverse strand, counting down.
ACGACGGCCTGGGCGCGGTCGCGCAGACCCGCCTTCGCGAACAGGTTGTTGATGTGCGTCTTCACGGTCGCCTCGCTGATGAACAGCCCCGCCGCGATCTCGCCGTTCGACAGGCCCCGGGCGATCAGCCGCAGGACCTCCGCCTCGCGCGGCGTCAGCCCGTCGGGCAGCCCGTTCACGGCCGGCCGCCGGCGCGGGGGCTCCCCGGGCGGTGACGGCGGCACTTCGGGCTCGGGGAGCGCCGTCACCGTGCGGAGAAGGCGCCCCTGGACTCCGGGGTCGAGCCGGGCGTCGCCGTTCATGACCGCGCGCACGGCCCTGGCGATCTCCTCGGCGTCGGCGTCCTTGGTGAGGAAGCCGCGGGCCCCGGCCCGCAGGGCGGCGAAGACCGACTCGTCGTCGGAGTAGGTGGTGAGGACGACCACCTGTGTGTCGGGGTGCTCGGCGCGGATCCGGCGGGTGGCCTCGACGCCGTCCATCCGCGGCATGCGCAGGTCCATCAGCACCACGTCCGGACGGCTCTCGGCGACCAGGCGCACCGCGGCCTCCCCGTCCGCCGCCGAGCCGACCACCTCGATGTCCGGCAGCAGCCCCAGCAGCAGCACCAGGCCGTCCCTGACCACCGCCTGGTCGTCGGCGACCAGCACCCGGGCCGCCGTCATGCCGGCGCCGGGACCCGGAGCCGCACCCGGAACCCCCGTCCGTCCGGCCCGGCCTCCAGCGTCCCGCCGAGAAGCTCGGCCCGCTCGCGCATGCCCACGAGCCCGTATCCTCCTCCGGGTGTGCCGGGCGCCGTCCCGGCGGGGTTGGCGACCTCGAGTTCGCAGCCGCCGTCGTCGAACGCGAGCCGTACGGCGGCGGGAGCGCCGGGGGCGTGGCGGCGGACGTTGGTGACGGCCTCCTGCGCGGTCCGGATCACGGCCAGGGCGGTCTCGGGGGGCAGGCGGCGTTCGGTGCCGCTCACCGCGACCGCGCAGTCCTGCCCGGTGGCGGCGTGGAACTCCTCGGCCAGCGCCTTGAGCGCCTCCGAGAGCGGGGGCACGTCGTCCCGCAGCGCGGCCACGGCGCGGCGGGCCTCCTCCAGGCCGCTCTTGGCGAGGTCCCGGGCCCGGTCGACGCGGTCGAGCGCCTCCTGCGCCCGGTCGGCCCGCAGCAGCAGCCGCGCGCCTTCGAGATGCACGATCTGCGCCGACAGCGAATGGGCGAGGATGTCGTGGATCTCGCGGGCGATCCGGGCGCGCTCGGCCAGCACCTCCTCGCGCGCCGCCACCGCCCTGGTCTCCCTGCGCTGCCGTACGGAATAGCCGATCAGGTACACCACGCACGTGCTGAGGGTCAGGCTGAGGTCCCGGGTCATGCGGCCGGTCGCCGTGGTCTGCAGGAGCAGCGCCACGAGGGCGAAGCCCACGACCGGCAGCGAATGCCGCAGGGGGTTGCGCACCGCGGCCGTGCCCACCAGGTAGAGCAGCGCCGCGATCGCGGGCTCCGACACCGACATCCACAGCAGCGCGATCACCGCCGCGATCGACGCGTAGGAGAGCAGGAGCCTCACGGGGACGCCGAGGAGGGCCGGACCGGGCACGTCGCCGCGCAGGCTCGGCAGGGCGACGGCCGCCGTGGCCGCCGCCACCGTCAGCGCGAGACAGGTGACGGCGAGACCTCTGCCCGAGAGGCCGAAGCCGGGCGGGGTCCCGGCCTGGGCCAGGACGAACAGGGCGGCGAGCCCCAGCCGCAGCACGCTCGGGCCGTCCGGATGCCGCCGCGCGGGACGGGGCGCGCCGCCGAGTGGGGCCGTCGTCACGTCACGACGCTACCGCCGCCGCGTCCCCGGGTCGTACGGACGGGGCGGGCAGCGATCGGCCGCGCCAGGCGACGGCGAGCGCCTGCACCGCGATCGTCACCCCGACGAAGACGAGGATCGAGTTCGTCGTGGAGGCCACGCCGAGGACCCGCCCGGCGGCGAACAGGGCGACGCGGGCGGCGAGCGAGGCGGCCCAGGCGGCCAGCGTCCATGCCGTGCCGCGCGACCAGGCGACGCCCGTCTGGTCGCGCCAGACGCGTACGGTCAGGGCCCGCACGACCCCGAACACCACGGCGGAGACGAGCTCGGCCACGACCAGGAGCAGGCTGAGGGCCAGGTGACGGCTGTCGACGAGGCCGCCGCCGGCCACGCCGGACACGACCAGGGCGGCGGCGACGTAGAGGATGCCCCGCCTCTCCGTGGGCCGCGTCATCGTCTGGCGGTAGATCACGAAGACGGCGGCGGCGACGGCCGGCACGAGGATGTTTGCGTCCATGCGCTCGAAGGTAGGCGCGCCCGTCGTCCCGGGGATCGGAGCCGGGGTGGAGCCCGCGGTCTCCACCCCAGGGTGGAGACGGGGCGCCGAGCGCTCGCCGGCTCCTCCGGGGCCGGCCGAAGCCGCCCCGCCGACTCTTCCGGGGCAAGCCGAGGCGGCCCCCGTGCGGCTCGGGGCCGGCCGAAGCGGCCCCCGTGCGCTTCAGGGCCGGCCGAAGCGCCCCCGGGCGGCGAGCTCGATCGTGACCACGACCGCCGCCGACTCCGCGGCCAGCAGGGCGACGAGGACGGCGAGCTGCACGGCTCCGGCGTGGACGGGATCGGAGCCGGCCAGCATCATCCCGACGAACGCGCCGGGCAGCGTGACCAGGCCGACCGTCCGGGTCTGGTCGAGCGCGGGCACGAGCGCCCGCGCGGCCGCCGGGCGGCAGATCTCGAGCGCGGCGTCCCGCGGCGGGAACCCCAGGGCGAGGGCCGCCTCGACCTCCCCCCGCCGCTGGTGGAGCTCGTCCAGCGCCCGCCGCCCGGCCAGGGACGTGGCCGTGAGGCAGCCGCCGAGCAGGATGCCGGTCACGGGGATCAGGGCGATCCCGCGCAGCGGGAGCGCGCCCGTCGCCGTCATCAGCAGCAGCACCGGCGCCGTGCCCGCCGCGACCGGCAGGGCGGCCCACAGGGCGGCCCGTCCCCGGGTGATCCGGCGCCCGGCGGTGGCGCTCGCCACGCCGTACATGACCAGCAGGAACAGCGCGACCGCGGGGAGGAGCCGGATCGCGCAGCCGATGACCAGGGAGACCAGCGCGAGCTGGACGGCGGCCCGCAGCACCGCGGTCACGATCGCGGGCCCGTGACCGGTCCGGCCGAGCGCGGCGACGGCGGCCCCGGCCAGCGCGAGCAGCACCACCACGACGCCGAGCAGCGGGGTGACCGGAAACAGCGTGTTCACGCCCCCGATCCTGCCCCGCCCGCCGTCGCGCTCCCACCGGTCCTGCCGCTCCGGCGTCGCGCTGTCACCGGCTCCGCCCCCGGCGTCCGCCGGTGGCGTGTCAGGCGGTGACGACGGACTGGAAGGCCTCGGCGTAGGAGCCCTCGGGGAGGCCGGCGGCGGCCGCGTGGCCGGTGAGCCAGCCCTTGATCATGCCGTCCAGGTCCTCGATGTGGGACGTCTGGCTGCGGTGGGCGCGCAGGGCGGCGATCTTGCGGTCGACCGTGGCGGTGACGTCGACGTACCGGTCCGGGGTCGGGGTGCCGAGGAGCCACACCTCGCGGACGGTCCAGGCCTCCAGGCCCTCGTCGGCGAGCAGCTCGGGGAACGCGTACGGGTTGCGGGCGTCGGGGTAGACCGCGTCCAGGGTCGCGGCGCCCACGGCCCGGTGGTCGGGGTGGCTCGGCCCGATGCGGGCGTAGTTCCGTTCGGGCGTGGAGGTCACCACGAGGTCGGGCCGCACCTGGCGGATGACGCGCGCGATGTCGCGCCGCAGGCCGAGGGTCGGCTCCACCGTGCCGTCGCCGTACCCCAGGAAGCGCAGGTCGTGCACGCCGACGCACTTGGCGGCGGCCGTCTGCTCGGCCCGGCGCAGCTCCGCCATGCCGCCGTTGTCGAGCTCGCGGTCGAAGCCGCCGGCGTCGCCGTCGGTGACGATGCAGTAGACGACCTCCGCGCCGGCGTCGGTCAGCTTCGCCACGGTCCCCGCGCCGCCGAAGTCGATGTCGTCGGGGTGCGCCGCCACCACCAGGACCCTCGTGATCTCATCCTCGTCCAGCATGGGCAGCCCCCTCCTCAGTTGTTCGGCACATCACCTTAAACGGGACTTGCCGGGCGGGAGGGCACCGGATGTCGGTGGGCGGCAATACCCTTAGGACGTGTCCACCCGAGCCGTGACCCACCCCTTGCTCGACGGCCTCAACCCGCAGCAGCGCGACGCCGTCACCCACCAGGGCAGCCCCCTGCTGATCGTCGCGGGGGCCGGCTCCGGAAAGACGCGCGTGCTCACCCATCGCATCGCCTACCTGCTGGCCGAGCGCGGGGTGCAGCCGGGGGAGATCCTCGCGATCACCTTCACCAACAAGGCGGCGCGCGAGATGAAGGAGCGGGTCGACAAGCTGATCGGGCCGCGCTCCAAGGCCATGTGGGTGATGACGTTCCACAGCGCCTGCGTGCGCATCCTGCGCCGGGAGGCCAAGCGGCTCGGCTTCACCTCCAGCTTCTCGATCTACGACCAGGCCGACTCGCAGCGGCTCATGGCGATGGTCTGCCGCGAGCTCGAACTCGACCCGAAGCGCTACCCGCCGCGGTCGTTCTCCGCCCAGGTCAGCAACCTGAAGAACGAGCTGGTCGACTACGAGACGGCCGCCGACCGCGCGCAGACCCACCTGGAGCGCACGCTCGCCGAGGCGTACCGCACCTACCAGCGGCGGCTGACCGAGGCCGGCGCGATGGACTTCGATGACCTGATCATGCTGACGGTCACGTTGTTCCAGCTGTTCCCCGAGGTGGCCGAGCACTACCGGCGGCGGTTCCGGCACGTGATGGTCGACGAGTACCAGGACACCAACCACGCGCAGTACATGCTGATCCGCGAGCTGGTCGGGCGGCCGGAGGTGCGCACCGCGGACGGCGACGTCGTGCGCGAGGGGGTCGAGCCCGCCGAGCTGGTGGTGGTCGGCGACGCCGACCAGTCGATCTACGCCTTCCGCGGGGCGACGATCCGCAACATCCTGGAGTTCGAGCGCGACTACCCCGACGCGCGCACCATCCTCCTGGAGCAGAACTACCGCTCCACGCAGACCATCCTCAACGCGGCCAACGCCGTGATCTCCCGCAACGAGGGCCGCAAGCCGAAGAACCTCTGGTCCGACCAGGGCGCCGGGACCAAGATCGTCGGGTACGTCGCGGACAACGAGCATGACGAGGCCATGTTCGTCGCCCAGGAGGTCGACCGGCTCACCGACGACCACGGGGTCACCCCCGGCGACGTCGCCGTCTTCTACCGCACCAACGCCGCCTCCCGGGTGTTCGAGGAGATCTTCATCCGCACCGGCCTGCCGTACAAGGTCGTGGGCGGGGTGCGGTTCTACGAGCGCAAGGAGGTCAAGGACCTGCTCGCCTACCTGCGGGTCCTGGCCAACCCGACCGACACGGTCTCGCTGCGGCGCATCCTCAACGTGCCCAAGCGCGGCATCGGCGACCGGGCCGAGGCGATGGTCGAGGCGTTCGCGAGCAGGGAGCGGATCAGCTTCTGGGAGGGCCTGCAGCGGGCCGAGGAGGCGCCCGGCCTGGCCACCCGCTCGCTCAACGCCATCAGGGACTTCGTCGCCCTCCTGCAGGACCTGCGCGCCAAGGAGCTCCCGCTGTCCGACCTCGCCGAGGAGGTGCTGAACGGCACGGGCTACCGGACGGAGCTGGAGACCTCGGGCGACCCGCAGGACGAGAGCCGCCTGGAGAACCTCAACGAGCTGATCTCGGTGGCCGCCGAGTTCGAGGAGGCCAACCCGGACGGCACGCTCGTCGACTTCCTGGAGCAGGTCTCACTCGTCGCCGACGCCGACCAGATCCCCGAGGGCGACGACCGGGGCGGGGTCGTGACGCTGATGACCCTGCACACGGCCAAGGGCCTGGAGTTCCCGGTGGTGTTCCTCACCGGCATGGAGGACGGCGTCTTCCCCCACATGCGCTCGCTGAGCGACCCCAAGGAGCTGGAAGAGGAGCGGCGGCTGGCCTACGTGGGCATCACGCGCGCGAAGGAGCGGCTCTACCTGTCCCGGTCCGCCGTACGGTCGTCGTGGGGGGCGCCCTCGTTCAACCCGGCCTCGCGGTTCCTGTCCGAGGTGCCGGGCGACCTGCTCGACTGGCGCGGCGACCCGGCCAAGAACGCCTGGTCGGCCGCGACGACCCGGCAGACCCGCACGGCTCCCGCCCCGAAGACGGGCGGCCGGCAGATCCCCGCGCTGTCGCCGGGCGACCGGGTCTCGCACGACACGTTCGGCCTCGGCACGGTCGTCAGCGTGGACGGCGTGGCCGAGAAGTCGCGGGCGAAGATCGACTTCGGCAGCGAGGGAGAGAAGACCCTGCTCCTCGCCTACGCCCCCATCGACAAGCTCTGAGAGCCGCTCCGTGAGGGGCTGATCGGCCGGCGGGCGCTCCGCCAGGCCGTCCCGGGGCGTCGCCGGGACGGCCCGGGACGGCCCGGAGGGGGTGGGGTCAGCCGAGGGGGAACCTGCTCATGGACAGCCCGTCGCCGAGGTCGAGGTCGGCCATGCCCGCCACGTCGTCCGCCGCCGGGGGCTTGATGGAGACCCGGCCGCCCCAGCCGGTGAAACGGGTGTCCGTCGTGACCGCTCCCGCGCCCAGGCCGACGGCCGTGCCGGGGTAGCTGCTGACGATCCGGGTGACCAGGCCCTTCGCGGTGACGTACAGCTTCCAGGTCACCTGGCTCTTCGCCTTGGCGCCGGTCGGCTTCTTGCCGACCTGGGTGCTGCGGAACCACTTCGACACCTTCCACAGCTGCGCGAAGGTGACGCGGCCCGAGTAGACGCCCGAGCCTTTCTTCGCCGTGGAGAGCAGCGTCTTCAGCGTCGCCGGCTCCGTCACGCCCACGAGCTGGCCGAACATGCTGGACATGCCGGCCGGCGGGCCGGAGGGGTACTTCAGCCAGGTCTTCCCATCAGGGAGGAAGGAGCCGAAGATCCCGCCCTTGATGTAGGACGTGGTGCCGATCCTGATCGTCTGCTCGGGCCTGAAGACGCCCTGGAGCTCCTCCGGGAGCTCCTTGATCTCGCTGGCCTTGACGTTGAACGTGCTCGTGATGGTCGAGGCCGCCACGCCGCCCGTGCCGAACTGGAACTTGCCGGCCCGGCGGATCAGGATGTCGGTTTTGCCGCGTTCCGTGCTGAGGATCTTCTCGGTGAACGCCACGCCGTGCCCGGTCCTGAACTGCTTCTGCAGTACGGCGGCCGGGTCGGCGGTGCGAGCCTGCGCAGAGGCGCTCGTCGCCGCGACCGGCGCCAGGAGCGCGGCCGTGGCGAGGCAGGCCAATGCCAGGAAAGGTCGCTTCAAGGGGGGTTCCTCCCGTAAGTGGCTCTCGCAGGTCAAGAGCGACCCGGGCATTTTCCCGACGCGTGATCACGCCGGAGTCACGAAAATCTACATTCGGTGTCGGCAGGGATCGGTCACCGGACGATTCCCCTCGACGGCCGGGACGGACGCGCCGCGCCGGTGGGCGGCCACCCGGCTGGTGGCCGGTCACCGCATCAGGTAAGGATGTGGGACGGGCACCATCTGGGAGGTCTGCATGGAAGGCAGGATTCGGGTCGTCGTCGCGAAGCCGGGGCTCGACGGGCACGACCGCGGGGTCAAGGTCGTGGCGAGGGCGCTGCGCGACGCCGGCATGGAGGTGATCTACACGGGACTGCACCAGACGCCCGAGCAGATCGTGCAGACCGCGATCCAGGAGGACGCGGCGGCCATCGGGTTGTCGATTCTCTCCGGGGCCCACATGACGCTGTTCGCCCGGGTGCTGGAGGTGCTGCGCGAGCAGGGCGCCGAGGACGTGATCGTGTTCGGCGGCGGCATCATCCCGGACGCCGACATCCCGGAGCTCGAGAAGATGGGCGTGGCGAAGATCTTCACGCCCGGCGCCACCACTCAGGAGATCGTCGAGTGGGTGCGTGCGGCGGTGCCCGCCACGGTTTAGGGCATTTTGCCCAACCTTGCCGTAATTCCCGTGCCGTTGGCAAGGCATGACCAGGACCCGATGACCGGGTCAGGCCCCGGCGGGGGCTAGGCTTCATGCGCGGAACCGCCGGGCGGGACGACGGCGCCCGGCCTCGACATCTAAAGGGACGGACCCTCGTGGACCTGTTCGAACATCAGGCGAAGGAGCTCTTCGCGGAGTACGGCATCCCGGTGCCGCGCGGAATCGTCGCGCACACCGCGGAGGAGGCGCGGGCGGCTGCCGAGCAGCTGACGGGCCGGGTTGTCGTCAAGGCCCAAGTCAAGACTGGCGGCCGGGGCAAGGCCGGCGGCGTGAAGGTGGCCGACGACGCCGCCGACGCGTACGAGAAGGCACGCACGATCCTCGGCATGGACATCAAGGGCCACACGGTCCACAAGGTCCTGATCGAGGAGGCCAGCCAGATCGCGGAGGAGTACTACTTCTCCTTCCTCCTCGACCGCGCCAACCGGACCTTCCTCGCCATCTGCTCGGCGTCCGGCGGCATGGACATCGAAGAGGTCGCGCACACCGCTCCGGAGAAGGTCGCCAAGATCCCGGTCAGCCCGATCACGGGCGTCGACCGCGCCAGGGCCCGCGAGATCGCGCAGGCCGGCGGCCTGCCGCAGCAGGCGCTCGACGGCGCCGCGGAGCTCATCGAGAAGCTCTGGGCCGTGTTCGTCGACGAGGACGCCTCGCTGGTCGAGGTCAACCCGATGATCCTGTCGGCCGACGGCCAGGTGAAGGCCCTCGACGGCAAGGTCACCCTCGACGAGAACGCGAACTTCCGCCAGGCCGAGCACCAGGCCTACGTCGACAAGGCCGCCGAGGACCCGCTCGAGGCGAAAGCCAAGGAGAAGCACCTCAACTACGTCAAGCTGGACGGCACGGTCGGCATCATCGGCAACGGCGCCGGCCTGGTCATGTCCACCCTGGACGTCGTGGCGTACGCGGGCGAGGTTTTCCCGGGCCAGCCGCGGCCGGCGAACTTCCTCGACATCGGCGGCGGCGCGTCGGCCGAGGTCATGGCGAACGGCCTGGAGATCATCCTGTCCGACCCGTCGGTCAAGTCGGTCTTCGTGAACGTCTTCGGCGGCATCACCGCCTGCGACGCGGTCGCCAACGGCATCGTCTCCGCGTTCAACCTGCTCAAGAGCCGGGGCGAGGACGTGACCCACCCGCTGGTCGTCCGCCTGGACGGCAACAACGCCGCCCTGGGGCGGCAGATCCTCGCCGACGCGGGCCTCCCGCGCGTCGAGCTTGTGGACACCATGGACGAAGCGGCCAAGCGCGCCGCCGAGCTCGCAGCGGTAGGTGCGTAATGGCCATCTGGCTCACCGAGAACAGCAAGATCATCGTTCAGGGCATGACCGGCGCGGAGGGCACCAAGCACACCCGCCGCATGCTCGCGGCCGGCGCGAAGGTCGTCGGCGGCGTGAACGCCCGCAAGGCCGGCACCGTGCACGAGGGCCTGCCCGTCTTCGGAACGGTCGCCGAGGCGATCGAGAAGACCGGCGCCGACGTGTCGGTCGTGTTCGTGCCCCCGGCGTTCACCAAGGACGCGGTGCGGGAGGCCATCGACGCCGAGATCCCGCTCTGCGTGGTCATCACCGAGGGCGTCCCGGTGCACGACACCACCGAGTTCTGGGCGTACGCCGTCTCCAAGGGCAACACGACCCGCATCATCGGTCCCAACTGCCCCGGCATCGCCTCGCCCGGCGCGTCGAACGCCGGCATCATCCCGGCGGACATCACCACGCCCGGCCGCATCGGCCTGGTGTCCAAGTCGGGCACGCTGACCTACCAGCTCATGTACGAGCTGCGTGACCACGGCTTCTCCACGGCCGTGGGCATCGGCGGCGACCCGGTCATCGGCACCACCCACATCGACGCCCTCCAGGCGTTCCAGGAGGACCCGGACACCGACGCCATCGTCATGATCGGCGAGATCGGCGGCGACGCCGAGGAGCGGGCCGCGGCCTTCATCGACGAGCACGTGACCAAGCCCGTCGTCGCGTACGTGGCCGGCTTCACCGCGCCCGAGGGCAAGACCATGGGTCACGCCGGCGCGATCGTCTCCGGTTCCGCCGGCACCGCTCAGGCGAAGAAGGAGGCCCTGGAGAAGGTCGGCGTCCGCGTCGGCCGGACCCCCAGCGAGACCGCCCGCCTCATGCGGGAGATCATGCAGTCGCGCTGACCCGCCAGGGCACCACGTCGTTCGCGACCCCGCACCCGATGCCCGGGTGCGGGGGCGCGGCCGTTTCCAACCACGGCGTGGCGCCACGGAAGGAGCGGCTGCGGCTGGGAGGATGGGGTAGCGTGACGGGTCTTCTCGATCAGCTCCGGACCGCCCCCCGTGCCGTCCTCAGCCGCCTCCCCCTCGGCGACGAGGAGGAGACCCGCCGTCCGCTCCCCGTCTCCGGCATGCTGGCCGCCGTCGCCACCCTCGGCGTCGGCCTCGCCGTCCTCACCACGCTCACGCTCGTGGGCTGGATCGCCGCGCCGCGCACCCCGCTGGGGGAGGGGCTCGCCGGTGTCTTCCGTACGGCGTGCCAGCTGTGGCTCGCCGCCCACCACGCGGGCTTCGCCATCCCCGGCGGCCGGGTCGGCCTGCTGCCCCTCGGGCTGATGGTGCTGCCCGGCACGCTGCTCTACCGGGCCGGTCTGTGGATGGCCCGCGACGCCGACCTGCGCGTGCGCATGCCCGCCCGGCTCCCCAAGGGCACCCCGCGGGACGTGGAGAACGCCCGCCGCCGCGCCCAGCTCGTGCTGGTCGCCCAGGCCGGGATCTCGCTGGCCGCGCCGTACGCGCTGCTGGCGGGGGTGATCGCGCTCGTCGCGCGCAACGAGGTCACCCAGCCGTTCATCGGCGAGGCCCTGGCCAGCCACCTAATTCTGGCGTTCGTCGCCGGCTCGGTGGCCACGGCGCGGACGATCGGGCCCTGGCGGTCGATGCTGCGCCTGCTCCCGGAGCGTCCCCGGTCGGTCGTCGTGGGGACGGCGGCGGCCCTGTCGCTGCTGCTCGTGGCCGGCGCGGTGCTCGTCGTCGTCGCCGTCGTGCTGAACTTCGGGGAGATCCAGGAGCTGTCCGGCATGCTCAGCCCCGGGCTGGTCGGGGGACTGCTGCTCCTGCTCGTGGAGTGCCTCTACCTCTGCAACGCCGTGGTCTGGGGGATGGCCTACATCTCGGGGCCGGGGTTCGCCGTCGGCACCGGGACGCTGGTGGCGCCCACGGGCGTCAAGCTGAGCGCGGTCCCCACACTGCCGCTGCTGGGCGCGCTCCCGGCACCCGGGCCCTCGCCCACGTGGGTCATGGCGGTGATCGCCGTGCCGTTCGCCGCGGGGGCGGTGGCGGGCGTGCTGGTGGCGAGGATCGCGCCGACGCCGACGATCGAGGCGGCGCCGCTGTGGGGGTTCGTCTGCGGGCTGTGCTCGGGCGCCGCGGCGGGGGTGCTGGCGGCGCTGTCGGGCGGGCCGCTCGGCGGCGCCCGGCTGTCGGCGGTCGGCCCGTCGCCGTGGGAGGTCGCCCTCTCGGTGGCGCTGGAGGTCGGCGTGGCCGCCGGCATCTCGGCCGGGATCGCCAACTGGTGGCTGATCTCCCGCCGCCCCGCGGCCGCGCCCGAGCCGGTCAAGAAGGCGGGCGCGGCGATCGCCAAGGCGGCCGGGCGGGTCCGGCCGCCCAAGGGCCGGGTCCTGCCCGGGCACTGGCTCGACGCCACCGAGGCCGACACCCAGCCCATCCCGGTCGTGCGGGACGACTGGACCGACGAGCACGCCGCCGCCGCGGCGGAGACGTTCGAGCCGGGAGCCGCCGCGACGGGCGCCGCGAC
>NZ_KI866524.1:849156-866615 GCF_000511135.2 Microbispora sp. ATCC PTA-5024 | reverse complement strand
ACCCGGCCGCGCACCCGCCCCGGCTCGGCCGGAGGCCCGGTCCGCGCCGCCGCGCGCGCCCCGGCGGGACATCGTCGACGAGACCGACGACCGCGGGGGCCACGTGATCTACGTGGACCCGTACGCCTGGGACCGCGACTGATCAGTCGGGGTCAGGAGGGCGCGGGGATGCCGGACGGCCAGGCCACCCCGAGCTTCTTCTCGAACGACTTCATCAGCTGGTCCGAGCACTCCTGCCGGGCCTCCACGGTGCCTGCGCCCTTCCTGCACTCGGTGTAGGCCGACAGTTCCGAGGAGAAGTACAGCTGGAAGACGGTGGTGATCGCGCCGAGCATGAACGCCACCGCCGAGATCACCACGGCGCCGGTCGCCATGCCGATCCGCTGGCGCCGCTGCTGCAGGGACCGCAGGTCCCGGACGCCGACGATGATCGCGAAGATGGACAGCGCCAGCCCCGCCGCTGGGAGCACCAGCGTGAAGACCAGCGCCATGATGGCGATGGTGAGGGCCCTGCGGCCTCCGGTCTCAGGGGCCGTCATCTGAAGGGGTGTGGTCACGGTCTCCTCGCCTCGCGTTTCCTCAGCCCGGGCCGTCGTGGGGCACGGGGGGCGGCGCCGGATACCCTTTACCTGCGTCGAGGGGAACCTCTGCGCCGACCACCTTACGGAACCATCTCCCGGTAATCACCTGCAAAACGAAGCTCGCTCACGAAGGAGTTCCGCCCTGTCCTTCCGGCTCGTTGTCCTCGTCTCGGGTTCGGGGACCAACCTACAAGCCCTACTGGACGCCTCCGCCTCCGACGCCTACGGCGCGAGGGTCGTCGCCGTGGGCGCCGACCGCGACGGCGTGGAGGGCCTCGCCCGTGCCGAGCGTGCCGGGGTGCCCACGTTCGTGGAGCGCCTCAGGGACTATTCCGGCCGGGACGAGTGGGACGAGAGCCTGGCCGCCAGGATCGCCGAGCACAAGCCTGACCTGGTGGTCTCGGCCGGGTTCATGAAGATCCTCGGACCCCTGGTGCTCGCCTCGGCGCCCGTCGTCAACACGCATCCCGCCCTGCTGCCCGCGTTCCCCGGCGCCCATGCCGTGCGAGACGCGCTCGCGTACGGGGTCCGCGTCACCGGCTGCACCGTCCACCTGGTCGACGCCGGGGTGGACACGGGCCCGGTGATCGCGCAGGAGGCCGTCGCCGTACGGGACGGGGACGACGAGGAGACCCTGCACGAGCGGATCAAGCAGGTGGAGCGCGGGCTGCTCGTCGATGTCGTCGGCCGGATGGCCCGTGAGGGCTGGACCGTGACCGGACGGACCGTTCGCCTCGGATCCCGGGGACCGGTCCCAGTGAAGCCAGAGACGGAAGGAAGGACCACGACGTGACCCGCATCGCCATCCGGCGCGCGCTGATCGCGGTATACGACAAGACCGGGCTGGAGGACCTGGCCCGTGGGCTCGAGGCCGCGGGCGTGGAGATCGTCTCGACGGGCGGCACGGCCGCCGCGATCGCCTCGTTCGGCGTGCCGGTCACCAAGGTCGAGTCGCTCACCGGCTTCCCCGAGTGCCTGGACGGCCGTGTGAAGACCCTGCACCCGCGGGTCCACGCCGGGCTGCTGGCCGACGGGGAGAACCCCTCCCACGTCAAGCAGTTGGAGGAGCTGGAGATCGAGCCGTTCCAGCTCGCGGTGGTGAACCTGTACCCGTTCGCCGCCACGGTCGCCTCCGGCGCCACCGACGCCGAGTGCGTCGAGCAGATCGACATCGGCGGGCCGGCCATGATCCGCGCCGCGGCCAAGAACCACAGCACGGTGGCGGTCGTCGTCGACCCTGGGGCGTACGGGGAGGTGCTCGCCGCCGTCGGCGAGGGCGGCTTCACACTGACCGACCGGAGGCGGCTGGCGGCCGTCGCCTACGCCCACACCGCGTCCTACGACGTCGCCGTGGCGTCCTGGTTCGCCAACGTGTACGCCCCCGAGGGGGACTGGCCGTCGTTCATGGGCGCGACCTGGGGGCTGAAGACGCCCCTGCGGTACGGCGAGAACCCCCACCAGCGGGCGGCCCTCTACGGCGGGCAGGGCGACGGCCTCGCCACCGCCGAGCAGCTGCACGGCAAGGAGATGTCCTACAACAACTACGTGGACGCCGACGCCGCGTGGCGGGCGGCCTGGGACTTCGACCAGCCGTGCGTGGCGATCATCAAGCACGCCAACCCCTGCGGCATCGCGGTCGGCGCCGACGTCACCGAGGCCCACCGCAAGGCGCACGAGTGCGACCCGGTGTCCGCGTACGGCGGGGTGATCGCGGTCAACCGCGAGGTCACCCGGGAGCTGGCCGAGCAGATCGCGCCGATCTTCACCGAGGTCGTCGTGGCGCCGTCGTTCGCGCAGGACGCCCTGGCCGTCCTGCGGGAGAAGAAGAACATCCGGCTGCTCGCCTGCCCGCAGGGCCCGGCCAACGCGGCCGAGTTCCGCCGGATCGACGGCGGGCTGCTCGTCCAGACGGTCGACCGTGCGGACGCCCCCGGGGACGACCCGTCCACCTGGGAGCTGAAGACGGGCGAGCCGGCCTCGCCGGAGGTGCTGGCCGACCTGGCGTTCGCGTGGCGGGCCTGCCGCTCGGTCAAGTCGAACGCCATCCTGCTGGCCTCCGGCGGCGCGACCGTGGGCGTGGGCATGGGTCAGGTCAACCGGGTCGACTCGGCCCGCCTCGCGGTCTCCAGGGCGGGCGAGCGGGCCGCCGGTTCGGCCGGCGCCTCGGACGCCTACTTCCCGTTCCCCGACGGGCTGCAGGTCCTCGCCGAGGCCGGGGTGAAGGCGATCGTCGAGCCGGGCGGCTCGATCCGGGACGACCAGGTCGTGGAGGCCGCCAAGGAGGCGGGCATCACGCTCTACTTCACCGGCACCCGGCACTTCTTCCACTAGGGACTGTACGGGGTCCGGATCTTCACGCCAGGAGGCTTCGGATCCACCCGATGGCTGTCGCGTTCCTTGTACAGCTGTGGATCGTGGCTGATCGGGCGGCCGCCGCAGGGCCTGCGTTCCTTGCGGTCGGCCGCCTGAAGGCAGTTCGAAGCCCGGGAACTGCCCGGAAACCCAACGCGCAACGAAAGGTTGCGTTTGCGAGGTGGGGCGGATAAGCTGACGTGCAACCATTAGTTGCACTTATGTCAGGAAAGTCGCATGGAGTACGGAAGCATCCAGCGGGAGCTTCGCATCGACGCCACCCCCGACGTGGTCTACGAGGTGATCAGCTCTCCCGAGCACCTACGCGAGTGGTGGCCCGACGACGCCGAGCTCGACCCGGTCCCCGGCGCCACCGGCGCAGTCACCTTCGGCGACCCGGCCTCGCCGGACGCGAAGGTCGAGACACTCACCATTGTGGAGGCCGACCCGCCCCGCCGGTTCGCCTTCCGCTGGATATACGACGACGGCGAGCCGGCGGCGCCGGGCAACTCCCTCCTCGTCACCTTCGACCTCGTTCCGTCCGGTGACGGGACGCTGCTGCGCTTTGAGGAGACCGGCTTCCGCGAGCGCGGGTGGGAGGGCGCCGTGTTGGAGGAGGCGTATCTCGACCACGTCCGCGGCTGGGACATCTTCCTCCCGCGCCTCGTCACTTACGCCGGCAAGGTGGTCGCGCAGCCGTGAGCACCGCGATCGATGACGACCTCTGGTCCGCGGTCGGCGACCCGACCCGCCGACGGATGCTCGACCTGCTCCTCGCCCACGGAGGCGCTACGGCGACCACGCTCAGCGAGCGGCTGCCCGTCACCCGGCAGGCGGTCGCCAAGCACCTGGGTGTGCTGGACCGCGTCGGCCTGGTGCACATGAGGCCGGCGGGGCGCGAGCGTCGCTACGAGGTGGACGAGGCCCAGCTCGCCCGTGCAATCGCCCAGTTGTCCGCTGTCGGCGCGACCTGGGATGCCCGGCTGCAGCGGATCAAGCGGATCGCCGAGCGGATCCAGAGCAAGCCGGACTGACCTGTACCCGCACGCTCACAACGCGCCGTCACGGACGTGGCGGCGCCGAACGACCACGCCCTGAAACGGGCGCGCCCCCCGGAAACACGAAGACCCTGCAGCGGGTGTGCGCCGGCTTGTCACGACCGGCGAAACGGCCCGTGCCGAGCCATGTCCGGGTCGGCACCTGGCACTGGATCCCGCTACCACTCAATCAATGACAGCAGAGGCAAGGTCCCGATCATCATGACGACACGACCGCCGGGCGACCCCGGACTGACCACAGCACGCTCCTCGAGCACGGCGCGGACCGACCGCGGTTACTCAACGTCGTACACAGTCGAACAGTCACCGGAGGAGGTCTTCGCCGCCATTCTGGACGTCCGCGCCTGGTGGACGGGTCAGGTCGAGGGGCGCACCGACGAGGTGGGCGCCGAGTTCTCCTACCGGCACCCCCCGCAGCACTACAGCCTCCAGCGCGTGGTCGAGCTCGAACCGGGCCGCCGGGTGGTCTGGCGGGTGACCGACAGCCATCTGTCCTTCATCTCCGAGCCAGGTGAGTGGACCGGAAGCGAGATCGTGTTCGACATCGTCTCCGCGGCCGGCGGCACCGAACTGCGGTTCACCCACGTCGGCCTGGTGCCGGACGTCGAGTGTTTCGACGCCTGCTCCATGGCCTGGGTGCACTACGTCAACGGCAGCCTGCGCAGCCTGATCACCACGGGAGCGGGCCTGCCCGACCCGTGGTGAACGGCGGCCGGGGCGGGCGCCCCACCGAAGGGACCACTTTCCGGCGCCGGCGGTGTCCATCTATCCGAGAACCTCAGGAGAGAAGGAGCCGACATGCGAGGGATGCCGCCGGCCGGGGAAACCGATGTCTCGGCCCGTGCCCAGCGCTCGGCCGAGGATCTGCTGGCGCTGGCACGGAGCGGGGATGGTGAGGCGTTCCGCGGGCTCGTTGAGCCGTACCGACGTGAGCTCCAGGTGCACTGCTACCGCATCCTCGGCTCGGTGCAGGACGCCGAGGACCTGCTGCAGGAGACGTTGCTGGCGGCATGGCGCGGGATCGGCGGCTACGAGGAACGCGCGTCGGTACGGACGTGGCTTTACCGAATCGCCACGAACCGCTGCCTCAACGCACTGCGGGCCGGCGCCCGTCGTCCGCCCGGATACGCGGCCTACCGACCGGAGGTCCCGTTGCCTGAGCCGTCGCACCGCCGAGCGGAACCGAGCTGGCTGGAGCCGTACCCCGATGTGCTGCTCGACGAGATCACCGACCACACGCCTGGACCGGAGGCGCGATACGAGGTCAGGGAGTCGGTGTCACTGGCGTTCCTGGCAGCGCTGCAGCAATTGCCACCGAGGCAACGGGTCGTATTGGTGCTGCGAGACGTACTGGGATTCAGGGCCGCCGAGGTGGCGACCATTCTCGACACGACCGGAAACGCGGTGACCAGCGCGCTGAAACGAGCACGGGGTGCGCTGGCGCATGAGCTACCGGATCGCGACTGGGAGAACGCTCCGCTGCCCCACTCGCCACAGGAACGCAGGATCGTGGCTGGTTTCAGCCGCGCATTCGAGGCCGGAGACGTCGATGCGATCGTGGCCATGCTGACGAACGACGCGTGGCTGACCATGCCGCCACTGCCGCTGGAATACCAGGGCCGGGACGCCATCCGGCACTTCCTGGCCACAGTCGCACTGGGCAACGGATACCGGCACATGCTGATCCCGACGCGGGCGAACGGCCAACCGGCTTTCGGCGTCTACCTACGTGATCCGCGGACGCCGGTCCTGCACGCGCACGGAGTGCTCGTACTGACCCTGACCGGAAACCGGATCACCGCGCTGACGCGATTCCATGACAACTCCCTTCTGACGATATTCGGACTTCCACGATCGCTACGCGTCTGAGTGGTTGCGTATGCACTGGAATTCCTGTGACGTGGAGGATACCGATGGCCGCTGACATGGCGGGTTTGAAGGCTCGCGCCGAAAGGCTCCGCGAGCTGCACAGCGAAGAGATGCTCGTGCTGCCGAACGCGTGGGACGCGGCCAGTGCGACGATCGTGGCCGAAGCGGGGTTTCCCGCGGTCGCCACGGCCAGCGCCGCCATCTCGGCGATGCTCGGTTATCCCGACGGTGAGGGAGCGCCGTGGCAGGAGATGTTCGCCGCGGCCGGGCGCGTCGCCCGGGTGGTGTCGGTCCCGGTCACGGTGGACGCCGAGGCGGGATACGGCATGCGGCCACGTGAATTCGTGGACCGGTTGCTGGACATCGGCGCGGTCGGTTGCAACGTGGAGGACACCGACCACCGGGCGGGCGGCCTGGTCGAGGCAGGTGCGCACGCCCGATGGCTCGCGGGCGTCCGCTCCGCCGCCGACGATGCCGGGGTCCCGATCGTCATCAACGCCCGCGTCGATGCGTTCCTGCCCGCCAGCGGCATACCTGAGCCGGATCGGATCGCGGAAGCGATACGACGGGGCCGGCTCTACCGGGACGCCGGCGCCGACTGCATCTACCCGATCGGCGTGCGCCGGAAGCGCGACCTCGCCACTCTCGTGGCCGAACTACCCGGCCCGGTCAACGGCAACACGGGTGAACAGCTGGACCTGGCCACGCTCAGGGAAATGGGCGTGGCACGAGTGTCCTACGGACCCCGCTTCTACCGCGCCGCCCTGGCCGACCTGAAAACCGCCGTCCAGGCGCTGCTGGCCTGACCTACGACGACGCCATCACAACTGACGGAGCAGAAGGAGAAAGAAGATCATGACTCTTCCCCGGGTCGCGTCACGCGACGAATGGCTGGCAGCCCGGCTTGAGCTGCTCGAACGGGAGAAGGAGGCCATGCGGGCGCAGGACGCGGTCACCGCACAGCGCCGAGAACTGCCGATGGTCAGGATGGACAAGGAGTACATCTTCGAAGGCCCTGCCGGTAAGGCCAGCCTGATCGACCTGTTCGAGGGCCGCCGCCAACTCATCGTCTATCACTTCATGTGGAACAATTCGGCAGCCAGGGCCCGTGGAGACCAGAGCGTGGATGAGGGCTGCCCGAGCTGTTCGTTCACCATCGACAGTGTGGGCCGCCTGGATCACCTGCACGCCAGCGACACCACATTCGTGCTCGTTTCCCGCGCGCCACTGGCCAAGATCGAAAGTTTTCGGGCGCGGATGGGCTGGACGATCCCGTGGTACTCCTCGGCCGGAAGCGACTTCAACTACGACTTCCACGTCACCAACGACGAGTCGGTCGCGCCCGTCGAGTTCAACTACAAGGACAAGGCGACCTTGGAGCGCAGCAAGAAAACCG
The DNA here is from genome assembly GCF_000511135.2 of Microbispora sp. ATCC PTA-5024. NCBI lineage: Bacteria > Bacillati > Actinomycetota > Actinomycetes > Streptosporangiales > Streptosporangiaceae > Microbispora > Microbispora sp. ATCC PTA-5024. The sequence goes on along the minus strand of NZ_KI866524.1, from coordinate 859,359 downwards.
CGTTCGTGGTGAACGGTGACGGACAGGCCATAAGCGTCTTCGTTCGCGACGAGGACTCCGTCTTCCACACCTACACGACGTACGGGCGGGGTACCGAGTTCATGATGAGCACCTACCAGTTTCTCGACCTGACCCCGATGCGCCGCCCGCGCTACGTCAACCAGTGGCCGTACCACGACATGTACGGCAGCGAAGCGGGCCATTCCCACCACTGCTGACTGGGCACTTCCGGCGGCGCGCCGCCCCCGTACGGCCGTCGCCGTGCGGGGGCGTGGCATGTCCGCGGGGCCACATCTCTCTCACCACTTGCGGAACGGCCGCCCCTCATCGCCGTCCGCGTGCGGCGGCTTCTCCCTGGTCACGGAGGCGTCGCCGCGTCCGCGCGGCCACGTTCGCACGGTCGCGTCCCCGCGGCGGGGCCGTACGGGATGGAGGGCGCATTCTGGGCGAAACGGCCCGAGCACCGAGAACCGGCCGTTAGCCTGAGGCGAACCCACCCCCACTACCCGCTCGGAGCACTTTCATGCCCCTGCTCGACATGTTCGTGAACTCCTACGCGCTGCTGGACGAGCTGCGGAGCAGCCCCATCCTGCTGCTCCCGGTCGCCGTCCTGTCCGCCTACTTCGGCTGGCGCGTCGTCGAGTTCATCCCGTTCACGCGGCGCATCATCGAGCGCCGTGAGAGCGGAAACTAGGGGCTGACAGGGGCTTTCGGGGAGCATGGCAGGATTGGGAGCCATGAGCGCGCAGATTCTCGACGGCAAGGCGACCGCGGCGAAGATCAAGGCAGAGCTGGCGGAGCGCGTCAAGGCGCTGTCCGCCAGGGGGATCACCCCCGGTCTGGGCACGGTCCTGGTCGGCGACGACCCGGGCAGCCAGATCTACGTCGCCGGCAAGCACCGGGACTGCGCCGAGGTGGGCATCGCCTCGATCCGCAAGGATCTCCCGGGCGACGCGACGCAGGCCGACGTCGAGGCCGCGGTCGACGAGCTCAACGCCGACCCCGCGTGCACCGGCTACCTGATCCAGCTTCCGCTGCCCGGCCACCTCGACACCCAGGCGCTCATCGAGCGGGTCGACCCGGGCAAGGACGCCGACGGGCTGCACCCGGTCAACCTCGGCAGGCTCGTGCACATGGTCGACGCCCCGCTGCCCTGCACGCCGCGCGGCATCGTGGTCCTCCTGCAGGAGTACGGCGTGCCGATCAAGGGCGCCGAGGTCGTCGTGATCGGGCGGGGCATCACGGTGGGCCGCCCGCTGGGCCTGCTGCTCACCCGCCGCTCCGAGAACGCCACGGTGACGCTGTGCCACACCGGGACGCAGGATCTCGCGTCCCACGTCCGCCGGGCCGACATCGTGGTCGCCGCGGCGGGCGTGCCCAACCTGGTGACGGCCGACATGGTCAAGCCCGGCGCCGCCGTGCTCGACGTGGGGGTCTCCCGGGTGGACGGCAAGCTGGCCGGGGACGTCGCCCTCGACGTCCGCGAGGTGGCGGGGTTCGTGGCCCCCAACCCGGGCGGGGTCGGGCCGATGACGCGGGCGATGCTGCTGGCCAACGTCGTCGAGGCCGCCGAGCGCCGCTGACCCGCCCGGCTCCTACTTCTTGTGCCGCCTGCGGGCCGTATGACGGCCGGCATGGGCGGTACGGCGGGCGCGCGCCGCGGCGATGGTCCGGTGCGGGTGCGTGCCTGCCGTCGGGCGCGGGTGCGGGGTGGCCGTGGGCTTCGCAGGCGCGGCGGCGATGGTCGCCTGCGGGTGCGCGCCGGCCGTCGCGCTGGGACGCACGGCGGCGGCGGCCGGATTCGGCGCCGTGACCTGGGGCGGGGCGTGCAACTGCTGGGCGAGCCACGGCAGCGCCTGCGGAAGCTCCCGCTCCCAGGTGGCGAAGTTGTGCCCCCCGCTCGGCAGGATCAGCGACGCCGCCTGCATGGGCGGCTTCACGGCGGCCAGGAACTTCTCGGTGCTCGCGTAGTCGGCCTCGCCGTGCCTGCTGGTGGTCACCAGGACGGAGATCGGCGGGCTGGGCAGGTGGGCCAGCCGCCACATGAGGTCGTTCTCGTTCTGCAGGTCCGTCCTGCCGCCGAACAGGTCGCCGGTCGTCATGTCGACGAGGGCGTGGAAGTACCCGGACAGCGACACGGCTGCCGAGAACGCCTCGGGGTGGCGCATGCTCAGCTTCAGCGCGCAGTACCCGCCGGTCGAGCCGCCGAGCACGCCCCAGTTCGCCGCCTCCGTGCCGACCCGGTACCCGGCCTCCATCGCCTGCCGCAGGTCACCGGTGAAGAACGTCTCCACCTGCGGCCCTCCCGGCACGTCCTGGCACTCGGTGTCGCGCGGCGGCACCACGGTGGGACGCATCAGCACCATGATCGTCGGCGGGATCTGGTGGGCGAGGATCGATTTGGCCGCGATGGACGGCAGGTCGAGCCGGGTGATCAGGTTGAGCGCGTCCCCCGGGTACCCGGTCAGCGCGAGGATCACCGGGAACCGCCGGGTGGCGTACTTCTTGTCGAAGTACTGCGGCGGCAGGTACACGTAGGCGGGTGAGCTGATCCCCGTCCGGGCGCCCTTGATCACGACCTGCTCGATCCGGCCGCCCTTCGTGCCCGGCCTCGGCTTGTCGACGAAGACCGGCTTGCTGCCGAGCACGCGGATCGGGGACGACGGGCCGGCCGCCACGATCGCGCCGCCCATCGTGATCGGCGGGGCGGCGGTGTCGTCCGTGCCGAACAGGTCGCCCCACGAGCCGTAGAACCCGAAGTACGCGTTGATCACGACGCCGATCGCGGTCAGCAGAAGAACCTGATCCAGCAACAGGACGCCGATTCGCGCGGCGATCGCGCCGACGGTCGGACGACTCAATCGCGGCCACAACCACACGGTCACGGCAAAGGCCGCTATGGCGATTACGGCGAAAAGCACCTGAACTTTTGTCGCTGTGAGGTCCACTCCTGGCTCTCCCTGCCGTCCCCCAGACCGCCGGCTCATGCAAAGGTACTCTCCGCAGGTAAGGGCAGGGTTAAGCTTCTCGAAGGGCCCTCCCCGGCGCCATTTTCACCATTTAGTGTGTCGTTCCGTGAGCCGTCAGACACGCATTCCGCGGGGCGCCGTCTCCCGGCCGTGGGTACCCGCGGCGGCGGGAACCGCGGCGCTGCTGATCGGTATTCTCGACATTGTCAAAGCCGTGGTCCCGCATTTCCGGGAGAGCCGGATCAGCGAGATCGCGAGCGTCCTGCCCGGCAGCGTCACCACGCTGGCGGAGTCCGCCACGCTGCTGGTCGGCATCCTGCTCATCATGCTGGCCCACGCCCTCCGCAGGAGGAAGGTGCGGGCGTGGCGCGCCGTGGTCGTGCTGCTGCCCGTGGGCGCCGCGGTCGAGGCGCTCCACCGGCACCCCATCGCCGCGGCCGTCAGCCTGGGGCTGTTCGCGGTCCTCGTGGCCAACCGGCGGGAGTTCTACGCGCTGTCCGACCCACGGTCGCGCTGGCGCGCCCTGGGGATGTTCCTCACCCTCGGCGCCTTCGACCTGCTGATCGGATGGACGCTGGTGGCCGCGCGCGCCCGTACGGAGATCGGCAGCCCCAGCTTGAGCGACCAGCTGCAGCACGTCGTCCTCGGGCTGTTCGGCCTCGAAGGGCCGGTCACCTTCACCTCCGAGCGCTCCGGCGACCTCGTGTACTTCTCGCTGGCGGGGCTCGGCGCGCTCACCGCCGTCACGACGATCTACCTCGTGCTGCGCCCCGAGCGGCCGGCCGCCGCTCTCACGCCCGACGACGAGGAGCGGCTGCGTGCCCTCATCGGCCGGTACGGCCGCCAGGACTCCCTCGGCTACTTCGCCCTGCGCCGCGACAAGAGCGTGATCTTCTCCCCGTCGGGGAAGGCCGCCATCGGCTACCGCGTGGTCGCCGGGGTGATGCTGGCCAGCGGCGACCCGGTCGGCGACGTTGAGGCGTGGCCGGGGGCCATCCGCCGGTTCCTGGACGAGGCGGGGCGGCACGCCTGGGTGCCCGCCGTCATCGGGTGCAGCGAGACCGGCGGCGAGGTCTGGACCCGCGAGGGCGGCCTCGACGCCCTGGAGCTCGGCGACGAGGCCATCGTCGAGGTGGCCGACTTCACGCTGGAAGGCCGGGCCATGCGCAACGTCCGGCAGATGGTCAACCGGGTCGAGCGGCTCGGCTACACCTGCCGCGTACGGCGGGTGGGCGACCTCACCGCGGCCGAGACGGAGCGCATCCGCGGCGCCGCCGACTTCTGGCGGGGGACGGAGACCGAGCGCGGCTTCTCGATGGCGCTGGGCCGGTTCGGCGATCCTGCGGACGGCGACTGCCTGGTGGCCACCGCGCACAAGGAGTGCGAGGAGGGCTCCGCGCCGGGCGGCGACATCCGCGCGATCCTGCACTTCGTGCCCTGGGGGCCGGACGGGATCTCGCTCGACCTCATGCGCCGGGACCGGCAGGCCGACCCGGGCCTCAACGAGCTCCTGATCGTCAAGGCGCTCCAGGCGGCGCCCCGGTTCGGGGTGCGGCGGGTCTCGCTCAACTTCGCCATGTTCCGCTCCACGCTGGCAAGGGGCGAGCGGCTGGGGGCGGGGCCGGTGCTGCGCGCCTGGCGCGGCGTCCTCGTGTTCCTGTCGCGGTGGTTCCAGATCGAGTCGCTGTACAAGTTCAACGCCAAGTTCCGGCCGTACTGGGAGCCGCGGTTCCTCGTGTACCCGACCGCCAGGGACCTGCCGCGCATCGGCGTCTCGGCGCTCCAGGCGGAGGCGTTCCTCACGCTGGGGCTGCCGCACCCGGGCTTCCTGCGCCGCGGCGGCGCGCTGCTGCGCCGGCGCCGGCCGGCGGCGGAGGTGCGCGGCCCGGCCGGCGGAGCCGTACCCGAGCCCCAGGCTGATCCGGCCGTCGGCCGCGAGACCGGACAGGTGGCGCCGGGCGGCGGCGCGGGACAGGCCGAGCCGGGCGGTGTGACCGGACCGTCCCTTCCGGACGGCGGCGTCGAGCCGGTCCCCCTCGTGAAGCGTCCGCACGGCGCAGTCGATCTCCGCCGGGCTCGGCGGCGAGCCGCCGCGAAGGCGGCGGTGGAGGCGCGCGTGGGTCCACCACCGCCGGGCGAGCTCGACGGCCTCCAGGGCGGTGTGGGCGACGCCGGCGACCGCGAAGCCGCCGACCCGGCCGGCACATCGGGTACAGAGGCTCGCGACGCGGAGGGCGTCGCCGACGGCGAGCAGCCGGATCACGGCGCGCCTCCGGCGGCCGCGCCGGACAGGTGAGCGGCGGGCTCGGCCGCGCGGGAGATCCGGGCCACGAGGACCGCGCCGCGGCCGGCCCCGGGCACCGGGTCGGCACGCGCTCACCGCCGCCGTGACGTGAGCGCAGGGACGCGCAGCGACGTGAGCGCAGGGGCGCGCGCTCACCGCCGTCCTGACGCGGGCGTCAGGACGCGCGGCGCCCCACGGGCGTGCGGGGCTGGGCCTGCGGCTGCTCGGGCTCGGCCGGCCCTGTCGCCCGCTGCGGGGGCACCACCGGGGTCGGACGCACGAGGCCGAGGGCGACGACCTCGTTGGCGAGCCGGGTGCGGCGGTTGGTCCCCTCGGGGATCCGGAACTTCTGGTACAGCCGGAGCAGGTGCTGCTTGACCGCCGCCTCGGTGACGACGAGGTCGTCGGCGATCTCCCGGGCCGTCGCCGGGGCCACGAAGGCCTCGTCGGACAGGGCGGGCCGGCACAGCGAGGTCAGCACGTCGACCTCGCGGCGGGTGAGTTCGGGCGCGGCGGCCCTGCGCAGCTCGACCTCGGGGGTGAAGTCCTCGCGGGGGATCCCGCCCACCCTCGCCCGGGCGGCTCCGAAGGAGACGACGTCGCCGTCGTCCAGCACCCTCCTCGCGATCGGCCTGCCGTTCACGCGGGTGCCGTTGCGGGACAGGCCCAGGTCCACGACGTACAGGTAGGGCCCTCGACGGACGAATTCGGCGTGCAGCCGTGACACGCTCGGATCCGTCAGCCGGATGTCCACGCCTCGGCCACGACCGATCGTGGTGACATCGGGGCGCAGCGGCACGACCTCGCCGCTGTCCTCGATCCGAATGAACGGCCCCTCCACGGCAGTTCCTCCCCAGGTAGCCCGCCGTTACTTTCGCTACACGTCCGGCTTACCCACACGTGGCGATGGGGAATCGCCTTTGCCATAAGCAGAATCCTTCCTGAAATTGGTCTGGACCTTTGCGGAGCGCTTTACCTGCTCACGGGTAGACTTCGGGCGTAGATAAGCGGAGGAAACACTTATGGCGGACAAGCCCACCAAAGGCCTCGCCGATGTCGTCGCCGCGTCCACAGCGCTGAGCGACATCGACGGCAAGGCCGGTCGGCTCTTCTATCGTGGCTACGACATCCACGACCTGGCCGGCCGCACCACCTTCGAAGAGACCGCCCACCTGCTCCAGCACGGCACGCTGCCCGATCGCGCGCAGCTGGCCGAGTACGGCGCCGAACTGGTGCGAGGCCGCAGCCTCGGCGCGCTCGTCGAGAGCAACATCCCCGAGATCGCCGAGAAGCAGGAGCCCATGGAGGCCCTGCGCACGCTCGTCTCCCTGGCCGGCGCCGACGACCCGGACAAGGACTCCAACGCCCCGGACGCCAACCGGCGCAAGGCCGCGCGGCTCACGGCGCAGCAGCCCATCCTGGTCGCCCGCTACCACGCGGCACGGACCGGCTCCGCCGTCCCGGACGCCGACCCCGAGCTGAGCATCGCGGCGAACTTCCTGCTGCAGATCACCGGCCGCGCGCCGTCCCGGCGCGAGATCGAGATCTTCGACACCTGCCTGGTGCTCCACGCCGACCACACGATGAACGCCTCGACGTTCGCCGCGCGCGTCTGCGCCGCCACGCTGTCGGACATGCACTCGGCCATCGTCGCCGCGATCGGCACGCTCAAGGGCCCCCTGCACGGGGGCGCGAACGAGCAGGTCATGCGTACGCTGGAAGCGCTGGACCCGAACGGCGTGGCGCAGGCCGTGCGGGACAGGCTGGCGGCCGGCGAGAAGATCATGGGCTTCGGGCACCGGGTCTACAAGACGGAGGACCCGCGCGCGACGCACCTGCGGCGCATGTCGCAGGAGCTCGGCGAGGCCTCCGGCGACGACACCTTCTACCGCATGTCGCGGGAGATGGAGGAGGTCGTGTTCGCGGAGAAGGGCCTGTACCCGAACGTCGACTTCTACGCCGCGACCGTCTACCACTACCTCGGCATCCCGACCGACCTGTTCACCCCGGTGTTCTCGGTCAGCCGGATGTCGGGGTGGACGGCGCACGTCATCGAGCAGCACGCCGACAACCGCCTGATCCGCCCGGACAGCGAGTACATCGGCGAGCGCGACCAGAAGTGGGTGCCCGTCGACGAGCGGTGACCCCGGCGCGGCGGCGCCCGGCGGGAACGGCCGGCGGGACGAGAATGTGAACACGACGGAGAAGACGGCCTGGGGACCGTACCTGCTGGTGGCGGCGGGTGCGGTCGTCGGGCTGTGCGCGATCGCGCTCGGGGCCCCGCCGCCGGCGGGGGCCACGGTCATGGGCTGCGCCCTCGTCGTCGGCGCCCTCGTCAGGCTGAGGGCGGCGGACGCGCGGGCCGGCGCGCTCGCGGTCCGCAGCCGGGGGATGGACGCCCTCGTCCTCGGCGGCCTGGGCGCCCTCCTGGTGCTCGGCTCGCTCCTCCTGCTGTTGCCCCTGCACAACACCTAGTCACGGGCGCGGCCCGCCCGTCCGATAGCCTCAACGGCCAGTGAGCCTCAAAAAGGACTGTCTGGCCAGTTAGTTCAGAAGGGGAACCCCACGCATGCCCAAGATCAAGGTAGCGGGCCCGGTCGTCGAGCTCGACGGCGACGAGATGACCCGGATCATCTGGCAGTTCATCAAGGACCAGCTGATCCTGCCCTACCTCGACGTCGACCTGAAGTACTACGACCTCGGCATCGAGCACCGTGACGCGACGGACGACCAGGTCACCATCGACGCGGCCAACGCGATCAAGCAGTACGGCGTCGGCGTGAAGTGCGCCACCATCACCCCGGACGAGGCGCGCGTCGAGGAGTTCGGCCTCAAGAAGATGTGGAAGTCCCCCAACGGGACCATCCGCAACATCCTCGGCGGTGTGATCTTCCGTGAGCCGATCATCATGTCGAACGTGCCGCGGCTCGTGCCCGGCTGGACCAAGCCGATCGTCGTCGGCCGCCACGCGTTCGGCGACCAGTACCGCGCCACGGACCTCAAGGTGCCGGGCGAGGGCACGCTGACGATGACCTTCACCCCGAAGGACGGCAGCGAGCCGATCGAGCTCAACGTGTTCGACTTCCCGGGCAGCGGCGTCGCGCTCGCGATGTACAACCTCGACGAGTCGATCCGCGACTTCGCCCGCGCCTCCATGCGGTACGGCCTCAGCCGCGGCTACCCGGTCTACCTGTCGACCAAGAACACGATCCTCAAGGCGTACGACGGCCGGTTCAAGGACATCTTCGCCGAGGTCTACGAGACCGAGTTCAAGGCCGACTTCGAGGCCGCCGGGCTCACCTACGAGCACCGCCTGATCGACGACATGGTCGCCGCCGCCCTGAAGTGGGAGGGCGGCTACGTCTGGGCCGCGAAGAACTACGACGGCGACGTGCAGTCGGACACCGTCGCCCAGGGCTTCGGCTCGCTCGGCCTCATGACCAGCGTGCTGATGACCCCGGACGGCCAGACGGTCGAGGCCGAGGCCGCCCACGGCACGGTGACCCGGCACTACCGCCAGCACCAGCAGGGCAAGCCCACCTCCACGAACCCGATCGCCTCGATCTTCGCGTGGACCCGTGGCCTGCAGCACCGCGGCAAGCTCGACAACCAGCCCGAGGTCGTCGACTTCGCGCAGAAGCTGGAGCAGGTCTGCATCGAGACGGTCGAGGGCGGTCAGATGACCAAGGACCTCGCGCTCCTGGTCGGCGGCGACGCCGAGTGGCTGACCACGCAGGACTTCCTCGCGGCCCTCGACGAGAACCTCAAGAAGAAGATGGCGGTCTGAGCGCCGGACCAGTGCCATCACGACGGTCGGACGACCGCCGGAACCGAAGGGGCCGCCTCCGCGCGGCCCCTTTTCGTGTGCCCGTTTCACTCCGGGACGTCACGGCGTGGTCTCGGCTGACCGGAACGGCACGGGTGGGGTCGTAAAGTTCTGCTGGCCGGTACTTTGCCGAATCGTGGGGAACGCTGGATGCCGCAGATCTCGCCGCTCCGGCCGGGGGATCCACCCCGGCTCGGCCCCTTCACGCTGTCCGGCCGCATCGGCGAGGGCGGCCAGGGCGTGGTCTACCTGGGACAGGACGAGGAGGGCCGGCCGGCCGCGGTCAAGCTGCTGCACGTGAAGTTCAGCGGGGACGCCATCGCGAGGTCCCGCTTCGCCAGGGAGCTGCGGGCGGCCCAGCGGGTGGCGAGCTTCTGCACGGCCCGGGTCGTCGCCGCCGACCTGGAGGGCGACACGCCGTACATCGCGAGCGAGTACATCGAGGGGCAGTCGCTGCGGGAGCGGGTCGACGGCTCGGGCCCCCTGGCCGGCGCGGCGCTGGAGCGCCTGGCCGTCGGCACGGCCACCGCGCTCACCGCTATCCACCAGGCCGGGATCGTCCACCGGGACTTCAAGCCCGACAACGTGCTGATCGCCCCCGACGGCCCCCGGGTCGTGGACTTCGGCATCGCCCGCATCATCGACTCGACGGCCACGATCACGAGCCGGGCCATCGGCACCCCGGCGTACATGGCGCCGGAGCAGATCTCCGGCGGGACGGTCGGGCCGCCCGCCGACGTGTTCGCGTGGGCCTCGACCATCGCGTACGCCGCGACCGGTCAGGCCGTCTTCGGTGGCGAGTCGATCGCGGCCGTGCTGAACCGGATCCTCAACCATGAGATCGACGTCGCGGCGCTGCCGGAGCCGCTCAGGGGCGTCGTGCGGGCGTGCCTCAGCAAGGCGCCGGAGGCGCGGCCGACGGCCGACCGGATCCTGCTGCGGCTGCTCGGCCGTCCCGGCTCGGGGGACGCCTCGACCGTGGTGCTCTCCGAGGGCGCCGCCCACGCCGCCGCCCCGACCGGCCCGGCGGACCCGCCGGCCGGACCCCCGGCGGGCCCCGCGTCCGATTCCCGCCACTCCACGGTCTCGCCCGGCCATGGGGACCCGCCGGGGAACCCCCCGCC
>NZ_KI866524.1:787471-848964 GCF_000511135.2 Microbispora sp. ATCC PTA-5024 | reverse complement strand
ACTCCCGCGGCGCGGAGCCGCCGGACCGGCGCGGCCCGGCGGAGGCGGAGGCGGAGGCGGAGGCGACCCGGCCGCCCACGCCCGGCGAAGGGGGACGAACACGGTCCCCGCGCAGGCGCCGCTGGCTGGCCGTCCTCACCACGGTCGTCGCGCTGGCGGCCGGGGGAGGGGCGCTCGCCTTCTCCCGGTTCGGCGGCGGTGCCCTGACGCCCCGGGTCACCGGTCCTTCGCCCACGGCCGCCCCCTCGCCGACGCCGAGCACGACGCCGAGTACGACGCCGAGCACGACGCCGAGCACGGCCTTCGGCTCCGTCCTGGAGAAGGCCGCCCGGACCCACCGGATCACCATCGGGGTCAAGGGCGACCTCCCGGGCGTGGGGCTGGTGTCGGGCAAGGGCTTCAGTGGCTTCGACGTGGACGTGGCCGGTTACATCGCCCGGCGGCTGGGCGTCCCGGCGGACGGCATCACCTTCCGCCGCATCGGCATGGGCGAGCGGGTGTCGTCGCTCGCCGACGGCGTCGTGGACATGGTGGTGGCCACGTACGCCTACGACGACAACAAGCAGGACGACGTCACCTTCGCCGGGCCGTACTACACGGCCCACACCGACGTGCTCACGGTCAAGAACGCGCCCATCAGGAAGCTGGAGGACCTGGCCGGGCGGCGGATGTGCGCGCCGCAGGGCAGCCGCTCGGTCAAGCTCATCCAGGACGCCGTCACCGTGCGGGCGGTCCCGGCGGAGAACTACGCGCAGTGCATGGACAAACTCGTCGCCGGCGAGGTCGAGGCGGTCCCCGGGGACGACATCATCGTCGCGGGGTTCGCCGACCGGGTGACGGGCCTGCGGATGGCGGTGCCGGGCCTGCGGCTGACCGACCAGCGCTACGCGGTCGGCCTGCCCCGCGGGGACGTGCGGACCTGTGAGGCCGTGCGCCGCGCCATCACCCAGATGTACCGGGACGGCACGATCGACGACCTGCTGGACAAGCACTTCGGCGAGGTGGACTTCAAACCCGACAGGGACCTCCCCCCGCCGCTCGCCTGCCGTTAGGGCCTGTATCAAAGTCGGTCAGAGCCATTCGTTGATCGCGGCGATGAGGACCGTGGCTTCATAGCGCACGGCGAGTTTGTCGTATCGCGTGGCCACCGCGCGGTGGCGTTTGAGCCGGTTGATGCCGCACTCGACAGCGTGGCGCCGCTTATAGATCTCCGGGTCGAAGGCGGGTGGCCGCCCGCCTTTGGACCCTTTGGCCCGGCGGTTGGCGTCCTGGTCGGCCTTGCTCGGGATGGTGGCCTTGATCCCGCGCCGCCGCAGGTAGGCGCGGTTGGCCGCGGAGGTGTAGGCCTTATCGGCCAGGACACGCTCCGGGCGCGTGCGGGGACGTCCGCCGCCCAGGCGGGGCACCCGGATGGCGCCGATGACCGAGGTGAACTGCGGGCTGTCGCCGCGCTGCCCGGCCGTCAACGCGATCGACAACGGCTTGTACCCCTGCTCGCACGCCAGATGCAGCTTCGTGGTCCACCCGCCGCGGGAGCGCCCCAGCGCGTGATCGGCCGGCTCGGCGCCGCCCGTTCCGCCCGGCGGCTCGGCCTGCAGATCCCCCTTTTCCGTGCCCCCGCGGCGTGCTGATGCGCCCGCATGATGGTGGAGTCCACGCTGACGTCCCACGTGATGCGACCGGCCGCGTCCGCCAGCGCCTGCAGCGCGGTCATGATCTGCTGCCAGGTGCCGTCCCGCTGATAGCGGCGGAACAGGGCGTACACCGCGGGCCAGGATCCGTAGCAGGCGGGAACGTCCCGCCAGGGCGCCCCCACGCGTACGCGCCAGCGGATCCCGTCGATCAACTGCCGTTTGCTGAACGACGACGGCCGCCCTGAGCGTTTCGGCGCGGGGAGCAGCGGTTCCAGTACCGCCCACTGCGCATCGGTGAGGTCGAACCGCCGCGTCACCGCTAAGGTAGCCACCGAGGTCTCCGGTGTTCAGGTTGTTCTTGGTCGATCAACCCTCTTACCGGAGACCTCCTTCGTTGTCGATCTCCTACACGCACACGAGCGTCAGAGCGGCGCGGCCGCCACAGCCGACTTTGATACAGGCCCTAGGTCACGTGGCGCGTTCGAGGTCGGCCATCGCGTCCTCGGCCCATTCGAGCGCCGCCCGGCTCTGGCGGATGCCGAGGTCCAGCGCGTACGCCCCGAACCGGCTCGGCGGCTCCTCCGGCGAGCGCGCGTCCGCCGCGTTCTTGGCGGCGCGGAGGGCCTCCAGTTCGGCGAGCCGGCCCTCCACCTCCTTCTTGATGCGGCGCAGGACGGCCACGCCGTCGCGGGGGTCGAGCAGCGGCACGAGGAAGGCCTGCAGGGCGCTCTCGCTGCGCAGCGTGGTCGACGGCGTGTGCTCCATGAGCCAGCGGCGCAGTTCCGCGTCGCCCTCCGGCGTGATCGTGTAGATCTTCCGGCCGCGCGGCCCCTCGGCCTCGACGGCCACCAGGCCGTCGGCCGTCAGCTTCGCGAGCTCCGGGTAGATCTGGCTGTGCCCCGCCTGCCACACGTGCGCGACCGACGTCTCGAACTTCTTCGCCAGGTCGTACCCGCTCGCCGGCCCGGAGGCGGCGAGGAGGCCCAGCAGCGCGATCCGCAGCGACATGCGCCCACTATACCTCTCGCTTGACATGTCAAAACTTACATGTCAGCTTTTACATATGAAATCCTCCAATGGACTCCTGCTCCTGGCCGTGCTGGGCGGCATGTTCCTCGCGATGCTCGACCAGACGATCGTGGGCACGGCGCTGCCGCGGATCACGGCCGAGCTCGGCGGCTCGGGCCTGTACACCTGGGTGGTCACGGCCTACCTGTTGACCTCGACGGTGACCGTCCCCCTGTACGGCCGCCTGTCCGACGTGCACGGCCGCAAGCCCCTGCTGCTGATCGGCGTGGTGGTCTTCCTCGCGGGGTCGGCCCTGTCGGGCGCCGCCCAGGACATGGGGCAGCTGATCGCCTTCCGGGGGCTGCAGGGGCTCGGCGCGGGCGCGCTGCTGCCGCTGTCACTGGCGCTGGTGATCGACCTGTTCCCGCCGGAGCGCAGCGGCCGGGTGCAGGGCGCGCTCGGCGGGGTGATGGGGCTCAGCTACATCGCCGGGCCGTTCCTCGGCGGACTGTTCACCGACCACGCGAGCTGGCGCTGGGCGTTCTACGTCAACGTCCCGATCGGCGTCGCGCTGGTCGCGATCATCTGGCTGCGGCTGCCGCACCGGCGGGGCGAGGAGGGTGGGGACGGCCGGGCGGCCCGCCCCGACTACCTCGGCATCGCGGTCTTCAGCGCGGCCGTCAGCGCGCTGCTCGTCGGCCTGACCGAGAAGGGGCTCGACGGCCACACCTGGACGAGCGGCCCGGTCCTCGGCCCCATCGCCGCCGCGCTCGTCCTGCTCGCCGTCTTCGTGGCCGTCGAACGCCGGGCCGGGCAGCCGATCGTGCCGCTGCACCTGTTCGCCAACCGCACGTACACGCTGGTCAACGTGGCCTCGTTCTTCACGGCGTTCTGCATGTACGCCGGGGTGGTCTTCCTGCCCCGCTACTTCCAGGAGGCCCACGGTCTGAGCGCGACCTCGTCCGGGCTGCACATCTACCCGCTGATGCTGGCCATGGTCGCCGGCAGCGTGATCACCGGGGCGCTCATCTCCCGCACCGGCCGCTACAAGCCGTGGCTGGTCGCCGCGCCGTTCCTGCTCGTCGCCGGCACGCTGCTGTGCGCCGGGCTCGGGGTCGGCACCGCCACCCTCACCCTCACCCTGTGGATGGCGCTGATCGGCCTCGGCATGGGCCCGATGCTGTCCGGGCTGACGGTCGCCATCCAGTCGTCGGTCCCGCCGCGGTACGTCGGCACCGCCAGCGCGAACCTCACGTTCTTCCGGCAGATCGGCGGGTCGGTGGCCCTGGCCACGGCCGGTACGGCCTACGGCGCGGTGGTCTCCCGGGAGGCGCCGCTGCACGGCCTGCCCGCGGCGCACGCCGCCGCGACGGCCACCGTCATCCCCTGGCTCGGCGTCGTGGGGGCGGCGGTCGCCCTCGTCGCGCTCGCCCTGCTGCCGTCCGGGCGGGCGCCGCTCCGGCGGCCCGCGGCCGAGCCCGACCTGATCACCGCCTGACCTCGTCGCAGGAGGGCGTGAGCGGCTCCATTGCCCGGCGGGACGCGGCGTGTCGCCCGATCCCCCGCCCGCCGGGCACGGTTGAATTGATCTCGAGCGTTCGGGGGAGCCGCATGGGTCGTAGGGTCGTCACGGGTTTGGTCTGCGTTTTCGTCGCCGGAGCGGGGCATCCGGCGCAACCGGCGGTCGCGTCGGATCAGTGGGGAGCGGCGGACCTCTCGGTGGGGATCTCGGCGTCGCCGCGGGTGGCCCAGCCAGGGCAGCCGCTCACCTACCGCGTCAGCGTGCACAACAAGGGCCCGGGGGACGCGGTCCTGCCCGTCCTGCGGGTGCGGCTGCCCCGCGACTTCCAGGTCGTCAACGTCGACGTCGCCGAGTGCGACCCCGGCCGCGGCTACAGCGAGATCGTGTGCCGGTCGAGGCGCGACGTCCTGCCCGGCGGCTCGGGCGGGATGACCATCACCGGCGTCGTCCGCACCGGCGCCCACGGGCCGCTGCGGGCCCAGGCGTCGCTGTCGTCCGAGGTGGTGGACGGCCACCAGGACGACAACACGGCCGACGTGGTGACTCGGGTGGACGACGGCGCCGACCTGGCCGTGCGGTTCCGCTCCTCGACCCGCTTCACCCGGCCGGGCCACTGGTTCGCCGTCCGGGCCGAGGTGCGCAACCGGGGGCCCCGGGTCGTGCGGGACGCCTTCGTGTACGTCCAGCCCCGCGAGGCCCGGCTCGTGTCGGCCTCGGGGGCGCGCTGCCGGGCGGCGCGGGCCATCGTCGGGTGTGCGATGCCGCCCATCAGGTCGGGGTCGAGCGGCCTGCTCAAGCTGGTCTTCCGGGTGCCGTCCCGCGCCTCGCACGCCGTCGCGACCATGGCCACGGTCTACTCCCGCCGCTTCGGCGACCGCCGTCCGGAGAACAACCAGGCGCGGATGCGCCTCGCCCTCCGCCGCGCCGCCGCGCCGTCCGCCGTGACCCCGCACCGGAGCTGACGGCGTCAGCGCCCGGCGTGCCCGGCCGGGCAGAACGGCGCGGCGCTGGCCGACAGGTGCTCGGGGACCGCGCGGGCGGTGCCGGGCTGGGTGGCGAACATCACCGCGGCGGCGGCCAGAGCGCTGCCCACGAGGATGACGGCGGCCAGGCCCGTCCGGGCGGCCATCGGGGGACGCGCTCTCATGACCTCACCTCATCGCCTGCCAGTGGTCGTCGGGGGGCGCGGCTCGCGGGGCCACGCCGCGTGAACCGGCTCAGCCGGTCGCGCGCCTCCGCCGACGGAACCACACGCATAGGGATGATCCCATCACAATCCGCGCTCGGATTCCGGCTTTTGGCATCCCGCCCAGGCGTCGGCCACGATCGTGTGCAGCGCCGTGTGGTCCGGCTTCCAGCCGAGCTCCCGCTTGATCTTCTCCGACGAGGCGACGAGGACGGCGGGGTCTCCGGGCCGGCGGGGGCCCACCTCCGCCGGGATGGGGTGCCCGGTGACCTCCCGGCAGACGTCGAGGACCTCCTTCACCGAGAAGCCGCTGCCGCTGCCGAGGTTGTAGATCCGGTGGACGCCCTCGGCGCACGCGTCCAGCGCGAGCAGGTGGGCCCTGGCCAGGTCGGCGACGTGGATGTAGTCGCGCACACAGGTGCCGTCCGGCGTCGGGTAGTCGGTGCCGAAAACGCTCACCGACTCCCGCTCGCCCAGGGCCACCTTGAGGACGTTCGGGATCAGGTGGGTCTCGACGGCGTGGCGCTCGCGGTAGCGGCCGTACGCGCCGGCGACGTTGAAGTAGCGCAGGCTCACGGCGGCCAGGCCGTACAGGCCGGCGAAGGCGGTCAGCGCCGTGTCGACGGCCAGTTTCGAGGCGCCGTACGGGTTGCCGGGACGGGTGGGGTCGGTCTCCTGGATCGGAGTGCGCTCAGGCTCGCCGTACGTGGCGGCGGTGGAGGAGAAGACGATCCGCCCGACGCCGGCCTGGCGCATCGACTCCAGCAGGGCGAGCGTGCCGCCGAGGTTGTGCGACCAGTAGAGCCCCGGCTTCTCGACCGACTCGCCCACCAGCGACCTGGCCGCGAAGTGCAGCACGGCGTCCACACCGTCCCGCAGCACCCCGCCGGCGTCGGTGATCGAACCCCGGACGAACCGGGCGCCCTCGGGGACCGCGTCCTCGTGCCCGGTGGACAGGTCGTCCAGCACCGTGACCTCGTGGCCCTCCTCGACGAGCTGGGCGGCGACGACACTGCCCACATAGCCGGCTCCACCAGTAACCAGCAGCTTCACTGTTCACTCCTGTTGGAATATGTTTGATATTGTCAGTATACCGCCCAGCTTACGCGCTTCCCTTGAGGAGCGGGTTAAATGCCAGCAGCATCGCAAGCTCGGCGGCCCGCGGGCGCACGCCACCGCACGCGACCGCGCCACGTGACCCGCGTACGCGGCGGTCCGGGGTTGCGACGCCCAGCCGACATGCTCCACCCACCCGGAACGGACTCGAGACGTGAGCAACGTCGCCGTGACCATCGCCCTGGTCCTGATATTCATCCTGATATGCGGCTTCTTCGCCGCCGCCGAGATGGCCATGGTGTCCCTGCGGGAGAGCCAGATCCGGCGGCTGAGCGGGGAGGGGCGCCGCGGCGCGCGGGTGCAGAAGCTCGCCCGCGACCCCAACCGGTTCCTTTCGTCCATCCAGGTCGGCGTCACCGTGGCCACCGTGCTGTCGGCCGCGCTCGGCGCGGACACGCTGGCCGGGCGGCTCGCCCCGCTCCTGCAGCGGTGGGGCCTCGACCCGGGCGCGGCCGGCGCCGTCGCGTTCGTGACCGTCACGCTGGCGATCTCGTACGTGACGCTGGTGCTCGGCGAGCTCGCGCCCAAGCGGCTCGGGCGGCAACGGGCGGAGAGCCTGTCGCTGATGGTCGCGCCGCTGCTCGACCGCATTGCGACGCTGTCACGGCCGGTGATCTGGCTGCTGTCGAAGTCGACCAACGGGATCGTGCGCCTGCTCGGCGGCAACCCGTCGGCCGACCGGGCCGCCATGACGACCGAGGAGCTGCGCGACATCGTGGTGGGGCACAAGGACCTCACCCAGGACGAGCGTGACGTGATCGCCGAGGTGTTCGCCGCCGGCAAGCGCCAGCTCAGGGAGGTGCTGCTGCCCCGGACCGAGGTCGAGTTCATGGCCGCGGACACCCCGCTCGCCGAGGCGGCCGTGCTGGCCGCGGCCATGCCGCACTCCCGCTTCCCCGTCTACCGCGACTCCTACGACGACATCATCGGCTTCGTGCACGTGCGCGACCTGCTCGACCCGGTCCTCACCGGCCGGGTGGAGCCGATCAGCGAGCTGGTCCCGATCCGGCCCGTCAAGCTCGTCCCGGCGAGCAAACGGGTGCTGGTCACGCTGGCCGAGATGCGCGACGAGGGCCACCACCTGGCGATCGTCGTCGACGAGTACGGCGGCACCTCCGGCATCGTCACCCTGGAGGACCTGGTCGAGGAGCTCATCGGCGACATCCGCGACGAGTACGACGACGACGGCGAGGCCGTCCGCCTGATCGCCGGCGAAATGGAGATCGAGGGCCTGGTGAACCTCGACGAGTTCGCCGCGCAGACCGGGGTCCGCCTGCCCGACGGGCCGTACGAGACGCTGGGCGGCTACGTAATGGCCGCTCTCGGGCACCTCCCCGAGCGGGGCGACACGGCCGAGGCGCCCGGCGTGAAGCTCACGGTGACGGAGATGGACGGCCGCCGGGTCGCCCGGGTCCGGGTCACCCGTACGGCCTCCGCTCCCGCCGAGGGCGACGCGCCGGAAGGCGGGGAGTGAGCCTGTCGCAGGCACGCGGGAACTCCTGACAGAATTACATGTCATGGATCGTCCTCGCGTTCTCTCCGGCATCCAGCCCACCGCCGACTCGTTCCACCTGGGGAACTACCTCGGCGCGGTGCGGCAGTACGTCGCGCTTCAGGAGACGCACGAGGCGTTCTACTTCATCGCCGACCTCCACGCGCTGACCGTGACCCCCAAGCCGGAGGAGCTGCGCCGGCGCACCCGCGTCGCGGCGGCCCAGCTGTTCGCCGCCGGCCTCGACCCGGAGCGGTCGGCCGTCTTCGCGCAGAGCCACGTCCGGGAGCACAGCGAGCTGGCCTGGATCCTCATCTGCCAGACCGGCATGGGCGAGGCCGGGCGGATGACGCAGTTCAAGGACAAGTCGGCCAGGTACGGCGAGAGCGCGGCGAGCGTCGGCCTGTTCACCTACCCGATCCTCCAGGCGGCCGACATCCTGATCTACCAGGCCGACCAGGTGCCGGTGGGCGTCGACCAGAAGCAGCACCTGGAGCTCAGCCGCGACCTCGCGCAGCGGTTCAACAACCGGTACGGCCAGACGTTCAAGGTGCCCAACCCGTACATCCTCAAGGAGGTCGAGAAGATCGGCGACCTCCAGGACCCGACGGCCAAGATGTCGAAGTCGTCGTCCAGCCCGCAGGGCATCATCGACGTGCTGGAGGAGCCCGGCGCGCTGCGCAAGAAGATCATGCGCGCGGTCACCGACACCGGCTCCGAGGTCGTCGCCGACGAGGAGAACAAGCCCGGCGTCACCAATCTCCTGCGCATCCACTCGGCGCTGTCGGGCGTGCCGATCCCCGAGCTCGAGGCCCGCTTCGCGGGGCAGGGCTACGGCACCTTCAAGAAGGAGGTCGCCGAGGCCGTGATCGAGACGTTCGCCCCGATCCGCGAGCGGACCGAGAAGCTGCTGGCCGACGAGGCCGAGCTCGACCGGCTGCTGGCCATGGGCGCCGACCGGGCCCGCCGGGTGGCCCGGCAGACGATGGCCCAGGTCCGCGACCGGATCGGCCTCCTCCACGGCGGCCCCGTCGGCTGACGCCCGGCACCGGGCCGTTTTCCCGCGGCTCGCGTGCGGTGGCCGGGCGGCCTCGGCGGCCTCATTCGAGATCGCCGTGTGCTCACACGGTGAACCCGCCGTCGGCGTTGACGACGGCTCCGGTGACGTACCGGCCGTCCTCGCCGGCCAGGAACGCGACCACAGCGGCGATCTCCGGCGGCGTGGCGTAGCGGCCCAGGGCGGTCAGCCCGCGGATCGCCTCGGCGCCGGGTCCGTCGGCGGGGTTGGCGTCGGTGTCGGTGGGCCCGGGATGGACCAGGTTGACCGTGATGCCGCGCGCCCCGAGCTCGCGGGCCAGTCCCTTGGTCATGCCCACCAGAGCGGTCTTGCTCAGCGCGTACAGCGTCATCCCGCCGAAGGGGACCCGCTCGGCCATGTTGCTGCCGATGCTGATGATCCGCCCGCCGTCGCCCATGTGGCGGACGGCGGCCCGCGACGCCAGGTACGGGGCGCGGACGTTGACGGCGAGGGTGCGGTCGAGCTCCGCCGCACCTAGGTCCGCCACCGGACCGACCATGAACGCGCCCGCGTTGTTGACCAGGATGTCCAGCCCGCCGAACACCTCGGCGACCTGGTCCACCACGGCCGTGACCGCCGCCGCGTCACCGCTGTCGGCGTGGACGGCCAGCGAGCGGCGCCCCATGTCCTTGATCTCGCAGGCGACCGCCGAAGCGCGGCCGGCGGCCTGCTCGTAGGTCAGCGCCACATCCGCCCCCTGCTCGGCCAGACGCCGGGCGATGGCCGCGCCGATACCCCTGCTGCCGCCTGTGACCAGTGCGACCTTGTCCTTCAGTTCGTTCATGCGTTCAGCATGGTCATTCGTGCACGCCGGGGTCTGGCGGTGGTCGGACGTGGCGCTCAGGAGGGGAGCCCCACACCGGCGGCGAGGCGGCCGAGGGTGTCGCGCAGGGCCGTCCGCTCGGATGCCGCCAGCGACGCGGTGATCTCGTCGTCGAGCTCGCCGGCGGCGGCGGCGCACCTGGCCAGGAGCGCGACGCCGTGCTCGGTCAGGGTCAGCGTCTGGCGCCGGCGGTCGCCGGGGTCGCGTACACGCTCGACGGCGCCCAGGTGCTCCAGATGATCCGCGAGGGCGACGACCAGGCTGGGTGCGACCCCGAGGCGGGCGGCCAGGTCCTGCTGGGAGGCGGCGGCCGTCCCGCCCTTGAGCGCGGCCATGAGGCCCACGTGTTTCGGCTTCAGGTCGTAGGTCTCGATTTTTGCCGCGAAGCGGTCCTGCATGACCGCGCCGAGCGTGCCCAGCCGGAAGGCGATCGTCTGCTTGACATCGTTCATGCCATGAATGATACGGTCATGATATTAATTCAGAGTATGAATGATTCGTAAGGAGAATCGATGGACACGGTACTCGTCGTCCTCAACGTCCTCGCCTCGCTCGGAGCGGCGGGGTCCAGCGTGGCGGGCGTCATCAGGCCGGGCCTCGGGCTCAGGCCCGACGAGGAGACCACGACCGGCGTGCGCTTCTACACCAGGGCGTACGCCGCGCGAGCGCTCCCGTTGGGGCTCGTCACCGCGTTCGTGCTCGTCCTGGGGCCCTCGGCCGCGGTGGTCCCCCTGCTCGTCGTCTCCGGGCTCGCCCAGGTGGGCGACTCGGCGCTCGGCGTCATGCGCCGCAACCCCGGCATGGCGCTCGGCGCGGGCGCCTTCGCCGTCATCCACCTGCTCGCCGCCGTCCTGTGGAGCTGACCATGGACCTGATCTGGTTCGCCGCGGAGATGGCCGTCTACGCCTGCGTCGGCTACTGGGGCTTCGCCCGCTCCACCTGGCCACGCCGCCTGGGTGCGGCGATCGGCGGGATCGCCCTGTTCGCCGCGGTCTGGGGCCTGTTCTGCGCACCCCTGGCCACCTATCCGCTGCACGGAGCCGCCAAGGTCGCGGTCGAGGCCGCCTGGTTCGCGGCCGGCGCGGCGGCTTTCGTCGCCGCCCGCCGTACCCGGGCAAGTGCGGCGGCGGCCGACGGTCCGGACCGCGATCGCCGAGCCCCCGGCACACGATCCGGCCGCCCGATGATCTGACTCCGGAGACCCACCACCTGCCGGTGGGCCGAGGAGCCCCGTCGCCGGACATCCTCCCTCCGATCAGGCGTTTCCGCGCGTCGATCAGCCCGTACGGGGTAGATGTGGGCAGTGGCGACGGAGTGGGTCGAGCGGGTCACGCGGCGGGTCGACGCCGTACGGGCATGGGGCCGCGTGCTGCTGGAGCGCGAGCGGATCCGCTTCCTGTGGTTCGACCACATCGTGCGGACCGTCCAGCGCTACCAGGTGCAGTCGGGCGACCGGCTGGCGGGCGCGTTCACCTACTTCGCGTTCCTGTCGTTCTTCCCCCTCGTGGCCCTGGCGTTCTGGCTGGTCATGACCGTCTACCCGGACGCGCTGAAGGTCATCACCGAGGCCGTCAACAGCCAGCTGCCCGGGCTGGCGCAGCAGCTCCACATCGACCAGCTCGCCGGCGTCCGGGTGCGGGCCGGGGTCATCGGCCTGCTGGGCCTGCTCTACGCCGGGCTCGGCGCGATGGACGCGCTGCGCGGGGCCCTGCGGACGATCTGGATGACCTGCGAGCCGCCCCTCAACTACTTCCTCGGCAAGCTGCGCGACCTCGTGGCGCTCGTCCTGATGGGCGTCACGATGCTGGCCTCGGTCGTCGTGGGCGGCTTCGCCACGGGGGCGACGAGCACGGTGGCGGAGTGGCTGGGCCTCGGGAACTCCCCGCTCGCCGGCGTCTCGGTCTGGCTCACCGGGATCGGGGCCGGCCTCGTCGCCGACCTGCTGCTGTTCCTCATCGTCCTCGGTTGGCTGGCCGAGTCCCACCAGGAGTTCCGGGTCGTGCTCAAGGGGGCCCTGCTGGGGGCGGTCGCCTTCGGCGCGCTCAAGCAGCTCGCCACGCTCATCCTCGCCGCGACCCTCCGCAACCCCGTCTACGGCACGTTCGCCGTGGTGGTCGGGCTGCTGGTGTGGATCAACCTGTCCTCCCGGGTGATCCTCTACGCCGCCGCGTGGACCGCCACCGCCACGCTCGGGCCGCCGCCCGAGCCGACGCCGGTGCCGTCCCCCGCGATCGCCGAGCCGTAGCCGCCCGCCTCCCGCCTCGGCTCAGGCGTCCGCGCGGCGCCTGCGGCGGACCACGCCGTACCCGACCACGGCGAGGCCGCCGGCCAGGCCGGCTCCCAGGACGAGGGTGGCCACGCGCGGCGCCGCGCCCTGCTTGCCGGCCGCGGCCGCTGGGGAAGGCGAGACCGAGGTCGCGGGCCGTGCGGCCAGCACGGACGACGAGGGGGTCGGCGAGGGGGCCGGGCCGACCAGCTGGCCCACGGGGGCCGCCTTCCCCCTCACGGCGAAGCCCCAGTCGAGCAGGTGCGCGACCTCCTCCCAGAAGCCGCCGGGGTGATGCATGACCACGACGATGATCGTGTGGCCGTCGCGCCTCGCCGCGCCCACGAAGCTGCCGAGGGCCTTCGACGTCCAGCCGTTCTTCACGCCGAGCATGCCCTTGTACGTGCCGAGCAGCTTGTTGTGGTTGGCCATCTCGTAGTAGGCGGGTGGCGACTTCGTCGGGGTGGGGGAGTCGCCGTCGTCGCGGCTCTGCCCGTCGTCGTCCTGCCCGTCGCGGTCGGCCTTCTTCTTTTTCTTGCCGTAGTCCTTGGGCGCGGGGAACTTCGCGACCTTGGTGCTGATGTACTCCCGGAAGGCGGGCAGCTTCAGCCCCGCCCGGGCGATCAGGGCCAGGTCGTAGGCCGAGCTGCGCTGGCCCGGTTCGTCAAGGCCGTGGGGCGTCTTGGCCACCGTGTCGTACGCCTGGAGGCTGCGGGCCTCCTCGTTCATGTCGTCGATCGTCCGGCGCATCCCGCCGTTGGCCTCCGCGAGGGCGACGGCGGCGTCGTTGCCGGAGACCATGAGCAGGGCGCGCATGAGGTCGTCGACCTTGTAGATCGGCTCGGGGACGATCCCCACCGCGCTGCCCTCGACGTTGCAGGCCTTCTCGCTCGGCTTGACCTTGAGGTCCTTGTCCAGCCTGGGGATCAGGGTCACGGCCGTGAGGGTCTTCAGGGTGCTCGCGGGGGCGTAGTGCCCGTGCGGGTCCTTGGCCGCGAGGACGGCCCCGGTGTCGGCGTCGGCGACCACGAACGCCGAGGCCTCGGTCTTGGGCGGCGCGGGCACCCCGTCCGGCGCGATGATCCCGTGCCCGCTGAGGCGGTCGCCGCCGATGGCGCCGTTGCCCTCCACCCGCCAGGGGACCGGAAGGCCGCGTGCCTGCGCGGCGGGCGGCGCGCCGAGCAGCGCGGTCGTGATGAGTCCCGATGTCATCAGAGCGGCGCCCAGGGCCCCGTGCTTCCTCCCCATAGGCCGCTCAGCCTAGCCGTGAGTCTTTACGCATGTGGTGACATTTCCCCCAAAGATCGCAGGAGCACGCGTCCCTACCTCGGCCGATACTGTGTACATGACGAGACGTGTATCAGGCTTTCTCCTGGCCCTCGCGGCTTTCATGATCTTTGAATGGATCAATCTCGGCTTCAACCTCGCCGACGGGCACCCCACGGCGTTCTACGTCGTCCACGGGGTGCTGATCGCCGTCAACATCATCCTCGCCCTGGTCCTCGCCGCCGTTGGCGTGCGCGGGTGGAAGGCGGGTAGGGCTTAGACAGGCACTGGTTTTCCGATGTGATGGAGGCACGTGGTGGCGATCGAGTTCAGGCCCTCGCGGGGCGCGACGCTGGGAGTCGAGTGGGAGCTCCAGCTGATCGACAGGCACACCCGCCTCCTCCGCCAGGACGCCAAGGACGTGCTCGCCGCGGTGCCCGATCTGAGCGAGAGCCAGCGGCCCAAGGCCATGCACGAGCTCATGCAGTCCCAGATCGAGATCGTGACCGACGTCTGCCACACCGTGGCCGAGGCCGTCCAGGACCTGAGGAAGAGCATCGGCAGGCTGCGTGAGGTCGTCGAGCCCCGCGGCATGTCCCTGGCCTGCACCGGCACGCACGCGATCAGCGACTGGCGGGACGCGGTCTACGCGCCCGTCCAGCGGTACACCGAGCTGGTCGAGGAGATGCAGTGGCTGGCGTGGCGGATCCAGACGTTCGGCGTGCACGTCCACGTCGGGGTGCGCGACCGGGACAAGGTCATCCCGATCGTGAACGCCCTCGCCGCCTACCTGCCGCACTTCCTCGCGCTGACGTCGTCGAGCCCTTACTGGGGCGGCCAGGACACCGGCCTCGCGTCGAGCCGGGCGATCGTGTTCGGCGCGCTGCCCACGGCCGGCCCACCGCACCTGCTGGCGGACTGGGGCGAGTTCGAGGAGTACATGGACACGCTGCTGCGGGCGGGCACCATCAAGAGCATCAAGGAGGTGTGGTGGGACATCCGGCCGCACCCCGACTTCGGCACGATCGAGGTCCGGATGTTCGACGGCATCCCGACGCCGCGCGAGGTCGGCATGGTCGCCGCGCTGTGCCAGAGCCTCGTCCAGCAGTTCGACCAGCAGATCGACAGAGGGTACAAGCTGCCCAATCCGGCGGCCTGGGTGGTGCGCGACAACAAGTGGCGCGCCACGCGGTACGGCCTCGACGCGGACGTCATCACCGACGACCATGGATCCACCGCGCCCGTGCGCGACGTATTGTATGAGCTTCAGCGCGAATTGGAACCCGTCGCCGAGCGGCTCGGTTGTGCCGAGGAGCTCGCCGTGGTGACCGAGGTGCTGGAGCAGGGGAGCTCATCCGAGCGCCAGCGGGCGATCCTCGCGGGCGGGGGGACTCTGCAGGACGTGGTCGACGCCACCGTGATCGAGCTCGCCGAGGACAGGTTCGTGACCTCGAACCCGAATCGAGAGGCCGGACGTTCGGGGGCCTGACCCCCCGAATTACCGTTTTGTCCGGGCATATAGGCCGACTTCTGACAACGTCCAGTCGCCGGTGTAAATACTGGGCAATCCGCCGCCTGGAAAGGTCGCGGCATGGAAAGATTGTGAACGAAGGGTCGGTGGTGGCGAGACGGCGCCCGCGCGACCCTTTTGATCTTTTGTCGTGACTGCTTTTCAGCTGACCATATTGACCATCCAGCGGACCGCGGCAGGACGGTCCGCTGGAGGAGGGAAACGACCGACCGTGGCCACCTCATCGAAGCTCGCACCGCCGGACGCGGCGTCCCCAGGGGGGAACGACCTGGCCGGGCAGCTGGCGGAATTCCTTCGCGAGCGGGGCGATGAGCTGATCGAGTTCCGGCGCGACGTGCACGCGCACCCGGAGATCGCCTTCAGCGAGCATCGAACCACCGAGAAGATCGCTGAGCGTCTGACGGACGCGGGCCTCACGCCGAGGCTGCTGTCGCGGGGCACGGGCATGTGGGTGGACCTCGGCCGGGACGACGGCCCCACGGTCGCCCTGCGGGCCGACATCGACGCGCTGCCGATGGAGGACGAGAAGGACGTCTCCTACCGGTCGACGAACCCGGGCGCCTGCCACGCCTGCGGTCACGACGTGCACACGGCCGTCGTCCTGGGGGCCGGGCTGTTCCTCGCCACCCAGGCCGACGCGGGCGCGCTGCCCGGCCGCGTCCGGCTGATCTTCCAGCCGGCCGAGGAGGTCGCCGGAGGCGCGCTGGAGGTCATGCGGGACGGCGGCCTGAACGGCGTCGACCGCATCTTCGCGCTGCACTGCGACCCGCGCATCGACGTCGGCCACGTGGGCCTGCGCACCGGCCCGATCACCGGCTCCTGCGACAGCCTGCGCATCCGGGTTGCCGGGCCCGGCGGCCACACGGCCCGCCCGCACCTCACGGTCGACCTCGTCTACGCCCTCAGCAAGATCATCACGGAGCTGCCGGCCGCCCTGTCGCGCCGCGTCGACCCCCGGTCCAGCCTGAGCCTCGTGTGGGGGCAGGTCTCCGCGGGCTCGGCGTTCAACACGATCCCCGACGTGGGCATGGCGCAGGGCACGGTCAGGTCGCTCGACGAGGAGGCCTGGCACCAGGCTCCCGACCTGGTCAAGTCGCTGCTCGACTCGGTCGCGGGCGCGTACGGCGTGGACGCCGAGCTCGACTACCGGCGCGGCACCCCGCCCACCGTGAACGAGGCCACCAGCATCCAGATGCTGCACGACGCCGTCACCCAGATCGTCGGCGAGGGGGCCGCCGTGCCCACCCCGCAGAGCCTCGGCGGCGAGGACTTCTCCTGGTACGTCGAGTCGGTCCCCGGCGCGCTCGCCCGCCTGGGCACCCGGGCGCCGGGCGCCATCGACGAGGTGGACATCCACCGGCCGGAGTTCGACGTGGACGAGCGGGCCATCGGCGTCGGCGTGAAGGTCATGGCCACCACCGCGCTCACCGCCCTCTGGGGCGGCGCGCGCTGACGCCGTCCCCGATCCCCCCGGCCGGACACGCGTGCCCCGCACCTCCCCGCTGCGCCCCGAGGACCCCGCGCGCCTCGGCGGCTACGTCCTGACCGGCCGCCTCGGGGCGGGCGGCCAGGGCGTCGTCTTCCTCGCCCACGGCCCCGGCGGGCCGCCGGTGGCGGTGAAGCTGCTGCACGCCCGGGTGGACGCCGAGGACCGGAGGTTCCACAGGGAGGTCGAGGCGGCACGGCGCGTCGCGCCGTTCTGCACCGCGAGGGTGCTCGACGCGGGCGTCCACGACGGCCGGGCGTACATCGTGAGCGAGTACGTGGACGGGGTCTCCCTGCAGGAGCACGTCGCCGAGCACGGCCCGCGCAGCGGAGGGGCCCTCGACCGGATCGCCGTCGGGACGGCGACCGCGCTGGCCGCGATCCACCGGGCCGGCGTGGTCCACCGCGACGTGAAGCCGGGCAACGTGCTGCTCGGGCCGGACGGGCCGAGGGTCGTCGACTTCGGCGTCTCCCGGCTGGCCGACGCCACGCCGACCGCCGGCGGACCGGTCGGGACGCCCGCCTACCTCGCTCCCGAGCAGCTCAGGGGGGAGCCCGCCGGGCCTCCGGCCGACGTGTTCAGCTGGGCGCTCACCGTCGCCTTCGCGGCGAGCGGACGGCACGCCTTCACCGCCGACGGCTACGCGGCCGTGCTCGCCAGGATCCTGTACGGCACGCCCGACATCGGTCCGCTCGACGGCCGGCTGCGGGAGATCGTGGTCGCGTGCCTGGCGAGGGAGCCCGGCGACCGCCCGTCGGCGGAGGGCGTGCTGAGCGACCTGCTCGACCACTCCGACCGGCCGCCGGCCCGCCCCGCCGTGAACCGGGGCGACGTCGCGACGGCGCCGACGTCGCCGGGTGACGGGGGCACGGGCGGCACGCGACTCCCCGCGTCCGGACAGGAGCGGCGCGGGACGAGGCGCCGATGGCCGGCGGCGCTCGTGGCGGGAGTCGCCGTCCTGACCGCCCTCGGAGCGGTCCTGTACGCCGTCACCCGGCCCGCGGCCTACGACGGGACGTGGAGCGGGGTGGCCCGCTACCCGTCGGCCGGCCGCGTCTTCCCGGTGGAGCTGCGCCTGTCCGAACCCCGGAGCATGAGGTGGGGCGCCGACCTGCACTGCCGCGGGCGGCTGCGGGAGATCGCGGAGACGGGCGGCCGCCTGGTGCTGGACCTCGGCCAGGTGACCGGCGCGTCCTGCTATCCCGGCCTGGTGACGCTCGTTTCGCAGGGGGATCGCCGGGCCACGATCGAGGTGTCGCGCGCGGGTGAGGACGCGGTGCGCTATTCGGGCACGATCACCCGTACGTCCTGACTGGAGCCCGCTAAATCGGTAAAACCGACAAACTTGGAAAAAGGTTGTATTCCTGACAAGTTCCGCCTTACTTGGCGTAAGTAACGTGGGGGCTCAAGCCATCTAAAGGAGTCCTCGTGCGGTCGATCGCGGTGCTGATGACGGGCGCGGTGCTGGCCGCGGCGACGGCCTGCGGAGGCGTGCACTCTCCCGGCGCCACTGTGCCGGGCGACCACCCCCGGGCGCTGCGCATCGGCCTCGCCTACGACATCGGCGGGCGGGGGGACAAGTCGTTCAACGACGCGGCGGCGGACGGGCTCGACGACGCCCGGCGCAGCCTCGGCCTCCTGCAGGTCCAGGAGGTGGCGGCGCAGCCGGGAGAGCCCGAGTCGGCCAAGGTGAACCGGCTGCGGCTGATGGCGAAGGCCGGGTACAGCCCGATCATCGCGGTCGGCTACGCCTACTCCGACGCCGTCAAGGATGTGGCGCCGAAGTTCCCCGGCACGAAGTTCGCCATCGTGGACGACAGCGTGGCCTCCGGTCCGAACGTGACCAACCTGCTGTTCGCGGAGGAGCAGGGCTCGTTCCTGGTTGGCGCGGCGGCGGCGATGAAGTCGAAGACCGGCGACGTCGGCTTCGTCGGCGGCGTGGAGTCCCCACTGATCAAGAAGTTCGAGGCGGGGTACACGCAGGGCGTGAAGTACGTGAATCCGCGGGCCAAGATCGAGATCGCCTACCTCACCAAGCCGCCGGACCTCACCGGGTTCGACAACGCGGCCAAGGCCCAGGACGCCGCACAGAAGATGTTCGCCGCGGGCGCCGACGTGGTCTACCAGGCCGCGGGCGCGTCCGGGGCCGGGGTCTTCAAGGCCGCGCAGTCGGCGAAGGGCTGGGCGATCGGCGTCGACTCCGACCAGGCCCGCACCGCGGACCCGAGCGTGCGCGGACTGATCCTCACCAGCATGGTGAAGCGGGTGGACGTGGCGGTCTACGACTACATCGCGAACCTGATGGACGGCACGGTCAAGAGCGGCCGGGCGGTGTACGACCTCAAGCTCGGCGGGGTCGACTATTCCACCACCGGCGGGCACATCGACGACATCCAGCCGAGACTCGAGCAGCTGAAGCAGGAGATCATCATCGGCAAGATCAGGGTTTCCGCAGGCTGAGTGCCTGGTCACGAGGTGGCGAGAGCTCCATAACGGACATGTTGCGGACTGGTGTGCGGGTTTGGTCTATGCAGGTCAAACAACTATCTTCCGTGCAGGGTTGCCGTGCGTTCCTGCGTGCGTGCGACGGAAGTTGGACGGCGGGGACACGGAAGGGGAGTTCACACCTTGCTCCGCAATCGAGTTAGCAAACTGGCTGCCGCCACTGCCGCGGGAGCCATGCTCATGGCCGCCGCCGCCTGTGGGGGCAGTGACTCCACGACAACGGCTTCGTCGGCCGGCGCCTCCTCGGCGCCCGCCGCAGCCAAGATCAAGGTCGGCCTGGCCTACGACATCGGCGGCCGGGGTGACGGCTCCTTCAACGACGCGGCGGCCGCCGGTCTGGACAAGGCCGTCTCGGAGCTGGGGGTGGACAAGAAGGAGCTCGAGGCCACCCAGGGCGAGACCGACGCCCAGAAGGAGGAGCGGCTCCGCCTGCTCGCGACCGGCGGGTACAACCCGGTCGTCGCGGTCGGCTTCGCCTACTCCGCCTCGGTGGCCAAGGTCGCCAAGGAGTTCCCCGACACCAAGTTCGCCATCGTCGACGACGACGCGGCCACGGGCGCGAACATCACCAACCTGCTGTTCGCCGAGGAGCAGGGATCCTTCCTGGTCGGCGTCGCGGCCGCGCTCAAGTCCACCAAGGGCAACATCGGCTTCGTCGGCGGCGTGGACGTCCCGCTGATCCACAAGTTCGAGGCCGGGTACGAGGCCGGCGCGAAGGCCGTGAAGCCGGACATCAAGATCCAGACCAAGTACCTCAGCCAGCCGCCGGACTTCAGCGGCTTCGGCGACCCGGCCAAGGGCAAGACCGCCGCCCAGGGCATGTACGACGCGGGCGCCGACGTGGTCTACCAGGCGGCGGGCGGCTCCGGCGGCGGCGTCTTCGAGGCCGCCAAGGCCGCGGGCGCCATGGCCATCGGCGTCGACTCCGACCAGGCGGCCCTCCCGGCGTACGACAAGGTCAAGGACGTCATCATCACGTCGATGCTGAAGAAGGTCGACGTCGCCGTCTTCGACTTCCTGAAGAACTACGCGTCCGGGACCGTCAAGGGCGGACCGACCCGCTACGACCTCAAGGCCGGCGGCGTGGACTACTCCACGACCGGCGGCAAGATCGACGACATCAAGTCGAAGATCGACGAGTACAAGCAGAAGATCATCAGCGGCGAGATCACCGTCCCCAGCACCTGACCTGCATCGCGTGGGGCCCGGTGGCACCGCCCCCGGGCCCCTTGGTCTACTGTCACTACCACTGTCTGTAACCAGGCACTCCGCAAGGAGGAGGCCGCCATTACCGCCGCGACCGTCACGGAACCCGCAGTAGAGCTCGACGGGATCACCAAGAGATTCCCGGGCGTCGTCGCCAATCGCGACATCCATCTCCGCGTCGCCAAGGGACAGATCCACGCCATCGTCGGCGAGAACGGCGCGGGCAAGTCCACGCTGATGAAGATCCTTTATGGGATGCAGCGCCCGGACGAGGGCGAGATCCGGATCAACGGGTCGCCCGCCGGGTTCCACACCCCCGCGGACGCCATCGCCGCCGGCATCGGCATGGTCCACCAGCACTTCATGCTGGCCGACAACCTGACCGTGCTGGAGAACGTGGTGCTCGGCAGCGAGCCCCGCCGCGGCGGGATCGCCCTCGACTTCGCCGCCGCCCGCAGCAGGATCAAGGAGATCTCGGACGCGTACGGCCTGGGCATCCAGCCCGACGTGGCTGTCGAGGACCTGGGCGTGGGCGACCGCCAGCGCGTGGAGATCCTCAAGGTCCTCTACCGCGGCGCCCGCATCCTGATCCTCGACGAGCCGACGGCCGTCCTCGTGCCCCACGAGGTCGACGAGCTGTTCGACAACCTGCGCGGCCTCGTCAGCCAGGGGCTGACGATCCTGTTCATCTCCCACAAGCTCGACGAGGTCCTCCGGGTGGCCGACGCGATCACGGTGATCCGCCGCGGCACCACCGTCGCGACGGTGGACCCGAAGGAGGTGACCGCCCGGCGGCTCGCCGAGCTCATGGTCGGCAGCGAGCTGCCCAGCCCCGAGACCCGGGAGTCGACCGTCACCGACGTGGTGGCGCTGTCGGTGCGCGACCTGACCGTGCGCACACCCGACGGCCGGGCCGTGGTCGACGGCGTGAGCTTCGACATCCACAAGGGCGAGGTGCTCGGCATCGCCGGCGTCGAGGGCAACGGCCAGGCGGAGCTGGTCGAGGCCATCATGGGCATGCGGCCCTCCACGGTCGCCTCGATGACGCTCGACGGCACGGACATCGCCTCGTGGTCCACCCTCCGGCGGCGCGCGGACGGCATCGGCTACATCCCGGAGGACCGGCACCGCCACGGGCTGCTGCTGGAGTCCCCGCTCTGGGAGAACCGGATCCTCGGCCACCAGACCCGCCGTCCGAACATCAAGGGCATCTGGATCGACCGCGCCGGCGCGCGGGCCGACACGCGGCGCATCGTCGAGGAGTACGACGTGCGCACGCCCGGCATCGACGTGGACGCCGCGGCGCTGTCCGGCGGCAACCAGCAGAAGCTGATCGTCGGCCGGGAGATGAGCGGCGACCCGGTGCTGCTGATCGCGAGCCACCCGACGCGCGGCGTCGACGTCGGCGCGCAGGCGGCCATCTGGGACCACCTGCGGACGGCGCGGGCGGCGGGCCTGGCCGTCCTGCTGATCTCCGCGGACCTCGACGAGCTGATCGGCCTGTCCGACTCGCTCAAGGTGATCCTGCGCGGCAGGATCGTGGCCGACGTGGACCCCGCGAACGTGACCCCCGAGCAGCTCGGCTCGGCCATGACGGGCGCCGGGGAGGGCGCATGACTGATCTCAGCCAACGGATGAGGGGCCGGGCCGGCTCCGGGCCGTCGGGGGAGGAGGCGGCATGAGCTCCTTCCTCGACCGCGTGCTCGGCCGGGTGAGGCTCGGCGGCTGGCTCGCCGTCGCCGCGCCGCTCATCGCCGTGGTCTTCGCGGTGCTCATCACCTCGGCCGTCCTGCTGGCCGCGGGGAAGGCGCCGGTGGAGGCGTTCACCACGCTCGCCGACTACGGCACCCAGCCGCGCACGATGGCCCTGATCCTCAACACGTCCATCGGGTACTACATCTCCGCCCTGGCCGTGGCCATCGGCTTCCGGATGAACCTGTTCAACATCGGCGTGGACGGCCAGTACCGCCTCGCGGCCGTCGTCGCGGCCGGGCTGGGCGGCGCGGCCGTGCTCCCCGGCGTGCTGAACATCATCCTCGTCGTCGTCTGCGCCATGGTCGTCGGAGCCCTGTGGGCGGCGATCGCCGGCGTGCTGAAGGTGAGGCGCGGCGTCAGCGAGGTGATCTCGACCATCATGCTGAACGCCATCGCCACCGGCATCGGCTCCTGGCTCGTGACCAACTACTTCGGCGTCCTGACCGGCAACGACCTCGGCACCCGGCCGATCCCCGACGACGCGCACGTGCCCGGGATCCCGCTCATCGCGGGGACGTCCCAGCTGGTCAACGGCTTCCTCGTGCTGGCGGTCGTCCTCGGGATCGCCTACTGGGTGGTGCTCAACCGGACGCGCTTCGGCTTCGACCTCCGGGCCACCGGCAAGTCCGAGACCGCGGCGGTGGCCAGCGGCATCAGCGTGAAGAAGATGGTCGTCGCCACGATGGTCATGTCGGGCGCGGTCGCCGGCCTGAGCGGCATGCCCGAGCTGCTCGGCCAGTCGTACAAGTACAGCAACAACTTCCCGACCGGGCTCGGCTTCACGGGCATCGCGATCGCGCTGCTCGGCCGCAACAACCCGGTCGGCATGGCCATCGGCGCGCTGCTGTGGGGCTTCCTGGACAGCTCGTCGGACGCCCTCCAGCTGCTCGACATCTCCAAGGAGATCGTCTCCATCATGCAGGGCGTGATCGTGCTCTCCGTGATCGTCGCGTACGAGTTGGTGCACCGGTACCGGGTCGTCGCCGAGCAGCGCCGGGTCAGCCGGCAGCTCGCGGCGCCCTCCGAACCCGAGGGAGCGGCGGCGTGAGCGCACGGTACGCACGGCCGGAAGGCGGGGAGCGGGCATGACGGCGACGGGCCTTTCCGTGGGCCGCCCGGTGGACGCCCCGCCGGCGCGCCGGTTCCGGCTGACGACGCCGGTGCTGCTGCTGGGGATCGCCGGGCTGGTCGTGCTGCTCTCGGTCGCCCGGGTGGTCACCGGGGCCAACGACATCACCTCGGCCGGCACGGTCAGCGCCGCGCTCGGCCTGGCCGTGCCCATCGGCCTCGCGGGCCTCGGCGGCCTGTGGTCGGAGCGGGCCGGCGTGGTCAACATCGGCCTCGAGGGCATGATGGTCCTCGGCACCTGGTTCGGGGCGTGGGGCGCCCTGCAGTTCCACAACCCGTGGGCCGGCGTGCTGGCGGGCGCGATCGGCGGGGCCCTGGGCGGCGCCGTCCACGCGGTCGCGACCGTGACGTTCGGCGTCGACCACATCATCTCCGGCGTCGCGATCAACATCGTGGGCCTCGGCTTCACCCAGTACCTGTCGAAGCTGGTCTTCGACGGCATGCCGGGCGGCGGCGCCAAGCAGTCGCCGCCGCTGCCGTCGCTGCCGACGCTGGGCATCCCGGGGATCGGCGACCCGCTGCGGTCGCTGGAGGCCCGGCACTGGTTCCTGCTGTCGGACGTGGCCGGGATCCTGCGGGGCGTCACCCAGAACGTCTCGTCGTTCACGATCCTGGCGATCTTGCTCGTGCCGCTGACGTTCTACCTGCTGTGGCGCACCGCCTTCGGGCTGCGCCTGCGGGCCTGCGGCGAGCGGCCGGTGGCCGCCGAGTCGCTGGGCGTCAACGTCTACCTGTACAAGTGGCTCGCCGTGCTCGTCTCCGGCTTCCTGGCCGGGCTCGGCGGGGCGTTCCTGTCGATCGTGGCCGCCGGGATCTACCGGGACGGGCAGACGGGCGGCCGCGGGTACATCGGCCTCGCCGCGATGATCTTCGGCAACTGGCGTCCCGGCATGCTCGCCGGCGGCGCCACCCTGTTCGGCTACACCGACGCCCTCCAACTGCGCCAGGGCGGCGCCTCGGTGCACGCGCTGCTGCTCGCCGTCGCCCTGCTGCTGGCCGCCGTCGCGGTCTACCAGCTCGTACGGCAGCGCAGGACCAGGGCGGCCCTGTTCACCGCGATCGGCGCGGTCGTCGTCTTCGTGGTGTTCGCCCTGACCCACACGGTCCCCGAGCAGTTCACCTCGTTCACCCCCCACCTGACCACGCTGCTGGTGCTGTCGCTGGCGTCCCAGCGGCTGCGCATGCCGGCGGCCGACGGCCTGCCGTACCGGAGGGGGCAGACGACATGACCGGACCCGCGAGCATCGACTGGGAGGCCCTGCGCGCCGAGGCGCGCGAGGCCATGGCCCACGCCTACGCGCCGTACTCGAAGTTCCCCGTGGGGGCCGCGGCCCTCGTGGACGACGGCCGGGTGGTCACCGGCTGCAACGTGGAGAACGCCTCGTACGGCGTGGGGCTGTGCGCCGAGTGCGGGCTGGTGTCGGCCCTGCACGCCGGCGGCGGCGGCCGCCTGGTGGCGTTCACCTGCGTGGACGGCCACGGGGAGCTGCTGATGCCGTGCGGGCGCTGCCGCCAGCTGCTCTTCGAGCACGGTGGCGGCGACCTGCTGGTGGAGACGCCCGATGGGCCGATGCGGATGGCGGACTTCCTGCCGTTCGCCTTCGGCCCGGACGACCTGTCGCGATAGGGGAGCGAGCATGGGGTTCGACGCGATCGAGATCATCAGCACCAAGCGCGACCGCGGGGAGCTGTCCACGGCCCAGATCGACTGGGTCGTGGACGCGTACACGCGGGGCGCGGTGGCCGACGAGCAGATGTCGGCGCTGCTGATGGCGATCCTGCTGAACGGCATGAACCGCCGGGAGATCGCGGACTGGACCCAGGCGATGATCCGTTCGGGCGAGCGGATGGACTGGTCGTCCCTCGACCGCCCGACCGCGGACAAGCACTCGACCGGCGGGGTCGGCGACAAGATCACGCTGCCGCTCGCCCCGCTGGTGGCGGCCTGCGGGGCGTACGTCCCGCAGCTGTCGGGCCGCGGCCTCGGCCACACCGGGGGCACGCTGGACAAGCTGGAGTCCATCCCCGGCTGGCGGGCCTCGCTGTCCAACGAGGAGATGCTCCAGGTCATCCGCGCGTCCGGGGCGGTCGTCTGCGCCGCGGGCGCCGGGCTCGCGCCGGCAGACAAGAAGCTCTACGCGCTGCGCGACGTGACCGGCACGGTCGAGTCGATCCCGCTGATCGCCTCCTCGATCATGTCCAAGAAGATCGCCGAGGGCACCGGGTCGCTCGTCCTCGACGTCAAGGTGGGCTCGGGCGCGTTCATGAAGAACGTGGCCGACGCCCGCGAGCTGGCCCGCACCATGGTCGCCCTCGGGACCGACGCCGGGGTCAGGACCGTCGCCCTGCTCACCGCCATGGACCGGCCGCTCGGGCGGGCGGTGGGCAACGGCCTGGAGGTCGAGGAGTCCGTCGAGGTCCTCGCCGGCGGCGGCCCCTCCGACGTGGTCGAGCTCACCGTAAGGCTCGCGAGGGAGATGCTGGAGGCCGCCGGGGTGGCGGGGGCGAAGGACCCCGAGGAGGCCCTGAAGGACGGCTCGGCCATGGACGCCTGGCGGCGCATGATCCGGGCCCAGGGCGGGGACCCTGACGCCCTCCTGCCGAAGGCGGCCGAGTTCGTCGAGGTCACCGCGCCGTCGTCCGGCGTGCTCGGCACGCTGGACGCCCTCAAGGTGGGCGTCGCCGCCTGGCGGCTCGGCGCCGGGCGCGCCCGCAAGGAGGACTCGGTGTCGGCGGGTGCGGGCATCACGCTG
Organism: Microbispora sp. ATCC PTA-5024; assembly: GCF_000511135.2. Lineage (NCBI taxonomy): Bacteria > Bacillati > Actinomycetota > Actinomycetes > Streptosporangiales > Streptosporangiaceae > Microbispora > Microbispora sp. ATCC PTA-5024. The sequence goes on along the minus strand of NZ_KI866524.1, from coordinate 823,209 downwards.
CACGCCAAGCCGGGCGACCGCGTCCGGGAGGGGCAGCCGCTGATGACGCTGCACGCCGACGAGACCGCCCGGTTCGAGCGCGCGCTCCAGGCCCTCGACGGCGCCTACGAGATCGGGGAGTCCGTCTCGGACGACCTGCTCCCGCTGGTCGTCGACCGCATCACCGCCTGACGGCCGGCCGCGTGCCTCGGTTCGTCGCCGGCGGCTCGGCCGCGTGCTCACGCGTTCATGTGACAGCAGGCCGCGCCTGAGCGTTGGGCGCCGGGCGCGTGACGGGCCGCCCAGCGGTCAGGCGGTGGCCGTGGTGCGGGAGGACTCGGCGGCGGTGGGCGCGGACTCCCCCAAGCAGGTCCCCGCGGCCGTGCCCTGCGCGGTGACCAGGTGCGGGAACAGGTGCGCGGCCAGGACGGCCCGGTGGGTCGGGGTGGCCTCGGCGTGACGCCTGCGGCCCTCGTCGGTGATGTGGACGAACACGCCGCGGCGGTCGGCCTCGCACAGCGCCCGGGCGACGAGTCCGTCGCGCTCCAGCCGCGCGATCAGCCGGGACAGGGCGCTCTGGCTGAGGTGGACCTGACCGGCGAGCTCCTGGACGCGCAGCTGGGTCCTGTCGTGGGACGAGCAGGTCGCCAGGTTCTCCGCGAGCCGCTCCAGCACCTCGAACTCGCTCACGCCGAGGCCGTGCTTGTCGCCCAGCTCCCGTTCCAGGGCGCAGGACACCTGGGCGTGGCGGGCGAGCAGCTCGCGCCAGGCCATCACCACGAAATCGGAGTCGGTCTCGTTCATGGGCACTCCCGACCGCCTTTCTTCGCGCGAGCCTACCATGCACGGTAATTATATGCAAACGCATTATTTGCTTGTGCATTGAATGCATGTGCATGTAAGTTCTCCGGCATGACCTCCTCCATACAAGACGCGCGCTGGGGGGCGCGCCTTTGGGGTGCCCTCACCGTCCTGTGCGCCGTGGTGTTCCTCGACGCCCTCGACGTGTCGATGGTCGGTGTCGCCCTTCCCTCCATCCAGGCCGACCTCGGCATGTCCACCTCGTCCCTGCAGTGGGTCGTGAGCGGCTATGTGCTCGGGTACGGCGGTCTGCTGCTGCTCGGGGGCCGGACCGCCGACCTGCTCGGCCGCCGCCGGGTGTTCCTCGCCGCGCTGGTGGTGTTCGCCGTCGCGTCGCTGCTCGGCGGCCTGATGACCGACGGCACGCTGCTGATCGCGGCCCGCTTCGTCAAGGGCATCAGCGCCGCGTTCACCGCTCCGGCGGCTCTGTCCATCATCACCACGACCTTCGCCGAGGGGCCCGCCCGCAACCGGGCCCTCAGCATCTTCACCGCCTGCGGCGCGAGCGGGTTCTCGCTCGGGCTCGTCCTGTCCGGGCTGCTGACCGAGATCGGCTGGCGCTGGACCTTCCTCATGCCGGTCCCGGTCGCCCTCATCGCGCTCGTCGCGGGCCTGCGCCTGCTGGCGCGGGGCGAGGAGCGCGGCGAGGGCGGGCACGACCTGTTCGGGGCCGTCGCCGTCACCGGCGCCATGCTGCTGCTCGTCTTCACGGTCGTCGAGGCGCCCAAGGTGAGCCCGGTGCGCACCGCGCTGTCGCTCGCCGGTTCTGCCGCCCTGCTCGGGCTGTTCGTGCTGATCGAGCGCCGGGTCCGGCACCCGCTCGTCCGCCTCGGGATCCTGCGGTCGGCGCCGCTGGCCCGGGCCAACATCGGGCTCGTCATCCTGTTCGGCTCGTACGTCGGCTTCCAGTTCGTGGCCATGCAGTACTTCCAGAACCTGCTCGGCTGGAGCGCCCTGCAGACGGCGTTAGCGTTCCTGCCGGCCGGGCTGCTGGTGGCGGTGACCTCGACGAAGATGGGCGGCCTCGCCGACCGCTTCGGCACCTCGCGGCTGATCGCCGTCGGGTCGGTCGCGCTGCTCGCGGGCTACGCCCTGTTCCTCCGGGTGGACCTCCACCCGAGCCTGCTGACGATGGTGCTGCCGGGCATGGTCCTACTGGGCATCGCGTTCGCCCTGTCGTTCCCCTCGCTGAACATCCAGGCCACGGCGGGCGTGCCCGACGAGGAGCAGGGACTCGCCTCCGGGCTGCTCAACACCTCGGGCCAGGTCGGCGGGGCCGTCGTGCTCGCGATCGTCACGGCCGTGCTGACCGCCGGCACGGGCGGGGACCCCATCGTGCGCTTCCGCGCCGCGATCATCGTGTCGGCGCTGTTCGCCCTGATCGGCCTCGGCGTCGCCCTCACCGGCGTCCGGCAGCGGCCGCGCGTGCCGGAGGCTGTCGAGGAACGGGTGCTCGAAGCGGCCTGACCACTCTCACTCCAGGGGCGTCCCGGTTCTCCGGGGCGCCCCTTCGCCGCGTTCGGGAGGGGTCAGGGCGCCGCGATCACGCCGGGGACCCAGGTGGCCGGGAGGCGGCCCGTCCCGCCCAGCGCGATCGGGCGGGCCGACCCGCTGCGCACGTCGACCGCCTGAAGGGTCATCCCGTCGTCCCCGTCCTCGCCGGCCGTCCGCGCGGCCTCCACGAGGACCTCGTGGTCGTCGGCCCAGCCGCGGACGCCGAGCAGACGCGTGCGGGACGCGAGCGCCGCCTCGACCCGGCCGCGCAGCCGTCCGGTGGCCACGTCCATGGTCACCAGCAGGCCGTGGTCGCCCTGACGCGGATGGGCGCGCTCGGACGCCAGGGCCAGCAGGCGGCCGTCGGGGGACGGCGCGGCCCCGGCGCCGAACAGGGCGGGGTCGACGCGGACGTGGCTCAGCACCCGTCCGTCCGGCCGGATCCGCACGAGCGTCGTGGTGCGGAGGCGGCCCGGCGCGTGGGGGTCGTCACGGGTGAGCGTGGCGGTGAGCGTGCCGTTCTCGGCCACGGCCAGCACCTCGACGCGCTGCGGCAGCACCCAGGTCCGGTTCCTGGTGAAGTCGTGCAGGCGGGGCTTCGGCGCGCGGGCCCCGGCGCCGAAGTCGACGGCGATCCACCGCCCCGCAGGGGAGATGACCAGGCCCGTGTCGTGCGGGATCCGCTCCATCCCGTCGGAGATCTCGCTCCACTCGGGGACCGAGTGCCGCCTGTCCATCACCACGAAGTCGGGCAGGTTCGTGCTGAAGTAGGCCATCCGGTTGCCGTCGGCGCTCACGGCGAACTGCAGCCGCCGTCCGGTCCCCTGGCCGAGGTCGACGTCGGGGACGCGCCACTGCTCGCCCCCGGTCGTGACCACGCGCCACTGCTCACAGACCGGGCCGCCGCCTGCCTCGTCGTTCGCCTCGTCGCCCTCCTCGACCTCGTCCTCGAAGCCGGTGCACGAGCCCCGGTACGCGTACCGGATCGGGTCGCGCACAACGGACGGCAGCGGGCCGGGCGTCCCGTCGGGCCCCTCGGCGGGAGACGCCTCCTTGGGCATCGTCGTCATGGGGCTGTGGACGGGGACGGCGGAGGCGTCCTGCGCCCTGCTCACCACGGCCGCCAGGCCGAACGCGAACGGCGTCACGACGAGGGCCGCCATCGTCACGACGACGCTCGTGGTGAAGGCCGTCCTGCGGGCCCGATGCCGGACCACGGAGTCGAGCACGCCGGCCACGAAGCCGTCCTCGGCGTCTCCATCCGCCGGGGTCACGGCGAGGGCGGGATCGAGGGCCGGAGCCTCGCGGGCGAGGCCGGCGTCGATCGGCGGTGCGCGGTGGGCGTCGAGCGGCGGTGCGTGGCGTGCGAAGGGTGGCGCCTCGCTGGCGAGGCCGGCCAGGGCGCGCCGCAGCCCCTCGTGCCAGGGGTCCTCCCCGGCGTCCTCCGGCCGCCACGCGTCGCCCGGGTGCCGCGGTCCGCCGTCGCCGCCGTGGCCGTCGCCGCCGTCGGGGCCGCCGTCCCGCCCGTTCCCGTACGGAGACCCGTCGGGGGACGCCCACGGGCCCAGCTCCGGCGGCGAGGAGGGGGACACCCACGGCGGCATTCCCGAACCGGACGCCGCGGCCGTCTCCCGCCGGGCGGGCTCGTCCGGGCCGGGGGTGGGCGGCGGGTCCGAGGACGCCGACGCCGTCTCCTCGTCCGCTTCGCGGGCTTCCTCCGGTTCCTCCGGGGCGTACCCGGCGAGGTGGGGGAGGCGGCGGCGCAGCTCCGCGAGGGCCGCGGCGGTCTCGGCGCCGGCGGTCGTGGGCTTCGTGCGGCACAGGTCGGCGGCCTGCCGTTCGCCGGCGCCCTCGTGGAAGCGGGCCACGACCAGCGCCCGCCCACGCGGCGGCAGCGCCGCCAGCGCGGCCACGAGACCGGCGCGATCGGCTGAGGACGAGTCAGCCGGGAACGAGCCGACCCGGGAAGAGCCGGCGGAGTCGGCCGGGGACGAGCCAGCCGGGGACGAGTCAGCCGGGAACGAGCCGACCCGGGAAGAGCCGGCCGAGTCGGCCGGGGAAGAGACGGGCTTGGAGGCGTCCGCGGACGGCATGCGCGGGGAGCGCGTCCGTCTGAGGCCGGCCGCGAAGAGCGCGGCACGGGCCTCGTGGGCGGGGAACGACCAGCGCACGGCGCTCCAGCGGTCCGCCACGGACGTCAGCGCCGCCTCCACCAGCCGACGGCTCGCGGACGCGTCGCCGGTCAGCAGGTAGGCCGTCCGCGCCAGCACCGGCGCCTGGTCCGCGGCGAAGGCGGCGAACCCCGGCAGCTTCCGCATCGCCGCGCCCCGTCCGGCCGAGGGGCGGCTCCGGCTCGGTCTGTCGATCACGGTCCACGTCCTGGTCGTCTGATCGTAAATACGCATTCGTCGCGCTCGTTGGCATTCGGGGCGCTCAGAGTAGCCGAACGTGTGAACCCACGACATGATCCCCGCATCTAACGGGCGGACAGCAACGCGAAAGAAGCCCGTCATGATCACCCGTCCCGCCCTCGCCCTCCTCCTGCTCGCCGCTCTCACCGCCTGTGGAGGCGGCGGCGCGGCGGGCTCGCCGGCGCCGTCCTCCGGGCCGGCCGTCCCGACCGCCGTGACCACCTCCACCGCTGCCGCCGCCACCGGAGGCCCGGACGCGAGCGCGCCGGCCTCTCCCGGCGGGCCGGGCGCTTCGAGCGAGCCTCCGCCGCCCACCTCGACCGAGCCGGTACGGGTCGAGCGCGGCCCCACGGACCCCCCGATCGTCACGGGCGTCCGGTACGCGGCCCACGACGGCTACGACCGGGTGGTCATCGAGCTGAAGGGGCAGATGACCGGCTACACGGCCGACTGGGTCGACAAGCTGCTGCAGGACGGGTCGGGGACGCCGGTGAGCGCCCGCGGCGGGGCCTATCTCCAGCTCACGCTGGTCCCGGCGAGCGCGCACGACCTGGAGGGGAGACGCACGTGGCCCGGCCCCCGCCAGGTGGCCGCGAACCTGCCCAACGTCACCCGCATCGTCAACAACGGCGACTTCGAGGGCGTCGTCAGCGTCGGACTCGTGCTCGACCACCGGGCGCCGTTCCGGGTGACCGAGCAGCGGGGGCCGACCCGCCTCGTGATCGACGTGGGACGCTGACAGACTGGGCGGCATGGTCAGGAGGATCGACGAGCCCACCCGCATCCCCGTGCCGGGTGGCAAGGTCATTGACGAGTTCGTCGGACGTGTGAACAGCGGGGACGACCGGATCTCCATCGCGCGGATGGTCGCGCCGCCCGGGTGGGAGGAGCCGGCGCAGACGCCGGAGTTCGCCGAGTACACGCTGGTGCTGTCGGGCTCGGTCGTGGTGGAGCACGCCGGGGGCACGACGGTCGTGGAGGCCGGGCAGGCGTTCGTGAGCGAGCCGGGAGAGAAGATCCGCTACAGCTCCGGGCCGTCCGGGGCCGAGTACGTGGCGGTGTGCCTGCCGGCGTTCTCGCCGGAGACCGCCAACAGGGACGAGTGAGAATCGGCAGGTCCGGCCCGGGGACGCCCCCGCGCCCGGCCATAGGATTGCGACATGAGCGACCGGAGCGAGGAGGGCGGATGAGCGAGCGGAGCGAGCGCATCGGCCGGCGCGGCGTCATCGGCGGACGCCGCCCCGAGCCGCGCGGGGAGGTGTCCGCATGAGCCGGCTGCCCTCTCTGGAGGAGATCCGCAAGGCTCCGAAGGTGCTGCTGCACGACCACCTGGACGGCGGGCTGCGCCCGGCGACGATCATCGATCTCGCCCGTGAGAACGGCCATGAGCTGCCGTCGTACGACCCGGACGGCCTCGGCGAGTGGTTCCGCGACGCGTCCGACTCGGGGTCGCTGGAGCGCTACCTGGAGACGTTCGCCCACACGGTCGGCGTGATGCAGACGCGCGAGGCCCTGGTGCGGGTCGCCGCCGAGTGCGCGGAGGACCTGGCGGACGACGGCGTCGTCTACGCCGAGGTCCGCTTCGCGCCGGAGCAGCACACGTCGGCCGGGCTCACCCTCGACCAGGTGGTGGAGGCCGTGCTGGAGGGCTTCCGTCAGGGCTCGGCGGGCCCGGACGGGGAGCCGAGGATCCGCGTCGGCACGCTGCTCACCGCCATGCGCCACCAGGCGCGGTCGATGGAGATCGCCGAGCTCTCCGTGCGCTACCGCGACCTCGGCGTGGTCGGCTTCGACATCGCCGGCGCGGAGGCGGGCTACCCGCCCACCCGGCACCTCGACGCGTTCGAGTACCTGCAGCGGGAGAACGCCCACTTCACGATCCACGCGGGCGAGGGATTCGGGCTGCCCTCGATCTGGCAGGCCATCCAATGGTGCGGGGCCGACCGGCTCGGCCACGGCGTGCGGATCATCGACGACATCGCGGTGTCCGGGGACGGGGAGGCCAAGCTCGGACGGCTGGCCGCCTACGTCCGCGACAAGCGGATCCCGCTGGAGATGTGCCCGACCTCCAACGTGCAGACGGGGGCGGCGCCGTCGATCGCCGGGCACCCGATCGGCCTGCTCCGCCGGCTCTACTTCCGGGTGACGGTCAACACCGACAACCGGCTCATGAGCAGGACGAGCCTGTCGGGGGAGTTCGCCGCGCTGGTGGAGGCGTTCGGCTACGACTGGGACGACCTGCAGTGGTTCACGGTCAACGCCATGAAGTCCGCGTTCATCCCGTTCGACGAGCGGCTGTCGCTGATCAACGGCCTGATCAAGCCCGGCTTCGCCCAGCTGAAGTGGCACGCGTGAGCAGGCAGACGTACCGGTCGAGGCTGGCCTGGCTCTTCGGCTGGGCCTGGCTGGTGTTCACCGCCTGGAATGTCTGGGACCTGGTCGCGCACGGCTCGATGCCGTCGGCGCTGATCGCGGGCTGCGTGCTCGGCGTGCTCACGGCGCTGGTGTTCCTCATGGCGCTGCGCCCGGCGATCGTGGCTGAGGACGGCGGGGTACGGGTGCGCAACGTGCTGCGCGACGCCTACATCCCCTGGAACGCCGTGGACGACGTGATCGTGGCGAGCACGATCGTCATCGAGTCGGGGCCCCTGGCCGTCCGCTGCTGGACCCCGCAGGCCACGGCCAGGGAACGGGCCAAGGCCGCGAGCCGGGCGAGCAGGGCCCTCTCCTCGTCCCGTACGTCGAAGGCGGAGCGGGCGGCGGCCGAGGCCGTCGGCGGGCGCACCCACGCCGACTGGGTGGCCCAGCAGCTCACGGAGATGAGCAGGACCCGGCGGGAGACCGCGGCGGGCGAGACGCGCGTCACCTGGTCGCCGTGGGCGGTGGCGGCCGTCGCCGCCGCAGTCGCGCTGGTCGTCGTGACGATCGTCCTCGCCTGATCCGCTCCACCTCGTGACGTCCCGGCCGGGGCGGCCGGGACGTGTGGCCTGATCGCCGGGACCCCGGGGGGTCCCGGCGCCGGGCTCACAGGCCGAGGGCGACGGCCAGGTCCTTCCTCAGGGCCTCCAGGTCCCGCGCGCCCTTCGCGCGGGCAGCGGCCACGTCGCCGCCGTCCACCGGGACGACGACCTCCAGGTAGCACTTGAGCTTGGGCTCGGTGCCGCTGGGCCGTACGACGATCCGGGCGTCTGCGGCGAGGCGGTAGCGCAGGCCCTCGGTGGGCGGGAGCCCGCCGGCGCCCTCCGACAGGTCCTCCACCGACTCCACGGCCCTGCCGGCCAGCTCGACCGGCGGGTGGGCGCGCAGGCGCTCCATCGCCTCGGCGATCAGCGACAGGTCCTCCACCCGGAACGAGAGCTGGCCGGTCGCGTGCAGGCCGTACCGGCGGGCCTGCTCGTCGAGCAGGTCGAGCAGTGTCAGGCCGTCCCGCTTGGCGGCGGCGGCCAGCCCGGCCACGGCCAGCGCGGCGCCGATGCCGTCCTTGTCGTGCACCGGCAGGCCGGCGTCCGAGCCGACGCTGTAGCCGAGCGCCTCCTCGTAGCCGAACACCAGGCCCGGCCCCGACTTCATGATCCACTTGAAGCCGGTGAGGGTCTCGGCGTGCCGCACGCCGTACGCCTCGGCGATCCTGCCGAGCAGCGACGACGACACGATCGAGGTGGCCACCAGCCGGTCGTCCCCGGTGGTGTGCCGCAGCACGTGCTCGGCCAGCAGGCCGCCCACCTCGTCGCCGGTCAGCATGCGGTAGCCCCCGCCCGGCAGCTGCGTGCCGGCCGCGCACCGGTCGGCGTCGGGGTCGTTGGCGACGACCAGGTCCGCGCCGATCGAGGCGGCGAGGTCGAGCGCGAGGTCCATGGCGCCCGGCTCCTCCGGGTTGGGGAACGCCACGGTCGGGAAGTCGGGATCGGGCTTCGTCTGCGCCCCGACCATGGCCGGAGCGGCGAAGCCGGCCCTGAGGAACGCCTGCGACAGCGTCGAGCCGCCGACGCCGTGCATGGGCGTGTAGGCGACCGACAGGTCCCGGGCGTCGCCGATCGGCAGGGACGTCACGGCCTCCAGGTACGGCTCGACGATGTCGCCGTGCCCGAGCGTCGTCCATCCCTCGCCGAGCGGGAGCTCGTCCACCCGGCCTACGGCGTCGATGGCGTGGGAGATCTCCTGGTCGAGCGGCGGCACGATCTGCGCGCCGTCGCCCCAGTAGACCTTGTAGCCGTTGTCCCTGGGCGGGTTGTGCGACGCGGTGACCATCACGCCCGCGTCGGCGCCGAGGTGCCGGACGGCGAAGGCCAGGACCGGGGTGGGCCATCTGGCGCCCATGACCGAGGCCCGCAGCCCCGCACCCGTGAGCACGGCGGCCGTGTCGGCGGCGAACACGTCCGAGTTGTGCCGGCCGTCGTAGCCGATCACGACGTGCTTCCCGGGACCGAGGACCCGGGCCAGCCCCGCGGCGGCCCGCATGACCGTGACGCGGTTCATCCGGTTGGGTCCGGCGCCCAGCTCGCCGCGCAGGCCCGCCGTGCCGAACTCGAGCTTGACCCCGAACCGGTCACCCAGCGCGGCCAGGTCCTCCCGCTCCAAGAGGTCGTCCAGCTCGGCCCGCGTCCGCGGGTCGGGATCCTGGTCCCGCCACTCACGGGCGAGCCGTACGAGGTCGGTGGGGGTCACGCGTTCTCCTTGCCGTTCTTCCTGGAGCCTGCCGGCTCTTCCCTAGAGCTTGTCGACGACCTTGGCGAGGAGCCCTCCCATGCGGGCGGCCGTCGCGCGGCCGACCTCCAGGACCTCCTCGTGGTTGAGCGGCTCGCCGACCAGGCCCGCGCCCGGGTTGGTCACCAGGGAGACGCCGAGGACCTCGGCGCCCGCCTCCCGGGCGGCGATCGCCTCCAGCACGGTCGACATGCCGACGAGGTCGCCGCCGAGCGTGCGCAGCATCCGGATCTCCGCCGGGGTCTCGTACGTCGGGCCGCGGAAGGCCACGTAGACGCCCTCGGCGAGGGACGGGTCGACCTCGCGGGCCAGCTCCCGCAGCCGGCGGCTGTAGACCTCGGTGAGGTCGACGAACGTCGCGCCGGTGATCGGGTTGCTCCCGGTCAGGTTGATGTGGTCGCTGATCAGGACGGGGTCGCCGACGTTCTGGGTCTCGGGGCGCAGCCCGCCCGCGGCGTTGGTGAGCACGACGGTGCGGGCGCCGGCCGCGACGGCCGTGCGGACCCCGTGCACCACCGGCTCGACCCCGCGGCCCTCGTAGAGGTGCGTGCGGCCGAGGAAGATCAGCGCGTTGAGCCCGGCGCCCGTCCGGACGGCGCGAATCGTGCCCGCGTGGCCCGCGACGGCGGGAGGGGAGAAGCCGGGCAGCTTGGTCACCGGGAACTCGGCGACCGTCTCGCCGATCGCGTCGGCGGCCGGCACCCAGCCGGAGCCCATGACGAGGGCGACGTCGAACGAGGCGGTGCCGGTGAGGTTCCTCAGCGTGGTCGCGGCCTCCGCCGCCAGCAGATACGGGTCGTTGGTCACTTCACGTAGCGTACAGAAGGGTACGAACCACGCCCGCCACACCGCCCGCGTGAATCGGCGGCGGAGACCCTCGGATGGAGGATCCCCGCCGCCGGGGGGCCGTTACGGCAGGGGCGCCGACGTGGCCGGCACGTTGTAGCCCCGCACCCGCAGGTACGGCGCCTGGCCGTGGAGGTCGGCGGTCAGGTAGGACGCGGTGATCCTCGTCGACTCGCCGGGCCACAGCGAGAGGTAGTTGCCGGAGTAGGTGACGGGCGCGACCTCGCCGCCGCCGTTCCCGGCCGTGACCTCCGGGCGCAGGAAGAACGCCAGGGTCGTCGCGCTCGTGTTGGTCAGCGTGATCGTGACGGTCTCCCGCCCCCCGCTCGCGGTACGGGCGGCCGCGGCGGTCACGCCGGAGTTGGACGGCAGGCTGTTCAGCCCGGTGAGGTTGGCGTAGGTCTTGGGCGTCGTCCGGTACCAGTTGCTCTTGTTGCCCAGCACGTCGGCCTGGGTGGAGTACCAGTACAGGTTGTCGCTCACGACCGCGCCCCCGGCGTCCTTCAGCTGGAGACGCAGGAAGTAGGTGGTCGACAGCCCCGTGAGCGCCGGGATGGTCAGGACCTGAGTGGAGGCGTTGGCGGGGGCGGTGACGGCCGCCTGCGTCGTGTACTTCTGCGCGAGGTCAGGGATGCTGTAGACCGACGCCGTCGCGGTCAGTCCGCCGCGGGCCGCGAGGCCGGAATTGACCACGAACACCTTCCTGGTGGCGTAGTCGTAGGCGATGTGCACCGGCTCGTTGGCCTTCTTGGCCCCGAAGTAGCCGCCGCCCGGCTTGAAGTAGTAGTCGTACAGGTTCCAGTGGACGGACGGCCAGGCGCTGTCGAGCATCCAGAAGATCGTGCCGAACGACTGGGTGTACTCGTGCGCGTTCCAGGCCTCGAAGAACGACCGCGTGTTCTCGTAGTTCTGCACCTCGGACTTCTTCGAGTACTCCGCGGCGCTCGCGACCGAGCCGTACCGGCTGGTCAGTCCTGTGGTGTACGGGGTGGTGTTGTCGAAGACGCTGCCCGGCGCGCCGGAGTGGTAGTTCCACGCGGTCCCGATCGGCCACTGGTCGGCCGGGGCGAGGAACTTCTGTAGGCTCTCCAGCGGCGGCGGCGCCTCGGTGCCCTCCTCGCCGGTGGTCCCGAACGCGCTGCCCGCCTTCGTGGTGTCCCACCACAGCACGGGCGGCTCCCAGACGTAGGGGCCGTCCATCTTCATGCCGGCGTTCGCGTTGGACCAGGTGGCGACGTTGTCGAGGGTCGGGTTCTGCCAGTGCAGCGCGGCGGCGACGTTCTTGTAGGCCGTGAGGTGCGCGGCGGTGGGCGGCTGGTCGCTGCCGTAGGTCCACAGGAAGGCGCTCGCGTGGGCGCGCATCGCCCGCATCTGGCTGTCGAGGGAGGCGGTGGCCACCTGCGCCTGCTCGGCGGACCAGCCGCTGTCGTCCTCCCAGGCGCTGCAGCAGACGAAGCCGGGCATGACCATGATGCCCGCCTTATCAGCCATGTCGTAGAGCTCCTCGTTGCCGAGGGTCCCCTCGAAGCGGATGGTGTTGAGGCCCATGTCCTTGACGTACTGGATGTGCGCCGCGTTGGTCGCGGTGTCCCAGCGCTGGAGCAGGTCCCACATGTAGCCGCCGCCGCGGAACAGGATGTTCTGGCCGTTGACCTTGTATCCGGCGAAGGACGTCCCGTTGACGGTCGTCCGGTAGTCGGTGAACTGGCGGACGCCGAAGTCGATCGACCTGGTGTCGGAGGTCGCGCCGCCGGTCGCCGCCGACATCGAGAGCCGGTACAGGTCCGGCGTGCCGAACTGGTACGGCCACCACAGGGCGGGGTTGGCGAGGTGGAGCTGCGGATACGCCGCCGGCGTGAAGACGATCTCCCGCCGCTCGCCGGCGTTGAGCGTGACGTCCTGGCTGAACGACACGGTCGGATAGCCGGCCTTGGTGATCGTGCCGCTGACGGTCGTGGTGACCGGGGCGTTCGTCGCGTTCACGGCGTCGGCGTAGACGGTCAGGTCGGCGGCGTTCGTCGCGGGCAGCGGCAGGACGGTCCTGACGTACGGGTCGCGCAGGGCGACCGGGCCCGTGGTGTCGAGCAGCGTCCGCCCCCACAGTCCGGCGTTCATGTCGGGCGCCTCGGGGTTCCAGTCGACCGTGCAGAAGGACAGGTCCTTGCAGCCGTGGGCCGGCGGCGTCACCAGTATGGCGAGGGCGTTGGCCGCTCCGGGTCTGATCAGGCTCGTGACGTCGTACTCGTGGGCCACCATGGTGCCGACCGCGTTGGCGTCGATCCGGGTCCCGTTCAGCCAGATCTGCGCGCGGTAGCTGATTCCCTTGAAACGGAGCCAGTACACCTGGCCCGGGGTGAGCGCGGACGCGGTGAACTCGCCGCGGAACCACCAGTTCTGCCCCGTCAGGTCGGGGACGGACTTGAGGTTCTGGCCGAAGTAGATGTTCTGGTAGACGCCGGCGGCGGTCAGCCCGGCGAGGACGGTCGAGGGCAGCGTCACCGGGGTCCAGCCCGCGGTGCCGTAGCCGACCTGGGAGATGGCGGCGCCGGTGTCGGCGAGGCCGGTCGCCGACCTCAGCGCGAATCCGGTGGTCAGCTCCGTCGAGCTGACCGTGGCCGCGGTCGCGCCGCGGGCGTCGACGACACCGGCGGCGAGGACGACGAGCAGGAGCGCGAGCAGACGGGACAGGATCGGGCGGGAACGCCTGCGGACAACGGGCATGGAACGGACTCCTCACTGCGGGCGCCGGCCTGGTGGGGTGGTTCAGGCGGGCGGGGGAGCGGCGGCCGCCGGCGGCACGGTGGTGTCAGGAGCCGGCGGGCCAGGTCAGCTGGGTGGAGTGGTAGTAGTTGACGCCCATGACGTGCCAGCGGGGCCCCTGGGCGGCGAGCCGCTGCTTGAACGCCGTCCAGTCGTGGCTGGCGGCGGACGACCAGCCCAGCTCCATCAGCGCGGGCAGCCGGGGGAAGGCCATGTACTCGATGTCCGGCAGGCTCGTGATGGTCTCGGTCCACAGGGGCGCCTCGACCCCGAGGACCGAGGAGGCGCCGACGCCGCTGAGGTAGGCCCCCGGATCCCAGCCGTAGGCGGTCTTGACGTCGATGTATCCGGCCCAGTTCTGGCCGAGGGTCGTCCGGGAGTTGTATTTCATGTCCAGGTAGGCGCGGTTGGCGGGGGACATCAGGACCTTCGTGCCGCGCTGCGCCGCGCCCGCCACGGCCGAGTTCCGCGTGGTGGTGCCCCAGAACTGCGCCACCGTCGAGGGCAGCGGAGTCGCGTTGACGACGTCGTGCCAGCCGATGACGGTCTTGCCGTGCGCCGCCACGATCTGCTGGACCCGGTTGACGAACGCCGCGTAGTCCGCCGGCTGGGTCGACTGGGCCTCGTCGCCGCCGATGTGCAGGTAGGGCCCCGGCGTCAGCGCGGCGATCTCGCCCAGCACCTCGTCGATGAAGGTGTAGGTGGTCTCCTTCGAGGTGCACAGGGTGCTGAAGCCGACGTCCGTGCCCGTGTAGAGCGGCGGGGCGACCCCGTCGCAGGTCAGCTCGGCGTACGAGGCGAGGGCGGCGTTGGTGTGGCCCGGCATGTCGATCTCGGGCACGACCGTGATGTAGCGCGACGCGGCGTAGGCCACGATCTCCCGGTAGTCGTCCTGCGTGTAGTAGCCGCCGGGGCCGCCGCCGACCGCGGTGCTCCCGCCATACGTCGCGAGCCTGGGCCGGCTGGTGATGGCGATGCGCCACCCCTGGTCGTCGGACAGGTGCAGGTGGAGGTAGTTGGCCTTGTACAGGGCGATCTCGTCGATGTAGCGCTTGACGGTCGCCACCGGGAAGAAGTGCCGGGCGACGTCGAGCATGGCCCCCCGGTAGCCGAACCTGGGCTGGTCGACGATGTGCCCGCCCGCGACCGGCCACGGCCCCGGCTGCGCCGTGCCGCTCTCGGCGGCGGCCGGCAGCAACTGGCGCAGCGTCTGGACCGCGGCGAACAGGCCGGCGGGCCGGGCGGCCCGCACCACGATCGACCCGGCCGTCACGTCCAATTGGTAGCCCTGGTCGCCGACGCCGCCGGGAGCCCCGGACAGCAGCAGTGAGATCCCGTCCGTGGGGGTGGTGCTGGTCGCGGCGCCGACCGGCAGGGGGAACCCGGTCGAGGGGCGCAGGAGTCCGGCCAGGTACGCGCCGACGGACGCGGCGGCGGCGGAGCCGGGCTCGGTGTGGATGGCCGTGGCGGAGGTGATCTGGTAGGCGACGCCCGACGCGGGCACCGCGGTGGCCGGTGCCGGGACGACCGCGCTGTAGGGGACCGGTGTGACGGCGGCCTCGGCCGGTCGCGGCGCCGCCACGCCGGTGGTGAGGACCGCCAGGCCGGTGGTCAGGGCGAGCACGAGGGCGGGGAGTCCGCGCCGCCTTCCAGGGACCTTCATCGACGCCTCCGGAGACGCTGGCGCCGCGGGCACGCCCGCCGCGCAGATCTTCGCCCCCGTCCTGTCCGTGACGATAAGTCGGCGTCAGACGTTAGTAAAGGTCCTTATTTTATTAACCGCGCGCCTGTACGCGGCCCGTGCCGGGGAGGGCCGTCAGTCGCCGAGCGACTTGCAGGGACGGGTGCGCAGGCCGGTGACGTAGTCGTCGGGCGCGCCCGCCTTCTCCGCGGCGTCGGCCAGGATGCCGAGATAGCGTGCCGAGGGGAGGCCGCCCTCGTAGGAGTCGAGGACGTAGGTCCAGGCCAGGACGTCCCCCTCCAGCGTGGCCACCCGCAGCCGTACCTTGCGGTAGATGCCGAGGTCGCTGCCCTGCCACCGGTCGAGGGAGGTCTCGTCCCATTCGGGCACGTCGTAGAGCACGACGAACACCTGCTCGGCGGAGTCCTCGACGATGGTCGCGAGGGCGCCCTCCCAGCCGACGTCCTCGCCGCCGAAGGTCAGCCGCCAGCCCTGGATCCAGCCGGTGCCCCGCATCGGGGAGTGGGGAGCCCACTCCGCCATCTGCTTGGGGTCCATGTTGCTGCCGTACGCCGCGTATACAGGCACGGCAACCAAGCCTAAACCAAGATCCCCCCACTTGGACGGCGCCGCGAGCCCGCCTCGCCGGAGGCGAGCCAGACAAAGGAGGGGATTCCGCGTAGTCGGGCGGTTACCGTCACCCTCATCGGAACGTGCGGTCAGTATGCGAGACAATGGGGCATGTGACGAGGATTGTGATCATCGGTGGCGGCCCCGGCGGATACGAGGCGGCGCTCGTCGCCGCGCAACTGGGGGCGCAGGTGACCGTGGTCGAGGAGGAGGGCCCGGGCGGCGCCTGTGTGCTCACCGACTGCGTGCCGTCCAAGACCTTGATCGCCACCTCCGTCCGTAAGCAGGCGCTGCTCGACGCGTCGTCGCTGGGCGTCCACTTCAGCGGCGGCCCCGATGGTGACGTGGGCGGGGTCACGGCCGAGATGCCCCTGGTGAACAAGCGCGTGAAGGAGCTGGCGCAGGCCCAGTCGGGGGACATCGCGGCCCGCCTGGCGGCCGAGGGCGTGGAGGTGATCCGGGCGACCGGGCGGCTGGTCGACCCGCAGGTCGTCCGTGCCGGCGACCGCACGATCCGCGCCGACGTCGTGATCGTCGCCACGGGCGCGCACCCGCGGGTGCTGCCCGGCGCCGAGCCGGACGGCGAGCGGATCCTGAGCTGGCGTCAGCTGTACGACCTGCAGGAGCTGCCCGAGCACCTGATCGTGGTGGGCTCCGGCGTCACGGGCGCCGAGTTCGCCGGGGCGTACCAGTCGCTGGGCTCCCAGGTGACCCTCGTCTCGTCGCGGGACCGGATGATGCCGAACGAGGACGCCGACGCCGCGGAGGTGCTGGAGGAGGTCTACCGGCGCCGCGGCATGAACGTCATGGGCCGCTCCCGGGCGGCGTCGGTCAAGCGGACCGAGGACGGCGTGGTCGTCACGCTGGAGGACGGCCGCACGGCCGAGGGCACCCACTGCCTCATGACGGTCGGCATGGTGCCGAACACCTCCGGGATGGGGCTGGAGGACAACGGCGTGCGGCTCGACCGCAACGGGTTCATCGAGGTCGACAAGGTGTCGCGGACCTCCGCGCCCGGCGTGTACGCCGCCGGCGACTGCACCGGGGTGCTGATGCTCGCGTCGGTCGCGGCCATGCAGGGCCGGATCGCGGTGTGGCACGCCCTCGGCGAGGCCGTCCAGCCGATCCGCCTGGCCACCGTCGCGTCGAACATCTTCACCGACCCCGAGATCGCGGCCGTCGGCGTGTCGCAGAAGCAGATCGAGGCCGGCGAGATCGAGGCCAACGTCGTCAAGCTGCCGCTGGCCACCAACGCCCGGGCCAAGATGCAGGGCTTCAACGACGGTTTCGTGAAGCTGTTCTGCCGTCCCAACACGGGCATTGTGCTCGGCGGCGTGGTGGTGGCCCCCCGGGCGTCGGAGCTGATCCTCGCCGTGTCGGTGGCCGTCCAGCACCGGCTGACGGTCGACCAGCTCGCGCACACGTTCGCCGTCTACCCGTCGCTGTCGGGCTCGATCACCGAGGCGGCCCGCCGCCTGATGTCACCGCTTACCGCCGGTATCTGACAGCCGCGCCCGGACGTGCTCCAGGGCCCTGCGGCCCTGCGCCACGGCCGTCGCCGCGCCCTGCAGCTCGTACGGCGTCTGGGCCACGTCGAGGACCCGCCGCGCGGCCTCGTAGGCGTCGAGGGCCGCCTGCCACTCGCTGACCGGGCCGCTCACCTGGTTGATCTTCATGTCGAAGTCGAGGGACTCGATCTCCTCGCCGAAGCGGATCACGTCCTCCTCGGCGGCGTGCCGGGCGACCGCCATGGCCGCGACGAACCGCTCCTTGCGCCGGTGGGACACGCCCCACACCAGCAGCGTGAGGCTGAGCCCGAGCCCGCTGAGGATCACCAGGACCAGCGCGGCCGGGAACGGCCGAGAGGGGGCGTCCCCGGAGGCCGTCGCCCCGCCGTCGTCGTCGCCGGTGGCGGGGCCGGTGATCGCGGTCTCGGGGATGTCCTTGCCCTCGCCCCGGGTGCCGGTGAGGTTGAGGTGCTGCGCCTGGGTGAAGTCCGCCCGGTCGACCGTGGCCCCGTGGAGGTCGGCCCCGTCGAGATCGGCCTGCGTCAGCTCGGCGTCGGACAGGTCCACGTCCTTCAGCACGGCGTTCTCGAGCTCCGCCTGGCCGAGCTTGGCGTCGCTCATCTTGGCCCGGGTGAAGTCGGCTGTACGGCCCTTGATCTGGCCCAGGGTCGCCTTCCGGAGGTCGGCGTCGATGAGCTTGGCGTCGACGAAGTTCGCCTGGGTCAGCACGGCCCGGGTGAGCACGGCCTCGGTGAGGTCGGCGTGCGGGAACTGCGCCTGGCTGGCCTGGGCGTCCGTGAGGACGGCCCCGCGCAGGTCCGCGTGCTTGGCCTCCATCTGGCCGAGGTCGGCGTCGGACAGGTCGGCGCCCCTCAGGTCGGCGTAGTCGAGGTGCGCCTGCGAGAGGTCGGCCTCCTTGAGCGAGGCGTCGCGCAGGATGGCGCCGGTGAGGTCCTTCTGGATGAGGTCGACCTCGTCGAACTTCGCCCCGGTGAGGTCGGCGCACCGCAGGTCGGTGGGGAGCGTGGCGCCGCCGGTGAAGTCCTTGCCGCGCAGCCGTGGTCCGCTGCCGGGCTTGCACGGGCCGGTCGCCGCGCTCGACGCGACGGCGACCGCGCCCGTAGGGGCGGCGGTGCTCGCGTGGGCGGCGCCCGCGGGGACGAGCGTGAAAAGGGCAGCGGCGATTAGGGGGGCGATACGACGCACGGGGGGCCTCCTGAGGGAACGCCCCGAGTTTCTCACGGGATCTTGAATCCCACTTGCAAGCCGCCAACGTGCCCCGGGCCGTGACACTCGCCCCGAAACGCCGACGACCCCGCGCCGATTGCGCGCGGGGTCGTCCAGGCCGTCGTCAGGTCACCGGCAGGCGGTCACCTCGGTGCGGGGCGCGTCACCAGTCGCCGCCACCGAAGTCGCCGCCACCGAAGTCGCCTCCGCCCCAGTCACCGCCGCCACCCCAGTCGCCGCCTCCGCCGCCGAAGTCGCCACCGCCGCCGAAGTCGCCTCCACCGCCGAAGTCGCCTCCGCCGTCCTGCAGGCCCTCCTGGTAGCCGGACTCGTACCCGGCGCCGTAGCCGCCCCAGCCGCCGCCCCAGCCACCGCCGAAGGCGCCGCCGAGCATGGTGCCGACCAGCATGCCGGTCAGCAGGTCGCCCCCGAAGCCGCCGTAGTAGCCGTACGCGTAGGGCTGGTACATCGGGCCGGCGTCCCAGTAGGGCCGGCGGTGGCCGTTGACCACGACCTCGCGCATCTGCGGGTCGAAGCCGCGCTCGACGGCCTCGGCGTCCGCGGCGCAGGCCGGCACGTCGCGGACCGCGCCGCCGGGCGGAGCCCAGCGCACGGTGCGGACGGACGGGCCGTGCTGCGGGTTGAAGAAGCACGGCGGGAGCCGTTCGGGCAGCGGCTGGTTGTTCACGCGCGCCTTGACGCAGGCGAGCGCGTAGCGGCCGTCCTCCAGCGTGGCGGTCACCGTGCGGAGCTCATCGGGCCGCTTCACGGCGGCGAGCTCGTTCTTGGCCCGCTCGTAGGAGTCGAGCGCGCGCTGCCAGTCGCTGGTCGTGCCGTCCGACTGCGGCAGCATCTTGACGTCCGTGTCCAGCGCGGTGATCTCCTCGCCGAACTTGGTGACGTCCTCCTCGACCGTCTGCTTGACGGCGGCCAGCTCGGCCGCCTCCCGCTCCTCACGCTTCCGCCTGCTGCGGCGGGAGAAAATCCACAAACCGGCACCTCCGACGACAGCGATGCCCAGGATCCCGACGAGCACACCGGCTCCGCCGTTGGACTCCTTCTGGCTCCCGGTGGCGAGGGCGCCCTTGCGGTCCCCGGCCGCGTACTTGTCGACCCGGCTGACGAAGTCCTGCATGCCGCCGACAACGTCACGCGGGTTGTTCCCCACGGACAGCTCGGCCAGCCGCCCGGCGACGTTCTTCGGCAGTGCGCTCGATCCGGCGAACAGGTTCGTGCCGTCCAGCACGGCGACGGTCGCGGACGACCGCCCGGCCCGCGCGAGCGACTGGCCCAGGCTGGTGATGTAGCCGCCCGCCTGCTGGTTCGAGGTGATCGTCCCGTCCGGGAGCGCCACCGCGTAGATCTTGGTGTCGCCTCCCTTGATCGCCTCGCGGATGTCGTTCTGCTGCGAAGACGACAGGGGAGCGCCGCTCTGGACGAAGAGCGGGTCGCCGCTCCTCCAGGACGCCAGGACCGTGGCCGGGTCCGGAGGGGCGGCCGCGAGTGCGGCGGGCGACAGCGAGATCAGCGCGACAAGGCCGACGAGCAGCGCCGCCACGGCGGCCCCCACGCGGCCCAGCGGTTTCTTCATGGTCACGGCTTCAAGCCTCCTTCGCCCTACAGGACGAACGGCAGGGCGTGATGGTTCCTCAAGGAAAACCTATCCGTTCGGCTCCGCCGGGGCCGTGGGCCCGGCCTCGCCCGCGGCGGCCCTGATCTCGTCCAACAGGACGGCGAGGTCGTCCGTCGTGGTCTCCCGGTTGAGGAAGCACGCCCGGAGGGCCTCCACGCCGCCGATCCGGGTGCCCGTGAGGAAGGCCCGGCCGCGACGCCGTACCAGCCCGGGGAGGGCCCGGTTGAGGACGTCCAGGCCGTCGTCCCGACCGGAGGCGGGACGGTACCGGAAGGCGGTGACGGACGTGGTGACGGGGGCGAGCCGCTCGAAGTCGCCGGCGGCGTCGACCATGGCCGCGAGCGTCCGGGCGAGCCGCGAGCAGTGCTCGACGAGATCGGCGATCCCCTCCCGGCCGAGGTGGGAGATCGTCGCCCAGGCGCGCAGCGCGCGGAAGGGCCGGGTCTGCTCGGGGCCGTACTCGGCCAGCCATCCCAGGCCGTCGGCGTCGTCGTCGCGCAGGTAGGCCGGGACGAGGCTGAACGCGTCGCGGGCCGGGCCGGGATCGCGGAACAGGACGCAGCCGCAGTCGACCGGCACTCCGAGCCACTTGTGCGGGTCGAGGGCCAGGGAGTCGGCCCGCTCCATCCCCGCGTAGCGGGATGCGGCGCCGGGGGCGAGGACGCCGAGGGCGCCGTACGCGCCGTCCACGTGGAACCACATGCCGTGCTCGGCCGCCACGTCGGCGACGTCGCCGAGCGGGTCGACCGCGCCGGTGTTGACGGTGCCCGCGCTCGCGGCGACGCACAGCGGCAGCGCGCCCGCCTCGATGTCCCGCGCGACGGCCTCCCGGAGGGCGGCGACGTCCATCCGGAACCCGGCGTCCACTGGGACCACCCGCAGGCTCCGCCTGCCCAAACCGAGCAGTTCGACGGCCTTGCGCAGGCAGCCGTGGCCCTCGGCGGACATGTAGACGGTCATCGGGCGCCGCCCGTACAGCCCGTCCTCCCGCACGTCCCACCCGTCCAGGCGGGCCGCGCGCTGCCGGGCCGCGGCGAGGGCCACGATGGTCGCCATGGACGCGCCGCTGGTGAGCAGCCCGCCGCCGGGCGGGTGCGGGTAGCCGGTCAGGGCGGCCAGCCAGCGGACCACGGTGCGTTCCAGCAGGACGCCGGCGTGCTCCCCGCCGGCGCAGCTCGGGTTGAGCGCGGCGGCCGGCGCGGCCACGACGACGCCCGCCGGCGACGGTGCGGAGTTCACCCAGCCGAAGAACCGCGGGTGCCCGTTGCCCATCGGGTACGGCAGGACGCGGGTGCGCACGTCGTCGAGGATCGCGTCGAGCGGGCGCCCGGCCGCGGGAAGCTCCTGGCCGACCAGCCACTCCCGGTCGGCGTCCGCCACCGGCCGCCACACGGGCCCGTCCCTGACGTCCGCCAGATGGCCGGTCGCGAGGTCGGCGGCCGCCCGCCCCGCCGGACCGAGGTCGCCCTGCGCCGCCGTACCGGCCGTGCTCGGGTCGCCGTGGGAGGACGGGCCGCCAGGGCCCGGCGCGGAGCGGGCCACCCCGGCGTCCCTAGGCGTCCTTGATCTCGCAGATCACGGCCCCTGCCGTCACCGTCTGGCCGACGGAGGCCGCCAGGCCCGTCACCGTCCCGGCCTTGTGGGCGGTGAGCGGCTGCTCCATCTTCATGGCCTCAAGGACGACGATCGTGTCCCCGGCCGCCACCGCGTCGCCGTCGGACGCCACGACCTTCACGATCGTGCCCTGCATCGGGCTGACCAGCGAGTCGCCGCCGGCGGCCGCCTTCTTGGCGCCGTTCGCGCCGCTGCGGCGGGGCGCCTTCCTGGCGGTCTCGGCACGTCCGCCGCCGCCACCGCCGAACCCGGAGGGCAGCACGACCTCCAGCCGCTTGCCGCCGACCTCGACCGTGATCCGCTCGCGCTCGGCGGGCTCGGCCGCCTCCACCGCCGCGTCGTACGGCGGGATGTCGTTGACGAACTCGGTCTCGATCCAACGGGTGTGCACGGAGAACGGCTCGCCCGTGAAGGCCGGGTCGCGCACGACGGCCCGATGGAACGGCAGGACGGTCGGCATGCCGCCGATCTCGAACTCGGCGAGCGCCCGCCGCGACCGCTCCAGCGCCTGCCGGCGGGTGGCGCCCGTGACGATCAGCTTGGCCACGAGCGAGTCGAACGCCTGCGGGACGCTCATCCCGGCCTCGTAGCCCGAGTCGAGGCGGACGCCGGGGCCGGAGGGGGTGCGCAGCGAGGTGAGCGTGCCGGGGGCGGGCAGGAAGTTGCGTCCCGCGTCCTCGGCGTTGATGCGGAACTCGATGGAGTGGCCGCGCAGCACCGGGTCGTCATACCCGAGCGGCTCGCCGTCGGCGACCCGGAACATCTCGCGGACGAGGTCGACGCCGGCCACCTCCTCGGTGACCGGGTGCTCCACCTGGAGCCGGGTGTTGACCTCCAGGAAGGAGATCGTGCCGTCCTGGCCGACGAGGAACTCGCACGTGCCGGCCCCGACGTACCCGGCCTCGCGCAGGATCGCCTTCGACGAGGAGTAGAGCAGGTCGCGCTGCTCCTCGGTGAGGAACGGCGCGGGGGCCTCCTCGACGAGCTTCTGGTGCCGCCGCTGGAGGGAGCAGTCGCGGGTGCTGACCACGACGACGTTGCCGTGCCGGTCGGCCAGGCACTGGGTCTCGACGTGGCGGGGACGGTCGAGGTACCGCTCGACGAAGCACTCGCCGCGCCCGAAGGCGGTCACCGCCTCGCGCACCGCCGACTCGTAGAGGTCGGGGATCTCCTCGCGGGTGCGGGCGACCTTGAGGCCGCGGCCGCCGCCGCCGAACGCCGCCTTGATCGCGATCGGCAGGCCGTGCTCGTCGGCGAAGGCGACGACCTCGTCCACCCCGGAGACCGGGTCTGGCGTGCCGGCCACCAGCGGGGCGCCCACACGCTGGGCGATGTGCCGCGCCTGGACCTTGTCGCCGAGCGCGGTGATGGCCGACGGGGGCGGGCCGATCCAGGTCAGCCCGGCGTCCTCGACGGCCTGGGCGAAGTCGGCGTTCTCGGCCAGGAAGCCGTACCCCGGGTGGACCGCGTCCGCCCCGGTCTCGCGGGCGATCGCGATCAGCTTCTCGACGTTGAGGTAGGTGTCGGCCGGGCTCTGGCCGCCGAGGGCGTGCGCCTCGTCGGCCACCCGCACGTGCAGGGCGTCCAGATCCTGGTCCGCGTACACCGCGACGCTGGTCAGCCCCGCGTCCGTGCAGGCGCGCGCGATCCGTACGGCGATCTCGCCGCGGTTGGCGATCAGGACCTTCTGCACCGGCGTGGTTCCTTCCTCTGGCCTTTCCCTGGCGCTCGCGAGCCTTCCTGGAGTGTAAGCGGGATCGACTCCCAGGAGATGACCACCCCCGGCATTGGGCAACTTCGGAGATTTCCGGAAAAGCCGCGCATAAGGATCTACGTCGATATTGTGAGCATGGTTGACCCTGAGACAAGAGGGACGAAAGGGGAATAGGATGGGTGACAAGGTCGGCGGAATCCTGCCCGACATGGACAAGATGGCCCAGACCTTTCGCACGCAGTCCGACGCGGTGATCTCGGTCCAGAAGGCTCTGGACGCCGAGGCCAAGAAGATCCCGGCCTCCTGGTCCGGCCCCAACGCTCAGAAGTTCCTCGACGCGTGGGAGGGCTACAAGAAGACCTTCGAGAACGTCCAGCAGACGCTCA
The DNA here is from genome assembly GCF_000511135.2 of Microbispora sp. ATCC PTA-5024. Lineage (NCBI taxonomy): Bacteria > Bacillati > Actinomycetota > Actinomycetes > Streptosporangiales > Streptosporangiaceae > Microbispora > Microbispora sp. ATCC PTA-5024. The sequence goes on along the minus strand of NZ_KI866524.1, from coordinate 799,761 downwards.
TCGAGGCTCAGGACGGGATCAAGAAGAACCGCGAGGCGATCGCCGCCGCGACCGGTTCCTGATCCGTGGCACGACGAGGGGGCCCGGCCGGTGCGGCCGCGGCCCCCTTCTGATTCCCCGCCGGCGTCCCCGCCCCCCGAGCGCCCCGCATCGCCCACGCCGGGGACAGCCCGCGTCCGGGCCCCGGCGCGTTCTCGAGGGTCAGCCTTCGGGGCGGGCGACCTGGACCTGTTCCCAGGCGCCGCCGATCACGAGCAGGCCGCGCCCGGCCGGGCCCGTCCCGCTCGCCAGGCTGCGCGGCAGCCGCACGCCCAGCAGGTCGCCCTGGCCGGGAGAGCTGGGCCGCAGCAGCAGGCCGTTGCGTGACTTCTTCATCGCCACGACCGGCCCCCGGTACATCGAGTCGAGGTCGTCGGCGCTGCCCGCGCCGATGACCAGCGACCCCGTGTCGCGCAGCTCGCCGACGTAGTCGGTGATCCACTCCGCCAGCTCGCTGTCGCCGCCGAGCAGCTCCAGGTCGTCGATCATCAGCACGTGCCGGCCGCCGGCTCTCGCGGCCTCCTTGACCTCGTCGACCGGGGAGTCCGCGGTGAACGAGCCGCGCACCCCCGGCCGTCCGGCGAAGTCCCGCAGCGGGCTGCGCCGGGGCGTGATGAGCACGGCCTCGTACGACCGGTCGAGCAGCGAGGCCAGCATCGTGCACAGGGCCGTGCTGCGCCCGGTCTTCGGCGGCCCGGCCACCACGATGCCCGGCCCGTGCTCCTCGGCCCGGAAGTACCGGACGCCGAGCGTGTCGCCGCCCACCCCGAACACCACGGCGTCGGCGGGCAGCGGGTCCTCCACCAGGGCCAGGGTCTCGGCCAGGCCGACCACCGGCGGCAGCGCGTCCACCCGGAACGGCCGCGCGGCGCGCGGGAGGTCGCCCGCGCGGGCCCGTGCCGTACGGGCGATCTCGTGCAGGGCGGCGACCTGGGCGGTGCCGGCCGGGTCGGCGGCGAGCAGGGCGACCTGCACCTCGCGGATCCCGGTGGACGCGCGGAAGCCGCGCCCCGGCGGGAAGTGCTCCGGCACGTCCTTGGCCTTGATCCCCACGTAGGAGTAGTCGATGGGGTCGGTGAGCTTGAGCACGAGCCGGTCGTCGAACTGGGTGGAGATCCGGCCGACCAGCGTCGACCGGTCGCCGGTCATGACGACCTTGACCCCGGCGCCCGCGCCCTCCTGGAGGATCTGCAGCCACTTGTCGATCAGCGTGCCGTTGTCGTACGACTCGAAGGCGGCCATGAAGCCCTCCCACCGGTCGAACAGCACCAGCACGTACGGCAGGGGATCGCCTGCGGCCGCCCGCTGCTCGGAGACGTCCGCGAAGCCCTGGGCGGCGAGCAGCTGCTGCCTGCGGGCGATCTCCTCCAGCAGGCGGTCGGTGAGGCGGGCCAGCCGGTCGGGCGAGTCGCGGCCGACGACCGCGCCCGTGTGCGGCAGCCCGACGAGCGGGAGCAGCGCGTTGTTGCCGCAGTCGACGGCGTACAGGTGCACGTCGCGCGGGTCGGTGTGGCGGCCGACGGCGCCCGCCACGGCACGCAGCACGGTGGACCGGCCGGTGCGGCTCGCGCCGCTGACCACGAGATGGCCTCCGGCGGCCAGGTCGTAGCACTCGGCGGCCCGCCGCTGGAGCGAGGGGATGTCGGCCAGGCCGAACGGCAGCCGGGTCCAGTCCTCGGGCTCCAGCTGGTCGAGCGTCAGCGCGTCCGGCAGCGGCGGCAGCCACGGGCTGCGCTGCTGCGCCACGCCCTCGGCCCGCGCGGCGTCGGCGACGGCCTCCACGAGAACGGCGAGGTCGGTGACCATCGTGGACTCCTCGCCGTCCTCGTCGCCGCGAGCCGGCAGGGGGAGGCCGAGCCGCGGCCAGGCCAGCGGCACGACCTCGACGGGCTCGGCGCGGGCGGGACCGGTGCCGGGCCGCCTGCCCCCGATGCGCGCCGACTGGACGGCGTGCAGCGACGACGCCCCCGACCTGACGTAGCAGCGGCCGGGCGTCGACTTGGAGATCGACGCGGCGCCGGGGGAGTTGATCACGTCGCTCGACTCGCCGCCGCTGGTCACCCGGAGCGCGATGCGCAGGTTGGTGTTGGCCGCGATGTCGGGGGTGACCACGCCGGCCGGACGCTGGGTGGCGAGGATGAGGTGCACGCCGAGGGACCGGCCGCGCCGCGCGATGTCCACCAGGCCCACGACGAAGTCGGGAAGCTCCTGGACCATCGCCGCGAACTCGTCGATCACCAGCACGAGCCGCGGCATCGGCTCCAGGTCGAGACCGCTGTCACGCAGGTCGTTGTAGTCCTCGACGTCCTTGGCGTCGGCGCGCAGCAGCAGGTGCTCGCGCCGCTTCAGCTCGGCCGCCAGGGACTCCAGCGCCCGCTCGGTGAGGTGGCCGTCCAGGTCGCTGACCATGCCGACCGTGTGGGGCAGCTTCGCGCAGTCCTTGAACGCGCTGCCGCCCTTGTAGTCGATCAGCACGAACGTCATCTCGTCCGGCCGGTTGGCCACCGCGAGCGAGGCGATCAGCGTCTGGAGCAGCTCGGACTTGCCCGCGCCGGTGGTGCCCGCCACGAGCCCGTGCGGGCCGTCGAGCCGCAGGTCGACGAGGTACGGCCCGTCGGCGCCGATCCCGATGGGCACGCGGGTCGTGCGCCCCCGCCGCCAGAACGCCCGGATCTGGTCGGGCCGGGGGTCCGGCATGCCGAGCAGGTCGAGCAGCCGGGCCGACGAGGGGATGGCGGAGTCGGCGTCCTCCCTGCTCACGTCTCTGACGGCGGCCATCGCGCGGGCCGTCCTGTCGCACCAGCCGAGCGTCACCTGGTCGCCGATGACGTCGCCGAGAGGGTCGAGCCCGGCGCCCCGGAGCCGCACCACCCAGGGCCGCTCGTAGTCGCAGACCGCGACCGCCGCGCACTCCTCGGGGAGCAGGCGCTGGTCGTCGTCCACGCAGATCGCGTACACCCCGGCGGTCGGGCCGAGCTGGAGCACCTGCGGCATGCCGGCCAGGCCGCGCAGCACCCGCGCGCCGTCGAGGACGACCAGGACGTTGTACGGCAGGTCGCTCGCGTACCCCTGCGGCGCGTCGCCGAAGGAGGAGTCGCGGCGGACGGCCCGGCGCTCGTTGATCCTGTTGACCAGCTCGGTCACCCGGCGGGCGGCCGACTCGGGGTCGGCGCCGACGAGGGCGACGCAGTCCTCGCCGTCGTGCGGCGCGCAGTGCGGGAGCCAGCGGACCCAGCTCCAGCTGCTCGCGGCCTCCGGGTCGGCCGACAGCACGACGATCGCGAGGTCTCGCGGGCTGTGCAGGGCCGCCGCCTGCGCCACCAGCCAGCGGGCCAGCGCCCGGGAGGCGGGGCGCGCGCCGGTCACGCCCATCACGCCGAGGCGGGGCAGCGGCACGGTCACGGGCACGGCGTGGGAGACGGGGATCGCGGGCAGCTCGCCCGGCGAGCCGCCGAGGCCGCGTTCGGGGACCAGTTCGATGTTGGCGGGCTGGTCTGCCAGGCCGATCCGCAGGTGGAGGGTGTCGGCGTCGTGGATGCGGCGCTCCCACAGCCGGCGGCGCGGGCCGGTCGCGGTGAGCAGCACGTCGGCCGGGTCGGGGAACTCGGCCCGCCGCTCGTCCTGGTCGACCCGGGTCAGCCGGTCGAGCTCGGCGGAGAACGCCGCCTTGCGCTCCCGGTACTCCTTGAGCGCCTGCCGGTGCCGTTTCTTGCCGTACCGGCGGTCGCTGTACCACTGCCCGACCATCGACAGCGGCGTGAGCAGGGCCATCAGGAGGAAGAGCGCCTGCTTGAACACGATGGCCATGACGACGCCGCCCACCGCGAAGATCATGGTGGACAGCAGCTGAAGCCGGTGGTGGTCGGGGCGCGCGGGCTCGGCCGGCACCTCGACCGTCCGCGTGCGGGCCGGGCCCACCAGCCGGGGCGGCCGGTTGTAGGCCAGCCCGCCGTCGGGCATGGGCGTCAGATGGGCGTCCGGGCTCTCCGGCACCCGCAGCGTGAGCACCGACGCCCCGGCCACCAGCACTCCGCCGTCCGGCCACGGACGCGCCTCGGTCAGCGGGCGTCCGTCGAGCGTGACCGCGGCCCCGGCGACCGGCTCGACGACGGTCTCGTGGGCCGACACGTGGACGTGCGCCGCGACCGGCGGCAGCAGCGGGTCCTCCACGGCCGCCGTCCCGGACCGGCCGAGGGTCGCCGTGCCGAACCCGAGCCGGTGGACCGACCCGGCGGCCGGACCCCCCGACACGCGGAGCTCCACGATGCCCGTCGGCTCGCTGCGCCAGGTCGCGGCCGCCGCGGCGGCCTCCAGCGTCACCAGGTCGCCGTCGCGCAGGGCATTGCCGACCGGCGCGGACGGGTCGAGCCGCCGCCCGTTGGCCCACAGGTCGGTCCGCGCGGGGATCCGCTCGTCGCCCCACCGGGGGTGCGGCACGACCTCGGCCAGCCGCTGCCCGGGTATGGACAGCGTCCTCGCGAGGGCCTCGGCCAGCGCGCCCACCGTCGTTCCGTCGTCGCCGCTGGCGATCACGTCGGCCGGGCCGTCGCCCGTCAGCGCGGTCAGGGAGATGCGCACGTCGTCTTCCTCGGGGGTGGGGGGCGGGGCAGGCGCGTCAGGGGGTCCGGCGTACGGGCGGCTCGTCCTCGTTCAGCAGGTCGGCGAGCTCGGCCGCCGCGGACGGCGACAGGTCGTCGGGCACGAGCGGGATCAGTGCCTCGGTGGCCGCGGGCTCGGCCGACGGGCCGGGCGCGGGCCCGGCCTCGATGAGGACCCACACCACGTCGTCGAGCGGATCGACGGCCTCCGCCTCGCCGGCCCGATCCGCGCCGCGCGCGCCGGCCTCCCCGGCGGCGCGGGCCGCCTCAGAGGTGGCGGAGCCGGCGGCGTCCTCGTGGGCGTGCGCCGCCTCGTGCGTGCGGGAGTCCCACACGGCGTCGGCGGCGTCCTCGTCGCCGCTGTGGTGCCAGCCGGTGAAGGGCAGCCGGCCGGCCAGCGCGGCGACCACGGCGCGGGCGTCGTCGCCGGGGAACTCGCCGAGCACCGCGGCGTTGAGCCAGCAGCCCGGCATCTTCCACTCGTACGGCTCGGGCTCTCCCCGGTCGGCGGGGGAGACGCCGAGCGCCTCCAGGACCCGGTCGAACGCCGCGGCCGTCCCGGCCGGGCCGTCCGTCCTGGCCACGACCGTGACGCCGGCTCGCCTGCTCATCCGTGTGTGACCCTTCCCGTTCCCCACTCGACGTTCAGGTGGCTGCCGTCCCCGGTCAGGACGGAGATGCCGCCCTGGCCCCTGACCTGCACGTCCCACTCGTACGGCTGGCCGCCCCTGCCGGGACCCTTGTGCCAGACGTTCCCGTAGGCGTCGACGAAGCCCTCGCGGCCGTTGAGCACGTCCTTCTGCGGGTTCCTGACGTCCCAGTTCTTGGGCGGGACGAACGGCACCGGACCGTCGGTCGGGAGGTTGAGCTTCTCGGCCTTCTCGGCCCACCGCGGGTAGCGCGCGTAGATCTTCTCGGCGTCGGTGTGCAGCCGGTTGACCACGCCGAGGGCGTCGAGGAGCCGCGTCGGGCTGTGCTTCAGGACGACCTTGAGCGTGTTCTTCAGCTCATCGAAGCCCTTCGTGATCGCCTCGACGTACTGCTCCAGTTTGCCGAGGTCGCCGATGGCGTCCTCGGGAACCTTGAAGAAGACCTTCAGCGCGGGGAACGCCTTGATCAGCTTCAGGAACGTCTTGACGGGTTTGGCCGCGGCGTCCCCGAAGTAGGGGATCATCGCCGCCATCGACAGCAGCGCGCCCTTCCAGTCGCCCTGGCCGAGCGACATCAGGCCGGACACGCCGTCCGAGATGGGCGTCGGGTCGAAGATCCCGGCGAGGTCGGCGCAGAGCTGGACCGCGTCGTACCAGCCGAGGCCGCCCTCGGGCAGCAGGTTCTCCGTGTAGGTGCCCTTGAAGAACGTCTGGACGATGTCGACGAAGGCGTTCTCGACGCCGGGGAAGGCGAAGCGTTCGTCGGGATGGGTGCCCACGGTCTGGAACAGCCGCATGGCGAGCTGGTCGGCGGGGTTGACCCACGTCTGGTCGCCCGGCGGGCGGCCGCGCTCGAACACCTCGGCCGCGTCGACCGTGGCCGCCTTCATGAACCGGCCCAGCGGGTCGCCGAGCTTGGGGTCCTTCGTGTTGACCCAGCCGGGGAGCATCCCGTACGCCATCGAGTTGATCAGGTCGAAGTTGTCGCTGTAGAGCTGGTGGGCCGCGAGGGGGTTGCGGGAGATCCCGTCGAGGATCTGGGCGGTCAGGTAGTTCCCCCCGCCGAGCTGGCCGAGCTTCAGCGCCCGGTCGCCGATCGCGACGAGCGTCTTGGTGTCCCAGACGCCGTGCTGGATCACCGCGGCGAGCGTGTAGAGGTCGGGCCCCTGCCCGTCGGTCCCGAACTTGTCGATCCAGGCGGCGTCGATGACGCCCCGGTGGCTCGCCACGCCCATGAGGGTGGCGAACGCCTCGAGGCGCTCCTCGTGCTTCGGCTCGTCCCAGGTGCGCAGGCGGCCGGCGATCCAGGCGGCCTCCTCCGGCCCGAGGGCCTTGAGGAACGCCTCCGCGAAGTCGGGGTCGTTCTGATATTTGATGATCTGGTCCCAGACGTCGTCCGGGAATCCGCCGGGCTTCTCGTACTTCCCGGCCAGCTCCTTCGCCTTGGCCTGGGCCTCGGCCGTGCTGGAGAACAGGCCGCCCCACTCGGTCTGCACCATGGGCGAGGTGAAGCCGTACTGGCTGTTCTCCTTGAGCAGTTGCTCGGCCATCGCCTGGCGGCGGTTCAGCATCGGCAGCTCGCCGCCCACCCACGAGGCCACCCCGGTCAGCGTCGTCACCGGCTTGGTCGACAGGCCCACCCGCTCGAACTCGGACTTCAGCCCGGGTATGCGGCTGTCGATCAGGTTCTTCGCGCTCTCCAGGTCCTTGATCATCGCGCGCATCAGCGCCGGGTCGATCCCGGCGAACTGCTGGCCGTCGTCGTCACGCGGTGCCACCGCTGCGCACCCCCAGTCGCTCGCGTTCCGGCCTTGACGAAACCCCCGACTCCCCGTGCCGTGTGCGGAGAAGCATAGCCATCCGGCCATGTACGGACCCGGTCATGCCGGGGCCTTCTTCGCGTCCTCCCTGAGCCTGGCGGCCGAGCCGCGCAGGTTCGCGGCGGCCGTCCGGCAGTCTCCGGCGAGCGCGGCCGTCTCGGCCCGGCGCTCCCGCATCCCGCCGCTGAACCGGTCGGCGGCCGGGCCGGTCCACACGTCCCTGCCCCCGGACGTCACGGTCACCGGCGCGAGCAGCCCGTCGAGGTCCTTGGCCCAGCCGTCGAAGCGCGTCGCGAGCCGCTCCTTGTCCTCGGCCTGCCGCAGCAGCGCGGCCCGGCTCGGGCCCTGGTCGTCGTGGGGGAGGGCCACGGGTCACCCGCCTCTCTTCTTCAGCGCGTCCAGCACGGGCTCGAAGTAGAAGCCCTGGATGGCGTTGAGCAGCAGGACCTCGTCGGCGGCGCTGAGCGGCGGCTTCCCCGCGTCGGCGAGGCGCTGCTTGTACCGGGCGAGCTGCTCGTCCGCGAGCGCCTTCGCGAGGTCGCTCGCCTCGCCGTTCTCGTTGCCGTGCCTGAACAGGCCGCCGACGAGCGGCAGGCTGGCGAAGAAGCCGTCGTCGCTGTCGAGGTCCTTGGCCAGCCGTCCGGTGACCGGCCACTTCAGCGCGTCCTCGAGGAGGTTCTTCCACATCGTGCTGGTGACCTCGCCCGGCACGAGCTTGCCCAGCCTGCCGATGGTCAGGTCGATCGGGAGGATCATCATCTCGACCGTCAGCCTGCGCTGCGCCTCGGCGTTCATGTCGAGCTCGTGCACGGCGCTGACCATGAGACCGCCCAACCCGGAGGCCTGCGCCATGGCCAGCGTGAACTTCTCCCGGTCCTTCGGGTCGTCGAGGTTCCCGCCGCCGACGTCCACGGTGGACAGGTATCCGCGGAAGGCGTCCATCACGGCGTCGACGCTCTCCCGGCGCTGGAACACCCCGGCGAACAGGTTCGCCAGGTCGTCCTCGCTCAGCGCGGCGTCCCAGCCCGCACCCGGGTCCATGCCGGACAGCTTCGGGTCGTGCCGCCACGCCTGCAGCCGCGAGATCTCCGGCAGGTACGCCTTGAGGTGGTCGGTGAAGATGTGGTTGACCTGCTCGTCCTTGAGGATGGAGGGCGGCTTCCCGCTGTGGGAGAAGATCTTCGCCACCTCCTGGAAGGAGGTCTTCCCCGTCGCCGGATCGTCGAGCTCCCGCTGCAGGGCGGTCACGAAGACGGCCTTGAGCTCCGGGTCGTCGCCGAGCATCCCCCAGCCCGCCCGGTCGGCGTACACCTTGGTGACGTTGTAGAACGCGGCGCGGCGGCGCGCGTCGGGCCCCGCGCCGGGGGCGAGCGCGTTCTCCAGCGCCTTCACGAGCAGCGCGTGCACCTCCGGCGTCACGTGGTCGCCGCTGACGTCGGGGCGCAGGAGCAGCTCGGCGTTCTGCGGGTCCTTCGCCAGCAGTTGCTGGAGGGCGTCCGGGTTCTCCGCGACGCCCTGCAGGAACCAGCGCAGCCGCCAGTTGCCGCCGGGGCGCCCCCCGGTGGTCGTGGCGGCCCACAGCAGGTACTGCCCCGCGTCCACGACGAACGACGTCGACTGCGGCGCGGCGGCGAGCAGCGCCGAGATCAGGTCGGGGGAGCCGTGCTCGACGAGGAACTTGTGCGTCGCCGTGGCGAGGCCGGCCGCGTCCGCCGAGGCGAACGCCTGGATCAGCGGCCCCATCTCCGTCTTGAAGCGCTCGAGGTCGTCCGGCTTCAGCCCGAGGGACTGGGGGTCGGTGTTGCCGTCGATCCAGGCGAAGAAGACGCCCCGGACGGCCGCCGGGGTCGCCCCGTTGAGGAACCCGGCGGCGTACTCCGGGTCGCCCGTCGCGGTGGCCGCCTCCAGGGCCGCCATGACCGTCTCCCAGTTCTGCCGGGTGCCGTCCTTCTGGTAGGCCTCGTACGCCTCCTTGAGCCGCCGGCCCGCCTCCGCGCCGGCGTCCCGGGCCTGGTCGGGACCCTCGAAGACGAAGGTGGCGGTCCGGAAGTCCTCACCCACCCGGGTGTTGCCCGGCACCGAGGTGATGGTCTGGATCCGCCAGGTGAGGTCGCGCCGGGAGTCGGTCAGGAACGAGCCGGACCTGTCGAGCACCTCGGCGCCCCGGGCCGTGGACGGGTAGTCGGTCCCTGCCTCGCCGATGCCCTCGGCGAGGGCCTTCTTCAGCCCGGGCACCCGGCCCAGCACGTCGCCCATCGTGGCGCACAGACGGCGGGCGCCATCGGGGTTGAGGCCGACGAACTCACCCATGCGGGCTCACCGGCCCAGCTCCATGTGCCAGAGCTTGGCCTCCTCGGGCGAGCACTTCTGCGGCGTACGGGCGAGCATCGCCACCAGCTCGTCGTCGAGGCTGTTCACGGCGCTGTTGTACGCGCCGCACTGCCCGGTCAGCCGGCCACCCCATTCCGTGGCCGCGGTGCTCGTCCACACCTTGCCACCGGCCATGTTCTGGGTGGGATTGTCCATCTTCGCCTTGAGTTCATCCTGAATTCGCTGAACTCGGGTCAGAAGCTGGGTCAGGTGGGTGTGCAGGGGATTCGTCACTTCCGCCACAGGCGCAGCATAGCCACCTTCACTATCGCTTAGACAGCAAGTTGCGCAGTTTGTCTGATTTGTCAGGATGGCGGCCTATAAAGGGTGAAATTTCAATTATCGAGTCATATGGCGTTCGACGTGCGAAGACGGCGCGAAACCCGTGTTGCTCTGGAGTTTGATGTGACCGGCGTTGTCCAGTCTCGCTATTGTCGTGATTTGTCACCAGCGTCCCCCACTCTGGAGTCCCGCTGATGAGGGTCACCGATCAACCGCCTTTTCGCAGCCCGGAGGCGCAGCGGCTGGCCGATCAGACGCCGCAGAAGCCGGCCGGTCCGGCACGGCGGCTCCCCGTCTCCCCGAGGGAGCGCAAGCCGGCGCTCGCGGCGCTCGCCGTGCTGCTCATCGTCGGCGGCGCGCTGCTGACCGTGACGCTGGTCCTGCGCAGCGGCGACCGCGTCTCGGCCATCGAGATCAAGGAGCGCGTGGGCGCCGGCCAGCCCATCCCGCTGTCCGCGCTCAAGGAAGTCCAGATCGCCCAGGACGGGCCGGGCTTCGTCTACTGGTCGGCGGCGCAGGAGATGACCCGCTACTACGCGGCCGTCGACCTGGTGCCGGGAACGCTGCTGAACCAGAACATGATCAGCAGCAGCTCGGCGGAGCTGGTGCCCGGCCGGGCCGTCGTCGGCCTGTCGCTCAAGTCGGGCCAGGTCCCGCCCGGCCTGGAGGCGGGCCAGCGGGTGCAGGTCATCTATGTGCCCGGAGAGAACGGCGAGGGCCAGCCCAAGGTGCTGGCGCACAGCGCGCTGGTGAACTCCGTCAGCGGGGCCGACCCCACGACGGGCGGCGGCAACGTGAGCGTCTCCGTCGTGGTCAGCGACACCGCGTCGCCCATCATCGCGGCCTGGGCCTCGTCGGGCCGGATCGCGCTGGCCTACCTGCCGGGGGCCGGGCCGTCCACGCAGGCGGACGTGTCGCCGTCGCCGGAGGCGTCGGCGAGCCCGGGCGCCCAGCCGACGGCGACCGCCAAGCGGCGCAAGGAGACGGCCCCGCCTACACCGCCCCCGGTGGTGAACCAGCCGACCGGCCAGCCCACGCAGCCCACGTCGCGGGCGACCACCGCCAAGCCCACTTCGAAGGCGAGCGCCACCCCCGGCGGCCTCGTGGACGGGCAGGGCTGACATGGCGCTGATCGCGCTGGCCGCCGACAAGGGGGCGCCCGGCGTCACCACCGCGGCCGTCGCGCTGGGCGCCGTGTGGCCGCGCGCCGTGATGGTGGCCGAGTGCGACACGGCGGGCGGCGACCTCGCGTACCGCCTGCCGGGGGAGGGCGGGGCGCCGCTCAACCCGGCGCGCGGCCTGCTCAGCCTGGGCGCGACCGCCCGCCGCGGCCTGCGGCCCGAGCAGATCAGGGAGCACACCCAGGAGCTCGTCGGCGGGCTGGAGGTGCTCGTCGGCATCAACGGCGCGGAGCAGGCGGCCGGCCTGACCTGGCTGTGGGAGCCGCTCGGGCAGGCGCTCAAGGGCATGCCGGCCGACGTGCTGGCCGACTGCGGCCGCATGGGCTCCAACCCCGAGATCGTCGACCTGCTGGCCCAGGCGGACGTCGTCGTGCTGTTCGCCCGGCCGACCCTGGAGCAGGTCGCCCACCTTCGGGAGCGGGTGGTCACGCTCGGCCGCGCGCTGGGCGAGCGCAGCCGCAGGCCCCCGGAGATCGGGATCGTGGTGATCGCCGAGCAGCGCGAGTACGGCAGGTCGCTCGCCGAGGTGCGGCGGGTCATGCAGGGCGCGGGGCTGCCGGACGTGGTGCTCGGCGGGCTCGCGTACGACGTCAAGGGCGCCGACCTGCTGCGCGGCGAATGGGGCGGGCGGCTCGACCGCACGCTGCTGATCCGCTCGGCCCGCGAGGTCGCGGCCACGCTGCTGTCGCGCGTCCCCCGGCCCGCCCCCGCCCCGGAGGCCGTCCGATGAGCCGGGACGGGCGCGTGAAGATCGACCACGGGCTGGTGAAGCGGTTCCGGCAGGAGGTCGGCGACCGGCTCGCCCATCAGCGGCGGCTGGACCAGGCGAGCGGGCTGCCCCCGATGACGGGGGAGGACGAGCGGCAGTTCGCCCGCGCGCTGATCGCCCAGGTGCTGGAGGAGCACGCCCGGGGCGAGATCGGCGTCGGGCGCACCCCGCCGACGGCCGAGGAGGAGGAGGCCCTGGCCGGCGGCATCCACGCCGCCCTGTTCGGCGTCGGCCGCCTCCAGCCCCTCCTGGACGACACCGAGATCGAGAACATCGACGTCAACGGCTACGACCGGGTCTTCGTCAGCTACGCCGACGGGCGAGAGGTGCTGGCCGATCCGGTGGCCGAGTCGGACGAGGAGCTGATCGAGCTCATCCAGATCCTCGCGGCGTACTCGGGGTTGTCGTCGCGGCCGTTCGACACGGCCAACCCGCAGCTGGACCTGCGCCTGCCGGACGGCTCCCGGCTGTCGGCGGTCATGGACGTCACGGTGCGCCCGGCGCTGTCGATCCGCCGCGCCCGCCTCGGCAAGGTCTTCCTGAGCGATCTGGTGGGCAACGGGACCCTCAGCCGGGAGATC
>NZ_KI866524.1:769478-786951 GCF_000511135.2 Microbispora sp. ATCC PTA-5024 | reverse complement strand
CCGGATCGCGACGTATGCGCTGCAGGCGGAGGAGCGGCTGCCGATCGAGGCGACGCACATGCTGATCGCCGGGGCCATCGACTTCGTCGTGTTCATCGAGAAACGCAACGACTACGGCAGGGGCGGGCGGCTGCGCCGGTACGTCGCCAGCATCCGGGAGGTGACCGGCGTCGACGGCCGTGTGCTGTCGTCCGAGGTGTTCGCCCCCGGGCCGGACGGCGCCGCCGTCCCCCACGCGCCCGTCTCGTGCGCGGCGGAGCTGGCCCACTACGGCTACGACCCGAGCTACGGAGCGTGGGCATGAACGGCGTCGCGTTGGTGGGGCTGGCCCTGGTCGGCGGCGCGGCCGCCGGGGGAGGGCTGTTCCTGCTCGGCGCGTTCGCCCGCGGCGTCGAGCCGCGGCCCGCCGCCCCGGGCCGCACGGAGGAGCGCAGGCAGCGGCTGCGGCGGCTGTCGGCCCGGCTCGGCCTGGCCGCGGTGGTGGCGGCCGTCGTGCTGGCCGTGACCCGCTGGCCGGTCATCGCGATCGGCTCCGGACTGCTGGTGGTCGGATGGCACGGCCTGGCCGGCGGCGCCGCGGAGGAGCGCCGGGCTATGCACAACCTGGAGGCTCTCGCCGCCTGGACCGAGTCCCTGCGCGACACCATCGCCGGGGCGGCGGGCCTGGAGCAGGCCATCCCCGCGTCCGTACGGGCGGCCGCGCCGGTCCTCCAGCCCCACCTTCGGGCGCTGGTCGACCGGCTGCACACGCGCATGGCGATGCCGGACGCGCTGCAGCGCTTCGCCGACGACATCGCCGACCCCTCGGCCGACCTGGTGATCGCGGCGCTCATCCTCAACGCGAAGCTGCGCGGCCCGGGCCTGCGGGAGGTGCTCGGCGCGCTCGCCGGCTCCGCCCGGGAGGAGCTCGACGTGCGCCGCAAGGTCGAGGCCGAGCGCAGGTCCACCCGGCGCAGCGTCCAGATCGTCGTGGGCGCCTCGCTCGGGTTCGCCGCCATCCTGATCGTCTTCAACCCGTCGTACGTCGCCGAGTACCAGGGCCTGCTCGGCCAGCTCGTGCTGCTGGTCGTGGCGGTGCTGTTCGGCGCCGGCTTCGCCTGGATGCGCCGCCTGGCCCGGTTCGACAAGCCCGAGCGGCTGCTCGCCCGGACCGCCGTGCCGGCCGCGGCGGTGCCTGACTCGTTCGGCGCCCACGCCCAGCAGGAGGTCCCCGCGCGATGACGAGCGTCTCGACGGCCCTGTTCGCGGGCGCGCTGATGGGCCTCGGCCTGTTCGCGCTGGTCCGCGCGCTGTTCCCGGCCCGTCCCGGCATCGCCGCCCGGCTGTCGGCGATGGACGCCGTACGGCAGGGGAACGGCGTGTCCCGGGTGAGCCTGGTGACGACGGACGAGCACGTGAGCCCGCTGCGGCAGCGGGTCGGCGAGTCGGCCCAGCGGTTCTACGCCGCCCGCGGCTGGGAGCTGCGGTCGACCCGGGCCGACCTCGCGCTGCTGGCGCGGTCGTTCGAGGGTTTCCTCGCGACCAAGTGCCTGCTGGGCGCCTGCGGCCTGCTCGCCGCGCCCATCCTCGCCGCGTGGATGTCGCTGATGGGGTGGAGCGTCAGCCTCACCGTGCCGCTGTGGTCGGCGCTGCTGGTCGCGGGGGTGTTCTTCATGCTCCCGGACCTGCAGGTGAAGCGCGACGCGGCCGCGAGGCGGCGGGACTTCCGCCACGCGGTCGGGGCGTTCCTCGACCTCGTCGCGATGAACCTCGCGGGCGGGCGCGGCGTCCCCGAGGCGCTCATGATGGCGTCCTCGCTCGGCGAGGGCTGGGCGATGGTGCGGATCAGGGACGCCCTGGCGAACGCCCGCATCGTCGGCATCACGCCGTGGCAGGCCCTCGGCCAGCTCGGCGAGGAGGTCAACCTCGACGAGCTGCGCGATCTGTCGTCGGCCCTCGGCCTGGTCGCCGAGGACGGCGCCAAGGTGCGGCAGTCGCTGGCGGCCCGGGCGGAGACGATGCGCCGCCGGGAGCTCGCCGAGGTCGAGGGCCAGGCAGGCGAGCGTTCGCAGTCGATGCTCGTCGCGCAGTTGCTGCTGTGCGCCGGCTTCCTGGTGTTCCTGAGCTTTCCCGCCGCCATGAAAATGCTGGGTTCATGAAAAGGGGATCACGCCGATGAATCCGTTCGAATATCCCGCCGTCGTCTACCTCCGCGCGCTGCTGGCCGACCGGGTGGGGCGCGCCCGCACGGCGCCGTCCCGGGGCGCCTCCGCCGTCGAGTGGGTCATCATCACCGCCATCATCGCCGGGGTGGCGCTCACGCTGGCGACGCTCATCCAGAACCTCGTCAGCAGCAAGTCGGCCGAGATCTCCAGCAACTTCGGCGGCGGTGGCGGCACCGGGAAGAACTGACGGGAGCGATCGGTGAGGGTGACGGCGAGCCGGCGCGGGGCGGCCCCTGACAGGGGCGCGTCCACGGTGGAGCTCGCCATCATCATGCCGGTCGTGCTCGTCGTCATGCTGCTGATCGTGCAGCTCGCGCTGGTGTTCCACGCGCGCCAGATCGCCGACGGCGCGGCGCGGGCGGGCGCGCGGGTGGCCCGGGCGGCCGGCGTGGGCGCGAACGCCGGCGACTGGCAGCGGGCGGCCGAGGCGCAGGCGCGGGCGCGGGTCGCGCTGATCGGGAAGAAGGTGCTGGAGAACCCGACCGTGCGCGCCTGGCAGGAGGGCGACCAGCGGGGCGTCACCGTTACCGGCGACGTCGCCGCGGCCGTCCCGCTGCTGCCCGGCATGACCTTCACGATCAACGCCCGCTCCGGCGGCCCCATCGAGTGCTTCCGTCCCGACGACGGCACCGGAGACTGCCAGTGACCGCCCCCCACCCGAAGGCCGCAGCCGCTACCTCGGTCCCTACGGCGCCCGACCCCTGTGCGAGGGGCGCGGCCGTGTCTGGACTGAGGAGCGCGCGGGAGCGCAGCGACCAGAGCGCGACGAGGGAAGACGCGGTCAAGAAGGGCGCCCCGAGCCCGCCGTGCCGGAGGCGCGGTCATGAACAGGGCGCCCCGAGCCCGCCGCGCCGGAGGCGCGGCCATGAACAGGGCGCCCCGAGCCCGCCGCGCCGGAGGCGCGGTCATGAACAGGGCGCCCCGAGCCCGCGCGAGCGGAGCGAGCGCAGTCAAACACCACGCGGCCATGAACAGGGCTCAATGGCTGTGGAGGCGGTGCTGCTGGCGCCGGTCATCCTGCTGTTCCTGCTGTTCATCGTGGGGGCGGGCCGGATTGTGGAGGCGAAGGGCGAGGTGGACGGCGCGGCGCGGGACGCGGCGCGGGCGGCGTCGGTGCAGCGGGACTTCGGTTCGGCGCAGCAGGCGGCGGCGCGGGCGGCGCGGGCGGGGCTCGACTGCCGGGGCGGCCCGAGTGTGAGTCTCGGCGGCAGCGACTGGGAGCAGGGCGGGAACGTGCGGGTCGAGGTGGGCTGCGACGTCGACCTGGGGTCGGTGAGCGGTTTCGGGTTCGCGCCGACCCTGCACATGAGCAGCACGTCGGTCGTGCCGCTGGAGCGGTTCCGGAGGATCGGATGAGGGCCCGGGGGAGGACGCGCGGGGAGCGCGGCTCGCTGTCGGTGTTCATGGTCGGGTTCGCGTTCCTGGGCTTGGGCCTGGCGGGGATCCTGGTCGATCTGTCGTCGATGATGAACGCCTACCTGCGGGCGGCCGACATCGCGGAGCAGGCGGCGCGGGCGGGGGCGGACACGATCGACGAGGACTATCTGCTGAGCACAGGCGTCGTGCGGATCTCGGACGCGGGGACGGCCTGCGCGGCCGCGCGGGCGATCGTGGCGGCGCACGGGGACGCGGACGTCGTCCTGCTGAGCTGCCGGGTGCCGGACGACCAGCACGTGACGGTGGGGGTCAGGCTGCCCTGGCAGGCGTACTTCCTGGCTGTGTTCGGCGTGCAGGGGGGCACCCGGGACGCGGAGGCGACGGCCGGGCCGGACACGGGACAGGGAGGCTGACCGCATGTCACCGCGGCAGGCCGTGCACATCAGGGCGCAGCGCACGGCGTCGGACGTCGCGTTCGGGGTGCTGGCCATCCTGGCGCTCGCGGGGTTGCTGGCGGGCGTGCCGTACGCGCTGGCGCGGTTCCTGGGGTCGCCGATCCCGGACGGCGGGTTCTCGCTGAGCATGCTCACCGAGGAGGTGGGGCTCAGCACGGTCCTCGACATGCTGTCGATCCTCGTCTGGCTGGCGTGGCTGCAGCTGGTGGCGTGCGTGCTGGTCGAGCTGTGGGCGGGGATCCGCAGGGTGGGGGTGCCGGCGCGGGTGCCGTTCGCGCGGGGGCCGCAGGCGCTCGCGCACCGGCTGGTGACGGCGGCGCTGCTGCTGTTCACGGCGACGGCGGTGGTGGCGCCGGTCGTGAGCACGCTGGCCGCGCCGCAGGCGCCGCAGCACACGGTGTCGGACGTGCGGGAGAAGGCGCCCGCGCCGGAGAAGGAGGTGCTCGCGCCGGTCAAGAAGACGAAGAAGGTGTACGTCGTCCAGCCGCCGGAGGGGCGCCACCACGAGAGCCTGTGGGAGATCGCGGAGAAGTGCCTCGGCGAGGGCCGGCGCTACCGGGAGATCTACCACCTCAACGAGCACCGGGAGCAGCCGGACGGCAGCCGCCTGAAGATGGCGGACCTGATCCGCCCGGGCTGGGTGCTCGACATGCCGGACGACGCGGTCAACGTGCACGTCGTGCCGATCGACGAGGACCGGCCGGCCACGCTGCACGACCACCCGGGCAAGCCGTCCGAGCTGGACGGGCGCACCCACTACGACCAGGTGGACGGCGGCCGGGCGACCACTCCGGACGGCGGCCACGACGAGCAGGCGGGCCGTCCGGCCGACCCGGAGATGACGCAGGACATCCGCGAGCACGTGCGGGACGTGCAGCGCGGACACCGGCAGGCGCCGGAGTCGCCGGTGGCGGACATCGCGGCCGCCTGGCCGGACTTCCTGGCGGCGGCCTCGCTCGCCGCGGCGGGGCTGCTGGCGGCTCTCGGCAGCCGCAGGCGGACGCAGCTGTGGAACCGGGCGTTCGGGCGGCGGCTGCCGCATCCCGAGGGCGACGCGGCCCTGGCCGAGATGGCCCTGCTCCTGGGGGCCGACCTGCACGGGTCACGGCTGCTGGACGTCGGGCTGCGCCACCTCAGCCAGGCGCTCGCGGCGCAGGGCCGTACGCCGCCGACGGTGTTCGCGGCGTTCCTCGCGCGGACCCATCTCGACCTGTGGATCCACCCGGCCGACCGGGACGCCCCGGCGCCCTGGGCGGCGGTCGACGGCGGCCGGATCTGGCGGCTCACGGCGGCCGACGGGCACCGGCTGCCCGACCTGCCCGACGTGCTGGCGCCGTACCCGGGGCTGGTGTCGCTCGGCACGAGCGAGGCGGGGCGCGTGCTGGTGGACCTGGAGGCGGCGCACGGCCTGATCAACCTGCGCGGCCGTCCGCACGTGGTGGCCGCGGCGCTGGCCGCCCTGGCGGTGGAGCTCGCGACCAACCGCTGGTCGGACCACATGCGCCTGGTCCTCGTCGGGTTCGGCGCGGAGCTGTCGCTGATCGCGCCCGACCGGATCAGCGTCTTCCCCACGCTGGCCGAGGCCCTGCCGGAGCTGGAGGCGCGCACCGACGACGTGCGCCGGGCGCTGGCGGCGTCCGGCCTCGACTCGGTGCTGACCGGCCGCTGCCGGGGGGTGTACGGCGAGGCGTGGATGCCCGTCTACCTGCTGAGCGCGACGCCGCCGGCCCCCGATGAGGCGGCGCGGCTGGCCGACCTCGCCAGGACGGGGACGCGGCTGTCGTCCGGCTACCTGGTGGCGGGCGACGACGTCCCCGGCTCGTCGTGGGCGTGGGAGCTGTCGCCCGACGGCCGGGCCGAGGTGCGGGCGCTCGGGCTGGAGGTGCGCGGCCAGCTCCTTCCGGAGCAGCAGTACGCGCAGGTGATCGAGCTGTTCCGCAGCGCCGGGCGGGACGAGGTGGTCATGGACGACCCGGAGCCGTCCGGGCCGGCGGCGGCGCAGCTCCACCCGGGTTTCCGCCCGGCCGTGGAGGTGCGGGTGCTCGGGTCCGTGGAGGTGCTCGCGCCCCGGCCGCTGGAGGAGGAGCGGCTGGCGCTGTGCGCCGAGCTGGTGGCGTACCTGGCCACCCACCCAGGTGGCGTCCACCCGCGGGTGCTGGCCGGGGCGCTGTGGCCGCGCGGCGTCGAGGCGTCGGTGCGCGACGCGGCGGTCGAGCGGACGCGGCAGTGGCTGGGCGCCGACAGCGGCGGGCGGCCCAACCTGTACGCGGACGAGGACGGGCGGCTCCACCTCGGCCCCGAGGTGCGGGTCGACTGGCTGGCGTTCCGCGAGCTGATGCGGCTGGCCAAGACGGAGCCGGCGCGGGAGGCCGAGCACCTGACCCGGGCGCTCGACCTGGTGCGCGGCCCGCTCCTGAACGGCCGGCCGCCCGGCCGCTACCTGTGGCTGGCGGGCGACGGCCTGGTCTACGAGGCCTCGGCCCGGGTGTCGGACGCCGCCCGCCGGCTGTCGCGCCTGCGCCTGGAGGCGGGCGACGCCTGGGGCGCCATGACGGCCGCGCAGGCCGGGCTGCGCCTGTCGGAGGAGGACGAGGGCCTGTGGCGGGAGCTGCTGCGGGCGGCCCATGCGACCGGTGACGGGGCGACCCTGCAGAACTGGGTCACCACCCTGCGCCGCCGGGCCGCCTCCTCCCCGTACCAGGGCCGGCTGGTGCCCGAGACCGAGGCGCTCATCGAGGAGCTCCTGCCCGCCCCCGTCCGGGCCGCCGGATAGGAGCTCCCGCCGTGACCCCCCACCCGCCTCCCGCCCGTGGCGTCCGCCGGTGTCCGCCGGGCCGCGGGACGGCGGCGCCGGTGGCCGTGCTCATGACGGTGCTGGCGGCGGGGTGCGCCCCCGGGCCGTCCCAGGGCTACCGGCCGCCGCCCGCCGGAGCGACCGTCTCGGCCGTGCCCGCCCCGACCGGTGCGACGGGCGGGAGCACCCCAGGCCCGGCGACCCCGGCGCCCGCACGTACGGGGCGGCCGTCCTTCCCGTTCCCGCGTGACTTCAGGGTCGTCGTGGCGACGTCGGGCGCGCCGGCGAAGGCGGCGGGGGCCGTGCGGACGTTCGGGGAGTTCTGGCGGGCGTGGTGGTACGCCGTGACCACCGCGGGGCGCGACGAGCGCTACCTCCAGTACATCGTCCCCGGCACCGAGGACTACGGGACCGGCCTGTTCGCCCGGGTGGTGGGCGAATGGAGGGCCGAGGGCGTCCGGCCGGTCGGCGTGGTCCGCGCGCACGACGTGCGGGTGGTCGCGGCGGACGCCGGCGGAGTCACGCTGGCGGGCTGCGGAGACGAGACCCGCGCGGGCACCAAGAACCTCACGACCGGACGGGTGAGCTGGACGTTCGGGCAGCACGACACATCGCGGTACAAGATCCGGATCATGATGGCCCCGGGGCAGGCGGGCGGCTGGCGGGTCCGCGCCTACCAGTCCGTCCCCGTCACGAGCCCCGCGGGCAGGGAGTGCCGATGACGATACGAAGGTTCCTCGCGGTGGCGGCCGCCGTCCTCGCGACGCTCGTCGCCGCGGCTCCGGCGCACGCCGACCCCGGCGGCGGGGGAGGCGGCGACGGGAACGGCAGCTACTACGCGTACGTGAAGTCGCTCGTGCACATCAAGGGCTCGGGCTACCGGGGCAAACCCAGTGTGCAGGTCGACTACGACCCGCCGCACTGCTGGTACCAGCCGCAGTACACCTACGACGAGATGTTCGACTGGGTGCAGCGGGTCTACTTCGCATGGCACCACCAGGGCCCCGAGGACCAGGCCGGCGCGTCCGCCTGGCAGAAGGAGACGCTCGCCAAGATCAGGGAGCACGAGGGCGAGCCCGGCAAGATCTTCTGGTTCCTCACCGACGACGGCACCGACGCCGGCTGGAACTGCTACGTCAGCACCGACCCCTTCTGGATCTACGTCGGCGCGCAGCCGCCGGCCGCCCTGGGCGACAAGATCATCGACCCGATGGACCTCGCCCTCATCGCCCGGGCCAACCTCACGCTGCCCAAACCGCGCTTCCGGCTGAACCCGCCGGCCAGGAACGGCGTGAACCGCAGCTACGTCGGCCTGCCCACATGGGTGAGCACGCCGCGCGTCCAGCAGCTCGACGTCACCGCGTACGTCGAGGGGACGAACCTGTCGGCCACGATCACGGCGACGCCGGTCCGGGTGGACATCTCGGTCAGCGACCCCGGCGCCCAGGTGCGGGACGGCCGGGCCACGTGCCCGCGCTTCAGCCAGGGCGCCAACCCCGACGCCGGGTGCACCGTGCGCTTCAGCCACGCCTCCATCGGCGGGCCGTACCGGATCACGGTGACGCAGGTCTGGGACATCGCAACGAACGTCGGGGGCGTGAACCTCGCGCCCGACCCGGCGCTCATGTCCACCTCCCAGACCGTCGTCGTCGACGAGATCCAGTCCACCGTCACGAAGTGAGCGCCGCTCCACGCTCCCGGCACCGGGAGCGTGGAGCGGCCGGGCCGGTCAGCGGCCCAGGTGGGCGCCGCCGTTCACGTGGATCACCTGGCCGGTGATGTGGCCGGCGGCCGGCGATGCCAGGAAGGCGACCGTGGAGGCGATGTCCTGCGGCGTGCCCGCCCGGCCGTTCCTGGTGGCCTCGACCCGGCGGCGCACGCCCTCGTCGTCGAGCCGTCCCCGGAAGAACTCGGTGTCGACGACCAGGCCGGGCGCGACCAGGTTGGCGGTGGCGTCCCTCCTCCGCCCGACCTCGGCGGCCAGGTCGGCGGTCCACGACTCGAGGGCGGCCTTGGCCGCGCCGTACGACCCGGAGCCCGTGCCGCGCGCGGCGATCGAGCCCAGGTTGACGATCCGGGCGCGGTCGCCGAGGCGCGGCAGCAGCGCCGTGGTCACCAGGACGGCGGACAGCAGGTTCGCCTCCAGGTTGGCCCGCCACGCCTCCGCCACCGAGGCGAGGTCGCCGGCCGCCTCCCGGTCGAGGTCGGTGTTTCCCCCCGCGTTGTTGACGAGCACGTGCACGGTCTCGGGAAGCAGGGGGAGCGCCCCCTCCACCGCCACCGGGTCGGCCGCGTCGAACGCGACATACCGCGCGCCCAGCCGCTGGGCCGCGTCCTTGAGCACGTGCTCGCGCCGGCCGGTGATCGTCACCCGGTGGCCCGTCTGCGTGAACTCCCGCGCGATCGCGTAGCCGATCCCCGTCGCGCCGCCCGTCACCACTACTTCACGCATGATCTTCATCCTCCTTGCCGGATATCTACGAATACCCGACCCGGCCGGTCATAGCCGCTCGGCATAACGACTTCACAAGATTGACTGGAGATTTACCGTGAGGGCGGCCCCTCTGTCGATGAAGGAGTGACTGGATGAGTAACAGCTTGCTCGGCGGCGACCCCGCGGAGATGCAGAGCATGGCCGCGCAGTTCAGCCAGCAGGCGGACCAGGTTCGCGCCACGATGGCCAACCTCGACCGTGAGGCGGCCAAGGTCGGCACCGCCTGGACCGGCCCCGGCGCGCAGCGCTTCCACGACGCCTGGCAGAGCTACCGCGCGGCGTTCCAGCGCATGTCCGAAGAGCTCAACGAGGCCTCCCGGGTCATCACCACATACCGCGGCAACATCGAGTCCGCCACCCGCTGACCCACGCCGGCCCGTCCCAGGGCCGTCCCGCCGAGGCCGTCCCCCGCGTCAGGACGGCCTCGCGTCGTTCCCGGCCGGCTCCCCGCGATCAGGCGGGTACGGCGGCCTGGACGGGCGTCACGGTCCCGGAGATCACGAGCAGCCCGCGCCCCGGAGGGCCGCCCACCGCGCCGCGCGGCAGCCGTACGGTGAACAGGTCGCCGTCTGCCGGGCTCTGGACGGACAGCAGCAGCCCGGTCCGCGCCTTGCGCGCCTCGGCCGTGAAGCCCCGGTAGGCCGTCGCGAGGTCGCCGGTGGTCCCGGCAAGCAGCATCCCGTGCTCCCCGTCCCGGCCGCCGCGCAGGATCTCGTCGAGGGCGAGGCCGAGCGCCGAGTCGGGTGAGATCAGCTCGGCGTCGTCGACGATCGCGACGTACCTGTCCCGCCCGGCGACCAGCGCCAGCGGGTCGTGCGCGCCCGGCAGCCCGCCGAAGTCGTCCGTCCCGCCGCCGGTCACGCTCCGCGCGTTGCCGTCCAGCACGGCGAGCACGCCCGGCGCGCCCGCGAGCTCCCGGAGCGGGCTGCGCCGCGGGGTGACGACGAGCACCGGCGTCCCCCTCTGGAGCAGCGAGCGGGCCGCCGTGAGCAGGCACGACGAGCGGCCCGACCGGGGCGGCCCGGCGACCACGGCGGCCGGGCCCTGGCCGAGCAGGTCGATCCCGAGGGGCGCGAGGGCGTCGCCGCCCGCGCCGAGCAGCGCCCACAGCGGCGACGGCGGCTCGAACGACGGCGCGAGCTCCAGCGCCTGCCCGGCGGTGATCCGCGGGGGCAGTGCGTCGACCCGCAGCGGCGGCTCCGACGGCCACACCCACGGCCCGGGCCGGCCCGGCTCGCCGCCGAACCGCGCCGCGGCCGAGCGGCCGAGCTCCTGCAGGGCGGCCACCTGGGCCGGCCCGGACGGGTCGTCGCCCAGCAGCGCGATCTGGCTCTCCACCAGGCCGTGCTCCCCGGCCGACAGGGCCCTACCCGGGGGCATGGCGGCCGGCAGGCTCCGCGCCGGGAACCCGGCCAGGCCGTAGTCGGCGGGGTCGGCCAGCCGCAGCACCAGCCGGTCGTCGAAGACGGTCGAGATCTGCCCGAGCAGGCCCGACCTGTCCGACGTCACCACCGCGCGCAGCCCGACGGCCGGTCCCTCCCGCAGCAGCTGGAGCAGGGCGTCGACCAGCCGCCCGTAGTCGTAGTTCTCGAACGCCGCGACGTACCCCTCCCACCGGTCGACCATCAGCACCAGCCACGGCAGCCGCCCCACGCCCTGCGCGGAGCCGGCCGGCCGCCGCGACCTGGCCGCGGCCCTGGCCTCGGCCAGCGAGGCGTACCCGGCCTCGGCGAGCAGGTGCTGGCGGCGCCCGACCTCGGCCCGCAGCCGCGTCAGCAGCCGCTCCACCCGGTCGAGCTGGTCGCGGGTGACCACGGCGCCGCAGTGCGGGAGGCCGACGAGCGGCAGCAGCGCCCCCGAGCCGCAGTCGACGGCGTGGATGTGCACGTCCTCGGGCGAGGCCCCGGCCGCGATCGAGCCCGCGATCGTGCGCAGCGCCGTCGACCTGCCGCTGCGCGCCGCGCCCGCGACCAGCAGGTGGCCGCCGTGGCGCGGGTCGAGGGAGAGCGGCCGTCTGTCCTGCTCCCACGGCAGGTCCGCCAGCCCGTACGGCAGGGCCGGCACCTCCTCGGCTCCGGGACGGTACGGCCGGGCGGCCTCCAGCAGCCGGCCGTCCCCGGCGCCGTCGTGCTCGCCGTACCGGGGCCGGGTTCGCGCCGGAGCGGGCGGGGCTGGGGACAGGACCACCCGGTCGGGCAGGGGCGGCAGCCAGGGGCTGGGCTGGCGGGGCACGCCGCGTCCGGCCTCCCTGAGCGCCTCGACCAGCAGCGCGAGGTCGGTGTCGGCGGAGGCGGGCGCGGGCGGCGGGGCGAGGGGATGGCCAAGGGACGCCCAGGGCAGGTCGACCACGCGCAGCTCCTCGCCGGCCCGGGGCCGCCCGTCCGCGCCGCGGCCGGGGGCGCGGCCGCCGATCCTCGCGGCCTGGACGGCGACCGGATGCCCGGACCCGGCCCGGACGTAGCAGCGGCCGGGCGTCGAGCGGGAGATGTGAGCCGCGTCGGGCCCGTCGATCACGTCGGACGACTCGCGGGCGTCGGTCACCCGAAGGGCGATCCGCAGCGAGGTGTTGGCCTGGATGTCGGCCGTGACCACGCCGCCGGGCCGCTGCGTGGCGAGGATCAGGTGGATGCCGAGCGACCGGCCGCGCCGGGCGACGTCCACCAGGCCGTCGACGAACTCGGGGAGCTCGGCCACGAGCGCCGCGAACTCGTCGATGATCAGCACGAGCCGGGGCAGCGGCGGGTGGGCCTCGCCCGGCTCGGCCGCCTCCTCCGGCACCGGGGCGCCGAAGATCCCGTGCCCGCGCCCCTGCCGGACGCCCCCCGAGCCCAGCACCCAGGTGGCGCCCCGGGCCCGTAGCCGCTGGTACTCCTCGACGTCCTTGGCCCCCGCCCGCAGCAGCAGCCGCTCCCTGCGCCTGATCTCCGCGGCCAGGGACGACAGGGCCCGCTGCGTGAGGTGGCCGTCGAGGTCGCTCACCATGCCGACCGTGTGCGGGAGCCGTACGCACTCCTTGAAGGCGGCCCCGCCCTTGTAGTCGATGAGCACGAACGTCATCTCGTCAGGCCGGTTGGCCACGGCCAGCGAGCAGATGAGCGTCTGGAGCAGCTCCGACTTGCCCGCGCCGGTGGTGCCCGCGACCAGGGCGTGCGGGCCGTCCCTGCCGAGGTCCACCTCGAACGGGCCCTCCGGGCCGACCCCGATGACGGCCCGGGTGGACCTGCCCCACCGCTCGGCCAGCTCCGACGGGCTGGGGACCGGCCCGGCCCCCAGGAGGTCGAGCAGCCGGACCGAGTCGGGCAGCGCCGAGGCCGGGTCGTCCCTGCTCACGTCGCGGAGCGGGGCGAGCGCCCGGGCCAGGCGGTCGGCCCACGACGCCGAGACCTGGTCGGCCCGGATCCCGTCGAGCGGGTCGAGGCCGCCGCCGTGCAGCCGCACCGCGCCCGCGGCGTCGCAGGAGACCACGGTCGCGCACTCCTCGGGGAGCAGCCGCTCGTCGGCGTCGAGGGCGATCGTGTAGACCCCCGCGCGCGGGCCCTGCCTGAGCACCTGCGGCATCCCGGGCAGGCCGCGCAGCACCTGGGCGCCGTCGAGGACCACCAGCACGTCGTACGGCCGCTCGTCGTAGGCCGTGAAGCCCGCCTCGCCCGCCGGACCGGACTCCGAGCGGCCGAGGTCCTCCCAGCCGGCCGGGCCCCCGCCCAGCCGCGTCCCGCGCAGGACCTCCGCGTACGGCCCGCCCCGCCCCTCGGCGTCGAGCCGCTCGGCCACGAGGGCCGCGAGCTCCGACACGCGGCGGGCGGCCGACTCGGGGTCGGCGGCGACCAGCGCCGCGCAGTCGGCCGTCAGCGAGCCCCCGCGGGAGGAGGCGTCGGGGACGCAGTGGGGCAGCCAGCGCACCCAGCCCCACTGCTCGGCGCTGTCGGGGTGGGCCGACAGCACGACGATCGCCAGGTCGCGGGGGCTGTGCAGGGCCGCGGCCTGCCCTACGAGCCAGCGGGCGCAGCCGAGGGCCACCCGGCGCGGCCCGGTCAGGCCCGCGACGCCGAGCCGCCGCATGACCAGCGCGACCGGGACGTTCAGGCAGGACGGCGGCTCGGGCCGGAGCGCGTCCGGCGGCGCGCCGGTCTCGGGCTCGTACTCCAGGTCGGCCGGCAGGTCGGCCAGGCCCACCCGCAGGCGCAGGGCGTCGCGGTCGTGGACGCGGCGCTCCCACAGCCGCCGCCGGGGCCCGGTCGCGGTGAGCAGCACCTCGGCAGGGTCGGGCGCGCCGCTCCGCCGGGCCGCCTCGTCCTCCTCGACCGCCCGGGCGACCTCCTCCTCGAACGCCGCCAGCCGCTCCCGGTACGCCTTGATCGCCCGGCGGTGCTTCTTCCTGCCGTGCCTGCGGTCGCCGGCCCACTGGCCGAGCATGATCAGCGGGGTCATGAAGGCGATCAGCAGGAAGTACCACAGGTGCAACGCCACGGCCATGACCAGGCCGAGGACCGCGGGGAGCAGCGCCGCGAGCACCTGCAGCCGGATGCCCTCGGCCCGCCTCGGCTCGGTCGGCACCGTGATACGCCGGCGGCGGTCGGGCCGCTGCAGGCGGGGCGGCCGGTTGTAGGCCAGCCCGCCGTCGGGCAGCGCGTCCAGATGGGCGTCCGGCGGCTCGACCGGCCCGGCGGAGAAGGCGGAGCCGCCGCACGCCAGCACGCCTCCGGCCGGCCAGCGCACGGCCTCGGTCACCGGCGCGCCGTCCAGCCTGGCCGTCTCGTCGTCGCCGGCCGGGTTCCGGGAACCGCCCAGGGCGTCCGGGGGTCCGCCGCCGCTCGTCGCGTCCCGTCCCGCCCGGCCGTCTCCCGCGGTGTCCCGGGGTCCATCGCCGGTCATGCCGTCGCGCCCCGCCCGGCCGCCGCGCCCGGCGCCTCTTGTCCGGAACGGCCCTCCCGACGGCGCGGGCCGGTCCTCCGGCCCGGCAGGCTCCACGGTCAGCGCGCTGGGGGTCAGGCGGATCACGGCGGCGACCGGCGGCATCCGGGGGTCGGGCACGGAGACGGCGCAGGCGGGGTCGGAGCCTAGCGTGTGGGCGCCGAGCCCGAGCCGGTGGACCGCCCCGGCCCCCGGCCCGCCGACGACGCGTACCTCGACCAGCCCGTCGGGCTCCTCCATCATCGTGGCGGCCGCCACGTGGCCGTCCAGGGCCACGATGTCGCCGTCGCGCAGCAGGCCGAAGACCGCGGCGTCCGGGTCGAGCGGCCGTCCGTCGAGCCACAGCTTGGCACCCGTCCCGGGCTGCGGGGACTGCCCGCGGTCGAGGTCGTACGGCGCGCGGGCGCGCGGGAGCCGTACGACGTTGGCGGGCCTGCCGGAGGCGCCGTCGAGCGCGGCGGCGAGCGCGGCGACCGTCGTCGCCTCGTCGCCCTCGACCATCACGTCACGCCGGCCGTGCTCGGCGACCACGGTGAGCGTAATCCGCATGCGCAGGCTCCCAGACGGCGGTTCCCGGCGTACGCGAACCGGCTGCTTTTCTTCGGAGGACCTCGGTGAAGTCCCCGGGGTGGAGAACGTCTTCGGGCAAAGCGTTTCATCTCAGGGCCGCGACGTGAAGATCACGCGTGCCGGTAGGCGGCCGGACGAGCCTCCCGCCCGCGATGTTCTCCGGGGGGACACCGTAGTCAGGCGCCCGCGCGCATTCCGCTGTTTTCCGTAATCGGTAAAGGTGTCCGCTCCCGCCGGAGGTTGTGGACCGGCATGCCCTCTGTGGCTGGGGATGCCGGAGGGTTCCGCGCGGACCGCAATGTCAGGACCGTTGTGAAGGATGTGATCGCTGTGATGGAAGTGAATAGCTACTATCACTAAATTACGCGATGGGATAGCGATGTGCAGAAATGGCGATAGATCCACTGCCGTTGACAGGCGTATTCCTAACGGATAAGCATGGGTCGCCGCTTCGCGGCACGGAGAACGCCGAAAGCTGCCCATAATGTGGTGAATTCGGAGCGAACAGCAAGACCGTAAACACATTGGTGCGGCCCGAAACAATGGGCGCGATCATTCTTGGGAGTCCCCCACCCATGAGGATCAGCGAGAAGCCTTCGCACGACGGCCGGGCGCCGGCGGGCGAGCGGCCGGGTCTTTCCGGGCCCGCCTCCCGCAAGCTGCCCGTGCCGCCGAGGGAGCGCAAGCCGGCGCTCGCCGCCCTCGCCGTCCTGCTCATCCTGGGCGGCTCGCTGGCCGCCACGCTGCTGGTCATGCGGAGCGGCGACCGGGTGTCGGCGGTGCGGATCGTGGAGCAGGTGGGAGCGGGCCAGCTCATCCCGGCGAGCGCGATCCAGGAGGTCCAGATCGCCGACACGGGCATCGACTACGTGCCCTGGCGGTTCAGCGACCGGGTCGTGAAGACGTACGCCGCCGTGACGCTGCTGCCGGGCACCCTGCTCACGGAGCAGATGGTCAGCGCCGACAGCGACGAGGTCGGGCCGGGCAAGGCGATCGTCGGGCTCGCGCTCAAGGCGGGGCAGGTGCCCTCCGGGCTCATCAAGGGCGACATGGTCCAGGTGATCTACGTGCCGTCGGCAGGCCGGGGCTCCTCCACCGCCCAGCAGCGGGTGCTCGCCTCCGCCGCCCGGGTCGAGAGCGTGGGCTCCCCGGAGCGCAGCGGCAGCGGGCTGGTCTCGGTCGTCGTCGACACCTCGGTGGCGCCGACCGTCGCCCTGTACGCCTCCAGCGGGGAGATCGCCCTCATCGAGCTTCCCGGGGCCAAGTGACGTGGCGCTCATCGTCCTCGCCGCCGACAAGGGGGCACCCGGGGTCACCACCGCGGCGACCGCCCTCGGCGCCGTCTGGCCCCGCCCGGTGCTGCTGGCCGAGTGCGACCCCTCCGGCGGCGACCTGGCCTACCGGCTCCCCGGCGCCGACGGCGGCATGCTCAACACCGGCAGGGGCCTGCTCAGCCTGGGCGCGGTCGCGCGCCGTGGCCTGCACGGCGACCAGATCCAGGAGCACACCCAGAAGCTCGTCGGCGGCCTCGACGTGCTCGTCGGCCTGACCACGGGCGAGCAGGCGGCGGGCCTGACCTGGCTGTGGGGCCCACTGGGCCGCTCGCTGGCCGCGTTCCCGCACGCCGACGTGCTGGCCGATTGCGGACGCCTCGGGCTGCACCCACAGATCAGCGACCTGGTGGCCGAGGCCGACCAGGTGGTCCTGTTCACCCGGGCCAGCCTCGACCACGTGGCCCACCTGCGGGAGCGGCTGACGCTGATCGGGCGCCCGGTCGGCGTGGTCGTCATCGCCGACCCCCGGTCGTACCGCGCCTCGCTGGAGGAGGTGCGGCGCATCGTCTCCGGGTGGGACGTCGCGTTCGTCGGCGGGCTCGCCTACGACCCGAAGGGCGCCGAGCTGCTGCGCGGGCAGTGGGGCGGGCGGCTCGACCGCAGCCTGCTCATCCGGACGGCGCGGGAGCTGGCGGCCCGCCTGGCCGGTCACGTGGCCGCCGACGACCGGCCGGCCCCGCGGCCCACAAGCCAGGAGCCGTCGAACGGGGTGCGGCCATGAGTGGCCGCCGGGCGGTGGACCACGGGCTGGTGAAGCGGTTCCGGCAGGAGGTCGGCGACCGGCTGGCCCATCAGCGGCGGCTGGACCAGGCGAGCGGGCTGCCGCCGATGACGGGGGAGGACGAGCGGCAGTTCGCCCGCGCGCTGATCGCCCAGGTGCTGGAGGAGTACGCCCGGGGCGAGATCGGCGTCGGGCGCACCCCGCCGACGGCCGAGGAGGAGGAGGCGCTCGCCGCGGGCATCCACGCCGCCCTGTTCGGCGTCGGCCGCCTCCAGCCGCTGCTCGACGACACCGAGGTCGAGAACATCGACGTCAACGGGTGCGACCGGGTGTTCGTCAGCTACGCGGACGGCCAGGAGCTCATGCACGACCCCGTGGCCGAGTCGGACGAGGAGCTGATCGAGCTCATCCAGATCCTCGCGGCGTACTCGGGGTTGTCGTCGCGGCCGTTCGACACGGCCAACCCGCAGCTGGACCTGCGCCTGCCGGACGGCTCCCGGCTGTCGGCGGTCATGGACGTCACCGTGCGCCCGGCGCTGTCGATCCGCCGCGCCCGCCTCGGCAAGGTCTTCCTCAGCGACCTCATCGGGAACGGCACCCTCACTCCCGAACT
>NZ_KI866524.1:763616-768904 GCF_000511135.2 Microbispora sp. ATCC PTA-5024 | reverse complement strand
TCGGATCGCGACGTATGCGTTGCAGGCGGAGGAGCGGTTGCCGATCGAGGCGACGCACATGCTGATCGCCGGGGCCATCGACTTCGTCGTGTTCATCGAGAAGCGCAACGACTACCACCGCGGCGGCACCCTGCGCCGCTTCGTCTCCAGCGTGCGCGAGGTCACCGGCGTCGACGGCCGCGTGCTGTCCTCCGAGGTGTTCACGTCGACAGGAGACCGGGTCGTGCCGCACGCCCCGATCTCCTGCGCCGACGAACTCGCCCACCACGGCTACGACCCGGCGCAGGGAGCGTGGCGATGACCGCACCCGTTCCCCCCTCATCCGGGAGGCCGTGATGCCGCTGCTCCCCCCGGGCGTCCTCGACCCCTTCGTGCTGCTGTCCGGCGCGGCGGCCGGCGGCGGGCTCTTCCTGCTCGCCCTGTCCGTCTACGGTTTGCGCCCCCGGCCCGCCGGGCCCGACGGCACGGACCGGCGGAAGCGGCTGCTGCGGACGCTGTCCACCCGGTCGGCCGTCGCCGCCGTGACCGGTGTGGTCGTGCTCGCCGCCACCGGCTGGCCCGTCGTCGCGGCGGGAGCCGTGCTGCTCGTGCTGGCCTGGCGCGGCCTGACCGGCGGCGCCGCCGAGGAACGGGCCGCCATGCGCCGCCTGGAGGGCCTGGCCGCATGGACCGAGTCCCTGCGCGACACCATCGCCGGCGCGGCCGGGCTCGAACAGGCCATCCCGTCGTCCATCCGCGCAGCCGCGCCCATGCTGCAGCCTCACCTGCGGGCCCTGGTCGACCGGCTGCACACCCGCATGCCGCTCGCGGACGCCCTGCGCATGTTCGCCGACGAGCTCGACGACACCTCCGCCGACCTGGTGGTGGCCGCGCTCATCCTCAACTCGCGCCTGCGCGGGCCCGGCCTGCGCGACGTGCTGTCCGCGCTCGCGGTCTCCGCCCGCGAGGAGCTCGACATGCGGCGGCGTGTCGAGGCCGAGCGCAGGTCCACCCGCAAGAGCGTGCAGATCGTCGTCGGCACCGCCCTCGCGTTCGCCGCCGCGCTCGTCGTGTTCAACCGCTCGTACGTCGAGGAGTACGACTCCCTGCTCGGGCAGGCCGTGCTCGTCGTGGTCGCGGGCCTGTTCGGCGCCGGGTTCGCCTGGATGCGGCGGCTCGCCCGGTTCGACAAGCCCGCGCGCATCCTCGCGCCCTACCACCGGCCGGCCCCCGCCGCGGCGGTGCCGGAGCAGGGTCGCGGCGGCGTCCAGGAGGTGGTCTCGTGATCGGCACCGTGCTGGCGGGAGGCGTGCTCGGCCTCGGGCTCTTCCTGCTGCTGCGGGCGCTGTTCCCGCCGCGGCCCGGGCTGATCGCCCGGCTGGCCGCGCTCGACCTGGCCAGGAACGGCACCGAGGCCCCCCGGGCGCCGCTCATCGCCGCGGACGAGCAGGTCAGCCCGTTCCGCCGGAGCCTCGGCCTTCGGATGGCCCGGTTCTACGCGGCCCGGGGCTGGGAGGCCCGCTCGATCAGGGCCGACCTGGCGCTGCTCGGCAAGTCGTTCGAGGGGTTCCTCGCCACCAAGGTCCTGCTCGCCGTGTCGGGGCTGGTGGCGTTCCCGATCCTCGTCGGGTGGCTGGCGGTGATGGGCTGGGACGTGCCGCTCCAGGTGCCCTTCTGGTCGGCCTTCGTCGTCTGCGTGGTGTTCTTCCTCCTGCCCGACGTGCAGATCCGCCGCGACGCCGCCGTACGCCGCCGGGACTTCCGCCACGCGGTCGGCGCGTTCCTCGACCTCGTCGCGATGAACCTGGCGGGCGGCCGGGGCGTCCCGGAGGCGCTGATGACGGCGGTGTCCGTGGGCAGCCCGGTCAGCCTGCCGGCCAACGGCTCCGGCCCGCCGCCCGGGTCCAACTGGGCGATGGAGCGCATCCGGGAGGCGCTGGCGAACGCCCGCATCGTCGGCATCACCCCCTGGCAGGCCCTCGGCCAGCTCGGCGACGAGATCAACGTGGACGAGCTGCGCGATCTGTCGGCCGCCCTCGGGCTCGTCGCCGACGACGGCGCGAAGGTGCGCGCCTCGCTCACCGCCCGGGCCGCCACCCTCCGCCGCCGCGAGCTCGCCGAGGTGGAGGGCAAGGCGGGCGAGCGGTCCCAGTCGATGCTGGTCGCCCAGCTCCTGCTGTGCGCCGGCTTCGTGATCTTCCTCAGTTATCCGGCAGCCATGAAGATGTTGGGGTCCTGATGCTCTGGTTCCATTACCTGGTCGCCGTGCTGCACGTGCGGATCGACCGCGCCCGCAACGCCCCCTCGCGGGGCGCCTCGGCCGTCGAGTGGGTGATCATCACGGCCATCATCGCCGGGGTCGCCCTCGGCCTCGCGACGCTCATCAAGACGCTCGTCACGCAGAAGGAGTCCGAGATCACCTCGAACTTCGGAGGCGGCGGAGGCAAGTGACACGCCCCCGCTCCCGTGGCCGCGACCGCGGCGCCACCGTGATCGAGCTGGCCATGATCATGCCGGTCGTGCTCGCGGTGGTGCTGCTCGTCGTGCAGGTCACGCTGTGGTTCCACGGCCGCCAGGTGGCCGACGCGGCGGCCCGCGAGGGCGCCCGCGTCGCCCGCGCCGCCGGCGACTCGGACGGCTGGCAGGGCGAGGCGGAGGCGAAGGCCCTGCAGATCGTCCAGGCCGTCGGCCCGGAGCTGCTGAAGAACGCGCAGGTCAAGGCCTGGGAGCAGGGCGACCAGCGAGGCGTCGACGTGTCCGGCAGCGCGGTCCAGGTCGTCCCGCTGCTGCCGTCCGTCACGTTCACGATCACGTCCCACTTCGGCGGCCCCATCGAGTGCTTCCGCCCCGACGACGGCACCGGAGACTGCCAGTGACCGCCCCCCGCCCGAAGGCCGCCGCCCCCATCTCCTTGCCTACGGTGGCCAACCTCCGTGCGAGGGGCGCGGCTGTGTCTGGACTGAGGAGTGAGGAAGCGAGGGACGAGCTTCTGAGCGACGAGGGAAGACATGGCCTTAAGGGCGCCCCGAGCCCGCCGTGCCGGAGGCGCGGCCATGAGCAGGGGAGGGGCGCGGCCGTGTCTGGACTGAGGAGTGAGGAAGCGAGGGACGAGCTTCTGAGCGACGAGGGAAGACATGGCCTTAAGGGCGCCCCGAGCCCGCCGTGCCGGAGGCGCGGCCATGAACAGGGCTCGATGACGGCGGAGACCGTCATGCTGGCCCCGCTCTTCCTGCTGTTCCTCATGTTCCTGGTGGGCGCGGGCCGGATCGTGGAGGCGCAGGGCGAGGTGAACGGCGCCGCCAGGGACGCGGCCCGGGCCGCGTCCGTGCAGCGGACCCTCTCGGACGCCGAGTCGGCCGCCTCCGACGCGGCGGAGTCGTCGCTGTCGGGCGACTGCTCGCCGCAGGTGAGCATGTCGGGCACCGACTGGCGGGAGGGCGGCGTGGTGAAGGCGACCGTGACGTGCGAGCTCGACCTCGACTTCCTCGGTTTCGGCGCGGGCAAGCGGATGTCCGGCAGTGCGGTGGTGCCCCTGGAGCAGTTCCGGAGGGTCGAATGACCCGCGTCGGCGGCGGGACGCCCCCGCGGCCTCCCCGAGGGCCCGCCGTCGCCGGATTCCCACCACCCTCGCCGCCGTCCTCCCCGGCCCCGGCCCGGACGGGTCCGTACGGCGGACCGGCGGGGGAGCGCGGATCGATGTCGGTCTTCGTGGTGATCTTCTCGGTCGTGGTGTTCCTGCTGGCGGGCCTGCTGGTCGACGGCGGCGCGGCGATCAACGCGCGGCTCAAGGCGGCGGACATCGCGGAGCAGGCCGCGCGGGCCGCCGCCGACCGGATCGACACGGAGGTCCTGCGGTCGACGGGCCAGGTGCGGCTGATGGCGGACGAGAGCGCGGTGTGCGGCCGGGCGGAGGAGATCGTCGGCGCCCAGGAGGTCGACGGCGCGCGCATGACGGAGTGCACCACGGGTGGCGGCCAGGCCGAGGTGACGGTGGGGGTGTCGGTCCACTGGGACGCCTTCTTCCTCTCCGTCCTCGGCTTCTCCGGATCGGACATGCGGGCGACGGCGACGGCCGCGCCGGATCCGGGGGAGGCGTGACCGGAAGCCGCCTCCGCCGTGCCGTGGGCGCGGACCGACCGGCGCGGCCGGGCGGCCGGCCATGCCGAACGGCGCAGGTCGCTGGAGGGCCGGTGCGGCCGGGACGACCCTGGAGGGGTCGAGCGGAGAGGGGTGAGGAATGACGCGGCAGCCCACGCCGTCCGGACGCCGCCCGCCGGCGCCGCCCCCCGGCGACCGGCGGCCTCCCGAGCCGTGGCGGGAGCGCGCCCCGGCCCGGATCCCGCCCCGCCGTACGGTGGGCGACGTCTTCGCCGGTCTCTTCGCGCTGCTGGCGCTGGTCGCCCTCGTCGGCGGCGTGCCGTACGCGCTGCTGCGCCTGGCCGGGCCGCCCGTCAGCAGGGAGCTGCTGAACCCGGAGCTGTTCACGAGCAGGGTGGGCCCGGAGACGATCATCGCGGTCCTGGTGCTCGTCGTGTGGCTGGCCTGGCTGCAGCTGTTCCTGTGCGTGATCGTCGAGGTGTACGCGGGCATCCGCCGCGTGGGCATGCCGGCCCGCGTCCCGCTCTCGGGCGGCACCCAGGCGCTCGCGAACCGGCTTGTGTCGGCTGTGCTGCTGCTGTTCACGGCGACGGCGGTGGCCGTGCCGATCGCCCGCGCCGGCGCCCCAGTGGCCATACGGCCGCAGGTGGCCGCCCTGTCGACGCTGTCGGCCCCGGTCGAGTCCGAGGCGGACCGGCCGCCGCTCCACGCCCGGGAGGTCAAGAAGGTCTACGTGGTGCAGCCCCCGCACGGGCGCCACCACGAGAGCCTGTGGGAGATCGCCGAGAAGTGCCTGGGCGACGGCCGCCGCTACCACGAGATCTACCGGCTGAACCAGCACAAGGAGCAGCCGGACGGCAGCCGCCTGCACATGGCCGACCTGATCCGTCCCGGCTGGGTGCTCGACATGCCGGACGACGCGCGCAACGTCCACGTCGTCCCGGTCGGCGAGGACCGCCCGTCGATCCTGCACGAGCATCGCGACGCCCCGTCCGAGCTCGACGGCGCCACCCACCTCGACGGGGGCGACCGGGTCGACGGCGGCGTCCACGAACGCGGCGGCACCGGCTCCGACGGCCGCGCCGGTGCGCACGACCGGGGGGACGCGGGCGCGGGCACCGGGTCCGGAGATCACGGCCACCGCACCGGTCCGCAGGACCGAGGCGCCTCCGGGAAGCCGGGGATCGTGCTGCCACCCCCCGCCATGCCCC
>NZ_KI866524.1:676705-763409 GCF_000511135.2 Microbispora sp. ATCC PTA-5024 | reverse complement strand
GCCCACGATCCCGGAGCGCGACCGGCCGAGGGCCCGGCGGCGCACCCGGGCGGACGGACGCCGGGGCGGGAGGTCCAGCGCGCGGACCCCGGCCGGAGCCCCCGGCCGGGGCAGGAGGACGCGGCCGCGGTCGACCTCCTCGACTACCTGGGGGCCGCCACGCTCGCCGCCGCCGGTCTGCTCGCCCTGCTCGGGCGCAGGCGCAGGGAGCAGCTGTGGCGGCGGGCGTTCGGACGGCGGATCGTCCGGCCGCGCGGGGACGCCGCCGACGCCGAGGTGGCCATCCGCCTCGGCGCCGACGCCCCCGGCAGCCGCATGCTCGACCTCGGGCTGCGCCTGCTCGGCCGCCTGGTCGCCGAGCGCGGCGGGCGGCCGCCCACGCTGTACGCCGTGCACCTGTCCAGCCGCGGCCTCGACCTGTGGATCCACCCGGCCGACCAGGACGCCCCCGAGCCGTGGGAGGCGCACGACGGCGGCCAGGTGTGGCGGCTGCCCGCCCACGAGGGCCGCCGGATCGACGAGCACGAGCTGGCCGGGGCCCCCGCGCCGTACCCCGGCCTGGTCTCGTTGGGGACGGGCGAGGGCGGGCGCGTCCTGGTGGACCTGGAGGCCGCGCGGGGCGTGGTCGCGATGACGGGCGCGGACACGGTGGCCGCCCTGTCGGCACTCGCCGTCGAGCTGGCCACCAACCGGTGGTCCGACCACATGCGGATCACGCTGGTCGGGTTCGGGGAGGAGCTCGCGCTGCTCGCGCCCGAGCGGATCAGGACGGCGGGCAGCCTGGCCGAGGCGCTGCCGGAGTTCGAGGAACGCGCCCGACACGACGGCGACGTGCTGACCGGACGGGTGCGCGGACGGGTCGCCGACCCCGCGTACACCCCCCACTACCTGCTGTCGGCGATCCGCCCGGACGAGGAGGAGGCCCGCAGGCTCGCCCTGCTGGGCAAGGGCGGGCGTACGGCCGCCGGATTCGTGGTCGCCGGAGACCTGCCGCACGCCACCTGGAGGTGGCACATCGGTGAGGACGGCCGGGCCCGGGTGGACGCCCTCGGCTTCGACGTCCGGGCCAACCTGCTGCCGAGGCGGCACTACGACGCCGTGGTGCGCCTGTTCCGCACGGCCGGGGAGACCGGGGGCGAGCCGCTGACCCCGCCGGTGGAACGCCTGTCGGACGAACCCCCGTCGATCGAGGTGCGGATCCTCGGGCCGATCGAGATCAGCCCGGTGAACCCGCTGGAGGAGGGCCGGGCCGCGCTCGCGCACGAGCTGGTGGTCTACCTGGCCACTCATCCGGCCGGGGTGCATCCGGCCGTCCTCGCCGGGGTGCTGTGGCCGCGCGGCGTCCAGGCCGCGGTCCGCGACGCCACCGTGGCCCGGGTGGCCGAATGGCTCGGCACCGACTCCGAGGGCCGCCCCCACCTGTTCCTCGACGGCTCGGGCCGGCTGCGACTCGGCCCCGAGATCCGTACGGACTGGCGGCTCTTCCAGGAGCTCGTACGGCGGGCGGGCGAGCAGGCCGACGCCCGGCGGCCCGGCGAGGTGGAGGGGCGGCTCCTGGAGCAGGCGCTCGGGCTGGTCCGGGGGCCGCTGCTCAACGGCAGGCCGGCCAACCGGTACGCCTGGCTGGCGGCCGACCCTCTGGAGTACGACGTCACGGCCTGGGTGGCGGACGCGGCGCAGGCCCTGTGCGAGATCCGGCTCGCGCACGGGGACGCCGACGCGGCCGTCGCGGCGGCGCGGGCGGGCCTGCTGCTCGCGGCCGACGACGAGGGCCTGTGGCGCGACCTGCTCCGGGCGGCGCACGCGACCGGCGACCCCGCCCGGCTGCGCGCGGTCGTGGACGGTCTGCGCCGGCGGGCCGCCTCCCATCCCTACGGCGGCGGCATGGCGCCGGAGACCGAGGCGCTCATCGACGAGCTGATCCCCGACTGGCGCCGGACCGCCGCGCAGGACCTCAGAACGTCCCGACTCGCCTGATCGGAGCTTGCATGCGTGGGATGAGCGCCTCCGAGCCATGCCGATCCGTGCATAACGGTGGATCGCGGTTCGCGACGCTCGCTAGCGTCGTCGCGGCGGGGGATCGCGTCCTCCGGAGGGCATGGTCAATGCGCTCGACAGCCGTCGCCGCCGCGCTCGCGGCCTGCGCGGTCCCGATGGCCGCCTGCTCGGCGCCCGCGCCCGAGCGCGGCTTCACCCCGGCCGGGGTGATCGCGGACGACCCGTCCTCGTCCGGCGACGCGGCCGGGGCAGGACAGACGCCCGCGGTCGAGACGATCGCCGCCGGCCCGGGGCTCCAGGTGCGGATCGAGTGGCCCGCGGCGCTGGAGGCCGACCAGGCCGGCATGGTCAGGGCGTTCGGCGACAGCTACGCCGGCCAGTGGAAGGCGGTCGGCAGCCTCGGGAAGGACCGGTCGTACCTCGACGGCGTCGAGGACCCGGCCAGCCGCGACGCCTACACCTGGGTCGACGGGTTCCTGAGGAGCCGCCGGTCGGCCCGCGGCGTGGCCGAGCTCTACGCCCTGCGCGTCGCCTCGGTCAGCGGACGCGGCGCCGAGATCGACGGCTGCGTGGACGAGTCGGGCATCCGGGTCGTCGACCGTTCGGGGGACGAGATCGCCGAACAGCCGTCCTGGACCAGGGCCCCCGCCTCCGTCTACTTCCAGGCCGCCGCCGTCCGCAAGGGCGACGACGGCGCCTGGCGGGTCAAGCTGTTCCAGCACGCCGACTATCCCGACGAGCGCGCGAAGGAGTGCGTCCGATGAGCACGGAGCCCACCCGGCGCGGTGAGCGCGAGATCCAGGCACGGCGTCCGGGGTCCCGCCACCGGCCGCGCGCCGCCCTGCTGGCGCCCCTGCTGGCGGGCGGCCTGCTGACGGTGGCCGCGGCCCCCGGGCCCGGCGGCCCGCACGGCGAGAGCTTCCAGACCGGCCGGACGGTCGGCGTCCGCCTGCAGAACTCCGGCATCACGCTGTCCGGCAGCGGGCTCGGGGCCAGGAGCGACGGCTACCGGATCAAGCGGCCGTGCTGGTACGAGCCGGGCCAGTCGGCCGAGGACATGCTGAAGACCCAGGAGGACATGCGCGCCTGGTGGTTCCACACCCACCCGGGCGGCACCGAGGAGCAGTACCAGAAGTTCATCAAGCAGTACCAGGACAAGGTCGGCCAGGACGGCCGCTGGTGGACCCCCGCCTACAACGCCGCCGACCCGAACGGCATGTCCTGCTGGACCGGCCTGCAGGGGGCCCTGTGGGTGCCGGCGGGGACCACGCCTCCGGGCGGCATCACGATCCAGGAGCTCATGCAGATCGCCCGGGCGGCCCTCACCGTCCCCAAGCCCACGATCAAGCTGAGCCCGGACGCCAAGAGCTACGTCAACCTGCCCACCTGGGTCTGGCTGGACGGCAACGGGCCGACCACCCGGTCCGTGACCGCCACCCTGCCCGGGGTCATGACGGCCACGGTGACGGCCAGGCTCGACGGCATCAAGATCGACGCTGGGACCTCCTCCGACCGTGCCGAGGTCCGGCAGGAGTGCGGCGCCACCGGCCACCCGTACGTCAAGGGTGGCACGTTCACCTGCGGCGTCCGCTATCTGCGGGCCTCGATCGACCAGCCCCGCAAGGTCTACACGCTCACGGTGACGACCGTGTGGCCCGTCACCGGGCAGGGCGCGAACGCGGGCGGCGGCCCGGTCGCGCCGTTCATCTACGCCCCGGTGTACGAGCCGGTGCAGGTGACCGCCACCCGCGACGTGCCGGTCGGGGAGGTCCAGAGCGTGGTCCGCCCCTGACGGCCCTCAGGCCCGGGACTCGTGGGCCAGCAGCCACTCCTTCACCGGGGTGCCGTAGTAGTAGCCGCCGTATCCGCCGGTCGACGGCAGCACCCGGTGGCACGGCACGAACGGCGCGACGAGGTTCTGCGCACAGGCCGAGCCGGCCGCCCGCGCCGCCGTCCGCGGCAGCCCGGCCTTCTCCGCCAGCTGCGCGTACGACACGGTGGTCCCGGCCGGGACGCTCCGCAGGGCCTCGTAGAGCCGCTGCCGCGTCGGCGTGCCGGCCTGCTCGGCCGGGACGCGGTCGAGGGCGTCGATCCCGCCGTCGAGGTACTCGTTGACGGCCTCGGCGGCGTCCCCCACGTCGCCCGCGCGCAGCGGGAGGTCCCGCAGCGGCCGCGGGAGCCGTACGGCCATCTCCTGGGGGTCGGCGGTGAAGCCGGCGGCCACGAGGACGCCGTCCCGGACGAGCAGGGCGAGCGGGCCCACGGGGGTGGGCAGCACCTGAGTAACGATCATGATGGGCGCGGCGGGTCGCCGCTTCCTCCTTCTGGGAAAGCCGGGAATGGTGACGGGTGTCAGGCGGCGCTCGCGCTCCACAGATGGAGGGCGGCGTACGCGCGCCAGGGGCGCCAGCGCTCGGCCTCTGCGGCCGCGATGCCGAGCCGCGCCATGGTCTTCCTGAGGACGAGGTCGCCGTCGGGCCAGGCGTCGGGGTCGCCCAGCGACCGCAGGGCGATGTAGTTCGCGGTCCACGGCCCGATCCCCGGCAGGCGCAGCAGCCGGGCGGTCGTCTCGGCCGGGTCGTCGGCGCCGTCGAGGTCGATCTCGCCGCCCGCCACCGCCTCGGCCAGCGCGGTGAGCGTGGCGACGCGGCGGGTGGTGAGGCCGAGGCCGCCGAGGTCGGCGCCCACGAGCCGGTCGGGCCCGGGGAAGAGCACGCCCACCACGGGCGCGGCGTCGCCGTCCGGCTCCGCCGCCCCTTCGGCGGCCGGCGTCCCCGCCCGGGCGGCGAGACGGCCGAGGATCGTCCGCGCCCCGGCGACCGAGATCTGCTGGCCGACGACAGCACGTACGGCCATCTCGAAGCCGTCGAACGCCCCCGGGACCCGCAGCCCCGGACGGGCCGCCACCAGCGGTGCGAGCGCGGTCGAGCCGAGGATCGAGGCCACGGCCTCGGGGTCGGCGTCCAGGTCGAGCAGGCGGCGGCACCGCGCCACGATCCGGGCGAGCTGCCGCGTGTCGGCGGTGCGCACGGTGAGCCGGATGTGGTCCCCGGCCGGCTGGAGCGTGATCGAGCCCCCGGGCACCGCCCGCGTGTACCTCGCCACCCCCCCGGAGCCGGCCGCGCCCCCGGAGCCGGTCGCGTCCGTGCCGGTCGCGTCCGTGCCGGTCGCGTCCGTGCCGGCCCACGTGACGTGCTCTACGCCGGGGATCGCGCGGGCGGCGAGGAACCGCAGCACCGACTGGGCGTCGTACGGCCGCCGGAAGGCGAGCCGCAGCCCCAGCCCGGTCGCCGCCGCGGCGGAAGAGGCGGTCGGCGCCCCGTCAGTCCCAGTGGCGGTCCCGGCTCCTTCGATCCCCGGGGTCCTCCCGGCCCGGGAGGCGGCGGCCAGCGGCCCGACCGCCTTGCGCAGCTCGCCGGGGGCGAAGCCGTACGACTCCTTCATGGCGGCGTTGAACTGCCGCACGCTGCCGAACCCCGCCGCGAACGCCACGTCCGTGATCGGCAGGGCCGTCTCGGTGAGCAGCTGCTTGGCGAGCAGGAGCCGTCTCGTCCGGGCGACGGCCAGCGGCCCGGTGCCGAGCTCCGCGGCGAACAGCCGGTGCAGATGCCGTTCGGTCACGTGCAGGCGGTGGGCGAGGCCGGCCACGCCGTGCTCGTCGGCCACGCCGTCGTCGATGAGCCGCAGGGCCCGTCCGACGAGGTCGGCGCGCACGTCCCACCCCGGGTCGCCGGGGCTCAGCTCCGGACGGCAGCGCCGGCACGGCCGGAACCCGGCGGCCTCCGCCGCGGCGGCGTGCCGGTAGAAGCGGACGTTCTTGCGGGCCGGCGTGCGGGCCGGGCAGATCGGGCGGCAGTAGATGCCGGTAGAGGTGACGGCCGTGTAGAAACGCCCGTCGAAGCGGGCGTCGCGTGCGGACACCGCGAGGTAGCACGCGTCGAAGTCAAGCTGTCGTGTCGTCACATCCACGACGTTATGCGCTGGCCGCCTGCGTGGGCTGGCGGAAATCGGACCCCGGCGTCACTTGCTGGAGATGCCGACCCCGAGGTCGAACTCGCGGTAGACGCGGGCCCAGAAGCCGTCGCGCAGCCACACGCGCGCCTCCGGGTACGGCCGGAGCGAGTGGCCGAGCTCCTTCTCGGCCTCGATCAGCAGCTCGGTGTCGATCACGGTCGGCAGCAGGGGGCCGGGAAGCAGATCGCGTATGTTGTCCCGGCCGCGGGTCAGGATCCACTTCTGGGCCACGTGCTCACCCACCTCCTCCACCCGGGGACGGCCCGGGCCGAGCTTGGTGATCTGTCCCACCGGCGCCTTCGGCGGCATCGGCTTGACCGTGCGGGCGGCGAACACCTGCGCGGGCGACGGCGCGGGCGGCACGGGCACCGGGACGGGCGCGCGGGTGAAGAACGGGCGGAGGAAGTCGGCGCTCAGGATCTCCACCGTGTCGGACTCCCACACCAGCCGCTCCGCCTGGTTCGTCCCGAACGGCGGCTCGACCCCCCACAGATGGACCCGCACGCCGTACGCCTGGGCGGCCTCCACCGCGGGCACCATGTCCTCGTCGCCGGCGATCAGCACGGTGTCGCTCACGGCGTGGTGGCGGGCCAGGGCCTCGAGGTCGCTGCGGATCTGGGCGTCGACGCCCTTCTGCTGGCCCCGGGCGTTCAGGTTGCCCAGCCGGACCTTGACCCACGGAAGCTGGGCGATCACCCGCTGGTCCACGGTGGGAACGCGGTCACGGGCGGCGTCATACCAGTAGATGCGCAGCAGTTCGCCGGGAATGCGTTCGAGGGCGTGTTTCTGGAGCGACTGGATCAGCTCGTCGGCCGAGACGCGGTACTCCTTGCGCTCCTTGGCGCCTAAAAGCACTTCGCCGGCCGCCGCGTACAGGTAACCAACGTCCACGAGGACGGCATACTTGGCGGAAATGCCGTGTGCGCTGAAGTCCGGGATGGCCATGGTGTCCTCCAGGACTCGTCACTAGTTGATCGGCTGACTATATTCCCCCACTTTCTAGATAGTCCCAACTCTTGGGCCGGTTGACACCCTGTTCGGCTGATGTAATCGCACCGTGGCCGCCGGCGGGCCGTTCCGCCCCTGGTCAGCGGCCCAGGAAGGCGGTCCGCCAGGCGCCCGGCCCGTGGGCGAGCGGGCGCCGCATTTCGCGCGCCGGATCCCGCCACCGCCCCGCGGCGGCCGTGGGCGCCGGTTGCGGACGGCCCGCCGCCGCCCGGGCGGCGATCGCGGCGACGAGGGCGGCGGTCTCCTCCGGCGTCGCGTCGCCCCGGACGATCGTCAGGTACGGCTCGCGCTCGCTCACAGGGGGATGTTCCCATGCTTCTTCGGCGGAAGCGCGGCCCGCTTGTTCCGGAGCGCGCGCAGCGCGCGGACGACCTGGACCCGGGTGTCGGACGGCCGGATGACGGCGTCCACGTAGCCCCGCTCGGCCGCCAGATAGGGGTTGGCCAGCGTGTCCTCGTACTCGGTGACGAACCGGGCCCGCGCCGCGTCGGGGTCGTCGGCCGCCGCGAGCTCCCTGCGGTAGAGGATGTTGACGGCGCCCTGCGCCCCCATGACCGCGATCTGGGCCGTCGGCCAGGCCAGGTTGACGTCCGCGCCGAGGTGCTTGGACCCCATGACGTCGTAGGCGCCGCCGTACGCCTTGCGGGTGATCACGGTGACCAGCGGAACCGTGGCCTCGGCGTACGCGTAGAGCAGCTTGGCGCCCCTGCGGATGATGCCGTTCCACTCCTGGTCGGTGCCGGGCAGGAAGCCGGGAACGTCGACGAACGTCAGCACCGGGATGTTGAACGCGTCGCAGGTCCGGACGAACCGGGCGGCCTTCTCCGACGCCGCGATGTCGAGCGTCCCGGCGAAGCTCATCGGCTGGTTGGCCACCACGCCGACCGAGCGCCCCTCGACCCGGCCGAAGCCGACGACGATGTTCGGCGCGAAGCCCGCGTGGACCTCCAGGAACTCGCCGTCGTCGAGCACGTGCCGCACGACCGTCTGCATGTCGTACGGCTGGTTGGCCGAGTCGGGGATCAGCGCGTCCAGCTCGCGGTCCTCGTCGGTCGTCTCCAGGACGGCCTCGACGTCGTAGGCCGGCGCCTCGTCCATGTTGTTCGACGGCAGGTACGACAGCAGGGCGCGGGCGAACTCCAGGCAGTCCTCCTCGTCGGCGGCCTCGTAGTGGGCGACGCCCGACCGGGAGTTGTGCGTGTGCGCGCCGCCGAGCTCCTCGAACGTCACCTCCTCGCCCGTGACCGTCTTGATGACGTCGGGCCCGGTGATGAACATGTGCGACTTCTCCTGCACCATCAGGACGAAGTCGGTGAGCGCGGGGGAGTAGACGGCGCCGCCGGCGCACGGGCCCATGATCAGCGAGATCTGCGGGATCACGCCCGAGGAGTGCACGTTGCGCTTGAAGATCTCGGCGTACAGGCCGAGGGAGACCACGCCCTCCTGGATACGGGCGCCGCCCGAGTCGTTGATCCCGACGACGGGGCAGCCGACCTTCAGCGCGTGGTCCATGACCTTGACGATCTTCTCGCCGAAGACCTCGCCGAGCGAGCCGCCGAAGACCGTGAAATCCTGCGCGAACACCGCCACCGGGCGGCCGTCCACCGTGCCGTGGCCGGTCACGACGCCGTCGCCGTACGGGCGCTCCTTCTCCATCCCGAAGCTCGTGGAGCGGTGCCGGGCGAACTCGTCGAACTCGACGAACGACCCCTCGTCCAGGAACGCCCGCAACCGCTCACGGGCCGTCATCTTGCCCTTGGCGTGCTGCTTCTCCACCGCGCGCTGGGATCCCGCGTGCGCGGCCTCGCCGAGCCGGCGCTCCAGGTCGGCGATCTTCCCGGCGGTCGTGTGGATGTCGATCTCGTGGGCCCGTTCGGCACTCATCGGTCGCTCACCGTTCCCCGCTCGCTCCGCGCCCGGAACGCGGCCGACCCGCCTGTCGCGGCCCGCTCCGGCCGCGCC
Organism: Microbispora sp. ATCC PTA-5024; assembly: GCF_000511135.2. NCBI lineage: Bacteria > Bacillati > Actinomycetota > Actinomycetes > Streptosporangiales > Streptosporangiaceae > Microbispora > Microbispora sp. ATCC PTA-5024. The sequence goes on along the minus strand of NZ_KI866524.1, from coordinate 754,427 downwards.
CGCTCCGCTCCGAACTCATGTCGCACAGGGTAGCCATCCGCCCGCCGCCTCCCGCCGGGGGGTGGCCCGCCGCGCCAGGGAAACTCGGCGGCGGCGCCGATCGTTTCGCGGATGTGCGGCGACGGCCGCGGTGGACGGCGTTCTGGCAGAGTGAGGCACATGGCGGATGCGGTACGCACGCAAGGACTGTTCAAGCGGTTCGGCGGGCAGGTCGCGGTCGGCGGCGTCGACCTCGTCGTCCCCAAGGGCAGCTTCGCCGGCCTGGTCGGCCCGAACGGGGCGGGCAAGACCACGACGCTCAGCATGATCACCGGGCTGCTCCGTCCCGACGGCGGGCTCGTCGAGATCGACGGCCACAACGTCTGGGCCGACCCCGTCAGCGTCAAGGCGGACATCGGCGTCCTGCCGGAGGGCCTGCGGCTGTTCGAGCGCCTCTCCGGCCGCGAGCTCCTCCTCTACAACGGGCAGCTGCGCGGCATCCCGCTCGACGAGGTTCGCCGGCGGGCCGACGAGCTGCTGCGGATCATGGATCTCGCCGACTCCCAGGACAAGCTGGTGGTCGACTACTCGACCGGCATGCGGAAGAAGGCCGGCCTCGCGGCGGCGCTGCTGCACAACCCCCGGGTGCTGTTCCTCGACGAGCCGTTCGAGGGGGTGGACCCGGTCTCGGCCAACACGCTCGTCGAGGTCCTGCGCCGGTACACCGCGTCGGGCTCGACCGTCGTCTTCTCCAGCCACGTGATGGACCTGGTCGAGCGCCTGTGCGACTGGGTCTCCGTGATGAACCGCGGGCAGATCGTGGCCCAGGGGCCCATCGACTCCGTACGGCGGGGCAGGACGCTGAACGAGGCGTTCCTCGACCTCGTCGGCGTGCGCGGCACCGGTGAGGAGGGGCTGTCATGGCTCGGCTCGTCCACGTCCTGACCGCGCCCGCCGGGGGACGCCGATGGTGACGCTGTTCGTCCGGCTGAAGCTGCGCCTGGTCCGGGGCGGCCTGCGCGGCGACACGATCAGGCAGATCGGCTTCGGCGTGTCGGTGGTCATGGCCGTCGTGGCCGCCGTCTCCGGCTTCCTGCTGCTCTCCTTGATCCGGCTCGCGCCCGACGACGTCGCCCTGAACCTCGGGATCGCGGCCTTCACGCTTCTCACGGTGGGCTGGATCGTCGTGCCGCTGCTGGCCTTCGGCCTCGACGAGACCCTCGACCCGGCCAGGCTCGCGCTGTTCCCGCTGACCACCCGCCGGCTCGCGACCGGGCTGTTCGCCGCGTCGGCCGCCGGTCCGTGGCCGCTCGCGTCCCTGGCGGCCCTGGCCGGCGGCGTGGCCGGGCTCGCGCGGGGGCCGGGAGGGGTGCTGCTCGGCGTCGTGGCCGTGGCGCTGGAGTTCGCCCTGTGCCTGGTCGCCTCCCGGGCTATCACCACCGCGCTGTCGGGGGCGCTGCGCAGCCGCCGCGGGCGCGACCTGCTCGCGGTGGCGGCCGTCGCCGTGCTGCTGCTGTTCCAGCTGCCCAACCTGCTGCTCAACCGCGGCCTGCCGGGGGACCCCGCCCGGATGCTGGAGGCCGCGGCCGTCGTGCTCCGCTGGACGCCGCCCGGCCTGGCCGCCCACGCGATCGCGGACGGCGGGCTCATCGGGGTGGCCGAGCTGATCGCGCTCGGCATGGTCGTGGTCGTCGTGGCCTGGCTGTGGATCGTCGCGCTGCAGCGGGCGCTGGTGCGTCCCGACTCCTCCACGGCCGCCGGTGCCGGCTCGGTGCGCCGGTCGTGGTCCGGGCGCTTCCTGCCCCGGGGCATGCTCGGCGCCGTCGTGGCCAAGGAGCTCAAGTACGCCCGCAGGGAGCCCCGGGGCCGGATCACCTGGTTCACCGCGATCGTGGTCACCGGGGTCGTCATGTTCTCCACCCGGGGGCCTGACGGGGGCGAGGGCGCCGCGTTCGCCGTGTGGCCGGCCGGCCTGGCCGCCCTGATGGTGGGCCTGCAGGCCGCCAACTCCTTCGGCATCGACGGCCGGTCGCTGTGGATGAACGCCGTCGTCTTCTCCGGCGCCCGCGACCTGCGCACCGACCTCGCCGGCCGGCACCTGGCCATCGCGATCATCGCCGTGCCGCTGCTGACCGTCGTGGCCCTGGTCGCCGGGCTGGTCGCCGGAAGCGCGGTGTGGGCGCTCGCGGCGGCGCCGACGGCCTGGGGCGTGCTCGGCGTGTCCCTGGGGGTCGGCGCCGTGTCCAGCGTGATCCTGCCGTACACCTATCCGGAGCGGCTGAACGCCTTCAGCGGCGCCGCTCCCGGCCAGGGCGGCCAGGCGTTCCTCGCGTCGTTCGGGACCATGTTCGGAACCGGCCTGCTCGCCCTGCCCCTCGTCGTGCCGGTCCTGCTCGGCGCGTACTGGCTCGCCGTCCTGGCCGTGCCGTACGGCCTGCTCGTCGCCTGGGCGGGCCGCCGCCTGGCCTCCTCGATCGGCTTCAACCGCCTGCCCGACCTCCTCGCCGCCGTCTCCCGACCCACCTGAGGCGTCGCGGTGAACTGGTCTAGTCCAATTGGTGAGACCGGTCTCGGGGCACCGAAGGGGATTCGCTAGCCTTCGAACCATGGCCGCCATCGCTCCAGCCGAACGACACAACGCCGTCGCGGAGATGCCGGACGAGCTCCGGGCCGACGTGCGACTCCTGGGAGGACTCCTGGGTCAGGTGATCGCCGAGCACGGCGGTCCCGACCTCCTGGCCGACGTGGAACGGCTGCGCAAAGCCGTGATCGCGGCCCGGCGCCACGAGACGACGGCGGACGAGGTCGCGGCCATGGTGGCCGAGTGGCCCGTCGACCGGGCCGTCCACATCGCGCGCGCGTTCACCTGCTACTTCCACCTCGCCAACCTGGCCGAGGAGCACTACCGCATCCGCATCCTGCGCCAGCGGGACACCGACGACGTGCCGCTGCGTGAGTCGCTGGCGGAGGCCGTCCAGCGGCTCAGGGGCGACGACCGGCTGCGGGAGCTGGTCGAGGGGCTGGAGTTCCGCCCGGTGCTGACGGCCCACCCCACGGAGGCCAGGCGGCGGGCGGTCGTCACCGCCATCCAGCGGATCAGCGCCCAGCTCGACGCGTACAACACGCCCGGACGGGGCGCGGCCGAGCGCGAGGAGGCGCACCGCCGGATGCTCGAGGAGATCGACATCCTGTGGCGGGCGGCGCAGCTGCGGTCGACCAAGCTCGACCCGCTCGACGAGGTCCGCACCGCGATGGCGGCCTTCGACGAGACGCTGTTCCGCACGGTGCCGCTGATCTACCGGTCGTTCGACGCGGCGCTCGCGCCGGGCACCGGCACCCGCGAGCCCCTGGCCAAGGCGTACATCCGGTACGGCAGCTGGATCGGCGGCGACCGCGACGGCAACCCGAACGTCACCGCGAAGGTGACCCGGGAGGCCATGCAGATCCAGGCCGAGCACGTGCTGATCGCGCTGGAGAACGCCACCACCCGGATCGGCCGGTCGCTCACGCTCTCCGCGTCGTTCACGCCGCCGTCGGCGGAGCTGCGGGCCGCGCTCGCGCAGGCGGAGGACGACCACCCCGACCTGGTGTCGGAGATGGCCACCCGGTCGCCGCAGGAGCCGCACCGGCAGTGGCTGCTGTTCGTGGCCGCCCGCGTCGCCGCGACCCGCCGCCGCGACCTCGACCTGGCCTACCGCTCGCCGTCGGAGCTCCTGGCGGACCTGCGGCTCGCGCAGGACTCCCTGCGGGGCGCCGGGGCCGAGCGCCAGGCCTACGGCGAGCTGCAGCACCTGATCTGGCAGGTCGAGACGTTCGGATTCCACCTGGCGGAGCTGGAGGTGCGCCAGCACTCGGCGGTGCACGCGACCGCCCTCAAGGAGATCGCCGAGGGCCGGCCGTCGGAGCGCACCGAGGAGGTCCTGGCCACGATCCGGGTGATCGGCTGGATCCAGGAGCGGTTCGGCGTGACGGCCTGCAAGCGCTACGTCGTCTCGTTCACCCGTTCCGCCGACGACATCGCGGCCGTCTACGCGCTCGCGCGGCACGCCCTGGGCGACCGGGCGCCGGTGCTCGACGTGGTGCCGCTGTTCGAGTCGGGCGAGGACCTGGACAACTCCACGGCCGTCCTCGACGGCATGCTCGCCCAGGAGCCGGTGCGCCGCCGCCTGGCCGACAACGGGCGGCGGCTTGAGGTCATGCTCGGATACTCCGACTCGGCCAAGGAGCTGGGCCCGGCCGCCGCGACGCTGCGGCTGTACGACGCGCAGGCGGCCCTGACGGCCTGGGCCGCGGCCAACGACGTGACGCTGACGATGTTCCACGGCCGGGGCGGCGCGCTCGGCCGGGGCGGCGGCCCCGCCAACCGGGCCGTGCTGGCCCAGGCGCCCGGGTCGGTGGCGGGCCGCTTCAAGGTGACCGAGCAGGGCGAGGTGATCTTCGCACGCTACGGCCACTCCGCCATCGCCAAGCGGCACATCGAGCAGGTCACCAACGCCGTCCTGCTGGCCTCGACGTCCGCGGTCGAGTCGAGCGCGGCCGATACGGCCGCCCGGTTCCGCGGGCTGGCCGACCAGGTGGCGAGCGCGTCCGAGCGGGCCTACCGGGCGCTCACCGAGGCGCCGGGCTTCCCCGAGTGGTTCGCGCTGGTGAGCCCGCTGGGGGAGATCGGCTCGCTGCGTCTCGGCTCCCGGCCCGCCCGCCGCGGCCTCGGCGCGCCGCGCTCCCTCGACGACCTGCGCGCCATCCCGTGGGTGTTCGCCTGGGCGCAGACCCGGGCCAACCTCCCCGGCTGGTACGGCCTGGGCAGCGGCCTGGCCGCCGCGGTCGAAGAGAGCGGCCTCGACGCGCTCCGGTCGGCGTACCGGGAGTGGCCGCTGTTCGCCTCGATGCTCGACAACGCGGAGATGTCGCTGGCCAAGACCGACCGGGCCATCGCCTCCCGCTACCTGGCCCTCGGCGGCCGGGGCGACTTCTCCGGCCAGGTCCTGGACGAGTACGACCTCACCCGCCGCCTGGTGCTGGAGGTGACCGGCCACGGCCGGCTGCTGGAGAACCGCCGGGTGCTGTCGCGCGCCGTCCAGCTCCGCGACCCGTACGTGGACGCCCTCAGCCATCTCCAGCTCCGCGCGCTGTCGGCGCTGCGGGCCGACGCCGACCTCACGGAGGAGGAGCGGGAGCGCCTGTCCACGCTCCTGCTGCTGAGCGTGAACGGCGTGGCCGCCGGCCTGCAGAACACCGGCTGACCCTGCGACCCGCCGGCGCGTCCCGTCGCGCCGGCGGCACCACCGGGCCCCGGCCGGCGCATCTCGGCGCCGGCCTGGACGTGGCGGTCAGCCGTTCCCGGTGCGGACGCGCTCGGCGCCGGCGTAGATGTTGAAACGCTCCTCCCGCAGGAACCCCACGAGCGTCATGCCGAACTCGCGCGCCAGGTCCACGGCGAGCGACGACGGCGCCGAGACGGCGCAGACGATCTGCACCCCGGCCGCCATGGCCTTCTGCATGATCTCGTAGCTGGCCCGGCCGCTGACGAGCAGGACGTGCCGGTCCAGTGGCAGCCGGTCGCCGAGCAGCGCCCAGCCGACGAGCTTGTCGACCGCGTTGTGGCGGCCCACGTCCTCCCGGACGCCCACGGGGGCTCCGCCGGCCGTGAACAGCCCGGCCGCGTGCAGTCCGCCGGTCCTGCCGAACACGCCCTGCGCTTTGCGGAGCAGGTCCGGCAGGCCGTACAGGACCTCGGCGCCGACCTCGACCGGCGGGCGGGCGGCGGGCGGCGCGCAGCGGTCGTGCAGGGCGTCGAGGCTCGCCGCGCCGCAGACCCCGCAGGCGCTCGACGTGAGGAAGTGCCGTTCGAGCGCGCGGATGTCGGGCAGGGCGGGCAGGCGGAGCCGTACGGTGACGGTGTTGTACCGCTCCTCGGGCTTCAGGTCCTCGTCCGTGCAGTAGCCGATCGCGGCGATGTCGCCCGGCCGCACGATTCCCTCGCCGTGCAGGAAGCCGGCGGCCAGCTCGAAGTCGGCCCCCGGCGTGCGCATGGTGATCGCGACGGTACGGCTCTCGCCTCCGGCCGTCAGCCGGATCTCCAGGGGCTCCTCGGTGGCGAGGTCGTCGCGCCGGTCGCGGACGGACCCGCCGGTCACCTGGGTGACCCGGATCCGGGTCACCGGTCCCGGGCGGCGCGCCGCCCCCGTGGCCCCCGGTTCCGCAGCCGTGTCCATGCGCGCCCTCCCGTACGGTCGATCCCCGGCCCGCCATGCGGCCGCGGCGGCCTCAGGGGAGCTCTGCCCCGCCATCGGCCGCCTTCACCGTCTCATGAATCGGCGGCGCCGCCTCCCGGGGGTTGTCCCCGGCAGGCCCGCGGGCGCGCCGGCTCGGGCACACGGGGTTGATCAACGGCTGCCGGGCCGGGACCGATAGCCTGGGCATATGCCCGACTCTCCGTACGCCGACCTCGACCGGCCGCCGCTGTCCGAGACGGCGCTCACCAGAGCGCTGGTCCGGCCTGGAGGCCTGTGGTCGTCGGTCTCCGTGGCCGAGCGGACCGGGTCGACCAACGCCGACCTGGCGAAGGCCGCGAGGGAGGGGGCCCGCGAGGGCGCCGTGCTGGTCGCGGAGGCGCAGTTCGCCGGGCGCGGCAGGCTCGGGCGGACCTGGTCGGCCCCGCCGCGGTCGGGGCTGACGTTCTCGATGCTGCTGCGGCCCGAGGTGCCGCCCGCCCGCCTGGGGTGGCTGTCGCTGCTGATCGGGCTGGCCGCCGCCTCCGCCGTCCGCCGGCTCGCCGAGGTGGACGCGCTGCTGAAGTGGCCGAACGACCTGCTGGTGGGCGAGCGCAAGCTCGCCGGCATCCTGGCCGAGCGGGTCGACGGGGCGATCATCGTGGGGATGGGCCTCAACGTCTCGCTGCGGCCCGAGGAGCTCCCGGTGGACCGGGCGACCTCCCTGGCCATCGAGGGCGCGGCCTGCACCGACCGCGACCCGCTGCTGCGGGCCGTCCTGCGGGAGGTCGAGTCCCACTACCGGGAGTGGACCGCGGCCGACGGCGATCCCGACGCGAGCGGCCTCCGCCCCGCGTACCTGGCCTGGTCGGCCACCGTGGGCCAGGAGGTGCGGGTCGAGCTGCCGGGCGAGCGCGTGCTGAGCGGCCTGGCCACGGGCGTCGACCGGTCCGGCCACCTGCTGGTCCGAGCCGGGGGCGAGGAGCACGCGCTCAGCGCCGGCGACGTGGTGCACGTCCGCCGCCCCTGAGCGCCCCGCGGGCCCGCGACCCCGGGTGTTCGGACGCGGAGCATGCAAACGCAGGGCGAACGTGTCACGATTTGCGCCATGGGTCTCCCGGATCACTACCTGACCGAGGGCGAGCGGGTCGTTCTATCGTTCCATCCGCACTGGAAGCGGCTCATCCTGCCGTTCCTCGCCCTCATCGTCGTCGTGGCCGCCGCCGGCGCCGCGCTCTTCCTCATCCCCGGCGACTACGAGTACGCGGGCTACGCCCGCATCGCGGTCGCGGTCGTCGCGCTGGTCGCGCTGACGCTCTGGACCTTCATCCCCTACCTGCGCTGGACGACCACGTCGTACACGCTGACCTCGCACCGGTTCGCGATCAGCACCGGGATATTGAACAAGTCGGACGACGACATCCCGCTCGCCAAGGTCAACAGCGTGAGCTCCGACCAGCGGTTCGTGGAGCGGCTGCTCGGCTGCGGCACGCTCCGGGTGGAGTCGGCGTCCGAGAAGGGCGAGATCGACTACCGGGACATCCCCAAGATCCAGCTCGTCCGGCAGGAGCTCTTCCGCCTGGTGGAGGACGCCTCGGACGGGAACATCGACGGGAGATGAGCACGCGGCGCGCCTCGCGCCGGCCGGGGGAGGGGGGACGTGGACACCAACGGGCGCCCCGGCGCCGACGAGATGCGGCAGCTCTTCCTTGGGCCGCCGCCGGTCTACACGCGCCGTCAGGTGGCCGAGGCGGCCGGCATCCCGCAGGACCTGGCGGCGCGGATCTGGCGCGCCCTCGGCTTCGCCACGCTCGCCGACGACGCGGTGGCGTTCACCGAGGCCGACCTGGAGGCCCTCCACCGCATCCGCGACCAGATCGAGGCGGGGCGGCTCGACGAGGCGACCGTGATCCGCATGGCCCGGGCCCTCGGCCGTACGACGGCCAGGCTGGCCCAGTGGCAGGCCGAGATCATGATCGGGGCGCTGCTCGATCCCCAGGGGCGGCCGAGCGACGAGGACCTGCGCCGGGTCATCGACACCGTGGGCCGCCTGCTGCCCGACTTCGAGCACTCGCTCGTCCACGTCTGGCGGTCGCAGCTCGCCGCCGCGGCCAGCCGGCTGATCTCGCTCACCGAGATCGGCGAGGAGGTCCTGCCGACCCGGCTCACGCTCGCCGTGGGCTTCGCCGACCTGGTGGCGTTCACCCGGGTGTCCCGGGAGCTCGACGAGCTGGCCCTGGCCGACCTCGTCGAGGGGTTCGAGTCCCGGGCGTCCGACGTGATCGCATCCCACGACGGACGCCTGGTCAAGACCCTCGGCGACGAGGTGCTGTTCACCTCGGGAGACCCCAGCACCGCCGCCCGCATCGCGTTCGACCTCGTCGACGAGCTCAAGCCCGACGAGGAGGGCCCCGACGTGCGGATCGGCCTCGCGTACGGGCCGGTCCTGCCGGCTATGGGGGACGTGTTCGGCACGACCGTCAATCTGGCGGCCCGGCTCACCGCCATCGCCCGCCCGGGCACGATCGTCGCCGACAGCGGCCTGGCCGAGGCCGTGGCCGACGCCCCCGGCGTCGAGTTGCTGAAGCTGCGCCGCCGCCCCGCCCGCGGGCTCGGAGTCGTACAGCCGTACGTTCTCCGCAGGGCGGACCAGACCACTCGCAAGATCCAGAGAAAAGGCTGACCCAGCCGAGCGAAAGATGAGGTGCAGGACATGCCGTACGAAGTCCAGGGCGTGGTGGCACGAGGCAAGGGCGAGGCGGTGACGCTGGAGACCGTCCACGTGCCGGATCCGGGCCCGGGCGAGGCCGTCGTCGACGTCAAGGCCTGCGGGGTCTGCCACACCGACCTCCACTACCGCGAGGGCGGCATCAACGACGACTTCCCGTTCCTGCTCGGCCACGAGGCCGCCGGGATCGTGTCGGCCGTCGGCGAGGGCGTGACCGACGTGGCGCCGGGCGACTACGTGATCCTCAACTGGCGGGCCGTGTGCGGGGCGTGCCGGGCCTGCCTGCGCGGGCGGCCGTGGTACTGCTTCAACACCCACAACGCGACCCAGAAGATGACGCTGGCCGACGGGACCGTCCTGAGCCCGGCGCTCGGCATCGGCGCCTTCGCCGAGAAGACCCTGGTCGCCGCCGGGCAGTGCACGAAGGTGAACCCGGCCGCCAAGCCCGAGGTCGCCGGCCTGCTGGGCTGCGGCGTGATGGCCGGGCTCGGCGCCGCGATCAACACCGGCGGCGTCACCCGCGGCGACTCCGTGGCCGTCATCGGGTGCGGCGGCGTGGGCAACGCCGCGGTCCTGGGGTCCCGGCTGGCCGGGGCGGGGACGATCATCGCGGTGGACGTGGACGACCGCAAGCTCGACTGGGCCCGCGAGTTCGGCGCGACCCACACGGTGAACTCCCGGGAGACCGACCCCGTGGAGGCGATCCGCGAGCTGACCGGCGGCAACGGCGCGGACGTCGTGATCGAGGCCGTCGGCCGCCCGGAGACGTACACGCAGGCGTTCTACGCCCGTGATCTCGCCGGGACCGTCGTGCTCGTCGGCGTGCCCACCCCCGAGATGCGGCTCGAACTGCCCCTGCTCGACGTCTTCGGCCGCGGCGGTGCGCTCAAGTCCTCCTGGTACGGCGACTGCCTGCCGAGCCGCGACTTCCCCATGCTGATCGACCTCTACCTGCAGGGCCGGCTCGACCTCGAGGGCTTCGTCTCCGAGACCATCGCGCTCGACCAGGTCGAGGAGGCCTTCGGCCGGATGCACCGCGGGGAGGTGCTGCGCTCGGTCGTCCTTCTCTAATACAGGTTGTGAGGGGCCTCACGTAGGCAAGGCTTACCGAAGTGAGTTATCTTAGGCATGCCTTACCTTCCTACTGAGAGGCCCCTCCTGCCATGTACGTCTGCATCTGCCGCGCCGTCACCGAGAGCGAGGTGCACGACTGCATCGCGAACGGGGCCAAGAGCGCACGTCAGGTGCGTGACGCGACCGGCGCGGGAGGGGACTGCGCGTCCTGTGTCCGGAAGATCTGTGCGATGCTGAAACGGTCAGAGGACCTCGTCACCAGCGCATAGATCGAGGGGTGCGATGCAGGGGGACAAGGAGATCGTCGCGCTGCTCAACGAGCAGCTCACCTCCGAGCTCACCGCCATCAACCAGTACTTCCTGCACGCCAAGCTGCAGCAGCACTGGGGCTACACGAAGCTCGCCGCCTACACGAGGGCCGAGTCCATGGACGAGATGCGGCACGCCGAGGATCTCACCGACCGCATCATCTTCCTCGAGGGCCTGCCCAACTACCAGAAGCTGAACACGCTGCACATCGGGCAGACGGTCAGGGAGCAGATCCAGGCCGACCTGGACCTAGAACTCGGCGTGGTCCGGCGCCTGCGGCCCGGCATCGCGCTCATGCGTGAGCGGGGCGACATCACCTCCGCGACGCTGTTCGAGCGGATCCTCGCCGACGAGGAGCACCACATCGACTACCTGGAGACGGAGCTCGGCCTCATCGAGAGCCTGGGAGAGCAGCTCTACCTCCAGCGGTACGCCGAGCCTCCTTCGGCATCCTGATCCCGGCCCGCCGGCCGCGCGCCCGCCCGCCGGGAGGGGTCCCCTGCGTGCCAGTGAACCCCGGCGGTTGGTCGATTAAAGCGATATTTCAATGGCTTGTCCATAGCCGTACCGGATAACGGGAGAATGCCCGGAACGCCCGGCCCCTTGCGTGATGACTATCCGGGATTTATCAGTGTTTGCCCAGGTCAATTGATGGGTCAACGACAAGTCAAAGTGCGCGCTGTACCGAGGAAACGATCGCTTAAGGTCCTACGATCGCATCCATGACCTGCGTACTTCTCGCCGAGGATGACACCTCGATTTCCGAGCCACTGGCGCGCGCCTTGCGCCGGGAGGGCTATCAGGTCGAGGTGAGCCCGGATGGCCCGCAGGCCCTCGAAAGGGCCCTGTCGGGGGGCGTCGACCTGATAGTTCTCGACCTCGGCCTTCCAGAGATGGATGGGCTGGAGGTTGCTCGCCGCATCAGAGCTGAGGGACACGGGACCCCGGTCCTGATCCTCACCGCACGTGTCGACGAAGTCGACACCGTCGTCGGCCTCGACGCGGGCGCCGACGACTACGTGACCAAGCCGTTCCGCCTTGCCGAGCTGCTCGCCCGCGTGCGGGCGCTGCTGCGGCGCGGAACCTCCGAGACCCCGGTGGTGCAGGGCGTCCGCATCGACGCCGACTCCCGCCGGGCCTGGATGGGAGACAAGGAGCTGCACCTCACCACCAAGGAGTTCGACCTGCTGCGCGTGCTCGTGCGGGACGCCGGCAAGGTCGTCACCCGCGAGCAGATCATGCGCGAGGTGTGGGACACCAACTGGTGGGGCTCGACCAAGACACTCGACATGCACATCTCGTGGCTGCGCCGCAAGCTGGGGGACGACGCGGCCAAGCCGCGATACATCACGACGGTCCGAGGGGTCGGCTTCCGTTTCGAGCGCGAGTAGGCCGCCGTGGGGCGGTCGTCGGGGAGGAGCTAGCACGTGCGCCGGCGCCTGCTGTCCTCCATGCTGCTCGTCGCGGTCATACCGGTCCTGCTGTTAGGCGTGCCCCTGGGCGTGGTCGTCGTCCGGCTCATCAACGACGAGGCCGCCCAGGAGCTCAGAGCCGAGGCGAACCGCCTGCTGATCGGAGTGGAGTACTCGCTCGGCCAGCAGCAGGGGATCAACGCGGACCAGCTCGCGAAGAACTACCCGGACCGGTACCTCCAGGTCTTCGTCCGGGGGGCCCAGCCGTTCGAGGTCGGCACGCCGCCACCGGGGGGACGGGAGCTGACCGAGGAGGCGCGGTCCGAGAACGGGTACGTCCTCGTGAGCCGCGACGCGGCCCAGATACAACAGGACATCCGCGCGCGGCTGGTGTTCACCGCCGTGCTCGGGATCGTCGCGCTCGGCGCCGCCGTCGGGCTCGCCACCATAACGTCACAGCGCCTCAGCCGGCCGCTCCGGGAACTGACCAAGATCGCGGAGCGGCTCGGCTCGGGTGACGCGCGCCCCAGCAGGCACCGCTCCGGCATCCCGGAGCTGGACCTCGTGGCCGACGTCCTGGACCGCAGCGCCCTGCGCATCAGCGATCTGCTGGCGCGGGAACGGGAGTTCGCCACGGACGCGTCCCACCAGCTGAGGACGCCGCTCACCGGGCTCACCATGCGCCTGGAGGAGATCGTCGCCGCCGCCGACGAGCCCGGCATCGTCCGCGAGGAGGGCGAGGCCGCAATCGTGCAGGTCGAACGGCTCACGGCGGTGATCGACGAGCTCCTCGCGGCGGCCCGCAGGCAGCGGCACGCCCAGGCGGCGCCGATCGACGTCGACGACGTCGTGGAGCAGCAGATCACCGAGTGGGAGCCCGCGTTCCGGCGGGCCCAGCGCTCGCTCATCCTCGCCGGTGACCGCGGGCTGAGCGCGCTCGGCACGACCGGCGGGCTCAGCCAGGTGCTGTCCACCCTCCTGGAGAACTCGCTGAAGCACGGCGACGGGGCGCTGACGATCAACACGTCCAGCACCGAACGGTCGATCGTGATCGAGGTGGCCGACCAGGGCCCCGGAATCCCCGACGCGCTCGGCCAGAAGGTCTTCGAACGCAGCGTCAGCGGCGGAGGCGGAACGGGTCTCGGGCTCACGCTCGCGCGGGCCCTCGTCGCGGCCGACGGAGGCCGGCTGGAGCTGGTCAAGCGCAGTCCCGCGACGTTCGCCATCTTCCTGCGCCACGTCACCGACAGCGAGCGCGACCGCCGGGTGGTGAGCGGCCCGGCCTAGTGGGCTCGGCGCACCCAGGTGGCCGTGAGCCCGCCGGCACCGGGTTCACGGGCTCAGGCCGTCGTGTGGTCGGCCGTCCTGGCTTGCGGCCGTTGCTAGTCGGCGGCTTTGGGCTTTCCGGTGCAGTTCAGCGGGGACCCCTTCTTCTCCAGGCCGAACGCCGCAGCGGGCCCGTCCTCGATCCCGCCGACCCGGAGGGTGCCGATCCCGATCACCAGTTCCGTTCCGGCCGGCATCGCCTCCGGGTCGATGGTGATCGCGAGGCCGCCGTCTCCGGGCAGTTTGTGCACCACATCGGAGACCTGCAGCTTGTCGTCGGGGGATGAGCACACGTGCCCGGACGTCAGTACCACGGGGACTCCGGCGTCGGCCAGGGTCTTGCTCAGCCCCGCTGGGTCCTTCAGCTCGCGGATCGTCACCTCCACCATGCCGTCCGGCGAGGTGTTGACCGACCATGCGGCCAGGTTGACGTGGACCGCCCGGGCGCCGGACGATCCGCTGGGAGCGCCGGGGTGGTCGCCGGACGTCACAGGCGTACCGCCGGACAAGGACAGCGCCAGGCCGATCGCCAGCGCCAGGCCGCCCGTGCCCACCCCCGCGATGCCGCGGAGCCGGCGTCCGCGGGCCCGAGCCATGATCGCTTCGGGCCGCTGGTCCATGCGCACGTGGGTGAGGGCGTCCTTGGTGCTGGTGAGGGAGCTTCGCAGTGTCGCCAGCATGTCGTCGTCGTTCACGAGGTGACCTCCTGGTCCCTGAAGGAATGTGTTTGCGCGCGGAGTGTGGCGAGCGCCCGGTGCAGGTGCGCGCCGACGGTTCCCGAGGAGATGCCGAGCAGCTTCGCCGTGGCATCGGTGTCCAGGTCGAAGAAGACCCTTAGCGTGATCACTTCGCGCTGCCTGAGCGGTAGCAGCCGGAGCGCCGCAACCAGCGCGTCGTCGAGACCCACGTCCGCCGAACGCGCCAGGTGGCTGTCCTCTGTCAACGCTGTCGGATCGTCCACTGTCAGCTCGCGCCGGCGACGCCTCCACCAGGACACGTGGGCGTTCAGCGCGGTCCGCACCACCCAGGCGCGTGGCACAGGGTGCTCGCGCACCTTGCGCCAGGACGTCCAGGCCCGGGTGAACGCCTCCGCCACCAGGTCCTCGGCGAGTTGCCTGTCGCCGACGTTGACCAGCACGATCCGCAGGCAGTCATCCTTGAAGGCGGTGTAGAACGTGCTGAATTCTCGTCCTCTTTGCTCCACACTCCAATTACGCATGAAGCCTCGGATCCCTTTACCTGGGCGGCCACGGCGTCTCGGAAGCACTACACTCAACTTGCGTGCCGAGAACCGGCAGCCCTGCCACCGCGGGCTTCAAGGCGCGGACCAGGCCCGGTGAACATGCGTGATCAGTGCACTGGCGAGCGGTCAGCGCACCGGAAGCGGCCCGGACAGGCGGGTGAGCGCGGTGGGCGCGGTCAGCGCGTCGAGAGCGGGCCGGGTGCGGCCTTCACGTCGTCGATCGGGGGCAGCTCCGGAGCCGCCAGGAACACCCACTTCTTGTACGACCAGAAGCGGAACAGCGTGCCGAGCACGAGGCCGATGCCCTGCGCGATGTTGTAGCTGAGCGGGTCGTGCAGCTTGAGCGAGTAGGAGACGAAGCCGATCACGAGCAGTGAGATCAGCAGCCCGACGCCGTTGAGCAGGAAGAACAGCACGTACTCCCGGGCGAGGCCGGTCTGCTCGCGATGCCGGAAGGTCCAGAACCGGTTGCCCAGGTACGCCAGGGTGGCGGCGACGACCGTGGCCAGCACCTTGGAGGTGAGCGGCCCGAGGCCCACGCCGAAACGCAGCAGGTTGGTGCCGCCGAAGTCGACCACGAAGGCGAGAGCGCCCACGACGCCGAACTTCAGCAGCTCGTGGACGAGCACGGCGAACCGCTCGTAGGCGCGGCGAAGAATCTGCACGTCCCGCAGGTCCTTCCTGGTCGGCGGCGAGGTCTTCCCAGGCTACCGGTAGAGAGGGCGGATGGTGGTGTTACGACCGCCCCCGTGTGATTCTGCCCAGTCCGACAAAGAACATTTCAAGAAATATCCCACTATGAGAGATAACGCGGGGCGACACGGGCTACGCTCTCCGCCGACCGGATCATCCCCATCCGGTGTCTGCGTTGTCCCCGAGAGGTGGCCACCACCGTGCTGCGCAGAATCACCGCCCTCGGGCTCGGCCTCGTCCTTCTGGCGGGATGCGGAAACGAGAGCGCGAGCGAGACGCCGGGCGGCGCCGGCGATTCGCCCTCCACCGCGGCGGCCGCGATCACCCAGGCCGACGCGGAAGCGGCCTTCGACGGCCTGGGCGAGCTCGGCGACGCCTGGAAGCACAAGGACTGCGCGAAGATCGCCTACCTCACCACCTGGGCCGAGGCCGCCCTGGGGGAGTCCCTGTGTGACGCGGCCAGGAACGGCCGGCCGGCCCCTGGGTTCACGGCCTACACCGACCCGGAGTTCTACCTGCCCGACTCGGAGGGCGGCTCCGGCGACGCGCCGTGGTTCGCCGTGCTGGCGCACAAGCCCAAGCCCGCCTACTTCGTGTTCGTCCGCTCGGAGGGCCGGTGGCGGCTGGGCGCCGGGCCGATCCCGGTCGTCGGCGACGCGCCCGCGATCGAGGGCGAGGTGCGGGCGGCCGAGGCCGACGCGGGGATCGCCCTCAGGGCCCGGCTCGTGCCGACCCGCCACGTGGCCTTCCTCACCGACGCGGCCGGGGTGAGCGGGGTCCGGTTCGCCTCCGGCGACCCCATGCGCGACCTGCTGCGCGACCTGGTCCGCGCGCCCTCATCCGCCTCCCCCGACCGGGTCGAGACCGACGTACGGCTGGAGGGGCCGTCCCGGGCCATCGCGCTGCCGGACGGCGCGGCGCTCGTGTTCCACGCCCTGCGGGTCGTCTACACGCAGCGGCCCGGGTCCGGGCGCTCCTCGCTTGTCCATCCCCGCTGGAGCGCCGCCGACCTGCGGGCGTTCACCGGCAGGAGCGCGCCGGGCGCCGTGACGGGCAGCGACCTGGTGGTGCTGGCCACGAGGGTCGCCAAGGACAACGAGCTGACCACGGTCGGCCTGCGCCGGACCCTCGCCGGGATCACCTCCGGCGCCTCCGGCTGAAACCCCGGCTCGGAGCCGCTGGGACGGGCGCCGCGGCGGGCGCACCTGCCGGGAATCGGTAGGCTGACCTGTCGTGAACAGGCCGAATGTACCCCCTGTCCCGGTCGTGACCGCACCGGTCGTCGGCATGGTCGGCGCGGGCCAGCTCGCCCGGATGACCCAGCAGGCCGCGATCGCTCTGGGCGTGGACCTGCGCGTGCTGGCCAACACCCGGGACGAGAGCGCCGCCCGGGTCGTCGTCGACACCCGGCTCGGCGACTACCGCGACCTCGCCGACCTGATGGAGTTCGCCAAGGGCTGCGACGCCATCACGTTCGACCACGAGCACGTGCCGACCGAGCACATCAGGGCGCTGCTCGCGGAGGGCCACGCCGTCCACCCGGGCGCCGACGCGCTCGTCCACGCGCAGGACAAGGCCGTCATGCGCGAGCGGCTCACCGCGATCGGCGCCCCGTGCCCCGCCTGGGCGCGGGTGCCGGCCCTCGCCGACGTCGAGGCGTTCGCCGCGGAGAACGGCTGGCCGGTCGTGCTCAAGGCGGTCCGCGGCGGGTACGACGGCCGGGGCGTCTGGGTCTGCTCCACCCCGGAGGAGGCGCGGGAGGCGCTGGACAGCGGGGTGCCGCTGCTGGCCGAGGCCTTCGTGCCGTTCGAGCGGGAGATCGCCGTGCTGGTGGCCCGCTCGCCGCACGGGCAGGGCGTGAGCTACCCGGTCGTGGAGACCGTCCAGAAGGACGGCATCTGCGTGGAGGTCATCGCGCCGGCGCCGGGCCTGTCCGAGGAGGCCGCGGCCGAGGCCCAGCACGTGGCCCTCACGATCGCCCGCGACCTCGGGGTCACCGGCCTGCTCGCGGTCGAGATGTTCGCCACCGCGTCCGGCCTGGTCGTCAACGAGCTGGCCATGCGGCCGCACAACAGCGGCCACTGGACGATCGAGGGCGCCCGCACGTCCCAGTTCGAGCAGCACCTGCGGGCCGTGCTCAATCTGCCGCTGGGCTCGCCGTCGCTCACCGCGCCCGTCGTGGTCATGGCCAACCTGCTGGGCGGCCCCGACCCCGACGTGTACTCCCGGTACGAGCACGTGATGGCCAACGACCCCGGCATCAAGATCCACTTTTACGGCAAGGACGTGCGGCCGGGACGCAAGATCGGGCACGTGACCGCGCTCGGCACCGACCTCGACGAGGTCAGGGCCCGCGCCCACCACGCCGTGACCTGCCTGAGAGGACCTGTCGATGCCTGACGTCGGGATCGTCATGGGAAGCGACTCGGACTGGCCGGTCATGCGCCAGGCCGCCGAGGCGCTCGCCGAGTTCGGCGTGCCGTTCGAGGCCGACGTGGTCTCGGCCCACCGCATGCCCGCCGAGATGATCGAGTACGGCTCCCGCGCCGCCTCGCGGGGACTCAAGGCGATCATCGCGGGTGCAGGGGGCGCCGCCCACCTGCCCGGGATGCTGGCCTCGGTGACCCCGCTGCCCGTGATCGGCGTGCCGGTGCCGCTGAAGTACCTGGACGGGATGGACTCGCTGCTGTCCATCGTCCAGATGCCGGCCGGGGTGCCGGTGGCGACCGTGGCAGTGGGCGGAGCCCGCAACGCCGGTCTGCTCGCGGTACGGATCCTGGCGGCGGCCGACGAGGGCCTGCGGCGGCGGATGGAGGAGTTCCAGGCCGCGCTCAAGGAGCAGGCGTACGCCAAGGGGGAGCGGCTGCGCGCCGAGGCCGCCGGCATGCCCGGCGCGGTCACCGAGTCGCCGCGCGGCGGGTGAGGCGGGACGGCAGCCACGCCGACACCACCAGCGCGAGCGCGGTGAAGCCGACGGACCACCAGAACGTGTCGCCGAACGCGGCGGCCGCGCCCGCCGGCCCGCCGCCGCGGTGACCGGCTAGTTCGCGTTCGAGTACGACCGCGAGCACGGCGGTTCCGAACGAGCCGCCGATCTGCTGCAACGTCCGGGTGATCACACTCGCGTGCGGGACCTGCTCGTGGGCGAGCCCCTCGTACGCGCTGGTCATGATGGGGATGGTCACGGCGCCGAGGCCGGCGCCGCGGACGACCAGGGCGGCCACCAGCCACCAGGTCCCGGTGGCCGCGCCGGCCAGGGCGAACGGCACCGTCCCGAGCGCCGTCACCGCGAGGCCGGCGACGGCGACCGGCCGGGCACCCAGGCGGTCGGTGAGCAGGCCCGCCGGACTGCGGGTCAGCAGCAGGCCGACGCCCTGCGGGGCGAGCAGGAGGCCCGCCGTGAGCGCGTCCTGGCCCCGGACCTGCTGGAAGTAGAGCGGGACCAGCAGCATGGCGCCGTACAGCACGAAACCGGACAGGAACATCAGCGCGCTCGCGGCCCCGAACGACGGGACGCGAAGCAGCCGCACGTCGACGAGGGGCATGCCGTCCATCGTGATCGCGCGGACGGCGAAGGCCGCCACGAGCGCCCCGCCCGCCACGAGCGGCACGAGCACCTCGGCGTGTCCGAACCCGCCGGCGGCGCCGACCCGGGAGAGCCCGAAGACGACCGCGGCGATGCCGGGGGACAGCAGGGCCAGCCCCACCCCGTCGAGCGACGCCTCGCGGTCGCGGTCGCCGGACGGCATGAACCGCCAGGCCAGGACGAGCCCCGCCACGCAGAACGGCACGTTGACCCAGAAGATCCAGCGCCAGTCGAGGTGCTCCACGATCAGGCCGCCGGCGACGGGGCCGAGGATCGGGCCCAGCAGGGCGGGCAGCGCGACCACCGCCGTCGCCCGGCCGAGGGAGCGCCCGCCCGCCGCCCGGAACAGCAGCGTCTGCATGACGGGCAGCATGAGGCCGCCGCCCGCTCCCTGCACGACCCGGAACGCGATGAGCGCGGGCGCGCCGGGGGCGAGGCTCGCGCCGACCGAACCGGCCAGGAAGAGCGCCAGCGCGTGCATCCACACCCGTTTGCCGCCGAACCGCCCCGTCAGCCAGCTCGTCAACGGCACGGCCATGCCGAGCGCGAGCAGGTAGCCCGTGGTGACCCACTGGACGGTCGAGACGGGCACGCCCAGTTGCCGTCCCAGGGTGTCCAGTGCGATGTTGACGATCGTCGTGTCGAAGACCACGGCGAGCACGCCGGTCAGCATGACGAGCGCGAGCCGGACGAACGCCGGGTCGAGGCGCTCCCGATCGGCGGATGGTTGGGTCACGATGCACTCCGGGGGAGATTGGATACGCTTATGTATCTAATCCGCCGAAAGGTGTGCCGTCAATAAGATACGTATCTGTATCTTCGAGGAGGATCGTGCCAGGGAACACCGGAAGCCGGCGGCGCGGGGCCGAGCTGGAGGAGGCGCTGCTGGACGCCGCCTGGGACGAGCTGGTCAGCGTGGGCTATGGCGGCTTCACGATCGAGGGCGTGGCCGAGCGCGCGAAGACCAGCCGCCCCGTGGTCTACCGCCGGTGGCCCAACCGGGCCGAGCTGGCGGCGGCCGCCATCGCGCACCACGCCGCACGGGACCCGGTCGTGGTGCCGGACACCGGGTCGCTGCGCGACGATCTCGTCGCCCTGCTGCGGGTGGCGTCGTCGCGGCGCGGCGAGATGGCCGCGGTGGTGAGCGTGCAGATGGGCCAGTACTTCGCGGAGACCGACTCGAGCATGGCCGAGCTGCGCGAGCGGTTCCTGGCCGAGCGCGGAAGACCGCACTGGCTGGAGAAGATCCTCCGGCGGGCCGCCGAGCGCGGGGAGATCGACCTCGCCCGCCTCACGCCACGGCTGGCGGACCTGCCGATGGACCTGCTCAGGCACGAGCTGCTGATGACCCTGCGGCCGGTCCCCGACGACGTCATCATCGAGATCGTGGACGACGTCTTCATGCCCCTCGTCCGCCTCAGGGCCGGCTGACCCCGGCTTCGAGGAGGCCCGCTCTCAGAGTTCGAGGGCGGGGGCAGGAGCGGGAGGCCCGGTCAGGGGCGGCCGAGGGCGCGGTAGTGCCAGCCGGCGTCGCGCCAGGCCTCGGCGTCGAGCGCGTTGCGCCCGTCGACGATGTTCCGCACGGCGACGACGTCCCCCAGCTCCTCGGGGTCGAGCCGGACGAACTCCTGCCACTCGGTGAGGAGGAGCACGACGTGGGCCTCGCGGGCGGCCTCGAGGGCGCTGCCGGCGTACCCGAGGTGCGGGTACGCGGCCCGGGCGTTGCCCAGCGCCGCCGGGTCGTAGATCGCGACATCTCCGCCCTGCTCGGCGATCGTGACCGCGACCTCCAGCGCCGGGGAGTCGCGGATGTCGTCGGAGTTCGGCTTGAAGGCGGCGCCGAGAACGGCCACCCGGCGGCCGGTGAACTCGCCCCCGAGCAGCTCGCGGGCCACGTCCACCATGCGGCCGCGGCGCCGCATGTTGATGGCGTCGACCTCGCGCAGGAACGTGAGCGCCTGGTGGGCGCCCAGCTCGTCGGCCCGGGCCATGAACGCCCGGATGTCCTTGGGCAGGCAGCCGCCGCCGAAGCCGAGGCCGGGGTTGAGGTACTTGCCGCCGATCCGCTCGTCGAACGACAGCGCCTGCGACAGCTGCTTGACGTCGGCGTGCGCCGCCTCGGCGAGCTCGGCCATCGCGTTGATGAAGGAGATCTTGGTGGCGAGGAACGCGTTCGCCGCCGACTTGACCAGCTCGGCCGTCGGGAAGTCGGTCACCACGATCGGGACCTCGCCCAGCGGGGCGTACACGTCCCGGAGCACCTTCTCGGCTCGCTCCGAGGCGACGCCGAGCACGATGCGGTCCGGGTGGAGCGTGTCCTGCACGGCGTACCCCTCGCGCAGGAACTCGGGGTTCCAGGCCAGCTCCACCTGCATGCCGGCGGGCGAGAGCCGTACGAGCTTCTCGGCGAGGCGCTCGGCCGTGCCGACGGGGACCGTGGACTTGCCGACCACGAGGCACTCGCGGTCGAGGTGCGGGGCGAGCGACTCGACCACGGCGTCCAGGTAGGAGACGTCCGCGGCGTAACCGTCCTTGACCTGCGGCGTGCCCACACAGATGAAGTGGACGTCGCCGAAGCGGGCCGCCTCCTCGTAGGAGGTGGTGAAGCGGAGCCGTCCCGACTCCAGGTTGCGCCGGAGCATGTCCTCCAGGCCGGGCTCGTGGATCGGCAGGTCGCCGGCCTGAAGCCGGTCGATCTTGGCCTGGTCCACGTCGAGACCGAGCACCTCGAAGCCCAGCTCGGCCATGCACGCCGCGTGCGTAGCACCCAGGTAACCGGTCCCAAGCACGGTGAGGCGGTACGGCACGGCATGCTCCCCTCTTACCGACTCTTTGTGATCTGGCATGGTACCGGGCCAGTCAACTGCCCTGTGAACCACCAGGGCAAACCGGCCACGGCCCAACGGTACGGCCGCCGTTCCGGCTGGTCGAGGTCGCCCTGCCACTTCTGCGGAAGTCACATCGCCTGTCAGGGAGCGAATGGGGCGGAGGCTACCCTACTGACTGGTAACCAACTCATGGGACGTCCTAGTATCGCGCTATGAGCTTCCCTCTCTACGCGCCCACAGAGGAGCACGAGCTGCTCCGCGAGACGGTCCGGGCGCTCGCCGACGAAAAGATCGCCCCCCGTGCCGCCGCGGCCGACGAGAACGAGGAGTTCCCGTGGGAGGTCTACAAGGACCTCGTCGCGGCCGATCTGCACGCCGTGCACGTCCCGGAGGAGTACGGCGGCGCCGGGGCCGACGCGCTCGCCACCGTCATCGTGATCGAGGAGGTCGCGCGGGCCTGCGCCTCGTCCTCGCTCATCCCCGCCGTGAACAAGCTGGGCACGGTGCCGCTGCTGCTGTCGGCGTCGGAGGAGCTCAAGCAGCGCTACCTGGCCCCCGTCGCCCGCGGCGAGGCGATGTTCTCCTACGCGCTGAGCGAGCCCGAGGCCGGCTCCGACGCCGCCTCGATGAAGACGCGGGCCGTCCGGGACGGCGACCACTACGTGCTCAACGGCACCAAGATGTGGATCACCAACGCCGGCGTGTCGGAGTACTACACGGTCATGGCCGTGACCGACCCGGCGGCCGGGGCCCGAGGCATCTCGGCGTTCGTCGTGGAGAAGGACGACGAGGGCGTCACCTTCGGCGCCAAGGAGAAGAAGCTCGGCATCAAGGGCTCGCCGACCCGCCAGGTCATCCTGGAGAACGTCCGCGTCCCCGCCTCCCGCGTGATCGGCGAGCCGGGCACCGGCTTCAAGACCGCGCTGGCCACCCTCGACCACACGCGCATCACGATCGCCGCCCAGGCGCTCGGCATCGCCCAGGGCGCCCTCGACTACGCGATCGGGTACGTCAAGGAGCGCAAGCAGTTCGGCAAGCCGATCGCCGAGTTCCAGGGCCTCCAGTTCATGATCGCCGACATGGCCATGAAGCTCGAGGCCGCCCGCCAGCTCACCTACGCCGCCGCCGCGAAGTCGGAGCTGGCGATGCACGGCACCCGCGTGAAGGACCTCACGTTCTTCTCCAGCGCCGCCAAGTGCGCCGCCTCCGACGCCGCCATGGAGATCACCACCGACGCCGTCCAGCTCCTCGGCGGGTACGGCTACACACGTGACTACCCGGTCGAGCGCATGATGCGCGACGCCAAGATCACCCAGATCTACGAGGGCACCAACCAGATCCAGCGCGTCGTCATGGCCCGCCAACTGCTGAAGTAGCCCCTGACGTGCAGAAACCCCACTTCCTCCATGCGGGGAGTGGGGTTCGTCATGTCCGATTCGGAGCCTCTAAGAGATCTTGTTCCGTGGCTGTTCCGTGAGAGTTGCAGGCCGTGTTTCGCGTTGATCGTCAACGTCCGCCAGCGGGACGCGCCCGCGCTAACCCAGCGTGACGATCGCCCGATCACGAAAAGCGAAGAGCCACCGGGCGGTCATCCTCGCCGGTGGCTCGTTTGCTTTCGAGTGCTACCCCGTGGCGCCCTGATCGTCGGAGACGGCGCGAGGGCGGAACAGGCGGTCATCGATGGCTTTGCGGGCGCGGTCATGGGAGCCCGGCATCATGTGGGCGTACACCCGGAGCGTGAAGCCGGGGTCGGCGTGGCCGAGGTACTCGGCGAGTTCCTTCACGGAGACACCGCCCGCGAGCATGACGCTGGCGTAGTAGTGGCGGAGCTGGTGGAGCCCTTCTCTGCGGGAGGTCGTGAAGCGCTTCCGCGCTCGGGCGTCCTTCTCGGCATCCGGGATGACGCCGGCCGCGACGAGGGCGGGTTTCCAGACGAGTTCGCTGTAGCCGCGCGCTCTGATGAACTTGTCGTCCGTCCAGCGGAAGAGCAGGTTGTGCGTACGGAGGGGGCCGTTGAGCTTCTCCCAGGGCAGCGAGCAGGCGAGCGCGGGATACGCCTTGACGTGCCGTTTGATGGCCTCAGCGGCCCACTGGGGGAGCGGAACCACGCGCTCACGGTCGTTCTTAGGGAGGGCGAAGGCGTGGTCTCTGCCGAGCTTCTTGATCTGCCGCCTGATGCGGACGATTCCCTCGTCGAAGCCGATGTCTTCCAGGGCCAGGCCGAACAGCTCTCCCTGACGCAGACCGCAGGAGGCGGCGATGATCGGGATGAGGCGGAAGAGGTCCGGGTGGGCGTGGATCACCGCATGGACCCGCTCGTCCGACCAGGCGATCAGCTCTTCGCCGGAGCGCTTGGGCACCTGGACGATCGGGGATCGGGCCGGGTTCTTCCGGATCGCCTCGTCGGCGACGGCCAGCTCAAGGACGCCTTGCAGGACGAGGAACGACGTCTCGATCGTGGACGGGCCATAGCGCTCGTTCAGGTCGCTGATCCATCCCTGGATATGCGAGGGGAGGATGCTCTTCACCTGCCGCCGTGCGAAGGCCGGGCCGACGTGCAGGCGGTAGATGTACTCGTATCGGATCTTCGTAGACGGGTCGACGATGCGGGAGCCCAGCCAGCGAGCCGCGACGTCGCCGAAGAGCACTTTGCCGGCGTTGGGGTCGATGTACTCCCCGCGGCTGACGTCGGTGCCCATCGATGCGGCCTTCTTCTCCGCATCGGCCTTCCGGTCGAAGGCGGCGGACACCTCGTTTCCGTCCGGGTCGAGCCACACGGCGAGCCAGCGCTTGCCGCCGCCGTACCGGGAGGTCTTGACCTTCTCCGTCCTGCCGTCCGGGCGGCGGACTGTCTTGGTCCACAGGTCCTTGACGTACGCCACCGGCTACTCCTGTTCCCGGACCCAGGACATGACGTCCTCGGGGACGTAGCGCAGGTGACGGCCGATCTTCCGGCTTGGGGGGCCGGTGCGGTGGTGTCGCCACTGATAGAGCGTGGCGACCGGGACGCCCAGGAACTCCGAGACTTCTTCCGCTGTCCAGAGCCGTTCGAGCGTGATCACAGGCCACCATCCAGGCGTGGATGGGCAGTAAGCGCGGCGACGAGGGCGTCACCGGGGGAGTAGCCCTTTCCGGCGTACTCCCACTCGCTGATCACGAGGACGGTGTCCTCGTCGAGGATGGGCAGGCGCCAGGTGGTGGTCTGCTCGTCGCGGGCGCGGTTTTGTCGTTCGGCGCGGATCTCGCCGAGGGTGGTGGAGTAGCGGCGGGAGCGGGTGGAGAAGTGGCCGCGGAAGCCGAGCATGTGCGCCCACCGACTCAGCCGGAGCTCGTCCAGCCGGTCGAGGGCGCTCAGGCGGAGGCATTCGGCGATGAGGCGCCGGGCGTGGTCGCGGACGGGCAGGGCGTCCAGGTCTTCGGTGGGGACGATGCGCCGGTCGAGGGTGCCGACGCATTCGGCCGCCTTGGTGGCGTACTTGGCCACGTACCCGGCGACGGCCTGGTCGGTCAGTTCGCCGTCCATCCTGATCGGGCGCACGTCGATCTGTTGACCCCAGCGCAGGACCTGGGTGGGCTCCCCGTCGAGGGTGGGAGGTGTGGCGGTGACGACCGAGGCGGCGTGCCGTACGGCGTGCCCGAGCAGGTCGAGCGTCGCCCAGGCAAGAGGCGGGGAGACCGGCCCGGCGGGACCGTCGAGGCGGATCACGGCGTGGAGGTGGACGACGCCGCGCCGCTGGTATTCGGCGACTTTGGCGAAGGAGACGACGAGCTGCTCGCGCATGTCGCGCAGGGTCAGGCCGCCGAGCTTGGCCAGGTGGCGGCGCAGGGCGTCGGTGAAGCGCTTCCACAGCAGCGGCGCGAGGGCGTTGAACAGTACTGAGCCGGTGTAGTCGTAGCAGTCGGGGCACAGCGGTTCGCCGAGGTGGTCATCGTCGGCCCCGTGGCGGGTGGTGCAGGACAGGGCGCGTCCGTGCGGGCATGGTTGGGCGTCGCGGCGGGGGTGGCAGGGCAGGACGCTCCCGTTGTTCTGCCTGCGGGTGTGGACCGTCCCGAAGGACGGCGCGGTGAGGGTGAGGAACAGGCACGGGTGCGCGGTTACCGACTCGGGGACGCCTTTGCCGCCGACGAGGCCGGCGCGGATGAGGTGGTAGGTGTCGGCGCGGTAGGTCTCCGCGCAGGCCGGGCACCGGGAGGCGCGGCGGGTCTTGCACGGGACGCGAAGAACGCCGTCGGGTTCGAGGCGGGTGCTGTAGCGGTGGAGCAGGGTGCCGGTCGCGGTGTCCCAGTGTTCGACCTTGCCGCGCAGGTGGATCGGCTGTCGGCAGCCGCCGGTTCGGCGGATCTGGGAGGCGAAGCGGGAGCAGTTGGTGTCGTTCAGTCGGGTGATGGCGCCGCGGATGGCGTGCGCGTTGGTAGTGGATGCGGGCAAGATGGTGTCCTCCTTTCACTCGATGGGGTGGAGGGATGGCCCCCGACCTGGCGTGTGTCTTGGCGGATGTACGGCCAGGCCGGGGGCGCGGACGGTTTCAGCAGAAGCCGAGCCCATCACAGTGGCGGCAGGTGTCGCCGTAGGAGTCGAGACCGCCCCCGCCGCAGTGGCAGCACTGCCACCGCCGGGGCGTGATGGGTTCAGACTCGGTGGGCAGTGCCTGCTCGGTGTCGGGCATGAGGTACCTCCTTTCGTCGGTCAGGCGGCCTGAGCCGAGGCGTCGACGGGGGTGGGGTCGGGCTGGACGGAGCCCTCGTAGCTCATGTGCGCCTCGTACTGGGCGCGGCGGGCGGCGAGGATGGCCACCGCCCGGTACTCGACGGGGCCGAAGCGGACCGAGGCCGTGTAGTGGCCGTTGCCCCGCTCGTTCGGGTCGATCGATGGGCCGAGCAGGGCTGCGATGCGGTCGACCTCGGCGCACATCTCGGCATCCGTGGCGCGGTGCGGGAAGTGCAGGACGTCGAGCGAGCGTGGGACGGGCACGGCCGGGTTGGCGGCCAGGAAGTCGGCCAGGGCGCGCAGCCCGGCCGTGAACGCGGAGCGGTGGTCGTCGGTGGTCATTTGGTGATCTCCTTTCGTCAGGCGGTTTCGGATGCGGCGCGGAGGGTGCGGAGCAGGTCGGAGGCGAGCTGGTTGGACACGCCCAGGCGGGCGCGCAGCAGGTCGCGGGTGATCGGCCGGCCGTGCTTGGCCTGGTGTTCGTCGGCGACGCGGCGGGCGTAGTCGACCAGGGCCGGAGACGGTCCCGCCGATCCCGCCGGGTCGTCCTGTCCGTCCTCGGGTGCGGGGACGAGCGCCGGGGCCGGGAACGGAACCGTGTTGACCGGGGACGGGACCGGCTCGGCGGTCAGGACGGCCGGGACGGGCGCGGGGGACGGCTGGGGGCCGGTGGCGCGGCGTTCGAGCATGGAGACGGCGATGAGGAATGCCCCGGCGGGTGTGGCGGCGGTGAGCCGGCCCCACATGGTGGGTTCGGCTTGGTGGAGGTTGGCGGCCAGGGACAGGACGATCCCGCCGGCCAGGACGAACGTCGGCCAGGACGCCAGGCCCGTCCGGGGACGACCAGTCTTCTTGTCGCGTTGGCGTTCGCGGGCGGCCATGACGCAGGTGAGGTCGACGCAGACGGCGATCGCCCAGGACATCCAGCCGGTCTGTCCGTGGTCGGTGGCGGTGTCGCGGATGTGGGTGAACGATCCGGCACCCGCGATGGCGGCCAGGACGAGCACCGGCCCGGTGTCGAGCAGCCAGCAGGCGAGGCGTCGCATCGTTACCCCCTTTCTCGGTCAGGCGGACAGCAGGTCGGATAGGGCAGTCCCATCCCGGTCGGGGCAGACGATGTCGGCCCAGTCCGGGGTCAGATGGGACCAGGTGTGGGCGGCGTGTTCGGCGGCCTGTTCGGCGACGTAGAAGGAGCGGGCGCGATACCACTGGCCGTCTTGGGAGGCGACGATCGCGACGCCAGGTGTCTCGGCGGGGATCGCACGGGCGGAGACGAGGGCGGCGGGGTCGAGGTCCCCGAGCGTCATGGTCGCGGTTTCGGGGTCGTTGACCCGGTGGCAGATCCGCCCCGAGCACTGGGCGCGCAGAGCGGTGACGCCGGGGCCGAGGTCGGAGCCGATCCGCTGGCCGGAGCAGAACAGGTAGATACCGAACGCCCTCCCGAGCTGGGCCACCCGCAGCAGCGCGGTGGAGGTGTGGGCGATCTCGTCTTTCTCGGACTTGTCGGCCATCAGGTACAGCTCGGCCAGCTCGTCGACCAGCACCACGATGGGGACCGGGCGCACGCCGGGCGGGAGTTGCCAGATGTTGCGGGCGCCGGCCGCCCGGCACAGGCCCATCCGGTCGACCATCAGCGCCACGAGGTCATCCAGCAGGCTCACACTCTCGGCCCGTGTGGTGGCCAGGGCCGACAGCCGGGGCGCGTACGGGGTGAACTCGACGCCGCCTTTGAGGTCGATGCCGACCAGGGCGACCGGTTGCGGGGCCAGCCCGACCAGCAGGGCGTTGGCGAGATTGGACTTGCCCGACTGGGTGGCGCCCGCGTTGATCCAGTGCGGCACGGTCCGGAAGTCGATCGACCATAGGCCGCCGGTTTCCAGTCGCCCGACGTGGACGCTGAGCAGGTCGCCAGAAGCGGGGAGGTGGTCGAGGCGGACGAGCGGGTCTCTTACGGTGGCGGCCAGGATTACCCGGCCCGGCCGGGGCGAGGAGACTCGGACCGCGTGGACGCCCCAGGAGTGCGCGAGCCGTTCGGCCGCCTGGGAGAAGTCGGCGGGGATCTGCCCTTCCAAGGTGTGAACGGTGACGCGCCACCCGTGACGGGTCGGGCGGGGAAGCCACATGAACGGCTTGGTGTCGACCGCGACCCGCTGGAATCGCCGCCGTACCTTGACGATCCCGGTGGAGGCGATCAGGCGGGGGACGGTGGTGAACCAGAAGCGCTGCCGCTTTTTGGTCAGCCCGCAGCCGAGGGCGACCGTGCGCCAGGTCGCCCGCACGGTGATGGCCATCAGCGGGAAGCCGATGAGCAGCCAGTACGACCGATAGTGGAAGCGCCGCCAGGCCCACAGGCCGGCCGCCGCCGCGGCCAGGCCCACGAGCATCGGCACCAGGGCGTCACGCATGGGCGGCCGCCCCCACCGGGACGATCGAGGTGGCCCGGTAGCTGATGCCCCAGCGGGCCTCGCCGCCCCGGGACATCTCCCAGACGTACCCGACCAGGCCGATCGGGGTGACGTCCTGCCCGGCGGCGATTTGAGGTTCGCCGGAGGTGCCGACCTTGACGAGTTCGATTCGGCCGAACTCGTCTTCCACGGACAGGACGATCTCGTAGACGGTGTTGCCGTTCTTGTCGGTCTTGATCTCGCCGGTGTCCTGGTTCAGGACGCGCGGGCGGGGCGCGCGTACGCAGACGAACTGGAGCTTGGTGACGTCGACCGGGATCGGGATGGTGCGCATGTGTGGACCTCCTTAGACTCGAGCGATGCCAACATAGTTAACTAGGTTGGCTTGGCTGTCAATGTTCTCTCGGTTGGCTTGGTCGTGTTGCTGTGCTGAGATAAGGGGCGATGGTCAAGAAGACGGGACGGCCCGGTTACCTCCAGATCGCCGACGATCTGCGCGAGCAGATCCGCGGCGGATCCCTGCCGCCCGGCGCCCCGTTGCCATCGACCGCCCAACTCGCGACCCAGTACGACGCCTCGCTCAGCGTCGTGAAACTCGCGGTCGGGATCTTGCGGAACGAAGGCCTGGTCATCGGCCAGCAAGGCAAGGGCGTCTTCGTCCGCGAGGACGCCTCCGAAGTCGAACCGAGGCCGGCAGGGGACGTGGCGAGCGAGGTCATCGAACTACGCACCGCCGTACGAGACTTGGCCGAACGCCTGGCACGGGTCGAAGCGACGCTGTCTCAGCGATCCGAGACGTAGGGCCGCCGTTCCGCACGTGTAACCCGGTGACTCGCCGCGCCAGCCGCGCCGAGGGGTCGCCGCAGGCGGCGCCGCGGAACATCGCCTTGTCCTCTCGCTTGATACCGACCAGGACGGCCACGTAGCCGACGGCCACGGCCGCGCTGAGCGCCAGGGCGATGATCAGAGGCAGTGCGCTCATGACCAGATCACCCCGCTCGCGGCAGCGGTGAGCGGGCCTCGCGTTGGACGCCGGGTCAGAGCGCGACGCTTGGCGGCACGGCGCCGGGCCTTGTCGCGCCGGGCCCAGCGGTCCCGGGCCAGGCACTTGCTACAGCGGGTCTGCCCGTCCTTCAGCAGTGCCCCGCAGTCGCAGTCCGGGGCCTCCTCCGGGGGTGTGATCGTGGTGTGTGTCATGGTCCCTTCTCCTTTCGCCGCAGGTCGTGGTGCCTTGTGACACCGAGATTGCGGGAGAAGGGCAGGACGAGATCACTACACGACGGGACATGTTCAAGACGTCCCGTCTACGATTGCCACGTCCCTGGACGTCCCGACGCGGCAGGTGAAATGGCCAACGAGCGACTACGCGCGGCCCTGTTAGAACGGGGAGTGACCATCGCCGACCTGGCGGAGGCCATCGAGGTCGACCCCAAGACGGTCGAGCGGTGGATCACCAAAGGCCGCGCACCGTACCGAAAGCACAGGTACGCCGTCGCCACCCACCTCGGCATGGACGAGACGTACCTGTGGCCCGAGGCGCTGACCCGCGAACAGGTCGCCTCAGCGTCCGAGAGTGAGATCGTAACCGTCTACCCGCACCGCTGGGCCGTCCCCCGGGACGCCTGGGGACGTCTGTTCGCCCAAGCCCAGGACGAGATCGGCATCCTCGTCTACAGCGGCCTGTTCCTCGCCGACGACGCGGGCATCGTGCGCATGCTCGGCGACAAGGCCGCCGCCGGAGTCCGGGTACGGATCCTGCTCGGCGATCCCAACAGCCCCGAGGTCGCCCAGCGCGGCACCGACGAAGGCATCGACGACGGCATGGCCGCCAAAATCCGCAACGTCCTCGTCCTGTACAAGCCCATCCGCGCCTTCGCCGAGGTGGAGATCCGCTTTCACCGAACCGTGCTATACAACTCCATCTACCGCGGCGACGACCAGCTCCTCGTCAACACCCACGTCTACGGCACACCTGCCGGCAACGCCCCCGTCCTGCACCTGCGCAAGGTCGTCGGCGGCGACATGGTTACGACGTATGTCGACAGCTTCGAACGGGTGTGGGAGCAGGCCACGCCGGTAGAGTCCTGATCATGGCCCGCCGGATCGACTTCTACGAGGACCCCGACGCTCCCGCGCCCAACAGCCTCGTCCCGTCCGTCAACGTCTTCGTCACCAACGACGCCGGGGACATTCTCATGATCCGCCGCAGCGACAACGACAACTGGGCCGTCCCCGGCGGCGCGATCGACCTCGGCGAATCCCTCCCCCAGGCCGCGATACGCGAGACCCTCGAAGAGACCGGCATCACGTGTGAGATCACCGGCCTGATCGGCACCTACACCGACCCTCGCCACGTGATCCTCTACACCAGCAACGGCGAGGTCCGGCAGGAGTTCTCCATCGTCCTCACCGCGCGCGCAATCAGCGGCCAGCCGACGCCGAGCAGCGAATCCACCGAGGTCCGCTGGGTGCCACGTGCCGAGGTGGAGATGCTGCCGATGGACCGGTCAATGGCGTTGCGTATCGGCCACTACCTCGCCGGAAACGGGCAGCCGTACATCGGCTGAAGAACCTTTTTTGATGCTCCGGAGCCATGAAAAGCTCACTGGTGGCGCTCATGATCGCGGCTTTATGCGACCCTGATGTCCATGCTGTCTTGGGAGGATTCCATGGTTCGCAGCATCAAGCTCCTGCCCTTCACCTTCAGTTCCGCACTGTGACCAAGGAGAAGGGGCGACACGACCCCGACGACTTCGCGGGGACCAGCCTCGGCGGCGCGGCCTTAATTTTGACCGTCATGGCCCTGAGGCACCCCTGGCAGACGCTCAAGGAACTGCTCACGATGGTCCGTCGGCTGGGCCGCCGGGCGCTCAGGCTCGCCATGGCCCCCGTCGCACTGGTGGCCGTCACCCTGTGGTCGCGCCGAAGAGATCGCCGCCCCACCTTCGAGGACTACCTGCATGGCCTCGATGAGGAAAGAGATCACCCGTGACCGAGATCGCCGAGACGGCGGCCACCCACGGCGGATGACCCGCAGCCACTGGTTCGCAGCATCGTCACTGATCGCTCAGGCCCGGATCCCTCAGGCATGTCTCCTATCCGAAGCGATCAGGCCTGCCAGCCCGGGAGCCGACGCTCCTTCCCCCATCAAGACAGGGCGAACGTTGGCTGCGACGGCACTAACTTCGTTGGCCGGTTCACGTCTGTTGCACTCGCAAGGCGATCTCGACCGCCTGCACCGCGGCCAAAATGCGCGGCGTTGATGCGGTTATCGAGCGGCTCACCAAGTGGTCGGGACCGTATCGGGAATGGATCTCGGCCAGTCGCTCGTGTACGTCGAGGTGCCGGCCGTCTGGGCCGGTGGTCATGTCGCAGTAGGTCAGCGCGTCGGCCAACTCGTGCCGCTCGGGTGGGAACTCGGCGGTCAGCACGTCGTACAGGTCGCGTTCGGTGGCCTCGTTGACCGCGCAGGAGTGGTGGGCGACCAGTCGGCACAACGTCGCGTCGGCGCCCGCCACATCGCGGAGGTAGCGGGCGCCGTCGAGCGGGTGAAACCCGGTGCCGACCAGCTCGGGGGAGTAGCCGATGTCATGCAGGTAGGCGGCGGCCGTCAGCGTGTCCGTCTCGTCGCCGAGGATGGGGGCCAGGGAGGCGGCGCGTGAGGCGACCCCTTGGGTGTGCGCCCACCTCCGAGGAAGCGGCGCCTCCAACAGACGTCGTGCCAGGTCGCGCGCCCACTCAACGTGTCCCACGACACCGACGATAGGGGCACCAGGTACCGGCGCCCCTACTCCCCGCGCGCAGACGTCCTAGGACGTCTCGGGTGTGGTGCGGACGAACCGCCCCTTCCCCTGGATCGATACGACCAGCCCTTCACGTTCCAACTGGGCGAAGGCCAAGCGGACGGTGTTTCGCGACGCCGCGTACAGCCAGCGCAGCTCTGCCTCACTCGGCAGGGCGTCGCCAGGGCCGAACTCCTGGCGTTCGATCCGCTCCCGCAGCGCCCGCGCGATGACCTGATAGCGGTAGGCGACATCCGTGGTCCCGCCGTCGGCGGCCAGCACGACCCGCCCCATCGACGGCACCGTCACGATCAGCCGTTCGTCCTCCAGGATCCGGAAGGCCCGGCGTACGGTGTTGCGCGCGACCCGGAACTCCGCCGCCAGGACCGTCTCCGACGGCAGCGCGGTCCCCGGTGCGTAGGCGCGCGTGGTGATGCGCTCCCGGAGCCGGTCGGCAATCTGCCGGTACACCTGCCCGCCGGTCAGCCAGCCCTCGCGCATCTCACAGACGATCCGCATACAACGCCTTGCTCAGGTCGACGTTGAGCTCACCTTGTTCCCCCTCGTGCCAGCCTGCCTGTGCGGCCCGCTCGATGACATCGGCCGCCGGGCCGATGCGCAGGCACGAGACCCGCTCGTCGTACTGGTCGCCCCAGTAGAACCACAAGAACGCGAGATGGACGTAGACCCGCCGGGCCCTCAGACGGCTGTCGGTCACGTCCAAGGCCGGCTGGTCCTTGTTGTCCACGATGAACACCGCGGTGATCCCGCGCTGCTCCAGCTCGCCGTGCAGCTCTCTTAAGAGCTGTTCCTGGTAGGCCCGCTGCTTTTCCCGAATCGACCTCATCGGCTCCATGGCCACTCCTTCGTCTCGGCTGTTCAGGCGCCCTTGCGGTACGCCCATGCGCAACGAGCTTCCGATGCGAGCCGGTGCCTCTCCACCACGACTAAGGGACGTCTAGGGACGTCTTGTGTTACCGTCGGCCACAGAGCCGACCACCCAGGAGGCCCACCCCGTGAGCGACACCCTGCGCCAAGCCCTCGCCAACGCCCGCCTCCAACCTGTCGACGTCGCCGCCGCACTCGGCGTCGACCCCAAAACCGTCGATCGCTGGCTCAAAGGCCGCATCCCCTACCCCCGCCACCGCTGGGCCGTCGCCGACCTCCTCGAAACCGACGAAGGCGACCTATGGCCCGATCTGGCCGGACCCCGGCGCACCATCTCGCACGAGGTCCAGGCCGTCTACCCCCACCGCTGGGCCGTTCCGCAAACCGTATGGCGCCGCCTCTTCCACAGCGCCAAACGCGAGATCGACATCCTCACCTACAGCAGCCTGTTCCTCGCTGAGGACACCGGCATAATCCGCCTGCTCGCTGGCCAAGCCCGCCAGGGCGTGAAGATCCGAGTCCTCCTCGGCGACCCCGACAGCCCCCAGGTCGCCGCCCGAGGAATCGAGGAAGGCATCGGCGCCGACGTCATGGCCGCCCGCGTCCGCAACGCCCTCACCCTCTACCGACCCCTGACCGAGGTCGACGGCGTGGAGATCCGCCTCCACCGGACCGTGCTCTACAACTCCATCTACCGCGCGGACGACGACCTGCTCGTCAACGTCCACGCCTACGGCACCACCGCGGCCCAAGCCCCGCTCCTCTACCTGGCAGCCACAACCGACGAGGACAGCGCAGCCGTCTACCGCACCAGCCTCGAACGCGTCTGGGCCACCGCCGAACCGGTCCGGTGAGAATCAGCCCCGCGGCCGGAAGCTACTTTTCTTCTCGCTATCAAGGGCGCGCCGCCTACGGCGGCCCGCCTCGCGCGCTGGTCGGCCAGCCGGCCGGGCTGCGGCTCTTCGGCCGGTCCCGGCCGGCGCCGCCCGCGCGCTCCTCACCCCCGATTGACCGACCTGGGATATGAGAACCTCAGTCCGCCCCTGCGCCACCCGGTCAAAAAACCCAAGGGCGGCGAACTCGCCGACGACAACAAGGCGTACAACCAACTCATCCGCGGTATCCACGCCGTCGCCGAACGAGCGAACTCCCTGCTCAAGACCACCTTCAAAGCACTACGCCGCGTCAGCCTCGACCCCTGGCGCATCGGCAGGATCGTCCAAGCCGCCCACGTCCTGCTCCGCCTCGAACACGGCCGCCACACCTGACCGATGATCACCCAGCGTCATGATCCCTTACGTGGAAAGGCTCAATGTGCGGGTAATGTTGCTTACCGGTGGATAACGCCGTGGAGCAAACCTGGCGAAGTGTGGAAATGCTCCGTTATTCTGCCCGTGATTTCCCCACCCGCGGCAGTTCCTGCACGCACTCTTTCCTCTGAAGGAATGTCTTCGTGGTGATCAGGTTGCCCGGCGGGCGCACGGTCAGTGTTCTGACGGTCGGTGCTCTCGCCGGTTCTCTCTTCGCGGTGAGCGGTATCGCCACCGCCTCCTCGGCCTCCGATTCCGGCGTGGTCTACGCCTGCGTGGCCAAGAAGTCGAGTTACGTCCGCATCATCAAGACTACGACCACCTGCAAGTCCACCGAGTACAAGACCTCCTGGAACAGGACAGGGTCGTCGAAGGTAAGGCTAGCGACCGCGCCCAGGACGTAGAGGTCCAAGAAAAGAAGCGCGCGGCCGAAGAGTGGGCGTGCTTTGTCCGAGACCATGGCGATTTCGGCACGTGGCGATATTTGTTCGCAACCGAAACTATTATTAAGAACGCTCGCGGATCTGGGGAGTCGCTGAAACCTTTGGCCAAGCCGGAATGAACCGCCCCGACATGTCCGAGAGCGGCGCGACGAGCGTGCGACTAGGAAAGACTAGATGACTGAGCTCGTATATCCCACAGGATATGGGGTGTCGTCCGCTCACCATCGTAAGCGACTTGATCACCTAAATGGCGCCAAGCAGCTGGACCGAAGAAGTCTTGATGTGCAAGCCATAGAGGGTGATAGAAGTGGCGAAAAATGAAGTCAAGGAATCGGTGAACGTGCATAGGTGCCACGCACCCAATGCGGCAACTAGGGGAGTTGATCGTGAGGTGTGCTGCAGGGTGATACGTCGACGCTGCCGCGGGATCGTAGTCGAAGCGAACGTGAGATCTTAGGGCGACTTCGGTGCCGTCGCTTTCATACATCTCAACAATATCTGCAATAGGCCATCCCTCTTCTAGGAGTGACCTGTCTATGATGTATGGACACGGAATATAGGCGAGCCGGTGGCCGATTACCTTGTCATCCTCCACATCATAAGTAACTTGAATAAGGCTAGCGTCATAGAGAAGAGCCGAGTAGCTCGCATTCGCGACCCAGTCTAAATATTCCTTGACGGTAGCGTAATCTCGTGACCCGACGAATTCAAGGGCAGGGTTATAGGAGTGCCAGGAGACCCGCTTGCCAGTAATGGAAACCTCGTTAATATAGAGGGCGATCTCGGCTAGTGCGAGGTAGTCCAGCGTCTCCTTGACTTCTCGATGAATCGTCCTAAGCGTCGTTGTCACTTGAATCTTCTATCTGCAGGCTCGTAACAAGTCTGGTTCTCAGCGAGGCTGGTAGGTCTCGCCACTCCATGTCGCCACGATCAATGGCTTCGAGGAATGCTGCCAATCCTTCAGTGGCCTTCCTCATTGAGACTTCATCTTCGGGAGAGCGGTCGCGGTGAATATGGCGGAGAGAACGTAGTTCTTCGACGGTCGGAACGTTGAATTCAAGAAGGAAGTTCCTGTCAGCGACAGCCTGAGCCTCGCTGGCTATAAGGTCCATCTTCTCGCCCCAACCAGTGATGCGGACCCAGGCACGGCTGCGAGTGATAGCCGTGAACAGCATGTTGCGCCGCGTTACAAGGTTGGCGCCATATCCGGCGTGTTGGCTATCTATGGCGTACACCATCGGAGCCTCGTTGCCTTTAGCTCTATAGATGTGCGCGATAGCCACTGATCCCGGGACGAAGACTCCATCCAGACTCGTATTAACGCCTACCAGATGACATGAGATTTGGTGACGCCGCAATTCGCGCATCAAACGTGGGGCGCGTGACTGCGCTCGGTACGCGTCAGGTAGGACGATCAGGATATCGTCGGGCTCTAGCTCGTCTTCGGCGAGGTTGATAGCAATTTGCCTAGCTACCCAGGCGTCCTGCTCGTCTTCGCCGGCAAAAGAGTTGATTGATACAGCATCTGGTGCGTTGAGGAGCGAATTGAAGTACTCGGGAGAGCTATCCCGGCTTCGCTCAAGCGCCACATGTTGTCCGCCGGCTAGTGATCCGCGCACCACGTTGTAGCCAATATCCCGCCAAAGACCGGGGTTATCGGGGTGTTGAAGCAATCCCCCGTCCCGATACACACCGATCCCGAGCGCGTGGGCCGTTGCTAGAGCCCACGGGGTGTTTCGGTAGCACACCGGGAGGACAATGTCTCTGCGAGGCGAATTCGGTAGGTTCTCGAGGCTTACGAGACGCTCGCCCGAAGGCCCTACGCCAAAGAGTTCATCCGTACTCGGCATCGCTGATTCGGAGAGTTTCTGTAGCTCATCGAAGCCCCAAACGATTCGCTTCGGGTCTTTCGTAAACTGGTAGACGAGCTGGAAGAATTCTGGCGGCAAGTCCTGTGCTTCATCTATTAAAATTGCATCGAAGATGGGCTTGATCTCTCGTGTCTCGGCGACTTCCAGGAGCTCTCGACAGATTCCTTGAAATGCGCCCTCCTGCCCATATTTGTCTCGCGCATAGTTCCAGTTCTTTGGCATTTCTCCTAGTGCTGAGGCTATAAGGCTGTACACGCCCGGACGCGAAGGCGATCCCCAGGAATGTATGATCTGGAGAAAAGTGGGATCCGGCCGGTCGTTGCTGTGTTCAAAAGAGAACCGCGTTATAAGGTCGGAGAACTGCTGATACAGTGCCCGAGTGTGGAAAGTAACCGCGATCCGCCATTCGGGGTTTTGCGCGTGCCAGTAGGCGGCCTTCAGAGCTAGGACAACAGTCTTTCCGGAACCGGCTAGCCCTCGAATTCGCTGCGGGCCTTCCGGGCTCTCTATAGCTGCAGCCTTCTGCCAGCGGTCAAGATTGGCGATGTTCCGCTCAATCTCCTTGAGCACTGCACCACGAGATGTCGAGGTCTCGACACCTGAGCGCTTCTTAGGTGGCTTCATGGTCGAGACGCGCTGCAAGGCTGCGTGAAGACTGCGTTCAACTTTCGCTGAGATAGGATCAAGTCCTTGCACGAACCCCCGGACTGCGTCCATATCGCCGAAGAAACCTTCAGCTGTCAGGGGTTGCCCCTGTACCGGCGCTGGAAAGATGGTTGCGGTATTAGGAGTCACCGCAAGCCGTCGTCCTTCGCGCAGGCCTTCGTAGCGACGCAGGTGCCCTTCAAGAACGGCATACAGACGGTCCTGCTTTGCGGCAATCTCTTCCCAACTTTCGTCATTTGTCGGGATGTCATCCGCTAGCAAGAATGCGACTAGACCGTGCTCTTGGCTCACAAGTAGGGCGTCGACCTCTACCCTTTCATCGGCAGTAGCTAGAACTGGGTACGCAAGGTAGACAGTTCCGTCCTGAACGACCTTCCTCAGTTCGTCCGCCAACGCCTGTGCAGCACCGCGGTTGCGACTTGCACCATAGACGACGTCTAGAGGCATGTTGGTGTCCACCAGCTTTCTAGAAGCTACTGCCAAGCAGTTGAACAGTCGAGCTCCAATATACTACCAGCCATGGGTGCGTAGTAAATTGCGTTTCGCTTCATCGAGACCAATTCGCTACCCGGCGATTGTCGAAGGGAAGGTGTCGGTGTGTTGCTCTGCCGGCGCGTTGCGGGCAATCCGACGCGAGGGGTGCTGGCGGAACTGGCGACTCGCTTCCCGTGCCGACGGTCCTGAATCGACAGCTGAGATGACTGTCAATAGAACGTTTCGATTGAATCCCTAGGAGCTATTCAAGTTGAGCTGATCCGCCGACATGGGTATTGGAACGTGCTCAGATATGTGAGGAATAATTTGGCCTAGGTGGTGGCGCGCAACTTAGCCAGCCGCGGGTAAGGTATGCCGCTCTGCCAATGCGCTCTTGAGAACCACTAGACGGGGTGGTCTCGCCGATCAACCGTGGTGCTCATAAAATCTCGCGGGTGCAGCGGCTTGCGCTCTTCGATCTGGACAGCACCCTCGTGGACTTGGATCTTGCTTTTCGTGCATGGGCTAGAGAGTTTGCTGGTCAGCTTGGCTTGAGAGGGGAGGCGGTCGACTGGTTGGTCGCGCTGGACCGTGCTGGCTTCCCGCATCGTGAGGCGTTCTTCGCCCAGGTCCGCGAGCATTTCGACCTCTCTTGGCCGGTCGAGGAGCTGTGGAGTCGCTATCGCAAGCGCATGCCGTATCTCGTTCGCTGTCGACCTGAGGTGATGGATGGGCTGTCACACCTCCGAGCCTCGGGCTGGAAGGTGGCAATCGTCACCAACGGGACCGCTGACAACCGGCTCGGGAAGATCCAGCAGACCGGTTTGGCGGAAGCGGTGGATGCCTGCGCTCTCGGGCGTTGAGGGCATCCGTAAGCCGGACCGCGGGCTGTTCGCTATCGCCGCGAAGCGATGCGGGATGAGTCTCGACGCCGGGGGCTGGATGATCGGAGACAACGTGATCGCTGACATCGCCGGCGGACGTGCAGCCGGACTCCGCACGATCTGGATCGACCGAGGGTCCTGGTCAGGCCGTGAGCACGAGGCGGACCGCGTTGT
Source organism: Microbispora sp. ATCC PTA-5024 (assembly GCF_000511135.2). NCBI lineage: Bacteria > Bacillati > Actinomycetota > Actinomycetes > Streptosporangiales > Streptosporangiaceae > Microbispora > Microbispora sp. ATCC PTA-5024. The sequence continues at coordinate 715,432 of NZ_KI866524.1, read as the reverse complement.
TACTGACGTGCCCCAGGCGATGGAGATCCTCAGCACAGACGGGTGATCCTGCTAACGCAGGTGCTAACAACAACCCTGGACGGTCCTGGACGACCATGGACTGAGGGACGCTGTAGGGCTTGCCCGACCAGGGCCGGAAGACGGACGTGGACGCCCATGGACGATCGTGTTCTAACTCGTAATGAAGTATTCGGAGACCCAGCCCCACAGTCGCTGCCGCGGTGTGGGACCCAGAGTTAGTACCTAGAACGATGGTTCCCCGAACGGTCTGATCTGCAGCGCCCCACGAACACGAGGGAGGAACTGTAAGGGGATACCTCAAGATTCTGAGCAAGGCTGACCTACCCCTTGTCGATCGCGGCCTCGTAGAACGCGTCGGCGAGCGCCACGATGATCCCTTTGATCGCAGGCCCGTCGGTGAAGAAGTAGTCAGCCATGGTGTTGTGCGCCGCCTGGTTGTCGGCGACGGCCTCGATGACTGCGGACTGGAAGTCCTGCGACTCCATGAACTGCTTCTTCGAGTTCACCCGGGTCTGATGGACCAGGTCCGGGTCGGCGAGCAGGCGCTGCACGAGCCCCTGCACGAACTCCCGGATTTGGGACTCAACGAACGACTCGGCACCGAAGAGGTCGTTCATCTTGTCGATGACGACCTGAAGCGCGACGTACTTCGGCTCCTTCTTGGTGCCGGTGCCCGCTGCGCTGATCCCCTTTAGTTCGCCGTCTCCGGTCAGCGAGATGTCGACGGCAATCTTCTTGGTGTGCTTCACTCCAACCAGGACCACGTCCGAAAGGTCGACCTCGGCGCTCCACGAGGACTCGGCGATGACCTTCTCCAGAAGCCGGAGGAAGATCGAGAGCATCTCCATGTACGGGTCGCCGTAGTCGACGATCTGGCTCATGAAGTCATAGAGCCGCACGTAGGTGGAGACGTCCTTGCGGAAGAGGTCGAGCGTGTTGAGCGTGACCTTGTCTTCGGCCTCGATCGCTGCCGCGTAGCGACGCCGGAAGTCATGCTGGGCCGGGCTGATCGCCGCCGAGAGCGCGTTGTTGCCCTTGCGGGTGACCCACAGCTCGGCGACCTGGCGGACCTGCTCCTCGGTGTAGATCCCCGCCTGGGCGAGCTTGTTCGCAAGGTGTACGACGACGTACGGGTCGGTCTCGGTCTCCAGGGTGGCGTTAGTGAAGTACGGCTCGAAGGCGGCCCTGATGTCGTCGGGCTTGTTGACGAAGTCGATGACGAACGTCTTGGTCTTCTGCTCCCCGCCGGCGGTGCGGTGGGTGCGGTTGAGCCGGGAGAGCGTCTGCACGGTGGTGACCCCGGAGAGCTTCTTGTCGACGTACATCGCCGAGAGCAGCGGCTGGTCGAAGCCGGTTTGGAACTTGTTGGCGACCAGCATGATCTTGTATGTCTCGCCCTTGAACGCCGCGGCCACGTCGGCGCCCGCTCCGGGGTTCATCTTGGCCTCGGTGAACTCGTCGTCCTTCGACGGCGTCAGCCCCCAGTCCTGGCTCCACTGCTCGTTCTCGGTCATCGACACCGACCCGGAGAACGCGACCAGGGTCCGGTAGTTGTATGACGCGTCCTCAGCGGCCCGCTTGGCGATGTACGCGTCGATCGCCTTCTTGTACTTCACCGCGGCCTTGCGCGAGTCGGTGACGACCATCGCCTTCGCCTTGCCCTCCAGCAGGTGGGCGACGTTGGCGTGGAAGTGCTCAACGATGATCTGCACCTTCCGGCCGATGTTGGTCGGGTGCAGCTGCACCCACCGCATCAGCCCCTTGCGCGCAGCCGACTCCTCGACCTTGCCACCGTCGCCGCTCTCGGCCTTGCCGGCGATCTTCAACGCGGTGTCGTACGACTGGTAGCCCTTGAGCACGTCGAGGATGTAGCCCTCCTCAATCGCCTGCTTCATTGAGTACAGGTGGAACTCGCGCGGCTCGCCGTCCGGCCCCTTGCGGCCGAACAGCTCCATGGTCTTGTTCTTCGGCGTCGCGGTGAAAGCGAAGTAGGAGATGTTCTCCGACTCGGCCCGCTCGGTCATCTCCGCGGCCAGGATCGCCTCGACGTCGACCGAGCCGCCGTCCTCGATCTCCTTGATCTCCTCGGCCGTCAGGACCTGCTTCAGCTTCGAGGAAATCTTCCCCGACTGCGAGGAGTGCGCCTCGTCCGCGATGACGGCGAACCGCTTGCCCTTCAGGCCGGAGTCGGCCCGGATCTCATCGAGTGCGTACGGGAAGGTCTGCACCGTCACCGCGATGATTAACTCGCCATTCTTCAGCGCCTGGGCCAGCAGGCCGGACTTCGACTTCGCACCGGCCTTGCGCACGTCCTCAGGGCTGATCGTCGCGACGATCTTCCCGCTGCCGTCGATCTGCCGGATCGCGTCCTGAAGCTGCCCGTCGAGCACCGTCCGGTCGACGACCACGATGACTGAGTCGAAGACCTTCTCATCATTGACATGGAGCCGCGCGAGACGGTGCGCCGTCCAGGCGATCGTGTTCGTCTTCCCCGATCCCGCGGAGTGCTCGATCAGGTATCGCCGACCGACACCCTCCTCAGCCACGGCGGCCACGATTTTCGTGACCGCCTCCCACTGGTGGAACCGGGGGAACAGCATGTTCGTACGGCGCACCGACGTGCCGGTCGCGACGTCCCACTCCTCCTTGGTCTCCACGATCATCAACCGGCCGATGATGTTGAGCCAGGCGTGCTTCTCCCAGACCCGCTCCCACAGGTACGCCGTCGCCGACCTCCCGTCCGCGCCAGGTGGGTTACCGGCACCGTCGTCGAAGCCGGTGTCGAACGGCAGGAAGTGCGTCTTCTCACCCTCCAGCCGGGTGGTCATGGCAGCCAGGTCGTTGGAGACCGCGAAGTGGACCAGCGCCCGGTGCCCGAACGACAGCAGCGGCTCGCGCCGACCGTTGGTCAGCGGGTTGCGGTCCTTCTGGTACTGCTGGATCGCCTCGTTCAGCGACTGAGTGAAGTCGGTCTTCAGCTCCACAGTTGCAACCGGGAGCCCGTTGACGAAGAACACCAGGTCGATGCTGCGCTGGTCGGCGGTCGAGAAGTGCACCTGCCGCATGACCCGCACCCGCATCGCCGCATAGTGCGCGTTTGTCGTCTCGTTCAGTGATGTCTCGGGACGAAACTGCGCCATTTTCAACCGGCCACCGCCGATGTACTGCACCCCGCTCCGCAGGATGTTCAGCATCCCACCGCCATGCTCCAGCGGCTTATCCAGCGCCGTGGTCAGCACATCGAGGAACTTCGCCTGCGACCCAGCCGCCTTCAACGCCTTCTCGTACGCCGGCTTCTGGGTCGCCTCCAGCCATGCGAACAGATCCTCGGGAAACAGCGCCCGCTCCCGGTCATAGCCGATGTCGCTGGCCAAGTACAGCCAGCCGTGGGCCGCGAGGTGCTCACAGATCTCGGTCTCAAAGACGACCTCGTTGTGGTCAGCCATCATGCTGCCTCACGCACATCAATTTGCCCCGTCACGGCCGCCGTGATCACCGCTGACCGCCGTTCACGGGCGAGCTCGATGAACTGTCGGGATTCAGTAATGAGCGTGTCGATCTTCGCCGTCTGCTGATCCAGGGTCGCAATGATCTGCCGCTGCTGTTCGAGGGGCGGGACGGGCAGCACGATGTTGACCATCCGAGTCAACCCCAGGTCGTTGTTGGTTGCACCGCGGGTGAAAAGCTGTGACTGTTCGTAGCACGGCGGGCTGTTGAGTGCATAGGCCAAGAAGTGAGGGTCAACGAGGTCCCGCCGAACCTTCAGCACTGCAACGTGGACCCAGACCTGGAAGGGGAAGTCCAAGTCGACTACTCGCGCGATACCCGTCGTTCCGCCCTTTGTGTAGAGCACATCTCCTGGTTCTGGCACAACGCGCTTTGAGAACTCCAGGTAGTCCTCCTCCGACACGAACTTCGCATCATCTAGCGACCATCCGTCGACTCGGATGTTCCTCGCCGATAGGAACATGACCCCCTCATCCACATAGTTGGGCGAGAAATGGGGACCGTCTGCTAAGCCCCGGATCACCCGCCGAAGCCTCAGCGGAGCCCACCCTTCAGGAAGTTTGGGCCACCACGAATCGTTTGTTGGGCGGCAAGCGATGCGGTCAAGACCACCAACAGATCTGTGCACGACTGCTTGTCGCCGCTCGCGGAGCATCTCGATCAGTCGCTGCTGCTCCTCGATGAGCGTGTCGATGCGGGCGGTCTCGCGGTCGAGGTAGTCGGCGATGGCGCGCTGCTCCTCCAGTGGCGGCATTGGGACCGCCATGCGAAGGAAGACTTCTGGGTAAATGCGGAGCCGCGACGACCAGATTCCTCGAGAGACCCGGTTCATCTCCATCACGTACTCGGTCGAGCGATACAGATAGTCGAAGAATCTCGGCTCGAACGGTGCCGAGGGGCGCGGCCGGTAGACACCATAGGCCGGGCTCACGATGCCTGCATGTCGAGCGACGCCGAGAGCGCCCATCCAGGCCCACATCGTGTTGATCACGAGGTCGCCTTGCTCGACAACACGGTAGCCGTCGAGGCTCTCGGCCTTGGTCATCGTGACGTTCTTCTCCGATCGGGGACCGACTCCAGTTAGGTGCGAGACGCTCAGGAGTTCCTCAGAGCCGTCCGTCGACAGCGTTTGCGCCTCGAACAGCAGTTCCTTGTTTCGCATCCAGCACCAGTGGCGTGGAATAGAGGCGGTCCAGGCTGGGTCTAGATCGGTATGGGCGTTGGTCACTGCTCAACCTCGTGCAGCAGGTCGAGGATCTTGGCGACCTGCTTCTCCAGGTCGGCGTCGATCTCGGCGAGGGGGCGGGGCGGGACGTACTTGTAGAAGTGGCGGGGGAAGGGGATCTCGTAGCCGACCTTGATCTTGGCCCAGTCGATCCAAGCGTCGGGCACGTGCGGCTTCACTTCGGTGTCGAAGTATGCCTGGATAACCTCGACCTTGCCCGCAGGACCGGCGGTCGAGTCGCCGTAGGTGAACGGCACGTTCTCGGTGTCGCGCTTCTTGGAGTCAGGCTTCGGCTTCCCCTTGCGGTCGACGACGGGCTTACCGGCCTCGTCCAGCAGTGGCCGCTCGACGGGGATGGTCCAGTAGCCGAACTCGTCGTTGAGCAGCACCTTCGAGAAGTCCGGGTCGGCGTCAGTGAAGTCGGCGTACAAACCGACGACCTTGCCGCGGTCGGCGTCGCTGATCTCGCGGCCCTTGCTGCCGAGGTTCTTGCGCATCTTGGTCCAGAACGACGTGCCGTCGATGAGCTGGACCAAGCCCTTGCGGTCAGGGTGCTTGCTGTTGTCGAGGATCCAGATGTAGGTGGCAATGCCGGTGTTGAAGAACATGTTGGTCGGCAGTGCGACGATCGCCTCGACCAGGTCCTTCTCCAGCAGCCACTTGCGGATGTTGGACGGCCCGGACTCCGCGGCCCCATTGAAGAGCGGCGAGCCGTTCATGACGATCCCGGCTCGGCCACCGCCGTCCTCGGGGGCGCGCATCTTGTGCGCCAGGTGCAGCAGGAAAAGCATCTGCCCGTCCGAGGTAGCAGGCAGGCCCGGCGCGAACCGACCGTACGGGCCGGCCTCGTCACGCTCCTTGATGACGGCCTTGGCATACTGCTTCCAGTCGACGCCGTACGGCGGGTTGGACATGCAGAAGTCGAATTGGCGGCCCTTGAAGGCGTCGTTGGTGAGCGTGTTGCCGAAGGCGATGTTGGACGCGTCGTGGCCCTTGGCGAGCAGGTCGGACTTGCAGATCGCGTACGACTGCGGGTTGTACTCCTGGCCGTACAGGCTCAGCCGGGCGTCCGGGTTCTGTGCGAGCAGGTGCTCCTCGGCCAGAGCAAGCATGCCGCCGGTGCCGGCGGTGGGGTCGTAGAGCGTGCGGACGATGCCTGCCTCGGTCAGGTCGGCGTCCTTCTCGGCGAAGAGTAGGTCGACCAGCAGCCGGATCGCGTCGCGCGGCGTGTAGTGGTCGCCGGAGGTCTCGTTCGCGGCCTCGTTGAACTTGCGGATGATGTACTCGAAAGCGTCCCCCATGTCGGCGTTGGACACGACATCGGGGTGCAGGTCGATGGCCGCGAAGGACTTCACGATCTCGCGCAGGAGACCGGCCCGCTCCAGGGCGATGATCTGCTTCTTGAAGTCGAAGTACTCGAACACGTCGATGTCGGCGGAGAACCGGTCGACGTAGTCGACGAGGTTGTCCTCGAGCCCGTCCGCGTCCTGCAACAGGTTGGCGAAGCTGTACTTAGAGGTGTTGTAGAACGGCCGACCAGTCTTTTTCTTGACCTCGGTCCGGAGCCGGTTCGGGTTCTCGTATGCCGCAGCCAGGTCTCGGACGGTATCGCGGTCCGGCTCCAGGATGCAGTCGAGGCGCCGAAGGATCGTGAACGGGAGGATCACGTTTCCGTACTGGTTGGGGCGGTAGGGACCCCGAAGCTGGTCGGCGATCGACCAGATGAAACTACCGAGCGTGCTCACAAGGCTCCTTACGGGAATCACTCAACGTGCATGGCTGCGCCCGGCCCGCTGGGGTAGTCGCGCCTCGCAAGACAATGCACATCCGCTGACGGGGCGTCATGAAGCCCATCTTCGCGCACCTCGGCTTCATGCGTATGTGGGAAATTAGGTAGAGATTCAGGCCCGCCCGCACCGTAGCGGAGGGGGCTCGACACAAAGCGCGAGCAACGAGAGCTCAGGTAGCCTCGACGACCTCCGCCTCGCATAGGCTGCACGGGATCGGGCCACTCCGGACCACCGCGGCGGATGCCCAGATCCGACGCGGGCGGATATCAGCGGACCCTTCAGCGTCGCGACGCGATCGGCCGTGCCGACCCTGGACCCGCTCTGGCCTAGACGAGTAAGTCCAAAGTCCGGGTCAGTGGTCGTAGGCGATCAGCGACCGAGTGATGGGCTGGCCGGTGGCGCGGTTGTGCCGGATCGCGGCGGCCAACGCCAGGATCCGTTGGGCGACGTAGGCGGCGACGTCCAATGAACTGCGCCCGCCGTGCAGTTCCGGGTCGAGTTGGCCTTTGGGGGCGTCGTTGATCGACTCGATCAGCTGGCGGATGGAGTTGAGGTGCTGCTCGCCGGGCCGGGGCTGCGGTTGCGGCCGGGGTCGCCACCACGATGGTGGGGGGAATCAAGGTCGCGGCGAACGCGTCTACGGCGAGGAGACGACGGAGCATCTGTTCTCCCATCGACCGGAGGGCCTTTGTCCAGGAAAGACGGCCCCGCCGTGCCGCCGGTTTACCCAGCGTGGGCCCTGTGATCCCAACTGCGGTCAAAGGCCGTCAGGTAGCAGTCGGGCGCGGGCGTGTGCCTGGCGTGCGCGAGCGGTCCCGGAGTGCGGACTCCCAGATCTTTCAGGGCCGAAGTGTTGCCGACATCGGCGGTCGCGAGGCGCTCGGCGCCCTCGTGGTCACCGGCCCTCTCCCGCCGCAGGGCCAGGAAGCCCCCGGGCCGAGGTGTCACCGATATCCACGACTCACGTTCCTTGAGCCATTTTCATCCTGACCAGCGGTCGTCTTCGAAGGCTTGTAGGACGAGGATGGCCTGCACGATCGGGGTGGCGCGGTGAGGGCAGCAGCGGAGCTTCGACAGCAGCTTCCACGCTTTCAGGGTCGCGACGGCGCGTTCGCCGAGGGCCCGGATGCGCGCGTGTGCTCGGTTGACGTCCTTCTGCCCACGTGACAGTCGCGGGCGGTGCCGATGGCGCTTGAACGGCGTGCGAACCGTGCCTCCCGCGCCTTGATAGCCCTTATCGGCGAAGGTCGTCACGCTGTTAGCGGTCAGAGCATCGATCAGGCCCACGACGCGAGCCGCCGTCAGGTCGTGCACGGCCCCGGGGAGAGCCGGAGAGGCCCAGACCAGGCGGCCGGCGGGATCGGCGAGGACCTGGACGTTCATCCCGTGGCGCTTGTGCTTGCCGGAGTAGTACGGCCTCTGGTCAGCGATGCGGTCGATCGGGATGAGCGTGCCGTCGAGGATGGCGTAGGCCAGCCGGGCGGCTCGGATCGCGGCATCATGGACGTCGTCGGCCAGGGCGGCGAGCAGGTCGACGGACTCGCGCACGTACCGCCAGGCGGTGGTGGTCCCGATGGCGAAGCCGGCGGCCAGGCGGGCGTAGGTGTCCCCGTTGCGCAGGTGAGCCAGTACCAGCAGCGCCTGCTGCCCGGGGTTCAGGCGCCGCCACCGGCTGCGGCGTTCGGCGCGGTGGGCGCGGATGAGTTCGGACAGGCGGGCAAGGGTGCGGTTCGACAGGGGAATCGCGGCAGGGTAAGACAGCATCGAGGCTTCCGGTTGGGGCATCGGATCTTGGTCGACTGCTGTCTTACCGGGAGCCTCACCTCAGCTCAACTTGTCCGGCTCGCTCGCCTCCTGCGCCCATCCCGACCAGCATGATCAGGATGAAAATGGCTCCTTGATCAAGGCTCTGCCGATAGCGCCTGATCAGCGACTGTACGGACTTGCGACCAAATTTCTGCGACGGACAGTGAGTTAAGGGAGACAGTTTCGGTATACCCGTTATAGGCAAGCCCGTTGTCCAGCACGGGGCGAAGCCCGCGGGCGCGCCAGGACCGGATGACGGTGTCTTCCACTGCTCGAGCGTGAGCACCGAGCCCGAAGCGCATGCTCTCGATGTTCGTCCACCCATTGCGGCTGTGTTCGTAGAGCCGAGAATTCTTCGGGCTGTCCTCACATATGCCGATCTTGGCGGCGGCGAGGTCGAGCCTTGTCACCAGGTAGAGAAGAGCTGGCCGATGGGGCTTGAACCCGTGATCGGGGCAGATTTCACACGGTCCGCTGCTGAAGCGGCTGTTGAGAACCGGCGAGCATGGGTGGCCTTTTGCAATGCAGTGTCCAGGCCATTTGGTCGCGTCATTCGTGTAGGGAATGTCCGCATTTGGTCTGTAGCCCCAATCCATGGCGAGCTGGCGAGCCACCTCATCGGCGAACCGCTTCTTTCCGCCGCAGTGCTCGCAACCGCCTTGTCCGCTATTTCTGATGTTGTCTAGGCGCGGCCCGGGGTCGCAGACCTGCCAACAGCGAAGACACCATGATCGTATTGGAGTTCTCACGTCGACGACTTCCACCATGGGCAGCACGCGTCCTAGCCTGATCATCTCAGCTCGGCGCTTGTTGGCTCGCTCTCTCTTTCGGCAGTGTATGCAGGCCACGTCGCCCTTCTTGGCCAGCATGCGGACCGCACTCAGGTAGGCCGGAAAGGGGTTAGAGTGGCCTTCACACTTTAGTTTTAGACACCGGATGCGGAACGGGATAGAAGTCCTGCCGGGGTACAGGTCAACAGGTTCGGCCCCGGACGAGCGAAGCTCCATGACGACAGCAGCGTGATCGGTGGGGGGACACTTCACGCAGGCAGCGTGCCACGAGGCACCGACAGTTCGCCGCCGGCCTCCGTGGGACGTGGATCGACCGGGGGCGCCTGGCCGAGCGCGAGCAAAACGCCCGATTACGCGGCGGTCGGTGACCTGCTGAAGGATATGGCGTTGCTTCACGAGCGCAGGCAGCAGAACGGCCCCCTACTTCGTCTGAGCGCGTGACCGCGGTATATGTGCGAAATGATCAAGGAGGGGCCGACAGCCTAGACGCCGTAGGTAGAGGTGAGAGGCGTCGACACCCGAGGAGTACACCGCTCTCCTGATCCGAAAATCGGACATTCACTAGGCACGCGGCAGCGCACCTCACGTGGTGATGTGGAGCAGGGGCGCGCAGACCGCGATAGTCACGCGGCCGGTTCGAGGGTGACGCGGTAGCCGAGGGCTTCGAGCTCGCGGATGTGGTTGTGCTTTCTGCGGTCGGGGTTGGTGCGCCGGGTGTAGAAGTGGGCGCCGAGATCGACGAAGTGCGCGTCGGGGTCGGACAGCAGGTGCCAGATGATGACCAGGATGGAGCGGCCGACCGCGACGATGGCCCGCTTCTTTCCCCTGCGTCGGACGATCCTGCGGTAGCGCTCGCCGAGGAAGGTGTCGGTGCGGCCGACGACGACCGCGGCTTCGCCGAGGGTGCGGGCCAGGTAGCGGTTACCGTGTCCGGTGGTGTTCTTCCCTTTTCGCTTGCCGGCGGACTCTTTGACCGTGGGGGCGAACCGCGCCCAGGAGGTCAGGTGCGCAGCGGTGGGGAAGCGGCTCATGTCCAGGCCGATCTCGGCGATGATCGCATGCGCGGCGGTCAGACCAATGCCGGGAACCTCATCCAGACGCTCGACCGCCGCTGTAAACGGGGCGATCTGTTGGGTGATCTTCTGATCGAGGGCGGCGATGTCGGTGTTGATCGCATCGACTCGGGCCAGCATCGTGGCCAGCAGGAACGCGTGGTGGTCGGAGAAGCGGCCGGTGAAGGCCTCCTCCAACGCGGGGATCTTGCCGCGCAGGCTGGAGCGCGCCAGCTGCGCCAGCGTCTTCGGGCTGCGCTCTCCTCTGATAAGGGCGGCCATCATGGCGCGGCCAGAGACACCGAAGATGTCGGAGGCCACTACGCTCAGCTTGATCTGCGCGTCCTCCAGGAGCTTTTCCACCCGCTGCTTCTCGGCGGTTCGGGCCTCCACCAGGTCCACTCGGTAGCGGGTCAGGTCGCGCAGCAGCCGGATCGCCGGCGGCGGCACGAAGCTGGGGCGCAGCATCTGGCGTTCGGCGATCTTGGCCAGCCAGACCGCGTCCAACTTGTCGGTCTTCGGGCGGCCAGGAAGGTGCTTGACGTCGCGGGCGTTGACCAGCCAGACCTCGAACCCTTGGGCCTCAAGCAGGTAGAACACGGGCTTCCAGTAGTCGGAGGTGGCCTCCATCACCACGCGGGTGACGCCCAGGCAGCGCAGCCGATCGCTCATCGACAGCAGCGACCGCGTCATCGTCGCGTACGTCTGCACCTCCTGCAGTCGCCTGCCCGGCTTCTTGTCGTCGGGGACGCGGGCGCAGCACACCAGGGCGGCCTTGCCGACGTCCAGCGCGGCGACCCTTTCGATGATCTCTTCGGTGTCGTGGGTATGGGCGAGCATCGGGCCTCCTTACCACCGGGGAACTGGGGTGGTTGCCCGCGGGAGCCGCAGGGGACGGTAGCGAATCTGATCCGCGTGCTCGAAGCAACAGTGAAAGGCCCACAGGCGCGGCTCCCGGCGTCCGACTAAAGCACGGCCTGAACGACCAAGGAGATACGACGTCAGCGAGCAACCACCCCGATTTTCAGGCCCGAATGGCCTCCTCCACCAGGGGGAGATTGGAGACTAAAGCGGGTGCTCCATGGCCTGCCGGGTGGCTTCCATCCTCGGCCCGGCCCTGTGGTACGCCCTCCGCCAGAAGACGGGCGGGACGACCGGGGTGCTGTGCAGCAACAGAGCGGCGGGGCTTGTCCGTTCCTCCCGCGCCGCGGGGCTCACGTCGGTAACCTTGAGTGACGTGACCATTGCAGATAGTCCTAGAGCGCGCGAGGTGCGCATGGTGCTGGCTATCAATCTTGCCGCCTCGGTCGACTCCGCTCGGCGGATGCCACCGGTGGAGACGCCTCTGCTGAATTGGTGCGAGGGCGATGCCATCGTGCAACTGTTGCACACGCTTGCCGGACTCCTTGGTGATGAGCCGCTGGCCGAACTGTCCGACGAGCTGGCCGAAAAGCTTCGCGCCCGACTTGGGCTCCCACCTGACTATGACCTGAACACCATGCTGGGGGCCGTCGGCAAAGATATTCGACGCCGTCGCCCGACTCCTGTCGCCGACGCACCCCACATCACAGGCGAGCCTCATGCCTGACTTCAGCGCGTTGAGGAACGCTAATCCGGCAATTTGCACCTGTCCAAGGGGGATGCCGAGTGGCCGAGCAGGTGCCAGCCCAATCACCCTCTCGCCCCCGCCAGGGCTGGCAGGGCAACGACGAGGGGAGTCGGGTTGCTCGCCCGTACGTCGGGGGCCTCGCGGCCCCCGAACCCCCGCGAGATACCCGGCGCATCCGCCGGAAGGCATGAATCACGGGAAGCAAGGAGGGATCGAGGCGTGCGGAATCAAGAGGAGGCCCCCCGCGTGGGCGCCCACCCCTACGCCGGATACACCGGCCCCCTCGGGTCTGCTCCCTCCGGGAACGGCTATCCCACTGAGCCCGACGATCTCGACCCGTCCGCGTCGGCGGCAGCACCATCGCTCCCGGTCGGAGGCTCCGGCCACGCTGGCCTGGATAGGCAACCTCCGCCGCGCCCGAAGCTGGGGAACAGGGCGCCGCCGGTGACGCCGTACTACGGTCCGTCACCGGTCCGGGAGTGGCGGCCTGCGGCTATCGTCGGGGGCCTTCTCGCGGTGGCCGTTGTTGTCACTCTGATCACCACACTGCCCACCCGCTCCGGTGACCAGCACACCCCGGTCGTCCCCACGCCTGCCCCTGTGGGGGAGGAAACCGGCCGTGAGGTGGCGCTCCCGGCCGCATCGAACCGCCCCGCTGCGCACGTCCCGGCGACCTCGACCCCCGCCACGATGGCCGCGGCCCCCGAGCCGGCCGGACACGCCACGCACCCGACTTATCGGCCGTCCTCGGCACGTCAGCCCGGCACCGATCGCGAGCAAAGCCCGCACTATCGCCGGGGTCAGGAGGGCGGCCTGATGCCGCGCGGGCGTTCGCCTCGGGTCCGCGTCGATTCCGCCACCAACACACGCTCGTCGGCCATGCCGCGCCGGTCTCGCCCGGGGGTAGAGGGCCGTGACCGCGGTCGGCTGCCCGCGTCGTCTCATCTTCCTGGCCCGTCCTGGCTTCACCGGCCCGATCCGTGCACACACTTTCAGCCGTTCCAGCGACCGAGTTGCCAGGGTCTTCTGCAGCCGCCCCGCCGCTGAAGCGGATGGACGAACCGCGTCTCGCTCAGGTGCCCGCCTGCGGCGGTTCAGTGACCGCGGGGCTGGATCCACACGGGCTGATTGCAGTCCCAGCCTCCGAAGCCGTTGCGGCGATAACAGAGCTTGAATACCGTGATCCAACTGATCAGGGATCAGCCGCTGTCGCCCCCGCCTTGAGGAGCGCGCACCGTGTAGATGCGTGGGTCGATCGGGTTGTGCGTGCCGTAGTCCGCCTTGAACCCCGGGTCGTCCCGGGCATCGAGATCACCCACGGTGATACGGGTGCGATCCGCGCTCACTGTCACCCGGCCAGCATCGCCGTAGTAGTCGCTCCATTCCCCCGGCGCCTCGGCGGGGGAGGCGGCAGCCAGCAGGTGCCCAATGGCCAGCCCTGGCAGCAGGAAACGACGTGGCACCACGACACTCCTCTCATCGGCGAAGGCCCTCTGTTGTCACGCTCAGTAATCAGACGTGAACGAAATGGGATGATAGTTGGTGGGCCAATCGACTCGACTGAGCCGGGCTTCAAGCATCTGGATCAGTTACCAAACGGGATGTCGGCGAAATCGGTTGCGATGCGGGTCGGCGATCCTCATGGTTACGTCAAGTAATCATTCAGCATCGGGAGGTGATTTATGCTGGCCGCGATGGTGCACATGGCCTCGCTGATGGCGCCCTACATGCCCGACCCGCTGTTGTTCGGAGGCTGATCAGCAAGCTTCGCGCCGCGCCCTCGGGCTGATGTCCGGGGGCGCCGGTCGCAGGGATGACGTGGTGGCCACGTACCGATCGCCGCCAGGATCGTTCGATCGTCGACCCGCCGTCATCCGCCACCCTGTGGCCGCGTCGGCGCCGGCGGGACCACCCGCTGGAACAACTCCCAACTCATCAGGCACAAGCCGTCGAAGGAACGCATCCACGAACGAACTAACGATCAGCCCCAAATGAGTCACGCTCTTAGGAACTCAGTCAGGGTCGTCGGTGGTGAAGACCAGGCCTGGGGTCGGGGCGACGGTGCGGCGGCGCAGGGCGGCCTCGCGGAGCAGGTCGAAGTCGCGGCCTAGGAGGGCGGCGAGCTGGCGCTGGGTGTTGGACGGCGTCTCCAGGAAGCCAGCCAGCAGGTGCAGGTCGGTGATCAGGGCCGCGCCCTGGGCCCAGGCGATCCGCTGGGCGTGGCGGACGTCCGGCCGTTCGGTCCACTCGAACGGTTCGTAGTCGCCGAGCGGCGTGGACCGCAGGTAGCGGGCGAGACGGGCGCTCAGTTCTTCGGCGAGGCCGGGGCGTACCGACTGGACGCAGTCGCGTGTGGCGCCCTCAGCCAGCAGGGTCAGGAGCAGGTCGGGGGTGCTGTAGCGGCGGTCGGTCGCAATGCAGGCGGAGCGCCCCCGCTCAAGTGCGGACAGCAGGGTCGGCGCGAGGGGCAGGAGGCGGGCCAGGCCTTCGTCGCCGACGGCTTGGGATAGCGCGGCGATGTTCGCGCCGAGATGGTCCAGCTTGGCCAGCACGACCGGCGGGAATAGGACGCCGTCCTCGGACCGGGCGGCTCGGGCCAGCTCTTCAGGGACGAACCTGAGCAGGGCACTGACGAAAGGGTCGAAGGCGACGGGGAAGGTGCGCGGGTCGAGGCCGCTCGTCACCGCGAGGGCACGCCAGCGGGCGAGGGTCTCCTCGCCGGGCGGCGCGGGATCGAGCAGCGCCGGGATGTCGTCGGGGCCCTGCTCGGCGATGAGCAGGTCGAGCAGGCTCAGCGCGTGGGCCGCGTCCTGTTCGCTCGTCCCGTTCTCGCGTACCTCGGCGAGCGCGCGTCCGGCGGCTTCACGGCATGCGGACTCGACGGCACGCTGGTCGCGCGGGCCGAGCACGAGGGCGGCAGCCTTGCGCCCGGCGGGCTCGGTCAGGCGGCGGGCGAACCCGGCGACGACCGAGGTGAGGATCGGTTCCATGTGATCTCCTGTCAGAGGGCCCACGGGCCGCCGAGAATCGAACTGCGCCGGCGCAGCAGGTCCGCCTCCTCGTCCCGTCCCAGCGCGGTGTAGCACTCCGCCAGCATGATCATGACGATGGGCTGGCGGGGGTCCAGGGTCAGCGCCTCCTCGAAGGCCCGCGCGGCGGCGGTTGGGTCGTCCGCGCGCAGGATCCGACCGAGGAGGACGGCCCAGGACGCCTCGGACGGCCACTGTGCCCTGCCCTGGTGTGCCAGCGCCAGCGCCGAGGCGGAGTCCCCTTCGCGGATCAGCAGTTCGGTCAGCCCGGTGAGGGCGGTCTGGTCGAGGGGGTCCGCGTCGAGGTCCGCGCGGAATCGGGCGATGGCCGCCTCTACAGTGGAGGGCTCCAGGGCGAAATCTGGGGGAAAGTCGCCTGAGACGGAGTTCCGGATCTCGAGGGTCTCCGCGACGGCGATGGTGAACTCCTCGACGTCCAGCGGGGTCTTGTCCACGTACGCGATGGTGCCGGGTGCCGCGGTCTTCGCCAGCGCGACGATCTCACGGCCGAGGGCCGCGATGAGGAACTGGTCGGCGGCGGCGATCCGGACCCGCATGACCAGCTCGGCGTCGTTCGGCACCGGCTCGAAACCGAACTGCGCGCCCAGTTCGCGCAGGGCCCGCGCCTTGTCCGCGTCGTCCACCTCGAAGACCACGACCTGGTTGTAGCCGGATATGTCGTGCGGTTCCAGGCCGAGGCGGGTCAGGATCCCGGCGAGCAGTCCGGGGTCCTCGCGCTGGACGGTGGGGGCGGCGGTCTCGCACCAGCGGCAGGTCAGGCTCTTGCCGTGCGCGCGATTGGTCAGCACCAGACCGGCGCAGCCGGGGCAGCGGGAGAAGTAGAGCGGTGCGGGAGTCATGGACAGGTCCGGCATGGACACCCAGGCCTGGCCGATCGTCCGCTCGTACGCGTCGACGAAACGATCCGCGTAATCAGGCCTGGCCACGTCGTAGAAGAAGTCGATGGAGAAACGATTGGAGGAGGAGTAGGTCCGCACGTTCATGAAGGGCGCCCCCGCGCCGGCCCGTCCGGAGTCTCGAAGTTCGCCCGGCCGAACCTCGGGCGGGGGGACACGTTCGGGGGTGGGTTCCGGTGGCTGGCCGAACCTGTCTATTAGCGCTTGGGCTTCTTCGATCGCCTGGTTCAACAGGTCCGCGCCACCCTCGTCGCCGAGTTCGGCGTACGCCAGGCCGGACAGCTCGGCCGCCAGGGACTCATCCGGCAGAAGCAGGGCGCAAGTGAGGTAACGGCGCAGCCACTCGATCGTGTCCAGGCCCTGCTGGTACGCGGTCTCCAGCGCCCGGGCAGCCATGTCGATCCGGCCCAAGTGATCCATGAGAACGGCGGCCAGCACCATCTGCAGCCCTGGTTCGCGGGGCGCGATGGCGATCGCGCGCTGGTAGGCGTCGACGGCCTCCTCGTAGCGGGCGGTCGCCACTTGGGCCAGGCCCAGGTTGGCCCAGGCCTGCCAGTTGCGCGGATTCTCGCGGAGGAGCCGGTGCAGGAGGGCGCGCGCGTCCTCGGGACGGTCGGCTTGGAGGTAGACCGTGGCCAGGTTCACCGAGAGCTCGGTGCGTAACTCGGCCGGGATCTGCGCCGCGATCCCCGTCATGACGTCGATGGCCTCGTCCAGGCGTCCTAGCCGTTTCAGCGACAGGGCGGCACCGATGACGCAGCGGTAGTGCTCCTCCTCCGTAAGCTCGCCCTCGATCCCGGCGCCGAAGGCGTCCAGGGCTTCCTCGTCCCGGCCGGACAGGGACAGGAAGGTGCCGTGCAGGTAGTGCAGGCGCGGCGTCATCTCGGCGTCGGGCACGGTGGCCAACTCGGCGAGCCCGGAATCGACGGCCCCCAGTTCGAGCAGGCTGTTCATGCGCAGCACGCGCAGATCGGCGGCCACGGTGGCGAGGAACGCGGCCAGGCGGGAGCTGGCCTCCAAGATCATCAGGGCGAGGACCGGGTCGAGTTCCCCGGCGAGCGTTCGCAGCTCGGCGAACACGGCGGCGAAATCCGTCGGCCGGTCGGCGGGGTCGACGTTCAGGCAGGCGAGTGCCACGGTCATGAGCCTGCCGTACATGTCCTGGCCGGGCGGCCCAGCCTCGACGCCGGCGGCGTGGGCGGACGCCCAGGCGGCGCGGTCGGCGGCCTCGTGCGGGCGATGGCCGGTGAGCATCTCGTAGAGGACGGTGCCGAAGGCGTAGATGTCGGCCGCGAGCGTCGGGGACGCGCCGGGGCGCCAGCTCTCCGGGGCCAGGTAGGCCCAGGTGCTCTCCAGTTCGCTGTGGGTTCCGTCGCCGACCACCCGGGCCAGACCGAAGTCGGCGATGAGCAGCCACTCGCGCAGGATCAGCAGGTTCTCGGGTTTGAGGTCGCCGTGCACGATGCCGGGAACCCTGGCCTGGGCGCCGTTGAGGCCGACGCAGATCTGAAAGGCGAACGTCAGGGCCTGCTCGGGGTCGAGCGGACCGTCCCGCAGGAGCAGCCGGAGGGTGGTGCCGCCGTCCGGGACCATCAGCATGGCGATGAACAGGCGGCCATCGTAGTCGCGGGTGCCGAGTACGGGCAGGATGTGCGGAACCCCCGACAGCTGGGACCAGACGGTCGCTTCCCGGATGAAGGCCCTGCGGACGTCCGGGTCGAAGAAGAAGCGCGGCTGGAAGGTCTTCAGCGCCAGGCCCGTGTCCGGCGCGTCCGGTGGGGCGCCGAAGTAGACCTCCCCCATGCCGCCGTGCCGCACGGCGTAGTAGTCGAAGTCGTCGCCGAGTCGGCCGATGGGCGTGGCCGAGGCGCGATCGGCCATGGGCCAGTCGCCGAACAAAGGGTTGCCAGGGGTGCTCTCCGCCATGTGCACCGCCAATCAGAACGGCGGCCGGTTGGCCGCCGTTCTCGTTTCTACGGCTCGCCTCCCAAGCTGTCCAGGTCCGCGGGCCAGCTTGCCGAACTCGCGGCCGCCCGTGGACGGACGATCAGGATCCCGCCGAGGAACCCGCCTGCGGCGGTTCATCGCCCGCGAGGCTTGATCCACACGGGCTTATTGCAGTCCCAGCCCCCGAAACCGTTCTGCCGATAACAGAGCTTGAATACCGTGATCCAACTGATGAAGGACCGCCCGCTGTCACACCCGCCTTGAGGAGCGCGCACCGTGTAGATGCGTGGGTCGATCGGATTGTGCGTGGCGTAGTTCGCCTTGAACTCCACGTCGTCGCGGGCGTTGAGATCACATACGGTGACACGGGTGCGATCGGGGCTTACCGTTACCCGGCCGGCATCGCCGTAGTAGTCGCTCCATCCCGCCGACGCGTCAGCGGGGGAGGCGGGAGCCAGCAGGCACCCAACGACCAGCCCTGACAGCAGAAAACGACGTGGCACCGTAACACCCCTCTCATCAGCTAAGGGCCTTCATGATGTCACGCTGAGTAATCAATCTGTGTCCGGAACCGGATAGTAGCTGGGAGTCCAATCGATTCGGCCTGGGGTGGACCAGCGTCCGGATCGGTTGCCACCTGGGATCCCGGCGAATCGGTGGCACTGTGAGCTGGAGACTGGCATGGTTACGATTAGTAATCGCCGATTATCCAGGAGGTGATTCATGCTGGCCGCGATAGTCCACATGGCCGCGCTAATGGCGCCCTACATGCCCGACCCGAACCTGTTCGGAGGCTGATCGGCAGGCGGCGCACCGCGCCCTCGGGCTTAACGTCCGGGCGTGCCGGGCTCAGGGACGCCAACGGATTGACAAGGCTTTCATTGCCCGCGCGGTCGAGGGATCGCCCTTTTGCAGGTGGCCCATGCTTTGCACTCTGCTTCAGCCTTGCGCACTGGACTTCCAGCATATAGATCGGCCCATGTCGGCGGATTCAACTGATTGTCGCAACACTCCGTCCCTGGAGGTGTTGTGCATGGGCCTGGGCAACAAGCAGCGGGCTGTCCGGTTGTATCGCGGTCAGATTCCGTCACCGGGTCGGCCAACGGTCGCCTGGCGACAGGACCGCATCCGGTTCTGGCAAGCGATCGCTCGCGGGTTGACTCGGAGGACGCCGCAGCGGAGATCGGCGTGTCGCCAGCGGTCGGGACGCGCTGGTTTCGCCAGGCTGGCGGGGTGAATCCACGCCTTGCCCCGACCGTGTCGGGCCGCTACCTGTCGTTCGCCGAACGGGAAGAGATCGCCTTGTGCCGCGCCCGGAAGGCCGGCGTGCGCGAGATCGCCCGGCGCCTGGGACGGTCGCCGTCGACGATCTCCCGCGAACTGCGGCGCAACGCCTCGACGCGGACGTATGACGTGGAATACCGGGCGACGGTCGCGCAATGGCATGCCGAGCGCCGGGCTCGGCGGCAGAAGACCGCCAAACTCGCGGCTCATCAGCAACTGCGCGAGTACGTGCAGGAGCGGTTGGCCGGACAGGTCTACCACCCGGATGGCACGCCGGTCGCGGGGCCACAGACGGCACCCTGGACGGGACGCAACAAACCCCGGCGGCAGGACCGCCGCTGGGCGAGATCATGGAGTCCCGAACAGATCGCGCATCGGCTGAAGGCCGACTTTCCCGAGGATGACACTATGCGGATCTCGCACGAGGCCATCTGCCAGGCCCTGTTCATCCAGGGGCGAGGAGCGCTCGAGCGGGAACTGGTCGCCTGCCTGCGCACCGGGCGGGCCCTGCGGGTCCCGCGCGCACGCACCGGGCGCAAGAACGGCGGCCACGTGACGCCTGAGGTTCTGATCAGCGAGCGGCCCGCCGAGGCCGACGACCGCGCGGTCCCGGGCCACTGGGAAGGTGATCTCATCATCGGCACCGGTCGCTCAGCGATCGGCACCCTGGTGGAACGTACGACCCGGTTCACCCTGCTGTTGCACCTGCCCCCGATGGAGGGTTACGGCGTTCAGGAGCGGGTGAACAACGGTCCGGCCCTGGCCGGCCGCGGCGCCGAGGCCGTGCGGGACGCGATCACCAAGGAGATCACGGGTTGCCCGGACAGCTACTCCGCTCGCTGACCTGGGACCGGGGCACAGAACTGGCCCAGCACGCGCAGCTGCGCATCGACACCGGCGTGCAGGTCTATTTCGCCGACCCGCACAGCCCCTGGCAACGAGGCACCAACGAAAACACGAACGGACTGCTGCGCCAGTACTTCCCCAAAGGCACCGACCTGTCCCGATGGAGCGCCGAGGAGTTGGCGGCCGTGGCGTTCACGCTCAACACCAGGCCCCGAAAGACTCTCGGATGGAAGACACCAGCCGAAGCCCTCAGCGAGCATCTAACCTTGCTGCTGACCAGCAGTGTTGCGACGACCGATTGAGCCCAAGTACGTCACGCCGGCATGAGAACGTGCGCCTCCTCGGCCCGTTGGGAGGGGGACGGGCCGAGGCCTCTCTCCCTTGGCAAGTTCGGCGCCGGGAGTTACGGTCCGCGCATCAACGAGCTCAACGTCGACCAGGCCGCCGCGCACCTGACCAGCCTCGCTGGCGAGGCCCAGACGTGAGGAAAGATCACCTTTATCCTTGACGGCCGCGCGCAGCGGGTTGCCGGCGTCGTACCGGTAGAGATCGCAGAACAGGCCCTGCGCCTGCGCGGCGAAGCGGAGAGCGTCGAGGTCTAAACGGAGGGCGGCACACGCGGCCCCTACTCCCGTTCGCGGGACCTTCGATTTGGACCGATTCAAGTTACCCATCGGTTCTGCGCGACAGCAGGCCGCACGAGGTCTACCGTCAAGGACGCTTTTGTCCCCCCACCGCTGGAGCGACCGTGCTTCGCCGCCTCCTCCTTGCCTGCGCTCTCATCGCGACGTCCCTCATCATCCCCACCGCCGTTCAGGCGCTGCCCGCAGGCGCCGCCGTCCACTCATCGGCAGCCAGCTGCTACGAACAGGTCGGCAACCACTGGGAATGCATCACTCCTGGGGTGTTCTGCCCGGCGACGGCGCACGGCAAGTACGGCTACGCCAAGGTCACACACAAGAAGTACCGCTGCATCAAGGCCTCCGGCGACACCCACTGGCGGTGGAAGCCCGTCATAGGTTCCGCTGGCACCCCGACAAGGAAATGCTCCCGCGCCTTCCTTCCCCTACCCGACCCAAAGTGCCAGCCCGGTGCCCTCAATCCGGCCGTCACGCAGTCCACCATCGACACCACCATCTGCGTGGCCGGCTACTCCAAGACCGTGCGGCCGTCAGTGAGCTACACCAACTCCTTGAAGACCAAGCAGATCGCCGAATACGGCTACAAGGACGCTAACCCCGCCCACTACGAAGAGGACCACCTGATCCCGCTGTCCCTCGCCGGCTCACCCAAGAGCGCGAAAAACCTCTGGCCCGAACCCCGCGATAAGGCGGGCGGCTCAACGGCGCTGGACAAGGACGACGTGGAGTTCAAGCTATACAAGGCCGTATGCGCCGGCACGGTGCAGCTCGCCCCCGCCCAGAAGGCCATCGCCAAGGACTGGCGGACGGCTCTGGACAAAGTCGGCCTGTAAGTGCGCAGGTACACGGTTCACGTCCATCGATCAAAGCAACTGTCCGGGAGGGCTGCACATAAAGGTCGCGGCATCGCCGGCTTCGACGTCGGTAAAGGACTAGCAGATGGGGTTCCCAGACCCCCGTGCCGCGGCCCACCGAGAGAATCGTCGCTTCGGTGATGGTATGTCAGTTGATCCTAGCGACTACAAATTGGCGCACTCTCGTGATTGCAACAAGGTGTGCAAGAACGTGGATCTGTGGCAGTATTGCCCTATCGGGGAGGAAAGCTGACCATCCCGAGCGGCGGAGGCTCCAGGTGCCGGAAACCCCAACCATCAATGTTGTCTTCGTCCACGGCCTGTTTTCCTCACCAAAAGTATGGGACTCTTTCACGGCGCTGTTGGCTGAAGACCCGGACCTGCGGGAGCTGGCTACTGCCAAGTGTCTAAGGTACGATTCCCCACTTTTCAGGCTAAGGCCGGACAGGGGAATCGCCGAGATCGATGACGTAGCCGACCGTCTCCGTACGTTCCTGCGCCAGGAGCTTCCGGGTACCGACCCTGTCGTTCTTGTCACCCATAGCCAGGGCGGGCTCATCGCCCAGCGATGCCTGATCCGGATGCTGCACGCCGGTGAGGGGCGGCAACTCAGGCGGATCGCGAAAATCGTGATGTATGCGTGCCCAAATAGTGGATCCGAGTTCTTCTTGTCCATGCGTAAGCGCCTGCCTTTCTGGCGCCATCCTCAAGAGCGGCAACTTCGTCCTTATAATCGGGCGGTCCTGGAAGCGCAACGGGAGATGCTGAAGCTCGTCATAAGTGCCCCCGAGGCCACTGATAGCCAGTGTCCGATCCCTATCCTCGCCCTCAGTGGAATGGCCGACAAGATCGTGCCACCGCACGTGTCGTCTGGAATCTTCCCCCTGACCGAGATGGTGGATGGGGACCACTTTTCGGTCGTCCGACCGAAAAGCCGTGACGACTCGCAGTATCAAGTGCTCAGGCGGACCCTGTTGGAGATCATCAACGGGCTGAAACCGGAGAGGGCTGAACGGGAGAAAGCTTCAGCCCCAACAGAAAGCTCCCCCGAGACGTACCGCAGGGTGTCCGTCGCACCGCCGTTCGGCCGGATGGATCACCCGCTTGTAGGCCGTGAGACCCTCATGGCCTCGATTAGAGCTGGAGGCGGCGGATCAAGGGTCCGTATCCTGGCCGGTCTCGGCGGCTCCGGCAAGAGCCGGTTGGCGCTTGAGATCGCCCACCAGGCATGGCAATCTGGACAGCGGGTTTGGTGGATCTCGCTGCCTCGCATCAGTTCATGCATGCGGGAGGTCGCCAACCAACTGGGTGTACCGGAAGCCCGAATCGACAGGGCGTGGCGGGGCAATGGCAGCCCCACGGACCTGGTGTGGGAGTTCTTGGACGCGCAACCTGGGCGTTGGCTCCTCGTGATCGACAACGCCGATGACCCTCAGATCCTCGCCCCGCTCAACGGCGTGGTGGCGGACGGCACTGGCTGGCTCCGCAGCCCAGCAGGTCCAAATGGGGCGGTTATCGTCACCAGCCGGGATCGGAACCAGGCGACATGGGGAAATTGGAGCACCGTTCACGTAGTCCCTCCCCTCGGACTCGAGGACGCCACAGCGATGCTGATGAACCAGGCAGGCAAAGCGGGTGGCACGAGCGAGGGCGCCCGCCGGCTGGCCCGTGAACTCGGCGGCCACCCTCTGGCGCTGCGGACCGCAGCTGACTACCTGAAGTCGGTTAACAGCACTAAAGTCTGGCTCGGTAGCACGCCCATCAAAGACTTCGACAGTTACTGTGCGGCAGTGAAGCGGCGATTCGAGTATGCGCCCGGAGCCCGCAGCCGGGCCGATAACGAGATGGATCTTGAATCCCTCGAGAAGGTCTTCCATCTCTCGCTCGAGTTGCTCGTCCAGCGCGGGTTCCCACAGGCGGGTCCACTGCTCAAGCTGTTCGCTTGTCTGAGCATTGCCCCGATTCCCTACGGCACCTTGCTCAACAGCGAGGTCCTGGCCGAGTCATCACTCTTCAGCGGGATGGGTCCAAACCAGATGCTGGCAGTGCTCGAAGCGCTGGCGGATCTCGGTCTGATCGAGCCTTACCTCCTCGACAACTTCAATGATCCGCAGTTATCCCACGTCGTATCGCTGCACCCAGTAGTCCACGGCATCATGCGCGATGATGAGGACGTCCGGCTGCGGCGCGATGACTACTACGGACTAAACGTGAGCATGCTGCTCGCCGCTGTGGAGGAGTTTGATCCGGACCTGCCGGAAAGCTGGACGCGATGGGATCTCATCGTGCCGCATTGCATTGAGGTCGCCCGGACGGCACTTATCGGCGAGCCACAACTCGGGGATCGACGGGTGCTGACGCGCGCTCTCGAGCTCGCCCGGCTCACCAGTCGGTTCCTCATCGTCACAGGCCTCCTCGGACCAGCAGAAGACCTCGTCACGCCAATTGTGACTAGGTGTCAATCCTTCGGATTCGCACTAGACGACCGTGAACTTTTGGCATTGCGCCATGAGTTAGCTCGCATGGCCCTCGAACGTGGCGACCCACAGTCCGCAGAGCGGGACCTACGAGCGATCATCACCGCACGGACACAAGTATTAGGTGAGGACCACCCGGACACACTAGCCAGCGGCCACAAACTCGCCAAAGCAATTCTCGAGCAAGGGCGATGGGACGAGGCAGAGCCATTGCTAAGAGCGATCCTTGAAGCAGAAAATCACGTCCGTGGTCCTGAGCACTCCGACACGATGGTCGTACGCCACAGCCTGGCACGGGCTATCCTTGCCCAAGGTCGTCCCCAAGAAGCGGAGATCATGCTTCGTGACATTCTAAATGTCCGTCATAAGCACTGGACACCCACCAACCCAGAAACCCTGTTTGCACGGCTCAGCCTGTCTTTCAGCCTCCTCGACCAGGAACGTGTCGCCGAAGCGGAAGCCGAACTCCGGGACGCTCTGGCTTTGGTACCTGATCGCCTTGAGGAGCCACGAGTCATGCAGCTCCGCTTCAGCCTCATCCAGGTTAAGCTGCTACAGGGGCATGTCCAGGAGGCCATCGAGGCTCTCGGTGGACTGGCAAAGGACCAGGCTAAGGTGCTGGGTTCCACACACCCACAGACGGAAGAGACATTCAGGCTCTTGGAAAGAGCTAGAGATAAACTTTCAGGTTATCGGGAGTGACAGAGCGACTTATGTATGTTGGATGCGACGCACAGAAGGGGATGTAACGTCACATGAGCACTCAGGAAGAAAATAATGAAAACTATTTGGAAATAGCCCAGCAGCTTGCTCGTGAGGCGCTCGAGGCCCAACGTCTAACGCTGGAGGCCGAGGCCGCACGAGGTAACGACTAATCTCAGCGAACGCCCCGCCGCGGTGGAATTACGGTTGATCGCAAATCGCGGCGGGCTCGTTCAGGAAGTATGCGCCGACGAAGTAGAAGAGCCAGTTCTCCATCAGTTGGAGGCCATTCTCCCTGACCTTTTTCTCCATCTTTTTCAGGTAGCTGATGAACTCTTCGTATTCTTCGTCAGAAGGACCGATGATGCCCTCATTGACTAGTTGCTGGCGCCGCATGTTTGCCAGGGCGATGATGAACTGGGCAGACATCTCTGGGTGTGTCTGCACAGTTCGGGCGGTAGCACCGTAGGCCAGCGCCTCGTACGCGTAGGTATCGCTGTAGGCGAGTTCAATCGGCGGATTCTCGAACGGCAATACAGTTGCTACGTCGGTGTGAGTAGTGAAGAGTTCGAACGAGTTGGGCATACCCGCGAACAGGGCGTCGCGTCGTCCTGCCGGCGTCAAGTGCACCTGCTCAATGCCGAACCGCCGACCACGGGGACCCCGCTCGACCTGGCCGCCGGCCGCGAGCACCTTTGCCTGGTGCGACCAGCAGATATGCAACTCTGGTATGCCCCGCACCTGGGCGGCTCGATAGAAGTCCTTTACTTCCTGTATCCAGGGCATGGTGTCGAAGGCCGCATATGCCGAACCACTGCCGATGATCCCGTGTGCCTCGATCGTGAACGGGAGTTGATCGCCATCTGCGACATCGATGACCTCGATCTGCGCATCAGAAACCTGTACGCCGCTCGCGATCAACTCTGAATAAGGGTGGACGCCCATGTCAATCATGGACTGGACCGGCTGTGTGTTGATAAACAGAATCCGCGCCCTTTCCCTGACATGGAAACCGGCCAGACGCGTAGTAGAGGGTGGAATCACAGTCGTGGACGCCTAACTGAAAAGAGGTGATCTTGAAGTTGGTTCGGGGGAGGTCGCACACCGAGGTGATGTCCGCGGCGACTTGCGCATGCTACCAAAGTTGTCGAAGGAATCTCACGATTGCGATGGGGTCCGATGTCGCAGTTCGGATGCGGCAGCCCAGATGTCCAATTTGCGTGGATATGTACGATTGCTGAAAATCCACATATTAGTGACGGCGAGGGGTATGCTTGCCGCGACCGAGCTTGCCGTGGGCAGTTCGAGTTCGTCAAAAGCCTGAACAGTGAACTGCGGAGGTGGTGATGAAGCGAGAGTTGATCGCCGACTGGATGGGTGAGCTCGACGCGTTCCTTGATCGGGAAGTCACCTCGTTGTACGATTTCCGCCGAGACATCCACATGAACCCTGAGCTTGGCTTTCAGGAGTTCCGCACCACTCGCCAGATCACCAAGCGCCTGGAAGATGCCGGCCTAGTGCCGAAGGTGCTACCCAAGGGCACCGGTGCGATCTGCGACGTTGGCACTGGTGAAGGACCGATCGTCGCCCTTCGCGCGGATATCGATGCGTTGCCCCTCACGGATGAGAAGCCGGTCTCGTATCGGTCGACGGCGCCCGACGCCTGCCATGCCTGCGGCCATGATGTGCACACGACAGTAGTTCTCGGTGCAGGAATGTTCCTAGCCGATCTTGCGGCGCGCAACCGCATTGCTGGCACCATCCGGCTTCTGTTTCAGCCTGCTGAGGAGAGCCTCCTAGGTGCTCTGGAAGTCGTGGCAGCAGGTGGTCTGGCTGATGTCCGCCGAATATTTACGATCCACTGTGATCCCAGCTATGAGGTCGGCCAGCTGGGACTGCGTACGGGGGCGATTATTGCCGCCTGCGACAAGGTGCGCGTCCACATAACGACTCCCGTCGCAGCGAGGAACGGTGGTGAGTCGCCCGAACTGGTGCATGCCCTCGCAAAGATCATCACCGAGTTGCCCGAAGCTCTTTATCGCCGCGGCGGTCCTATGTCGAGCCTTAGCCTCGTCTGGGGCATGATGGATGCGGGTCCGGTCGCCCATCCAGGCAGGCCAGTGGGAATCGTGGAGGGCACAGTCCGCTGCTTGGACACAGAAGTTCGGAAGCAGGCACCCGAACTGATCGCCTCGGTCCTGCTGCCGCTTGCCCGTACCTACGAGGTGGAAGCCAACCTGGAATACGTCTACGGCGTCCCTCCCACCCTAAACGAGAGTAGTTGCGTAAACATCTTCCGTGAGGTTGGCAGCGCCATTTTGGGCAGAGACCGAGTGCTAACTGCTCCCCAGAGCCTGGAGGGCGACGACTTCGGCATCTACCTGCAATCTGTGCCTGGAGCATACGCGCGGCTAGGCGTCCGCTCTCCTGGTCAGTCCGCTTATGGCCTGCATCAGGGGACCTTTGACGTGGATGAGGCATGTATATCTGTAGGAATTCGCCTCCTCGCCCTGACCGCCCTGTCCGCCTTGGCGCGCGAAAGCTCCTGACCACGCTATAAGCTTCCGACCCTAGCACGGAAATTATCCCATCCCTCCCTCCGAAAAGCGCTTGTAAGTGCCGGATATGGTTCTGCAACCAGGTAGACGCGCTGTCTTATGACAATTTGGGTCCGGAGCATACTGTGAATTATGGTCCTCACGCGAAGCTCGCCGAGCTTGGAATTCACCTGCCACTGGCGAGCCCTCCGAAAGGTGCGTATGTTCCCGCTGTACGCAGTGGTGACTTCGTATACGTCTCCGGTCAGGTTCCTATGGAAAACGGAGAACTGGTGGCCAATGGCAAAGTGGGCGCCGACATTTCCTCCGAATATGCGCAAGTGCTCTGCCGGCAGTGTGCTATAGCCGCGCTGGCCGCGATCGATGAGCTCGTCGGCCTAGATAATGTGACCAAAGTGATCAAGGTCACCGGCTTTGTCGCCTCATCTGAGGGTTTTACCGGGCAGGCGGGAGTAATCAACGGAGCTAGCGAGCTCTTTGTGGAGGTATTCGGCGAGGCGGGACGACACGCCCGCAGTTCTGTGGGAGTCGCCGAGCTGCCGCTTGGTTCCCCTGTGGAGATCGAAGTCATTGCCGAAGTGGCTTGCCAAGATCAAGGCTAGCCAAGGTGAACCTTGAGCCTTTTTCATCCTGATCTTGCTGGCGAGGATGGGTGGAGGAGCCGGAGGGACGGAGTTGAGGGAGAAGTGAGGCTCGCGGTAAGACAGCAGTCGACCAAGATCCGATGCCCCAACCAGGAGCCTCGTTGCTGTCTTACCCTGCTGCGATCCCCCTGTCGAACCGCACTTCGATCCGCCTGGCCGACCTCATCCGCACTCGCCGTGCCGAACGCCGCCGCCGTTGGCGACGTCTGTCTCCTAGGCGGCAGGCGCTACTGGTGCTGGCTCACCTGCGCACCGGGGACACCTACACCCGCCTGGCCGGCGGTTTCCCCCTCGGCATCACCACCGCCTGGCGCTATGTCCGCGAGTCCATCGACTTGCTCGCCGCCCCCGCCGACGACGTCCAGGCCGCCGCGGTACGGGCCACACGACTGGCCTACGCCATCCTCGACGGCACCTTGATCCCGATCGACCGCCTCGCCGATCAAAAGCCCTACTACTCCGGCAAGCACAAGCGCCACGGCGTGAACGTCCAGGTGCTCGCCGATCCCGCGGGCCGGCTGGTGTGGGCCTCACCCGCCCTGCCCGGCGCGGTGCACGACCTGACCGCCGCCCGGACGGTCGGCCTCATCGACGCGTTAACCAGCAACAACGTGATGACCTTCGCCGACAAGGGCTACCAAGGCGCAGGCGACACCATGCGCACCCCGTTCAAACGCCACCGGCACCGCCCACGGCAGTCACACGGGCAGAAGGACGTCAACCGCGCTCACGGCCGCCTCCGCGCCCTCGGCGAACGCGCAATCGCGACCATGAAAGCGTGGAAACTCCTGTCGAAGCGCCGCTGCTGCTCCCACCGCGCCCCCGATCTTGCAGGCCATCCTCGTCCTGCAAGCCGTCGAAGACGACCGCTACTCACGATGAAAAAGGCTCAATGGCGATGGTTAAGACGCCTGCCGACAGCCCCAGCAGAAGTCTCTGGCCGTCCCAGGCGATGCCAAAGGCGCCGTGATGGACGGGTATCGAGCGAACGCAGGTGGCCCGCGTCAGGTCCCAGATTCGCACCGTCCGATCGTAGCCGGCGCTGGCGAGGTGGGGGCGGCCGTCGAGGGTGACGGTACACACCCCGGTCACCCCGCCGGTGTGGCCTTCGAGGCGGTGGCGTTGGTGTCCGGTGGTGGCGTCCCAGATCTGCACCGTGCGGTCGTTGCCGGCGCTGGCGAGGTGGGGGCGGCCGTCGAGGGTGAACGCGCACACCCCGTTCACGCCGTCGGTGTGGCCTTCGAGGCGGTGGCGTTGGTGTCCGGTGGTGGCGTCCCAGATCTGCACCGTGCGGTCGTTGCCGGCGGTGGCCAGGTGGGGGCGGCCGTCGAGGGTGAACGCGCACACCCCGTTCACGCCGTTGGTGTGGCCTTTGAGGCGGTGGCGTTGGTGTCCGGTGGTGGCGTCCCAGATCCGCGCCGTGCGGTCGTTGCCGGCGGTGGCCAGGTGGGGGCGGCCGTCGAGGGTGAATGCGCACACCGCACGAAAAGAGACGATGAGGGATAGCGGGAAGGGAACTTTGAGGCTGCGACGTTGGTGCCCGGTGGTGGCGTCCCAGATTCGCGTGCGGTCGTAGCCGGCGGTGGCCAGGTGGGGGCGGCCGTCGAGGGTGAACGCGCACACCCCGTTCACCCAGCCCGTGTGGCCTTCGAGGCGGTGGCGTTGGTGTCCGGTGGTGGCGTCCCAGATCCGCACCGTGCGGTCGTGGCCGGCGGTGGCCAGGTGGGGGCGGCCGTCGAGGGTGAACGCGCACACCCCGTTCACCCAGTCGGTGTGGCCTTCGAGCCGGTGGTGTCGGTGTCCGGCGGTGGCGTCCCAGATCCGCACCGTGCGGTCGTTGCTGGCGGTGGCCAGGTGGGGGCGGCCGTCGAGGGTAAACGCGCACACCCCGTTCACCCCGCCGGTGAGGCCTTCGAGGCTGCGGCGTTGCTCGCCGGTGGTGGCGTCCCAGATCCGCACCGTGCGGTCGATGCTGGCGGTGGCCAGGTGGGGGCGGCCGTCGAGGGTAAACGCGCACACCCCGCGCACCGAGCGGGTGTGGCCTTCGAGGCGGTGGCGTTGCTTGCCGGTGGTGGCGTCCCAGATCCGCACCGTGCGGTCGTCGCTGGCGGTGGCCAGGTGGGGGCGGCCGTCGAGGGTGAACGCGCACACCCCGCGCACCCAGTCGGTGTGGCCTTCGAGGCGGTGGCGTTGCTCGCCGGTGGTGGCGTCCCAGATCCGCACCGTGAAACCGATGCTGGCGGTGGCCAGGTGGGGGCGGCCGTCGAGGGTGAACGCGCACACCCCGTTCACGCCGTCGGTGTGGCCTTCGAGGCTGCGGCGTTGCTCGCCGGTGGTGGCGTCCCAGATCCGCACCGTGCGGTTGCTGGCGGTGGCCAGGTGGGGGCGGCCGTCGAGGGTGAACGTGCACACCCCGTTTACCCCGCCGGTGTGGCCTTCGAGGCTGCGGCGTTGCTCGCCGGTGGTGGCGTCCCAGATCCGCACCGTGCCGTCGTAGCCCGCGCTGGCCAGGTGGGGGCGGCCGTCGAGGATGAACCGGCACACTTCGTACACCTCTCCGGTGTGGCCTTCGAGGCTGCGGCGTTGCTCGCCGGTGGTGGCGTCCCAGATCCGCACCGTGCCGTCGTAGCCCGCGCTGGCGAGGTGGGGGCGGCCGTCGAGGGTGACGGTGCACACCCCGGTCACCCCGCCGGCGTGGCCTTCCAGCATCATTCGTTCTGTTCGTGGCCGGGCCGACGCCCAGGTAGCGCGATACGGGACGGGGTCGGGCCAGCTCTGGTAGACATCGCCGAGTCCTTCCAACGCCTCGGTCACGCTGAACATCGCGGCCCGCGTCTGCGGGTCCGCGCTGCTCGCATGTGGCGTCAGCCGTAGCAGCCTGATTCGGTCCCATCCGGGCTGCGACGAGGCGAGGTCTGACCGGGCGATGATCCTTTGCAGGTCCGCGTACAGCAGATATTCGGTGTCGCCGAGGAGGTCGTCGCCGGCTCCGCCGCGGGCGGCATGGGAAGCCAGCGACCGCAGCAGATATTCCGGAGCCCGCGCCCAGCCGCGCGCTGCCCCATGAGCCAGGAACGCTTCCGTTAGGAGCCGCTCGTCGGCCCGTCGTTCGCTGAATTGGGCCCGGGCGGCGGCCAGCGCGTCGTTGAGGGCCTGGTGGAAGAGCCGGAACGTTGGGACCGTCGCGGTGCTGGTCTCCACAAGGAAGTTCGCCGCTGACGAATGCGCGAATCTGGACAACCGATCTGGCTCGATGTCCACGCCCTCCAACGCGCGAAGCGCCACGGCCCAAAGCTCTGCGGTGAAGCCGGGAGCCTCTGCGAAGGCGAGCACGGAGAGCACGGTCCGCGCCGAGGTCCCCGCTACTGGGGGGAGCCGGCTCAGGTAGGTGTCAAGCGCCCATCGGATATCGGCCGGAAAGTCCACTTGGCCTGGGGCTTTGGCTACGGTGTCGTACCGGCCGTAGGTGCGCGCTATCAGACCGGCGATCAGGAAGTTGCCCTGGGCGAGATCGGCGATCCGAGCGGCCACGGGACGGGCCACGGCCTCCGGCTCGTACGGATTGCCGGGCCGTTCGTCCCCCGCCAGTTGCAAGGTCGCCAGAGCGAAGTCACTCAGGTCCTCGAAACTTGAGTACGCGGAGTCGTCCAGATCGATAGTCGTGCGACCGTGCCCGAAGGCGCCGATGAGGTCGCCGTCGTCGTCGTGCTCACGGGTGCCCACGACGACGCGTACGTTGTCGCAGGTCTGTGCGAGGGGCAGCACGATGTCGGTGACGATGGCGCGCGCCTCGGCGGATGACGTGGCCTCATCGAGGGCATCGATGATCACGTTGAAGGGTCCGCCGCTCTGCTCGGCCATGGCCTGCTGTACGACAGTCGTCAGTTCATCGACGGCAGCGGGGGCTGCGCGGTTGGCCGCGCGGGCGATCTCGGCCGCCACCTCCAGTGCGGTTTTTCCCTTGGCGTGCACGGCGCAGGCCACCGAGCCGACCGTCGCCTTTTCCGCGGTGTCGCCCGCAGGGAGTTCCGCACGGACCGAGGGGTCTGCGGTGGTGATGATCCGGCCCAGCACCGCCGATTTGCCCACCCCTGGCGAGCCGGTAACGACCAGCGCCTTCGGCTCGGTGTGCGCGGAGTCCAACCAGTCCTTGATCGCCCGTAATGCGGCTGTCCGCCCGCGGAAGCGGTAGCCCCGCTCGCTGTCCCGCGCCACTCCCCGTGCCCGGGGCCGCCAGTGTGATCGGGCCTGCGGGTCCCGCGTCAGCTCCCAGCCCCATGCGGCCAGCGCCGCCTCGTCGGCTTGATCGGCCAGGCGTTTGGTCAGCGCCGCGAGTTTCTCGCCCGCCAACCGTTGATCACCCCAGCACAGGGTGATGGCGTGGCCGTCGCCGTTGCGGTGCGCCTGGCAGACTACGCCCACGACCGCACGAAAGTCGTCCGACCAAAGGCCCGCCCCGCTGAAGCCGACCTCGACGTGATAGCGAGACTCCGAATCCAGCCGGACCTTCCCGTAGCCCAGAATTTCCCCCACGGTGCCATCGGCCGTGTTCCCCGCCGAATCTCCCCCGGGGAATCCGTGCGCCCACCACGGCCGAAACTGCATCGCGCTGCCCGGGGGGAAGCGCAAGGGTGCGGGATTCACCCCGGGGGGAATCGGCTCGGCCAGGTGAAGGACGACGAGATCGGTCCGGTTGTCGGGATCGGGGTACGTTCTGTCACGCACCCGGCGCCGAGGTGGCAGACGGTCCTCCACCATGGGGAAAGCCACCCACAGGTCGGGCCGCTCCTCCGGCGGCTTCGGCCGCGCTACATGCGCGCAGGTGAGTACACGCCACTCGTCAATGACCAGAGCAGAACCAATTGGCGCCTCGTCGTCTTCACCCTTGTGAATAGCGGTAACCCACGACCGGTCGCGTGGACCGGTACGACTCATGCTCCGCTCTCACTCAGCGCCGTTCCAGCCAGTGCATTGGCATCACCCTGCTTCCAAGTGAGAGTGACCTCGAAGTTGCCCTCCGTAGCAGCCTTCGCCACCAACCAGTTCATGGTCCCGCTGACCTTGATCCCGAACTTGACCTGGACCTCGTCCGGGCAGGTGTCTTTCACCCGTTCCAGCACCTCCCGGGCGGCCTTGACCGCCGGGTCCAAGCTTTCACGGACCTTACCGACGATCTCACCCGGGCCTGCCGGCTGAAACCCCGGTGGGGGCTCAATCTCGAACTGGACCGTCGTCAACTCATCCACGTAGTAGGTGACGACCTCGGACACCATGCGCTCCCTTCGACATCGGATATCGGGAGTGTATGCGTGCGGACCTTCCATACGGTGTGAAACCAGCGCTGCCATATGTCTTGGGACTCGAGTATTCAGCCTTCTCGGGATACGACGCCCCTCTGTGCCACACTCAGGCGAGACAGATGGGGACAAAAGTCTCTAATTGACATCAAAGTGGCAATAACGGCTACCGACGGCGGTGAGCACGACCAGTCATAACCGGCAGCTCGACGCCGGACTCACGGGAGAGAGAAGCTGTGCGACCGAGACCGACTGGCGGCGCTGCTCAGCTTTGTTCCTTGCGCAGGTCCTCGATGATCCACAGCAGGGCAGAAACCGCGCTGGAGTATCGCAGATAGCGCGGATTCTGGTTGCTTCTCGGTCCGCACTGGTTGCGGAGACGGCGGAGCTCGTCGATCATCTGCTGAACGTTTTTCATCCGCCGGGCGGCTAAGCCGGTCACAGCATGATCGCGATGCTCGGGTTTTCCTCATGATGAGGCGAAGCTCCTGGTAGACGGGTTGATCACCACAACCATCACCGTCATCGCCAGGAGCTTCGGGTGCTGTTCTATCGTGCTGCCGTCGATTTGTCGCGTTCAACGCTGAACTACCTGGCCGGACTGATCCGCAGGCGGCGCAAGGCGATCGGATCGACGTGGCGGCGGCTCAACCCCGGGCAGCAGGCGCTCCTGGTGCTGGTCTATCTGCGCAAGGGCGAGACATTCGCCCAGGTCGGAGCGGGTTTCGGAGTGTCGGCGGCCACCGCGTGGCGGTATGTGGAGGAAACCGTCGCCCTGCTGACGGCTCGATCACCGAAACTGGCGACGGCGCTGCGGAAGGCCACGAAGGACGGCCTGCACTACCTGGTCTTGGACGGCACGCTCATCCGCACCGACCGGGTGAAGGCCGACCGGCCCTACCACTCGGGCAAGCATCGCGTGCATGGGATGAACGTGCAGGTCATCGCGGGACCGGACGGGACCATCGTGTGGACCTCCGGTGCGCTGCCGGGCAAGACCCACGACCTGACCGCCGCCCGGATCTGGGGCATCCTGCGCGCGCTCGACCAAGCCGGGATCATCACCCTGGCCGACAAGGCCTATCAGGGCGCCGGGGCCGAGGTGCTGATCACGCCGTACAAGGGCAGGAACAAGCCCGAGTCTCAAAAGCAGGCCAACCGGTCACACGCCAAGCTCCGCGGGCCTGGTGAGCGCGCGAACGCCCAGCTCAAGAGTTGGCGCATCCTGCGCAAGCTGCGATGCAGCCCGAGCAAGACCGGCCACCTGGTCAAAGCCATCGCGGTTCTTCAGAACCACCGGGTAGCTCACGCCTCCCGAGGATGAAATTGGCTCCTTGTTGGACCACTCGGGAGTATGGGCTGGCGGGTTGATACAGAGGATTGAGTTCCCGTGTTAAATCAGTCGGCCCGCATCTGGATCGCTGTCCCCGTCACACTGATGCCGTTTTCCCGCCCGTCAGGAATCGTCACCTTAATCAAACTCGGGCGGCCCATGTCATGGCCTTGATGAATGGTGATGCTCACGGGGGCAGTAATCAATTCGAGTTCGCGCAGATAGCCGCCAAAGGCCGCGGCGGCCGCGCCAGTGGCGGGATCCTCGACGATTCCACCGGGCGGGAATGGGTTGCGACAGTGGTACACCGTGGGGGACTCCCGCCAGACGAGGTCGATGGTAGCCCAGTCGTTGTGGGTCATGAGGCTCTTTAGCGTGGGCATGTCGTAGTCCAGGTCGGCGAGACGAGCTCGTGTCGCGGCGCCAATCACAGGGTGCCAGGCGCCAGCGTATGCCACACGAGGAGGAAGACAGGGCTCGAGATCATCCGGCGACCATCGCAGAGCGGCGAGCAGTTCGCGGAGGTCGGTGTCCGAGATGGCAATCGAGTGGGGTGTGACGCTCACCAACGTGGCCACTATCGACCCTTCTGCCGTAATGCTGGTTGTAACCGGTACCTCGCCAGCCTTCGTTCGCAGGAGGAGCGTACCCACACCATAACGCTCTGCATAGGCGACGGCCGTGGCGATGGTGGCGTGACCGCAGAACGGCACCTCCATAAGTGGGCTGAAATAGCGGATATTGAGACTTCCGTCGCCGCACGGCACGACGAACGCCGTCTCCGAAAAACCTAGCTCCGCAGCTGTCGCCAACAGACTGGCGTCATCCGCCCCTGTGGCATCAAGAACCACGCCCGCGGGGTTCCCTCCGGAGGAGTGCGTGCTGAACGCCGAATACTGCAAGACCTTCATTGCCGCACGATAACAGACCCACTTACGGTTCGCGCAGTGGTGCACCTTCTGTCAACCCCACGTGTACAGGTCCCCGCGGTCACTGAGGCCAACAGAGAAACCGAGAGCGATCCGTCGTGAGCCCACACTCGGGCGGACCGCGTGGAAGTTTCGGGGATCGAACAGGAGAGCTTCGCCGGCCTTTGGCTTGAGCACGAAGTGCTCGGCGTCTCCGACCACAGCATCGGTATACCCATATGAACCCGGGAACCGGAACTTCTCATCCGCGGGCCGCCAGCGATGCCTCCATACCACAGTCTCCCCACCCTGCTCGGGAACAGATAGGTACAGGTTGAAGGCGAACTGAGCCACAATATGAGCGTCCAGAAGACTGCCGGAGAACTCTCGCTGAGCGTCATCGAAGTGCACCACGAAACCCTGGTTCGGTTCGCGGGCGACGCCTCCGCCGAGTTCCCGCCCCTCGTTACGGCCGATGGCGACTACACCGGGCCAGTGCTTGCCCAGGGTCTCTCGGCACAGTTCGAGCGGATCGAAGTCCAGCCCAATGGTGGACCAGGAGTCCTGATGTCTCCGTAGCGCGTCCCAGTAGTCGGGCATGATCTTGCCGTCCTTGCGGTAGTCGCTAACCCCCACCCCGAACCGCATGACGGGCGGATATACGCGTTCCGTTCCATAGTACTCAAAGTCGGCACACATCAAGGCGTTCAGAATGTCTGAGCATGTCTTAGAGGGGAGAAAGTCAGCGACCCGGATGGCCGCACACCGCCCTGCTGCGAGGTCCGAGATCTGGTCGCGCCGAAACTCGGGAGCGGTGATGGCAACGAAGAATGGATCATGCGTCTCGATCGTGGTCACTGATGTGGCCCCAGCCTGTCGACTCATC
The DNA here is from genome assembly GCF_000511135.2 of Microbispora sp. ATCC PTA-5024. Taxonomy (NCBI): domain Bacteria; kingdom Bacillati; phylum Actinomycetota; class Actinomycetes; order Streptosporangiales; family Streptosporangiaceae; genus Microbispora; species Microbispora sp. ATCC PTA-5024. The sequence continues at coordinate 679,308 of NZ_KI866524.1, read as the reverse complement.
GGTATCGCCCAACAGTAACACCCAATATCCAGACCGATAAGGGCGAACTGATACCACTTGGAAGACGCACAGTGGTTCAACTAGGTGCAAATTCAGATGGGTGTAGCTCCTCCGCGGTGAGCTGGTCGATCAGGCGGTGTGGACGTATTGGTCCTGGTGGGGGGCTTGATGGATGCGTTGGTGTTCGCGGTCGAGGTGATAGCGCCAGTAGGCCGGGAAGTCTCTGCAGGAGATCAGAGCGCGGAGTTTCAGGATGGCTTCGGCACCTGGCTGGTAACACCCAGCGGGCGCCGGTGATGCCGATGTGCGGTCGCGATCGAATTGCGGCAGCCTCCTTCGATGACGCCGGTGGCGATCGGCCAGCCGGCCGCCAGAGCGCCGCCCGGGTGTGGGCCAAGCTGTACCGAATCCTGCTGGACGAGCTTGGCTCGAGGGTCGAAGATCCATCTCATCACCGAACGGAGCGGTCTGCTGATCTCTGTCGGGATCAGCGCGGCCAACACCCACGACAGCCAAGCCCGGGAGCTGCTCGTGCAGGGCATCCCGCCGATCCGCTCCCGACGCGGGCCGCGCCGCCGCCGACCCGCAAAGCTCCACGGGGACAAGGGTTATGACTACCAGCATCTGCGGGCCTTCCTGTGCGGCCGCGGAATCATCCCGCGGATCGCCCGCCGTGGCATCGAGTCCAGCCAACGCCTGGGACGGCACCGCTGGATTGTGGAGCGGACCGTCTCCTGGCTGGCTGGCTGCCGCCGCTTACATCGCCGCTACGAACGCCGGGCCAACCAATTCGCTTCCTTCGTCGCCATCGCCGCCGCCCTCATTTGCTACCGCCGACTGGCCAAATGAGACGATGTCTATTTGGTGTTTTAGTCACACCCTGAACGCCATGTCGCACAAGTATTCAGTTTGTAATGCGCGTTGTTGCTGACATTCGGCGCTTTCTGTGCTAATAAGGAATGCAGCACATGCTCTGGCTCATCCAAGGACTACCGGGGATTCAAGCTGAATCGAGGCACCTAATGAGTCGCGGTTTTGCTGATCTGCACAATCATCAGTTCGCGCAACTCGGGTTCGGCGGGATGGCGTTCTGGGGCGGCGCCTACGGTGACATCATCCATGAACTGCGCTGGTGTACTTCGGTACACGGACCGGGTGGAACTGGAGACCTCCTCGGCAACATCCTGCGGTCCGTCGCCTATGGCACCGGTACTGGGTCAGTTCTTGGTCATCGTGTGGGCGGCTATCCGCAGTTCGATGGTTGGCCACGCTGGGACAGCATCACCCACCAGGCAGTTTTTGAGGACTGGTTGAAGCGTGCGGTGGATGGTGGGCTGCGGCTGATGGTGATGCTCGCGGTCAACAATGAGTATCTGTGCAGCCTTGCTAATAAGCTCCCTAACCGCACTTGCGACGACATGGAAGCCGTCAACCTTCAACTGCAGGCCGCCAAGGACATGGAGGCCTACGTCGATGCCAAGAGCGGCGCTCCCGGCGCTGGCTGGTACCGCATCGTGCGAACGCCGGACGAGGCTCACTCGGTCATCGCGCAGGGCAAACTCGCCGTGATCTTGGGCATTGAGGTGGACTACCTGTTCAACTGCCGTGGCGAAGGCGACTTGGATGAGGATCAGTTGAACCGTGAACTTGACCGATACTTTGATCTTGGAGTCCGCTACGTCTTCCCCATCCACTTCAGCAACAATGGGTTTGGAGGAACCGCATTCCAAAACCCTCTGATCCGCTCTACTGGCGGCGGTCCGATATCGGGGCGAAATCCGCTGGGCACCATAGGTGCTTACACTGTCCAGACCGAGAACGCCCAAGCTCTCGGGTACTCCTACCGCACCGGCCGGCGCAATGTGCAGGGCCTCACCGAACTTGGTAAGTTGCTCGTACGCGGCTTGATACGGCGAGGCATGGTCATTGACATCGACCACATGTCTGCTTACGCCAAGGCCGATACGCTCGACATCTGCGAACAACTCGACTGCCCTGCAATCTCCGGGCATTCCGGTTTCATCGACATATCCCTCGGCGATAAGCGTCACGAGGGTCAACTCCTAGAAACCGAGGTTGAACGCATCCGCAACCTGGGCGGCATGGTCAATCCCATCGTCCGCCAAGGCGGCCTCGCCGAGATCAGGAACGCTGGCACCGTGGTCCCCCTACCACACCTGTGCGGGGCAAGCTCGAACAGCTTCGCCCAGGCCTACCTTTACGCCATCAACAAGATGGCAGGACGGCCAACCGGGATTGGCACCGACTTCAATGGATTTGCCGGTCTACCGGGGCCCCGGTTTGGTCCCGACGCGTGTCCCGGCGGTCGTGGGCAGGGCGACGCTGCTCCCGCGGTCAATTACCCATTCACTGCGGCGGCCACTGGAGCAACCATGGATCGCAGCGTTGTCGGGGACAGGGCGTTCGATATCAATACGGATGGTCTCGCCCATGTCGGTATGCTCCCCGATTTCATTGCTGATCTTGAAGCCCAGGGCATCACCGGCAAGCTGCTCGATCCGCTCCTCAACTCCGCTGAGGGCTACGCCACTCTGTGGGACAAGGCATGGAGTCGAGCTGATTTCTCTCTTCCCGCGGGGCCG
>NZ_KI866524.1:675850-676184 GCF_000511135.2 Microbispora sp. ATCC PTA-5024 | reverse complement strand
TCGGCTCAGGGCGATGACATGCAGCCGGGTGAGGTGTTGCTGCCGGGGCAGTCGATCAGCTCGGGTGATGGCCGTTACTCATTCGTCTATCAGGGTGATGGAAACCTCGTGCTGTATGGACCGGGTGGGGCCCTGTGGGACTCGAAGACCGGTGGCACGACTGCGGGCGTGTGTGTCATGCAAGGTGACGGCAACTTGGTCATCTATCGTCCGGGTGGCACGCCGGTCTGGGCTTCGGGTACCTCGCAGGACCCCGGCAGTCGTCTTGTAGTTCAAGGTGACGCCAACGTAGTGATCTACCGCCCTGACGGCACCGCCGCGTGGTCGACGGAGA
>NZ_KI866524.1:628822-673783 GCF_000511135.2 Microbispora sp. ATCC PTA-5024 | reverse complement strand
CTAGGAGATGAGTGCTGGTTCCAGCCACCGTGGCAGCCCCGGGGCTGAACAGCGCGCCGTTGAAGTAGCTGACGGCCGTGACGTCGAGGCAGAGATCCGGGCTCCATCAGCCGGTGGAACCACGGCGTTGCATGTCATCGCCGATGGCCCTAGAAGGGCTGCCGCGCGGCTTCCGATCCTCGGGCCTGGCGGCCCTGCGGTCCGGGTCCACTTGGCACCGGATTACAAGGGCGGGCCGTCGGACCAGGTTGCTGCTACAAAGCAACGTGTACAGCAGCGGCACCTCAGACGGTCCCTCGGGGCAACCAGCAGAGGAGGAACGACGCCGGGGACAGGCACACGCGAGACCGGGAGTGCGTCTTCGTCGCCGGCCCGCTGCAGGTTCGCCACAGGACGACGGCAGACGAGGCGATCATGACAGGCGGAGGCGTGTCGCGAGTTGGCGGGCAACCCTTCGTACGCCATGTGGCAGCTCGCCAGTTCGGCTACTCACCGTCATCGTTCAGGCGAGCGGTTGAGATCATCACTGTGGCCCCCTATCGCGATCTTGTTCCGTGGCTGTTCCGTGAGACCTCGTAAGTCACCGAGAGTCCATGGCAGGTACCCAGAGGCGTATGACCTGTTCAGAGGCTAGATCGAGGAGTCAGCCCAGGTCGCCCAGGAGTACGGCGGAGAACACCCAGATCTACGAGGGCACCAACCAGATCCAGCGCGTCGTCATGGCCCGCCAACTGTTGAAGTAGGGGTTGACGTGCAGAAACCCCGCTTCCTCCACGTGGGCGGCGGGGTTCACTGTGTCCTGACGAGGCTCCTCAACGATCACTGTTCCGTGGCCGAAGAGCTCCTTTGCCGGAGCCCACAGGCCGCCGCGATCACCGGAACCAGACGGAAGAGGTCGGGGTGAGCGTGGATCACCGCCTGGACGCGCTCGTCCGACCAAGCGATCAGCCCTGATCGTTCGGTCACACCACCAGGTGGGTCGCCTTGAGGCCGAGAGGTCGAATTCGTGGGCTGCGTGCAAGTTTCAGGCTGCCCTCCTGAACCGCGGCCGTGGTCCTTACGGGGCGGTCAGGGCTTGACCTGGAGACGCACCAAGTCAGGGCGCCACGTTTCTTCGGTTCCGCCCGGCCGTCCGCCTCCGCGCGACTGCAGCGCCTTGACTCGCGTGAAGCGTCCGGTCAGGCTCCTCGGTTGTTCACCGACGGATCGATTGACGGGAGCGTCGACGATGGGTGCTCAACGGCGGCGGAAGCTGCGATCGGCCACGACGCTCGGCGTAGCGGTGTCCTTCGTGGCGGGGACACTGACCGTCCAGGCGGCCCTGGACCCGGCTGCGGCGGCGGCGGGTCCTACGTTGTCGGTGGACCTGTCCGCCGCCCGGCACCCGATCAGTCCGGACATCTACGGTATGAACGGCGCCGACCCGGCGTTCGCCACCGAGATCGGCCTGCCGGTGGCGCGCTGGGGCGGCAACTCGAGCACGCGTTACAACTTCAAGAACCACACCTACAACACGGGAAGCGACTGGTACTTCGAGAACATCGTCGCCGGGCCCGACAACACGGTCGAGGCGTTCGTCAAGACCAACCACGACCGCGGCAGCAAACAGGTCGTCACCGTGCCGATGAGCGGGTGGGTGGCCAAGGACTCGCCCGCCCAGCACCCGTTCGCCTGCGGATTCCCCGCCAGCCGGTTCCCCGCTCAGGACGGATTCGACCAGTGGGACGCCGCCTGCGGCAACGGCAGGCTCAACAACGCGAACCTCACCGGGGCGGTGCCTGAGGACACCTCGATCCCGGTGGACGCCTCGTTCGACGGCGAGATGGTGTCGCATCTCGTGAGCCAGTTCGGTACGGCGGCGCGCGGCGGCGTGTCGATCTACGAGCTCGACAATGAGCCGGTGTTGTGGAACTCCACGCATCGCGACGTGCACCCCGAGGCGGTCTCGTACGACGAACTGGGCGGCAAGAGCACCGCGACCGCCGCGGCCATCAAGGCCGCCGACCCGAGCGCCGCGGTGCTCGGCCCGTCCGGCTGGGGATACTGCGAGTGGGTCGCGTCCGGGGTGGACGGATGTGCGCCGGGCGCCGACGCGGCCGCGCACGGCGGGCTCAACCTGTCGCAGTGGTTCCTGAAGAACATGAAGGACTACAGCGACGCGCACGGCGGCAAGCGCATGCTCAACTACTTCGACCAGCACTACTACCCGCAGATCAACGGCGGGAAGGACCCCGAGTCCAACGCGTGGCGGCTGCGGTCCACGCGTTCGCTGTGGGACCCGACGTACGTCGAGGAGTCCTGGATCGGCCCGACGGGGGTGAACGCGCCGCCGCTGCAGTTCATCCGCAAGATGAAGGAGTGGGTCGCGCAGTACTACCCCGGCACGAAGACCGCGATCACCGAGTACAACTGGGGCGCGCTGGACGACATCAACGGCGCCCTGGCGCAGGCCGACGTTCTCGGCATCTTCGGGCGTGAGGGTCTCGACCTCGCGACCATCTGGGGCGAACCTCAGCCGACGCAGCCCGGCGCCTACGCGTTCCGGATGTATCGCAACTACGACGGCGCGGGGAGCCGGTTCGGCGACGTGAGCGTGTCGGCGGCCAGCAGCGATCAAGGGCAGTTGGCGGTGTACGGGGCGCAGCGCTCGCGCGACAAGGCGCTGACCCTGATGGTCATCAACAAGACCGGCGGTGATCTGACCTCGCCGTTGTCGATCGCCGGACTGCACGGCAACGCCAGGGCGCAGCGGTTCACCTACAGCCCGGCCGATCTCAACTCGATCGTGCGTGGTGACGATCTCCTGGTGCATCAGGGCCGGGTCACTGCGACGTACCCGGCGAATTCGATCACCCTGCTGGTCCTGCCAGGGCATCGGCGTTGATGGTTCCCGGGGAGCGGGCCCTGGTCGGCCGACCTCTCGGGCCTACGTCGAAGTGGACCAGGCGGCAGCTCATCGACGGGATCCGGTGGCGGGTACGGGTCGGGGCTCCCTGACGGGACGCTGCCAGGGCCGGCGGCTGCTGTCGCTGGTGCTGACCGCCGGGCAGCGGGGTGGGCGATGCCCCACAGTTCGAGGCGGTCATGGCCGGTATCCACGTCCCCCGGCTCGGACCTGGCCGGCCCCGCACCCGGCCCGAGATCGCCTGCGCTGCCAAGGCCTACTCCCCAGCTCCTCAACTAGGGGCAGCGAAAGCCGCTTTCTTCGTGTCGGGTCCGATCAGGAGGGCCGCCCGCCCCTTGCCGCCGGCGCGGGTCAATCCGCTCGGTCCCGGCGGAGGGCGGGCAGGTCCGCCCGGGAGTCGATGCCGAGCTTGGGCAGCAACTGCTCCAGGTGTGCGCCGACCGTCCGCCGGGACAGGTAGACCTGCTCGCCGATCTCCTCGTCGGACAGGCCCTCGGCGGCGAGGCGGGCGATGTGCAGTTCCACCGGGGTGAGCTTGTCGCGGGCCGTCAGGACGCGGTCGGCACTGGCCTCCCCGCAGGCGCGCAGCCCGCGCCGGGCCCGGTCGCCCCACGGCACGACGCCCAGTGCGTCGAACGTGTCGCGGGCGGTGCGCAGCAGCGGCCGGGCCGAGCCGGGATCGCCTTGGTCCAGCAGCCATTCGCCGTAGGCCACCTGCACGTACGCCCGGGCGAACGGCCAGCGGGCGTGGTCGGCGGCGAGGGCGTCGGCGAACCGGGCCTGTGCGTCCGCCGGGTCGGCGAGCAGCGCCCGGGCCAGCGGTAGGCCCACGTGCAGCGCGGGCGCGGGCGTCATCCGCGCCACCTCCTCCAGCTCGCGCAGCACCCCCCGCGCCGCGCCGGCATTCCCGCTTCCGGCGGCGGCGTCGGCCCACGCGGCCGCCACGTAGCAGCGCAGCGCGAGCTGGTACGACGGATCGGCGGGGTCATGCAGACGGCGCAGGTGCTCATATGCCTCCTCGTGCCGGCCTTCGCCCAGGGCTGCCAGCCCGCGGGCCATCTGCACGGTGGCCAGCACCGGCCGCACGCCGGTGGCGACGCTCATCGCCTCGGCGCGCGCCGCGAGCTCCCGAGCGCGGTCCGGTTCGCCGCGCACCGCCGCGAGCATCGCCTGGGTGGACACGGCGGTGCCGTACATCTGCGGCTGGTCCGTCTCGAGGGCGAGCCGGGCCGCCTCCTCGGCGGCCGGGATCGCCACGTTCAGGTTGGTCCGGTGCACCGCGCTCCACGCCTGCTGGGCGAGGGAGCGGGTGAGCAGGTAGAGCCGTCCCTGGGCACGCAGCCCGGGCAGCGCCGCCGCGGAGAAGCTCTCTACCTGCTCGAACGCCCCGACGAGCACCGCCGCGGAGCCCAGGAGCCGGGCCGCCTGTGGGTCGATGACGGGTTGCTCGGCCAGCTCCCGCAGTCCGTCGATGACCACGGCGCCGCGGTCGAGCGGCGCGGCGTACGCGAGGATCGCCAGCAGCAGCGGGTTCGCGGCCGGCACCGGCAGGCTTTCGGCGGCCGCGACGATCCGGCGGCGCGCCTCGGCGCCCGGCTCGATCCAGAAGCACTGGAGGGCGGCGCTCCACAGGATGCGCAACGCCTCCTCAGGCCGGCCGTCGGCGGCGACCGACTCGGCGAGGGCGGCGAGCACCTGCGGGCCGGTCGCCCGGCCGTCGGAACCGTCGTTGAGAGTGCCCCGGATCCACCGCAGCTGGGCCTGCTGCCGGGAGGTGAGCGGCAGCAGCTCGGTCTGGCGCAGCAGCCGTACGACGACGTCGCGGCCACCCAGCTCGACCGCCTGGTCCGCCGCCCGGAGCAGCCGGTCGGCCCGCAGGCGCGCGTCCTCGGTGAGCTTGGCCGCCTGCTCCAGCGCGGTCACCGCCTCGGTCGGGGCGCCGCGCTGCGCGACGCGGGCGGCCATGGTGTCCAGCTCGGCCGCGATTTCCTCGTCGGGCCGGGCCGCGGCGGACGCGCGGTGCCAGATCCGGCGGTCGGAGGCGCGTTCGCCACTCTGCCGGGCGAGCGCCTCGGCGAGCGCGGCATGGCCCGCGCGGCGCTGCGGCAGCGTCACGGCCTGGTAGATCGCTGAGCGCATGAGCGGGTGCCGGAACCGGATCTGGGCGGCGTCCGGCTCGATCAGCCCGGCGCGAATCCCCGGCGCCAGGTCGTCGTGCGCGACGGGCCCGGCGGTGAGGACGGCGGCGGCCGCGACCGCCTCCTCCAGCGTGGTGCCGTCGTCGAGGGCCGCGACGAGCAGCAGGGCTCGCGTGGCGGCGGGCAGGTCGCCCAGCCGGGCGCCGAAGGCGCGCTCCAGCCGCTCCGTCAGCGGCAGCCACGGCGAGGAGAGCAGGCCGGCCCCCTGGTCGCGCCATTCGCCGGTCAGTTCCACCAGCGCGAGCGGGTTGCCGGCACCCTCGTCAAGCAGCCGCCGCCGGGTCCGCGGATCCATCCCGGGGGCGCGCGCGTCGAGCAGGCGCGCCGCGGCCGCGTCCGAGAGCGGCGGCAGGACGAGCTCGGGCAGCCCGGCCTCGGCCAGCGCACAGGGCACGCCGTCGCGCAGCGTGGCGACCAGCGCCACCGGCTCGGCCTCGAGCCGCCGGGCGACGAAGGACAGTACCCCTGCGGTGGGCGGGTCGAGCCACTGGCCGTCGTCGGCGAGCACCAGCAGCGGAGTCCGGCTCGCCGCCTCCACCAGCAGGTTGAGCGTGGCGAGCGCGACCAGGTACAGATCGGGGACGGCGGCGTCGATGAGTCCGAGCGCGGCCGCCAGCGCGCGCCGCTGCGGATCGGGCAGCGCCTCGTCGTCCAGCCGGGCGGGATGCAGCAGGCGGTGCAGCCCCGCGTACGGGAGATGGAACTCGGCCTGCGTGCCGGCCGTGGACAGCACCCGCAGCCCGGCGTCCCGGCCCGCGTCCGCAGCAGCAGTGAGCAGTGCGGACTTGCCGATGCCGGGCTCGCCGCGGACGACCAGTGCGCTGCCTCCGTCGCGAAGTCCGCGGACGAGGCCGGAGAGCCGGGCGATCTCCGACTCTCGCCCGAAAAGCCCTGATTTAGCGGATTCGCTGGACATGGTGACATAGTCTCCTGGTGCCGCCTCCCGGTCGAACCGAGCCCGGCCCCGGCACATGCGCAGGCATAGTCGAGGGGGAATCCTGTCCGACGACGTCACCGCTCAGGAACCCCGGCCGGCGCCCGCGTCGCTGCACGGCCGGGACGCGGAACGGCACGCGATCGACGAGGTGATCCGGCGGCTCGGCGCGGGGCTCAGCGACACACTCGTCCTCGTCGGCGAGCCGGGCGTCGGTAAGACCCGGCTGCTGCAGGAGGCGGCTGCGGCGGCCTCGGCCGCGGAGTTGCGGGTGCTCACCATCTCCGGCGTCGAGTCCGAGCTTCCGCTCGGCTTCGCCGCACTGCACCACCTTCTCGCGCCGTTCCTCGATCGGCTCGAACGGATCCCCGGCCCCCAGGGCGACGCCCTGCGGCGGGCGTTCGGGCTGATGCACGGCCCCCCGCCGGACCTGTTCCTGATCGGTCTCGCCACCCTCAGCCTGCTCGCCGAGATCGCGTCCGATCGGCCCCTGCTCTGTCTCGTCGACGACGCGCACTGGCTGGACCGCGACTCCGCCCAGGCGCTCGCGTTCGTCGGCCGGCGACTGCACGCGGAGCGGGTCGGGGTGCTCGTCGCGCTACGCGAATCCCGGAACGCGCTCTTCGAGGGCCTGCCGGTGCGCCCCGTCCGCGGGCTGGGTGACGAGGCCGCCCGCCGGCTGCTCGCAGAGCGCGTCGCCGGGCCGCTCGACGACGCGGTGGCCGAGCGGGTGGTGGAGCAGACCGGCGGCAACCCGCTCGCGCTCATCACCCTCGCCACCGTCCTATCGCCGGATCAGCTCGCGGGCCACACCGAGCTGCCGGTACGGCTCCCGCTGGGCACGCACCTGGAGACGTACTTCCTGGGCCAGGTCCGGGTGTTGCCCCCGGCCACCAGGGAGCTGCTGCTCGTCGCCTCGATCGCGCCCGCGCACGACCAGGCGCTGCTCTGGCGGGCCGCGGCGCTGCTGGGCATGTCCCCGGTGGACGCCGACCCGGCGCTCGCCGAGGGCATCCTGCTGCTCGGCGACCTGGCCGGCGGCAGCGTCACCTTCCGGCACCCGCTCATCCGGGCCGCGGTCTACAACGCGTCCACGCCGGCCGATCGCCGCCGCGCGCACCGCGCCGTAGCGGACTCCAGCGACCCCGTGCTCGACCCCGACACCCGGGCCTGGCACCTCGCCGCCGCCACGTCGGGCACTGATGAGGGCGTCGCCCGGGACCTGGAAGCCTCCGCCGAGCGGGCCGGAGCGCGCGGCGGCTACACAGCCCAGGCCGCCTTCCTGGCCCGCGCCGCCGAGCTCAGCCCGGAGGCGCCGGCGCGCGGCGGCCGGCTCCTCGCCGCGGCCGGGGCGTTCCTGGTCGCCGGGGACATCGCCGCGGTCCGCCGGCTGCTCGACCAGGCGCGGCCGATGCTGAACACCCCGGTCGTCCGGGCGATGGGGGAGCGGCTGCGCGCCGCCGTCGCCAACTTCGACGACCGGGTGGCGCACGCGCCCGCGATCCTGATGGACGCCGCCGCCGCGCTCGGCGGCCGCGACGAGCGGCTGACCCGGGTGATGCTCCGGGAGGCGATGGAGACGGCCATGGTCGCGCTGGAGCACACGGTCGGCACCACGCCGCTCGAGGTGGCCCGTGCCGTGCTCGCCGTACCGGCCGATCCGGCGGGGACGGCGGCCGACCTGCTGGCCCGGGCGTTCGCCACCCGGGTCACGGCCGGGTACCGGGCCGCGGTGCCGCTGATGCGGGCCGCGGTCGCCGAGCTGTGCACGGCGGAGCGGCTCAGCGAGGAGGGCATGCCGCTCGCGCTGCTCGGTGGGCTCGCCGCCGACGAGCTCTGGGACGAGCAGGGACGGTCCGCGTTGCTGCGCCGGCTGGCGGCGTCCGGCCGTGAGAGCGGGGCGCTGCACGCGCTCCGGGTGACGCTCACCCTGCTCGCCGGCAGTGAGCTGCGCGCCGGCCGGATCGCCGTCGCCGACGGGCACTACGCCGAGAACTTCGAGCTGTACGCGATGAGCGGAGTGATGCCACGGGGCGCCCCGCAGTGGCAGATCGAGCAGCTGGTCTGGCAGGGCCGGGAGCAGGAGGCCCGCGCGGCCGCCGACAAGATCGTCCTCATCGCGGCCCAGAACGTTCCGGCCCTGGTCAACCAGGCGGCCCTGGCCATGACGGTGCTGGAGGTCAGCCTCGGCAACTACCGCGAGGCGCTCGACCGGGCCCGCCCGCTGTTCGACCGCGACCCGCCGGGCACCGGCAACCGGGTGCTGCCCGACCTGGTCGAGGCGGCGGTACGGGCAGGGGACCCCGACACGGCACGGCAGGCGCTGGCGCGGCTGGAGGAGCGGGCACCGCTCAGCGGCATGCCCTGGGGACTCGGCCTGCTCGCGCGCAGCCAAGCGCTGCTCGGCGAGCAGACCGGCGGAGCCGTGGAGCCGCTCTACCAGCAGGCGCTGGAGCAGCTCGGGCGTACCCGGATGCGCACCGACCTGGCCCGCACCCACCTGCTGTACGGAGAATGGCTCAGGCGGCACCGGCGCCGCGGCGAGGCGGGGGCGCAGCTGCGTACCGCGCACGAGATGTTCGCCGCGATGGGCGCCGGGATCTTCACCGAGCGCGTCCGGGTGGAGCTCGCCGCGACCGGCGAGCGGGTCGCGCTCCCCGCCGCGCCGGTCGGCCCCGTGCTCACCCCGCAGGAAACCAAGATCGCCACTCTTGCCGCCGAGGGCGCGACGAACGCGGAGATCGCCCGGCGGCTGTACGTCAGCACCTCGACGGTCGAGTACCACCTCACCAAGATCTTCCGGAAGCTGCGGCTCACCTCCCGGAGGCAGCTGCGCGAGCTCTTCAAGGACGGCCCCGCCGGCTGACCCCCGGCCTCTGGACATATTGGGGACTTTCCCTGATTCGGCGGCCCGCCCCGGCGCGGTTCCATGAGGGCGACCGGTCAAGGCGACGCAGGGGGAGGAAACGGTGCTCGCTCACGATCCGCACACCGCCGGGCCCGGCCGGCATCCGGCTTTGCACGCGCGTTTCCTTGAGGTACGCCGGAGGGCGAAGGGGCCCGTCGCCGTCGTCGACGCCCACACCATGTTCGTGAACAGCGCCGCCGCGGGCCTGCTGTCGTCCGCGGACCGAACGCTGCTGTGGGAGTGGGCCGGGCGGCGGCTGAGCACCGGGTCAGGGCGGCGGCACGGACGGCTGACCCTGCCGTCGGGGACGCTGACCGGGAGATGCGAGGGCGTCTACGACGACGAAGTCCTGGCCGGCGCGGTGATCTGGCTGGACGGCCGGCCGGACGAGACCGGACCGGTCTGGTCCCGGCTCACCGATTCGGAACGGACCGTCGCCGAGCACGTGGCCCGGGGGCTCACCAACCGGGAGACGGCCGCCCTGCTGTTCATCTCACCGCACACCGTCGACTACCACCTGCGGCAGGTGTTCCGGAAGTTCCAGGTGCGGTCCCGGGTGGAGTTGGCCCGGCTGATGGCGACCCGGGCCGGTTGAGCCCACGATCGCGGGTTGACGGCGTGCGGGGTCCCGAACGCCGAGGACTACGTGTTCACGTGGGGTGGCTCGCGGGCTGGTTCCCTAGCGTGATGGGTGCACCTGCACTCGGCACGGCGCCCTGATCCTCCGGGCGCACGCCGGTTCCGGCCGCGGAACCCCCGGTCGACCACTCCCGTACGCACACCTGGCGGCCGGCCAGGTCGCGCACGGTCCGCGCTCCACGTCGCGGGTCCCCCCGTCTGCTTGATCACCTGCTGAGAGGTCACCATGAGCACTCCCGTCATCTTCATTCACGGACTCTGGCTCCACGCCTCCTCCTGGACCCCCTGGATCGACCTGTTCCAGGAGGCCGGGTACGCGCCGAGCGCGCCCGGCTGGCCCGGCGACGGCGCGACCGTGGAGGAGTCCCGGGCGAACCCCGAGGCCATCGCCGGTCACGGCATCGACGACGTCGTCGAGCACTACGCGAAGATCATCAATGGTCTGCCGGAACGGCCGATCCTGATCGGCCACTCGTTCGGCGGCATGATCGCTCAGAAGCTGCTCGGGCTGGACCTCGCGGCCGCCGCCGTCGCGATCGACGCCGCGCAGATCAAGGGCGTGCTGCCGGTGCCGCTGACCGCGCTGCGCTCGGCGCTCCCGGTGTTCCGCAACCCCGCCAACCGCAACCGGGCCGTGTCGCTCACCGAGGAGCAGTTCCGGTACGCCTTCGGCAACGCCGTCTCCGAGCAGGAGTCCGGCGAGCTGTACCGGCGCTGGAGCATCCCGGCGCCCGGGAAGCCGCTGTTCGAGGCCGCGACGGCGAACTTCGACCCGCACTCGCCCGCGAAGGTGGCGACCGGGAACGAGGGCCGCGGCCCGCTGCTGCTGATCACCGGCGGCCGGGACCACACTGTGCCCGAGGCCGTCACCCTGGCCACCCTGAAGCAGTACCGGCACTCCGCCGCGGTCACGGACCTCCACGAGTTCCCTGACCGGGCGCACTCGCTCACCATCGACGGTGGCTGGCGCGAGGTCGCCGACGTCACGCTGGCCTGGCTCGCCCGCCAGTCGCTCTGAAGGCGATCAGCTGCCCGAGCAGCTCATCGACGGGCACGAGGAAATCTGGATGGACCGCCTCACCTACTCCCTCGACGTCCGCAAGGGCGCCATCGTCCCGGCACAGGTCCGGGAGTTCGCCCGTTGCCTGCGCGACGACGCCCACCTGCGGGCGGGCCTCGAAAGAACAACCGGCCGAACGCACCCGGCTCCTGCTCGCCTTCCTCGACTGAGATGTGGATCCCCATCATGATGAACCGACCCCTACGGCGGCGCGGTGCGATGATCACGCTGGCCGTCCTCGCTCTGCTCACGCTCGGCGTCCCGGCCTCGGCCGCCGGCCGTCCCGATCGTCCGAAGCCGACCATCGTGCTCGTGCACGGCGCCTGGGCCGACGCGTCGAGCTGGTCGGACGTGACCGGCCGGCTGCAACGGCTCGGGTACACCGTGCTCGCCGCGCCCAACCCGCTGCGCGGGCTCGGTAGCGACGCCGCGTACCTGTCGGCGTTCCTCGCCCAGCGGACCAGCGGCCCTGTCGTCCTGGTCGGGCACTCGTACGGCGGCGCGGTCGTGACCAACGCGGCCGGCACCGACCCCGACGTGAAGGCGCTCGTGTACGTCAACGCGTTCGCGCCCGACAAGGGTGAGACGGTTCTCGGGCTGCAGGGCGGTGGCGACCCGAGCGCGCTGTTCGACGTCGTGGCCTACCCGGGGGCGCCCGCCGGAGACGTGGACCTCTACATCAAGCCGGCGGTGTTCCCGCAAGCCTTCGCCGGTGACCTGCCGGCCGCCACGGCTGTCCGGCTGGCCGCCGCGCAGCGCCCGATCGCGCTGAGCGCGCTGCAGGAGCCGTCCGGGGCGCCCGCCTGGAAGACGCTGCCGAGTTGGTACCTGGTAGGCATGAAGGACGGCATCCTGCCGCCGTCGCTGCAGCTCACCATGGCGAACCGGGCCCACAGTCATGTCACCGAGGTCGCCGCGTCGCACCTGTCCATGCTGTCGCGGCCGCAGGCCGTGGTGGACGTCATCGTCGCCGCCGCCACGTCCGTCCGCTGAACCCGCGCGTGGCCCCGCCTCCGGGGCGGGGCCACGTCCCGCAGAAAGGCCCGTCATGGAGCTGCACCTGTCAGGCAGGACCGCCGTGGTCACCGGCGCGAGCAAGGGCATCGGGCTGGCGATCACCCGGGCGCTCGCGGCGGAGGGCGTCAGCGTGACCGCCGGAGCGCGACACATCAGCGCCGAACTGTCCGAGCTGGCGGCGGGGGGCAACGTCCGCCCGGTCGCGGTGGACCTCACCACCCTGGACGGTCCGGCCGAACTGGTCGAGGCCGCCGGCGCGGCCTTCGGCGGCCTGGACATCCTGGTCAACAACGTCGGCGGGGTACGCCCACGCACCGGCGGCTTCGCGTCCGTCACCGACGTGGACTGGCTCGCCACCCTGACCGTCAACTTCCTGTCCGCGGTGCGCGCCACCCGCGAGGCGCTGCCGCTCATGCTCGGCCGCGGCGCCGGCACGATCGTGTCCGTCAGCTCGGTCAACGCGTCGCTGCCGGACCCGCTGGTGATCGACTACAGCGCCGCGAAGGCGGCCCTGGCCAGTTTCAGCAAGTCCTTGTCGAAGGAGCTCGGCCCGCACGGGATACGGGTCAACACCGTCAGCCCCGGGCCGGTCGCCACCGACCTGTGGCTCGGTGCGGACGGCGTCGCCGCCACGCTCGCCCGCCACAACGGCGGCGAGTCGCACGCGGTGGCGGAGCAGGCCGCCGCCGACTCGGTCACCGGCAGGTTCACCCGCCCGGACGAGGTCGCCGATCTCGTCGTCCTGCTCGCCAGCGAGCGCGCCGGCAACGTCACCGGCGCGGACTTCGTCATCGACGGCGGACTGATCGGCACCCTGTGACCGGGTGGACGGCGGCGCTCGCCTCGTCGGTGAGGTCGTGGCTCCGCTCGGCCGCGGCGCCAGGCGCCGGCGGCGCCCAGGCCGTCGAGGTACTCGAGGCCGCCCTGATCCCCGGAAAGGTGAACTCATGACCACCGCTGACGGTGCGCGAGCCGGGCTGGCGTGCCACGCCGTCCTGGTTCGTCCATGGTGATCGCGATCTCAACATCCCGGCCGCGGCGCTGAGGTTCATGGCCGAACGCGCCGGCTCGCGCGGAACCCGTGAGATCGCGGGCGCCTCCCACGCCGTAGGCGTGTCCCAGCCCGACGCGGTGGCCGCAGCCGTCCTCGACGCCGTCCGCCACGTATAGGGGTGGACGAAGCGTGCTCCGGGATGATGAAGATCGTCAGGTCGAGCGCGCAGTCCTACGACGTGGCCGCCCGGCGTCGGCTGTGGACGATCTCCGAGGAGCTGACCGGGGTGACGTCCCCGGTGTGACACACGCACGTCTCGTCAGATGGCCAGCCCGGGACGTTGGCGCATGCGCCCGTCCGCGCCGAGTTCGAGGACCGTGTCGATCCCGATCCGCTCGAGGAACGCGAAGTCGTGGCTGACGACGAGGAGGGCTCCGCGATAGGCGTCGAGGGCTTCCGCGAGTTGCTCGACGCTGGCGATGTCGAGGTTGTTGGTGGGCTCGTCGAGGATCAGCAGCTGGGCGGGCGGCTCGGCGAGAAGGAGTCTCGCGAGCGAGACCCGGAAGCGTTCGCCGCCCGAGAGGGTGCCGACCGGACGGTCGGCGCTGTCCCCGCGCAGCAGCAGACGGGCGAGCTGGTTGCGGATCGTCCCTGCCGGTGTGCCGGGAGCGACCGACTGCACGTTCGCCATGGCGCTCGCGTCCTCGTCGAGTCCGTCGAGGCGCTGGGGCAGGTGGCCGACGAGATCGGTCAGGAGTCTCCCGTGCGCCCGGCCGGGCGTCGGCGTTCCCCCGTGGAGGAGCTGTTCGACCAGGGTCGACTTCCCGGCGCCGTTCGGCCCGACGAGGGCGACACGCTCAGGCCCCTGGACGACCACGGTGCGGTCTTCGTCGTGGAGCTCGGCGAGGCGGCGGCCACGAGGTACGTCGGGGTCGGGAAGCGTGAGGTTGATGTGCCCGTCCTCGCGGACGCGTGCGTCGGCGGCGTCGGCGGCGGCCTGGGCGGCCTGGACCTTGTCGTCGAGGGTGGAGCGCAGCGATCCTGCGGATGCCTGCGCCTTGCTGGCCCGGTTTCCGGCCAGGATCTTCGGGATGCCTCCGTCCTTCTGCGTCTTCCTGGCGGTGCGCTCCCTGCGGGCGAGCTTGGTCTCGGCCTCGACCCGCTGCCGTTTCTCGACCTTGAGCGCCTGCTGGGCCGAACGAGCGGCCTGGACGGCGGCGGCCTGCTCCTGTTCCAGGTGCTCCTTCCACGCGCTGTAGGGGCCGCCGAAGGTGTCGAGGTTCCCGGCGTAGAGCTCGGTGGTGTTCTCCATGTGCTCCAGGAGCTCGAGGTCGTGGCTGACGACGACGAGGGTCCCGGGCCATTCGTCCACGAACTCGGCGAGCCTGGCCCGGGTGGGCCGGTCGAGGTTGTTGGTGGGCTCGTCGAGCAGCGTGATCGGAGTGCGGCGGATGCGCAGGCCCGTGATGGCGATGAGCATCGCCTCCCCTCCGGAGACCTCGGCGATCCGGCGGTCGAGATCCTTGGCGGTGAAGCCGATCTGGTGCAGCGCCTCGTCGGCGCGCGCCTCGATGTCCCAGTCGTCGCCGATGGTGTCGAAGTGCCGCTGGTCGACGTCGCCGGCCTCGATCGCTCTCATCGCGGCGAGGACGCCGTCGATTCCGAGGAGCCCGGCGACGGTCGTGTCCTGGTGGAGGGTGAGCGTCTGCGGCAGGTAGCCGATCTCGCCGATCGTGTCGATCTGGCCGGACGTCGGGGTCAGGATTCCGGCGATCAGCCGCAGCAGGGTCGACTTCCCGGCGCCGTTGCGGCCGATCAGCCCGGTGCGGCCGGTCGTGAACGTGCCGTTGACGCCGGAGATCGCGACGGCGCCGTCAGGCCATTCGAACGTCAGGTCGCGGAGGGTGATGGCGGATTTGGTGGACATCGCTGGCGGTTCTCTTCTCTCTGCCCGTCACCGAGGGACGGAGGGCATGGGGATCGGTGCTCACAACGGAGGTGATGAGCTGCCGAGACCGGAACGCGAGCGTCAGCACGCCTGGCGTCCGTCACGCGCGACGACGACGGGTACGGGTGGCCGCTGCCGAAGCGGAGACAAGCCGGGGGACGACGAGATCGACGTCAGGTGCGTTCGCGGGCACGGACTCGTGACCGAGGTGCGAACGTGCCGGTGAGGTTCACGCGGGAAGGTCAACGCCATGAGCCGGCGGACAACGGCCCCGCAGGAAGTGAACAGTCGTCACCGATGAGGGAGCGATGCTCCCCACAGGTGAAAGCCACCGGCGGTTCGGTGGCTAGATTCTGTCGACCTCAATCTCCACGGGCCACACGGTACCAGGTGTGAGGGCCGACCCGGTCGTCCGGTCTTGAGGCCCACCCCCTGGACGTGAAGGGGCCGGGGTGCGGTACATCGCCGCGTGTAGCCGTCGTGTACCCGGCGTTCCGCGGTGGTTCCTAGCGTGGTGGGCGACCCGCCCGCCCGACCGGGGATGAGGACGCACCTGTGGTCTATCTCTTCGCCTTCTGCCGGCTGCTCACGGGGATCGTCTTCCTCATGTCCGCGGTGAGCAAGCTGCGCGGGCGGGCGGCGTACGAGGAGTTCACGGCGGTCACACGCGCCCTCACGCGGCTGCCCGCCCGGCCCGTCGCGGTGCTCGTCGTCTCCGCCGAGGTCGCCGTCGCGCCGCTGCTGGCCTGGCCGCCCACCGCGCTCGCCGGCTTCTGCGTCGCGCTCGGGCTCCTCGTGGCCTTCACCGTGGCCATCGCCGTCGCCGTTCGGCGCGGCAGGCGGGTCCCCTGCCGCTGCTTCGGCGCCTCCGCCGTTCCGGTGGGCCCCGGGCATCTCGCGCGCAACGCCGTGCTCCTCGTCACGACGGCGGCCGGAACCATCCAGGCTGGTGCAATCCAGGCCGGTGCCATCCAGGCCGGATTCGGCGTCGTCCCCGTGGACCTCGGGCCTGCCGGGGTCGCCGCGGTCGCCCTGGCGGCCGGAGCGGCGGCCGTTCTGCTGTCCGCGATCGGCGAGATCGCCGGTCTCTTCACGAGTACACCCTGACGGAGGTAGTCCCTCATGCCGTTCCTGACAGCGCTCGTCCTGGGCGTCGGCGTCCTGTGCCTGATCGACCTGGTGCTGACGGTCGGGGTCATCCGGCGGTTGCGGGCGCACGAGGAGATGCTGCGCGCCGGATCGGCGGCGTCCCCGCCGATCGTGCTCCCGCCCGGGGCGGTGATCGGCGGCTTCTCCGCCGTGAGCACGGACGGTGTCTACGTCTCCGGCGAGGCGCTGACCGAGCCGGTCCTGGTCGGCGTCTTCTCGCCCGGCTGCTCCGCCTGTGAGGACCGCCTGCCGCAGTTCGCCGAGCGCGCGCGGTCCTTCCCGGGAGGGCGCGGCAACGTGCTGGCCGTCCTCGTCGGCGCGGAGGAGGAGGTGGCGGCAGAGCGGCGGGCGCTGGAGCCGGTCGCGCTGGTGCTGATCGAGGAGTACGGCACCGGCCTGACGAAGGCGTTGCAGGTCAACGGCTTCCCGTCTCTCGCCCTGGTCGACGGGCGCGGGAGGGTCGTCGCCAGCGGGACCACTCTGGAGGACCTCGACAAGATTCCCGTACACGCGTGACGGCGCAGGTGCGGGGCCCGGCCGGAGCGCGGGCGGTGGTCACCGCTCTCGGCATGGCCTGGCGTGCCGGCAGGGGGCTGACCGTCGCCTTCGCCGTCCTCAGCACGCTCATGGCCGTCCTGCCGGTAACGATCGCCTGGTGCACCAAGCTGGTCCTCGACGAGATCGCCGGCGACCGGCCCGGGGCCGGGGTGACGGCGGCGCTGGGCGCCGCGCTTGCCGGGTGCGGGGTGCTGACGGCGCTCGGGCCGCAGGTCGTCCAGTACGTCAGGGACGAGAGCGGGCGCAGGATCGGGCTCGTCGCCCAGGACCGCCTCTTCAGGGCCACCGAGCGGTTCGTCGGCCTCGCGAGATTCGAGGATCCCGCGTTCCTCGACCGGATCCGCATGGCCCAGCGGCACGGCGGGGCGACCCCGGGCCTGGTGGTCTCCGCGGCCCTGGGCGCCGCCAGGACGGTGCTGACCGGTGCCGGTTTCCTCGTCTCCCTCGTGACGATAAGCCCGTGGACGGCCGCCCTCGTCGTCTGCGCCGCGGCGCCGTCCATGGCCGCGGAGCTGTGGCTCTCCCGGCGGCGTGCCGCGATGCTGTGGGGCATCGGCCCGGTCGAGCGCCGCGAGTTCTTCTTCGCTGAGCTTCTCGTCAACGTCCAGGCGGCCAAGGAGCTGAGGCTCTTCGGCATCGGAGCGCATCTACGCGGGCTGATGGCCGCCCAGCGGCGGGCCGCGAACGCCGAGCGGGGCCGCACCGACCGGCGGGAACTCGGCGTCCAGGCCCTCACAGGGACCACGGCGGCGCTGGCGACCGGGGCCGGCCTGCTGTGGGTTCTCGTCTCCGCGGCGAACGGCACGGGCGGGGTCGGCGACGTCGCGCTGTTCGTCGCCGCCGTCGCCGGAGTCCAGTCGGCGGTGAGCGGTCTCGTCGTCGAACTCGTCACCGCGCACCAGCAGGTGCTGCTGTTCGGCCACTACCTCGCCGTCCTGGACGCCGAGCCGGACCTGCCGGTCCCGGTCCGGCCCCGGCGGGCCGGTCCGCCGCACCGGGGGATCGAGCTGCGCGACGTGTGGTTCCGTTACTCGCCCGGCCATCCCTGGGTCCTGCGCGGCGTCAGCCTGACCATCCCGTACGGCAGCGCGGTGGCGCTCGTCGGGAGGAACGGGGCGGGCAAGAGCAGCGTGGTCAAGCTGCTGTGCCGGATGTACGACCCGGAACGCGGCTCGATCCTGTGGGACGGGGTCGATCTCAGGGAGATGGACCCGGCGGAGCTTCGGGCCAGGATCGGGGCGGTGTTCCAGGACTACATGGAGTACGACATGACCGCGGCCGAGAACATCGGCCTGGGCGATCTCTCTGCGATGGACGACCGGGGGAGGATCGAGGCGGCGGCGCGGCGGGCGGGCGCGCACGACGCCGTGGACGGCCTGCCCCGGGGGTACGACACCATGCTGTCGCGCATCTTCGCCGACCCCGCCGAGGACGATGGCGCCGAGGCGGGTGTCCGCCTGTCCGGCGGGCAGTGGCAGCGGCTCGCCCTCGCCCGTGCCTACCTGCGGGGCGAGCGGGACCTGCTGATCCTGGACGAGCCCAGCTCGGGCCTCGACGCCGAGGCGGAGCACGAGATCCACCGGGGGCTGCGGGAGCATCGCCGCGGCCGTACAAGCCTGCTGATCAGCCATCGGCTCGGCGCCGTGCGCGAGGCGGACCACATCGTCGTCCTCGACGGCGGCCAGGTCGCCGAGCGGGGCACGCACGCCGGGCTGCTGGCGCGCGACGGGATCTACGCCCACATGTTCGCCCTCCAGGCGGAGGGATACCGGCAGGCGGAGAACCGGGACGCGGACGCCCCGCGCGACCGGCTCTCGGGGGCACGATGACGCTCGCTTTGGTCGTCCTGCTCGCATCGGCGCTCGTGGCCGCCGCGGTGGTGGCGGGACAGATCCTGCGCGTCGTCGAGGTTCACGGGGAGAGCATGGAGCCCGGCCTGTGGCCCGGTGACCAGGTCCTCGTACGGAGGCTGCGGCCCGGCGGGTCTGGCCGGCGAGTCCGGCGCGGGGACATCGTCGTCATCGCCCGCGTGGGCCCGGGGGAGGGCTTCACGCTCGACGGCGGCACGAACCTGGTGATCAAGCGGGCGGCGGCCGTGGCCGGGGACCCGATCCCTCCCGGGTTCGAGGCGCTGGGAGAGGCACTGGGGGAGGTCCGCGTGCCGCCGGGACGCCTGCTCGTCCTCGGGGACAACCCGTCGCGCAGCACCGACTCCCGCCAGTGGGGGCTCCTGCCCGAGAGCAGGATCACGGGTGTCGTACTCCGGCGGCTGAACGCGTGAATCACGTGTGTCGAATACAGGCGTCCGTGTATCGCGCTGGTATGTCCGTGATCGAAGCCGCTCCTAATGTCGGGGAAAAGGAGTCCTTCGAAGGAGGAACCGAATGACGCGGACGATTCAGCGGCTGGCGGACCGGATGGTCGCCCGGCTGGTCCCGGCCACCCGCGCGGAGGCGGTCACCTGCTGGTACGAGGTCAACGGCTGCGTCCGTCGCTACTGCTGCAAGGGGTCGGGCGTCAACTACTGCACCATGTGGCAATACATCTGCTGATCGGGCACTGCGGAGCGCCCCGTCGAACACCGGGCGCTCCGCTTTCGAATACAGGTGTCCGTATATCGCAGTGGTATGTCGGTGATCGAAGCCGCTCCTACTGTCGGGGAAAAGGGAGTCCTTCGAAGGAGGAACCGAATGACGCGGACGATTCAGCGGCTGGCGGACCGGATGGTCGCCCGGCTCGTCCCGGCCAGCCAGGCGGCGGCCATCAGTTGTTCGTACGACTGGGCCGGATGCTGGCGCCGCACCTGCTGCTCTGGAGCGGGAGTCCCCGGCGGGGGCCTCTCCTGCAGCGGCTGGACCCAATGGTGCTGATCCTGCTGCCCGCGTGAACCACCAGGCGCGTCCCACAGGCCGGGGCGCGCCCTGTGTATGTCAGTCGCGGTGTGCTCTCCTGCCCGGGCGTGAGGCCATCTGCGCCGCGTACAGGCGGGTGAGGCCGTTCATCCGGTAGTGGCCGGGGGTCAGCGGCTCCATCAGACGGAGATCGGCCAGCACGCCGAGCGCCGCCGACGCCGTCCGCCGGTCGCACCCGAGGAGCTCGGCGGCCGCAGCCGGCCCGCAGCCGGCCATGCCGCGCTCGCCGAGGCGGTGGAACAGGGCGAGCGCGCTGCCGGCCGCGGTGCCCTCGCACCGCCGCAGGGCCTGGTAGTCGAGGTCGAGGGCGCCCCGCACGGAAAGGTCGCCGCAGGTCAGCAGGTCGAGCCGGTGCTCCTCGTCGGCCAGCATGTCGGCGAACGCCGCCATCGTCCACTCGCGCCTGACGGCCAGTCGCTTGCCTGCGATCCGCAGCGCGAGCGGCAGGTTGTCGCAGAGCCGGGTCACCCTCCTCGCCTGCTCGGGGTCGATCCGGTCCCGGCCGCAGAGCCGGGCCAGCAGTTCGCAGGCCGCGTCGTCCGTGAGGGGAGCGAGCGGCAGGTGGTCCACGTCGTCGAGCGCGGCGAGCACCGTCCTGCTGGTGACGACGAACCGGCAGCCCGGGCGGGCGCCGACCAGCGGGCGCAGGTGCCCCTCTCCGGTCACGTTGTCGAGGAGGACGAGTACGTGCCCCGCTGCCGTGGCCGTCCGGAACTGGAGCGCGGCGTCGTCGAGGTCCGCCGCGATCTCGTCGTCCGCCAGCCCCAGCAGGCTCAGCAGCCGCGCGAGCGTCTCGTACGCGCCGGGCCGGGGAAGGGCTCGCAGATCGACGTGGAGCACGCCGCCGGGGAAGTGCGGCGCCGCCGCCCGGACGGCGGCGAGCGCCAGGGCCGACTTCCCCACCCCCGCCGGTCCGTGTACGGCGACAGGCCGCGGGGCGGAGGCGGTGATCGCCGCCACCACCTCCTTGAGCTCCAGGTCCCGGCCGACGAGGCATCTCGGTGCGGTGACCGGCTCCGCCCTCGATGCGGGCGCCGTGAGGGCGGGGGGCGCGGGGACCGCCCGGAGCGCGGGGTCCCGGTTGAGTATGCTCCGGTGCAGCTCGGCCAGCTCGGGCCCGGGCTCGACGCCCAGCTCCTCCGCCAGGAACGCCCGCGCCTGCCCGTAGGCGGCCAGCGCGGCTGCCGGGTCGCCGGTGCGGTAGGACGCGAGCATGAGCGCCCCCCACAGCCGTTCCCTTGTGGGATGGGCGGCCACCGTCTCACGCAGCTCGGCCAGCGCGTCGGCGTGCTCGCCCAGCATGAGCCGGGCCTCCGCCAGCGCCTCCAGGGCCAGGCAGCGCTGCTCGGCGAGCGCGTCCAGGCGCGGGCCGAGCGCCGCCGACCTGGGCACGTCCTCGGCGGGTGCGCCCCGCCACCGCGCGAGGGCCGCCGACAGGTGCCGCAGCGCCTCCTCCGGCCGCCCGGCGGACAGCGACCGCCTCCCCTGCCGCAGGGCGTCGGCGAACTCGGCCACATCGAGCTCGCCGGCGCGTACGGCGAGCACGTAGCCGGGCGGCCGGGCCGTCAGCCGGTCGCCTTCGCCGAGCGTGCTTCGCAACCGGTTGACGTACGTGCGGACGTTGGCGACGGCGGAGCAGGGCGGCTCCTCGTCCCACAGGGCCGTGATCAGGCGGTCGATCGACACGACCCGGTTGGGTTCGAGCAGGAGCGCGGTGAGCAGGGCGCGTTGCTTGGGCGTGCCGAGCGGGACCGGTCTGTCGTTCCGCCGGACCTGAACCGGGCCCAGCAGCCCGAACCGGAGGTTCAATCCGCCCTCCGGAGGCCCGAGAGGGCCGACGTTCGCTTCCAGCCGGATGATCGGTGCACGAGGGGACCTCCATAGGCGTCTCGCGAGGAGCGTCTGGGGGGAGCAGCACGAAGATCCCCGTGCCCCGCGAGCCTCCACAAGGTCCGCGGGCGTCCGGAACAGTTCCGTACGCCGCCCGGCTCGGGCGCGATCCGCGAATCGATCATCACCGATATGATCGATTCGGCTGATATCCCCCATACCAGGAGTTCTTGTGCGTTTCCGATCTCTGCTGACAGCTGCCGTACTGGCCGGCGGCATGGCCGTCGCTCCGCCCGCCTACGCCGCGGGCCCGGCCGTACGGATCAGCAAGATCTATTACGATTCGCCCGGGTCGCCGGACTTCGGCGCGAACAGCAGCCTGAACGGCGAGTACGTGCAGCTCAAGAACGTGACCAAGAAGGCTGTCAGCCTCAAGGGCTGGACCGTTCGTGACGATACCCGCCGGTCCGACCACGTCTATACATTCGGCACCTTCACCCTTGGAGCGGGGAAGACGGTCACCCTGCGGACCGGCAAGGGCAAGAACAGCGCCACCACCCGCTACTGGGGCAGGAGCGGGGGAACCTTCGCCTACATCTGGAACCAGGTCAAGGACACCGCCTACCTGCGGAACACGTCAGGCACGCTGGTGGACTCCTGCTCGTACAACTCGGCGCGGTACGCCTACAAGGTCTGCTGACATCGGCCGCCCCATGGGTGTTCGCTCCTGAAGCAACCCGCGACATGCGAAGACCCCGCCTCCCTTACTGGGCAGGCGGGGTCTTCGCATATGTGCTGACCTTTCGCGATTCCCCTGAATAGACGCGCGAAAGGCGTTCGATAGCGGATACGGGCAGCCTGCGAGATGTCCGGGACCTGACCCGTTCACCTCCCGGACCACATGGCCGAAGCGATCACTCCCCATGGTGTCCGGCCCCGCGGATCCGGACCCGCACATGCCGTCTGCTCACAGGTCCCTCGGCGGGCGCGGTGGCCCGATGAACGCGCCACCGATCGTCGCCCCAGCCTTCCAATCCCCGACCACCCGGCCCGACGCCCGCGACGCCGTGCCACGCGGCCATCCCCACCGCGCGGCAGCCGGTCGCCCCACCCATGCCACGGACACGCCGAAAGAAACCCGAGGAAAACCGATGAAACACAGGGATGTGGAACTGCTCGCGATTGGCGCCGGACCTGCGAACCTGGCCCTCGCAGTGGCCGTCGAAGAGCTCGCCCCCGGCGGGCTGGCCGCCGGCTCGCTGGTGATCGAGCAGGCCGGAACGGTGGCGTGGCAGCCGGGGATGCTGCTGCCGGAGGCGCAGAGCCAGGTCTCCTTCCTCAAGGATCTCGTCACCCTGCGCAACCCGTGCAGCCGGTTCTCGTTCGTGAACTACCTGCACGCGGTGGGCAGGCTCAGCGAGTTCATCAACGTGGGCAGCCTCTGGCCGTACCGGATCGAGATCTCCGACTACCTCGCCTGGGTCGCCGACTCCCTCAGCCGGGTGCGGCTCGAGTACAACCGGCGCTGCACCGCCGTCGAGCCGCTGCGGGACGCCGAGGGCACGCTGACCGGCTGGCTGACCCGCCTCGCCGACGGCTCGACGATCCGCAGCCGCTACCTCGTCATGGGGATCGGCAGGGACGTCCACGTGCCGAAGGAGTTCGCCGCCCTGCCGGCGCGGCGCGTCGTCCACAGCACCAGGTACGTCCAGCGGATCGCGGAGCTGCCCAAGGGGGTGCCGTACCGGGTGGCGGTGATCGGCGGCGGGCAGAGCGCGGCCGAGATGTTCGACGCCGTGCAGCGCGACCTGCCGGGCTGCCAGCCGACCCTGGTGACGCGGTCGATCGGCCTGAAGACGTACGAGAACAGCAAGTTCACCAACGAGCTGTATTTCCCGTCCGCTGTGGACGCCTTCTTCGGCGCCCGGCCGGAGGCGCGGCGGCAGATCCTCGACGAGATGCACATCACCAACTACTCGGGCCTGAACCCGGCCACGCTCGACAAGCTGTACCACGCGCTGTACCTCGACCGGCTGACCGGCAAGGGACGGCTGCGCGTGCTCACGATGCACGACGTGACCTCGGCCCGGGAGGACAGCGACGAGGTCGTGCTGGAGCTGACCGACCGCAGGACGGGCGGGACCGAGGAGCTGCGGTGCGACCTGGTGCTGCTCGGCACCGGGTTCGTGCGGGCCATGCCGGGCCTGGTGCGCGGCCTCGCCGGCGCGCTCGGCCTGGAGGACGTCTCGGTGAACCGCACCTACCGGCTCGCCGTCCCCGGCCCCGCGACCGCGGCCTGCTACCTGCAGGGGGTCAACGAGGCGACGCACGGCATCGCCGACTCGCTGCTCAGCATGCAGGCCGTACGCGCCTGGGAGATCACCGCCGACATCCTGGCCGACCGGGCGGACGGCGGGGCCGGGAGCCTCGCCGCCGTGCCGTCGCCGGCCGTCGCCGTACCCGTCCCCGCCAACTGAGAGTGCGAAGGAGCGACCGTGGACGTCCGCAGGCTCGACCGGGACCGGCTGGGTCCCGCCAACAACCACTCGCAGCGGCTCATGCCGTGGGACACGCTGAACGCCCCCTTCGAGGGCGCCTGGTGCGTCGTCAGGCCGGGCACGGCGACCACCAGCCACGCCCACCACGAGTACGAGGTCTTCATCGCGGTCTCCGGGGAGGCCGTGCTCGTGTCCGGGGGTGAGCGCACCCCGTTCAGGCCCGGCGACCTCGTCCACTTCCCGCCATACGTGGACCACCAGGTCGTCAACGAGGGCGACGAGGACTTCGAGATGTACGCGGTGTGGTGGGACGTCCCCATGAGTGAGCGCTTCACCGCCCGCCACCACGACACGAGCCTCACCACACACGGAACGAGGGCTGAGCTGTGAACGAACGCCGGGCCATCATCATCGACACCCCGCCGACCTCGAACGGCGACCTGCACGTCGGGCACCTCGCGGGCCCGTTCATGGCGGCCGACGTCCATGCCCGCTACCTGCGGGCCGACGGGCGTCCCGTGGTGTTCTCCAGCGGCACCGACGACAGCCAGACGTACGTGCTGGCCAGCGCGCGGCGCAAGGGGCTCACGCCGGAGGAGCTCAGCGGCAGGTCCTGGCACGAGATCCGGAGCACGCTCGCCGGGATGGGCGTCTCGCTCGACGGGTTCGCGCCGTACGACGACCGCTACCGGGCGTCGGTGCTGTCGTTCCTCACGGCGCTGCACCGGGCGGGCAGATTCCGCGAGAAGACGGTCATGCTGCCGTACTCGGAGCGCAGGGGCGAGTACCTCGTCGAGGGCCTGGTCTGCGGCTACTGCCCGATCTGCCTGGTGGAGAGCCGCGGCGGGCTGTGCGAGACCTGCGGCCACCCGAACAACTTCGACGAGCTGATCCGGCCGCGCTCCACCGTCGACCCCGACGACGTGGTGACGCACCGCGAGGCCCGGATCCTGGTGCTGCCGATGGAGGAGTACCGCGACCGGCTCACCGCCTACTACCGGGAGCGTGAGCCGCGCCTGCGGCCGCACACGACGCAGCTGGTGCGCGAGGTGCTGGCCCGGCCGCTGCCCGACTTCCCGATCACCTACCCCGTCGGCTGGGGCATCCCCGCGCCGTTCCCCGAGACGCCGGGCCAGCGGATCAACGCCTGGGCCGAGGGCATGCCCGCCGTCATGTACACCACGGCGTACGCCGCCGAGCGGCTCGGCGAGCGGCACGCGGCGGACGACGAGCTGTGGCGCGCCGAGCACGACCCGCAGATCGTCTACTTCATCGGGTTCGACAACGTCTACTTCTGGGGTTTCACCCACATCGCGCTGCTGATGGCGCACGAGGGCAGGTACGCGCTGCCGGACACCTTCGTCTCCAACGAGTTCTACGAGCTGGAGAACGCGAAGTTCTCCACCAGCCTCGGCCACGTCCTCTACACGAAGGACCTGCTGAAGGAGGTGCCGAGGGACCTGGTGCGCTTCTACCTGGCGATCAGTGCCCCGGAGCACCAGCTCGCCAACTTCGGGCGGGAGGCGCTGGCCAGGGTCTGCGGCGACCGGCTGGTGCGGCCGTGGAACCGGCTGGCCGGGCTGCTGGGCAAGGCCGTCGCCGACGCCGGCGCCGAGGGCGCGGACCTGCCGGTGTCCGACGAGGGCCGGCGGCGCGCCGAGGCGGTGCTCGCCCGGTTCCGCGCCTGCTACGAGCTGTCCGGCTACAGCCTCACCCGGGCCGCCAACCTGATCGTCGGCCAGCTCGACCGGCTGGTCGCCGAGGCGCGGCTCGTCCACGAGGGCCACCAGGACGCGGCGGGCGATCCGGCCAGGCTCGGCGACCTCTTCCTCGACGTGCGGGTCCTGGTGGCCTGCGCCTCGCCGATCCTGATCGACCTCGCCCGGGCCGCGGGCGAGGCGGGCGGGTTCACCTGCCGGCTGGACGCCGAGGAGTTCCGTCCTGCACGGGTCACCCCCTTCGCCCTGCCCCTGCTGGCGACCCCCGGCGACACGCCGGCCGCGCGCCGGGCCACTCTCGATCCTCAGTGAATGGTGGACACAGTGCTATCGATGATCACTCAGACCCCGGCGTCCGGCGTCGTGATGGACGCCGCGGACGGCGCGCGCGTACGCAGGGCGGTGCTCGCCGTGCGGTCGTCCGCCGCCCGCACGGTGGACGACGCCGCGACGACGGCCGCGGCCAGGGACGCCTCGGACGCGCTGCCCCCGGCCCTGCGCCGGGCGCTGCGGGCGTTCCGCCGGCACTCGGGCCCGACGGGGACGCTGCTGGTGCGCGGCCTTCCCGTCGACGAGAACCTGCTGCCCGCGACCCCCACGGTGGACGGCTCCGTACAGCGGACGCTGACCGGCCCCGCCGCCATGCTCCTGCTCGTGGCGTCCGCGCTCGGCGACCCGATCGCCTTCCGCGCGGAGAAGTCCGGCGCGCTGGTGCAGGACGTCGTCCCCGTGCCGGGAAAGGAGGAGTTCCAGGGCAACGCCGGCTCGGTCACGCTGTCGTTCCACAACGAGAACGCCTTCCACGAGCACCGGCCCGACTACGTCCTCCTCCTGTGCCTGCGGCCCGACCACGACCGCGTCGCGGGGCTGCGCACGGCGTGCTCGCGGGAGATCCTCCCGCTGCTCACGGACGAGACGCGGCGGACGCTGTTCCTGCCCGAGTTCGTCACCGAGGCTCCGCCCTCGTTCGGCGCGAACCGCGACGCCACCTTCCCACACGGCGTGCTGTCCGGCGCCCCCGACGACCCGGACATGCGGGTCGACCTCGCCGCCACCACGCCGCTGACGCCGGCGGCCCGGGCCGCGCTGGCCGAGCTGGGCGAGGTGTTCGACCGGACGGCGCAGAGCGCCCGGCTGGTCACCGGGGACCTCGCCGTCGTCGACAACCGCGTCACCGTGCACGGGCGCACCGCCTTCCGGCCTCGGTACGACGGCCGCGACCGCTGGCTCCAGCGGACGTTCGTCGCCGTGAACCTGCGCAGCTCACGCGACCATCGGCCGGACGACGGCCACGTCCTGGACCGGTAGCCGCCCTTCGGCGGGCAGGGCGGGGCCGGTCTTCGCAGGGAGGCCGGTCCCGGCCCGGCGACCGCCGTCGTTCCGGGAGACGCGCGCCGGCGCGCCGAGGAGACGGAGCACCTCCCGGGCGAGCCGGTCGTTCTGCCGGAACGACAGCGCGTTGCTGCGCGGCCGGGCGAAGGTCGCGAACCGCCGGATGTTGGTGAAGGGTCCGAGCGCGAAGCGGCGCGGGTGCGGGACGCCGTCCCGGGACAGGACGCGGAAGTCGTCGGGGGAGACGTGCAGCAGCCCGGTGCGGTGCGCGTACCCGTCGTCGTCGGCCAGCACGTGCTCGGCGGCCTCGCCGCTGCGGTACAGCGACCGCAGCAGCGGCTCCGTGCACGTGCGCAGGTCGGCGTCGGGCAACCGCGCCTCGATCAGGCCGGTCGCCTCGACGGTGTCCGGCGTGCTCGTGCCGCCCGCCCGGTACACGCCCCTCTCCTCGTCCGGCTCGACCCACATGTCCGCGCCGACGAACCGCACGACGCCGGCCTCCGCGAGCGCGAGCAGTTGCCGGGTCCTCTCGCGGGGCGAACCGCTGCCGACGTACTCGAAGAAGCCCTGCCACCACCCGTCGACGTCCGTGACGCGCGAACGGGCGGGCAGCCTGGCGAGGCACGTCAGCAGCGGCAGCTGCCCGTACACCGAGAGCAGGGCGAGGAACGCCCCGAGGTCGGCGCTGTGCCGGCGGTCCGAGCGGCGGTCGACGTCCGCCCTGATGTGCTCGCGCACATGGTCCTGCAGATCCGCGGACCTGGGGAAGCGCAGCCCGCGCAGCGGCCTGTCGAGCGCGGCGAAGTCCAGGCGATCCGCCTTCGAAGGGACGGACGCCTCGACGAGGGCGCGCAACGGCTCGGCGTCCCAGTCCAGGCCGTCGTACGCCGCGGAGAACTCCTGCCACGGCAGCGCGACGCGGCCGGGATGGGCGGTGAACAGCTCGTGGTAGTAGCCGTACGCGATCTCCTTGGCCATCAGCGGCCACAGGTCGTCCCGGAAGCCGATCCGGTCACGGCCGGCCAGACGCGCGTCGACCTCGGGGGCGGAGAAGAAGCGCGGCAGCGGCGGAGGGTCGCCCACGAGGCGGTAGGAGATCTTCGAGCGGTACGGCACCCCGCGGCGCGACCCGACGTGCAACCGGGGCTCCCTGCCGGAGGGGACGTAGCGCAGCCGGCCGTCCGCCCTCTCGGCGAAGGCGCCGCCGCGGCCCTCGGTCAGCAGCACCATCAGGTCGATGAACGCGGCCCCCATGCCGCGCATCAGCACGTCCTCCCCGGGCCGGAACACCGACAGGTCCGCGTCGGCGGAGTAGGCGCACGGCAGGTGGCGCAGCGCGTGCCGGTCGGCGAAGTCGGCGAGGAGCCGCTGGTCCTTGCACGGAACGGCGTCCAGGTGCCCCAGGGCCAGGACCACCACGTCCGCGCGCAGCGGCTCGTCGCGGTCCTCCAGCCACACGCGCTGCCGGGTGCGCGCGCCGCCCTCGACCCGGGTGGCCCGGGTCGCGTGCACGCGCACCGACACGTTCTGCGGCCGCTCGGCGACGACCCTGTCGAAGACCCAGCGCAGGTAGCGGCTCTGCACCTGTCGCGTGGCGAACGTCGTGTGGGTGACCTCCGCGCAGGCGCCCTCGGCGGCGGCCCACTCGCTCAGGGACGGCCCCGGGCGTATCGGCCCGTCGCAGGTCACGGTCTCGTCGGGGAACATGGTGACGTTCTCGGCGGTGGCGTTCATCCACATCAGCGGTGACTGCTCCTCGCGCCACACCCGGCCGCCCCCCGGTGGGTAGGGGTCGACCAGCTCGACGCTCAGCGGGCGGGACGGCGGCGTCTCGGCGGCGTTGGCGAGCAGGCGCTCCAGCACTCCCGTGCCCCGTGGCCCCGCACCCACGATCACGACGACGAACGGATCCTTCTGCGTGCTTCTCATTTATGCACCCGGTCTGTACGCAGGAATTGGTTGACGGCGGCGCACGACCCCGGGAAAACGGGGGTCGCGCATTCGAATCCGCCCACAACACTGCGTGCCGGTAAGGGCGCGGACCAGGGATGGGAAAGTCAGCAAGCTGCCCCGCGCTGACAACTTCCTGCAGTCCGGCGCGGAGAAATGCGAGAAACAAAGAAAGGCCCCCGGCCGTCGGCCGGAAAAGTCCCGGTGGCGGCGGATCGACAGGAGCGGGAAAAGATGTGCTCATTCCCGCGGCCGCGGGGAGGCGCGGCCTCTCCAAGGGAGCGCGCGAGTGCTCGGCCGCGGAAAGCGCGAGTGCTCGGCCGCGGGGAGTGCGAGCGGTCGGCCGAGGGGAGGCGCGGGTCGCCGGCGCTTCCTGGGGGACCGCGGGTCGTCAGCGGGCGA
Organism: Microbispora sp. ATCC PTA-5024; assembly: GCF_000511135.2. NCBI lineage: Bacteria > Bacillati > Actinomycetota > Actinomycetes > Streptosporangiales > Streptosporangiaceae > Microbispora > Microbispora sp. ATCC PTA-5024. Next base: position 644,831 of record NZ_KI866524.1, on the reverse strand, counting down.
GGAGAAGCCGGACGCGGGTCGCGGCGGCCAGCGCGCCGGGGTGCCCGGTGCGGGTGAAGACCTCGGCCGCGGTGTCGGTGAACTTGATCACGTGCTCGTCGCCGTGGGCGACGGCCGCCTCGATCACGTCGTGCAGGGCGTCGGGGTGCGCTGGCGCCTCCGGCAGGGCGTCGCGCGGCGCGGCCTCCACCGGCTCGAACGCGGCCTGCACCCCGGCGCAGGCGGCCCAGATCGCCGACAGGCTCGGCACCCACAGCTCGCGCGGCAGGGCCGGCAGCGTGTGCAGCACGGCGTTGGGCGCGGTCGCGGTGTGCACGAGGATCACCGGGCTCGCGTGCCCGTGGGTGAGATAGCGCAGCGTGGCGGCGTCCACCAGGGCCTCCAGCCGCGCCGGGACCTCGTCGGGGGTGAGCGCGGGCCGCAGCGCGGCGACGGCCTCCGGCCAGCCGGCCAGGCCGGGGAGCTGCCCGAGGCGGGCCCGGACCGGCCCCTCCTGCGAGGGGACCCGCGGCACGCGCGCCATGGCCTCGCCGGGGTCAAGGTCGCCCCGGGGCTCGGCCGCGACCGGCATGCCGAGCGAGCGGGCGCCCCAGAACGCCAGGCCCTGGGCCAGCTCGGCCGCCGCGACCGCGTTCCCGTCGTCTGTCAGCAGGGTGCGCACGGCGTGGCCGACCCTGATGACGGCGTGGGTGGTGCCCGCCAGGACGCCGGGCAGCAGCCGGGGCCACCACACCGCCAGCACCTCACGCCACGGCCGCTCGGCGACCTGCCGGGTGAAGTACCCGGCCCAGTCGCCCACCCGGTCGCCGTCGCCCAGCGCCTCCCGCCAGTTCGCGTCGCCGATCGGCTCGCGGGCGGACGGCAGGTCGTCGAGGCGGTGCGCGTACGCGTCCACCCAGCGGTGCACGGCGTCCTCGTGGCCGCGCCTGACCAGCACCTCGACGGCCATCGGCCCGTGGTTGGTGAGCCTGCTCTCGCCCCATTCGGGGCCGGTGCCCCGGAACCGCTCGTAGGCCTCGTTCAGGATCGCGCTGCTCATCGTCGCCTCCCCGGGATCGTCCGAGACCGTCACCCGGGAGAAGCTCACCGCGGGTGTGCGGAAAGCCTAACTTCCTGCGGGCATTCCCGCGGGGCGCATCGGCGGCCGCCACTCGGCACGATCGGAGAAGACACCCGTGACGGGACCGTATTGACTGGGCGCAGGGCGGAGGAGATGGACTGATGCGCGAATGCGGGGCCGGCGGCATCGAATTCCCGCGAGGCCCTTGGGTCTTTTCCACGAGACCCCGCGGCCGCCGTTCGCCGAGGCCGCGCCCATGCCGTTCGCGGCCGTCCGAGGCCGCCCCCGCCATTCGCGGCCGTTCGCGGCCATTCACGCGTTCGCCCAGGGCACCTTCCACCACCGGCCAAAACCCGTTCAGGGAATCGGACATCATGACCACTGACACGAACCCGTCCCGCCCGCGCGCCATCCTGTTCATGGGCGACATGGTGATCGTCGCCCGGCAGCTCCGGCTCATCACCGAGGCCCACCGGCGGGGGTACGCCCCGCTGCTGGTCGTCACCCCCGACACCGACCCCGGCGAGCTCGCGGCCTGCCGGGCCGACGACGCCCACCCCCTGTCGCTGCTGGCGGACGTCGTCAACGTCGCCGAGCCGAAGGTCGACCTGGTGGTGCCCGCCATCCAGCCGCTCCTGCGCCGCTACGACGTGCGCGGCGTGCTGTGCATCGGGGATCTGTTCGTGGAGCCCGTGGGCATGGTCGCCGCATGCCTCAACCTGCCGGGCGCCGGCGCGGGCGCCAGCCGCACCAGCCGCAACAAGCTCCTGCAGCGCACCACCGTGCCGCACCTGTCGCCGGACTTCCGCGTGGTCACCCCCGAGGAGCGCGCCGGATTCCCCGCCGACGGGCTCTCGTTCCCCGTCGTGGTCAAGCCGGTCGGGCGCTTCTCCAGCCTCGGGGTGCGCCAGGTGAGGAACCCCGAGGACCTCCCGGCGATCCTCGCGACCTACCCCGAGGACGAGACCGTGCTCGTCGAGAGCCGCGTGGTCGGGCCGGAGTTCTCCGTCGAGGCCCTGACGCAGAACGGCGAGATCATCTGGGCGGGCGTGACCGCCAAGGCCACCAACGAGTCCACCGGGATCTTCTTCACCGAGATGGGCCACACCTCGCCCGCCCGGCTGCCCGAGCAGCACGTCCGGGCCCTGCTCGACGCGAACGCCGAGGTGCTGCGCCGCATCGGCTTCGGCGACGGCATCACCCACGCGGAGTTCCGGCTCTCCGAGGGACGCGCCGTGCTGATGGAGGTGGCCACGCGCCTGCCGGGCGACGGCATCACCTTTCTCTGGCACCTCGCCACGGGTGAGCCGCTGGAGCCCGTCATGATCGACCTCGCCCTCGGCGAGCCCACCTCCTACCCCGCCCCCCGGCGCCGGGCGTACCAGGTCTACCTGGAGCACCCGTACGGCGGACTGCTCGACGTGACCAGCACCGGAGCCCCGGTGTCCTGGGTGTCGGTCGACAACACCTGGCCGGTCTTCGAGCCGGTCGCCGCCGACGCGCCCCCGGCCGGCCACGCCGTCCTGGTCACCCAGCGGCCGGGAACCGTGCTCGGCCCGCAGACCGACTCTGAGGCGCGTTCGGTCTCCGTCGTCTTCGACGCCCCCCTCGACACGCCGGCGGACGGCCTGGCGGAGAGGTTCACCGCCACGGTGACGATCAGCGTGGCGGACGGGACGGCCGGCGAGGGCGCGCGGGAGCTCGCGGACGCCGGGAGCCGTTCATGAGCGACATCCCGCTGCCCGCCTTCGCCGGCGTGACGGGCGGCATGGACGCCGCCACCTGGGACGCGCTCGCCCGGGACCACTTCTACTCGTCGGCCGACTGGCTGCGCTTCTGCGCGGGCGACCGGGGCATCACCACCGGCGGGCTCCATCTGGAGGTGCCGGGCGCCGGCACGGCGGGGGTGCCGGTGACGGCGGTGCGCTCGATCGGCAACCCGTTCTACCAGTGGCACCGCATTCTCGAGGAGGCCCGGCTGCCGTCGCCCGGCCCGAGCGGGCTGCTCGTCGGCGCGCACCGGGGGTACCAGACGAACCTCCTGGCCTCGCCCGGCCTCCCCCGGGAACAGGCCGCCAAGGAGGTCCTTGCCACTCTTGAGGACCTCGCCGCAGGGCTGGCCGCCCAGGGCCTGGCCGGCGCGGACGGCGTCCCCGTCGTCGCGATGTTCCTGTCCACGCCGGACGTCGTGGCGCTGCGCGCCGCCGGCGTGCAGGCGATGCCGGTGGCGCTGCAGCCGGACGCCTGGATCCCCCTGCCCGAGGACGGCGGCTGGGACGCGTGGCTGCGCTCGCTGCCCTCCAGCAGGCGGGCCGGCATCGTCCGCCGGGACCGCAGGGTCTTCCTGGACGCCGGCTACGAGGTCGTCCACACCACGCTGGGCGAGTGCGGTCCGCAGGCGGCCCGTCTGCTGGCGTGCACCGAGCGCCGGTACGGCCACGACGCCGACGTCGCCGACCTCACGGAGTCCATCCGCATCCAGTCCGAGGCGCTCGGCGCGGCCGCCCGCGTGCTGCTGCTGCGCCGCCCGGGGGAGGAGCCCGTCGGGTACTGCCTCTACTACATCTGGGGCGACACGCTGTACCTGCGCGCCGCGGGGTTCGACTACGACCGGCTCGCCGGGGCGGCGGAGTACTTCAACCTCGTGTACTACATCCCGCTGCTCATCGCCTGCGAGAACGGTGTCCGCCGGCTGCACGCCGGCATCGAGGCGGCGGAGGCCAAGGTGCTGCGCGGCGCGGAGCTGCGCCCGCTGTGGATGCTCGACCTGTCGCGCGACAGCGTGCTCGACGGCCGCGACGACGACGTGCGGGCGTACAACGCTGCCGTCGTGGCCCGCTGGGGCGAGTCGTCCCCGGCGGTCGCCAAGGCGCTGGTGCGCGACCTGTGGGAGCCGTTCTGCTGAGACGGTGCTGACCGCGTGATCTGAGACGTCCCACGGCCCATAGCGGCCGTGGGACGTCCGCGCGCGGCGTGGCGGCAGGGCTGGCAGGAAGCTGCCGGGACGCTGCAGGTTGCTGCATTCGATTGTGCTGTTCCGAGGATCGTGGAAAACGGAGAGTTGTTCCTGTCAGAACGAACTCCGGGGCCGATGAGAACCCGCAGGGTCGGCCGCCACGATTCTCAAGGAACTCGTCATGTCGGTTTCCACGCTCCCCACGCCGGCGGGTCACGCCGGTTCCGCCGTCCGGCCACGGGAAAGCCGGGCGTCCCGGCTCTTCATCAATCGGGATTTCGCGAAATTCCTGCTCGCGCAGATCGTCGCGCAATTCGCGTCGAAAAGCCTCGCGGTCATTCTGCCGCTCGTCGCGGTCGTCACGTTCGCCGCCACCCCCACCCAGGTCGGCCTGCTGAACGCCGCCCAGTTCTTCCCCGTCTTCGTCGTCACCCTCTTCGCCGGGGCGTGGCTGGACCGCCGCCCGCGCCGTCCCGCGTTGATCGCGGCCTACGCCGGCAACGCGATCCTGGCCGCCACCCTGCCGCTGGCCGGCTCGCTCGGCGTCGTGCACGTCTCCGTGCTGTTCTTCGTGGCGTTCGGGATGGGCTCCCTGATCGCCTTCTCCGACGTCGCCTACCAGGCGTACATCCCCAAGCTCGTGCGCGGCGACCAGCTGGTCCAGGCCAACAGCCGGCTGGAGGTGGCGTTCTCGCTCGCCATGGTGGGCGCGCCCGGCCTCGGCGGCCTGCTGATCGGCGCGTTCGGAGGGTCCGCGGCCATGATGTCGGCCGTCGTCGCGTACGTGCTCGCCGCGATCGGCGTGCTGGCCATCCGCGCCCGGGAGGAGCGCCTGCCGGCCCCGGCGCGCGGCGGCGAGGGCACGCTCCGGCGGATCGCCGAGGGCATGAGGTTCACCGCCGGGATGCCGCTGCTGCGCGTGCTGACCCTCCAGGGCGCCTGGTTCAACCTCTTCGAGCAGGCGGTGCTCACCCTCTACCTGCTGTACGGCATCCGGGTGCTGGGGTTCTCCCCCCAGCTCGTCGGCCTCACGATGTCGCTCGGCGCGATCGGGGTGCTCGCGGGCTCGGGCGTGGCCCGGCTCATCGGCGACACGCTGGGCACGACCCGGGTGCTCATCCTCGGCATGGGCGTGGCGTCCCTCGCCCCCGTCGTCATCCCCCTCGCCTCCGGGTCGCAGGCCGTCCTGGTCGCCCTCACCACGCTGTCCTTCGTCGTCTACGGCGTGGGCATGACGGTGTTCAACATCTACGGCATCTCGCTGCGCCAGCGGGCCACCCCCGACGGCATGCTGGCCCGCGTCTCGGCGACGTACCGGTTCCTCGCGTTCGGCTCGATCGGCGTCGGCGGCGTCGTGGGCGGCCTGGCGGGCGACCGCCTCGGCCTGCGCCCCGCCATGTTCCTCTGCATCCTCGCGCTGGCGGCCGGATGGCTGGTCTTCGCCCGGTTCCTGCCGAGCGCCGTCACCCGGTTCGAGGAGTCCGAGCGTGCCGGGGCGGCGAGGTGAGCGGCGCCGCTCAGCTCAGCGGTGCGCGCTCGCGCTTCAGCTCGCTGAACACCGGCACCGAGGACAGCAGCCGCATGGCGTCGATGAGCCGGTCGGCCTCCTCGGCCGCGGGGACGCTCGCGACCACCGGGCCGAAGAAGCCGGGCCCGTCGTCGATCGCGGTCACCGGGCTGCCGCTCTCGGTGCCGACCCGCGACTGCCCGAGGCGGTGGCTCTCGCCGATCAGCGTGTCGAACCCGGGGTCGTCCGCGGCGAGCAGCAGGTCGGACGGCAGCCCGGCGTCGGCCAGCGCGGCGCCGATCGTGTCGGGTGTCAGGTCGTCGTCGAGGTCGTGCACGCGGTGCCCGATCGCGGTGTACAGCGCGTCGACGGCCGGCTGGCCGAACCGCTCCTCGGCGGCGGCGAGCACGCGCAGCGCGGCCAGCGACCTGCGGTGCGCCCGGTGCAGCCTCTCAGGGAGGTCCTTGCCCTCGTTGAGGAGGGCCAGGCTCATGAACCGCCAGGTCACCGGCTCGCCGCGGCGTGCGGCGACGTCCCGGACCCAGCGCGAGGTGCGCCAGGTGAAGGGGCAGACGGGGTCGAACCAGAGGGTGATGCTCACAACGTCACATCCTGTCGTCGGCGTTTCCCGGACGCCGGCGACCAACCCCCGCAGCCCGGCTCAGGCTGGCCCGGCGAGGCGTACGGGCCTCATCGTCGCACCCGGGTCCGCGCGTGTCTTATTCCAGAATGCCGCCGGGAAACCGCCTCGCGGCATCGGTCACGCGGGGACGAGTTCCGTAACCGATCCGGCCTCGTCGAGCATGCTGCGCCGTTCCAGGTCGAGGTCGGACTCGTCGCGGGTGTCCTTGAGAAGCTCGCCGCACGGCTTGTCCCAGTGGTGGATCGAGAAGTTCAGCGACGGCGTGTCCTGCCACCAGATGGTCCTCGGCGTGGAGGGAACGGCGGAGGGCGGCCCGATCACTCGTCCGATCGTCACCTCGCGGTCGCTCTGGGTGAGGCGCTCGGTCAGGCTGCCGTAGACCACGGGCCAGCGCTTCTGGAGGACCTGGAGGCCGTCGCAGCCCTCCGCGTCCCTGCCGGTGGCGCTCGTGCTGTCCACCTCCACGGGCGGCCCGAGGGGGATGCGGTCGGTCCGGGCGAAGACCAGGTCGACCGTGAGCCGGAGGAGGGCGAACGGCCGTCGCCCCCTGAGCCTGTCGCGCGGCACGAACACCACGACGGTGGCCGTGGTCTCCTCGTCCGGGATGAGCACCGCGGCGTCCGTCACCACCTGACCGAACTGGATGAGTTCGGCCTGCCCGTACCGGGCGAAGGCGTTGTACCTCGCCGCCGGGCCGTAGTTCTCGCGCAGGGCGGCCTCCAGGCGTTCGGGGGCGGAGGCCGGGTCGGAGCCCGGCGTCACGGTGGCGGGCGTGCCCGTCACCTGGTACATCGAGCCGAGAATGCGAACGGACGTCGTCGCGGTGTTCCTGAGGGTGATCCTGGCGACGACGGGAACGGCCCCACCCTTGGCCGCGCGGCCGGTCTCCAGGCTGCTCGCGATGCTGACGGTCGGGACGGCCGTGTCGGGGACGTACTGGACGGAGTACCACGACAGGGGCAGCGCGACGAGCGCGGCGACCACTGTCGCCCCCGGCCCTGCCCACACGTCCCGCAGGCTCCCCGACCGTCCGCCGGCCCCGGAGCGGGCGAGGACGAAAAGGTTGACCGACGTCACCACGCCGGCGGTCAGGGCGGCGACGACGGTCAGGGCGGCGACGGCGAGGACGCGGGTCTGGCCGGAGAAGTCCGTGGACACCTCGTAGCCCAGATACACGCACAGGAGCAGGGCCAGCCCGGCTCCCACCGCCGCGCGGCGGCGATGGTCGGTCGACGCCAGCCGCCAGGCCCGTACGAGGGAGCCCGCGGCGTACGCCCCGATCAGCGTGAGCAGCCCGCCCTGGACGCGCCCGGGCAGGGTGCTCGCCGAGACCGAGTCGACGAGGCCCGCCGAGGCGACGAGCGCGGCCCAGACGACGATCACCGACAGGCCGAGCCGGTGGACGAGCACGGACAGCCGTCCCGGTCTCCCGGGAACGGCGGGACGGCGCTCCACCGTCGGGGCGCCCGCGGACGAACCGACGGAGGCGCGCGGGACTCCCCGACGCGTACGCCTGCCGAGGGCGAACAGGAGCGCGCCGCCGACCGCGCCTCCCAGAGCCCAGACGAGGGGCCTCGAACCGCCGCTCATGACGCAAGCATGCGGTCGCCGCAGGTGGTCGCGTACCCCGGTGACGGAATCGTGATCCCCGGGCGGTGACGGGCCCGGCGGGGCCCGTCACACGCGTCAGTACCGGGGCGGGGGATAGGTGATGTGGCCGCCGTCGTCTCCGCCGGTGCCGGGTTTCCGCGGGGTCGGGCGGATGAGGCCGAGGAGGCCGTGCTTCTCGTCGTCGGTGCCGGCGGCGAACCACAGGGCGTTCGCGCCGCCGTTGGCCGCGGTGCCGGGGGCGAGCCCCCAGAGCCCGTCGATCCGGATCGGCTTCCCCTCGGGAGTCCGCAGTGGGCCGAGGAAGCGGCCGTTCCGGGTGAACGCGTTGATCGTGCCGTCGCCGAAGTTGCCGACGAGCAGGGCCCCGGCGAACGTGCCGAAGCTTGCGGGGGCGGCCGTCACGGCCCAGGGTGCGTTCAGCGGGCCACGGGCGGCGAGCCGTCCCCGGAAGGCGCCCGACGCGGTGAAGCGGCTGACGAAGCCCTTGCCGGGCCCGGCGACCTCCTCGTCGTGGTGGGCGTTCTGCCGCGCGTACGTGACGTAGACCGTGCCGCCCACGACGGCGACGTTGAACGGCGCGTAGCCGCGCGGCAGGGACGGGTCGCGGAACGCGTGGGGGAGGGAGACCCGGTGGAACCGCCCGTCGAAGACGACGATCCTGCCGTGGAAGAAGTCGGCCGCCAGCAGGAACGGTCCCCCGCGGGCCTGGAGCAGGGCGAGGCCCTTGAAGCTCGCCCTGCGCACCTTGGCGGCCACGACCGCGTGCGCCGGATCGGCCTTGAGGTTCCAGCCCTGGATCGTGCCGGACTCGGTGGCGAAGACGAAGGCGGCCGGCCCCGACCCCTTGGGGCCGTGGACGACGAAGTGCGGGCCGGAGTTGAACACCTGGCCCGTGGGGCCGCCGGGCACCGCGACGGTGAGCGGCTCCTTGACGACGGGCCCGGCCGTGCCGCCGCCGGAGTACACCGTGGCGACGCCGGCGTCGGCGTCGGAGACCCAGACACGCGGGCCCACGGCGATGCCCCAGGGGTTGACGAGCTTCTGGTCGGTGCGGGCCGCCCGGCCGGCGACGTCCGCGACCAGGTCGATCTCCTGGAAGCGGGTGGTCGTCGCGGTGGCGGCGGGGACGGAGGCGGCGTGCGCCGGCAGGGTCGTCGTGGCGCCCACGACGAGTGCGGCGGCGCACAGGGTGATCTGCCTGATCCTCATCAGGCCTCCCGGGTCGCTCGGGGGAGCTTACGAAACAGAAACGGACGCCGGGCCGGAACGGTTCAGCCGAGCCGCCGGAGCAGGTGCCCGCGGGCGGCGGCGTCGCCGGGGGCGCCCCGCTCGGCGAGCCGGTCCGCGACGTGCCTGCGGTGGGCCTCGTCCACGTTCCCGCCGTACTTGAACTTGCCGTCCACGCGCTGGACCGCCAGCCGCAGGCCGCGGATGCCGGGCAGCCGCCGATGGTGCCCGGCCGGGTCGGCGAGCCCACGGTCGAGGCGGCCGAGCTGGGCGCGCAGGATCTCCAGCTTCCCGGCGGGGTCGTCGACGATCTCGGCGCGGCAGACCGCCTGCACCGCGGCGTAGTACGTCGTGGGGATCCCGAGCCGGGGGTCCTCGCCCGTGCCCGGAAGGGCCTTCCACGCGCCGCCGCCGCCTCGTCCTCGCCGGCGGCGTCCCAGGGGTGGATCAGCATGCGTCCACCGTACGGCGCGGGGCGTCAGAGGCCGCCCTCGTACAGGATGGCCTGGGTGGCCATCTCCAGGACGAACTCCTGGATGAGCAACTGGTGCGTCTCCTTCTCGCGCACGATCGGGAAGACGGCCTCGGCCAGGTGGTTGAGGCCGAGCGCCAGCCCGAGCTGCTCAACTGTGGCGAAGGCGCCGATCGCGTCGAGGTTGACGGGCAGGAGCTGACGCAACGTGTTCCAGCCGTCCTTCGCCCCGCCCGCCCGGCCGAGCACCTCGCCCAGGGCCTGCTGGACCTTCGACAGCGCCGCCGCCCCGAGCTCCCTCGACCGTCCTGGCTCGCGCCCGATGACGCGGTAGAGGTCCTCGACCCTGCGTTCGTGCCTGCGCGCCGTCTCGGCGACGTCCGACAGGTACGCCCGGATGTGCGGCTCCTCGACGGCGTCCACGGCCGACTCGGCCAGCCGCCGGAACGTGGACTGGGTCAGGGCCACGGTGCCGAGCCAGGCGGCGACCTTGTCCAGCCGGCCCGCCCAGTACTCCTCGTCCAGCTCGACCAGGACGACGCTCTCCATGGCAGAGGTCCTCTCAGGAACGCGTCACACGCCACAGCACACCGGTGTGGCCGTACGACAGCATGTATCCGTCGGTCACCCGCACGGCCCCGAAGTCGAGGATGTACAGGTCGCGGCCGTCCGGGGCGAACTTGCAGTCCACCGGCCGCTCGATCCCGCCGCGTCCGGGGTGGAAGGAGGCCGCCCCGGGCTCCGGGTTGCGCAGGAACACCTCGGCCTCGCCGGTGGACACGTCCACGCAGGTGACGTTGAAGCCGTTGGCGAGATCCTCCGTGCGGGGGGAGTTGAGCGGGGCGAGCGTCCCCCACATGCACTGGAACAGCTGCCCCCGGTACCCGAACGCGTCCGACCTGCAGACGTCCGTCTTCGTCAGGCAGGAGTGCGGCCGGGCCAGGTACACGGGCGGGCCCGCCATCGGCGGCGGGTCCTCGATGAGCCGCTCCGCCGGGGTTCCCTTGAGCGGCCGGTGCGTCTCGTGCCACACGGGCAGCCCGTCCGCCGCGTAGTCGGGGAACCCGTACCACTCGGGCGTGGCGACCGAGCCGAACGGCTGGCGGGCCGTGCCGATCCGCCAGATCCGGTCGGGGTCGCCCGCCACCGCCCGCTCGCCCTTCTCCTCGTAGTCGTTGTCCGAGACGTACAGTTCGCCGTCCTCGCCGAAGACCATGCCGTACGGGTTGCGCAGGCCCCAGGCCAGCAGCTCCATCCCGCCGCCGTCCGGCCGCGAGCGCCACAGGCCGGAGCTGCACTTGAGCCGCCCCTTCACCACCTCGCCGCGCTCCGACGGCACGCTGAAGGGCTTGAACGCGCCCGTCCGGGTCAGGAACGGGAACGGCGCGAGGGGGTCGCGGCTCCACACGTCGTTGCCGGTCAGCGTGACGTCCTGCCCCGGGACGTCGCACGCCTTAGGATGCTTGGCCAGGTCGACCGTGAACCCCTGTGGCAGGCACACGCCGTTCTGCGAGACCGAGCCCTGGGCGAAGTACATGAGGCCGTCCGGGCCGAACAGCGGGCCGCCGGGCTCGTGCCAGCCGCCGTTCGGCAGCCCGTCGACGACGACCGTCCGCTCGCCCGTCGCCAGGTCGTACCGGTCGATGTGCGTGTGGTAGCCGCCCTTGACGCTGACGTAGATCGCGCCGTCGCGGTACGCCACGCCGCGCGGGCCGCCGAGCACCTCGACCGCGACCTCCTCAAGTCGCCCGTCGTCCGGATGGAGGCGGAGCACGCGCGCCGGGAGGTACGGCCGGGTGGGCCAGGTGCTCCCGCCTTCGAGGAGGAACAGGCTGCCGTCGTCGGCGAACCCCATGCCGGTCGGGAACGACAGGCCCACGACGACCGCCTCGACCCGGAAGCCCTCGGGGACCACCACGTCCGCGGGGTCCACCCTGGGCCTGACCTGCGTCGGCAGCCCTGCGAGGGCCTCCGCGGGCGAGCGCGTGACATGGACGGTCATGACGCCTCCCCTTTGGTGAGACGTCCCTTTTCATACCCGCTGTCGCTTTTTCCGCACCCTTACCAGGCCGGGGCGGTCCTCGGGAAGTTCGGTCAGGCGGCCGCGGCGCTGTCCACGATCTGCGCCTTGAGCGGGGCCAGGGCCGACGCGATCGCCGTGATCGTGTCGTCCGCGACGCCGCACGCGTCCAGGGCCGCCGCCAGATGGCCGACCACCAGGTCGAAGTGCGCCGCCGTGACGCCCAGGCCGGCGTGGGCCTCGCCCATCGCCTTCCCGCGGTACTCCTGCGGCCCCCCGAGCGCGGCGGCGACGAAGCTGCGCTGGTGCGCCTTGAGTCTCCGCATGTCGACGTCCGCGAAGTACTCCCGCAGCGAGGGGTCGCTCACCACGCGCGTGTAGAACTCCTCCACCGTCGCGTTCACCGCCTCGGCGCCGCCGATCCGGTCGAAGATGGACGTCATCCCGTTCCTCCCGCCTGCCGTACGACACGGTGTGCTGAACAGGAGGATCACCAGGCGCCGTTCCACCTCGATGAAGAGGCGCGAATGAGTTCGTGATCGGCGCATCACGCTGTTGACGTGCCGGAAACATCCGGCGCCGGTCACTGCGCGCGGCAGATGTTCTGCGTGGCCGTCCGCGCCGTGGGCAGCGGGGTCGGCGCGCCGGCGGCGGCGCCCGGGGTCGCGGTGGCCACCGTCACCTTCGACACGTCATGGGCGCTCTGCCCGACGACCACCTCGATGCCGGTCACGTCCGGCTGCTCCCGGAGCTTGGCGCCCGGGATGGCCGCGGCCACCGTCCGGGCCGAGTCCTCCCGGCCGGGCGGGTAGCGGATCACGGTTGTGGCGAAGTCGCGCTGCACGGTGTCGCCGGGCGCGGCCGGCACCATGAACCCGTCCGCGACGAGCGCCGCCTTGGTCCTGGCTCCCAGCCCCTTGATCAGCGTGCCGTTCAGCACCCGCAGGGAGATCCGCTGCGGCGGGATCGTCAGCGCGGTGGAGGCCGGGGACGGCGACGCGGAGGGGGCCGCCGAGGCGCCGGCGGAGGGGGACGCCGGGGCCGAGGCCTTCGGCGAGGGGGCGACGAGCGGCTGGTCGGCGCCGATCCGCTGGAACAGCGTGCGGGCCCCCGCCTTGTCCCAGAGCACGGCCGACTCGCCGGTCGGCGCCTTGTAGTTCACGTCGGCCAGCGGGACGGTCGCGAACGACACGTCGTCGGTCGAGACGTCCCTGAGCTGGCCGGCCAGGCCGAGCAGGTCCTGGGCGAGCGCGTTGTCGACCGTGAGCGTCTTCAGCGTCGAGCTGACGAACGCGCCCAGCTTGGCCGGGTTGGCCAGCGTGCCGCCGCTCAGCGCCTTGTTCAGCAGCGCGGAGATGACCTGCTGCTGGCGGTCGATGCGGTCGAGGTCGGACCGGGCGGTGGCCCGCGTGCGGGCGTAGGCGAGCGCGCGGACGCCGTCCAGGTTGTACGTCCCGGGCTGGAGGTTCAGCTTCGTCTTCGGGTCGTCGATGGCGACCGGCGTGCAGACGGTGACGCCGCCGAGCGCCTCCACCACGTCGATGAAGCCGAGCACGTTCACCTCGACGTAGTGGTTGATCGGCAGCCCGGTGAGCTGCTCGACAGTCCGTACGGCGAGCTTCGGCCCGCCGAACTGGTACGCCGAGTTGATCTTGTGTTCGCCCTTGCCGGGGATCGTCGTCCAGGTGTCCCGGGGGATGCTGACGACGGTGACCTTGCGGTGGTCGCGCGACAGGTGGATCACCATCATGGTGTCGCTGCGCTCGCCGACCTCGCGGCCGAGGTGGAGCTGGTTCTGCTGGCGCCGGGACAGGTCGTCGCGCTTGTCGACGCCGACGAGCAGGATGTTCATCGAGCCCTGCGACGTGCTCTGGCTGGTGCCGGCGTCGACCGCCTTGATCTGGCTGGCGGCGTAGTTGGGCACCATCCACAGGACGCCGGATCCGATCAGCACGACACCCGAGAGGGAGCCGGAGATGATCAGAGATCTGACGTTCGTCCGCTTTCGCCGGGCGCGCCTGGCCGCGATCCTCACTCCGCCGTAGCCGTCGCCCCCAACGCGGACGGCGGAGTCCTCGTCATGGTCCCCAGGCATTCCGTCCTCCGGTTGCCGTCTCCACCCCTCCGTACAGTAGCGTGAGCGCGCCATGAAGCCCTTTCCCGACTCGCGCCACACGCGGCCGGCGCCAACGCGCGAATGGCCGCCGGTCTCGGTGATCATGCCGGTGCTCAACGAGGAGCGGCACCTGCGCGACGCCGTGCGTCAGGTCCTCGACCAGGACTACGAGGGCCCCCTCGAACTCGTCGTCAGCGTCGGCCCGTCGCACGACCGCACGCAGGAGGTGGCCGACGCGATCGCGGCCGAGGACCCCCGCGTCACGGTCGTGGCCAACCCGACCGGCCGCACCCCCAACGGGCTGAACGCGGCCATCGCCGCCTCCCGCAACCCCATCGTGGCCCGCGTCGACGGGCACGCGATGCTGCCGGTCGACTACCTCCGCACGGCCGTCGAGACGCTGGAGGAGACCGGCGCCGACAACGTCGGCGGCATCATGGCCGCCGAGGGCGTCACCCCGTTCGAGCAGGCCGTGGCCGCGGCGATGACGTCGAAGATCGGCGTGGGCAACGCCCGGTTCCACACGGGCGGGCAGCCCGGCCCGGCCGACACCGTCTACCTCGGCGTGTTCCGCAGGTCGGCACTCGACCGGGTGGGCGGCTACGACGAGCACTTCCAGCGCGCGCAGGACTGGGAGATGAATCACCGCATCCGGGAGACCGGCGGCCTGGTGTGGTTCCAGCCGCGCATGCGGGTCTCCTACCGGCCCCGGCCCAACGTCCGGGCGCTGGCCAAGCAGTACTTCCACTACGGCCGGTGGCGGCGGGTCGTCTCCCGCACCCACCAGGGCACCATCAACCTGCGCTACCTCGCCCCGCCGACGGCCGTGGCGGCAATGGCGGCCGGCCTGGTCGTGTCGCCGTTCTTCTGGCCCGGCCTGCTGATCCCCGGCGCCTACGTCGCGGCGATCCTGGCCGGCTCGGTGCTCACCGGCCGCGGCCTGCCGCCCGCCGCGCTGGCCCGGCTGCCGCTGGTGTACGCCACGATGCACCTGTCGTGGGGCACCGGGTTCCTGACCAGCCCGCCGAAGCTGAGCAAGCAGCAGCCGGAGCCGGAACGGGCCCGGCTCCAGGACTTCTTCGAGGACTGACACCGCCACCCCGCCGACCGGCGCGGCCGGCTCAGTCGCGGCCCGGCAGGGCCAGCGACTCGGGCCGGCGGGCGGCCTCCAGGCGCTCCAGCCGGGCGGCCGACCGGATGCAGGCGCGCCTGACCTCCTCCTCGAACCGCGCCACCGGGTCGGGGTGGTCGGCGCCCAGGAGGTAGGCGCGCAGCGCCCGGCGGGCGGCGGCCATCGAATCCTCGCCGCCGGCGAGCCGCCGCAGCACGTCCGGCAGCTCGCCGAGGTCCGGGCCGAGGAGGTACGCCGCCCCGGCGGCCGGGTAGCGCTCCCGGAACTCCTCGGCCGGCAGCCCCGCCACGTTCGTCACCGCGTACGGCTTGCCGCTCGCCACGAAGTCGGAGACCACGCTGCTGATGTCGGCGACGAGCAGGTCGGCCTCGTTGAAGCAGTCGTACAGGCCGGGCTCGCCCCCCGTCACGGCCAGGTGCGGGAGGGACGAGCCCTCCGCGGCGTCCAGCAGCGCCACGATCTCCCGGTGGGCGGCGCGGGCGCGGGGCGACCGGTGCCCGGTCAGCGGATGGGGCTTGTAGACGACCCGCACCCCCCGGTCCAGCAGCGCGCGCACGAGCGCGGGGCCCATCTCCTGGATCGAGCTGTGGAACAGGTCGTCCGTCCAGCCCTCCCACGTCGGCGCGTACAGCACGGTCCGGTACGGCACGGCCCCCTCGGCGTGCGGGCTGGTCCGCAGGACGGCGGCGAGCTGGGGACGGCCCACCTCCACGACGGCGTCGTCCCGCACGCCGACGTCGGCCCGCAGGTAGCGGTCCCGGCCCGCCGGCCCGGCCACCCACACCTCGTCGTACACCTTCGTGTACGGGTTGAACGACGCCTCCTTGTCGCTGTCGCCGTGCCCGATGAACACGCTCCGCACGCCCGGCATCCGCAGCATGTGGATGTTGTTGCCGACGTTGGCGGGGAACAGCGCGACCCGGGCGGAGTCGAGGCCGCGGAAGTTCATCAGGTCGACCGACGCGGGGACGCACACCACCGGCAGCGTGGTCGGCCCCAGCGCGTTCAGCAGCGACCGCTCGCGCAGCACAACCAGCGACCGCAGCGAGAGCCGCTCCATCGTCGGCAGCCACATCGTGGCCTGGTAGACGGCGCTCGCCGGGCCGGAGAAGTAGAGCAGCACCTCCGGCCGGTACGCGCGGACCTCGTCGTCGACGGCCGCGAGCACCCTGCTCCGGTCGCGCAGGTGGGCGGCGCGCCGGGCGTGGACCAGCAGCGCGAGCACGGCCGCGCCCTCGGCCGCCAGGGCGGCCCCGGCCCCGGCG
>NZ_KI866524.1:625260-628661 GCF_000511135.2 Microbispora sp. ATCC PTA-5024 | reverse complement strand
GCCCTCGGCCGCCAGGGCGGCCCCGGCCCCGGCGGCCCCGGCCCACCCCCACCCGGCCACGGCGCCGGACGCGGCGAGCCCGACCGGCAGCACGTCGAGGTAGAGCAGCCGGGTGCCCCGCCAGACGAGCAGCGCCCTCGGCGGCGCGGGAGGGATCCGCAGCGACGGCAGGCCGAGGTTGCGGGTGGTCACCGGCCGCTGGTTGTGGCAGCGGTCGACGAACAGGGCGAGCCACGTCTGCGCCGCCCGCCCGAGATGGAACGCGAACATCCCGGCCGCCAGCAGCGCGTACGCCCACGGACGCCCGGGCGCCGACCGCGCCAGCAGCAGGACCGCGGCCGTCTCCCGCGTCATGAACCGCACGGTGGCGCTCAGGTGCGCCCTGCCGAGCGCGTCGGCCGCCCTCCCGGGCAGCGCCGCCTCCCCGGCGTACGACAGCGGCACGAGGACCGCGAAGGCCCACGGCGCGGGCCACAGCGCGGCCGCGAGCAGAGCCGCGCACGACGCGAGCAGCAGTGCGGTGAGCAGGCCTTTTCGCCCCCTCATCGTTCCCCCCATGTGTCGCGGCCCGGGCCGCGCGATCGTTCGGTCAGCGGGTCAGCCGGACGTCCACGACCTGCCCCGTGAGGCGGGACAGCAGGACGTCCAGGCTGGTACGGGCGACGGCCGAGGGGGACAGCAGCGTCGAGGCGGGCTCGTCGCCGAAGGCGCGCAGCCGCATGGGGGTCGCGGTGCGCTCGGGGTTCACGCAGTTGACGCGCACCCCGTGGCAGGCCCACTCGTCCGCGAGGGCCTGGGTGAGGTTGACGACGGCCGCCTTGGTGGAGGAGTAGAGGCTGTAGTCGGCGCGGCCGCGCGTGTACGACGAGGAGGTGTACAGCAGCAGGTGGCCGCGGGTCTCGATGAGGTACTTGATGGACGCGCGGGCGATGTTGACCGGGCCGAGGTAGTTGACCCCGATCGTCTCCTCGATCGTGTGGTGCCCGGCCTCGCCGAGCTTGCCCATGTGGAGCACGGCCGCCGTGTTGACGACGTAGTCGATCCGGCCGGTCTCGGCGTACACGCGGGCGAGCGCGTCCTCGACCGCGGCCACGTCCTCCACCCGCACCCCGTTCAGGCTGCGGGAGAACGAGTGGACGCTCGCGCCGTGCCGCGCGGCCAGCGCGACGACGTCGGCCCCGATGCCGTAGCTGCCGCCGAAGACCACGAGCGTGCGGCCCGCGAGACCGGCGCGGTAGCCTTCGTCGCCGAGCGCGGGCGCGGCGCTCGCGCCGAGCTGGAAGAGCTTGTCGGCGATGTACACGTCGACGGGGTGGGTGACCTTCATGTTCTGCTCGCTGCCCGGCACGATGTAGATCGGCACGTCGGGCAGGTAGCGCAGCACGACGCCGCAGTCGTCGGTCGTGGGCAGCGAGGCGAACCCGGGGTCGGCGAAGGCCCGCTCGTACGCCGCCCTGATCACCGACAGCCGGAAGCACTGCGGGGTCTGCCCGCGCCGCAGCCGCGAGCGGTCGGGGATGTCCCTGATGATGTCGCCGCGCGGCCCGGGAGCCGCCACCACGATCGTGTCGGACGACGGGATCGCCACCTCGACGGCCTCGTACCGGTCGAGCGCGGCGACGCACTCGCTGATGATCCGGGGCTCGACCAGCGGCCGCACGGCGTCGTGGAGGAGCACGTCGCACTCCCGGTCGCCCAGGGCCCGCAGCGCGCGCCAGGTGGTCTCCGTGCGGGTCGCGCCCCCCTCGATGATCTGGCTGACCTTGGTGTAGCCGTTGCGGCGCACCAGTTCCTCGGCCTCCGCGACGAAGCCGGGCACCATCAGCACGATCACCTCGTCGATCTCCGGATGCCCGTCGAACACGTCGATCGTGTGCTCCAGGATCGTCTTCCCGGCGATCTTCAGCAGCTGCTTCGGCGTGTTGAGGCCGACCCGCTGGCCGACCCCGCCGGCGAGCACCACCCCTACCCTGCGCAGACGCGATTCCGCGATCATGATCTCCTCCCCGCGTCAGACCATACCCGTGCGGGCAGCCGGTGAAGGTGATTGCCACCTAGTGATCACTCGATTACTTTGCGAGGTGAGCACCGCGTGGTCGACGTGAAGCGGGTTTTTCATGGGGGCGGATCCGAGCAAGCCCGGCACAGTGCACGAAACAGTGCGGGAAACCGACACGGTGGCGGTGGTCCTCGCGACCTCGCCCGCCGCGGGGCTGCCGTGCGCCGGCGGCACGCTCCTGGAGCGCCTCACCGCCCAGCTCGTCACGCTCCCCGTCCGGGAGGTGCACGTGGTGACGCGCGGCGACGCCTCCTCCGGCGGGTACGGCGCCTGGCCCGACGGCCCTCCCGGCCGCGCCCCCGGGCTCCCCACGGTGGACGGCATGCGGCACCTGGCCGCCACCAGCGACGGCCTCGCCGAGGACCTGCGCGTCGTCGCCAAGGTGGCCAGGGCGGCCACCTCGCCCGTCGCCGTCCTCGCGGCCGACGTCGTGGCGCACACTGAGGCGCTGGCCGGGCTGCTGGAGCACCCCTCGCGGCCCACCGGCGCCGTCGTCGGCAACGGCGACCCCTCCCCGCTCCGCCCGCCCGTACGCACCGAGTGGGGCCGCGTGGTGTCGGCCGGCAACTCCTTCCACGAGGTCGAGTGGCCCAACGGCACGTTCCGGGGCGTCCTGCAGGTGGGGGAGGCCCACCTCGCGGGCTTCGCCGACGTCGCCGAGGAGCTGGCCGACCTGGCGCAGCGCCGCCGGCTCGGCCGGGTGAGCGACGCGGAGGTGACCGACCTGCTGCTCACCGGGCTCGTGCGCGCCGGGGTACCGGTCCACGCCGTCCCGCTGCGCTCCCTGCACTGCTCGCGCGTCGCCGGGCAGGCCGCTGCGGAGGAGGCCGTGGCCGAGCTCGCCCGGGTGGACGAGCCCGAGGCGCGGCTCGACGCGGCCATCAAGACGGGCGACGGCCTGTTCGCGACCTTCTGCGTGAGCTCGTGGTCGCGCCACGTCGTCCGGCTGGCCGCCCGGCTGAACCTCACGCCCAACGCGGTCACCGGCGTCTCGGTGGGCATGGCGGCCATCGCGGCCATCTGGTTCTCCGACGGCCACCGGCCCGCGATGCTCGTGGGGGCCGCCGCGCTCTACCTGTCGTTCGTGCTCGACTGCGTGGACGGCCAGCTCGCCCGGTACACGCGCGCGTTCTCGCAGCTCGGCGGGTGGCTCGACGCCATGTGCGACCGGCTCAAGGAGTACGTGGTCTACGCCGGGCTGGCCGCCGGGGCCGCTGCGGCCGGCCCGCACGACGTGTGGCCCCTCGCGGTGGCGACGATGCTGCTGCAGACGATCCGGCACATGGTCGACTTCTCCTACGCCGGCCAGGTGGCCGAGGCCCGCGCCGCGGCCGCGGCCACC
>NZ_KI866524.1:617783-625225 GCF_000511135.2 Microbispora sp. ATCC PTA-5024 | reverse complement strand
CGTCCCCTGGGACGCGGCGTCCGCGCCGGCGTCCGGCGGGGCCTCCGGCGCCGGCGCCGTCCTCGCCCTGTCCCGGCGGCTCGATCGGGGCGCCGCCTACTGGGTGAAGAAGGCGATCGTCCTGCCGATCGGGGAGCGGATGGCGCTCATCGCCGTCACGGCGGCCCTGTTCGACGCGCGGGTGACGTTCGTCGCGCTGCTGTCCTGGGGCCTCGTCGCCCTCGTCTACACGGCCGCCGGCCGGATCGCGAGGTCCTTCGCGTGATCTCCGTGCACATGACCCCCGTCCCGCGCAGCGTGGTCGTCGCCTACCGCGACGACGGGACGCTCTCCAAGGCCATGGGCCTGCTGGTCGCCGGGCAGATCCCCCCGCTGCCCCCGGCGCTCGCCGGCGCGTTCGTGACCGGGATCCTGCTCCTGCTGGGCGTGGCGGGCGCGGACGACTTCGCCGTGTTCGGCCCCGCCGTGGTGCTGCTGCTCGCCGGGGCGGGCAGCTCCCACCGGCACGACGGCCGCCTCGACTGGCTCGTGCCGCCGATCCTGCGGATCACGGAGTACGGCTTCATCGCGGCCGTCGGCTTCGCCCGCTCGGTGTGGCCCGTGCTGATCATCGCCCTCCTCGGGGCGATGGCCTTCCACCACTACGACACCGTCTACCGGATCCGCCAGCACGTCTACCCGCCGCCGTGGCTGGCCGCCGCCGGGCTCGGCTGGGACGGCCGCATGCTGGTCGTCGCCATCGGCGGCCTGCTGGGCCTGGTGCCCGCGGTGTTCGTCCTGCTCGCGGCCTATCTGTGGGGGCTGTTCGGCTGGGAAAGCCTCACCTGCTGGCTGGCCGCGCCCCGCGCGGCGGGCGAGGTGATCGACGCGGCCGCGCAGGATTAACGCCAGACCAACACCGGATTACCCAAGATGGGCCAGAACCCAACTAACCTTTGAGGTTACTGTCTGACGCTCGACCTCAAGGAGTGCGGGAAATTGCTCGGAATGGTGCTGGCCGCCGGAGCCGGACGTCGCCTGCGGCCGTACACCGACACGCTGCCGAAGGCGCTGGTGCCCGTCGACGGTGAGACCACGATCCTCGACATCGCCCTGCGCAACCTCGCCGAGGTCGACCTCCGTGACGTGGTCGTCGTCGTGGGCTACCAGGCGCAGGCCGTGCGCGACCGCCAGGCCGACCTGGAGCGCCGCCACGGCGTCCGCCTGACGCTGGTCCACAACGACAAGGCCGAGGAGTGGAACAACGCCTACTCGCTCTGGTGCGCCCGCGACTACTTCGAGCAGGGCGCGCTGCTCGTGAACGGCGACACGGTCCACCCCGTGTCGGTCGAGCGCACCCTGCTGTCGTCGGACGACGCGGCCGACGTCCTCCTCGCCGTGGACGACGTGAAGACGCTCGCCGACGAGGAGATGAAGGTCACGCTCGAGGACGGCCACCTCCGGCGGATCACCAAGCTCATGGACCCCGCCGAGGCGTACGGCGAGTACATCGGCGCCACCCTGATCCGTCCCGGCGCGGCCGAGCGGCTGGCCGACGCCCTCAAGGCGACGTTCGAGCGCGACCCGCAGCTCTACTACGAGGACGGCTACCAGGAGATGGTCGCGCGCGGCGAGAAGATCGCGGTCGCGCCGATCGGCAAGGTCGAGTGGGTCGAGGTGGACAACCACGACGACCTCGCGAGGGCCCGTGAGATCGCATGCCGCTACTGATCACGCCGCCGGCCCGCCGGCCCGTGCCTGAGGAGGTCTGATGCCGATCCTGGCAAGGATGCTCCCCGCCCCCCTCACGATGGAGGTCCGGCGGGGCGCCATCGCGCAGCTCGGTTCGCTGCTCGCCGACAGCCGCGTGGCCACGTCGGGCCGGGTCGCGGTCGCGGTCGGCGTCGGCCAGGGCGACCGCATCGCCGAGGTCATCGCCCCCTCGCTGGGCGAGGCCAAGGTCTTCCGGGTGCCCGACGGCACGGTCGACGCGGCCGTCTCGCTCGGCGCCGACCTGCGCAAGGGCAACTACGAGGCCGTGATCGGGGTCGGCGGCGGCAGGACGATCGACGCGACCAAGTACGCCGCCTCGCTGGCCGGCATCCCCATGGTCGCCGTCGCCACGAACCTCTCCCACGACGGCATCTGCTCGCCGGTCGCCTCGCTCGTCCACGAGGGCGGCAAGGGGTCGTTCGGCGTGCCGATGCCGCTGGCCATCATGGTCGACCTGGAGTTCGTCCACGACGCGCCGCCCTCGCTCGTACGGGCCGGGATCGGCGACGTGATCAGCAACCTGTCGGCCATCGACGACTGGCAGCTCGGCGCGGTCGAGCGGGGCGAGCCGATCGACGGGCTGGCCGTCTCGATGGCCCGCACCGCCGCCGAGGCCGTCCTGGGGCGTCGCGACTCGATCGAGTCGGACGCCTTCCTGACCGTTCTGGCCGAGTCGCTGATCCTTTCGGGGCTTTCGATGGTCATCGCTGGGTCAAGCCGTCCGGCGAGTGGCGGCGATCATGAGATCCTTCATGCCGTGGACCAGCTTTTCCCCGGAACGTCCAATCACGGCGAGCTCGCCGGGATCGGCGCCGCGTTCTGCTTTTTCCTCCGGCGGGACGCCCGGCGCCTCGACGAGGTCGCCGGCTGCCTGCGGCGGCACGGCCTGCCGGTGGTCCCGGGCGACGTCGGGCTCACGGCCGAGCAGTTCGCCGAGGCCGTGATGCTCGCCCCGAGCACGCGTCCCGGCCGGTACACCATCCTTGAGCACCTCCGGCTGTCGGAGTCCGAGGTCAGGGCGAAGGTTGAGGACTATGTCGGCGCCGTCGGTCGCTGAACTCCGCGCGGTCGCGCAGCCGCAGACCACCATGGACCGCCGCAGCGGCGAGCACTGGGCCGGCCTGCTCTACATGCGGCGGCTGTCCATCTACGCCACCTGGCTGCTGGCCAAGACGCCCATCAGCCCCAACCAGGTCACCGGCCTGATGATCCTCTGCGGGATCGGGGCGGGGGCGGTCCTCGCCCTGCCGGGGATCGCGGCGGCCGTCGCCGCGGCCCTGCTCATCCAGATCTACCTGCTGCTCGACTGCTCGGACGGCGAGCTGGCCCGCTGGACCGGCCGCACCTCGATCACGGGCGTCTACCTCGACCGGGTCGGGCACTACTTCGCCGAGGCGGCGCTGCTCATCGGGCTGGGCTTCCGGGCGTCCGCGGTGCTGCCCGACTGGTACACCGTCCTCGGCTTCGCCGCGGCCCTCGGCGCCATCCTGATCAAGTCGGAGACCGACCTGGTCGACGTGGCCCGCGCCCGCTCGGGGCTCGTCGCCGCCACCGAGGCGTCGGCCGGGCAGTTCACCTCAAGCCGGGTCGCGCTCGCCCGCCGGGTCGTCGGCGCGCTGCGCTTCCACCGGCTGATCCAGGCCGTCGAGCTGTCGCTGATCGTGGTGGTCGCGGCCGTCCTCGACCTGTGGTTCCCCGCCACGCGCGTCCTGGTGGTCGCGTGCGCGATCGTCGCGGTCGTCCAGCTCCTCCTGCACCTGGTGAGCATCCTGGCGTCCCGGCGGCTCTCATGACCGTGCGTGTACGAGTTAGTCCGAGCGTTCTGGGGCAGTATGCGGATGCCTCGTACACGTGCGGTTGGGTGGGGGTTCGTTGGCAGTTCCGATACTCTTATTTCGCAGTAAACCAGGCAGATCCCGGATTGCCCGGCCACACAGACTCGGTGATCATGAAATCGTGTGTAGTCCGCCCAAGGTCGAGGGCCGTGACGCGGTGAAGATTTCATGTGTCATCCTCACCATGGGCAACAGGATCGCCGAGCTCGACCGGGCCGTGGAGTCGGCCCTGACGCAGACCGACGGCGACGTCGAGGTCGTGATCGTGGGCAACGGGGCCGACGTCCCCGAGCTCAGCGTCCGGCCGCTGCCCGGGTCCGCCGCCGCGGTCAAGACCGTACGGCTCTCGCACAACGCCGGCATCCCCGAGGGGCGTAACCGGGGCGTCCAGGAGTGCTCCGGCGACATCGTGCTCTTCCTGGACGACGACGGCTGGTACGCCAACCCCAAGGTGGCCGCCCATGTGCGCGACCGGTTCGCCCACGAGCCCGACCTGGCCGTGATCTCCTTCCGGGTCATGGACCCCGAGGGCGGCTCGGTGCAGCGCCGGCACGTGCCGCGTCTGCGCGCCGGCGACCCCGAGCGCTCGTCGCCGGTCACGACGTTCCTCGGCGGCGCCTGCGCGATCCGCAAGTCCGCGTTCCTGCAGGTCGGCGGCCTGCCCGAGCGTTTCTTCTACGCCCACGAGGAGACCGACCTGGCCTGGCGGCTGCTCGGCGAGGGCTACCGCATCGAGTACGACGCCGAGACCGTCATGTACCACCCGCTGGTGCTGCCGACCCGGCACTCGGACTTCTACCGGCTCAACGCCCGCAACCGGGTGTGGCTGGCCCGCCGCAACCTGCCCTGGCCCCTCGCCGTGCTGTACCTGCTCAACTGGGTCGTGCTCACGCTCGCCCGGGAGCGGTCGAAGCCCGCGCTCAGGGCGTGGTTCCGGGGGTTCGGAGAGGGACTGCGCGAGCCGGCCGGCGAGCGCCGCCCGATGGCCTGGCGCACCGCCTGGCGCATGCTCCGCCTCGGCCGCCCGCCCATCGTCTGACCCGCGCACGCGCCGTCACGCCTCGCGAACCTCCTCGGCCTCCTCGAACGCCATGGCCAGGTGCCCGGCCGTGGCCGTCATGAGGGCGCGTTTGGGCAGTCCCAGCTCGCTGAGCTCCTTGGCCACCGGGTGGTTGCCCAGCCGGATCAGCGCTCCGCCCGGCCGCCAGCGGACCCCGCGCGGCCGGGCCGTCCACGGGACGCGCCGGGTCAGGCCCTCCAGGCGGGTGTACGCGTCGGGCGCCGCGCCGCCCGGCAGCGGCGGCGAGCCGAGCGGGATCCCGGGCCGGATCAGCAGGTCGATGACGAGCCGCCCGTCCTTGCGCAGGACGCACCGCTTGTAGGGGGTGGCCAGCCGCACGTCGATGTCGGCCAGCTCCTTCGGGAACCCCCAGATGTCGCGCCCCGCCTCCAGCGTGAACCCCTGGTCGACCGGCAGCCAGTGGACGAAGACCCCCGAGCCCGACCGGCGCACGTCCTTCAGGCCGGCCAGCGGACTCCTCCGCGGCGCCGGCCCGGCCCCGGGCGGCCGGACGAGGAAGCCGACCCCGAACTCGCCGTAGCCGCCGAGGTCGGAGTCGCGGTAGCGGACGAAGACCAGCGTGCAGACGGCCTTGCCGGGCAGCACCTCGGTCACGTCCATCCCCGAGTACGCGAGGACCGCCCGGGCGGCGTCCGCCCGGACGAGATACATGGCCGCGCCCATCGACGCGTCACGCACCCGGACCGGCGTCTCGACCCGGCGACCCTGGATGAGGTGGCTTGCCATGACTCCAGTACAGCAAGCCGGGCGTCCGGGCGACAGCCGTACCCGCGGGCGACCTCGTTTCCCGCGCCTGGGAAGGATCGCCGGGGACCACAGGACGGGGTCTCCGCGTCAGCGGGCGCACGCCGGGCCGAGCCGTTCCGCCCCGGCCTCCCCGTCGACCCACGCATCCAGCCGGGGGAACGCGACGTACCACAGGAGCCCGGCCGCGAGGATCACCAGAACGGCGGCCAGCGCCGCCCTGACCACCGGGCCGCCGGGAAGGCGCCGCCACATCCAGCCGTACACGGTCACCTCACGTCAGCTCTCCCGGCGCCGCGTGGAGTCCAGCTCACCGTGGATCACCAGCCGTTGCCGCGCCGAGAATTCGGGGTTGCACGTCGTCAGCGTGATCAGCGCGCGGGCCGGCCGCGCTCCCGGCCGGCCGGGCACCGCGGCGACCACGCCGAGGTCCCACGGGTCGACGACCTCGGAGGACGTCACCCGGTAGGTGTAGCGGGCCGCGGCGGTGTCGATCAGGATCGGGTCGCCCCGCCGGAGCTCCGCGAGCCGGTTGAACGGCGCGCCGTAGGTCGTGCGGTGGCCGGAGACCACGAAGTTTCCGACGTGCCCGGGCAGCGCGGTGCCGGGATAGTGTCCCGGGCCCTCGCGCAGCCGCTCGGCGTCGACGCCCTCGACGATCGCGAAGCGGTAGTCGCCGCCGAACCGGGGGATCCGGATGAGGGCGACCGCCCCGCCCAGGTGCACCGGCCCGAGGCCGGTCGGCGCCGGGCCGGGCGCGGGCGCGGCGAGCAGCCGCCGCTGGAGGACGCGCTGGTGCCGCTCGGTGTACGCGCCGGTGCCCCACAGCAGGTAGGCGCAGAACAGCACGAGCACGAGGCCGATCCCCTTGCGGGCCGGGTCCTGTCCGTGCCTCGCGGGCCGCCGTTCACACCGGCGATCCGTTCAACTTCCCTTTCCGTCGCGGTTGAATACCGTCGCGAAATCCTCGACATTTCTGGATTTGTCGGATCTGGTGCGCGTGAATGGTGCCCGCGGAATCCGTCCGTTCGGCGAACCGTGGCGAGATCGTGGCGCGCATCGGCTCTGTGCTGGGCGAATACGGCCGTCTCCGCCCCGAAGGCAGACCGGGCGCCCTCGCGCGTGATCGTTCGGCCCGGCGGGGGCGGCCCTGGCGGCGGGCCCGCCGGCGGTCGCGTCGATCGTGCCGGGGCAGCCGTACCCGCCCACCCCGGTGGACCGCGAGGCTCCCAACGGGCCGGTCCTGACCCTGACAGAACCCGCGGCGGGACAGATCCTGCTCAGCTGGACGCCCGCCACGGACAACGTCGGCGTCGCGGCGTACGACGTCTACGTGGCCGCCTCGCCGTCCCGGCTGCTGGCGACGGTCGGCGCCGACCAGCTCACCTACACCGACTACCGGCCGTCCGGCGAGACGGTGTCGTACTACGTCGTGGCCAGGGACGCCGCCGGGAACACGCACCGAAGCGACGTCGTCACCCGCCCGGGCGAGGGGAGGCGGCCGGACGTCTCCGAGGACTCCGGCCACTCGGACGCCTCCGGCGACGACAGGTCCCACCGGGCGGACGACGAGGCGACCGGACGGTCCGACGACGTCGCCGGCGCGGAGAACGTCGGCTACTACTCCAACCACGACTCCCGCGAGAACGTCGCGCTCGCGGTGGGGCAGGAGACGCCCGAGGAGCAGCCGACCGCGCAGGCGCCTGCCCAGGGCGAGACCACCGTCCAGGCCGGGGCCGAGAACGAGAAGACCACCGGGGACGAGGACACCGAGGGCGCCGAGGACGAGGCGTACGACGCCGACGACGAGGCGGCGGACGAGCAGGGGGAGGTGTCCCCCCCGTCGCAGCCGTCCAGGGCGGCTCCGCGCAGCAGCAGGGCGGCTCCGCGCAGCAGCAGGGCGGCCTGCCGTACACCGGAGCGCCGATCGCGGCCCTCGCGGGGGCGGCCGGGGCGCTGATGCTCCTCGGGCTCATCGTGAGCCGCGCCGCGCGCCGCCGCCGGTCGCTCGGTGACCGCTGACGGGCAGC
>NZ_KI866524.1:615857-617763 GCF_000511135.2 Microbispora sp. ATCC PTA-5024 | reverse complement strand
CGGCCAAGGCCGCCCGGCTGACGGACGGCCCGGCCTGGCGGCTCGCCGCCCACGCCCCCCTGGTGGGGGACGCCGCCCGGACCGTCCGCGGCCTCACCGTGGGCGCGGCCGAGATCACCGAGGTCCTCGGCGACGTCACCAGGGCCGGTATGCCGCTGCTCGCGGCCCGCGGCGCCTCCCTGTACGACGCGCGCGGCCTGCTCGCCGGCCTGCGCGGCGCGTCCCCCGTCCTCGACCGGGCCGCCGCCCGGGTCGCCGGCACCGCCGGCCGCCTCGCCGCCACCCCGGCCGTACCGGACTGGAGACGCTGGACCACGCCCGCGCGGGGTTCCTCGCCCAGGTGGGCGACCTGCGCTCGACGCTGTCGGCCGCGGCCACGGCGGCCGCCGTGCTCCCGCCCATGCTCGGCCTGGACGGCACGCGCCGCTACTTCCTCGCCTTCCAGACGAACGCCGAGGCCCGGGGGACCGGCGGGCTGGTCGGCGCCTTCGGCGTGCTGAAGGCCGACCGCGGCAGGCTGAGCGTCACCGGCCTGTCGGCCGACAACGGCCTGGGGCTCAACCCCCGTCCCGTGGCCGACTTCGGCACGGCCTATCGGGAGCGGTACGGACCCGACGCGCTGCGGCTGCTGTCCATCTCGAACCTGTCCCCGCACTTCCCGTACGCCGCCCGGACCGGACGGGGCTGTGGGAGCGGCAGAAGGGCCGGCGGCTGGACGGCGCGGTGGCCGTCGACCCGGTGGGCCTGTCGCGGCTGCTGGCGCTGATCGGCCCGGTCACGGCCCCCGGCGGGCAGCGGGTGACCGCGGACAACGTGGTCGACCTGACCGAGCGGACCGCCTACGCCCGCTACGCCGACCCGGTCGCCCGCAAGCGCTTCCTCATCGCGATCGCGGGGGCCGTCAGCCGGGCGCTGTCCCGGGCCCCGGCCGACTCCCTGCGCGTGCTGCCCGTCCTGGCCGGCCTGGCAGGCGAGCGCCGGATCCAGGTCTGGAGCCGCCGCGGCGACGAGGAGCGGCGCCTGTCCGCCGCGCCCCTCGCCGGGGTCCTCGCGCCGGAGCCCGGGCCGTACGCCGGGCTGGTCGTCAACAACTCGGCCGGCGGGAAGCTCGACTACTACCTCGGCCGATCGCTCGACTACACGCTCGGGCCCTGCCGTGGAGGGACGCGGGCGTCGACCGTGACCTTCCGGCTCACCAACGACGTGCCCCCCGAGCCGCTGCCGAGCTATGTGACCGGCAGGCTCGACTCGCCCGGGCGGCCGCCCGTCGCCGGGTCGAACCTGTCGTGGGTCTCCCTGTACGCGGGGGTGGGGGCGCGGCTGCGGGCGGCCCGGCTCGACGGAAAGCCCGTACGGATGATCACCGAGACCGAGCGGTCCCACCCGGTCTACTCGCTGCTGCTGGAGTTCGCCCCCCGGCAGACCAGGACCGTGCGGCTCGACCTCATGGAACCCGCGTCGTCGCGGCCGCCCCTGACCCCGTGCAGCCGCTCGGCCGGCCGCAGCGGACGACGGTCTCCGACGACGCCGGGAACTGTCCCGCGTAGAGCCCGGCCCTGCCCGGCGCGGCCGGGTGTGGAAAGGGTCAACCCGCGCGTGCCGCGCCCCCGGCGGCCGGGGGTCGCCGTCTAGCGTCTCCCCTCATGGAGGCATCGCCCGCGCCCGCCCGGTTCCGCGTCCTGTTCGTCTGCACGGCGAACATCTGCCGGTCGGCCATGGCGGAGCGGGTGGCCGCGACGGCGCTCGCGGGCCTGCCGGGCCTGGAGGTGGAGAGCGCCGGCACCCACGCGCGTCACGGCCTCCCGGTGGCCGCGGAGACGGCGCGGGCGCTGGCCGAGGCCGGCGTCCCGGCGAGCGGCTTCGCGTCGCGGCCGCTGACGCCCGAGCTGGTCCGCGCGGCCGACCT
>NZ_KI866524.1:603214-615354 GCF_000511135.2 Microbispora sp. ATCC PTA-5024 | reverse complement strand
ACCTGGTCGTGGCGGCGGCCCGTCCCCACCGGGCCTTCGCCGCCGCCCAGGCGCCCGGGACGGCCGCCCGGGCGTTCACCCTCACCGAGTTCGGGGCGCTGGCCGCCGCCGTGCCGGCCGAGGCGGTCGCCGGCCACGCCGACCCCGTACGGAGGGCGGCCGCGCTCGTCGCGGAGGCGGCGGCCCTGCGCGGGCTCGTCCACGTGCCCGGGTGGGACCTGGACGACCCGTACGGCCGGCCGCCGCGGGCCCACCGGGCGACGCTGCGGCGCGTTCAGGAGGCCCTGGCCGCGCCGCTCGCCCTGCTGGCTCACGGGGTCACGTGCCCACCAGCGTCGCCCGCTGCCGGTCGTCCAGATCCGCGCCGTACCCGGTGGCGGGATCGTATCCGGCCCTGGTCGCCCTGGACGGAACGCAGTTCAGGACCGTCCCGACCAGACGGGCGTTGACGGACGCGAGCAACTGGGCGGCCCTGGCGACGTTCTCCCGCCGGGTTCTGCCGTACCGGGCGACGAACAGGACCCCGTCGCAGGTGGCGGCCAGCGCGGTCGCGTCGGTGACGGGCAGCAGCGGCGGAGTGTCGATGATCACTATGTCGTGGACGGCGGTGAGGCGCTCCATCAGCGTCCGCATGGTCCGGGAGCCGAGCAGCTCGCTGGGGTTCGAGGGGAGCCGGCCGCTGGGCAGCACCGACAGGCCGGGGCGTCCCCACTGCTGGGTGGCCTCCTCCAGGGCGGCCGCGCCGATCAGCACGTCGGTCAGCCCGGTCGAGCCCTCGATGCCCAGGTAGGCGTGGACGCTGGGACGGCGCAGGTCGGCGTCCACGAGCAGCACCCGCCAGCCTGCCTGGGCGAGCGTGATCGCGAGATTGGCCGCGACCGAGGTCTTGCCCTCGCCCGGCAGGCAGCTCGTGACCAGCAGCGAGCGGGGCTGCCGGTCCACCCCGATGAACTGCAGGCTCGTCCGCAGCCCGCGGAACGCCTCGGCACGCGTGGAGGGCAGGCCCCGGCGCACTATCAGCGGCTGCCGCGCCGCGTCCCGCTCGAAGCCGATGATCCCGAGCGTGGGGCCGTGCGACAGCTCCTGCAGCGCCTCCCTGGTCTTCACGGTCGTGTCGAGCAGGTCGCGCAGGACGGCCAAGGCAGCGCTGAGCAGCAGCGCGATCACCATGGCGAGGCCGAGGTTGAGCAGGGGCCGCGGGGAGACCGGCCGGTCCGGGACGTCGGCCGGGTCGATCACGGTGACGGAGGTGGTCGCCGGGCTGCGCGGGTCCGGCCGCTCGATCTGGTCGACCAGCCGGGCGAACCGGCTCGCGAGCGTGTTGGCCAGCCGGGCGGCCCTGCCGGGGTCGCGGTCGGTGACCGTGGCCTGAAGGATCACCGTGTCGGGCACGGCCTCGGCGGTGACGTTGTCGCGCAGGTTCCGCAGCCCGTCGCCGGTCGCCATCGTCCCGAGGACCTTCCGGCTGGTCAGCAGGGCGGCGTACGACTTCACCCGCTGCTGCGAGAGCAGGACGGCCTGGTAGGCCGTCGCGGTGCTGGGGTCGGCGTCGTGCGCGGACACCAGCATGGCGACCGTGGCCGCGTAGGTGGGGGGCGTGCGGGCGGTGACGACCGACGCGGCGCCGACCGCAAGGGCGAGCATGAAGGGAACCAGCTTCCAGTTCCTCCGGACGAGTCTGATGCAGTAGAGCAGGTCCACGGGGTCAGGGCCGCCTTTCGCGGATTCGCGCCGGGCGGGGCCGTCCCCCCGGCGTACGGACGGGCGCCGCCAGCGCCAGGACGACGGAGAGCGCGGCCGCGGCGGCCGCGGCGGCGAGCGCCGGGAGCGCCGGGATCCGGGCGAGGGCCGCCAGCAGTTCCACCGCCCCTGAGGCGGCCGCCGCGGCCGCCAGCGCGAGCGCGGTGAGCCGGGTGCTCAGCCCCAGGCCCCGCAGCCGGTGGGAGACGTGGTCCAGTCCGCCGCTGAGGAGCGGCCGGCCCTCCCGCCGCCTGGCCAGCAGGACGACGCAGGTGTCCACGGTCGCGACGAGGGTCGGCAGCAGCAGCCCCCCGGCGGCGCCGGCGGGCCCCCATCCCGCGCACAGCAGGGCCGCCGACCCGGCGAGCAGGAAGCCGATGAACAGTGACCCGGCGTCGCCCATGAAGATCTTCGCCGGCGCCCAGTTGCGCGGCAGGAAGCCCAGCGCGGCGCAGCCGAGCGCCGACAGCAGCAGTCCGGTGCCCGGCCGCCCGGTGGCGAACGCGGTGGCGGCGAGGAACCCGGCGCCGGCCGCGGCGGTGGCCCCGAGCGCGCCGTCCATGTTGTCGAGCAGGTTGAAGGAGTTGGTGATCAGGACCATCCACACCACGGTCAGCGGCCTGCGCGCGTAGGCCAGGGCGTACGCCTCGGCGGCCGGCTTGGCGGCGCCGTGCGGGCTCGCCGGCCGGGCCGGCAGGTCCTCGTGCTTGCAGGGCTCGTCGTGGTCGCCGTACACGGAGGACGACGAGGCGAGGACGAGGTGCGGCCGGGTGGGCCGGCAGGCCTCCAGCACGCTCAGCGTGCCCGTCGCGTTCACGGTGTGGGAGCCGAGCGGGTCGCGCACCGAGCGCGGCACCGAGGGCCGCGCCGCGAGGTGGACGACGCAGGCGGCCTCGGGCACCAGCGCCACCAGCAGGTCGTCGTCGAGGACGCTGCCCTTGACGAGGTCCACCGGGACGCCGTCGAGGTTGGCCTCGTTGCCGGGGCTCAGGTCGTCGGGCACCGTGACGTGCTCGATCTCGGGCCGGGCGGTCAGCGCCCGGCACAGGTTCGCGCCGATGAAGCCGGCGCCGCCGGTCACGAGGACTCTCATCGCGTCGCCGGCTCGCCGCTCGGCACGGCCCCCAGGGAACGGTGAAGGTCCAGGTAGAGGGCCTCGGTGTCGGCGACCAGCCGGTCCACTCCGTACGCCGAGGTCGTCCACCGCCGCCCGGCCTCACCCATTCGCCGGGCCAGCGCGGGGTCGGTCAGCAGGCGGACCGTGTGCGCGGCCAGCTCGGCGGGGTCGGTCGCGGCCAGCAGGCCGGTCTCGCCGTCCCGCACGACCTCCGCGACGCTGCCCACCCGGGTGGACACCACGGGCCTGCCCGCCATGCCGGCCTCGGCCAGCGTGAGCGGCGTCCCCTCGTTGTCGGAGGTCAGCAGCACCACGTCGGCCGCGGCGTAGACGGTCTCCACGTCCTGCCGCCAGCCGAGCAGCCGGACGGAGCCGCCGAGGCGGGCCGTCCGCCGTTCCAGGTCCTCGCGCAGGTCGCCACCACCGCAGACCACGAAGCGGCACTCCGGGAGGCGCCGCAGCACCAGCTCCGCCGTCGCCGCGAGCCGGTCCGGGCGCTTCACGCCGGTGAGCCGCCCGACGTACGCGACGACCGGGACGCCGGGCGGAAGCCCGAGGTCGCGCCGCGCCGCGGCCGGGTCGGGGCACGGACGCGCCGGCACCCCCGGCGGGATCACCGTGTACTGCTCAGGCCGGCCGATCCCCTCGCGCAGCAGGTCGTCGCGGACGGCCGTGCCGACCGTCACCAGCCGGTGGGACAGGGCCGCGAGCCGCCGCTCCGTCCGCACGTAGACCGCCCGCTTCGCCCCCGTGAAGTACCCGTGGAGCAGGTGCCCGTGGAAGACGTGGGCCCGCGCGCACCGCACGCCCGAGACGCGGGCCGCGATCCGGCCGAGGACGCCGGCCTTCGTCGTACGGGTGTACACGACGTGCGGCCGGAACTCCCGTACGGCGGCGACCAGTGAGACCAGGGCCCGCAGGTCGTCGGACGGGCGGACCGACCGCGAAAGCCCGGGGACGTCGTGGACGGCGAGCGTCGCGTCCCGCAGCCGGAGGGAGTCGCACTCGCCCTCGCCGACCCCGCCCGTGTAGAGCCGGTGGTCGAACCGGTCGCGGTCGAGGCCCTCATACAGCCCCATCACCTGGGTGGCGGGGCCGCCGACGTTCAGGCGGGCGATGACCTCCATCACGCGGACGCGCGAGCCGTCGTCCGCCGGCGCGGGCTGGAATCGTTGCACGCCGCGAAGCTAACCCGGCTCCCGGAGCGCCCCCGGCGAGCCGTGAGGAGGCCGGGGAAATATTTCCGAACCGCCTACCACTCCGTGATCGTCCACGCCGGAGCGCGTCCCGGAAACGGCGCGGGCCGGGAACGGGTCCGCGATATCCCCGTGGATACGGCGTATATCTGGCTCGGCCGGCACGACGCCGGCGGATTCGAATGGCGCCGTTCACGGACTGGACCGGAAAGAGGGATTCATGGCGGGCGGGGTATCCGTGGTCTTCATCGGCGGCACCGGGCGCAGCGGGAGCACGCTGATGTCGCGGATACTCGGCGCGGTCCCCGGGTTCTGCGCCGTCGGCGAGTTGTGCCGCATCTGGGACCACGGCGTGCGGCGCGACGAGAAGTGCGCCTGTGGAGTTCCTTTCCACGAATGTGACTTCTGGCGGCGTATGGGGGACACCGCTTTCGGGGGATGGGACAGGGTCGACCTCGGGAGCGTCCTCGGCACGCAGCGGCGCCTCGTCCGGACCCGCTACCTGCCGGCCCTCGCGGCGCCCGCGCCGGTGCCCGGGTTCGGGCCGAGGCTCCGCGCGTACGCGGGGTCATGGGCCTGCTCTACGGCGCGATCCGCACGGTGAGCGGCTGCGACGTCGTCGTCGACTCCTCGAAGGTGCCGGCGGCGGCGTACCTGGCCCGCCGGGTTCCCGGCGTCGACCTGCGGCTCGTCCACCTCGTGCGGGCCAGCCAGGGGGTGTGCCACTCCCTGGCCAAGCGCCTGCCCAACCCCGACTACGGCGACCGGCTCATGCCGCGGCAGGGGCCGCTGCGCAGCGCCGTCGAATGGTGCGGCTACAACCTCGCGCTGGAGGCCTTCGCCGGCCTCGGCGTGCCCGCCACGCGCGTCCGGTACGAGGACTTCGCGGCCCGGCCGCGCAGGCACCTGGAGCGGATCCTCGCCCTCCTGCGGTACGGCTACCCGCTCGCGGGCGGCCGCCCGGCTGGTCCGTTTCGCGCCGACCCTCCCGGCTCCCCCGGAAACGTGAGCGGCACGGCGCGCATCTTCTTCACTTCGTGGCGACGAAATCGCAGATGGGGGCGGGAATGAGCGGCAACGTAATCGTGCTCGATGACGACGCGGAAACCGGCCGGCGACTCAAATATTATTCACGCGCCGCCGACGTCAATTACTGGACCGAGCTGTGGAAAGCCCGGGAATGGTCGTACGGGCGCCAGTTGAAAGGGCATCTGCCGCACCATCTCCGGCGGACGTTCGGAAAATTCGTCCGCCCCGGCGCCCGGGTTCTGGAGGCGGGCTGCGGAATGGGCCATTTCACGGTCGCGGCGCACGCGCGGGGCTACCGCGCCGAGGGCCCGGACTGGTCGGCGGAGACCGTCGGACGGCTCAACGCCCGGTTCCCCGCGATCGCCTGGCACGTGGGCGACGTGCGGGCGCTGGAATTCGAGGACGGCGCCTTCGACGCGGTGTACTCGCCCGGCGTGTGCGAGCACTTCGAGGAGGGGCCGGCGGCCATACTTGAGGAGACCCGCCGGGTCCCGCGGCCCGGGGGAGTCGCGATCGTCGTCACCCCGTGCTTCAACCGGTGGATGCGCTCGCGGCCGCACCTGTTCGCCGGCGAGCCGTCCGGGGACTTCTACCAGTTCGCCTTCAGCCCCGAGGGCATGAGCCGGCTCCTGGGCCGCCTCGGCTTCGACGTCCGCCGGGTGCTGCTCTACGACACCGTGGACACGCTGATCAAGTTCGCCGGGTGGCGGGTGCCGCCGTGGGCCGTCAAGCCGCTCGCGGTCATGGACTACCTGCCCGTGCTGCGCGACTGGGGGCGCTGCTGCGTCTGGGTGGCCCGGCGGACCCGGTAGGGCCGCGACACGATCGTCACCTACCGTGACGCGTGGCTACATTCCGCTATCGTCCAGTTGTATTCAGGAAATGCCGGGCATTTCACCCGGAAGGGGTTTCGGGCGTGACGGCTGAGCCGCGATCCGCGCTGGTCTACGTGGTACCACATCTTTCCGAAGACGAATCCGAGCATTTCGCTCACATTCCGGCCCTGCTGGCCGCGCTCGGGCGGACCGTCGACGTCGCCGCCGTCGTCGAGCGGGGCACGCCCCCCGCCCGGTTGGAGGGCGTCCGCCTGCTGCTGCGCGTCGGCGGCGCCGGGAGGCTCGGCCGCGTCCTCGGCACGGTCCGCGCCGTCCGCCGCTGCTCGGCCGCCGGGTACGACACCTA
Organism: Microbispora sp. ATCC PTA-5024; assembly: GCF_000511135.2. Taxonomy (NCBI): domain Bacteria; kingdom Bacillati; phylum Actinomycetota; class Actinomycetes; order Streptosporangiales; family Streptosporangiaceae; genus Microbispora; species Microbispora sp. ATCC PTA-5024. Next base: position 609,090 of record NZ_KI866524.1, on the reverse strand, counting down.
CTTCCTGCGGTACTCCCGGCTGTTCCTGTCGGTGCTCATCCTCACCCGGCCCCTGTATGGGCATCGCGTGCTGCTGTGGCGCAGCGGCATGAGCGAGGTCGTGCAGCCCGAGCGCCGGCGCTCGCCGGGCCACCGCCTCGACTCCGCGCTCAACTGGGCGCTGCTGCGCTTCGTGGACCGGTTCGTGACCGGCCCGGAGTCGATGGTGACGTACATGTCCCGGCAGTGGGGCGTGCCACCGCGGAAGATGGCCCTGCTCTACAACGACGTGGACGCCGACCGCTTCGCGCCGCTCCCGGCCGGCGAACGGAGCAAGGTCAGGGCGGACCTCGGCTGGCCCGAGGACGAGTTCGTCGTCCTGTTCGTCCACCGCCTGTCGTACCGCAAGGGCGCCCGGCTGCTCGGCCCGCTGCTGGCCGGCCTGCTGCCCCGGGTGGGCCGGCCCGTACGGCTCGTCGTCGTGGGCGACGGCCCCGACCGGCCCGAGGTCGAGCGCGCCTCCCGCGACGCCGCACTCGGCGGGCGGATGCGCCTGCTGGGCGCGGTGCCCAACCCTGACCTGCCCCGGCTGTACGCGGCGGCCGACTGCCTGCTCATGCCGAGCCTGGAGGAGGGCTTCCCCCGCGTGCTGCTGGAGGCGATGGCCTGCGCGCTGCCGGTGGTCGCGACGGACGCCGGCGGTTCGGCCGACGTCGTGGGCCCCGGTTACCCGTACGTGGCGAGGGCGGGCGACGTGCCGGCGCTGATCCGCCACCTGGAGTCGGTGATCGGGCTGCCGGACGACGAGCGCGACGGGCTCGGCGCGGCACTGCGCGCCCGGGCGGTCGCCGAGTACACGCCGCGGCGCGTGGCCGGCATGCTCAGGGACCTGCTGTGATCCCGGTGTCCGTGGCGGTCGTCGGCTCAAACCCGGTCGCGCCCGACGACCCGAACATCGAGATGGGCCGGGGGCTCGCCGAACGGCTGGGCGGACGGTACGACCTCGTCGTCCCGGCCGGCCCGGCCGATGCCGGCCTGGTCGACCTGCACCCGGTGCGGCTGCACCGGGTCGCGGCGCGCGGACGCCTCGGCTACCTCCTGGCGGCCCGGCGGACGCTCGACCGGATCGCGCCGGCCAAGCGGCAGGTCCTCATGTCGAGCAACCCCCTCGCGGCCCTCGTCGTCGAGGGCTCGGCGCTCCGGGCGACCGTGCCCCACATCTTCCACGTCCAGGGTGAGATCGTCCGGCCCGGCCCCGAGTACGGCGGGCCGCTCAAGCGTCTCGCGCTCGGCGCGGTGACCCGGATGGCCGTACGGCGCGCCTCGGGCGTCCGGGTCGTGAGCGATGGCCTCCGCGCGGCCGTCGCGCCGTGGGCAGGGGGCTCGTCGCGGTCGTGGGCAGCCGGGTCGACACCCGCCTGTTCCGGCCGCGGGAGGGCGGCGCCCCCGCCCTGGACGCCGTCATGGTCGGCGGGCTGGCGGACGTGAAGAACCACGCGACCGTGCTGCGGGCCTGGCCGCGGGTCCTGCGGGAGCTGCCGGACGCGCGGCTGGCCATCGCCGGGGAGGGCGCGGGCCGCCCCCGGCTGGAGGCCCTGGTCGCCTCCCTGGGCCTCGGCCGCCACGTCGACCTGCTGGGCCGCGTCCCGCACGCCCGCGTGGCCGGCCTGCTCGCCTCGGCCCGGTGCCTCCTCCAGCCGTCGTGGTCGGAGGGGCACCCCCGGGCCGTGCTGGAGGGCATGGCCTCCGGGCTGCCCGTGGTCTGCACCGACATCCCGGCGCATCGCGAGATCGTCACTCCGGAGACCGGCCGCCTGGTGCCGCCCCACGACGCCCGCCTGTGGGCCGGGGCCGTGGTGGCCACCCTGAGCGACCCGGCCCGGGCGGCCGAGATGGGCGCCCGGGGGAGGGCCGTCGCGGTGGCCCGGCACGACCTGGGGACGGGGCTCGACCGGTACGCCGGCTTCATCAGAGCCGTCGCCGAACGGCACCAGAGAACGGGAGCGCCATGAGGATCCTGCGCGTGAGCTACCGGGTGCCGCCGGAGCCCGGCGGCAAGGAACGGCACGTCGAGTGCCTCACCCGCGAGCAGCTCGGCCGCGGGCACGAGGTCACGCTCGCGTTCCGCAAGGGGACGGCGGTGCCCGCCGGCGCGGACGCGCTCGCGCTGCGCCCGACGCCGCTGTCGCCGCTGCTCGCCGTGAAGTCGGACGTGCTCGCGTTCGCGGCCGAGGTGTCCCGCACGCTGCGCCGGCTCCGCCGCCCCGACCTCGTCCACCTGCACGGCGACCACGTGGAGGCGGCCGTCCTCGGGCCGGCGTGCCGGCGGCTCGGGATCCCGCTGGTCCTCACGGTCCACGCGGCGCTCTCACGGCGGCACACCCGGTTCGCCCGGCGCTCGCTGCGCGGCCTCCACGGCTACATCGCGATCGGCTCGGGAACGGCCCGCGACCTGGTCAGGCTGGGCTCCGACCCGACCCGGATCAGAGTGGCGTCGAGCGGCCTCGACCTGCGCGAGCTCGACCGGCACGCCGGACCGCCGGAGCGGGAGCGCGGCCTCGTGGTCGCCGACCGCGCGGCCTACCGCACGTTCCGCTCGGGGTCGACGTCCGCGCTGGCCGCCGCGCTCGCCGCCGTCCTCGACGACGAGGAGGCCCGGCGGCGGATGAGCGACCTCGGCCGGCGCGCGGCCGCCGATCTCGGCTGGCCCGCGGTGGCCGACGGGGTTGAGGAGACCTACCGGCGGGCGCTCCAGGCGGCCGGGAGCCGGCGATGACCGGGCCACGCGTCTGCGAGGTCGTCAAGACCCTCGACGTCGGCGGCGTCGAGACGCTCCTCGTCGAGCGGCTCCGCCGCACGCCCGGGGCGGACGCCTCCTACACGGTGGTGTGCCTGCGCGCCTCGACCGACCAGCTCGCCGACCGGCTGCTCGACGCCGGGATCCAGGTGGTGAACGTGCAGTCCGGCTCGCGGGCGCTCGTCTACGCCCGGCTGGTCCGCGCCGTCCGCCGCCTCGCCCCCGACGTCGTCAACCTGCACTCCCCGCTGCCGGCCATCGTCCTGCGCCCCGCCGTTCGGCTGTCGCGCCGGCGGCCGGCGCTGGTGTCGACCGTGCACTACGCGCACCGCCCGACCACGCGGCCGCTCGACCGGGTCGCCACGGCGGCCGTCGCGCTGCTCGACCGGCTGACCCGCCGGTTCGACGACCGCACGGTCGCCGTGTCGTCGCTGGTGGCCGAGGCCCCCTCGGTACGGGGGGCGCGCCGCCTGCTGACCCGCGTGCACGGCGTGGACGTCGAGGTCCAGCGGTTCTGGGCGGCGCGGGCCGCGGCCGTACGGCAGGAGTTCGGCGTGCCGAGAGGCGCGCTGCTCGTGGCCTGCGTGGCGAACTTCCGCCCGCAGAAGAACCACCGCATGCTGGTGCAGGCCGCCGCGCAGGTGCTCGCCGAGCGGCGGGACGCGCTGTTCCTCCTCGCGGGCGACGGGCCGCTGCTGGAGGAGACGGCGCGGGACGTGCTCCGCCGGGGGCTGGCGGACCGCGTCCGGGTGGTCGGGCCCGTCCCCGACGCCCGCCGGCTCGTCGCCGCTGCCGACCTGCTCGTGCTCGCCTCCCACTACGAGGGGCTGCCCGTGGTGGTGATGGAGGCGCTGGCGGCGGGGGTGCCCGTGGTCTCTACCGACGTGGGCGGGGTGTCGGAGCTGGTCGTCTCCGGGCGCAACGGCTTCCTCACCGAGCCGGGGTCGGCGGCCGCGCTGGCCGCGGGCATCGTGTGCGCGGCCGAGCCGGCCGTCCACCGGCGGCTGCGCGCGGGGGCCCTGGCCACCTCCCGTGACGTCGACCTGGAGGGCACGGCCGAGTGGTTCGACGACCTGTACCGGGACCTGCACGTGGAGCGGCGCGGTGCGGGGACGCGGCGGCCGCGGGAGGGCCTGCTCGCGGACTGACGGCCGGGCTGCCGGTGGGGCTTCGAAGGTGACGGCGGGGGCCGGCGGACCGGGGGGGAGCCCTCGCGCCGGTCTCCGGGATCTGCGAACGGGGGAAGGCAGTGATCGGTGTGTCTCAGGCGGGGCGGGTCGTGGTGACGGGGGTGTGGTCCTCGTGGGGACCGGGCTTCGGCGACTACCTCCACTCCAACGTGCTGGCCACCCAGCGGCTGCTCGAGGCCTGCGCCGCAGCGGGCGTGCCCCGGTTGTGCTCGCCTCGTCGTCCAGCGTCTACGGCGGCAGCGACGGGACGCCGTCCCGCGAGAGCGACCTCCCGTGCCCGCGCTCGCCGTACGGGGTGACGAAGCTGGCGGCCGAGCGGCTGGCCCTGGCGTACGCGAGCCGGCCCGACGCCGTGACGGAGGTCGTCGCGCTGCGCTACTTCACCGTCTACGGCCCCCGGCAGCGTTCCGACATGGCGATCGGCCGCGTGCTGCGCGCGGCGCTCACCGGCCGCCCCCTCCGCCTGTACGGCGACGGCCTCCAGCGCCGCGACTTCACCTACGTCGGCGACGCGGTGGCCGCGACGATCGCCGCCGCGTCGGCGCCGGCGCGGGCCGAGGCGGTCAACGTCGGCGGCGGGACGAGCGTGTCCACGCTCGACATGCTGAGGCGGGGCGCGGAGATCACCGGCAGGGACGTCCCGGTCGTGCGGGAGGCGGCGCAGCCGGGCGACGTGGAGGCCACGGACGCCGACCTGACCAAGGCGCGCGACCTGCTCGGCTACCAGCCCGCCGTACCGCTGACCGAGGGCATGGAGCGCCAGTGGCGGTGGCTGCTGGCGCGGGACGCGGTGGAAGGCGCTGTGGGGGGCGCTGTGACGGCCGGCCTGCCCGAGCCCGCCGCGGTCCTCGCCGGCGTCCCCCTCACGGCCGGACCGGAGGGACAGGAGCCCGAGGCGCCGCTCGCGGCGTCCCTCGGGGTGGCGGCCGGATGACGGGCCGTCCCGGTGGAGGCACGCCGACGTGACCGCTCTGCTGGACCGCGTCGGCTCCTGGGTGCGCCCCTCCGCCCGGCGGCAGGTGCGGGACTTCGTCGTGCTGGGTGCGGCAGGCCAGGTGGAGGCGGCCATGTCGCTCGTCGCCACCGTCGTCCTCGTCCGCCACACGGGCGCGGAGGCGTCCGGGCAGGTGTTCCTCGCGCAGTCGCTGGCCGCCCTGTGGTTCCTGGTCTGGGACCCGCGGCTGGGGGACGCCGCACAGCGCTTCGTGCCGGTCGGCCAGGCGGCCGGCCCGGGGCGGGGGGCGTGGCTGTTCGCCCGGCTGCTCGCGGTCGACGCGGTCGTGGGGATGTCCGCCGCGGCCGTGGGGGCGGCGCTGGTGGCGGTCGCCCACGCGCTCGGCGCGATCGCGGCCGGCCACGCGCACCTGCTGCTGCTGGCCCTGGCCGGGCAGGCGGCGACCGCGTCGAGAGGCACGTCGGCGGCCGGTTACGCCATCGCCGGGCGGCTGCGGCGGCTAGGGGCGCTGCGCATGGTCCACGCCGTCGCCGCGCTGGGGGCCGGCCTCACCGGGCTGCTTTTGTACGGCCCTTGCGGCTACCTGGCCGCGGCGGCTCTGGCCGGCGCCGCCCTCACGATCACGCTGGCCGTCCCGGCCCGCAGGGCCGTCGCCGCCACCCTGGGTCCGGTCCCCTCCGGCACGGTGACCGCCCCGCCCGGCCTCCTGCGCTTCGCGGTCACCACCTCGCTGGCCTCCTCCGTGGCGCTGGCGTCCGACAACGGCGTGCTGGCCGCCGCCGGACTGCTGGGCGGCCCGGCGCTGACGGCGTACCTCAAGATCGCCAGTGCCCCCGCCCGCCTGTTCCTCGGCATGGTGAGCACGGTCACCGCGCAGCTGTACCCGCGCTTCGCGGCGGCCGCGGTGCGCGGGGACGGCGCGGCGGTGCGCGCGGACGCGCTGCGCGCGACGGCG
>NZ_KI866524.1:590050-603194 GCF_000511135.2 Microbispora sp. ATCC PTA-5024 | reverse complement strand
TCGGCCTCGCGGCGGCGGTTGCGGCGGTCCCGCTCGCGCGGCCGCTGCTGGGGCTGGTGTACGGACCTGCCTACGAGACGCTGGGCGCGGCCGCGGCCGTCCTGCTCGCGGCGGCCTGCGTCCGGGGGACGGTCCTCTGGTCGAAGGTCCTCCGCTCGCGCTCGGACGGCCCGGCGTCCGGCTGACCTGGGTCGCGCTCGACGGCGCGCTCGTGATGGCGACGCTGTTCCTCGGCACCCGCCTGACCTCGGGCGCCGGGCCGACGGCCCTGACGTACGGGTGGGGGGCCCTGGCCGTCGCCGTGACCGGCGCGGCCGCGTGGCTCGTCCTGCTCCGCCCGCTCGCGGAGCGGTCGTGACGGGCCGGTGCGGGCCTGCCGGGACGCGCCCCGGCCCGCAGGCGGCGCGGTTCGTCCTCGCGCTCGCGGCGGCGGCGCTCGCCTGGTTCGCCGGGGAGTACGGCGTGACGCCCGCGCGCGACGCGCTCGCCGGCGCGGCCCTGCTGCTGCTCCCGATCGACGTGCTCCCCGCCGTCCTCGTCCTGACCGTGCGGAACGGCGACGCGGCGGTGGGCGCGCTGTGCCCGAGCGACGTGGCGGCCCTGGTCTACCTGGCCCGGCTGACGCTGAGCATGCGGGTGCTGAGCCTGCGCGTCACCCCGTCGCGGGTCGCGCTGTCGATGTTCCTGTTGTGGGCGGCGGTCGTCACCGTCGGCGGGTACGGCGTGCTGACGGCCCTCGGCCGCGTCGCGGTCTACGCCGCCGTCGGCGTCGGGGTCACCCACCGCCCCCAGGGCAAGGCCTGCCTGTTCGCGGAGGTGGTCGGGCTGTCCCTGGTGGAGATCGCCTTCTACCTGCCGCACGTGCCCGCCCGGCTCTACGGCGTGGTCGTGAACGACCCCACACACGCCGGCGGCCTGTTCCTCGCGGCGCTGCTCGTGGTCGCGGTGTGGCGCGGCCCGGCGCCCGTCAGGGCCGTCCTGGCGGCGGTGCTGCTGTTCGGCATCGCGATGACCTACACGCGGGTGGTCTGGTTCGCCACGGCGGCGGCCGGCGCGGCGGCGCTGCTGCCGCGCCGGTGGTATGTCCCGCTGCTGCTGCCGCCGGCCGCGGGCGGCCTGCGGCTGCCGCTGGTGCCCTGGGTCACCTCGCTGTTCGGGCTGAACCGCCGGTCCGGCGACCTGCGGATGCGGAGCATCTCCGCCGGATGGCAGCTCTTCGTGGAGCGGCCCCTGTCGGGCCACGGATGGGCGTTCGCGACGGCGGCGCGCAGGTCCGGCCTGGCCGGCGCGGACGGGACCCCGGTCTACAACCTGTGGGTGTACATCGGCGTGTGCGCGGGCGTCGTCGGGGTGCTGCTGTTCCTGGCCTTCGCCGCCCTGCTCGCGCGGGAGGCGGCGGCCCGCGACCGGGTGGCGTACCTGTTCCTCACCGCCTCCCTGGCGATGGGCCTGACCGAGGCCTACCTCTACGGCGTGTCCCTGCTGGCCGCGCTGTTCTTCACGATGACCTCGGCACGGCCGGCCGCCTCCGCCGGTGGGCAAAGGACGGGCGACGTCTCGGTCATTCCCGCTGGTGTCGCGACGGACGCGGCGGACGGATCACTAGCGTCGGGCACGCCGGCATCGGTCGCCGGCACGCACGCGAAGGGGAGGTTGCCATGAGAAGGGTCGCCACGGCACGACGGTGGATCAGGCACGGCGGGGTGCGGCCGGTCGCCGCGGTCGCGGGCAGCTGGCTGGCCACCCGCCTCGCCCCCGACTGGGTGCACCGCAACGCCGCGCCGCCCCTGCACGACTTCGTCCGCCTCGGCGGGCCGCTCGCCACGTCAGGACGGGCGTTCGTGCGGCGGCTGGGCTGGTCGGACACCGAGCTGGACGCGGTCGCCCGCGAGTACCACGACGTGTCCTGCCGCCTCGCCGAGCAGTACGAGCGGACGGACCTGGCCTTCCCCGAGCGTTTCGGGGTGGAGACCGAGACCGGCTTCTTCCTCTACGCCTCGACGCGGCTGCTGCGCCCCTCCACGGTGGTGGAGACCGGCGTCGCCGACGGCCGCTCGTCCTTCCTCTTCCTCGCCGCCCTGGAGCGCAACGGGCACGGGACGCTGCACAGCTTCGACGTGAACCCGCGGGCAGGCGGCCTGATCCACGGGCACGACCGGTGGCGGCTGACGGTCAGCGACCGCACCGCGCCCGAGGCGGCCTTCGCCCGGGCGCTGCGCGGCATCGGCAGCGTCGACCTGTTCTTCCACGACGGCGACCACCGGTACATGGGCCAGCTCCTGGAGTACGAGCACGTCTGGCCGGCCATGCGCCCCGGAGGGCTGTTCGCCAGCGACGACGTGGACGTCAGCCGGGCCTTCATCGACTTCTGCCGGGCCCGCGGACGCCGTCCCGAGTTCCTCTTCGACAACCGGAAGATCACCGGGGCGATGCGGACGTGACGACCCCGGGCCGGATCCTCCCCGCGTCCGTCCTGGAGCCCATATATGCGGCATAGCGGGCATCGTCTCGACGGCCGCCGCGGACGCCGGCCAGGTCCGGCTGATGTGCGACGCGCTGGCGCACCGGGGGCCCGACGCGGCCGGCCACCACGAGGGCGGCAGGGCCGCGCTGGGCTCGCGGAGGCTGGCCGTCGTCGACGTGCCGGGAGGCGGTCAGCCCGTCTACAACGACGGCACGGTCGTGGCCGTGTTCCACGGCGAGCTGTACAACTTCCGGGAGCTGCGGGGGCGCCTGGCCGCCCGGGGGCACCGGTTCGCCTCGGACGGCGACACCGAGTGCCTGGTGCACGCCTACGAGGAGTTCGGGGACGACCTCGTCCACGAGCTGCACGGCATGTACGCGTTCGCCATCTGGGACGGGCGGCGCGAGCGGCTGCTGCTGGCGCGCGACCGGCTCGGCAAGAAGCCGCTCTACTGGCGGTCCGAAGGCGACTCGCTGGCCTTCGCCTCGGAGCTGAAGGCTCTGCTGCGCGGCCCGGTCGCCGCCGGGGAGGTCGACCCCGTCGCCCTGCACCACTACCTCACGTACGGCTACGTGCCGGCGCCCTGGTCGATCCACTGCGACGTGCGCAAGGTCCCGCCCGGTCACCTGCTCACCCGGCGGGCCGGTGAGACGGACGTCGCCCGCTACTGGCGGCTCGACTGCGCGCCGCGCCCCGCGGGGGACGAGGACGAGGAGGCCGAGCGGCTCAGGGTCGGGCTGCTCGACGCGACCCGGATGCGCATGGTGAGCGAGCGCCCGCTCGGGGCCTTCCTGTCCGGCGGCCTCGACTCGTCGGCGGTCGCGGCGGCCATGGCCCGGCAGTCGGCGGAGCCGGTGCGGACGTTCACCATCGGGTTCGACGACGACGACTTCGACGAGCGGCGGTACGCCCGCCTGGTCGCCCGCCGGTACGGCACCGAGCACCACGAGCTGGTCGTGACCCCGTCGGTGACCGACATGCTGCCGACCTTGTCGTGGCACTTCGACGAGCCGTTCGCGGATTCCTCGGCGATCCCGAGCCTCTACCTCGCCCGCATGAGCAGGAGCCACGTGACCGTCGTGCTGAACGGCGACGGGGGAGACGAGTGCCTGGGCGGCTACCGCGGTACGCCGCGATGGCCGCCCTCCGGCGCGTCCCCGTGCCGAGGGCCGCCGGGCCGCTGCTGGAGAGGGCAGGGGCCGCTCTCGCCGGGCGCGCCGGGCCCGCCTCGCGGCTGCGGGACGCCGGGCGGGTCGTCGAGCTCCTCGGGCTGCCGCCCTCCCGGCGGTACGCCCGCGTCATGTCGTGCTTCACCCCGGCGCGCAGCAGGCCGCGCCTTCGCGCCGTGGCTGCCGGCGCCGATCGTGGGGCGGCGCAAGAAGGGGTTCGGCGTGCCGCTCGCGGCGTGGCTGCGCACCGGCCTGCGCGAGCTGTCCCGGGACGTGCTCACCGACCACACGGCCCGCTCCCGCGGCCTGTTCCGGCCGGAGTCCGTCGAGCGGCTGCTGCGCGCCCACGAGGCCGGGCAGGACCACGGCCCTCGCATCTGGGCCCTCGTCCAGCTCGAACTCTGGTACCGGACGTACGCCTCCTAGCTTTTCCAAGACCTTATCCGCCACGGATGCGGGCCGCCGGGCGGCCGCGGCGCCGCTGCCTACGATGGCCGACCATGAGCGTTCTCGCGGTCGCCCGCAATGCCCTGCGTCCCGCGTACCTGCCGACCATGGCGCACAAGCTCTACCTGCGTGTACGGCACGGGCACGACCGGGAGAGACAGATGGCGACGGCCTGGGCCCGCGAGCGCGCGCAGGACCCGGCCATCTGGGGGAGGCGGGCCGACGAGACGCTGTGGCGGGAGGCCGAGCGGTTCGCGGCGGCCCTCGCGGAGCGGGCCGGGCCGGGCGTGGCCCGGGTGGCCGCGGCGGGCGTCGACCTCGGCGGCCCCGGCGGCGTCGAGCTGCTGTACTTCCTGACGCGCAGGCTCCGCCCGGCCACGGTCGTCGAGACGGGGGTGGCGGCGGGCTGGTCGACCTCGGCCATCCTCGGCGCCATGGCCGCCAACGGCCGTGGGCGCCTGCACTCCAGCGACTTCCCGCTGTTCCGGATCTCCGGCGCCGAGCGCTACATCGGCCACGTGGTCCCTGAGCACCTCAAGGACAGGTGGGCCCTCCACCTCAGGGGCGACCGCAGGAACCTGGAGCGGATCCTCACCCCCGGCCGGGTCGCCGGCCTCGTGCACTACGACTCCGACAAGACGCGGGCCGGCCGCGAGTACTTCCTCCGCAGGGTGGGCCCGCACCTCGCCCCCGGTCACGTCCTCGTGATGGACGACATCCAGGACGACATGGTGTTCCGCGAGTACGCCGCCCGGCAGGGCGGGTTCCGCGTCTTCGCCTACCAGGGCAAGTACATCGGCATGACCGGGCCCGGCCTGGCCGGCCTCGAGGACGGGTGCCGCCGTGACGCGTCCTGAGACGTCGGCGGCCCGCCACTGGCACGAGACGCTCCGCTGCCCGCGCTGCCGGGGCGGGCTGTGCCGGCTCTCGGCCGAGCTGCTGTGCTGCACCGCGTGCGGCGCCTCGTACCCGGTCGACCGCGGCGTGCCGAGGTTCGTCCCGGAGGACGGCTACGCCCGGTCGTTCGGCTACCAGTGGAACCGCCACCGGCTGACCCGGCTCGACTCGTTCACCGGCGTGCCCGTCTCCCGCGACCGGCTGCTGGCGGAGAGCGGGTGGCGGCCGGAGGACCTGCGCGGCGTCCGCGTGCTGGAGGCCGGGAGCGGCGCCGGGCGGTTCACCGAGGTGCTGTGCGAGATGGGCGCCCTGGTCACCTCGGTCGACATCTCCAGCGCCGTGCACGCGAACGCCGCCTCAAACGGCCGCTTCCCGAACCTGCGGCTCGTCCAGGCCAGCGTCTACGACCTGCCGTTCGAGGAGGAGTCGTTCGAGGTTCTGGTGTGCCTCGGCGTGGTGCAGCACACGCCCGACGTCGAGCGCGCCTTCAAGGCGCTGTTCCGCTGCCTGCGTCCCGGTGGCCGCTTCTGTGTGGACGTGTACGCCGCCCCGGTCGCCTACCCGCACCTGCGGCAGGTGCTGCGCCCGTTCACCAGGCGCATGCCGCCGGCCCGGCTGTACGCGCTGGTCGAGGCGGTCGTGCCGCGCCTGCTGCCGCTGGCGAGGAGGCTCGGGCGCACGCCGAAGGCGAGGCCGTACCTCACCCGGCTGGTGCCCGTGGCCACCCACGACCGCCTCGGGCTGACCGATCCGGCCACCCTGCTGGCCTGGTCGGTGCTCGACACCTTCGACTGGCTGTCGCCCCGGTACGAGAGGCCGCAGACCCGGCGCAGGCTGCGGCGGTGGGCGGCCGACCTCGGTCTGCGCGAGGTGGCCGTGGAGCGCCGCCGCGGACTCTACGTCGTCCGCGGCGTGAAGTAGCGCTAGACGGCGACGGCGCGGCCGGCGCGGACCGCGGCGACCCGGGCGGGCGCCTCGGCCCAGCGCTCCAGCAGGCCGACGAACTCGGCGGCCTGGGCCGGCCAGTCGAAGTGGTTCAGCGCCTCCATGTAACCGCGCGAGCCCATGGCCGCCCGCCGTTCGTGGTCCTGCCGCAGCCGCAGCACGGCCTGGGCGGCGGCCTCCACCACGTCGTCGACCTCGCCGAACGGCACGATGGTCCCGCAGTCGACCCGGCCGACCAGCGAGGCGGCCCGGTTCAGCGGGGTGGTGACGACCGGGATCCCGCGCGCCATGTACTCGATCACCTTGGTCGGGGTGGACTCCCGGTAGTTGGGCACGTCGTGCAGCAGCGACAGCCCGGCCAGGGCGCCCTCCGCCATGCGCAGCGCGTGCCGGTTGGGCACGTACCCGAACCAGTCGAGCAGCCCCTCCCGCTGGGCGTCCCGCAGCAGCGGCCGGACGCCGGCGTCGGCCGGACCGATGAGGTCGAGCCGGATGCCGTACGGCTTGAGCCGGCGGGCCAGCCGCACCATCTCGACCGCGCCCCTGGCCTCGGAGATGTGGCCGACGTACACGATCCGGTTGTCGCCGGGCGGCGGGGGCGGGGTCCGCGGGACGTACGTGTGGTTGGGCACCACCGGGTGGTCGCCCTCGAACCGGTCGCGGTAGGACTCCTCGGCGAGGATCAGGTGCAGCCGCCGCTCGGCGCGGCCCTCCATCGCCCGGATCAGCGGCGGGAGGACGCCGCGCAGGCCCTCGGGGAGGTACGCCTTGGCCTCCAGGGCGCCGGCCGTGTCCTCGTGGATGTCCCAGACGGTCGGCGGGCGCTTGTGGGGGAGTGCGAGCAGCAGCTCGATGTCGTGCACGAGCAGCAGGTCCGCGTCCTTCACGCCCCTGCGCAGGGCGGACCTGGCGGCCCTGAGCGCCCGGGCGCGGTGCAGGCCCACCGCCCGGGGCACGTCGATCGCCCGGACCTCCTGCTGCGGCGTCACGTTGCAGTGGGTGAACGGCGCGACGAAGGTCACCTCGTGTCCTGCGTCGAGCAGCGCCCGGATCTGTCGGTGCGTGATCCGCGCGTCCTCTGGATGATGGACGATCGTGCCGACACATACCCTCATAGAGGGAGGCTCGCCGCTCGGTCCGAAATGCCTGGATGCCTCCGGTGAATGGGTATCGAATAGCCGCTGAACTTCCGGGTCGCCGCCGCTACGCCGCCTGCTTGGCCGGCTCGCTCGGGCGGCGGTACAGCCAGGTCAGCCGGGGTTCGAGCAGCCACTTGAAGAGCGTCCGCGTGATCGGCATGCACAGCACGATCGCCAGCGCGAAACAGGCGCTCGCGATCGCGGCCACGCCCAGCGGGCCGTACAGCCAGGGCACGCTCAGCCAGCCCATCTCCTTGGCGATCAGCACCGGCACGCCGTGCAGGAGGTAGCAGTACAGCGTGCGGGTGCCGAGGTCGGAGAACCACGTCTGCCCCTTGGGCACCAGCGACATGACGGCCGCCGACATCGCGAGCGCCGCGCCGAGGAGGGCGACCCGCAGGGCCATGCCCTTCCACCAGACCAGGTGGAGGTCCTTGTAGCTGTTCTTGTAGTAGATCGGGCCGAGCTTGACCGAGTAGTTCTTCACCAGGTAGACGGCGGTCACCGCCGCGCCGATCAGCACGAGGGCCGACAGGACCATCACCCAGCGCCGCTTGAGGAAGTCGAACAGCCCCGGCCTGATCACCAGCCCGAGGACGAAGAACGGCATCAGGCCGAAGAAGCGGTCCATGCTGAAGTCGCCGCTGAGCTCGGAGAAGCCCGCGAACAGGTACACCGCGACCGAGATGAGGAACGGGAAGCGCATCCGCTTCCACACGGGCGTGGACAGCCGCCAGAACAGCAGGGCCAGCAGGTACCAGTTCAGCCAGGCCGGGTCGGTGATCGTGATGCTCCACTTGTGCCCGAGGGCGTAGCGGAGCGCGGCGTACCCGACCTCGACGACGACGTACGGCACGAGGAACGTGTCGACCAGCTTGTTGGTCTTCGCGTTGGAGTTCCAGAAGTTCCTGGACAGGTAGCCGCTGATCATCACGAACAGCGGCATGTGGAAGACGTAGATGAACAGGTACGCCGCCCGCGCCGAGTCGGCCGCGAGCGTCGGGACGAGCGAGTGCCCGATCGGCACCAGGGCGATCAGGAGGAACTTCGCGTTGTCCAGGTACGGGTCGCGCGGCCGCTTGGCCCGGGGCTGGGGCTCCGCCTCGGTCTCCGGCCGGTCCCACTGGCCGGGGTTCTCCGTCCTGGCCTGCTCGGGGACGGGCTCGGCGAACGGGTCGGCCGGCGGGCGTGCCGGGGCCTCCGCCCACGCCGGCAGCGGCATCGGCCGCGCGGCAGGGCCGTCGAACGCCTCGGCCTCCCCGGGGACCTCGTCCCGCCGCCAGGGGTCCCAGCGGCCGGGCGCTCCTACCGGGCCGTCGGCCCCGGGCCACTCCATCGGCGGGGCGGCCGGCGCGGGACCGTTCTGGAACGCCGCCGCGTCCGGGACGGACTGGGTTCCCGGGCGGTCCCGGCGGGAGCGGGAGGGCAGAGGCGAGGCACCGGTGCGCGGACCCCCGGCGAGGGGGCCGGGGACGTCCCCGGCGCCGGGCTCGCCGAAGGCGCGGGACCGGTCGAAGGCGCCGCGCCGCTCGGGGCCCGCGGGCTCCTCCGGGAGGCCCGGTCTGTCGACGGCGTCGCGCCGGCCGAAGGAGCCGGCCGCGTCGAAGGCGGCGGACCGGGGACGTGTGGGGTCCGCCGGGGGCCGCTGCCCGCCCGAGGAGCCGAAGTAGTCGAACCCCTCGGGGGTGGGAGCGTTCTCCGGCGCCTTGCCCAGGCCGCCGGCTCCCCGCCTGCGGGGCTGCCGTACGGGAAGGGGCGGCTTCTCCAGCCGTGCGGCGGCGTCGGCCGCCGGGGCGGCGTCGCCGGCGGCGGGGCCCGTTCCGCTCTCACCGGTTCCGGGGACGCCGTGGGACGCGCCGGCCGCGCCCTCGCGGGCTCCGGACGGGTGGCCGTCGGCCGCCGCGGCGTCCGTGCCCGGAGGCGGCCACTCGCCCGTTACGCGACCGATCACACCGGTGGGCGCCTCTTCGGCGTCTGCGTCGGCGTCGGGATCGGGGGTGACGCCTGGCCGCGGGACGGGGACCGGAGGGTGATGGCGGGTGTCACTCACGAGGGAAACGCTCAGCTATCTGTTCGGAGGCTCGGGGGGACGGCCGCGTCTCGCGACGCGTCGCGATCCGCTGCCGGGTCCTCTTCGGACACTAGCGAAGGCGCCCCGGCGCATCAGCCCGAACGGGCGAACAGGGCGCGTTCGCCAGATCACCCACCCTAACGTCCCCGTGAACGAATGTCGCCAGCGGGACCAAACGTAACCGATGTGACACCAGTTGGGATCATGAGTAAAACCGGGCCGGCCCGACATGGAACGGCCGGGGCCCTCCTTCGAGGAGCCCCGGCCCGTGACGTTCCGGCGGTCAGCTTGAACAGATGTTCGTGTCGGAGGTGACGGCGTTGTCGCCCACCTGAAGGGGGACCCGGACGCCCTGCCAGTCGGTCCCGACGACGAGCTGGATGGTCGGCCCGGGCACGCGGCCCTTGGGCGCGTCCGGCGGCGGCGAGGCCGGCGTGAACGGCGTCACGACCCCGGAGGCGACCTTGCCCGTGCCGGGGGTGACCGCGGTCAGCAGCTTGCCGGTGACGACCTTCGCGTAGTCCCAGCCCTGGCCGGTGTAGCGGACCATCGTCTTGGGCTGGTCGGTGCCGTCCGGCTTGCGGGCGTCGCCGACGCCGACGACCTTGAAGCCCTGGGCGGCCAGCGCCTCGGCCACCTCCCGGCCGCGGCCCGGCGTGTTGGTGCCGTTGAACACCTCGACCTTGACCTGCTGCGGCTTGGTGACGGTGGGCGCGCTCGGCTTGGCGCTCGCCGAGCCCGACGGGGTCGGCGCGGCCGTCGGCGTGACCTCGGTGTCGCTCCGGATCGCGTTGAACAGGTTGGTGGCGTCGGGCTGCTTCCACTGGACGCGGTTGTGGTCGGCCGCGTACGGCTCCCAGGGGACGGTGGTGGCCTTGAAGCCCTTGGCGCTCAGCTTCGACGCGCTCGACGCGATCTGCAGGAGCGTCTCCGTGTTGAGGCCGTCGTCCATCGTCACCGACTGGGCGGCCGCGGTGATGAACTCCCGCAGTCTGCCCACGTCGGTGAGCAGCGCCGTGCTGGTGGCCTTCTTCACGACCTGGGAGATGAACACCTGCTGGCGCTTGATGCGGGCGATGTCGCTGCCGTCGCCGAGCCCGTGCCGCAGGCGGACGTAGGCGAGGGCCTCCTCACCCTTCACGAGGTGCTTGCCCGCCGTGAGGTTGAGCTTGGACTGCTTGTCGTTCACGGCCTGCGGGAGGCAGATCTGGATGCCGCCCAGGGCGTTCACGATGTTCTTGAAGCCGGTGAAGTCGACCTTCACGAAGTGGTCGATGGGGATGTTCGTGAGGTTCTCGATCGTCCGCCGGGTGCAGATCATCCCGCCGTCCGAGAAGGCCGAGTTGATCATGCCCAGGTGCGGGGCGACGGTCACGTTCTGCGCGTTCCTGCAGCTGGGGATCATGACCATGGAGTCGCGCGGGAAGCTCAGCAGCGTGGCGCCGTCGCGGTTGGGCGACACGTGCAGCAACATGATCGTGTCGGTGCGCTCGCCGTCGTTCACGAGGTGCTGGCCGTACTTCTTGTTGGCCCCGGCCCGGCTGTCGGAGCCGACGAGCAGCACGTTGATCGCGCCCGTCGCGTTGACGGGCCGGTTCTTGTCCAGGTCGTCGGTGGATCGGGTCCGGTTGAACAGGCCGATCGTGTCCCGGTAGAACTTGTAGGCCGTGAGCGTCCCGATCACCAGGACGCAGGTCATCACGACGCCGATCCAGCCGGCCACTCCGAGCCCCCGGGAGGCGCCCCCGCCGCCGCGCCGCCGTCGCGGCGGGTCCTCGGGCGGGTCGTACCCGTCGCCGCCCGCCATCCTGCGCGGAGCGGTGGGCCCGTTGTAGTCGTCGGGGTAGACCGCGTCGTACCCGGCGGCCTGGCGCGTGTCGTAGCCCTGCTCGTCGTCGTCGCGCCTGCGCCGGCGGCGCCGCGACGGCTCCTCGGCCGCGAACTCGTCGTCGGCCGCGGGGTGGAGGCGGGTGTCGGCGTGGGCCTCGGAACGGCCGCGGCGCCGGGGGCGTCCCTCGTCGGGGAGGCCGGGGGCGAACTCGTGGGGCTCCTCGCGCGGCGGGCGCTGACGGCGGGGCTCCCGGGAGGGCGCGGGCGCCTGCCCGTGGCCGTCGTGCCCCTGGCCCGCCCTGCGGCGCCCGGTCGAGGCGTCGAACGGGTCGCCGTAGGAGCCGGAACGGGCGTCCCCGTACGTGCCCGGCCGGGTGTCGCCGTAGCCGCCGCGGCTGTCGGCGGGACCCCAGACCTTCTGGTCGGCCGGCGCGGGTCCCCGGTCGCGGGAGGAGACGCGCCTGCGCTCGCTCACCGGGCGTCCTTCGCGCGGAGGACCGCCGGTCGGGCGGGCGAACGGCGGGACAGGTTAGAGCCTCGCTCGCACACGTGCCCTCCTTGCCTGGCGACCGCCTGACGCGCACACGAGATTAGGTCACGTGGGCGCGGCGAGGGCCGCTAATGGTGGGATCCGGACCGCGCTCAGCGCCGCCGCACCCCCGATGATCCAGCGGCAGAGCATACTAAAACCCGGACATTTCAGGGTATGCGTATTACTTGAGCTTTACATTCTTTTCTCGGAGCCGGTTCACCGGGTTCCCCGGCCCGACGGCCAGAGCCGCGGCGAGACAGGCCAGCGGCACGACGGGAAGCACGTACCGGTAGTCGAACTGGGCCGTCGCCGGGGGCACGAGCAGCAGCGTCCAGGCGGCCACCCACGGGAGCCCCCACCGGCCGGCCGGCGGCACGGTCCCTTGCGGGGCGCCGCGCGCCTCTCGCCGCGCGAGCCCCCGGAGACCGCCACCCGCCTGCCTCCGGCGCGCGAGGAGACGGGCCGCGCCGGCCGACGGCGGCACGAGCAGCACCGCGAGCAGCAGCGTCCCGGGCAGGAACGCCACCCGCTGGTAGGCCCGCAGCATCCCGGCGTACGGCTCGGCGACGCCGACCGTGAGGGGGCCCTGCTCGTACCGCTCGGCGAACCGGGTGCCCACGACCGCCGGGTGGCGGCCCGGGGGCGGCGGAGGCGTGCGGGGGAACTCGTAGTAGCCGTACGTGTCCGGGTCCGGGTAGACCGGCCGGGTCCAGACGAACGACCGTCCCAGCTCGGTGAGCGTCGAGGCGGCGTAGTCGAGCGGCTGGCTGCGGATGGCCAGCGAGGCGAACCGCATGGCCAGCGAGTCGGTCTCCCGGGTGAACGTGATGCCGGGCAGGCGGACGAGGGGGGAGTCGAAGCTCCAGATGTACTCCTGGGAGGCCGGCCGCGCCGACGGGGGGCGCGGGTCGCACAGCACCCGCAGGTCCGCGGGCGGCCGCATCACCCCGCAGTCGGCGAAGGACATCGTCCGCGCGTAGAGGAACACCCCGTTCGACCCGATGAGGCCGATCCGCTGGTAGGTGGCGTAGAACCACCCGGCGTAGGCCCCGAGCGGCACCAGCGCGGCCAGCAGGAGCAGCCCCGCCCGCCGCGCCGGCCCCCGCCACCCGGTGCGCCCGTCGCGCAGGGCCCGCCACACGAGGAAGGCCGCGAACACGGCGACGAGCGGCAGGCCGACCGTGCGGGTGAGGGTGGCGGCGGCGAGGAGCACTCCGAGGGCCACCGCGCGCGGCCCCGACACCGGCCGCCGCAGCGCGGCCCACACGGCCGCCGTCACGAGGAACCCGAACAGCGGGTCGGAGACCAGCAGGTGCTCCAGCTCGACCTGGTAGGCGTCGAGGAGCACGGGCGCCGAGGCCAGGACGGCGGCCCAGCCCGCCGCGCCTCCGCGGCGCGCTGCCGCGTAGACCATCGCGCCGGTGAGCAGCCCGAGGACGTGCTGCGCCACCACGACCAGGGCGAAGCTGTGGAACGGCTCCAGCAGCCGCAGGAACATGGAGTATCCCGCCGGCCGCACGAGATCGGGCCGGGGACGCATGGCCGTGACGACGTACGTGTACGAGTCGGGGAACCAGAGCGCCGGCCGGTAGCCGGCCACGGCCACCAGCCGCAGGAGCGTCCCCAGTCCGAGGACCCCCAGGAACCACC
>NZ_KI866524.1:588906-590030 GCF_000511135.2 Microbispora sp. ATCC PTA-5024 | reverse complement strand
CCCGGTGCCCGCCGCGCCCGGACCCGCGCCCGGACCCGCGCCCCCGCCGGCCCGGGACGGGCCGCCCCGGATGTCCGACACTCTCACTCGGCCCCCCTGCTGTTCCCGGCGTACGCTACCGGGTTCCGGCGGCGTCGCCGCCCCCGCGACGCGTGATCCACAGGCGGGCGGGTGAAGCCCGCGATCGGCGGTCCGGACGGATACGCTCGGCCTATTCCTACTGACAGATTCCGCCGCCTCTCCTGGCGGGCCTCCGCGCCGTCGGCGGGCAGGGTGCTCGCCGTCGTGTCCGCCGTGCCCGCGCTCGCCCTCAGCGGGTGGCTGCTCGCCGGGCTGCCGCTGCTGCTGCTCGGCTGGTTCCGGCCGCTGCCCATGGTCCTCCTCGGCGGCGGGCTCGCGGCCGCGCTGTGCGTGTACGGCCTGCGGCGCCTGCCGGAGACCGTGGAGGCGACCGCGCCGCAGACGGGCGCGCTGGCCGCCGTCGCGGTCGCGTCCGGCGTCTTCAACGGGTTCCTCCACGGCGAACAGCTGATCGTCCGCCGCGACCCGTCCACCTACGCGCAGTACGCCGTCTGGCTGGCCCGGCACGGCTCCCTGCCGATCCCCACCGGCGACTTCGGCGGCCCCGACCCCGCGCTGCGCTTCGACAGCATGGGCTTCTACGCCGCCGACGGCGGGATCGTCCCCCAGTTCATGCCCGGGCCGCCCATGCTCCACGCGATCGGCGAGTGGCTCGCCGGCGTCCCCGGCCTGCTGCTCGTGCCGCCCGTGCTGGGGGCTCTCGCCGTCCTCACCTTCGGCGGGACCGCGGCGCGCCTGGCCGGTCCGCGCTGGGCCGTCCTCGCGGCGCTCGTCTTCGCCGTCAGCCTGCCCGTGCTGTACACGTCGCGGACCACGTTCAGCGAGATCCCCTCGCTGATCCTGGTGTTCGGCGGGCTCAACCTGCTGCTCGACGCCCGGTCCCGGCTCAGGGCAGCCCTGCTCGGGGTCGGCTTCCTGCCCGCCGGGCCGCACGCCGTGGCCGCCCTGCCCCGGCAGGGCGCGCGCGGTCCACGCGGTCCACGCGGTCCACGCGGTCCACGCGGTCCACGCGGTCCACGCGGCCCGCGCGGCCTGCGCGGTCT
>NZ_KI866524.1:541716-588752 GCF_000511135.2 Microbispora sp. ATCC PTA-5024 | reverse complement strand
GACGGGCGGCGCCCGGGCGACGGCCGGGCTCGCCGGGCTGGCGTTCGGCCTGGCCCTGCTCGTGCGCATCGACGGCCTGCGCGACGTGCTGCCCGTGCTCGTCTTCGCGGGCGTCCTGATCGCCCTCGACCGCGTCTCCCGGACGCGCGCGGAGGCGGCGGAGGAGCCGTCCGGCCCGCCGGGGGACGGCGGCCGAGGCGCGCCCGGCCCCTCCGAGGACGGCGATCCGGGGGCGTCGGGCCCCCTGGAGGACGGCGGCACCGGGGCGGAGGCGTCCGGCGCCCCGGCGCGCGGCGGCCGGGTCTTCCCTGACGGGCGGCTGGGCCTGCCCTTACTGGCCGGCCTCGCGGCCGGGGCCGCCTGGGGGCTGGCCGGCGGCTACCTCCTCTCCCGGCCGTACCTCTCCTATCTGTCGGGCTCGCTCACGCCCCTGCTCGCCATCTGCGCCGCCGTGCTCGTGCTGACGGCCGCCGGGACGGCCCTCGCGCCCCTGGCCGCCGCCCGGATCGGGCGCATCCCGGCCGCGGCGCGCGCCCGCGCGCGGCGGCTGCCCGACTTGGCAGCGGCCCTGGTCGTGCTCGTCATGGCCGCCCTGGCCGTACGGCCCTGGGTGCAGACGGTCACCCGCGTGGCCGTCACGCCGGACGACAGGCTGACGGCGGACTTCATCAAGAAGACGCAGATCGCCGACCACCTGCCGGTCGACCCGACCCGGCTGTACTACGAGCACTCCCTCTACTGGGTGATCTGGTACGTCGGCGTCCCCGTGGTGGTGCTGGCCACGGTCGCGGCGGCCGTGCTCGCGCGCCGGCTCGCCGGCGGAAGGGACTTCGCCTGGCTGCTGCCGCTGGCGATCATCGGGTGGACGACGGTGACGACGCTCTGGCGTCCCGCGATCACGCCCGACCATCCGTGGGCGTCCCGGCGGCTCGTGCCCATCGTGATCCCGGGGCTCGTCCTGCTCGCGACCTGGGGGCTGAGCCTGCTGCGCGAGCGGCTGCGGCGGCGCGGGCGGCCCACCCGTGCGGCGGTGGCGGCGGGCGCCCTGCTGCTCGTCGTCCCCGCCGTGATCACCTCGATCGGGACCGCGTTCACGCCGGTCAACCGGGGGGAGGCGGCGGCCGTGGCCGGGCTGTGCGACGCCCTCCCGCGGAACGCGTCCGTGCTGATGGCCGAACGCGTGACGGGCGACCGGGCCACCCAGCTCGTGCGGGGCGAGTGCGGTGTGCCGGCGGCCCGCGTCGCGTACCGCACGGGGAGCGACGTGCCGCTCCCCGCCGACGTCGTGCGGCTCGTCGCCGCCGTCCGCCGGACCGGCCGCGTGCCCGTCCTGCTCGCGGCCGACCCCCGGCAGCTCACTCCTTATGGCGCGCCCGTGCGCGTGGTGAAGCTGCGCACGCGGCAGGACGAGCGGTCCCTCGCCGACCCGCCGAACGGCACCTGGTCCCTCAGCATCGACGTCTGGATGGCCGTCGCCCGTTAGGTTTCCGGCCCGTGGAAGTGAGGCCGCGATTTGGCGGGGCAGAGTACCCTAACCGGACGTGACCACGCCCGAGACCTCTGGAAGCGCCGTGACTCCCGCAGAGAATCCGTACGTGACGATCGTCCTGCCGTGTTACAACGAGCAGGACCACGTCATCGATGAGGTCGAGCGCATCTGCGCGGCCATGGACGCGAGCGGCTACACCTACGAGCTGGTGGCGGTGGACGACTGCTCCACCGACCAGACGCTCGCCCGGTTGCAGGAGGCCGCGCCGCGGTTCCCCCACATGCGGATCAGGGCGTTCCACCGCAACGGCGGCTCGGGCACCGTACGGCGGATCGGGAGCCAGGAGGCCCGCGGCGAGATCGTCGTGTGGACCGACGCCGACATGAGCTACCCCAACGAGCGGATCCCCGAGCTGGTCCAGATCCTGGAGAAGGACCAGACGGTCGACCAGGTCGTGGGCGCCCGCACCACCGAGGAGGGCTCGCACAAGTTCCTCCGGGTGCCGGCCAAGTGGTTCATCAGGAAGGTCGCCGAGCGGCTGGCCGGGCAGAAGATCCCCGACCTCAACTCGGGCCTGCGGGCCTTCCGCGCGTCGGTGGCACGGCCGTACCTGCGGCTGCTGCCTCCCGGCTTCTCCTGCGTCACGACGATCACGCTGGCGTTCATGTCGAACCAGCACGACGTCTACTACCTGCCGATCGAGTATTCGAAGCGGGCCGGGAAGTCGAAGTTCAACTTCGTCTCCGACGCCTACCGCTACATCCTGCAGGTGCTGCGGATGGTCATGTACTTCAACCCGCTCAAGGTCCTCATGCCGCCCGCGCTCTGGCTCGTCGGCATCGGCCTCGTCAAGGGCGTGTACGACGTGGTCAGGTACGGGTTCTACCTGACCAGCAACACCATTGTGACCTTCCTGTCCGGCATGCTGATCGGGGCGGTGGCGCTGCTGGCCGACCTGATCGTGCGCTCGCGGGGCGATTCGTGAGGATCGCGCTCGTCGGCCCGACGTACCCGTACAAGGGCGGCGGGGCGCAGCACACCACGGAGCTGGCGCACCGCCTGCGGGCCCGCGGGCACGACGTGGTGATCGAGTCGTGGCGGGCGCAGTACCCGTCGTTCCTCTACCCCGGGCAGCAGACGATCGACAGCCCCGAGGGCGAGCCGTACCCGGGCACCCGGCGTGACCTCGACTGGCGGCGGCCCGACGGGTGGGTCCGCTGCGGCCGGCGGCTGCGGGAGGCCGACCTCGTCGTGCTCGCCGTGCTCAGCCCGGTGCAGGTGCCCGCCTACCTCGGCATCCTGGCCGGCCTGCGCCGCCGCACCCGGGTGGTCGCGCTGTGCCACAACGTGCTGCCGCACGAGCGCAAGCCGTACGACGCCCCGCTGATGCGGGCCCTGCTCCGGCGCGTCGACGGCGTGCTCGTCCACTCCCGGGAGCAGGCCGGGCTCGCCGCCGGGCTCACCGCCGCCCCGGTGCGGGTGTCCGCCCTCGCGCCGCATCTGCCCGCGCGCCCCTCCGCCGCCTCCGCCGCCGCCGAGCCGTACGGCAGTCTGCTGTTCTTCGGCATCGTGCGCCCGTACAAGGGGCTCGACGTGCTGCTCCGGGCGCTCGCCCAGGTGCCGGACGTGGGCCTGACGGTCGCGGGGGAGTTCTGGGGCGGCCTTGAGGAGACCCGGGCGCTCGTCGCGGAGCTGGGCCTGGACGGCCGGGTGGAGCTGCGGCCGGGATACGTGGCGGCGGAGGAGGTGCCGGGGCTGTTCGCGCGGGCGGACGCCCTCGTGCTGCCGTACCGCTCGGCCACGGCCAGCCAGAACGTGTGGCTCGGCCACGAGCACGGCGTCCCGGTGATCGCGACCAGGGTGGGCGCGTTCGCCGACAACGTGGCCGACGGCGTGGACGGGCTGCTGGTGGAGCCCGGCTCGACCGGCGCGCTGGCCGACGCGATCAAACGCTTCTACGAGCCGGGGATGCCCGCGCGGCTGCGGGCCGGGGTGCGCCCGGTCGACCCCGAGCCGCACTGGGCGGCGTACCTGGACGCCCTCCTGGAGGCGTGAGACCTCCGGCGGGCGGTCCTGTCAGGCCGGATCGGGCTCGGGCACGCGGGCCGGGACGGTACGCGCCACCAGGAAGCCGACGCCCGCCCACGCGGCGTCCGCGAGCGTGAACAGCACCCGGGAGACCACCGCCACGACCAGGGCCCGAGGGGCGTCCAGCACGGGGGCGAGCGCGATGACCATCGCCCCCTCACGTACGCCGATGCCTGCCGGCACCACCACGGTGAGGATGCCGGTGGCCCAGGCCAGCGCGTACGCCCCGGCGGCCACCGCGTAGAGGGACGGGCCGCCCGGCCGCAGGCCGCCGACGAGCACCCACAGGTGCACGCCGTACACGAGCCAGCCGGCCATCGTCCAGGCCGCCGCCCTGGCCATGTCGGTCCCGCTCAGGACCCGGTCGAGCGGCTCCTTGCCGGCGATCCGGAGGGCGAGGTTGAGCCCCCAGGTCATCACCCGGGGGTGGAGGCCGACGAGGATGAGGGGGATCAGCGCGAGCAGGTACCACGCCTCCCGGGCGAGCTCCCCCGACAGCGTGGCCGCGGCCAGGGCCAGCGCGCAGCCGAGCGAGGTCACCAGGCCCAGGGCGGTGGCGCTGAACGTCCGCCGCGGAGGTGCGCCGTGGTCGCGGGCCAGCTCGATCATCGCGGCGAACGCCCAGACCGACCCGGGGATGTACTTGCCGAGCTGCCCCACGAACAGCACCCGCGCGGCCACCCGCAGCGGCAGCGGGGAGCCGAGGCCGGCGAGGATGTCGCGCCAGGCCACCAGCATGAGCCCGAGCCCGGCCAGCACCGACAGGAACGCGACCCCGAGCGACCACCACGACAGCTGGGCCAGCGCTGCCGACGTCTGCGACCAGTTGCGGCCCAGGCCGTACACCAGGAAGCCGAGGGCGAGCAGGGCGAGCAGGACCCGCAGGAGCGGGCTGGAGCGCAGGCGGCCCAGCGGCAGGCCCGGCGAGAGGCGAGGCATCGCCCAAGAGTAGGGCCTGGAAGCTACCGATCGGTAGGGTCCCCGCCGGGCCTTTGCGTCCGCATGATCGGAGACGGGGGCCCGCCCGGCGAAGGTACTGTTGGGCACCGTGGATCCGAGAGCAGGCACGGAAGCGGTGATCGACCGGTGAGCGGGGAGCGCGCCGCGCAGCTGGAGTACTCCGAGTTCCAGGCCGCGATGCTCGACGAGGAGAAGCGCCGCCGCAAGGCCGCGAAGATCATCGCCGTGCTCGCGCACTTCCTGGGGCGGCAGGACGCGCCCGCGGGCGAGGTGCTCGCAGGGCTGACGGTGGCCGACGTCGGGTGCTCGGCCGGGTTCATCGCCGACGAGCTCGCGGTCGCGGGGGCGGAGCGCACCTTCGGCCTCGACATCGACGTCCCCGGGCTCAGGAAGGCGGCCGGGCGGTTCGGCGAGCGGGTGCGCTTCGTCTGCGCGAACGGCGAGGCCCTGCCGTTCCCGGACGGCTCGGTGGACGTGCTCGTGTTCAACCACATCTACGAGCACGTGGTCGACCCCGACGCCGTGGTCCGGGACATGCGCCGGGTGCTGTCCGACGACGGCGTCCTCTACCTGGGGCTGGGCAACCGGCTCGGCGTGGTGGAGCCGCACTACAAGCTGCCGTTCCTGTCCTACCTGCCGCCCGCGGCGGCGGACCGGTACGTGCGGGCGTTCGGCCGGGCCGACAACTACTACGAGCGCTTCCGCACGCGGGCCGGGCTGCGCCGCATGCTGTCGGGGTTCCACGTCTGGGACTACACGTTCCCCGTGCTGGCCTCGCCCGAGCGCTTCGCCGGCGGCGAGCTGTTCCCTGGGACCGTGGGCCGGGCGGCCAAGGGCACCCTGGAGAAGGCTCCCCGCGCCGCGCTCCGCGCGCTGCTGCCCGTCGTCCCGACGTACCTGTGGGTCGCCAGCAAGAGCCCGCGCCGTCCGCTCGGCGGGCCGCTCCCGCAGCCACCCGAGCCGGTCAGGACCCCGTGAGGCCCGCCGTGGCGTGCGCAGGGGGACCGGCACGGCCGGAGGGGCCGGCGTGACCCGGCGCAGGGCCGTCCGGTGGCTGTTCCTGCTCGTCGCGCTCGGCTTCGGGGTCTGGGCGGTGGCCGGGCAGTGGTCCGCCGTGTCGGCGGGCTTCGCCCGGCTGTCGTGGGCCGAGCTGGGCGGCTCGCTGCTCGCGGTCCTGGCCGCGCTCTGCGCCGGCATGATGATGTGGCGGGCCCTGCTCGCCGATCTCGGGTCGCCGCTGGCGCTCCCCGACGCCGCGAAGATCTTCTTCGTGGGCCAGCTCGGCAAGTACATCCCCGGGTCGCTGTGGCCGGTGCTGGCCCAGATGGAGATGGGCCGCGACCACGGGATCCCCCGGGCGCGCAGCGCCGCCGCGTTCTTCCTGACCTACCCGGTCTACCTGGCCAGCGGGCTGCTCGTGGGCGCCGTCACGCTGCCGGTGCTGGCGGGGGAGTCGGTCGTCCGGTACGCCTGGCTGCTCCTGCTCATCCCGGTGCTCGCCGTGGCCCTCCACCCGGCCGTGGTGAACGGCGTCATCGGCTTCGGGCTGCGCAGGATCCGCAAGCCTCCGCTGGAGCGGCCGCTCACCCGCCGCGGCGTGCTCGCCGCCACCGGCTGGGCCCTCGCCGGCTGGGCCGCGTACGGCGTGCACCTCGCGCTGATCGTCCACGGGCTGGGCGGCGCCGGGCCGTCCGCCGTGGTTTTGAGCTTCGGGGCGTTCGCGCTGGCCTGGTGCCTGGGCTTCCTCGTGGTGATCGCCCCGGCGGGCGCCGGCGTCCGCGAGGTCGCCATGGTGGCCGCGCTGGCCCCGGTGCTCGACCGTCCCGCTGCCATCGCCGCGGCCCTGTGCTCCCGGTTGATCGTGTCGGTCGGCGACCTCGTCTGCGCGGGGGCGGCCGGGCTCGCCAGCCGCGGCGCGGTGACCGCACCCCGGGAGACCGCGGACCGGGGATGACCCGGGGATCGCGGCACGGCCGCGCAAGCCGCCGGACTGTCAGTCATTTCCGTGCAATCGCCGCTAAATCCGTATGACGGACAGACGTCCGGCATGTGATATCGCTCACGTTTCGGGGGACGCCCGGAATAGAGTGAAGCTGAGGGAGCCCCGGGGGAGGACGCCGCACGCCGGCGCGCGAGCCCCCTCAAGCCCCCTCGCCGGATGACCGCCGGACCACCGAGGTCGCTCGCGGGAGACCCCCGCGGGGCGGGCCTCACCGAGGGGAGCGATCTGCTTGACACCCCGAGTGCTCGTCGACGCGGCCGCCGTACCCGCCGACCGCGGCGCCCTGATCAGGTATGTCGACGGACTGGTCGCCGCCCTGCACGAGGCGGGCGCCGATCTCGCGCTGGTCTGCCAGCGGGCGGACGCCGAGCGGTACGCCAAGCTGGCCCCCACGGCCAGGATCGTCTCCGGCCCGCCGGCCATCACCAACCGGAGCAAGCGGCTGGTCTGGGAGCAGACCGGCCTCCCCGTGCTCGCCCGGCAGGTCGGCGCCGACGTCGTCCACGCCCCCTTCTACTCGATCCCCCTCGGCTCCGGCCTGCCCACCGTGGCCACAGTGCACGACCTCACCGCCTTCACCGACCCCGACCAGCACGACCCGGCCAAGGCCTCGTTCTTCCGCTCCGCCACCCGCACGGCCGTCCGCCACGCCAACCGGGTGATCGTGCCGTCCCGGGCCACCCGCGAGGAGCTCGTCCGCGTGCTCGGGGCCGACCCGGCGAGGATCGACGTCGCCCACCACGGGGTCGACCACCTGCTGTTCCACCCGCCGTCCGAGCGCGACGTCCGCCGGGTGGCCGGGCGCGTCGGCCTGCACGGCCTCGGGTACGTCGCCTATCTGGGGGTGACCGAGTCTCGAAAGAACGTGCCCAACCTGATCCGCGGCTTCGGCCAGGCCGTGGGGCACCTCGCCGCCCCTCCCGCGCTGGTGCTCGCCGGCGGCGCGGCCTGGGAGGAGGAGGTCCAGGAGGCCGTGGCCGGGCTGCCGTCGCGGGTCCGGGTCGTCCGCCCCGGCTACCTGCCGTTCGCCGACCTGCCGGGCTTCCTCGGCGGCGCGCTCCTCGTGGCCTTCCCGTCCCGCTGCGAGGGCTTCGGGCTGCCCGTGCTGGAGGCCATGGCCTGCGGCGCCCCCGTGCTGACCACGCACCGGACGTCGCTGCCCGAGGTGGGCGGGGACGCCGTGGCCTACACCGAGCCGGACGCGGACAGCATCGGGCGGACGCTGCGCGATCTCCTGGAGGCGCCGGAACGGCGCAAGGAACTGGCGGCCGCCGGGGTCGCCCGGTCGCAGGAATTCACCTGGCGCCACTCGGCGGAGGCCCATCTCGCGTCGTACCGACGCGCGGTGGAGGGCTAGGCTACCCTCGCGCTGTGAGGGAGACTTCTTTGCGTTCGCCGGACCTCGAGGCGATCCTCCTCGTGGGGGGACAGGGCACCCGGCTGCGGCCGTTGACACTGCGCACGCCGAAGCCGCTGCTGCCGACCGCGGGGGTTCCCTTCCTCGCCCATCAGCTCGCGAAGGCGCGCGCGCACGGGGTGCGGCGGGTGGTGTTCGCCACCTCCTACCGCGCGTCGATGTTCACCGAGGTCTTCGGCGACGGGTCGGCCCTCGGGCTCGAGATCGTGTACATGACCGAGGAGACCCCCCTCGGCACCGGAGGCGCCATCCGCAACGCGGCCGCGGCCCTGACCTGCCCGCCCGAGTCGCCGGTGCTCGTGCTGAACGGGGACATCCTGTCGGGCCACGACATCGCCGCCCAGGTCGGCCTGCACGTGTCCCGGGGCGCGGCCGTGACCCTCCACCTGACGGAGGTGGAGGACGCGTCGCGGTTCGGCTGCGTGCCGACCGACGCGGACGGCCGGGTCACCGCGTTCCTCGAGAAGATGGCCAACCCGGTCACCAACCGGATCAACGCCGGCTGCTACGTGTTCCAGCGCTCGGTCATCGACACGATCCCGGCGGGCCAGGTGGTGTCGGTCGAGCGGGAGACCTTCCCGTCCCTCATCGAGGCGGGCGAGCTCGTGCTGGGCTTCGCCGACTCGTCGTACTGGCTGGACGTCGGGACGCCGGCCGCGTTCGTGCAGGGCTCGGCCGACCTCGTGCTCGGCCGGCTCGACTCGCCCGCCCTGCCCGGCCCTGCGGGGGAGTTCCTCCTCATGGACGGCGCCGTGGTGTCCCCGGAGGCGAAGGTGACCGGCGGGACGGTCGTCGGCAGGCGGGCCACGGTCGAGGCCGGCGCCAGCGTGCGCGGCAGCGTGCTGGCGGACGACTGCGTGGTCGCGTCCGGCGCCACCGTGGTCGACTCCGTCGTCGGCACCGGGGCGAGGGTCTCCGCCGGCGCCGTGCTGCGGCAGGTGGTCGTCGGCGACGAGGCGCAGATCGGGCCCGGCAACGAGCTCATGTCCGGCGTGCGCGTCTGGCCCGGCGTCCGGCTCCCCGAGTGCTCGGTCCGCTTCTCCAGCGACGTGTGACCCGTCCCGCCCGCCCGGTGCGGGACGGGTCCGGCACGCGGCACACTGGGTGGGGGAGGCGACCGGGATGACCGTGATCGGCGTGGTGGGCGCGGGCGAGCGCAGGTGGCGTCCGTCCGCCCCGCTCGACCTGGCGTTGACGCTGTCGCCGCACAGGCGCGGCGGAGGCGACCCCGCCTGGCGGCGCACACCGGACGGGGCGGTCTGGCGCACCTCCCGCACCCCCGACGGCCCCGCGACCCTGCGCGTCACCGAGAACGGCGGGGAGGTGCGCGGCCAGGCCTGGGGACCCGGCGCGGGCTGGCTGCTGGAGCAGCTGCCGGCCCTCCTGGGCGCCGACGACGACGTGGACGGCTTCGCCCGCCTGCTGTCCGGCCTCGCGGGGAGCCGCTCCGACCCCGCCACGGCCCGTACGGCCGCGTTCGTGGCCGGGATCGCGGCCCGCAGCCCGGGCCTGCGCATCGGGCGGACGCTGCGGGTGTTCGAGGCGCTCGTGCCGGCCGTGCTGGAGCAGAAGGTCGTCGGCCGGGAGGCCTGGCGGGCCTGGAAGTGGCTGCTGCGGACGTACGGGGAGCCCGCGCCGGGACCGGCGCCCTCCGGGATGCTCGTGACGCCGCCGCCCGAGGTCTGGATGCGCGTCCCCTCCTGGGACTGGCACCGGGCAGGCGCGGAGGCCGTGCGGGCGAGGACGATCGTCAACGCCGCCCGCCACGCCGACAAGCTGGAGGCCACGGGTGGCGGGGTGCGGTCGGCCGAGGCCGACCGGCTCCTGCGGGCGCTCCCCGGCATCGGGGTGTGGACCTCGGCCGAGGTGCGCCAGCGGGCCCACGGCGACCCGGACGCGCCCAGCGTGGGCGACTACCACCTGCCGAGCATCGTGGGCTGGGCGCTGACCGGCCGCAAGACCGACGACGCGGGCATGCTGGAGCTCCTCGAACCGTTCCGGGGCCACCGGCACAGGGTGGTCCGGCTGATCGAGCTCACCGGCATGCGCCCGCCCGCCCGGGGGCCGCGGATGCCGGCCAGGGACTACCGGTCCTTCTGACCCGGGGGCTGGGTGCGTTCGCCGTACCCTGGTGGCCGTAGGGTGCGCCTATGACGGCAGAGCAGGCCCCGAACGGCAACAGCGCCGATCACACCACCCGTACCGGCCCGTCCCCCACGGAGGACGCCCGGCCCGCGCCCTCCTCCGGCGGCTCCCCCGGCGGTTCCTCCAGCAGTGGGACGCGGCGCGCGCTGGCCCGGGCGCGGGACGGCAAGACCCTCGACCCCGCCGAGGCGGCGATCCTGTTGCGAGCCCGCGGCGACGACCTCGACGCGCTGCTGGCGCACGCGTCGCGCGTGCGCGACGCCGGGCTGGCCGCCGCCGGGCGGCCGGGCGTCATCACCTACAGCCGCAAGGTGTTCATCCCGCTGACCCGGCTGTGCCGCGACCGGTGCGGCTACTGCACGTTCGCCACCGCGCCCCACAAGCTGCCCGCCGCGTTCCTGTCCCCCGACGAGGTGCTGGAGATCGCCCGCGAGGGCGCCGCCATGGGCTGCAAGGAGGCCCTGTTCACGCTGGGCGACCGGCCGGAGGACCGGTGGCACCAGGCCCGCGAGTGGCTCGACGCGCACGGCTACGACGACACGCTGTCGTACGTCCGGGCGATGGCGATCCGGGTGCTGGAGGAGACCGGGCTGCTCCCGCACCTCAACCCCGGGGTGATGACCTGGCGGGACCTCCAGCGGCTCAAGCCGGTCGCGCCCTCGATGGGGATGATGCTGGAGACCACCTCCGAGCGGCTGTTCACCGAGAAGGGGCAGCCGCACCACGGCTCCCCGGACAAGGACCCGGCCGTACGGCTGCGGGTGCTTGAGGACGCCGGACGGTCGAACGTGCCGTTCACCACCGGCATCCTCATCGGCATCGGCGAGACGATCGAGGACCGGGCCGAGTCGATCTTCGCGATCCGCCGGGTCGCCCGTGAGTACGGCGGGATCCAGGAGGTGATCGTCCAGAACTTCCGGGCCAAGCCCGACACCGCCATGCGCGGCATGCCGGACGCCGACCTCCAGGAGCTCGCGGCCACCATCGCCGTGGCCCGGCTCGTCCTCGGCCCGAAGGTGCGGATCCAGGCGCCGCCCAACCTCATCGGCGACGAGCACGCCCTCATGGTCCGCGCCGGCATCGACGACTGGGGCGGCGTCTCCCCGCTCACGCCCGACCACGTCAACCCGGAACGCCCCTGGCCGCAGATCGACGACCTCGCGGCCCGCACCGCCGCCACCGGCTTCGAGCTGCGGGAGCGGCTGACGATCTACCCCGAGTACGTGCTCGCCGGCGAGCCCTGGCTCGACCCCCGGCTCTCCGGGCACGTGGCCGCGCTCGCCGACCCGGAGACCGGGCTGGCCCGCGAGGGGGCGGTTCCCGAGGGCCGCCCCTGGCAGGAGCCGGACGGCGGGTTCGCCGGGCTCGCCACCAGCGGCCGGTCCGACCTGCACACGGCCGTCGACACCGAGGGCCGCAGCGCCGACCGGCGCGACGACTTCGACAGCGTGTACGGCGACTGGGACGCCCTGCGCGACCGGCTGCCCCAGCAGACCCGTACCGGCGGCGTGGACGGCGCGGTGCGGGAGGCCCTCCGGCAGGCAGAGAGCGACCCGGCCCGGCTGACCGACGACCAGGCCCTGGCCCTGCTGGGGCTCGCGGGCGACCCCACCGGCGCGGGAGCCGACGACGCCGGGCTGGACGAGCTCGCCCGCATCGCCGACGGGCTGCGCCGGGAGGCCGCGGGCGACGAGGTGACCTACGTGGTCAACCGGAACATCAACTTCACCAACGTCTGCTACACCGGCTGCCGGTTCTGCGCCTTCGCCCAGCGGCGCACCGACGCGGACGCCTACACGCTGTCGCTGTCCGAGGTCGCCGACCGGGCGCAGGAGGCGTGGGAGGCCGGGGCGACCGAGGTGTGCATGCAGGGCGGGATCCACCCCGACCTGCCGGGCACCGCGTACTTCGACATCGCCAGGGCCGTCAAGGAGCGCTGCCCGGAGATGCACGTCCACGCGTTCTCGCCGATGGAGGTCATCAACGGCGCGAGCCGGACGAACCTGTCGGTCGCCGAATGGCTGCAGGCCGCCCGCGAGGCCGGTCTCGACTCGCTGCCCGGCACGGCCGCCGAGATCCTCGACGACGACGTCCGGTGGGTGCTGACCAAGGGCAAGCTCCCCACCCGCGAGTGGGTCGAGGTGATCACCACGGCCCACCGCCTCGGCATCCCGACGACCTCGACCATGATGTACGGCCACGTCGACACCCACGAGCACTGGGTGCGGCACATCCGGCTGATCCGGTCGATCCAGGAGGAGACGGGCGGGTTCAGCGAGTTCGTGCTGCTGCCGTTCGTGCACCACAGCGCGCCGATCTACCTGGCGGGCATCGCCCGTCCCGGGCCCACGGCCCGGGAGAACCGGGCCGTCCACGCCCTCGCCCGGATCATGCTGCACGGCGCCATCCGCAACATCCAGTGCTCCTGGGTCAAGCTCCGCGACGACCTGTGCCGGGACGTCCTCCAGGGCGGCGTCAACGATCTCGGCGGCACGCTGATGGAGGAGACGATCAGCCGGATGGCCGGCTCGGAGAACGGGTCGTACAAGACCATCGGCGAGATCGCCGCGATGGTCGCCCCCACCGGCCGTCCGCTGCGCCAGCGCACCACCTCGTACGGCACGCCCAGCCCTGAGCGGCTGGCCGCGGCCGAGCGCAGCGACGGCGTCTGCCGGAGCGTGCGCAGGACGGTGCCGCTGCTCTCGTGAAGGGCCTCAGCCCCGCAGGAAGGTGACGACGGCGAGGACGCGGCGGTGGGCGTCCTCGTCCGGCGGCAGGTCGAGCTTGGCCAGGATGTTGCCGATGTGCTTGCCCACGGCGGCCTCGGACACCACCAGCGCCCGGGCGATCGCGTTGTTCGACCTGCCCTCGGCCATCAGGGCGAGGACCTCCCGCTCTCTGGGGCTGAGCCGCCGCAGCGGGTCGCGGCGGCGGCGCAGGAGCTGGCGGACGACCTCCGGGTC
This sequence comes from Microbispora sp. ATCC PTA-5024, assembly GCF_000511135.2. Classification (NCBI taxonomy): domain Bacteria; kingdom Bacillati; phylum Actinomycetota; class Actinomycetes; order Streptosporangiales; family Streptosporangiaceae; genus Microbispora; species Microbispora sp. ATCC PTA-5024. Next base: position 575,688 of record NZ_KI866524.1, on the reverse strand, counting down.
GACGACGGTGCCGCCGCCCGCGACCGTCGTCAGCGCGTCCACGAACTCCTCGACGTCGCCGACCCGGTCCTTGAGGAGGTAGCCCACGCCGGTGCCGTCGCCCGAGTCGAGCAGCTCGGCGGCATAGGTCTGCTCGACGTACTGGCTCAGCACCAGCACGGCGAGGCCCGGGTGGGCGGCCCGCAGCGCCACCGCGGCCCGCAGCCCCTCGTCGGAGAAGCCGGGCGGCATCCGCACGTCGGTGAGGACGACGTCGGGGACGTGCTCCTCGACCGCGGCCACCAGCGTCTCTGCGTCGCCCACCGACGCCACAACCCGGTGGCCGAACCGGGCCAGCAGCGTGGCCAGCCCCTCGCGGAGCAGTACGCCGTCCTCGGCGACGACGACGGTCAGGGAGCGGTCGGCGGGCATTCGATCTCCGCGCGCAGCAGGGTGGGGCCGCCCACCGGGCTCGACAGCGTCAGCCTGCCGTCGAGCACCGAGACGCGGTCGGCGAGGCCGGCGAGCCCGGTGCCGGCGGAGGCGTCGGCCCCGCCCACGCCGTCGTCCCCGACCTCCACCGCGAGCATCGGGCCGTCGAGCCGTCCGCGCACCCAGGCCCGCTCGGCCCGGCTGTGCTTGGCCACGTTGGCCAGGGCCTCGCTCACGACGAAGTACGCGATGGACTCCACGACGCCGGGCAGCCGGCGGGGCACGTCCACGTCGACCTCGACCGGGACCGGCGACCGGTCGGCCAGCTCCGCGACCGCGGCCGGCAGCCCCCTGTCGACGAGGATCCGCGGGTGGATGCCGCGGATGAGGTCGCGGATCTCCGCGAGCGCGAGCTTCGCCTCCTCGTGCGCCCGGGCCACGAGCGCGGCGGACTCGTCGCCGCCGGAGACCCTGGCCAGGCCGAGCGTCATGGTCAGCGCGACGAGGCGCTGCTGCGCCCCGTCGTGCAGGTCGCGCTCGATGCGGCGCCGTTCGGCCTCGAACGCCTCCACGAGGCGGCTGCGGGAGCGGGTGAGCTCGGCGAGCCGCTCGCCGGACTCGGCCCGGGTGGGCGTGAGCAGCAGCCGGGCCAGCGCGGCGTGGGCGGTGGCGAGGGCGGTGATCGGATACGCGGCCAGAACGAGCACCAGGACCCCCAGGATCGCCGCGGCGAAGGCCTCGGTGAACGTGTCGAGCGGCCAGAACTTCATCAGGACGAGCGGGCCGGCCTCCGCCACGCTGATCGGGGCGCCGATCATCACGAGCGGGACCACCAGGCCGTACGTCACGGCGATCAGCTCGATCGGACCGAGCACGACGGCCAGCAGGACCGCGTAGGCGAGGGCCCGCCAGGTGGCCTGCTCCCGTAGGCGCGTCCCCAGCCAGGCGCGGGCGCCGGGTCCGGCAGGGCGGTGCGGGCTCGGGGCCGCCTCGGCGTCCATGATCCGCAGCCGCCGCCGTTCGAGCGCGCCCAGCGGGACGGCGCCGAGCACCGGCGCCGCCAGCAGCGGGACGCCCACCAGGACGAGCGTGAGCAGGGCGGACGCGGCCAGCGAGGCGACCAGGAGCACCAGCACGACCACGCCGACGGCCGCGCCCGTCACCAGGTAGGCGAGGGCGCGCCAGGGCAGCGAGGTCGCCAGCAGGTCACGCCGGACGACGGCCTGCCAGGCGCTGTGTGGGCGCACCCCACCGACCCTACGGCCCCGCGCCGGCGGACCGAAGACGGCCCGGGCCACCTGTGGAGGTAGGGCTGGGCATACCCCCACGAGTAGCCCGCGGCTCCTGGCGGGCACCTGCCCCGGGCCGATCTGATTGGCCACATGAACGAGACAGTCCAGCACAGACCGGGACGGGACGCCGCGGAGGTCTCCGATCTCAGGGCGTTCGCGGCCGTGGCGCTGCGCCGGCAGGGGGTCGTGGGGGCGGTCGCCCCGAGCTCGCCCGCGCTGGCGCGGGCGCTCACCGCCGTGGTGCCGACGACCGCCGCCGCCGTGGTCGTCGAGCTCGGCCCCGGCACCGGCGCGATCAGCGAGGCCATCCGGCGGCGGCTCGCCCCCGGCTCCCGGCAGGTCGCGGTGGAGATCGACCCGGGCATGGTGACGCACCTGAACCGCGCCCGGCCCTGGCTCGACGTGATCGAGGGCGACGCGGCCCGGCTCGGCGCGCTGCTGGCGTCACGCGGGATCGACCGGGCCGACGCCGTGGTCAGCACGCTGCCGTGGTCGCTGTTCCCCGAGGACCGGCAGGAGGCCGTCCTCGGCGAGATCGGCCGGGTGCTGCGGCCCTCGGGGGCGTTCACGACCGTGACGTACCTGCACGCGGTGCCCCTCGCCCGGGCGCGCCGGTTCCGCGGGCGCCTGCGGGCCGCCTTCGACGAGGTGCTGACCACCGGGCCGGTCTGGCGCAACGTCCCGCCCGGTCTCGCGTACGTGTGCCGGAGGCCGGTCGGCCATGTCTGACCTGCTCGGGCATCTTCCCGTGCCCCTTCTGCTCCTGGTGGCGGGGCTGCTGATCGTCGCCGAGGCCGGGACGCTCGCCGGGGTCGTCCTGCCGGGGACCACCGTGCTCGTGGCCCTCGGCTACCTCACCCGCGTGGACGTGCTGCCGCTCGCCTGGACGATCGCCGTGGTCGTGGCGGCCGAGATCGCCGGCACGCACCTGTCGTACGCCCAGGGCCGCAGGCGCAGGGGCGCGGCCTCCATCCACCGCCTGGCGGACCGGTTCGCGCCGTCGGCGTGGGAGCGGGCCCGGCGCATGGTGGACAGGCACGGCGCCTGGGCCGTGGCGGGCGGCCAGTGGATCGGCAGCGCCCGCACACTCGTGCCCCGGCTCTCGGGCTGGGCGGGCATGCCGTACCGGACGTTCGCCCGGGTCGGCGTGCCGACGGCGGCGGCGTGGGCGGCGACCCTCGTGACGCTCAGCCGGTCGGCCCCCGACCTCGTCGACGCGGTGACCGGGCACCTCGCCGTCGCCGGCGCGGTGGCCGTGGCGCTGGTCCTCGTCGTCGTGTACGTGAGGAGCCGGGGAGGCGCGGGGGAGGACGGGCCGCCCGCCGGGCCGGGCCGCTGCGGCGCGCCGGTCTGACGCCGTCCGCCGAGATCGAGGATCTCGACAGCGAGATATAACAAGTTCTATATATTCCGGTTCGACACACTTGCGCCGTGGGCGGTGCCGGTGGGCAGAATCGTCACTCTGTGCGGCGGACGCGTGACCGTTTCGCGCCGGACCGTGACCTGCCCCCGAAGCCGTTCGCGACATGAACCGGGAAGGACCCGCACCGTGCCCTACGGTCGTCACCGCGCCGCCTCCACCGCCGAGCGGCGCCGTCGGCAGGCCAGGCGGCGCAGCATCGTCGCCGTCGTCACGGTGGTGGCGATCGTCGCCGGAGGGGTCTACCTGTTCGCCACCCGGACCGGAGGAACGTGTTCCTCCCGGGATCCGGTGCTCGTCGACGTCGCGGCGGCCGTGGACATCGCGCCGCCCGCCATGGAGGCGGCCGAGAGGTTCAACGCCACCGGCGCGGGTGTGGAGGGCCGGTGCGTGCAGGTGCAGGTGGTCGAGCAGCCCCCGGCGCCGGTGCTGCGGACCCTGATCGGCGACCGGGCCGGCGTCCTGCCCGACCGCCCGGACGGATGGATCGCCGACTCCTCGGTGTGGGTGCGGCTGGCCCGCAAGCAGGGCGCCCAGGACATCGCGGCCGACGAGACCGTGGTGGCGACCTCCCCGCTCGTGTTCGCCACCCGCAGGTCGCTCGCGCAGCGGTTCGCGGCCGGGGGGACGGCCATGAGCTGGGACATGGTCTTCCCCTCCACCGTAAGGGGACGGCTGCAGCCCACCGGCCACGAGCCCGACGTCGTGCGGATCCCCGACCCCTCGGTCTCGGGGGCGGGCATCGCGACCGTCGCCGCGGCCCGGGACATCGTCGGGACGGGCGAGAAGGCGAACAAGGACCTCACGGCGTTCGTGCGGATGGCCCAGTCGGGATCGGCGCCCGACTACCGGAGCATGCTGTCGGCCGTCGACGCGCCCGGCTTCTGGGCGCGGCCCGTCGCGATCGTCCCCGAGCAGTCGGTGTGGGAGCACAACCGCGACGTGGCCGTCGAGCCGATCACGGCCCTCCAGCCCAAGGAGGGGACGATCGAGCTCGACTACCCGTACGTCGTGACCGCGTCCGACCCGGACAGGGCCGCCGCCTCCCGGATGTTCGCGTCCTACCTGCGGACGCCGGCGGTCCAGGAGTCCGTGCGGCACGCCGGCTTCCGCACGGCGGACGGCAAGGAGCCGCCGTTCGCCGTGGGCGACGACATCCCGACGCAGGAGCCGCGGCCCCGGCCGTCCATCACGCCCGAGGTGATCGACGAGGCGCTGGAGGCCTGGAGCAGGCTCGCGCCGCCGAGCCGCATCCTCGTCCTCGCCGACGTCTCCAAGGAGACGGCCGAGCCGATCAGGGCGGGCGGCCAGACCCGCCTCGACGTCGCCGTCCAGGCCGCGAAGCTCGGCCTCCAGCTGTTCCCGAACGAGACCGACATGGGCCTGTGGGAGTTCGCCAGGGACCTGACGGACGGCAGGGACCAGCGCGAGCTGGTCAGCCTGGGCCCGATCACCAAGCCCGGCAGCGGGCAGGAGATCCGCAGGACCGCCCTCTACCGCCTGGCCGACGGGATCAAGCCGCTCACCGGCAGGAGCAGCTCCCTGTACGACTCGATCCTCGCCGGCTTCCGCTCGGTCTCCAAGGGCTACGACCCCCTGATGAGCAACTCGCTGCTCCTGCTCACGGCGGGCAGGGACGACGGCGAGGGCATCACCAGGGAGAAGCTCGTCGAGGCGCTGCGCTCGGAGTGGAACCCCGACAAGCCCGTGCAGATCATCGTGGTGGCCTTCGGCAAGGGCGCGGACCGGCAGGCGCTCGACGAGATCGTCTCGGTCACCAACGGCCAGCTGTACGTGGCCCAGGAGCCCGGGCAGATCATCGACGTGTTCCTGTCCGCGCTGGCCCGGCGGCTGTGCCACCCGACCTGCCCGCGCCCCTGACCCCGGTCCCGCCGGTCAGCGGGTGAGGAGGAAGTCGCCCGGGTCGCGGCCCGGCCGGTCCCGCGGCGGCGCGGCGGCGTGGCCGACGGCGACCGCGCCCATCGGGTCCCAGTTCGCGGGCAGGTCGAGGACCTTGCGCACCACGTCCCGGCAGAACATCGTGGACGACACCCAGGCCGAGCCGAGCCCCTCCACCGCGAGCTGGACGAGGAAGTTCTGCACGCCCGCCCCGGTGGCGACCACGAACATCTCCCGCTCGGCGGCGTTCCGACGCTCGTCGCGGTAGGTGTGCGAGCCGTCCATGACCAGGCAGGGCACGGCGAGGTACGGGGCGTTCCGCAGCACGTCCCCCCGCCTGATCCGGCGGGCGATCGACTGCTCGGAGAAGCCGTCCGAGCGCAGGTCCTGGATCCAGGCGTCCCGCATCGCGTCCAGCAGGGCCGTGCGCGTCTCCGGCGACTCCACCAGCACGAACCGCCAGGGCGTCGTGTGGTGGGGCGCGGGCGCGGCGACGGCCGCGGCCACCGCGCGCCGCACGGCCGCCGGGTCGACCGGCTCGGCGGAGAACTCCCGGATCGTGCGGCGGGCGAAGACGACGTCGGCCGCGCCGTACCGGAACATGTCCTCGTCCGCGGGGCGGACCAGGACGCGGGCGCCCGGCCCGTCCTCCTCGGTGACCAGGCCCTCCAGGCCGCGCACGAGGGCCACCGGGACGCCCGACAGCTTGCCCTTGACCAGCTCGCCCGCGGCCGCGATCTCGTCGGCGAGCGCCGTGACCGTGGCGTTCAGCGGGTTGCCGTACGCGTCGGCCCGCCCGCGCAGGTCGTCCACGACCCGCACGCCGGCCGCGCCGAGAGCCACGTCGGTGAGCCCGTGCCGCCAGGGACGGCCGAAGGTGTCGGAGACGATCACCCCGACCCGTGCCCCGAGGCGCTCGCGCAGCCCGCGGCGGATCTCCCGCGCCGAGCGGTCGGGGTCCTCGGGCAGCAGCAGGACCGTCCCCGGCTCGGTGTTGGAGGCGTCCACCCCGGCCGCGGCCATCACGAATCCGTGCCGGGTCTGCGCGATCACGGTGTCGCCGCGCCGCGCGACCACGCGGGCCGTCTCCTCCCGGATCGCCGCCGTGCGGTCGTCGCCGCGGCGCAGGCGGCCCTCGGCCTTGCTCACGATCTTCGAGGTGACGACGAGGACGTCGCCGTCCCGCAGGTCCGGCGCCGCCTCGGCGACGAGACGGGCGATGTCGTCCCCGGCCCCGACCTCGGGCAGGCCGGAGACGCCGGTGATGGTGATGTGAGGCACTGGTCTCCTCGGTGTGCGGTCTTCAGGGCGTTGGGCGGCCGGGTCAGCGGAAGGGTCAGCGGGACAGCGAGAGGGCCAGGGCGAGCGCGGCCGCGGCGATCTCCCTGGTGGCCTCGGGGGAGTCCATGAGCAGCGGCCGGGCCTCGACGGCGACGCCGTCCAGCGCCACGCCCTTGTCCTCCTCCGCCACCAGCCAGCCGTCGAGCAGGTCGGAGCCGTACAGCTCCAGCACGGCCTGGGCGCTGGTCTCGACCCCGATCGCGGTCAGGCACGCGTCGGCCATGCCGCGCACCGGGGCGCCGCCGATGATGGGGGACACGCCCACGACCGTCTTGCCCTCGAGCGCCGCCCGGATGCCGGGGATCTGCAGGATCGTGCCGATGCTGACGACCGGGTTCGACGGCGGCAGGATCACCACGTCCGCGTCCCCGACGGCCTGGAGCACGCCCGGGGCGGGCGCGGCGTCCTCGGCGCCGACCAGGAGGATCTGCTCGGCGGGGACGGACGCCCGCAGCCGCACCCACCACTCCTGGAAGTGGACGGCCCGCCTGCCCTCGGCGTCCGAGATCACCACATGGGTCTCGGTCCGGTCGTCGGACATCGGCAGCAGCCGCACGCCCGGCCGCCAGCGGTCGCACAGGGCCTCGGTCACCTGCGAGAGCGGGTAGCCGGCCGCCAGCATCTGCGTACGGATGATGTGGGTGGCGAAGTCGCGGTCGCCCAGGCCGAACCACTGCGGCTCCATGCCGTAGGCGGCCAGTTCCTCCTTGACCGTGAACGTTTCATCCGCCCGGCCCCACCCCTGGTCCTCGTTGATGCCGCCGCCGAGGGTGTACATCACGGTGTCGAGATCGGGGCAGACCCGGAGGCCGAAAAGGGTGATGTCGTCTCCGGTGTTGCCGATGACGGTGATCTCGGCGTCGGGGGCGGCGGCCTTGAGGCCTCGGAGAAAGCGGGCGCCGCCGATTCCGCCGGCGAGGGACACGATGCGCATGCGGCCAGTCTTCCACCGGGCCGGGCGCGCACCGCGAACGCCCACCCCGGAAATGCGCCGTACGCCCTGATAGCAGGGGTCCGCACCCCTTGTGGGGTTCCAGGGTCTGCCGACACTGAAGTCGGGCATGTGCAAAACTTCCCCGAGTGCCGTTTGGACCAATGGGGGTAGCTGTGCTCAAGGTCGATACGACCCGGCTACGGGAGCCGGGCGCGTGGATCATGCTCACGGTGGTGGTCACCGGCATACTCGTGGGCATCGCCCGGCTGCTCCTCGGCACGTCGACGGGCGGCGCCTCCTTCGGCATCCGCTCCGTGAACGGTCTCCACGCGCTGGCGTCCCCGGTGACGACCGCGCTCGCGGTCGGCGCGGTCGTGCTCGTGACCCGCTTCGGCGACCCGACCCCCCGGGCCCGCCTCGTCGCGCTCGGCTCGGCCGGGGCGCTGGCGCTCGGCTTCGTCTTCTCCGTGATCAGCCTGCTCGGCGTCCTCGTGGGGGACCTTCCCGCGTTCCGCGACCGGTTCGAGAACCTCGTCACCGGGATCCCCGTGACGGCCCTGGTCGCCGTCGGCGCCGTCTTCGCCCTGAACGCGGCCAACGGCCTGCAGCGGCGGCGGGAGCAGAACGAGGGGTTCTTCGGCGGGCAGGCGCACCAGCCCCAGCCGTACGCGCCGGCCCTCGCCCCCGGCTACGGCGACGGCCAGCAGTACGGCCAGGCGCAGAACCGCCCGTACGGCGAGCAGGGCTTCAACGGCCCGCCCTTCGCAGGGCCGCAGGGCCAGCCGATCCCGCAGACGGCTCAGGGCGGCCCCGGCCGTCCGGGCGGGCAGTTCGACCAGGCGCAGCCTTACGAGCAGGGCCAGCCCTACGAGCAGGGCCGCGACCACGGCGACCCGCACGGGCAGCCGGCCGGCCAGGTCCCGCAGCCGGCGCAGGCGGGCCAGGGCCCCCAGGGGTTCGCCCAGGGCGTGAACGGCCAGGACCTCGGCGCGCGGAGCCAGAACGGGCAGGTCGCCCCCACGCAGGCCGTCAACGGCCAGGCCGTCAACGGCCAGGCCGTCAACGGCCAGGGTGTGAACGGCCAGGGTGCGGGCGACCGGCCGGGCGCCCCCGGCGTCCCGGGGCAGGCGCCCTCGCCGGTCCCGTCGTTCCCCCAGCTTCCGCCCACGGGCGAGCAGCAGTACGGCCAGGACCGCCCCCAGGACCCCTACACCCAGGACCGGCCGCAGAGCTTCGGCCAGGACCAGTTCGCCCAGGACCGGCCCCAGGGCGCCTTCGGGCAGGACCGCGCGCAGGACCCGTACGGGCAGTACGGGGCGGCGCCGGCGCACGCGGACGCCTACGGCACCCAGCCCTCGTTCCCGCAGGCGGCGCCCGCCGGACAGCCGGGCCAGCAGGCCCAGGGCGGCCGTCCGCAGGGTCAGCAGCCCTCCTGGCCGTCCGACCCGGGCGGGCCGGCGCAGCAGGACTTCCAGACCGGCGCCCACTACTCGGACCCCTACGCCGGCCCCTCGTACGGCGACCGGCCCGCCGGGTCCTACGGGCAGGAGCAGCAGGCTCAGCCCGCCCCGGCCCCGCAGCCCGGCGGCTACTCCCAGCCTCCGCAGGGCCCGGTGTTCGACCAGTACGGCTACGCGGGCCAGCACCCCGAGGCGGCCGGGTACGGCCGGACCCCCGCCGGGGGCCAGGACGACCACGGCTTCCCGTCCGCCGGCGACGCCCTCGGCGGTCAGGGCTACTCCGACTCCTACGGGCTGCCCGCCGCCCCCCAGGAGCGGCCGTACGAGCAGGGCCAGTCGTACGGGGAGCAGCAGGGCACGCCGTTCGCGGGCTACTCCGGCTCCCAGTTCGCGCGGCACGCCGCCGACCCGGCCCCGGCCCCGGCCTCGCCCTCGCCCTCGTACGAGCAGCCCTCGTACGAGGCCCCGCCCGCCTACGAGGGCTCGGCCGACCCGCGGGAGCAGCAGCTCGCGCAGGCCTACCAGCAGGCGCAGAGCTACCAGAGGCCGGCCCCGCCCGACCTTCCGACCGGCCCCCAGGACTACCCGGAGTACTACGACAACCCCCTCGGCCACCCCCAGCAGCCGCCCGCGCCGTACCAGCCGGCGGCGGGCGAACTGGCGGCCGACCAGACCCTGCGCTTCGACCCGGCCGGCTACCGCGGCGACCCCCTCAGCGACCCGCTCAGGCGGGAGGAGCCGATCGACCCCACCGCGATCTACACGCCCGACCGGTCGCAGGCAAAGTATGAGGAAGGTTCCGGCACGGAACAGGCAGGCCGCGGAACCGAGAGGAACCTGCCTTGGTATGGTTCCGAACGCTGATAGGACCGAAGATCGGGGCGTACGAACCGGGGCGAGCAGGTCTTTCCCCGGGTATCGCTATGCCGCTTGACGCCGCACGCGCCACGCGCGTGTAATTACAGGCATGTTGTTACGCCTCCCGCAGGGTGGGTACGGGGGAGGCGTTCATGGGGGGCTCCATAGTGGGCGGACGAGCGACAGGGAGGTGTGCAGTGACCGATCTGGTCATGGCACAGGCGCTCGGCGAGGATCTCGGGTGGCAGGAGCGCGCGCTGTGCGCCCAGACCGACCCGGAGGCGTTCTTTCCGGAGAAGGGCGGCTCCACCAGGGAAGCCAAGAAGGTGTGCCGGTCGTGTGAAGTGCGGGCCGAGTGCCTCGAGTACGCGCTGGAACACGATGAGCGGTTCGGCATCTGGGGTGGGCTGTCGGAACGGGAAAGGCGCAGGATCAAGCGTCAGGCCGTTTGAGCCGGGGCGGGGCCACGCGGGGCGCGTGGCCCCGTCGCTTTACGTGGGTGGTGGTCGCGGTCGCGGCGTCGTCCCTGAGGCACTCCTCCCGGTGCCCCAGGGGATGGCCCGTTCCAGCCGGCGGCGCGGTGTGCCGCGGAGGTACACCGGTTCGGCTCGCGTGTGATCGGGCGAGTCCGGGGTGCCGTATCGTGGTCCGCGCTCTGCTGAACGGACCCCTCAAGGACTCGACGTGCACTCGGTCACCGCGATCGTCGTCGCGCACGACGGCGCACGCTGGCTCAAGGAGACGCTGGCGGCGGTCCTGCGCCAGACCCGGCCGCTCGACCGCGTCGTCGGCGTCGACAACGGCAGCAGGGACGGCAGCGGACGCATCCTGAGCGAGGCGTTCGGGCAGCACAACGTCCTCAGCCTGTCGCGGTCGACGGGGTTCGGGGAGGCGGTGCACGAGGCGCTGGGGCGCCTGCCGGCCGCCCAGGGCACCGAGTGGATCTGGCTGCTCCACGACGACTGCGCCCCCGACGCGGAGGCGCTCCAGGCCCTGTTGTGGGCCGCCGACCAGGACCCGAAGGCCGCAGTCCTCGGCCCCAAGCTGCGCGACTGGCTCGACCGCCGCGTGCTGCTGGAGATCGGCGTGACCGTCAGCAGGTCCGGACGCCGCGACACCGGGCTTGAGCCCAGGGAGTACGACCAGGGACAGCACGACGGGGTCCACGACGTGCTGTCGGTCTCGACCGCGGGCATGCTGATCCGCCGCGACGTCTGGGACCAGTTGTCCGGCCTCGACACCGCCCTTCCGCTGTTCCGCGACGACCTCGACCTGTGCTGGCGGGCACGGGTCGCCGGGCACCGGGTGCTGAGCGTGAGCGACGCCGTCGCCTGGCACGCCGAGGCGTCCGCTCGGCGGCGCCGCCGCATCGCGACCAGCGACGAGCACCCCCGGCGGCTCGACCGGCGCAACGCGCTGTTCGTCATCATGGCCAACCTGCCGTTCTGGGCGCTGCTCCGGTCGATCGTGCGCAACGTCACCGGCTCCTTCGTCAGGACCGTGCTGTTCCTGCTGGCCAAGCAGCCCGCCAACGCGCTCGACGAGATGGCCGCGCTCGGCTCGGTGCTCGCCCATCCCGGACGGCTGCGCCGGGCCCGCAAGGCGCGCAGGAACGGCAGGAAACAGGGCTACCCGGCGGTGCAGCGGCTGCTCACGCCGCCGGGTGCGGCGTTCCGGCGGCTGGCCGACATGGTGCAGGGCTTCCTGGCGGGCGCCGGCCCCGTCGACTCGGCCGGGCGGCACCACGCCGCGGCGAGCGACGACTCCGCCGAGGACGACGGAGACGAGCTGCTCACCGACTCCGGCGTCGTCCAGCGGCTCTTCTCCAGCCCCGGCGTGGTCCTGTGCCTCGCCCTCGCCGCCGTGACGCTGGTGGCCGAACGGTCGCTGCTGACCGGCGGTCTGCTCGGCGGCGGCGCGCTGGTCCCGGTGACGGGCGGGGCGTCCGACCTGTGGCGGCTCTACGTCGAGGACCACCACGCCGCCGGCCTCGGCTCCGACGCCTGGGCGCCGCCGTACGTCGCGGTGCTCGCGGCGCTGTCGACGGTCTTCCTGGGCAAGACCTGGCTGGCCGTGTCCGTGCTCCTGCTCGGCTGCGTGCCGCTGGCCGGGTTCTCGGCGTACGCCGCGACCAAGCGGATGATCCCCTACGTGCCGGCCCGGGTCTGGCTGGCCGCGACGTACGCGCTGCTGCCGGTCGCGACCGGCGCGGTCGCGTCCGGACGGCTGGGCACGGCCGTCGTCTTCGTCCTGCTGCCGGTCTACGCCGCGCTGGCCACCCGGATCACGGCGGGTTCGCGCCGCGCGGCCTGGGGCTTCGGCCTGCTGCTGACCGTGGGCACGGCCTTCGTCCCTCTCGTCTACGTGCTCGTGGCGATCCTGGGCGCCCTCGCCGCCGTGTCGTTCGCCGGGGTGCGCCGCGGCGTCACCAGGTCGCTCGCCATCGGCCTCGGCACGCCGATCGTCCTGCTGCTGCCGTGGCTGGCCGGGATCGTCCGCGATCCGGGGCGGATCCTGCTGGAGTCGGGCCTGCACGACACCTCGCTGGCCGACCCCCGCCTCGCCGCCCAATCCCTGCTCATGCTCAGCCCCGGCGGGCCCGGCCTGCCGCCGTTCTGGGTGACGGCCGGGCTGGTCGCGGTGGCCCTGGCCGCGCTCCTGCTGCGCCGCCACCAGATGGTGGTCGCGGTCGGCTGGGGCGTCATGCTCTTCGGCGTGCTCGTCGCCACCGTGGTGAGCAGGTTGACGGCCGGCGGCGGCCCGGCCTGGCCCGGCGTCCCGATGGCGTTCGCCGCCACCGGGCTGCTGGTGGCCGCCGCGCACCCCGCCCACCGGATCGCCGAGTTCCGCGCGGGCGGCCGGCTGCGGCGCCTGGGCGTCCTGCTGATCGTCGTGGTCGCGTTCGCCACCCCGCTGGCCGCCGCCGGCTTCTGGGTCGCCAAGGGCGCGGGCGGCCCGCTGGAACGCGGGGTGCCCGACCCCATGCCGATGCTGGCAGCGCTCGGGTCGACTCATGGCGAGGCGACGCTGCTGCTGCGCCCGGAGGACGGCCGGGTGTCGTACACGCTGCTGCGCGGGCGGGCGGCCCTGATCGGGGAGTCCGACCTGGCGTCCCCGGCGGACGCCGGCCGCGGCCTGGGCGCTGCGGTCGCCGGGCTCGCCTCCGGCGGGGGCGGCACGCACACCCAGACCCTCGCCTCGATGGGCGTGGCCTTCGTCAGCGTCCCCGGCCCGGTGGACCCGGCCCTGCGCCGTTCGCTCGACTCCGATCCGGCCCTGGTCCGGATGAGCCTGTCCGACAGCGGCGGGCTGTGGCGGATGGGCGGCCAGGTCACGGTGCCCCCGCCGCCGGCGGTCAAGGGGTCCACGCACCGGATCTGGCTGTGGGCCCAGGGCGCGCTGCTCGTCCTCATGCTGGTCCTGGCCTCGCCCGGCGCCCGTACCGGTGAGCCGGAGGAGGACTACGCGGACGTCCCGGTGGAGGCCGCGCCCCGCGGCCGCCGCCGTTCCAAGGAGGACCGGGTGCCGGCATGAGGAAGATCGTCGAGAACCGCTTCGGCCTGCTCGCGCTCGTGCTGGTGGCGATCGGCGCCCTGTACGGCGTGGCCTTCGCCACCCGGCCCGCGCCGGTCGCCCGCGCCGCGGCCACTCCTGTCAAGGCGGCCGTCGAGTCGGTCACCACGGTGTGCCCGTCCCCGAGCGGCACCCGCGTCAGCGTGATCACCCCCTCCGGCGCGCAGGGGCCCGGCTCCGCCACCCTGGGCGCGGTCGCGCCCCCCACCGGCAAGAACGGCAAGCCCGCCAAGCCGCAGGCCCCGCTCGGCGTTATCCAGCGTCCCGGCCGGCTCTGGCAGCGGGAGGTCCCGGCCGGAGGCGGGCCGCTCGCGGTCGCCGCCACCGGCTCCATGGCCGCCGGTCTCGAGGCGTCGCAGACCGCGCGTGAGAAGTCCGGGACGCAGCGCGGGCTGGCCGGAGTCCGGTGCGTCGAGCCGGGCAACGACGCCTGGTTCGTCGGTCCGGGCCCCGCCGCGGCCGAGATGACGCTCTACCTGACGAACGCCGACGCCGCCCCCGCCGACGTCACGTTCATGGTCTACTCCGGCGAGGGGCCCGTGCTCAGCGAGCGCGGCAACGGCATGATCCTCCAGCCGGGGGAGTCCCGCGTCGTCAACCTGCGCGACCTCGCGCCCTCGCCGCTGGTCATGGCCCTGGAGGTGAGCACGGGGAGCGGCCGAGTGTCCGCCGCCGTGAAGGCGGTGTACGGCAAGGGCCTCGGCGTCGACTGGATCCCCGCCGCCGCCCCGCCGGCCATCCGGGTCGTCGTCCCCGGCATCCCCGGTACCGCGGGCCCGCGCGAGCTGTACGTGACCGCGCCGGGCGAGCAGGACACGGTCGTCCAGGTGAAGGCCGTGCTCAAGGACGGCTCGTACGCGCTGAAGAACAAGGAGACGGTCGAGGTCCCGGCCGGGTCGACGGCCACGTTCGACCTGACCACCGGCGTGAGCGGCCAGGCGGCGGCCCTCGTGCTGACGGCCGACGTGCCGATCGTGGCCGGGCTGAAGATCACCGGGACCGGCTCCAGCCAGGACGTCGCGTTCACGGCCGGCGCTCCCTCGATCGACCTCGGCAGCGTGGTGGCCGACGGCCGGTCGGCCAAGAAGCAGGTCTCCCGGCTCGTGCTGTCGGCGCCCTTCACGGCCGCCACCGTCCGCGTTCAGCTGCTGCCCGCCGACGGCACGCCTCCCGCGCCGGTCGAGGTGAAGCTGCCGGCCGCCCGCACGCGGGAGCTCACCCTCACCCCGCCGCCCGGCGGAGCCGCGTTCAGCGTCGTCGTCCAGCCCCAGCCCGGCTCCGGGCCCGTGTACGGCGGCCGGGTCGTCGACGAGCCCACCCCGGACGGCGAGATGCTCACGGCGCAGCCCCTGGCCGTGGCCCGGATCTGGGCCCTGGTCCCGCCCACCGCCGACTCCCCGGGAGCCGTCCTGCCCTGACCCGCCGGGGGTCAGTGACGGTCGTCGTAGCCGGGGTCGATCGTCTCGGGGGTGAGGCCGAGGAGGCTCGCCACCTGCTCCACGACGACGTCGAAGACGAGCGTGCCGAGCTGGTCGCGGTCGCGGGCCCGGGCCTCGAGGGGGCGCCGGTACAGCACCACGGCCGCCGGGTCGTCCCCGGCCGCCGACTCGGCCCGTCCGAGCGGGATCGGCTCCGAGGCGAGCCGGGCCGGGCCGTCCATCAGCTCGCTCGCGGGAGGGACCTCCTCCACCGCGAACTCCACCGAGGCGAGCTGCGTCCCCCAGCGGGGCTTGAGCCGGTCGACGGCGTCGAGCACCAGGTCGTCGAACCGCTCTCCCCGCGACTTGGCGATCGGCACGTGCGCGGGCGCGAGGGGGCCGCGCATGCCGCGGCCGTGCCGATCACGCCGGCGCACCCGCCGCTTGGGGTCCGGCCCGCCGCCGGGCTCGCTCCGATCGCTCACGCAGCCAGCTTAGAGCGCGCGCCCGGACGGCGGTGGACCCTGCGTCCCGTGTCCGCTTTGCCGGTTATCCCAGTGCGACATCTGAGATCGCCCAATTGTGGCGACACGCTCGATAACAGCCGCCGGGTGGTGGCAATGTGAACGCGGACCGGATACGGTCCCTCCGTGAGCCCCGTCCGCAGCTGTTCCCGTACCGCCTGCAGGCAGCCTGCCGTCTTCACACTCACGTATGTCTACGCCGACTCGACCGCCGTTCTCGGCCCCCTGGCGACGTACGTCGAGCCGCACTGTTACGACCTGTGCGCGGAGCACGCGGAACGGCTCACGGCGCCCCGGGGCTGGGAGGTCGTGCGCCTTCCCTCGGAGGCCGTGTCCCCCAGCGGCGACGACCTCGAGGCGCTCGCCAACGCCGTCCGCGAGGCCGCCCGTCCCACGCCCGCCGCCGGCGAGCCCGTCGGCCAGGCGGTCGAGGTGGGCAGGCGCGGCCACCTCCGGGTGCTGAAGTCGGCCCAGCCCAACCGGGAGCGGTGAGTTCGCCCGCACCACGTTGGGACGCCCGCTGCATGGGCAATCAGGCGCTATAGGCTCAGGTGCGAAGACTTACGACTTTTTAGGGGCGTGCAGTGGCCGACCTCACCAGGATCTTCAAGGCGTACGACGTGCGGGGCGTCGTGCCGGACGAGCTCAGCGAGGAGATCGCCCAGGCCGTGGGGGCGGCCTTCGTGGAGGTGACGGGCGCGAAGTCGGTGGTGATGGCGCACGACATGCGGACCTCCTCCGGCCCGCTCTCCGCCGCCTTCGCGCGCGGGGCCACCTCCCGCGGGGCCGACGTCGTCAACGCCGGGCTCGGCTCGACCGACATGCTCTACTACGCGAGCGGCAGCCTCGACCTGCCCGGCGTGATGTTCACCGCCAGCCACAACCCGGCCAAGTACAACGGCATGAAGATGTGCCGCGCCGGGGCGGTGCCGGTGGGCACCGACACCGGCCTGCTGGAGATCCGCGACCGCGCCGCCGAGCTGCTGGAGCGCGGCCTGGACGACGGCGCCGCCGACCGGCCGGGCACGGTGAGCGAGCGCAACCTGCTGAAGGGCTACGCGGCCCACCTCAAGACGCTGGTCGACCTGTCGGGCATCCGGCCGCTCAAGGTGGTCGTCGACGCCGGCAACGGCATGGGCGGCTACACCGTCCCCGAGGTCTTCAAGGGCCTGCCCGTCGAGCTCACCGCGCTGTACTTCGAGCTGGACGGCAGCTTCCCCAACCACGAGGCCAACCCGATCGAGCCGGAGAACCTGCGCGACCTGCAGAAGGCCGTCGTCGACCGGGGCGCGGACATCGGCATCGCCTTCGACGGCGACGCCGACCGCTGCTGGGTGATCGACGAGCG
Source organism: Microbispora sp. ATCC PTA-5024 (assembly GCF_000511135.2). NCBI lineage: Bacteria > Bacillati > Actinomycetota > Actinomycetes > Streptosporangiales > Streptosporangiaceae > Microbispora > Microbispora sp. ATCC PTA-5024. The sequence continues at coordinate 559,210 of NZ_KI866524.1, read as the reverse complement.
GGGCGAGTCGGTCTCGCCGTCCACGATCACCGCCCTGGTCGCCGTACGGGAGCTGGCCAAGCACCCGGGCGCGGCGGTCATCCACAACCTGATTACCAGCAAGGGCGTGCCGGAGATCGTGTCCGAGCACGGCGGCGTGCCGGTCCGCACCCGCGTCGGCCACTCGTTCATCAAGGCGGAGATGGCCAAGACCGGCGCGGTCTTCGGGGGCGAGCACTCGGCCCACTACTACTTCCGCGACTTCTGGTTCGCCGACTCGGGGATGCTCGCCGCCCTGCACGTCCTCGCGGCTCTCGGCGAGCAGGACCGGCCGCTGTCGGAGGTCCTGTCGCGGTACTCGCGCTACGCCTCCTCCGGTGAGGTCAACAGCAGGGTGGACGACCAGGCCGGGGCCCTCGCCCGGGTCCGGGAGGCGTTCACGGGCCGGGAGGGTGTTACCTTCGACGAGCTGGACGGCCTGACCGTCAGCGGTCCGGACTGGTGGTTCAACCTGCGCCCCTCGAACACGGAGCCGCTGCTGCGGCTCAACGCCGAGGCGGCCGACGAGGAGAGGACGGCCGCGATCCGCGACGAGGTCCTCTCCGTCGTAAGGAGCTGACGAGTGAAGATCGACGACTGGCTGCTGGACATCCTGGCCTGCCCGGCGTGCAAGTCCCCGCTCCGCGCGGAGGCCGACGCCGACGAGCTCGCCTGCACCAACGAGGCGTGCGGCCTGGTCTACCCCGTGCGCGACGACATCCCGGTGCTCCTCGTCGACGAGGCCCGCAAGGCATGACCGCCGCCCCGGGGGCGCGGTTCGACCCGGACCGGCTCGACGACCAGGCGTACCTGGCCGAGGCCGATCCCTCCGGCATGCTGCGGACCGTGGCCTCCTCGGCCGCCCAGGTGCGCACCGCGTACCGGTCGGCCGTCGAGGCGGGCGTCGCGGCACTGGGCCGCGAGCTCCGGCCGCGGGCGATCGTCGTCGCCGGGATGGGCGCGTCCGGCGTCGCCGGCGAGATCCTCGACGCCGTCTGCGGCAACGGCGTCCCGCTGCCGATCGTCACCGTCCGCGGCTACCGCCTCCCCGGCTGGATCGGCGCCGCCGACCTGATGATCGCCGTCTCGCGCTCGGGGACGACGGAGGAGACCATCGCCGTCGCCACCGAGGCCGCCCGCCGCGGCTGCGTGGTGCTCGGCGTCGGCCGGCCGGACACCCCGCTCGCGGCGCTCGTAACCCAGGCGGGCGGCCGGTACGTGCCGGTCTCAGGGGCCGCCGGGCAGACCAGGGTCACGATGTGGGGTCTCGCGATCCCGCTGATCGTGGCGGCCGCGGGGATGGGGCTGGTCGAGGCCGGCGAGGACGTGGTCGAGGCGGTGGCCACGGTCCTGGAGGACATCGCCCACCGGTGCCGCCCGTCCAGCGAGTCGTTCATCAACCCGGGCAAGACGCTCGCGATGGAGCTGGCCGGCAGCATCCCGATGATCTGGGGCGTCTCCCCGGTCGCCGCCGCCGCGGCGTACCGGCTGAGCTGCCAGCTGAACGAGAACGCCAAGTATCCGGCCGTCTGGGGGCAGATCCCCGAGGTCACCCACAACCAGCTCGCGGTGCTCGACGGCCCGCTGGCGGGACGGGACCTGTTCGCCGACCCGTTCTCCGACGAGCCCGGCGGGGGCGCGCGGCTGCGGCTGGTCCTGCTGCGGGACGTCGAGGAGCATCCGCAGGTCACCCGGCGGCGGGTCGCCGCGGTCCGGCTCGCCGAGGACCGCGACGTACCGGTGTCGGAGATCGTCGCGGACGGCGCGCACCCGCTGGAGCGGCTGGCCACGCTCGTGGGCCTGGGCGACTACGCGACCGTCTACCTGGCGCTGGGATACGGCATCGACCCCGCCGCGGTGCCGGCCGTCACCGAACTCGCGGCCAGGATTTCCCCATAGGATCACCTTTGGCCGAGTGATGAGGAGCAGTGCGTGAGTGCGGGTGGCGGTAGCAAGGCGATCCTGGCGGCCCTGGGCGCCAACCTGGCGATCGCGGTGTCGAAGTTCGTCGCGTTCCTCTTCACCGGGTCGTCGTCGATGCTCGCCGAGTCCGTGCACTCGGTGGCCGACTCCGGCAACCAGGCCCTGCTGATGCTGGGCGGCAAGCGGGCCGCCCGGCGCAGCACGCGCAAGCACCCCTTCGGGTACGGCCGGGAGCGGTACTTCTACGCGTTCGTCGTGGCCGTGGTGCTGTTCACGATCGGCGCCCTGTTCTCCCTGTACGAGGGATGGCACAAGATCGCCGACCCGCAGCCGGTCGAGTCGCCCGTCTGGGCCTTCGCCGTCCTGGTCTTCGCGATCGTCGCGGAGGGGTTCTCCTTCCGGACGGCCATCAAGGAGTCGCGGGAGACCAAGGGCGACCACTCCTGGGTGTCGTTCATCCGCCGGGCCAAGGCCCCCGAGCTCCCCGTCGTGCTGCTGGAGGACTTCGGCGCCCTGCTCGGCCTCGTCTTCGCCCTGTTCGGCGTGACGATGGCCGTCGTCACCGGCAACGGCATGTGGGACGGCGTGGGCAGCCTCGTGATCGGCCTGCTGCTCGCGGCCATCGCCATCGTGCTCGCCGTGGAGACCAAGTCGCTGCTCATCGGCGAGAGCGCGACGCCCGAGGTGGAGGAGAGGATCTGCGCGGCGCTGGAGGACGCCCCCGAGGTGAGCCGGGTCATCCACATGCGCACGCTGCACCTCGGCCCGGAGGAGCTCCTGGTCGCCGCGAAGATCGCCGTCGACCACGACGACACGGCCGGCCAGGTGGCCCGCGGGATCGACGAGGCCGAGCGGCGCATCCGCGAGGCCGTCCCGATGGCCCGCGTGATCTACCTGGAGCCCGACCTCTACCGGGCCGACGCCGCCGCCTCCGCGGAGAGCCGTACGGGCGCCTGACCTCGGCGCAGTCCGAACAGCGGTTTACGGCCGCCCTAACACATCGCGCGCTGTGATTGAAATGTGATGCGCTGTCACTTCAGTCACAGCGGTACCCGTGGGTAACTTTACCTTTACATTCCAGAGTCAGCACCCACGGAGGTCACCCATGGTCGAGCAGGGACGCGTTCGATGGAAGCGCTTCGCGCTCTTCTTCGTCCCGGCGCTCGCCGTGGCGTCCGTGCTCGTCGGCGCCACCGCCGAGGGGGCCATCGGCGCGTCGTTCGTGGTCTCGGGCGACACCTTCAAGGTCTCCGCCGACACGCTCAAGGGCGAGGGTTTCGTCCAGTACGGCAGCCTCGTCGAGAACAAGAAGGGCCAGAAGATCCCGGTCGCGGTGTCCGGCATCCGCCACGCCACCTTGACCAACATGTGTCAGACGGTGCTGGTGAAGTCGCCGGTCGGCGCGGTGACGATCCGGATCACCGCGGGCACCGGCAAGGTCCCGGTCACGGCTGAGAACATGATCGTCGACGCCTCCCAGATCGAGGGCAACGCGACCTTCACCGACATCGAGGCCGGCCGCGACGCGAGCACGCTCGACCAGGTGCCGGGCGGCGCGGGCGCGAGCGGGATGTTCGGCCAGCAGGCCACCGCGGTGTCGATCAAGGACTTCCGTCAGGTCTCCTGGTCGGTGAACGCCGCCACCTTCAAGCTGCCCGGCCTCAAGCTCGGGGTCGAGCCCGGCGAGCACGAGTGCTTCTGATGCCGGTGCGCGTTCCGCGGCACGACGGCAGGGAAGGCGGGCGCTCGTGAGCGACGCGGCACGGTCCTGGCGGCGCACCCGGCCGTTCTGGGGCGGGCTCCTCACGCTCCTGGCCGGGCTGGAGCTCCTCAGCATCCCGTTCGCGACCCGGGCGCTGCCGCTGGTGATCCAGTCGGGCACGGTCGGCGCGACGTACCTGATCTCGCTCCTGCTGATCATCCTCGGCCTGCTGCTGTGGCTGCAGCCCGGGCAGCGGGTGTTCCTCGGCGTGGTCGCTGTGCTCGTGTCCATCGCCTCGTTCGTGTACGCCAACCTGGGCGGCTTCCTCGTCGGCATGCTCCTCGGCCTCGTCGGGGGCGCGCTGGCGGCGGCCTGGACGCCGGTGGGTGAGGGCGCCCCGGCGGCGGAGCCGGCCCCCGGCGGCTTCCCGCAGACCGGCATGACCTTCACCGACCGCCGGGTGGTCAGCGGCGAGGAGCGGCTGGACGCGCCGCCCCGCGAGCCGTCCCCGGGCGACCGGGCCGGGGAGGCCCCCCGCGTCCTCATCGGCCGCGTCCGCGAGGCCGCGCCGCAGGGCGACCACGCGGGCCGGGACGACCCGGGCGAGGGCGACGACCCCGAAGGCGGCCAGCCGGCCGCCGGCGACCCCGGCCCGCCGGGTCCCGCTCCCGCCTCACCCGGAGCACTCCCGGGCTCCGGCGGAGGAGCGGCGCGGCCCGAGTCCGGCCGTCACGGCCGGCCGGAGCCCGAGCGTGAAGATCCCGTCTCCGGCGACCCGGACCCCGGCCGGCACGGGCGCGCGGACTCGGAGCGGGGCGAACCCGAGTCGGGCCGTTACGGGCACGCCGACTCGGAGCGCGGCCAACCGGACCCCGGCCGGCACGGCGAGCGCCGCGGCCCGGGCTCCGGCGAGGTGACGCGCGCCGGGCGCGGACGCCCGGGAAGGACGGGAACGGCCGGGAGGGCGCTGGCCGTCGCCGTCCTGCCCGCCGTCCTGCCCGCCGTCCTGCTGGCCGTGGCGAACACCTGGGGGCGGCAGGCGCAGGCCGGCACGGCCGCCGAACCGCGTGACGCGGGCGCCACCGTCCTGCCGACCGCGCTTCCGACGGTGCTGCCCTCGCTGCCGTCCGTTCCGGGGATCCTCGACGGCCTCGGCGACACGCTGGCCGGGAGCCCGCCACCGGCCCTCCTCCCCGGCGCCGCGTCCCCCTCGCCCAGCCCGTCGGGCGGGACCTCCGGATCCGGGACGGGCGGGACGGGCTCCACGCCCATGGTGGCGACCGAGCCGGCCGCGGTCCGGGCGCCCTCGCTCACGATGACCGGCATGAAGTTCCACGGCGTAGTGGAGATGCCCACCGCCACGGGCTCGGTCAAGATGCTGCGGTTCACCATGGACCGGGCCGTGCTCGACCAGCCGCAGCAGACGATGGGCGGCACGACCCTCACGGGCAGGACGTTCACGTTCGAGGGCGACGTGGTGATCTACACGACCAGGATGACCGGCAAGCTCCTCGGCCTCCCGCAGGTGTTCACGGCCGACAACCCGAACGTGATCGTGCGGGCGCTCAGGCTGCTGCCGTCCCTGAACGTCCCGGTCACGATGACCGACATCGTCAGCGAGCAGCCGTACGTGAGCGCGGACTCGCTGCGCGCCGACGACCTGCACCTCGTCGTGGGGTCCTGAGCGCGTCCGGGGTCAGGGGCCGTCCGCCTCGCCGATCCGCACCAGACCCGTCTCATAGGCGTGGACCACCGCCTGTGTCCGGTCGCGCAGGCCCAGCTTCGCCAGCAGCCGGGCGACGTGGGTCTTCACCGTGTGCTCGCTCACCACGAGCGTCTCGGCGATCTCCGCGTTCGACAGCCCGCGCGCGATCAGGCGGAGCACCTCCGACTCCCGCGGCGTCAGGGACGGCGGGGGAGGAGCGGCCCGGCGCCGGGTGAACTCGGCGATCAGCCGCCGGGTCACCGTGGGGGCGAGCAGCGCCTCTCCCCGAGCCACGATCCGGACGGCTTCGGCGAGGTCCCCGGCCCGGACGTCCTTGAGGAGGAACCCGCTCGCGCCCGCGAGGAGGGCCTCGTACACGTACGCGTCGAGGTCGAAGGTCGTGATCATGAGGGCTCTGACGCCGAGCCCGGTGACGGCGCGGGCGGCCTCGATGCCGTTCACGCCCGGCATGCGGACGTCGAGGACGGCGACGTCGGGGCGCTCGGCCCGCGCGAGCCGTACGGCCTGCGCGCCGTCGGCGGCCGCGCCCACGACGGCCATGTCGGGCTGGGCGGCGAGGACGGCGGTGAAACCCCTGAGCACCACCGGCTGGTCGTCGGCCACGAGGACCTTGATGACCGTCATCCGGTGGGCAGTCCCGCCCGGACGAAGAAACCGCCGCCCGGGCCGCCGCCCGCGGTGAGCCAGCCGCCGAGGGCCGCTGCCCGTTCCCGCATCCCGATGACGCCGTGGCCGGGCCCGTCGTCGTGGTCGCCCGAGGGGGACGCGGCCGGGCCGGGACCGTCGTCGGCGACGCGCAGCACGAGCATCGTGGGCCGGTACGCGATCTCGATGGACACCCGGGCGCCCGGCGCGTGGACCCTGGCGTTGGTCAGGGCCTCCTGCACGATCCGGTACGCGGAGACGTCCACCGGCTGGGGAAGCTCCCGCGCCTCGCCGACGACGTCGAGGTCGACCTCCCCGCCGTGCGCCTCGATCAGCTCGGGCAGGCGGGCCAGCCCCGGCTGCGGCGCGGTCTCGGCGGGCACGTCGGCGCGCAGGACGCCGAGCAGCCGCCGCATCTCCGCCAGCGTGCCGCGCGCCGCCACGGCGATCTCCGCGAACTCCCGCCTCGCGTCGTCGCCGAGTCCGGGGATCGTGTACGGCGCGGTCTCGGCCTGGACGGCCACCATGGAGATGGAGTGCGCCACGATGTCGTGCATCTCCCGGGCGATCCGGGCCCGCTCGGCCATCGCGGCCTGCTCGCGCAGCGCCTCCAGGTTGTCTGCCTTGGCCTGTCGCACCTCCGTACGGCCGCGCCCGATGTCGGCGGCCATGGTCGTCCCCACCAGCAGCACGGCCGCCCCCGCCGCGGCTCCTCCGAGCTGGTACGGATCGGCGTCCGCGGCGACGACGGCGAACAGGAGGGCAGGCGGCAGGAGGCACACCAGGACGCCGGTGAACAGCCAGGCCGTCCGCCGGCCCAGGCTCCGCTGGATGGTGAAGAACGAGAGCGTGCCCGAGACGAGGACGGGCACCGGCCACAGGCCCACTGGGGGCGGGGCCGCCAGGAGGAGGGCGGCGCCCACGGCGGTGAGGCCCACGCTCAGCCAGGGGTGGCGGCGGCGCACGGCCTGGGGCGCGGTGGCCAGCAGCACGGCGGCCATGCTCTGCGGCGCGGCGCCGACGCCGTACATCCCGAGGGCGGCGAGGAAGGCCAGGCCGAGGCCGATGAGCACATCGAGCGGGGAGTCCACCGCCCGGCGGACGTCGAAGGCGGCGATCGCCGCCTCGATGCGGTCAAGGGGTGTCGTGAGGTCCACCCCGTGATTGTCGGCGTTATCGCCGCCGGGTGTCGTCACTCCTGAGAGCGACTCCGGAGCGCTGGCGGAGGAGGCGCAGGGCCTTCTCCTTCTCGAAGTCCAGGGCTCTGCGGGGAGCCGGGATGCGGCCGATCCGCACCCCCAGATCCCGTACGGCCTGGGCGACGGCGGGTTCCGACAGGGCCCGCAGCGCGAAGGCCAGCTCGGCGGGGGAGACGTCGAAGCGGCGCTCCAGCTCCATGGCCTGGCCGACGGCCTCCAGCTCGTCGGGGCCGAACCGGCGATGGGCGCCCCGGTCCCGTACGGGCGGCAGCAGGCCGAGCGCCTCCCGGTAGCGCAGCATGCGGGGGGACAGGCCGAGCAGCCTGGCCGCCTCGGTGATCCGCATGGTCCCCCCTTCCCCGCCCGCGAGGGCCGCCGACGTCCACGCTAGACACCCGAGAGGCCCCTCGGCAGCCTCTGGAGTGCGATTCTCACATTCTTGTGTGAGGTTCGCACTCTGGCGAATGCATGGGGGCGACCGGGCCGCCTAAACTCGCAGGGACGGACAACGGAGGGACACTCTCATGGACTTCAAGGTCGCCGACCTTGCCCTTGCGGACTTCGGCCGCAAGGAGATCCGCCTCGCGGAGCACGAGATGCCGGGCCTGATGGCGACCCGGAAGGAATACGCCGCCGCGCAGCCGCTCCGGGGCGCGAAGATCATGGGCTCGCTGCACATGACGATCCAGACGGCCGTGCTGATCGAGACGCTGGTCGCGCTCGGCGCCGACGTCCGGTGGGTCAGCTGCAACATCTTCTCCACCCAGGACCACGCGGCCGCGGCCGTGGTCGTCGGCCCCGACGGGACGGCCGACGACCCCAAGGGCGTGCCGGTCTTCGCCTGGAAGGGCGAGACGCTGGAGGAGTACTGGTGGTGCACCGAGCAGGCCCTCCGCTGGCCCGACGGCTCCGGCCCCAACATGATCCTCGACGACGGCGGCGACGCCACCCTGCTCGTCCACAAGGGCGCCGAGTTCGAGAAGGCCGGCGCCGTGCCGACCGCGGGTGAGGACGACCCGGAGGAGTGGGCCATCATCCTCGACACCCTCCGCCGCACGGTCGGCGAGGACAAGCACTGGACCCGGGTCGCCGAGAGCATCAAGGGCGTCACCGAGGAGACCACGACCGGTGTGCACCGCCTGTACGAGATGCACAAGAACGGCCAGCTGCTCTTCCCCGCCATCAACGTCAACGACTCGGTGACGAAGTCGAAGTTCGACAACAAGTACGGCTGCCGCCACTCCGTGATCGACGGCCTCAACCGCGCCACCGACGTCCTGATCGGCGGCAAGGTGGCCGTGGTCTGCGGGTACGGCGACGTGGGCAAGGGCTGCGCCGACGCGCTGCGCGGCCAGGGCGCCCGGGTGATCGTGACCGAGATCGACCCGATCTGCGCGCTCCAGGCGGCGATGGACGGCTTCCAGGTCACCACCCTGGAGGACGTCGTCGGCATCGCGGACATCTTCGTCACGAGCACCGGCAACTACGGCATCATCACCGCCGAGCACATGGCGCAGATGAAGCACCAGGCGATCGTGTCCAACATCGGCCACTTCGACAACGAGATCGACATGGCCGGCCTGGGCCGCATCCCCGGCATCGTGAAGAACACCATCAAGCCCCAGGTCGACGAGTGGGTCTTCCCCGACGGGCACTCGATCATCGTGCTCGCCGAGGGCCGCCTGATGAACCTGGGCTGCGCCACCGGCCACCCGTCGTTCGTCATGTCGAACTCGTTCACCAACCAGGTGATCGCCCAGATCGAGCTGTTCACCAAGACCGACGAGTACCCGATCGGCGTCTACGTGCTGCCCAAGCACCTGGACGAGAAGGTCGCCCGCCTGCACCTGGACGCGCTCGGCGTCAAGCTGACCACGCTGTCCAAGAAGCAGGCCGAGTACATCGGCGTGGACGTCGAGGGCCCGTACAAGCCGGACCACTACCGCTACTGACCGGCCCCTCCTCGATCCCGTGGGACGTCCGCACGCCGGGCGTCCCACGAGACCACGCGCACGGAAGAGGGAGAGGTGCCGGGGTGGTCGTCTCCGACATGGTCGAGGCCGGGGAGCGGCGGATCGAGTGGGCGGCCCGGGCGATGCCGGTCCTGGAGGCCATCGGGGCCGGGTTCGCCCAGGACAGGCCGCTCGACGGGCTGCGGATCGCGGCCTGCCTGCACGTGACCGCCGAGACCGCCGTCCTCATGGGCGCGCTGCGGGCCGGCGGCGCGGAGATCGCGCTGGCCGCCTCCAACCCGCTGTCCACGCAGGACGACGTGGCCGCCGCCCTCGCGTCGTACGGGATCGGGGTGCACGCCCGCGCCGGGGTGGACAAGGACGCCTACTACCGGCACATCCACCAGGCGCTCGACATCGGCCCGCACATCGTGCTCGACGACGGCTGCGACCTGGTCAACATCCTGCACACCGAACGGGTCGAGCTGCTCGGCGACGTGGCCGGCGGCTGTGAGGAGACCACGACCGGGATCATCCGCCTGCGTCAGATGGCCTCGGAGGACGCGCTGCGCTTCCCGATGGTCGCGGTGAACGACACCCGGACGAAGCGGATGTTCGACAACCGGTACGGCACGGGCCAGTCGACCCTCGACGGCATCATGCGGGCCACGAACGTCCTGCTCGCCGGCCGCACGGTCGTCGTCGCGGGCTTCGGCTTCTGCGGCCGCGGCGTGGCCGAGCGGGCCAAGGGCCTCGGCGCCCGCGTGATCGTCACCGAGATCGACCCGGTCAAGGCGCTCGACGCGTCGCTGCAGGGGTACGACGTGCGGCCCATGGCCGCGGCCGCCGAGATCGGCGACGTGTTCATCACGGTCACCGGCAACCGGGACGTCGTCCGCGCCGAGCACCTGGCCGTCATGAAGGACGGCGCGATCCTCGCCAACGCCGGCCACTTCGACGTGGAGATCGACGTCCGGGCGCTGGAGGAGATGGCCCGCGAGGCGCACTTCGGCATCCGGCCCAACACCAACGAGTACGTCCTGCAGGACGGCCGGCGCCTCCTGCTGCTGGCCGAGGGCCGGCTGGTGAACCTCACCGCGGCGGAGGGCCACCCGGCGGCCGTCATGGACATGTCGTTCTCGGCCCAGGCGCTCGCCGTGACGTGGCTGGCGGCGGAGTCGGCGAACCTCACACCGGGCGTGTACGACGTGCCGGCGGACATCGACGCCGAGGTGGCCCGTCTCAAGCTCGCCGCCACCGGGATCGACATCGACGCCCTCACCGCCGAGCAGGAGGACTACCTGCACTCCTGGCGTCTCGGCTCCTGACGGGTCAGGGCCGAGACGTGGCAGAGCACGCGATCACATGGTGATCACTTCAGTACGAGGCGCAGGAGCAGGTTCTTGACGTCCGTGGCCTCGAATCGTTCCCTGGCCGGGGACGGGTCGGAGCAGAGCAGCACCGGAGCGTCGGCGGGGTCGGCGGGAAGCACCCCGTGAGAGCCGCGTACCGCGCGGGCGCCCTCGTCGAGGCCGACGGCGCTCATGACGTAGCGCATGCCGAGCTTCTTGCGCAGCAGCGCCACCGCCGCCCTGCGCTTGGCGGCGCCGGGGTCCGCCGGGTCGAAGAAGAGCTCGGCGGGGTCGTAGCCGGGTTTGCGGTGGATCTCGACGAGGCGGGCGAAGTCGGGCGCGCGGGCGTCGTCGAGCCAGTAGTAGTAGGTGAACCAGGCGTCGGGCTCGGCGAGCAGGACCAGTTCGCCGGAGCGGGGGTGGTCCAGGCCGTTCGCTCTCTTTCCACCGTCGTCGAGCACCTCGGCGACGCCGGGCAGGGCGGCGCAGAGCTTCGCCACGGCCGGCACGTCGGCGGGGTCGGAGACGTAGACGTGCGCCACCTGGTGGTCGGCGACGGCGAAGGCGCGCGAGGTCCACGGGTCGAGGTACTCCATGCCCGCCTGGGTGTAGACCCGGAGGAACCCTTCGGCGCGGAGCACGCGGTTGACGTCGACGGGGCGGGAGACATCGGTGATGCCGTACTCCGAGAGGGCGACCACCGTCCGTCCCTGCCCCGCGGCGGCGTCCAGCAGCGGCGCCAGCACGGTGTCCAGCTCCGCGGCCGCCGCGGCGGACCGCGGGTCGGACGGCCCATATCGCTGCAGGTCGTAGTCGAGATGGGGGATGTAGGCCAGCGTCAGGTCGGGGTCGTGCGCCGCCATGACGTGCTGGGTCGCGCGGCAGATCCAGGCCGACGAGGCGATGCCCGCTCCCGGGCCCCAGTAGGTGAAGAGAGGGAAGACACCCAGCGCCCGGGTCAGCTCGTCGTGCAGCTCCGGCGGGGCGGTGTAACAGTCGGGCTCCTTGCGCCCGTCGGCGTGGTAGATCGGCCGGGGCGTGACCGTCCAGTCGACGTCGGCGCCCATCGCGTACCACCAGCAGACGTTCGCCACCGTGAGGCCGGGCCGCTCGCGGCGGGCGGCCTGCCACACCTTCTCTCCCCCGACGAGCGCGTTGTGCTGACGCCACAGCAGGACCTCGCCGAGGTCGCGGAAGTACCAGCCGTTGCCGACGATGCCGTGTTCGGCCGGGGGAACGCCGGTGAGGAACGTCGACTGCACGGAACAGGTGACGGCGGGCAGGACGGTCCCGAGTTCCGCCTGGAAGCCGTCCGCGGCGACGGCCCGCAGCCGCGGCATGTGCGCCAGCAGCCTCGGGGTCAGCCCCACCACGTCCAGGACCAGCAACGATGTCATGTGCTCACTCCCAGCTCCCGCAGTTCGGTACGGGCGAAGTCGAGCTCGTCGGCGATGCCCGCGGCGAGCTGCTCGGGGGTCTGCGGGCGCAGCGCGGGTGGCAGGACGCCCCAGGTGTAGGTCTCCACGTCGAAGTGGTCGCACACCGGCCGCGGCCCGCCGACGAGGTGCGTGAGCGCCTCACGCATCACCGGGATGGTCGTGGCCAGCGGCGGTGCCGGTGAGACGTGGAGAGGCACGTGGTAGTGGACCCGCCAGGGTCCGGGAAGCCGCCGCGCGAAGGCCTCGTCGAGGTCGTCCGCGGCGTCGCCCGCGGCGTTGCGCGTCTGATGCAGGAAGCGCGGCTCCGCGTACGCGCGCAGGGGGTCCGGGTCCGCGGTCTCCAGTGCCGCGGAGAGCTGGACCTTCACGATGGGAAGGCCGGCTCGCTCCAGCGCCTTCAGCGCGTCGGCGGGCCTCTCCCAGGCGCAGGCCAGGTGGGCGAGGTCCAGGCAGACGCCGAGCCGGTCGCCGTCGACGCCGGCCAGCCGTTCGACGGCCTGTCCGGTGCTCTCCACGACGCAGCCCGGTTCGGGTTCGAACCCCACCCGTACGACCCGCCCGGTGGACGACTCGATGGCGGCCAGGCCGTCGGCCAGCCGGCTGAGCCTTCGCGCGACGAGGTCGGCCATGCCGGTGTCCCAGGGGTCCCGCCAGGCGAGCGGCAGCGTCGAGACGGACCCGCGGGCCGCGTCGTCCGGCAGCAGGTCGGCGAGGACGTGGGCCAGGTCGAGGGTGTAGGAGAGGCGATCCTTCGTCGTCCAGTCGGGGTGGTAGACGGCGTGCTTGACGACAGGGTCCTGGAAGGAGCGGTAGGGGAAGCCGTTGAGCGTGACCACCTCCAGGCACCGTGCGGACAGCTCCCGGCGGAGCCGGGCACGGAGCGCGGGGTCGGCGGCGAGGGCGGCGGCGACGGGCGCGGCCAGCCAGAGCCCGAGTCCCAGGACGTCCGTGCCGAGGCGGGCGCGGATCGGGACCGCGTACGTGTCCAGTTGGGCGATGATGCCGTCGAGGTCTTCGGCCGCGTGCACGTTGGTGCAGTAGCTGAGGTGCAGCGGCTCCCCTCCCGGATGGCGCAGCCGCATCAGCTGCCGCCGCGCTTGATGGAGCTGCCGGCGAACGTGGGCTCGGTCGAGCCGATGGCGGTCAGGTCGAGGCGTCCGGATTGGCGGTAGAACTCCACGGGGTTGCGCCACAGCACCCGGTCGACGTCGTCGTCGGTGAATCCGGCCGCCAGCATCGCCCTGCCGGTCTCCAGGGTGAGGAGCGGGTCGGAGATCCCCCAGTCGGCGGCGGAGTTGACCAGCATCCGGTCCAGGCCGTGACGGCGGAGGATCTCCACCATGCGCGGCGGTGACATCTTCGTCTCCGGATAGACCGAGAATCCCATCCAGCATCCGGAGTCGCGCACGATGTCGGCGGTGACCTCGTTGAGGTGGTCGACGGCGACCCGCTCGGGCGCGATTCCGGAGGCGGCGACGACCTCCAGGGTGCGCCGGGTGCCGTGGGCCTTGTCGCGGTGGGGGGTGTGCACGAGCGCCGGCAGGTCGTACTCGAGGGCCAGCGCGAGCTGCCGTTCGAAGGCGTCGTCCTCATCGGGGGTCATCGAGTCGTAGCCGATCTCGCCGACCGCGACGACCCGGTCCTTGTCCAGGTAACGCGGGAGCAGGTCCAGCACCGGCCGGCAGCGGGGGTCGTTCGCCTCCTTGGGGTTCAGCGCGATGGTGGCGTGGTGGACGACGCCGAATTGGGCGGCCCGGTACGGCTCCCAGCCGATCAGGGAGTCGAAGTAGTCGGTGAACGAGCCGGGGTTGGTGCGCGGCTGGCCCAGCCAGAAGGCGGGCTCCACGACGGCCCGGACTCCGGCGGCGGCCATCCGCGCGTAGTCGTCCGTGGTGCGCGACGTCATGTGGATGTGCGGGTCGAAGATGCGCATCAAGCCTCCTCGCGGGTCAGACGGTCGAGCAGGGCGGCGGCATCGGCGGGCATGGGACGCCCCGCCGCCGCGCGCTCGTCGGAGAAGGCGGCCAGCATGGCCGCCAGCTCAGGGTCGGCCCGCTCGCCCAGGCCGTTCACCGCGGCCAGCGGGACGCCCGTGAACACGCACTTGAGCACCGCCTGCCGCCAGGCGGCCTGGTCGAGGTGGCGGGCGTACGGGCCGAGGGCGGCCGCCAGCAGGCGCGCGTCGTTCGTGCGGATCGCGTCGTGCAGGAGCGGCAGCCCCGCTGTGCCGACGGCGAGCATCGGCAGGGCCTTGAGCACGGCCCGCTTCTCGTCGGCGTCGCCGTAGCGGTACAGCTCGCCGGTCTCGGCCGGCACCCGGTCCGCCGGCAGCGCGGCCAGCAGCAGGGCCCGGGCGGCCTCGTCCGCCGTCCATCCGGGGACGCCGGGCAGCGGCGCCCGTCCGACGCGCCGCCCGGCGGCGGCGAAGGACCGGCGGATCGTCTCGGGCCGCTCGGCCGCCGCCGTGAGCGCGGCGTCCACCCATTCGTCCCGCGACGTGTCCCGCAGCGCGGCTCGCAGCCGCTCCAATGGCGTCACCTCGTGCTCCCCTCGGCATCGCGACTGGACGCCTTCTCGGCTTCGCGCAGGAACTCGATCGAACGCGCGGCCACGGCGGGCGCGGCGTGGCTGTGCCGGGGCAGCTCGACCGCGACCAGGCCCCGGTAGCCGGCGTCGGCGAGCGCGCGCAGCACCGGCGGGAAGTCGATCTCCCCTTCGCCGAACTCCAGGTGCTCGTGCACACCCCGCCGCATGTCGTCGATCTGAACGTTGACCAGGTGGCCGGCGACGGCCGCGACGCACTCGGGCACCGGAGCGGGCTCGTTGCAGCGGCAGTGCCCGATGTCCAGGGTGATGCCGAAGCCGTCCGGCGCGCCGAGCGCCTCGTGCAGCGTCCGCCAGCCCGCGATCGTCTCGACGAGCATCCCCGGCTCCGGTTCGAACCCCAGCGGCACACCGGCGCGCCGAGCGGCGTCGACGACCTGCGCGCAGCCGTCGACCAGCCGGTTCCAGGCGGTGGCCCGGTCGATCCGGTCCGGGCGTACGCCGGACCAGAACGACATCGCCTCGGCGCCCAGATCGGCGGCGATCGCGACGGCCCGGCACAGGAAGTCCACCCGCACGTCCCGGTCGTCGTCGAGCAGCGTCGGGGCGTGCTTGCGCCGCGGATCGAGCAGGTAACGCGCACCTGTCTCGACGACCACCGCCAGATCGAGGGTGCGCAGCCTGTCGGCGATCTCCGCCACCCGCGGTCCCAGCCCGTCGGCGTACGGATCGAGGTGGGAGTGGTCGAGCGTCAGGGCCACTCCGGAGTAGCCGAGGTCGGCGATGACGCCGAGGGCGTCCGGCAACCGGTGATTGGCGAAGCCGTTGGTGCCGTAGCCGAACCTCATGTCGCGGAGATCTTTCTGACCAGGCGCCGGGCCAGCGGGACCGCCGCGGCGAGGGCGAGGGCGACGCGGGGGGCGCCGCCGCGTGCGGCGAGGGCTCCTTGGAGGGCCGGCAGGCCGACGATGCCCGCGTTGACCGCGTCACGGACGCGCGCCGCCGAGGGGTCGGCGACGGCGCGCGCCTGGGGGAGCCCGAACTGGGCGGCGTACCAGCCGGCGAGGGCCGGCTGCGCCGCACCGGCACCGCCGCGGACGGTGGCGGCGGCGAGCGCGACGGTGCCTGCCAGGGTCGCCGCCGGCAGGCGCGGGTCGGTGCCCGACACCTCTCCGTGCGACAGCGCGGTGAGCAGGTACGTGTGGGCGGCGATCGTGAAGGCGGAAGGCAGCGCGGCGACGGCGGAGGAACCGGGAGTGGCGCCCAGCAGCACGTCGAGGCCGCGGCACAGCGCCATCGTCAGCGGGCCGGCGGGCGTGGACTTGGCCGCCAGGTCGTACGCCCAGATGGCGGCGGCCAGAGGGGCGGCGACCGTCAGGGCACGCCGGCCTCCCGTGAGCCCGGCCACGGCGAGGCCGGCGACGGTGAGCGCCGCCGCCGTGCCGAGGGCCTGGTTCGCGGACACCCGCCCCGAGGGGATGGGACGCTCGGGGCGCTCCACCGCGTCGAGATGCCGATCGGCCCAGTCGTTGGCGGCCATCCCCGCCCAGTACAGGCAGATCGAGGAGCAGGCCAGACCGGCGGTGCGCCGGCCGAGCGCCCCTCCGGCGGCCGCGCCGGCGACGACGTCGCCGGGCACGGACAGCGCCGCTGGTGCCCGGACCAGGTCGAACAGGTCGCGCGGAGCCGTCATCGCCGCGTGTTCCGCACGTCGAACGCGGCGACCGCGTCGCGCAACGCCTGCCACTGGTCGGCCAGTGCGTGCGGCACCTGTCCAAGCGGGTCCTTGAAGAAGAAGGCCAGCTCGGTGAGCGGGCCCGTACGCCCGGCCCCGTGAGCGGCCGCGGTCAGCCGCGCCAGGTCCAGGACCAGCGGCGCGGCCAGGGCGGAGTCGCAGCCGTGCCAGGTGAACTCCATGCGCATGCGCGTGCCGAGGAAGCCTTCGAAGGTGATCAGGTCCCAGGCGGTCTTGAAGTCGTCGAGGTCCTCGACGAAGTCGATCCGGGTGTCACCCTGCGGGGTGTACCCGAGCGTCTCGTGCAGCACGCGCTGTTTGCTGGCGGACTTGGCCGCGTTGGCCGCCGGATCGGCCAGGTTGGCTCCGTCGCCGCCGCCAAGCAGGTTGGTGCCGGACCAGGTGCGCACCTTCAGGTTGCGCAGGGCGAACATCGGAGCGAGCACCGACTTGACCAGGGTCTCGCCGGTCTTGCCGTCGTGGCCGCCGTACGGCAGTCCCTGCCCGCGGGCCAGGGCGTCGAGGGCGGGGAGGCGGGCGCCGGTGGAGGGCGTGAAGTCGACGTACGGGCAGCCGGCGCTCAGGGCGGCGTAGGCGGCCAGGGCACTGGGCGGCAGGACGGGGTCCGGGCCGTCCAGCGCGGCCCGCAACGCGTCGAGGTCGGCGTGGGCGGGGTGTGGTCGCGGCGCCGGTTCGGTGGTCGAGACGTTGATCACGATGACCCGATCCAGGTGGTGGCGCCGGCGGAAACCGTCCAGGTCGGCGCCGACGGCCTCGGCGATCTCGGCTTGGGTGTCGCGGACCGGCAGCGGCCGCACGTCCTGCTCGATCTCGAGCAGGGCGTCCTGCACGGCCGCGGCGAGCCGGGCCGGGACGATTCCCGCCTCGGCCAGCGCGGCGGCCTTCTTCCCCAGGGGGATCGAGGAGATGTCGTGGCCGCCGAAAACCAGCTCGTCGATGCCGGGCAGGGCGTCGCTGTGCAGCTCGGGCGACTCCAGGACGCATCCGGTCGGCTCGGCCAGGCCCGCCCGCACCGCCAGCGCCCCGATCATGCTGGTGACCGCGACCGATCCTCGTGCTCCGATCAGCCATACTCCCGTACTCATCTGGTCTCCTCTCACGGTCGTCCGCCGGAACGGCGGGGTGTTCATGGCGGGTGAGATCTCGCGGGCGGCGGCCACGTGCGGCACTGTGCGGCCACGGTGCGGCCACGGTGCGGCACAGTGCGGAGTGGGCCGCCGCCCGGCGTGATGCGCTAT
>NZ_KI866524.1:511015-541213 GCF_000511135.2 Microbispora sp. ATCC PTA-5024 | reverse complement strand
GTACGCCTTCGGGCTCGCCGTCGCCCCAGATGCGGGCGGGCAGGATGCCCTTGTGCCGCTCGTCGATGGGGTGGTCGCAGACGGCCTGGCCGACGAGGTGGTTGGAGATCGTCCAGACCTCCAGGTTGTACTTGGCCAGGGTCTCCTTCTTGCGTTCGACGTAGGAGTCGTCGGCCAGGGCCTTGTCCACCTCGAAGTGGTCGCCCCAGCAGGCGATCTCCAGCCCGTCGTAGCCCCATTCCGAGGCCAGGCGGCAGACCTCCTCGAAGGGCAGGTCGGCCCACTGGCCCGTGAACAACGTGATCGGCCTGGTCATGAACCCTCCACAGTGATGAAGCGGCTGCCGTCAGCCGCGCTCCGCTCGACGGCGGCCAGCACCCGCTGCACCCGCAGACCGTCGTCGAAGGACGGCTCGGGGGCGGTGCCGGCGGCGATCGCCTCGATGAAGTCCTTCACCTCGTGGGTGAAGCTGTGCTCGTAGCCCAGGCCATGCCCGGGCGGCCACCAGGCGCCGACGTAGGGGTGCGAGGCCTCGGTGGCCAGCACCCGCCGGAACCCGGCCTCGGCGCCGTCGAGAGTGTGGTCGTGGAACCACAGTTCGTTCATCGCCTCGAAGTCGAAGGCCAGGCTGCCCAGCGAGCCGTTGACCTCGATGCGCAGCGCGTTCTTGCGCCCGGTCGCGAAGCGGGTGGCCTCGAAGGAGGCCAGCCCGCCGCCGCTGAGCCGGCCGATGAACAGCGCGGCGTCGTCGACGGTGACCGTGCCTCTCCCGGCGCCGCCACCGGCCGAGAGCCCCGCCGAGCCGGAGGCCAGGGGACGCTCCTTGACGAAGGTCTCGGTCAGCGCCGACACTCCGGTCAACCGCTCACCGGTGACGTACTCGGCGGTGTCGATGATGTGGGCGCCGATGTCGCCGAGCGCGCCGGAGCCCGCCTTGTCCTTCTGCAGCCGCCACACCAGCGGGAACTCCGGGTCGACGATCCAGTCCTGCAGATACTGCGCCCGCACGTGCCGGATCTCGCCGAGCCTGCCCTCGGCGACCCACCGCCGGGCGAGCGCGACGGCGGGTACGCGGCGGTAGTTGAAGGCGACCATGGCGCGGACGCCCTCAGTGGCGGCGGCGCGGGCGGCGGCGGCCATGGCCTCGGCCTCGGCGACGGTGTTGGCCAGGGGCTTCTCGCAGATGACGTGCTTGCCCGCCTGCAGTGCCGCGATGGCGATCTCGGCGTGGGAGTCGCCCGGCGTGCAGATGTCGATGATCTGCACGTCGTCGCGGTCGAGGAGACGCTTCCAGTCGGTTTCCGCGTGCGCCCAGCCCAGCTTCTCGGCGGCCTGCGCGGTCGCCTCGGCGGATCTGCCCGCCAGAGCGACCATCGCGGGTTCGAGTGGCAGGTCGAAGAACGCGTCCACGCTGCGCCAGGCCTGCGAGTGGGCACGGCCCATGAACGCGTAACCGATCATGCCGACTCCGGCGACCGGCCTCATGACTCGAATCCGGTCGGCAGGTACTTGGCGGCGTTGTCCTTGGTGACGGTCTCCGACGTCAGCGTGATCGACTGCGGCACCTCGTTCTCCAGCAGGTCGCCCATGCCCTTGCCCTGCGCGATGAGGCGGGCGAGCTTGATCGCCGAGCCGGCCATCGTCGGGCTGTAGGTGACGGTGGCCTTCAGCACGCCCGAGTCGGCCTGGATGTCGCGCATCGCGTTGGCCGAGCCGGCGCCGCCGACCATGAAGAACTCGTCCCGCCCGGCCTCCTTGATCGCGGCCAGCACGCCGATGCCCTGGTCGTCGTCGTGGTTCCAGATCGCGTCGATCTTCTTGTGCGCCTGGAGCAGGTTGCTCGCCACCTGGGTGCCGGACTCCACGGTGAACTTGGCGTCCTGCTGCGCGGTCACCGTGAACCCGTACGTCTGCAGGGCGTCGGCGAACCCCTTGCTGCGGTCCTGCGTCAGCGGCAGCGTCGCGATGCCCTGGATCTCCAGGATCACCGGGTTCGACACGCCCTTGTCCTTGAGCGTCTTGCCGATGTAGTGGCCGGCGGCCACTCCCATACCGTAGTTGTCGCCGCCGATCCAGGTCCGGTACGACAGCTTGTCCGGGAACACCCGGTCGAGGTTGACGACGGGGATGCCGGCGTCCATCGCCTTGCGGGCGACCTGGTTGAGCTGCTGGCCGTCGTTGGGCAGGATCACCAGGACGTCGACGCCGGCCTGGATCAGCGACTCCACCGCCGAGATCTGCTGGTTGATGTCGTTGGTCGGCTCGACCGACTTGAGCTCCACGTCGGAGTACTGCTTGGCCGCGTCCCGCGCGTTCTGGGTGATCGCCGCGATCCAGCCGTGGTCGGCGGCGGGGGCGGAGAACCCGATCAGCACCTTGGTGCCGGGCTCGTCGTTGCCGCCGCTCGCGACCGTCTGCGCGGCGGCCGGAGCGCTCGCCTGCGCCGCGGGCTCGTTGCTGGTGCAGGCGGTGATGAGGGCTCCGGCGCCGATGACGGCACCGCCGAGGAGAAAGCCTCGGCGGCCGGGATTCTGGGTCATGTCGTTCTCCCTTGCAATGAGGGTGGAGGAGGGCGTGAGGAACCGGGACCACGGCCGTACGGCGGCGGACCTGGGAGATCGAGGGTGCGTCGGGGGTCAGGTGACGGATTTGAGACTTCGCCGCTGCAGCAGCACGGCGATGACGATGATCAGGCCCTTCGCGATGAGCTGGTCACTGGTGTTGAGCCCGTTCAGGATGAACAGGTTCGTGATCACGGTGAAGATCAGCAGGCCGAGGATGGAGCCGATGATCGTGCCCCTGCCGCCGGTGAGCAGGGTGCCGCCGATGATGACGGCGGCGATGGCGTCGAGCTCGTACAGGTCGCCGTGGGTGGACGACCCGGTGGTCGTGCGGGCCATGATGAGCACCGCGGCGATCCCGCAGCACAGTCCGGACAGCGCGTACAGCAGCACGGTGTGCCGGCGCACGTCGATGCCGGCCAGGCGCGCGGCCTCGGGATTGCCTCCGACCGCGTAGGTGCGCCTGCCGAACGTGGTGCGGTTCAGCAGCACCCAGCCCAGCACCACGACGACCGCGAAGACGTAGACCAGCACCGGCAAGCCCAGCACCCGCGTCGTGGACATGTCGACGATCGCCTGGTTGGCCTGTTGGACCAGTTGGGTTCTGCGATCCGACATCCGCTGGGCGAGCCCGCGGGCGGCCACCAGCATCGCCAGCGTCGCGATGAACGGCACCATCCGTCCGTAGGAGATCAGCAGCCCGTTGACCAGTCCGGCCCCGGTGCCGACCAGCACCGCGCAGAGCACCATCACCACGGGTCCGTACGACTGGGTGGCCAGTGTGGTGGCCCACACCGAGGCGAGGGCCATCACGGCGCCGACCGACAGGTCGATCCCGCCACCGATGATCACGAAGGTCACGCCGACCGTGATCACTCCGATGGTCGCGGCCAGCGACAGGACGCTCACCAGGTTGGACCCGGTGGCGAAGGTCTCGGGGACCGTCACCATGCCCACCACCGCCAGCAAAGCGAGCGCGATGATCAGGCCGAGATGCGGGATCCCCCCGAGTCTGCTCCGCATCGTCGCCCCAGGGGTCGGTTCGCCGCGCTGTGCCCGGGCGTTCGCATGCTCGTCCACCGCGGGCGTCAGGGAGTCGCTCACGCCGGCCTTCCTTCCATGATCATGTCCAGGATGTGGTGTTCGTCGAGGTCTCGGGCGTCGCTCTGGTGAATCAGGCGCCCCTCCCGGATGACCAGCACCCGGTCCGCCAGGCCGAGCACCTCGGGCACCTCGCTGGAGACCAGCAGCACCCCGACACCCTCGTCGGCCAACTTCCTGATCACGGCGTACAGCTCCGCCCGGGCCCCGACGTCCACCCCCCGGGTCGGCTCGTCGAGCAGCAGCAGCTTGCGGCCGTTGATCAGCCAGCGCGCCAATACCGCCTTCTGCTGGTTGCCTCCGGAAAGGTTCTTGATCGGCCGGTCCAACTGAGGGGGGCGGATCCCCAACTCCTCGACCTGCCGCCTGGCGTCGGACGCCTCCCGGCTGCGGTTCATCCAGCCGAACCTCGCGTAGCGGTCGAGGCTGCTCAGGGAGATGTTCCGCGTGACGCTCTGGTCGAGCAGCAGCGCCTGGGCTTTGCGCTCCTCGGGGGCCAGGCCCATGCCGGCCCGGACGGCGCGGCTGGGGCTGCCGCCGCGGACCGGGGAGCCGTTCAGGATGACGCGGCCGTCGGCGCGGCGGGCTCCGTAGATCGCCTCGACGATCTCCGAGCGGCCCGACCCCACCAGCCCGGCCAGTCCGACGATCTCTCCGGCCCGCACGCTGAACGACACCTCGTCGACCCGGCCGGGGACGGTCAGTCCCTCCACCCGCAGGACCTCGGGACGGCCGTCGTGGCTGCCGGGACGGGGCCGGGGCGGGAAGACGTGCTCGACGTTGCGGCCGGTCATCAGCGAGACCACCTGTGAGGTGGGCGTCTCCTTGGCCGGCAGTCCGACCGCGACCGTGCGCCCGTCCTTCAGCACCGTCACCCGATCGCCGATCTCGCGGATCTCCTCCAGCCGGTGCGAGATGTAGATCACCGCCACGCCCTGCGCGGTCAGCTCCCGGATGATGCGGAACAGGTTGGCCACCTCGTCGTGGGCCAGGGCCGCCGACGGCTCGTCCATCACGATCAGCCGCGTGTCGTACGAGAGGGCCCGTGCCATGCTCACCACCTGTTTGGCGGCCGGCGACAGCCGGCCCACCTCCGTCGTGGGGCGGATCTCGCCGTGGCCGAGCCCGGTCAGCAGTTCCCGGGTGGCCCGGTTGACCTCACTCTGACCGACGAACCCCAGACGGGCCGGCTCGTGACCGAGGAAGACGTTCTCGGCCACGCTCAGCCCGTCGACCAGGTCCAGTTCCTGGTAGATCGTGGAGATGCCGAGCCGGATCGCGGCCGTCGGACCAGTCAGGCGGACCTCCTGGCCGCCGAAGACGATGGCGCCCTCGTCGGGCTGGTGTGCCCCGGCCAGCACCTTGATGAGGGTCGACTTGCCCGCGCCGTTCTGGCCGAGCAGGCAGTGCACCTCCCCGGCACGGACGTCGAGGTCGACGCCGTCCAGAGCGCGGACGCCGGGGAACTGCTTGACGATTCCTCGCATCATGAGGAGAGACGCCGAGTCGGATGATGACGGCGGCACAGGAGCCTCCAGGGGATCTGGGTGCGTCTGGTGTCCCGCCCGCCTGACGGCGCCGCTGGGCACCACCGCGGCGGCACCGAGGTCGGCGTCAACGGTGCCGCTGCGGTTTACGGCGGCCGATCAGGCGGGCGGGACGTTCTGGTGGAGGGGAAGGGGCATGGTGGGGATCCCGCCCACCTGACCGCATGCCTCATGGCCGCGGCACTCGGGATGGGCGGGGGTGACGAGGGACGCGGAACAGGACGGTCAGGCGGACGGGACGTCGGGATGGGCGGGGGGACGTTGCTGGCGGGAGGCAAGGGTTACGGTGAGTGAGACGTGCGGGTCGTGGTGGTCGCCGCGATCACTTGGGATCTCGGATCGCGATGGCTGTGGGGTCGGACAGCGCCCGTTCGACGACGACGCCGGCGGCCCCACGTGAGGCGGCGCCGAAGCCGAGGTCGGAGGCGGCGAACCGGAAGCGGTCACCGGCGCCGGTCATGTCCAGTCGCGCAAGCTCCTCCTGGGCGGCGGGGATGAGCCGGTCGGCGAGCTTGGCGAAGTAGCCGCCCAGCACGATCACCCGTGGGTTGAAGAGGTTGACCAGCGTCGCCGCCCCGAATCCGAGCCAGCGGCCCACCTCGGTGACGGCCGCGTCGACGCGCGGGTCTCCTTCGGCCTGCCGCTGTTCGATCTCGGCCAGCCGCTCCTCGGGATCGCGGACGACCTGCGGGCCCATGCCGTACGCGTGGTCGGGGGTGGCCATGCGGACCAGCGCGGCCAGCCCGACCTTGGTCTCCCAGCAGCCGACGCGGCCGCAGCGGCACGGCTCGCCGGACGGATCGACCATGACGTGGCCGACCTCCCCGGCAAATCCGTCCGCTCCACCGAGCAGCCGGCCGCCGGAGATGATGCCGCCGCCCACGCCCACCTCGCCGGTGAGGTAGATCAGGTCAGGCGTCCCCGCCGCGGTGCCGGAGGTGTACTCGGCCAGAGCGGCGAGGTTGGCGTCGTTGTCCACCGTGATGGGGATGTTCCCGGCGATGTCCGCACGGGACAGCCGTTCCGCCACCGCCACCCCGCGCCAGCCGAGGTTCGGGGCGACCACGACGGTGCCGGTGACGGCGTCGATGAGACCGGGGACGGCCACGGTGATCCCGGCCGGCGTGACCCCGAGCCGGTCGAGGTCGGCGACGGTCTTCTCGACCATCCGGGCCATCTCGTCCAGTGAACGATCAGGACCGGATCCCATGGCGTCGAAGCCGATGCGCCGGTCGATGAGCACTCTGCCGGCAAGATCGGTTGCGATGGCGGCGATGTAGTCGACGTTGACTTCCATGCCCAGGGCGCCGACCCCCGAGCCGTCCAGGACGAGCGCGACACCTGGGCGGCCGACAGAGCCGGCGTACTGCGGCCCCGTCTCCTTGACCAGCCCGCGTGCCTGCAACTCGCTCACCAGACTGGTGACGGTGGTCTTGTTCAAGCCGGTGGCGACGGCGACGGCCGACCGGGAGCACGGGCCGTACGTACTCACGTGACGCAGCACCAGAGCGAGGTTGGAACGGCGCACACTGGCCTGGTCCGCGGGGACTCCCGCGGGCCGGCACCGACTCATCGAGTCGGTCGTCTGGCCGTCGCCCCTGCCGTGGTCCACGCCGCTCCTTAATTATTCCGTATGGCTGGCCGAATTAAAGGCAGCGATCTCCGGAGGACGCAAGGGTGAAACCGGTTACATGTTCTGTAACGTTCCCGTAACCGCAGTAGGGATAGCGGCTGATCTGCGCGGAAGCCGCCGATGCCAACTCGTTACAGATTCCGGGGGTGCATGGACGGACATCTTCGTGTTACAACCCTGATTAATTGATCTCAGAGACAAACAAAGGGCAGGTGGGGTGGGTGACGAACGAACCGCACCTCGCCCGTCCCACTGGCGGCGCGGCGCCGCCGGCGGGCCCCGCCGCGCTCCGCAGGGCGAACCTCTCGCTGGTGCTGCGCGAACTGCGCGACCACCCCTCCCTGTCCCGCGCCGACATCGCGGAGGCGACCGGGCTGCACCGGGCCACCGTCTCCAACCTCATGGCCGAGCTCCTGGAACGGCGACTGGTGCGGGAGGTCGGCGTCGAGCACGCGGGGGCGATCGGACGTCCCAGACGGGCGGTGGCGCTGCACGGCGCGCACGTCGGCGCCCTGGGCATGGAGATCAACGTCGATTACATCGCGGTCCACGGGACCGACCTCAGCGGTCGCGTCCTGGTCGAGCGCCGGGTGGTCTTCGACGCGATGGGCAGCGGCCCGGACAGGGCGGTGCGCCGGCTCGGGCTCGTGGCCAAGGAGGCGGTTGAGGCGATGCGGCGGGCTGGAACGGTCCCCGCCGGCATCGCGGTGGCCGTCCCCGGACTGGTGGACGTGGCGCGCGGCGTCGTGACACTCGCGCCGAACCTGTACTGGCACGACCTGCCGCTGGCCGACCGGCTGACCTCCATGCTCGGCACGCTCAGCGTGCCGGTGCGGGTGGACAACGACGCCAACCTCGCCGCGCTGGCCGAGTACACCTCGGGCGTCTCCGCGGGCACGCCGGACCTGGTCTACCTCACCGGTGAGGTCGGCGTCGGCGGCGGCATCATCTCGGGGGGCAGACTCCTGCGCGGAGCGGACGGCTTCTCGGGTGAGGTCGGACATCTGCGGGTCGACCCGAACGGCGACCGGTGCGGCTGCGGCCGCGTCGGCTGCTGGGAGACCAAGGTCGGCCTGGCCGCGCTGGTGCGTGCCACCATGCCGGAACAGGCGTACGGGCTTCCCGGCAAGCCGGTGCCGGACCCCGGCGAGCGAGTGGCCGACATCGCCCGGGGCCTGGCCTCCGGCGACCGGCGGATGACGATGGCGGTGGCGCAGGTCGGTGAGTGGCTCGGGCTCGGTGGCTCCATCCTGGCCAACCTGTTCAACCCGCGAGTGATCGTCGTCGGGGGTTACTTCGCCTCACTGGCCGAGTGGCTGCTGCCCCACGCGCAGGATCAGCTGCGGCGGCTCGTGGTGGCCGCTCCCGCCGTCCAGTGCCGATTCGTCGCCTCCACGCTCGGCTTCGGGGCAGCGTCCCGCGGCGCCGCGAGCATGGTGGTCAACCGCATCCTCGACGACCCGACGACGATCATGGATCCGCTACCCCGGCCGGCAGCCCACTGACGGCCCCCTCAGACCTGGAGACGGCACCCTCCAGCAACCGCAATGTCCGCTACGACCAAGTGGCAACAAGCGCGGCGGCGCGCGCCTTGCCTGACCTCCCCCCAGTCAGGAAGGGTTTTCCATGTCACCACGTCATCGAACGTGGGCCAGGCTGCTCAACGCGGCCCTGCCGGAGAAGGGACGACGTCCGAGACGTCGAACCGCTGCGACGCTGGCCCTCGCCCTCGTCGTCCCCGTCATCACGCTCCTCGCGTCGCCCGCGAGCGCCGAGGCCGCCACAGCCGCGGCGGCACCCGACTTCAAGGTCCTCGTCTTCTCGAAGACCACCGGCTTCCGGCACGACTCGATCCCCGAGGGCATCGCCGCCGTGCAGAAGCTCGGTCAGGAGAACAACTTCGCGGTCGACGCGACCGAGGACAGCACCCAGTTCACGGACGAGAACCTGGCGCAGTACCAGGCCGTGATCTTCATGTCCACGACCGGCGACCCGCTGGGCACGCAGGAGCAGAAGGACGCCTTCCAGCGCTACATCCAGAAGGGCGGCGGCTTCGTGGGCGTCCACGCCGCCGCCGACAGCGGGTACAACTGGGCCTGGTACGGCAAGCTGGTCGGGGCGTACTTCAAGCAGCACCCGGCGATCCAGCAGGCCACGGTCAAGGTTGAGGACCCGGCGCACCCGTCGACCAAGGACCTGCCGACGACCTGGACCCGTACCGACGAGTGGTACGACTACCAGACCAATCCGCGCGGCACGGTCCATGTCCTGACGTCGATGGACGAGAAGTCCTACACCGGCGCCACGATGGGCGCCGATCACCCGAACACGTGGTGCCAGGACTTCGACGGCGGCCGTTCGTGGTACACCGGGCTCGGCCATCTCAAGGAGAACTACAGCGAGCCGAACTTCCTGAAGCTGCTCCTGGGCGGCATCGAGACCGCTGCCGGAGCGGTCAAGGCCGACTGCTCGGCCTCGCAGAGCGACAGCTTCGAGAAGGTCACGCTCGACGACAACACGTCGAACCCGATGATGCTGGACGTCGCCAAGGACGGCCGGGTCTTCTACATCGACCGGCTGGGTGACGTCAAGATCATCAAGCCTGCCGGCGGCACGGTGACGGCCGCTCACCTCAACGTCTTCACCGCCAACGAGAGCGGCCTGCTCGGGGTGGCGCTCGACCCCGGCTTCGACTCGAACCACTGGGTGTACCTCTACTACTCGCCGAACGGGGAGAACGTCGACCGGCTGAGCCGGTTCACGGTCACCGGTGACATCCTGGACCTGTCGAGCGAGAAGAAGCTTCTCGACGTCCCGGTGCAGCGGGCCGAGTGCTGCCACCACGGCGGCGGCATGGTGATGGATCCCAAGACCGGCAACCTGTGGCTGGCCGCGGGCGACAACACCAACCCGTTCGCCTCCGACGGCTACGCGCCGCTCGACGAGCAGCCCGGCCGGTCCAGCTGGGACTCCCAGCGCACCGCGGCCAACACCAACAGCCTGAGCGGCAAGCTGCTGCGCATCCACCCCGAGGCTGACGGCACCTACACGATCCCGTCCGGCAACCTGTTCGCGCCGGGCACGGAGAAGACCAAGCCGGAGATCTACGGCATGGGCTTCCGCAACCCGTTCCGCATGGGTCTCGACCCCAAGACGGGCAACATCATGCTCGGCGAGTACGGCCCCGACGCCAACACGGCGAGCTCCACCCGGGGTCCGCAGAACACGGTCGAGTGGAACCTCATCTCCAAGCCGGGCAACTACGGATGGCCGTACTGCATCGGCAACAACACCCCGTTCGTCGACTACGACTTCGCCACCAAGACGTCGGGATCGCCGTTCAACTGCGCGGCGCCGGTCAACAACTCCCCCAACAACACCGGCCTGACCAACCTGCCGCCGGTGATCCCCGCGACGATCTGGTACCACTACTCGTCCGACCCGCAGAACTTCCCCGAGATGTCCGGCGGCGCCCCGATGGGCGGTCCGGTCTACCGGTACGACGCGAACCTGCAGTCGGACGTGAAGTGGCCGGCGTACTGGGACGGCAAGGCCATTTTCGGTGAGTGGAACAACAACGCCATGTGGTCGTTCCAGCTCAACGAGGACGGCACCAAGCTCGTCGAGATGAACCGGATCCTTCAGTCCCTGAGCTTCAAGAAGCCCATGGACATGAAGTTCGGCCCTGACGGCGCGCTGTACATGATCGAGTGGGGCTCCGGCTTCGGCGGCGACAACGCCGACTCCGGCGTCTACCGCATCGAGTACACCAAGGGCAGTCGCCCGCCGATCGCCCGTGTCACGGCGGACAAGACCGACGGGCCCCTGCCGCTGAGCGTCAAGTTCTCCAGCGACGGCAGCCGGGACCCCGACGACAAGGCGATCACCTACGCCTGGGACCTCGACGGCGACGGCACGACCGACTCCACCGACCCCAACCCCACCTTCACGTATGAGAAGGCGGGAGAGTACAGCGTGGTCCTGACCGTCAAGAACGCCGACGGCAAGACCGCCACGGCCAGCGTGTCGATCAGCGCGGGCAACACCCGTCCCACCGTCACCGTGAACGTGCCGCCGAACGGCGCCTTCTTCGAGTTCGGCGACCAGGTGAAGTTCAAGGTCACCGTCACCGACCCCGAGGACGGCACGATCGACTGCGACAAGGTCCAGATCCAGGCGATCCTCGGCCACGACAGCCACGGCCACCCGCTCGACCAGCTCAAGGGCTGCGAGGGGACTCTGCAGACCTCGCAGAGCGGCCACGGCGAGACGGACAACCTCTTCTATGTGATCGAGGCCAGCTACACCGACGAGGGTGCCGGCGGCGCCAAGCCGCTGACCGGGCGGGGTCAGGTCATCCTGGAGCCCAAGCGCAAGCAGGCCGAGCACTTCGCGCAGACCGGCCGGGTGTCCGACGGCAAGGGCACCGACGCCGCGGGTGTCCAGACGGAGACCTCGAGCGACCCGCAGGGCGGCAACCTCAACATCGGATTCGTCGAGGACGGCGACTGGTGGTCGTTCGACCCGGTGAACCTGTCGAACGTCTCCGCGATCCGGTTCCGGGCCTCCTCTGCCGGCGCCGGCGGGACCGTGCAGGTACGGGCGGGCGACCCCGAGACCGGCACCCTGGTCGGCTCGGTCGATGTGACGCCAACCGGCGGCTGGCAGACGTTCACCGACGTCACGCTCAATCTGACCAACCCGCCGACCGTAAGCGGACCGCTGTACTTCGTGGTGCGCAAGCCGGCGAGCGCGGCCAACGACGCCTACCTGGCCAACTTCAACTGGGTCGACTTCGTCGGCAAGGGGGCCACGGAGAACCAGCGTCCGACCGTGACGGCGACGGCGAGCCAGGCGACGGGTGTCGCCCCGCTGAAGGTCGACTTCACGGCGACGGCGTCCGACCCCGAAGGCGACCCGCTCACCTACAAGTGGAACTTCGGGGTGAACGGCGCACCGCAGCCCACCACCGCCACCGCGAGCTACACCTACACCGCGCCGGGCACCTACACGGCCGTGGTGACCGTGACCGACGGCAAGGGCGCGTCGGGCACCGCCCAAATCCCGATCAAGGTGGACACGGCGGCCACGGTGTGCTTCACCGGCCGTTCCGACGACTTCCTGGGCAACCAGCTCGACCGTGACCGCTGGTCGGTCATCCGGGAGAACCAGGACCTCAAGGTCGCGGACGGCAAGCTCGTGATCCCGACGTCGACCACCGACATCTACAGCACGGGCGGCAACACGCCGAACATCGTCGTGCAGCCGGCGCCGTCGGGTGCCTGGACCGCCACCGCCAAGCTCACGCTGGACGCGCGTGACGCGTACCAGCAGGCGGGCCTGATCATCTACGGCGACGACGACAACTACGCCAAGATGGTGCTGCAGGCGCGGTCGACCTCGGGTTCCAACCACGCCAGCCGCATCTTCCAGTTCATCCGCGAGGACAAGGGCACCCCGAACGAGGTGTCGGCGAGCAACTCCGCCAGCCTCGGGGACACCTATCCCGACACGGTGTACGTGCGGTTCGTCAGCGACGGCACCAACATCACCGCCCACTACTCGGCGGACGGCACCACGTTCACCGCAATGCCCGAGACGAAGCCGCTCGCCGGGATCACCAACCCGAGGATCGGCCTGATCTCGCTCGCCGGGGCGAACCACCCGGTGGTGAACGCGTCCTTCGACTGGTTCTCCATCACGCCGGACGACAAGGCGACCGCGCCGGACCCGAACGACGAGTTCAACGGCACGGCGCTCGACTCCTGCCGCTGGAACGCGGTCGTGCGCCCCGACGCGACGGCCGCCCGGATGACCGGTGGCAACCTGGAGCTCGACACCACGACAGGGGACATCTACACGACCACCAACACCGGTCCGAAGAACTTCATCCTCCAGACGGCGCCGAGCGGCGACTGGACGCTGGAGACCAAGGTGGACGCCTCGGCCCTCAACGAGCAGTACCAGCAGGGCGGTCTGATGGTGTACGCCGGTGACGACGACTACGTGAAGTTCGACTTCCTCACCACCAATGCCGCGGGGTCGGCGGTGGCGCGGACCATCGAACTGCGCAGCGAGGTCGGCGGAACCGTGCAGAACCCGCAGCCGCAGGTGAACAACCTCACCACAGGTGTGTGGTGGCTGCGCCTGAAGAAGGCAGGAGACAGCTTCACCGGCTCCTACTCCTCCAACGGCACGACCTGGACCGATCTCGCCACGAACGGCACGACCGCCGTGGTGAAGAACAGCGTGGTGGCGAACGCGTCGAAGATCGGTGTGTACACCATCGGCACCAGCCAGGGTGCGTCCAAGACGGTCAAGTTCGACTACTTCAAGCTGCTCAAGGCGGGAAGTGAGGACAAGACCGCTCCGGTGACGACGGCGACGACCGACCCGGCGCAGCCGGAGGGCGGCTCGTTCACCGGTCCGGTCACCGTCACGCTGACGGCGGTCGACGAGACCGGCGGCAGCGGGGTCGCCAAGACCGAGTACAAGCTCGACGGCGGTGACTGGACCGCCTACACCGAGCCGGTCAAGGTCAGCGGCGAGGGACAGCACACGCTGGCCTACCGCTCGACCGACAAGGCGGGCAACGCCGAGGAGGCCAAGACGCTCACGCTGACCATCGCCCCGGCGTCCTCGCCGCAGGTCAAGCTGACCGTCACCGCCGCCTCCCGCTGCATCGGCACCTCGGCCTACCTGGCGGTCACGGCCGTCAACAACGGGGATGTGCCGGCGACGATCACGCTGACCACCCCGTTCGGCAACAAGACCGTGGCCGACGTGGCCCCGGGCAAGCAGGCATACCAGTCCTTCAACACCCGTACCGCCAAGATCGACGCCGGCAAGGTCACCGTGACCGGCACCGCGACGATCGACGGCAAGCAGGTCACGTCGTCCTACGACGCCAACTACACGGCGCTCAGCTGCGGCTGAGCTGCTCACACCGCGGTCAGCTGCCGCTGACCGCACCGGCGCTGACCGCACCGGCTGTGACCACGGTCCCCATGACGAGGACACCGCCGTAAGGAAGGCACCAGCACAACCGGGGCCGGCTGGCCGATCAGCCGGCCGGCCCCGCCCCCCATAGATGGAGCGATCACATGAGAATCAACAGGACCACCCAGATAATCGCCGCGTCCGTGCTCGGCGTCGCGCTGGCCGGTATCAGTGTGGCCGGTCCCGCCGCGGCCGACGCCGACCCCGGCAACGGCAGCAGCAGCGGGATCGACGTGTCGGTGAAGATCGAGCCCACCACCACCCCCGGTCAGCTGTCGATGACCGTGGCCGACAACACCGGCGTCCCCCTGCAGGAGAACGGCTCCGACGCCGCCGCCCGCCAGTTCGTCGGCACCCTGCCGACGGTGACGGTGTCCGACACCCGGCGGCCCGAGGACATCCCCGCCGGTGAGTACTGGGCCGTGGTCGGCCAGGCCAGCCAGTTCACCGCGACCGACGACCCGGCCAAGACCATCGGCCCCGAATACCTGGGCTGGAAGCCCCACCTGCTGACCGACTCCTCCACCGGCGCGGTCTCGGCCGGTGAGCCGGTCTCCAGTGTCGTCTCCGACGGCACCGGCGCCCCCGAGGTGGGTCTGAAGGGTCAGGAACTGCTGGTCTCCACCGCCAACTCCTCCGACGAGATCGGCACCTCCAAGGTCAACGCCGACCTCGCCCTGCGCACCCCCGTCGACGTCGCCGCCGGCGAATACCACTCCACCCTCACCCTGTCACTGTTCAACCAGTCCTGAACCCCCAGGGCAGGACACCGACCCCCACCGTGGGCGTCCGGAACCCTGTGCCAGCCCGGCACCCGTCCCGGACGCCCACGACCACACAGGAGACACCCGTGCCGACCACGAGCCGACCACGAGAAACCCACGCCGCCCGCGCCCAGCTCACCGCCCCCGCCCCGCTGGCCACCCGCGCCCTGCTGGCCGCCCGCGCCGTCCGCGCCGTGCTCGCCGTCTTCCAGGCTGCCGGCGTGACCGTCTCGGTCACCGTCTTGGCCGCCACGACCGCAATGGTCGCCATGGTCGTCTCCGCCGCCCCCGCCGCCGCCGACACCACCTGGTCGGTCGTCCCCGCCGACGCCAACGGCCCCGACGGCCGCAGCGTCATCGACATCGAACTCCCCGGCGGACAACAAGTCACCGAACACATCGCGGTCATCAACCGCTCCACCCAACCGGTCGACTTCGCCATCGACGCAGGCGACGGCTACCTGACCGCCAAGGGATACTTCGACATGCGTCCCTCCGACGCCACCCCCACCGACGGCGGCGCATGGATCAAAGTCCCCGACAAAGTCACCATCGCCGCCGGAGCCACCGCCGTCGTCCCGGTCACCGTGTCGATCCCGCCCAACGCCACCCCCGGAGACCACCCCGCAGGCGTCACCGCATCCATCGACACCATCTCCGGCCAGGTCCGCGTCCAAAACCGGGTAGGCGTCCGCCTCAACATCCGCGTCACCGGCACCCTGACCGCCAAAGTCGCCGTCACCGGCGTCAGCACCGACTACACCTGGTCCTGGAACCCCTTCGCCCCCGGCACTGTCGAGGTCACCTACACCCTCGCCAACACCGGCAACCTCCGCCTGGCCCCCGACAGCCGCATCCTCACCTCCACCCTCGCCGGCCAAACCGGCTGGAACGACACCTCCGAAGCCAAAGCCCGGGAAATCATGCCCGGCGGCAGCCGCACCTTCACCGCACACGTCACCGGCACCTGGCCACTGGGACCCATCGGCACAACGATCATGGCCATCCCCTACCCCGCCGGCAGACACCTCCCCGGCATCACCGCCGAACGCATCGCCATCGACACCACCCTCTGGGCCATCCCCTGGCCCCAACTGGCCCTCCTCACCCTTCTCATCCTCGCCTTCCTCACCGTCCGCCTCACCAGCACCCGACGCCGCAAGCGAATCGAGAAACTCCTCCTCCTCAACAGCCGCGGCACACCTCTGGGCACGTGAGCACCGCGGTGCGCGGGGCCAAGCGATCCCCACACCTCTGAACCACCGGCAGGTCGGCCCCGACACGCGTCGCGGCGGCCGCCGTCCCACTCCGATCACCGACATCCGCCTGTCAGGAGGTGGCGACATCAACCGACCCAGGCAACCGACCCCGGTACGGCGTCCGATTTGGGGCCGCGTGCTCGCCCTCACGGTCGCGTTCGCGCTCGGCGCGCTCGTCGCCGGCGGCCTGGTCTTCGCGGCGACCCGGCCGAGCTCCACCGAACAGATCGCGGACCGGCTCAGGGCCGAGGACGCCGTCCGGGATAAGGCGCAGATCAAGGAGCTCACCGAGCTGGCCCGCACCACCCGCGATCGGCTCGTCCCCGTGCTCGAAGGCCTGGGCCGGGTCATGCCCGTCGACGGCACCGCCGGACCGGCCGTCGTGACCCCCGCGGACGTCGCCGGCTGGCGGCAGGCGGCCGCCGCGGCCGTCGACGGCTTCGCCGATCCGCCGTCCGGCGAAACCGCGACCAACATCGCGAGGTCGAGTCTCGCCTCCGCCGTACGGCAGATCGCCACCACCGTGGACACATACGCGGCCTCGCGGGGACTCACCGGGCAGATCCGGACGACCGTGATGGACCTCGCCGTGCGGCAGCGCGCCGCCGCGCTCTTCACCTGGTCGGTCGGAGCCACCGCCCTCGACGCGGTCAACGTCGACGCGGGCTACGGCCACCAGCACGTGTTCCTGCCGGCCTCGTCCGGCGACGGGGCGCTCACCCCCGACCCCGAACCTGAAGGGACCCACGAGTCGTGAACAAGACACTGCGATATGGCATGACCCTCCTGCTGGCAGGACTCGTGCTGATGCTCGGGGCGCCCGCGGCCTCGGCCCACGAAGGACCGATCAAGCTGGAGGTGGCCGGGGACGGCGGCCAGAACGTCAACGTGCTGGCCACCTGGAAGGAGGACGGCCATCCCGTCACGGAGATCGTCGAGGCGACGTTGGTCGCGACCTCCACCGACGGCCGTTCCTTCGGACCGGTTCCCCTCAGGTCGTCACCCGAGGGCCAGAACCTCTACCACCTCGCCGAGCCGCTGCCCGCCGGCGAGTGGAAGGTCACGGTGACCGCGACCGAGCCCTCCAAGGCGAGCCTGACGACGAAGGTGAAAGCGCGGGACATCGCCGCCGCGTCCGCCGCGACGGCGGCTCCGCTCGGACCGGAAAGGCCGGCGACCGCCGCCGCGCCGGACGCCGGGGAGTCGTTCGGGACGCCGCTCCAGATCGGCGTCATCGCCCTCGCGGCGTTGGCGCTCATCGCGGTCGGGATCGCCCTCGTCCGCCGCGGGCGGCCGGGCATCCGGGGCTGACGATCCTGACCGCTGACGGAAGCGGGCGGGCACGCCCGGCGCGACCTCTCCCTCTGCGCGCCGGGCGTGCCCGCCTCAACCCCACTGCAGGTGTGCCCCATGACCTGCAATGGCCACAGGTGCCCCGCATTTCGCGGCCTACACCTAAACGGGCGGAAGAAATCCCCCGGGAGTCGGATCCGCCTGCTCCGCCGGCCGCGCGGGCCCCTGAGCGACCGGCCCCGGCGCGCCGCCGTACGGGCGGGGAACCGCCGCGTGCACGGGCCGATCGTAGGAGGGGAGCGGGCGGCGCGCCCGGGCGAGGCGCGCCTCGTCGCGGCGCCGGCGCTCGGCGAGGACGGCGGCGAGGTAGGCGTGCGGCGGCACCCCGGGCGGGGGCGGCGGCGCGACCTGGGCGGCGACGCGGGCCGCGATCCGCGTGCCCATCTCGTCGCGGGTCGGCGGCGCGAGCTGGTGCCAGCGGGACAGGTATCCCCGGGCCGTGTCGGCAACCTCGCCGGTCAGCTGCGACAGCTCCAGCATCGCGGCCCACGAGGCGAGCTGTGGCGGCATGGCCGGGGGAGGGTCCTGCCGGGGGACCCTCTCGCTGATGACGATCGTGCCGGCGAAGACGTCGCCGAGCCGCTTGCCGCTCCGGTTGAGCAGGGACGTGATCAGCGCGGGCGCGCCCATGAACGTCCAGAACTCGACGAACCCGGCCAGCCCCCGGAACAGCGCCTGCCGGAAGCGCTCCGGACCCCCGTCGTCGCTCACCACGCGCAGGCCGAGCGCGAGCTTGCCCAGCGTGCGGCCCCGGCTCACGGTCTCGGAGATCACCGGGTAGCCCACGAGCACGAGCACGGTCAGCAGGATGAGCAGGCCCGTGCTCAGCGCGTCGTCCGCGATGACGGACGCGTGGGACACCAGGACGTACGCCACGATCAGGACGGCCCACTGGAGGACCCAGTCGACGACGACGGCGAGGGCGCGGCTCGGCAGCTGGGCCACCCGGACCTCGACGACGACGGCTTCGCCGGTCACGACTTCGGACACACTGCGCACCCTACTGCGACCCTGTCGGTAGGGTCCCATGCGTGGACATGGACGCGTTCGTCGCCGCGAGCAAGCCGACCTGGGACCGGCTCGAGGACCTGGTCCGGCGGCACCGCCGGCTGACGGGCGCGGAGGTCGACGAGCTGGTCGAGCTGTACCAGCGGGCCACCACCCACCTGTCCGTCGTCCGGTCGGGCTCGACCGACGCGCTGCTGGCCGGCCGCCTGTCCTCGCTGGTGGCCCGGGCGCGCTCGGCCGTGACGGGGGCCCACACCCCGGCCTGGCGGGAGGTCGTCCGGTTCTTCACGGTGTCGTTCCCTGTGACGGCCTACCGCGCCCGCCGCTGGTGGCTCGGGGCCGCCGTGGCCTCGCTGGTCGTCGCGTACGTCGTCGGCGTGTGGGTGGCCAGGAACCCCGGCGTCCAGGCGGCCGTCGGCACGCCGGAGGACATCAGGCAGCTCGTCGAGCACGACTTCGCCGACTACTACTCCGAGCACCCGGCCGCGTCGTTCGCCGGCGAGGTGTGGATCAACAACGCCTGGGTGTCGATGCAGGTCATCGTCTCGGCCGTCCTGCTGGGCATCCCGATCCCGTGGATCCTGTGGCAGAACGCGGCGAACGTCGGCCTGCTCGGCGGGCTCATGCACGCGCACGGCAAAGCCGACGTGTTCTGGGGGCTGATCCTGCCGCACGGCCTGCTGGAGCTGACCGCGGTCTTCCTGGCCGCCGGGGTGGGGATGCGGCTCGGCTGGACGGTGATCGACCCCGGCCCGCGACGGCGCGGCGAGGCGCTGGCCGAGCAGGGCCGGGCCGTGATGAGCGTCGCCCTCGGCCTGGTGGCCGTGCTGTTCGTCTCCGGCCTGATCGAGGCCGGCGTCACGCCGTCCGGCCTGCCCACCTGGGCGCGCGTCTCGATCGGCGTCCTGGCCGAGGCGCTCTTCCTGACGTACGTGATCGTGTTCGGCCGGCGGGCCCTGCGGGACGGCGAGACGGGCGACATCGAGCAGGCGCCCGACCTCGCGCCCACAGCCTGACCACGAGTCGCGCGTACGGAGGTCAGAGGCGGCCGGCGGCCTTGAGCGCGAGGTAGGCGTCGGCGAGGGCGGGCGCGAGGTCCTCGGGGAGGGCGTCGACGACCTCCACCCCCTGACGGCGCAGCAGCGAGATGATCCGCCGCCGCTCGCCCCTGAGCTGCTCGGCCGCGGCGGCGTCGTAGACGCGCTCGGCCGTGCCCCGGCCCGCGGCCATGGCGGCCACCTTCGGGTCGGCGACCGAGGCGACCAGCACGAGGTGGCGGGCCGACAGCTGGGGCAGCACGGGCAGCAGGCCCTCCTCCATGGCGGCCGGGTTCAGGTCGGTCAGCAGCACCACCAGGCAGCGCCGTCTCGCCCTGGCCAGCACGGCGGCCACCATTCCCGGGCCGTCCGACTCGACCAGCTCCGCCTCGATCGGGGCCATCGACGTCACCAGGGACGACAGCAGCTCGGTGCGGGAGGCGCCGGACAGCCAGGCGCGCACGCCCCGGTCGTAGGCCAGGAAGTCGACCCGGTCGCCCGCGCGGGCGGCCAGGGCGGCCAGCAGCAGCGCGGCGTCCATCGACCAGTCGAGCCGGGGCCATCCGGCCGTCCGGGCGCCCGCGCCGGGGATCGGCGAGACGCCGACGCGGCCGGCCGACGTGCGTCCCGTGTCGAGGACGATCAGGACCCGCCGGTCGCGCTCGGGCCGCCAGGTGCGGACGACGACGTCGCTCCGCCGCGCGCTGGCCCGCCAGTCGATGGACCGCACGTCGTCGCCGACCACGTACTCCCGCAGCGAGTCGAACTCGGTGCCCTGGCCGCGGACCAGCGCCGGGTGCCGGCCGTCCAGCTCGCGCAGCCGGGCCAGCCGCGCCGGCAGGTGCCTGCGGCTGAGGAACGGCGGCAGCACCCGGACCGACCACGGCACCCGGTGCGTGCCCTGCCGCGCGGCCAGCCCGAGCGGACCGACCGAGCGGACGGTCACGGTCACGGCCTCCCGGTCGCCCCTCCTGGTCGGAGTCAGCGTCGTCTCCAGCCGCCTGCGCTCGCCGTGGGGGACGTCGACGCGGAGGTGGCGGGGGGTCGCGCCGGCCGAGGGCGGCCACGCGTCGCGCAGCACCCCCCGCACCCTCCGGGGCCCGGGGTTCTCCACGACCAGGCCGACCCGGACGGACTGGCCGAGCCGCACCAGGCGCTCGCCGTCCCGGTGGAAGCGCAGCCCGCGCACGCCGCCCGCGAGCAGCAGGTCGACGACGACCAGCGCGGCCAGCAGGAGCAGGATGCCGGCCACGGCGAGGCCCGGCCGCGGGGCGAACAGCACGAGGACGGCGCCCAGGGCCGCGAGCAGCCCGGCGCGACCGGTCAGCGCCATGGCGGCCGCCCGGTCGGCCCGGCCGGAGGCTGGGGCTGCGTCATCGTGAGAGGCTCCCTTCGGTTCGGCCCGCCGGGTGTCATCGGGGGACGGGCACGGAGGCGAGGATGCCCTCGAGGATCCCGTCCGGGGTGGCCCCCTCCAGCTCGGCCTCCGGGCGCAGCTGCACCCGGTGCCGCAGCGCGGGCCGGGCCAGGGCCTTCACGTCGTCGGGGGTGACGTACGCGCGGCCGGACAGCCAGCCCCACGCCCGGGCGGCGGCCAGCAGCGCGGTCGCGCCCCGGGGGGACACGCCCACCTGCAGGGACGGCGACTGGCGGGTGGCGCGGGCCAGGTCGACGACGTAGCCGAGCACCTCGGGCCCGACGTGCACCTGCCGGACCGCCCGGCGCCCCGCCTCCAGATCGGCCGCCGTGGCGACCGCCTTGATCTCCGACAGGTCGCGCGGGTCGAAGCCCAGGGCGTGCCGCTCCAGGACGGCGATCTCCTGCTCGCGCGGCGGCAGGGGCACCGTGAGCTTCAGCAGGAACCGGTCGAGCTGGGCCTCGGGAAGCTGGTAGGTCCCCTCGTACTCGATGGGGTTCTGCGTGGCGGCCACGATGAACGGGTCAGGCAGCGGGCGCGCCGTCCCCTCGACGCTGACCTGGCGCTCCTCCATGGCCTCCAGCAGTGCGGCCTGGGTCTTCGGCGGCGTCCGGTTGATCTCGTCGGCGAGCAGCAGGTTCGTGAAGACGGGCCCCTCGCGGTACTCGAACTCCGCCGTCCGCGCGTCGTACACCAGCGAGCCCGTGACGTCGCCCGGCATGAGGTCGGGGGTGAACTGGACACGCTTGAAGTCCAGCGACAGCGTCGCCGCGAGCGTGCGGACCAGCAGCGTCTTGGCCACCCCCGGCACGCCCTCGAGCAGCACGTGCCCCCGGCACAGCAGCGCGATGACGAGGCCGGTGACGACGGCGTCCTGCCCGACCACGGCCTTGGCCACCTCGGCGCGCAGCGCGCCCAGCGCCTCCCGCGCGGCGTCGGACCCCGGCGGCGCGGGGGATGGGGATCCCGGTGTGGTCACGACTCTCGTACCTGCCTTTCGAGTGTGTCGAGGTGGCCGGCCAGGGCCACCAGCGCGGCGTCGTCCTCGGGTGGCGGCCCGTACAGCGCCGACCGCACCCGCTCCGGGTCCTCCATGGTCCGTACGGCGACGGCGGCGGCGATCTCGTCGAACGTCGCGGTCCGCGGAAGCCCCAGGGGCGCGGTGAGCCGGTCGGCCGCGGCGGCCCGCAGCGCGAGCGCGGCCCGGTCCCTGGCCCTGCGGGCCCGGTAGAGCCGGCCGCGTCCCTCCACGGTCTCGGCGGCCCGTACGACCACCGGCAGCCGCTCCGCGACGACCGGCCCGAGGCGGCGGCCCCGCCACAGCGCCACCACGCCGACCGCGGCGACCAGCTGGACCACCGCCCAGCCCACGCCGTCCGGGATGAGGTCGCCCAGCCCGCGTCCGCCGCCGTCCGAGCCGCCGCCGTCCGAGCCGCCGTCACCCGAGCCGTCGTCGCCCGTGCCGTCCGCGTCGTCCGCGTCCGGGGGGACCAGCCAGATCAGCCGGGGCCGGGCGCCGGCGAGGTTCACGGCGAGCGCCGCGTTGCCGTCCTCGGCCAGCCTGCGGTTGGTGAGGAACGCGCCGTCCCCCACCACGGTGACCGTGCGGCCGCCGGTCGCGTAGCGGACCAGCGTGGGCCGTCCGTCGTCCGGGTAGCAGCCGGTCGACCCGGGCGGCCCGGTGAACGCCGTGCCGCCCATGTGGGCGCTGCCCGCGCGGACGGCCTCCCGCAGCGCGCACCCGGGCTCGCGCGAGCGGGCGCGGGCCGGATCCCTCCTCGCGGTGACGCCGCTCGCGAGGACGTCGAGGTAGGGCACCTGCCCGACGATCAGCCGGTCGCCCGGCGCCGCGCCGATGCGCGACGCCTCGTCCCTGGTCAGCGCGCTCGCCTCGGTGACGAGGAGAAGGGTGTCCGGCCCCGCCTGCGCCAGCGCGCCGCCCACGCCGTCGGCCCGGCTGACCGTCACGCCGTGGGCCGTCAGCAGCGCCGACAGCGCACCGCTTCCCGAAAGGGAGGTGTCGCCGGGGTCGAGGTACCTGCCGGTCTCCTCGGAGGGCGCCAGCAGCGCGGGGACCAGGGCGGCCGCGAGGACGAGCACCGCGACCAGCAGCACGGCCCGCCCGCGGCGCCACAGGG
Organism: Microbispora sp. ATCC PTA-5024; assembly: GCF_000511135.2. Lineage (NCBI taxonomy): Bacteria > Bacillati > Actinomycetota > Actinomycetes > Streptosporangiales > Streptosporangiaceae > Microbispora > Microbispora sp. ATCC PTA-5024. The sequence goes on along the minus strand of NZ_KI866524.1, from coordinate 518,396 downwards.
CGCCCGCGGTCGGCGAGACCGGCGCCGGGCTCCCGGCCGCGGTCACGGTCATGCGCCGGCGTCCAGCGAGACCCGCGCCGCCCGCAGGCGCTCATCGAGTCCGGCCATCGTCTCGTACGCCTCCCGGGTGCCGGGGACCTCGCCGTACGTGACGTCGTCGAACACCCGTGCGACGGCGCGCAGGTCGGCCGCGTGGTCCGGCAGGGCCCGTCCCGCCACGTCGGCGAGCTCCATCGCCGTCCGGCCCGGAAGCGGGGTCACGATGGCGCGCTCCTCCAGGTCGCGGGCGACGGCGCGCAGCCGCTCCCGGATCGCGCCGCTCCAGTCTCCCTCGGCGGCGAGCCGCCCGGCGGCGGCGCGGTGCTCGGCGGCCGTCAGCTCGCCCCGCTCGAACACGCCGCCCGCGCCCGCCCCGCGGTCGCGCGACATGCGGCGCAGCGCCCACAGCAGCAGGGCGGCGAGGGCCACGAGAACCACGACGATGAGGACGAGCGACAGCACGCCGCCGGCCGTGCCGCCGCCGGCGTCCAGCAGGTCGCCCAGGAACTGCGTGAACGTCCGCCACATCCGGTCGAGCACCGACTCGTGCTGGTAGACCGGCCTCAGCAGCTCGCGAGCCGCCTCACGCCGGGCCTCCTCCCGGCCGACGTCGGGTCCGGCGAGCAGGAACGCGGCCGCCGCCAGGGTCACGGCCGGGGCCCGTAGTAGGAGCCGGGGGCGGTGGGGTCCGTGCCCGCGGCGTACGAGGGGTGCCACAGGTCGTCGACGCTCGCGTGCACCCAGCCCTGGGTGGCGTTGCGTGCGGCCGCCGTCTGCAGCACGAGGTCGAACGCCTCGGCCCGCATCCGCCGGTCGGCGTACAGCAGGCCGTTCACCCCGGCCTGGAACGGATAGGTGATCATAGCGCTCACCACGTTGCCGAGCGTCAGCGCCAGCGCCGCGAGCACGGAGGCGGCGGGCGAGTGCCCCAGCAGCCCGACCAACGACCCGCCGATCGAGAACGGCACCGACAGCACGCCGCTGATGAGCGCCGCGAGCAGCTGCGTCAGCAGCAGGATGCCCAGCACGCGCCACGTGTCGCCCTTCACCAGCCGCCACGAGCGGCGCATCGCGTCGGTCACGCCGCGGCGCTCCAGCACCACGGCGGGCGCCGACAGCGCGAACCTCGACTGGAAGAACAGCACGTACGGGATGTAGAGCAGCAGGAACACAAGGGCGAGCAGGACCGCGAGACCGACCCCGCCCGAGGCGTCGAACGCCCCCGCCGCCGTGAGCCCCACGAACAGCAGGACGGCCACGATCAGCGGCGCCAGCATGAGGAGCCCCTGGACGAGCACGAGCCCGAGCAGGGCCGGGACCCGCGAGCGCACGAGCGCCCAGGCCTCGCCGACCGTGATGCGGCCGCCGAACACGGCGCGCCCGAGCACCCGCGTGAGGATGCCGGTGAGGACGGTGGTCGCGACGAACGTCATGACGAGCGTGGCCAGCGTGCCGACGAGCTGCGGCCCGATCCCGTCGAGCGGCGTCGCGTCGCCGGACGACAGGGCCGCCGGGTCGTTCATCACATCGCCGAGCGACCCCAGCCTGACCGCCTGCCCGATGGCCAGCGGGACCGAGGTGATCGCGGCCACGATGGCGGACAGACCGAGCGTGGCCCGCGGGTTCGAGCGGATCAGCTTGATGGTGCCGTCGAGGATGTCGCCCAGCGCCAGCGGCCGCAGCGGGATGATGCCGGGGCGCGGCGCCTGCGGCGGCAGCTGTCCGTACGGCCCGTATCCCTGATAGCCCTGGTAGCCCTGGTATCCCGGCTGGGCCCCGGGCCCGCCCGGGTACCCCTGCCGGCCCTGCTGACCGTCGGGGGCGCCATGCTGCCGGCCGCTGTACGGGTGGCTCTGCCAGGACCCGGGCGGGGGAGGGGGCGGCGGGGGAGCGGCCTGGCCGTCGTCCGGCCGGCCCTGGTCGCCGGGGGAGGCCCAGGACCCGGGAGCCGCGCCGTACGGCGGAGGCTGCGCGGCGGCCCAGCCCGGGGGCACGTCGGGGGTGGATCCGGGACCGTCTGTCATGTCCCAATCCTGGCATGATGTACGGCGCGCTGGAGCGGTGTGCGGGCGAGGGCGGGCCGTAATCCGGCGGACACGCGTGGGCGGGCGCGCGGCACGGCCGGGGACAGCGCACGGGACACGGTCGCGGACGGCTCCCGGGACGGCGCCGGGGACACGGCCCGGGATCGCCGGGGGATGGCCGAAACGGCGGCAGCGAGCGCAGACTGGGAGCGTGGCCGCACCAAGGGATTCCCTCCGATGTGACCGCATCTGGTCAGATAATCGCGCGCTCCAGTGTGTGCGCCTAAACTCCATGCACTGTCCCGGTCGTGTAACGCCCAAGGGGCGGCCGCCGGTAGCCTTCGGGGGAACCTGTGACAAACGCCCAAAACTCCCAAACGCGTAGAACGAATGAGGGGCCATGAAAGGACGCGTGCTGGTCGTCGACGACGACGCCGCTCTCGCCGAGATGCTCGGCATCGTCTTGCGCGGGGAGGGTTTCGAGCCGTCGTTCGTCTCGGACGGCGACAAGGCGCTCGACGCCTTCCGGGACACGCGTCCTGACCTCGTTCTGCTCGACCTGATGCTGCCCGGCGCCGACGGGATCGACGTGTGCCGCCGCATCCGCGCCGAGTCCGGCGTCCCCATCGTCATGCTGACGGCCAAGAGCGACACGATCGACGTGGTGCTCGGGCTGGAGTCCGGCGCCGACGACTACATCGTCAAGCCGTTCAAGCCGAAGGAGCTCGTGGCCCGGGTGCGCGCCCGGCTGCGCCGCACCGACGAGCCGACCCCCGAGATCCTGCAGATCGGCGACATCACGATCGACGTCGCCGGCCACTCGGTCAAGCGCGCCGAGGAGACCATCAACCTGACGCCGCTGGAGTTCGACCTGCTGGTCGCGCTCGCCCGCAAGCCCCGCCAGGTCTTCACCCGCGAGGTGCTGCTGGAGCAGGTCTGGGGCTACCGGCACGCCGCCGACACCCGTCTGGTCAACGTGCACGTCCAGCGCCTGCGGGCCAAGATCGAGAAGGACCCCGAGCACCCCGAGATCGTCGTGACCGTGCGGGGCGTCGGCTACAAGGCCGGACCCGCGTAAGCCGCGCGCCATGCCGGCCCCCGCAAGGAAGCCCCGCCGCCGGACCCCGGGCCAGATCGCCCGTGGGGTCCGCAGGCGTGCGCGCCGCCTCGCGGGGAGGGCGCGCCGGGTCTGGCGGCGCTCGCTCCAGCTCAGGGTCGTCACCAGCACGCTCGTGCTGTCGGTGGCCGTCGTGGTCGTCCTCGGCGTCTTCCTGATGCAGTCGATCATCACGTCGGTGCTGCACGCCAGCGAGCTGTCCGCGGTCGAGGAGTCGCGGGCCAACATCGCCACCGCGAGCGGGCTGCTCACCCCGCCGCCGACCGACGTGACCGACGCGCCGCAGGACGCGGCGTCCGCGCTGCAGAACGGCAACCTCGTCGACGCGGCCGCCAAGGCGCTGGCCGACCGGTCCGGCGGCCGGTACGACGTGGTCGTCTTCAACGACAGCACGATCGGCGAGGGGCGCGCCTCCGGCAACGTCGACCCCGTCAGCATCCCGGCGAACCTCCGGGCCAAGGTCCAGGGCACCCTGGAGGAGGGGACGCTCTGGCAGCAGTTCGTGACGCTCAGGTATCTGGGGAACAGGCCGCCGGAGAAGGGCATCGTCGTCGGCGCGCGGATCAACGGGACCTACGAGATCTACCACCTCTTCCCGCTCGGCGAGGAGGAGAACACCCTCGACGCCGTCCAGCGGATGCTGATCGGCGCGGGCGCGGCGCTCGTGCTGCTGCTCGCCGGCATCGCCTCCCTCGTCACCCGCCAGGTCGTCACACCCGTACGGCTGGCCAGGCAGGCGGCCGAGCGCCTCGCCGCGGGACGCCTGGAGGAACGGCTCAAGGTGCGCGGCGAGGACGACCTCGCCCGGCTCGCCACCTCGTTCAACGAGATGGCCTCGACGCTGGCCGTCAAGATCCACCAGCTGGAGGAGCTGTCCCAGGTGCAGCGGCAGTTCGTGTCCGACGTCTCCCACGAGCTGCGCACGCCGCTCACGACCGTCCGGATGGCCGCCGACCTGCTCTACGAGGGCCGCGAGGGCTTCGACCCGATGGCCGCCCGGTCCGCCGAGCTCATGCAGGCGCAGCTCGAACGGTTCGAGTCGATGCTCGCCGACCTGCTGGAGATCAGCCGGTACGACGCGGGCGCCGCCACCCTCGACATCGAGTCGGTCGACATGCGCGACGTCGTGCTGCGGGCCGTGGGCGACTCCGAGGCGCTGGCCGAGCGGCAGGCGACCCGCTTCGAGCTGCGCCTGCCCAGTGAGCCGTGCGTGGCCGAGGTGGACAGCCGCAGGGTCGAGCGCATCCTGCGCAACCTGCTGTTCAACGCCATCGAGCACGGCGAGGGCAGGGACGTCGTCGTCACGCTCGGCGCCGACCGCGACGCCGTCGCCGTGGCCGTGCGGGACCACGGGGTGGGTCTGAAGCCGGGCGAGGAGACGATGGTCTTCGACCGCTTCTGGCGGGCCGATCCGTCCCGCGCCCGGACGATCGGCGGCACCGGTCTCGGGCTCGCCATCTCCCGCGAGGACGCGATACTCCACGGCGGATGGCTGCAGGCCTGGGGGTCGCCGGGGGAGGGCAGCCAGTTCCGGCTGTCGCTGCCCCGCGTCGCCGGCGCGTCGCTCAAGGGCTCGCCGCTCCCGCTCGTGCCGCCGGAGGTCGAGATGCGGCGCACCTGGCGCAGCCACGTCACCCCGGTCCTGTCCCCGGCCGTCGCCGTCGCCGAGGCCGGGATGCGGGTCAGGGAGAACGCCGACGCGGGCGGTTTCGATGGCGACTGAGCCGCGCTCTCCGAGGCGGACCGGCACGGTGCACGGCCGTCGCGCCGCGCATCGCCCGCCGCGGCCCCGGCTCGCCGTCGCCGGCGTGGCCGTCGTGCTGCTGTCCGGCGGCGCCGGGTGCGCCGTCGTCCCCACGAGCAGCAGTCCGCGCGCCGCCGAGGAGAACAGCGGCAGGGACACGCTCATCCAGCCGTACGTCCGCATGATCGCCACACCGCCCCGGGAGAACGCACTCCCCGAGGAGATCGTCAAGGGCTTCCAGGCGGCGATGGCGAGCTTCGACGACTCCCGCCTCCCGATCGCGCGCACGTACCTGACGCCCTCGACCGCGAGCAGGTGGAACCCGCTCAAGGAGACCGAGGTCTACGAGGGCAAGCTGGAGCCCGACCGGTCCGCCTACCCGAAGAACGCGACGAGCGTGACGATCCCGCTGAAGGGGCGGCTGGTCGCCACGATCGACCCCCAGGGGCGGTACCACGCGGTGTCGGGCCCGCTCGACCAGGCGTTCACCCTGGTCAAGGTCCAGGGGCAGTGGCGCATCGACGCGCCGCCGGACGTCCGGTTCCTGTCCAGCGACGACGTGAAGCGGGCCTACCGCCCCGTGGACCTGTGCTACCCGTCCGCGACCCCGTCGCCGGGGCTCGTCGTCGACCGGGTGTGGGTGCCGATCGAGCCGAGCCGCGGCGTGCCCGAGACCCGCGTCCGCCGCCTCCTGGACGGTCCCACGGACGCGGTCAGGGACGCGGTGACGACCGCCTTCCCTTCCGGCACCGACCTCAACCAGATCACCGTCGAGGGCGACACGGTCGTGGTCGACTTCACCGCGGCCATCGAGTCGGTCCAAAGCGACCGGATCGAGGCGATGAAGGCCCAGCTCGCGTGGACCCTCGGCGAGCTGGCCGCCGGCCGGAACATCGAGATCCGGGTGAACGGCGAGCCGTTCCGGGACAAGGGGCTCAGGTTCCGGCCGGGCGACTACGCCAGGTTCGACCCGAACGTCCTGACCAGCTCCGCCCAGATCTACTACATGCGGGACGGCAAGCTCCAGCAGGCGCAGGAGAAGGAGAAGAGCGGCGGCGTGCCCGTCGCCGGCGCGGCCGGCGAGCAGGACGTGAAATTCACCGACCCCGCGGTGTCGAGCGACTACACGCCCAGGGTCGCCGCCATCGTGAACGGCGACGGCGTGTACGTCACCGCCATGTCCAAGGGCAGCCCGTGGCGGCGCGTCATCACCGGCAAGAAGCTCACCGCCCCCTCCTGGGACCGGTACGGCCAGGTGTGGACGGCCGAGCCGTACGGGCTGCAGCAGACGCGGGTCTGGCAGTCCGACGGCGGGCCGGCGCGCAAGGTGCTGATCCCGGAGGAGCTCGCGACCTCGCACGTCTCGGCGCTGCGCGTCTCCCGTGACGGCGCCCGGGTCGCCGTGATCACGGACGAGGGGCTCGGGACCACGGTCAAGGTCGGCACGATCGTCCGCATCGGCGGCCAGGCCAAGATCGACGACATGCAGACGCTTGTCGACGCCCGCGACGAGCAGAAGATCGTCAACATCGCCTGGCAGGACGCGGCCGACCTGCTCGTGCTGTCGGAGGGCAAGAGCGGCCAGGAGCTCACGACCTGGTCGGTGATGGAGGGCAAGATCGACCCCGACGCGCCCAGCAAGCCCGACACGAACGCGAAGATCGACTCGCTCTCCGCCGCCCCCGGCCACGTGCTGGCCGGGGAGGAGGACGGCACGGTGCTGAACTACAGCATCGACAAGAAGGACTGGAACCCGGTCGCCAAGGACGGCGCCCGCACTCCGGTCTACCCCCTCGGCTGACCGTCGCCCCTCCGGAGTTTCTCCGCGCGGCGAGGGCCCCCGCGAACGCCGGCCCGAAGCCGCCGGTCCCCAGAGCCGCGGAAGTGTCGGCAGCGGCCGCCCCCTCAGGAGATGCCTGGCGGCGGGTCCACGGAGCCGTGCAAGGCGCCGGCGGCGGGTTCTCGATGCCGCGGGCGAGGCCTGGCGGCGTCCGGTCCGCTGAGGCGCGGAAATGTCGGCGGCGGCTGGCAGGGTGGGGTCGTGCTGGCGGCGCTGCTCGACCTCGTGCTCCCGCCCCGCTGCGCCGGATGCGGCGAGCCTGGGTCCGTGACCTGCCGCGCGTGCGCGGCGGGACTGTCGCGCGACCCCGAGCCCCGGCCGCCCGACCCGCCCCCGGACGGGCTGCCCGAGTGCTGGTCCGGGACCACGTACGACGGGAGCGCCCGCCGCGTGATCCTCGCGTACAAGGAGCGCGGCCAGGCGTCGCTCGCGCCGTTCCTGGGCGCCTGTCTGGCCGAGACCGCCCTCGCGGCGCTGCGCTGGCCCGGCGGCCCGTCCGGCCCGGGCGTTCCGGTGGCGGCCGGCATCCCCAGGGCGGCCGGCATCCCCAGGGCGGCCGGCATCCCCAGGGCGGCCGGCATCCCCAGGGCGGCCGGCATCCCCGGGGCGGCCGGCAT
>NZ_KI866524.1:495642-510780 GCF_000511135.2 Microbispora sp. ATCC PTA-5024 | reverse complement strand
GGGGCGGCCGGCATCCCCGGGGCGGCCGGCATCCCCGGGGCGGCCGGCATCCCCGGGGTGGCCGGAGGAGCACGGCGTTCCGGCCCGATCGCTGGGCCGGCGCTGCGGCCGCTCGAACCGTCCGATCCGGTGGCGCGGGCGGGGTCGTCCGGGCCGGGCGTCCCGTTCCGGGCGGCGGGGCCGGTCGTGCTGGTGCCGGTTCCGAGCGCGCGGGCGGCCACGCGCAGGCGCGGACACGACCCCGTCCGCGCGCTCGCGGCCGTCGCCGCCCGCGAGTTGACCGACCGAGGCATTCCCGCCGTCATGGTGCCCCTGCTGCGGCAGGCGAGGCGGGTGGCCGACCAGGCGGGCCTGAGCGCCGCGCAGCGGGCCGCCAACCTGTCCGGGGCCTTCGATGCAGGCCCCGGCGTCGCGGCCCTCCAGTCGCCTCCTCACGCCCGCGCGGAGGCTGTGGTGCGCGGCCGGGGCGGCGAGCCGGTGGTGGTGCTGGTGGACGACGTGGTGACGACCGGCACCACGCTGGCGGAGGCGGCCCGGGCGATCACCGCCGCGGGCGTCCCGGTGCCGCTCGCGATCACGGTGGCGGCCACTCCGCGGAGGGCCGCGACACGCCGGGGCGTCGAGGGTGCCAATCATTACGCAGCGTAAAGATCGGGGCAAATGGCCGTTTGGCCGTCAGGACGCACATTCGTCACCCGGCCCGGCGATTCGCCTGGTGAGGCCGCCCATCTCGCTGTGGCGCCGCCTCTTCCGCAATCCAGCCACGAATTTTCCCCCGATTCGTCCAAGCTCCGGATCACGCAAAGTGATCGTTTAGCCGATCTCCTGGCTGACATTCGTGCCGCCAACGACTAGCGTTCAGACATGGCACCCGTTCGGGTCCGTGGTTGCGCCGGGCCGACTCCGCTCCGGAGTTCAGCCTGGCTAGCCGATGCCAGCCGCAGGCGAAACGGTCCACGTAAGGCGACTCTTGGTCGACCGATCACGGTGCGGCTTAGAGGTAAGTCCTGCCCTCCCGGGGGTCCAGATGTCCCCCGCAAGAGGAGAAGGGCAGTAGTGGCGAGTGAGCTGCGAACCCCTCAGCAGGCGGATGTGGGGACGAAGACCAGGTCGGCCGGACGGGTGCTACGAGCGCCGAACACGACAGTCGATGTCTGAAGGGGGGCTTTGCGTGGAAATCATCGTCAAGGGACGGCACACCACCGTGAGTGACCGGTTCCGCGACCATGTCTCGACGAAGCTGGCCAAGATCCAACGACTGGATAACAAGCTGATCCGTGTGGACGTGGAGGTCTCGAAGGATCCCAACCATCGCATGAGCGGCCAGCGCGAACGAGTGGAGCTGACCATCCACTCCCGCGGCCCCGCCATCAGAGCGGAGGCCTGCGCGGACGACCGGTTCTCCGCGCTCGACATCGCACTCGGGAAGCTGGAGGAGCGCCTGCGGCGGCTGCGTGACCGTCGCAAGATCCATCACGGCAAGAGTTGCCCGCCCTCGGTGGCGGAGATCACCGCGGTGGTCGAGAGCGAGCAGGAGGTCGCCTGGCCGGCGGCCGCACCGGTCGAAGCGCTGTCCGCGGCGGAGATCAGCGCCGAGATCCACGAGGAGCCGGGCGAGCACGCCGAACCCATCGTCCCCATCGAGATGGACGGGGACGGACCGCTGGTCGTCCGCGAGAAGTTCCACAAGGCCGACCCGATCACGATCGACCAGGCGCTCCTGGAGATGGAGCTCGTGGGCCACGACTTCTTCCTCTTCCGCGACAAGGAGGGTGGCCTGCCGAGCGTCGTCTACCGGCGCCGCGGCTACAACTACGGCGTGCTGAGGCTCGTCGAGGGTTAGGGTCCGGCCGGCCGGACCACGTCCGCGGGACTCTCTCGAGAGCCGTTTGAGGCCCCGGCCCGTGGGGAGTCCACGGGCCGGCGCGCCACGCGCGACGAAGATCCTCATTCGGCTGGAAGCCGTGTAATGATGGCGATCCAGCGTCCTTGGCCCCCGCAAGGAGGTTCCGTGACCCGACCCGACGAGGCGGCCCGACCGGCCACCCGCGGCGAGCCGATCCGTGTGCTGATCGTCGACGACCACGCGCTGATCCGCCGCAGCCTGGAGCTGGCGTTGGCCGCGGAGCCGGACATCGAGGTGGTGGGCGAGGCCGGCGACGGCCAGGAGGCGGTCGAGCTCGCCGACAAGCTCATGCCGGACGTCGCGCTGATGGACGTCCGCATGCCGAAGAAGGACGGGATCGAGGCGACCCGCAAGATCAAGGAGTCGGTGCCGAGCACCAGGATCATCATGCTGACGGTCAGCGACGAGGAGGAGGACCTCTTCGAGGCCATCAAGGCCGGCGCGACCGGTTACCTGCTCAAGGACGTCCAGATCGACGAGGTGCCCGACGCCGTGCGCGGCGTCCACGAGGGGCAGTCCCTCATCAATCCCGCCATGGCGGCCAAGCTCATCAGCGAGTTCGCGAACATGAGCCGGAAGGAGGCCGAGCGGCCGCCGCAGCTGCCGGTCCCGCGGCTGACCGACCGGGAGATGGAGGTCCTCCGCCTGGTCGCGAAGGGCATGAACAACCGCGAGATCGCCAAGGACCTGTTCATCTCGGAGAACACGGTCAAGAACCACGTCCGGAACATCCTGGAGAAGCTCCAGCTGCACTCTCGCATGGAGGCCGTGGTCTACGCCGTCCGCGAGCGACTCCTCGAGATCACCTGACCGTCGCGGAGGCTTTCCCGGGATCGGCCGCCGGCCGTGCGGGCCGTCCCGCAGAGGGTGCGGCCACTCCGGCCCCCGGAATGCTCATGCCCGCCCGGAACGACGGGCGGTCGTGCCGGCCCGCCCAGGGACGCTTGGACGGCTCAGTTGGTGAGGGCGGCGCGTAAGGGGGCCTCGAGCTCGGGCGCGGCGACCCTCTCGACGCGGACGTCCGTGCAGCCCACCCAGCTCGCGGCCTCCCACAGGGCGTTGCGCATCCCCTCCACGGCCCGGGCCCGGCTCCCGCCCGGCTCGAACCCGACCTGGCGGGCGACGAGCGTCGTGCCCTCGCGGGCCGGGTCGACCCGGCCGATGATCCGGCCGCCCGCCAGCACCGGCATCGCGAAGTAGCCGTGGACGCGCTTGTCCTTCGGCACGTACGCCTCGAGCCGGTGGTTGAGGCCGAAGATGCGCTCGGCGCGGGCCCGCTCCCAGATGAGCGAGTCGAACGGCGAGAGCAACGTGGTGCGGTGGCGGCCCCGCGGCTCGCTCTCGAGCGCGGCGGGGTCGGCCCAGGCGTTGGGCCCGGGGGCGGCGGCCGACCGGCCGGCGCGGGGGACGGGCCATCCGGCGACCCGGACGGGCACGAGCCCGGCGGCGCCGCTCAGCAGGGCCTCGTCGAGCATCGCCGCGTGCCTGCCCTTCACCCGCGTGAAGTCCACGAGGTCGGCGCGGGTCGCCACGCCCAGGGAGCGCCCGGCGATGGTCGTGAGCCCGGTCACGCCCTCGGCGTCCGGCAGGTCCTGGGCGAGCAGGTCGGCGGGCACCACCCGCTCCGCCAGGTCGTACACGCGCCGCCAGCCGACCCTCCGGGTGCAGACGACCTCGCCGATGTCGAGCAGGAACTCGATCGCGATCTTGGAGTCGGACCAGTCCCACCACTCGCCCGCCTGTGTCGTGCCGGAGGCGCGCCGGTCGACTCGGGCGCCGCCGATGTCGGAGGTGGTGAGGGGGCCGTCGGCGCGCACCCGCTCCAGGACCTTGTCGACCGTGGGCGGCACCTCGTGCCAGCGGAACCGGCGCTCGCGGTAGGCCCGGCGGCGGAAGCCGTACAGGGGCCACTGCTCGATGGGCAGGACGCAGGCGGCGTGGCACCAGTACTCGAAGGCGCGGGCGGGCTCGTGCCAGTAGGCCCGCTCCACGGCGGCCCGCCCGACGGCGCCGAGGCGCGCGTACGCGACGAGCTCGTGGGAGCGGGCGAGCACGGAGATGGTGTCGAGCTGGACGGCCCCCACGCGGCGCAGCACGGCGGGGACGCCGCCGGTGCGCGCGCCCGCGCCGAGGAAGCCCTGGGCCCGCAGGACGATCCGGCGGGCCTCGTCGGCGGTCAGGTCGGTCACGGAAGGGATGCTAGACCGAGTGACCGACAAAACGCCTACGGGGGTTCGTCACACCTCCGGAGGCCGCGCTCAGTGGTGGCGCTCCAGCGGCGAGTGGTGCTCCTGGACGGCGACCTGCCGGGGGGCGTCCACGATCACGTCGGAGAAGATGTCGAAGGCGAGGGCGAGCAGCGCGCCCACGGCGCAGATGCCCACCCCGATCCAGACGACCACCCAGTTCGGGCCGAGGGTCAGCGCGACGCCGCCGACGGCGAAGCCGATGAGGATGGTGGTGACGGCGAGCCAGGATTTGGCGCTTCCCGCGTGGCTGCCTTGGTGTCCGCTCTGTGCCATACCCCGTTTTCTACCTGATGGCCAGGCCGGGCGGCACATCGGGGGAACCTTCTGACCCCTTTCAGCGCTTATGTGTTATCCGATTGTGCCGCGGCGCTCCGTCGATTGCAGGTGGCTGTGTCTGGTGATGGAACCGCCTACGATGGCTAGCGGGGAAGTATGTCTCGTCCTCCCACCCCGGCGGAGCGGCCGGGGTAGACCTGCGAGGAGCTTTACTAAAAGTGGCAGCCATTCTCGACAAGATCCTTCGCGCCGGCGAAGGCAAGACTCTGCGTAAGCTCAAGCGGATCGCCGAGCAGGTCAACTCCATCGAAGAGGACTTCAAGAGCCTGTCCGACGCCGAGCTTCGAGCGCTGACCGCGGAGTACCGGCAACGCCACGCCGACGGCGAGTCCCTCGACGACCTGATGCCGGAGGCCTTCGCGACCGTGCGCGAGGCCGCCCGCCGGGTCCTCGGCCAGCGCCACTTCGACGTGCAGCTCATGGGCGGAGCCAACCTCCACATGGGCAACATCTCCGAGATGCGCACCGGTGAGGGCAAGACCCTTACCTGTACGCTGCCGGCGTACCTCAACGCGATCTCGGGCAGGGGCGTCCACGTCGTCACGGTCAACGACTACCTGGCCAAGCGCGACGCCGACACGATGGGCCGCATCCACCGCTTCCTCGGCCTCGAGGTCGGCGTGATCCTGGCCAACATGCCGCCGGAGGAGCGCCGCAAGCAGTACAACGCGGACATCACGTACGGCACGAACAACGAGTTCGGCTTCGACTACCTGCGCGACAACATGGCGTGGTCGAAGGAGGAGTGCGTCCAGCGCGGCCACAACTTCGCCGTCGTCGACGAGGTCGACTCCATCCTGATCGACGAGGCCCGGACGCCGCTGATCATCTCCGGCCCGGGCGAGCAGTCGGGCAAGTGGTACCAGGAGTTCGCCAAGATCGTCCCGAGGCTCCGCCGCGGCACCGAGGGCAAGGACGGCGAGGAGAGCACGGGCGACTACGTCGTCGACGAGAAGAAGCGCACGGTCGGCATCCTCGAGGCCGGCGTGGAGAAGGTCGAGGACTGGCTCGGCATCGACAACCTGTACAAGCCCGAGCACACCCACCTCGTGCAGTTCCTCAACAACGCCCTCAAGGCCAAGGAGCTGTTCAAGAAGGACAAGGACTACATCGTCGTCGACGGCGAGGTCCTGATCGTCGACGAGTTCACCGGCCGCGTGCTGCACGGCCGCCGGTACAACGAGGGCATGCACCAGGCCATCGAGGCCAAGGAGGGTGTGAAGATCAAGGACGAGAACCAGACTCTCGCCACGATCACCCTCCAGAACTACTTCCGTCTGTACGAGAAGCTCTCGGGCATGACCGGAACGGCCGCGACCGAGGCCAACGAGTTCCACCAGACGTACAAGCTGGGCGTCGTCCCGATCCCGACCAACCGGCCGATGGTCCGCCGCGACCAGGCCGACGTGGTCTACAAGAGCGAGGACGCCAAGTTCCAGGCCTGCGTCGACGACATCAAGGCCCGGTACGAGAAGGGCCAGCCGGTCCTCGTCGGCACCACCAGCGTGGAGAAGTCCGAGAAGCTGTCGCGGATGCTCAAGCGGCAGGGCGTGCCCCACGAGGTGCTGAACGCGAAGAACCACGCCCGTGAGGCCACGATCGTCGCCGAGGCCGGCCGCAAGCACGCCGTCACCGTCGCGACCAACATGGCCGGTCGAGGCACCGACATCATGCTCGGCGGCAACCCCGAGTTCCGCGCCGACCTGGAGCTGCAGCAGCGCGGCCTGTCGCCCTCCGAGACCCCGGAGGAGTACGAGAAGGCCTGGCCCGAGGCGCTGGAGAAGGCCAAGGAGGCCGTGAAGGCCGAGCATGAGGAGGTCGTCGAGCTCGGCGGGCTCTACGTCCTCGGCACCGAGCGGCACGAGTCCCGCCGCATCGACAACCAGCTGCGCGGCCGTTCCGGCCGTCAGGGCGACCCGGGCGAGTCGCGGTTCTACCTCTCGCTCGAGGACGACCTCATGCGGCTGTTCAACTCGGCCCGGGTCGAGATGATCATGACGCGGCTCAACATCCCGGACGACGTGCCGATCGAGTCGGGCATGGTGTCCAAGGCCATCGCGTCGGCCCAGCACCAGGTCGAGCAGCAGAACTTCGAGATCCGCAAGAACGTCCTCAAGTACGACGAGGTGATGAACCGGCAGCGCACGGTCATCTACGCCGAGCGGCGCCGGGTGCTGGAGGGCGCCGACCTGCACGAGCAGGTGCGCGGCTTCGTCACCGACGTCATCGACGACTACGTCAAGGGCGCGACCTCCGAGGGCTTCGCGGAGGAGTGGGACCTCGACAAGCTCTGGAAGGCGTTCGGCCAGCTGTTCCCGATCTCGCTGACCGTCGACCAGCTGGTCCAGGAGGCCGGCGGCGACCGGGAGGACCTCACGGCCCAGCTCCTCGCCGAGAAGATCAAGGAGGACGCCCTCGCGGCGTACGACCGGCGCGAGGAGCAGCTCGGCTCGGAGGCCATGCGCGAGCTGGAGCGCCGGGTCATCCTGTCGGTCCTCGACCGCAAGTGGCGCGAGCACCTCTACGAGATGGACTACCTCCAGGAGGGCATCGGCATGCGCGCCTATGCCCAGAAGGACCCGCTCATCGAGTACCAGCGCGAGGGCTACGAGATGTTCACCGCGATGCTCGACGGGATCAAGGAGGAGTCGGTCGGCTACCTGTTCAACCTCGAGGTCGAGGTGCAGGCCAACCCGATCGTGGAGGAGAACGCCGAGGAGGACGCGGCCCTCGCCGAGACCGGCTCGATCATCGCGCGGGCGCTGCGCCAGCCGTCGAGGCCCACGGAGATGGTCTACTCGGCGCCCGGCGAGAGCGGCGACGTCGAGGTCAGCCGGGTGCGCTCGACGCCCGAGCAGCGCGCGGCGTACGGCAACGTCGAGCGCAACGCGCCCTGCCCCTGCGGGTCGGGCAAGAAGTTCAAGCGCTGCCACGGCGACCCCAGGAACGCCGAGGCGTAGGCGACGCTGACGGAACCCCCGCCGGACCCCGTCCGGCGGGGGTTCCGCATGTCACGACCGGCCCACCCCGGACGGCACGGTGGGCCGCGGTCAGGCGGTCTCGAACTCGGTGACCAGCCACTGCACGCCCTGCCGCTCCAGCCGTACGGCGAGCACCCGGCTGCGCGGCCCGCAGTGGACGAGCAGGCACATCTCCAGCACGCCCTCACGAGGACGCTGCACGTGGGGGAGGCCCACGAGCGGCGGCCGGGCCGTGTCGATCATCTTCCCGGCCCGGACCATCTCGCGGTGGGCCCGCTCGGTGAGCCTGCCCTGGACCGTCTCCGGCGGCCGCCGGCCGGCCAGGACCTCAGCCAGCGCCTGCCCGAGCCCGCGCAGGGCACGCTCGTCCGGCACCGCCCCCGGCCGCACTCCGGGGAACCCCCGCAGGGGCGGCCTCGCGACGGGAAGCCCCCGCAGACTCCCGGCGCCCGTCGTGGGGACGGCACGCGGCGCTGGCTCGGGCGCCAGCGCGAGCGAGCCGTACGTCAGGGGTGGCCGGCCGGCGCGCTCGTCGTCGTACGGCGGATCGGCCGGGGGCGCGGAAACGAGCCTGGGCAGGGAGATCGGCTTGGGCATCGGGCACTCCGTCGTGAGATCGAAAACCTGACACGTAATAGAGATTCCGGTCAGCGGAGTTGATACCGCGGCCGCCAACTTTGCCGTTCCGGTGGTCGATTCGACGCGATTTCCGGGTGAAGATCTCCGGCGGTTGGCGTGTTCCCCGGCCGTGTTCGCGTTCGTTTCCGTCGCGGCGCCGGGCGATTAGCGGCGGCCGAAAAAGCGAGGGGGCGCCCGGGATCACCGGGCGCCCCCACTGCTCGGTAGAGCGCGTCAGGCGCGGGTCCGCGCCGCCTCGGCCGACTCCCCGGCGTCGACGTCCGGCTCCGGCTCGCGGCCCGGCGTCATGATGTTCAGCTTCTTGATAAGGAAGGTGAAGATGAAGTAGTAGACGAAGAAGTAGATGACGCCGATCAACATGATCAGCCAGAAGTTGTGCGTGTTGTCCTTCGTCGCGTTCAGGCCGGCGTCGATCGCGCCGGCGGAGAACCCGAAGCCGAGCCGTCCGTCGAGGGCCGCCACCAGAGCCATGGAGACGCCGGTGAGCAGCGCGTGGACGACGAACAGCACCGGGGCCACGAAGATGAACGCGAACTCGATCGGCTCGGTGATGCCGGTGACGAACGAGATCAGCGCCGCGGAGATCATGATGCCGCCGACGGCCGGGCGGCGGTGGGCCGGGGCGGCCCGCCACATGGCGATCGCGGCGGCCGGCAGGCCGAACATCATGACCGGGAAGAAGCCCGCCATGAACGCGCCCGCGCCGTCCTGGCCGGCGAAGTAGCAGTTCAGGTCGCCCGCGGCGTGGGTGGCGCCGACGGTGCACTCCGGCACGGTGAACCACACGATCGAGTTGACGAAGTGGTGGAGGCCGAAGGGGATGAGCGCGCGGTTGACCACGCCGTAGATGCCGGCGCCGACCGTGGAGTTGCTGGCGAGCCAGTCGCCGAAGTTGGTCAGGCCCTCACCGATGGGCTGCCAGACCAGGCCGAACACGACGCCGAGGACGAGCGCGGCGAGCGCGGTGATGATCGGCACGAAGCGGCGGCCGCCGAAGAACGCGAGCCAGGCGGGCAGCTTCGTCCGGTAGTACCGCTGCCACAGGATGGCCGCGACGAGGCCGATCAGGATGCCGCCCAGCACTCCTGTGGGGTTCGCCGAGGCGAGGTTCAGCGCCTCCGCGGGCTTGCCGTCCGCCCCCGCGATGCTCTGGACCACCTTCTTGTGCACGGCGGAGTCGGCCGAGGCGTCGAAGAACATCAGGTGCGTGACCCGGTCCCAGACGAGGTAGCCGACGACGGCGGCCAGGGCGGTCGAGCCGTCCGCGCGACGGGCGAAGCCGACCGCCACGCCGACCGCGAACAGCAGCGGCAGCGCGTCGAACAGCGCGCCGCCCGCGCCGCCGATGATCTGGGCGATCTTGTCGAGCGCCGCGTTGTCCGTACGGCCGAGCAGGTCGTCCTGACCGAGGCGGAGCAGGATGGCCGCGGCGGGCAGGGCCGCGATCGGGAGCATAAGAGAACGGCCGATACGGGACAGCACGGCCATGAACGCGTTCTGGTTCGCGGGTGCGGCGGGCAGGCCCGCGTCGGCGGACGTGGAACTCATCGGTTTTCCTCCATGGGTGGGGGAGAGCGGGGAGGAGGTCGCTACACGCGTCTTGTCGGGATCTCGAGGAGAGTCCGTAACTGGTAGCGGTCGGCGCGATAGGTGGAGACCCCGAATTCCGCGCACACCCCGGCGGCGAAGGACCGGCGCTGCAGCAGCAGCACGGCCCCGCCCCGGGGCAGCTTGAGCAGGTCGGCGTCGCCGGGATCCGCGACACCGCCGTCGATGGTGAGCTCCCCGGCGTCCAGCACCAGCCCGTAACGGGACTCGAGCAGGGCGTACAGGGATCGGCCGGTCAGATCGAAGGCATCGAGATCGGGCGCGAGCACGACCGGGATGTGGGCGCGCTCGATGCTCAGCGGTTCCCCGTCCGCCGTGCGGAGCCGCTCGATGAAGTGCACGGCGTCGCCCGGAGGGATCCCGAGCTGCCGCGCGAGGTGGGCACTGGCCCGGACCACTCGCCGGTCCAGGTCGCGGGAGCCCGGCTCCATGCCGCGCGCCCGCATGTCGTCGGTGAAGGAGGTGAGCTGCAGCGCCAGCTCGATCTTCGGCCGCGCCACGAACGTGCCCTTGCCGGGGACCCGGTGCAGCCGGCCCTCCGACACCAGGTGGTCCACGGCCTGCCGTACCGTCATACGGGACAGGTCGAACCGCTGGCTGAGCTCGCGTTCCGAGGGGATCGCCGCGCCGATCGGCAGCTCGTTGTTCTCAATGAGGTCGAGCAGGATCTCCCGGAGCTGGAAATACTTCGGCACCGGGCTGTCCGGGTCGATCTGGGCCACTGATCCCCCCTCTCGCTTCTGATCAACGGAATAAGTTATGGTTCGTACTGGTCTAGTCCGGACTAGACCACAGCCGGGAAATGTGTGTCAATGTATGGGCCGGCGACGGATCGGTAACGGACAAATCTCGCCAAGCAAGGATGACCACGAATGACGACACGAATGCGCGGTGAGATCGCCGAGCAGCCCGCCGCCATCCGGGCCACGCTTGACGCCCTGCTGCCGCGGACCGGCGAGGTCGAGGCGCTGGCCCGCGACACCCGTCAGCTGCTGTTCATCGCCCGTGGCACCTCCGACAACGCCGCCGTCTACGGCCGCTACCTGATCGAGGCGCGGGCGGGCCGGATGGCCTCGATGGCCGCCCCCTCGATCGCCACGACCTACCGCCGCCGGCTCGACCTCGACGGCGTGCTCGCGGTCGGGCTGTCCCAGTCGGGCCGTACGGAGGAGATCGTCGAGACCCTCCAGTGGGCGCGCGACTGCGGCGCGAGGACCGTCGCGATCACCAACGGCGGCGAGGAGTCGCCGCTGGCCCGGGCCGCCGACCTCGCCCTGTGCACGCTGGCCGGCGAGGAGAAGGCCGTCCCGGCCACCAAGACCTACACCACCCAGCTCGCCGCGCTCGCGGTCCTCGCGCTCGGCCTGGGCGCCGACGTGGACCGCGACGACCTGCGGCGGGTGCCCGACGCGGTGGACAAGCTCATCTCCGACCCCGGCGACCTGGAGGCGGTCGTCGAGGGCCTCGCCGACAAGCCCGGCGTCGTGGTGTCCGGCCGCGGGCTGGCCTTCTCGACCGCGCTGGAGCTCGCGCTCAAGCTCAAGGAGGCGTGCTACCTGCACGCCATGGGCCTGTCGTACGCCGACCTGCTGCACGGCCCGATCGCGGTCGTGGACGCCGACACCCCGGCGGTCCTGGTCGCGGCCGGTGCGGGCCCGACCCTGCCGGGAACGGTCGCGCTGGCCGAGCGGGTAACCGGCGCGGGCGCCTCCGCCTACGGCGTGGGCGGAGGGCCGCAACTGGCCGCCGCGTCCACCGCCGCCCTGAACGGCCCCGACCTGCCCGAGTGGGTGGCTCCGCTGGGACTCATCGTCCCGGGGCAGTTGCTCACGGAGGCGCTGGCGCGCAGGCTCGGAATCGACCCGGATGCCCCCCGTGGTCTGAACAAGGTCACTCAGACCGACTGAATGGAGGACCCCATGGCTGCAGACGCCGAGGCGATCATCGCCGGGCTCGGTGGCGCTGACAACATCATCGAGGTCGAGCCGTGCATCACGCGGCTGCGCACCGAGGTGCACGACGCGTCGAAGGTGAACCAGGCCGCCCTGAAGGCCGCCGGCGCCCACGGCGTGATGGCGGCGGGCAACGTCGTCCAGGTCGTGGTGGGCCCGGAGGCCGACACCATCGCCAGCGACATCGAGGACATCATCGGCTGACCGGGCCGAACCAGGTCAGCCGGCCGCGGCCGGACCTCTGGTGGAGCTCGCCAGGGATCTCAGGGAAGGGCGCTTCATTGACGACAGTTCTCGCCCCGGTCGCGGGGGCGGCCATCGGGCTGGCCGCGGTGCCGGATCCGGTGTTCTCCCAGGCGATGGTGGGCCCGGGGACCGCGATCGACCCCCGACGCGAACCGGGCACCGCCATCGCCCCCATCAGCGGCACGATCGTCAAGCTGCACCCGCACGCGTACGTGGTCGTCGGGGACGACGGCAAGGGCGTGCTGGTGCACCTCGGCATCGACACGGTGCAGCTCAAGGGCGAGGGCTTCACGCTGCTCGCGGCGGAGGGCGACCACGTCACCGCGGGCCAGCCCGTGGTGGCCTGGGACCCCGCGGCCGTCGAGGCGGGCGGCCGCTCCCCGGTCTGCCCGGTCGTGGCCCTCGACGCGCCGGCCGAGGCGGTGGGCGACGTCGTGCAGGGCGACGTGGACGCCGGTGACCTGCTCTTCCAGTGGTCGTGATGGAGGCCGCGCTCTTCGACCTCGACGGAACCCTGATCAACACCGAGCGGCGCAGCCTGGCCATGTGGCGGATGCTGCTGGAGAACCACGGCATCGAGCCCCACGAGGCGCTCGTGCGGCGGTTCATGGGCCGCCGCGGCCGGGACATCCTGCCCGAGATCATGCCCGGGGCGGACGCCCTGGCCCTGGTGGAGGAGGTCATGTCGTACGCCGACCACCCCGGGCTGCCGGACATCGTGCCGGTGCCCGGAGCGGCCGACCTGGTGCGCCAGGTGACCGAGAAGGGCTCGCCGCTCGCGCTGGTCACCTCGGCGCACCGCGCCTGGGCGCTGGAGCGGCTGGCCGAGATCGGGGTCGGCGAGCTGGTCCGGACCATCGTGTCCGGCGAGGACGTGGCCGTCGGCAAGCCGGACCCGTCCGGTTACCTCATGGCCGCGTCCCTGATCGGGGTCGAGCCCGCGAGGTGCGTGGCCTTCGAGGACTCGCTCGCGGGCATCGAGGCCGCCCAGGCCGCGGGTATGACGTGCGTGGCGGTGGCCACCACCCACGCGCCGGAGGAACTGGCGCACGCGGACCTGGTTGTACCCGACATGTCGGGTATTGAGTGGCCGTTGACAGAACTGGACCTGGTCTAGACCAGCAACTGAGACCAGTACTTGAGGAGGAACACCGTGGCCGAGCGCAAGGTCAGCGTCACGTCCGAGGTCGGGCTGCACGCCCGCCCGGCGGCGACGTTCGTGCAGACGGCGGCGAAGGCGCCGTTCGACGTGACGGTCGCCAAGGCGGGCGGCCAGCCCGTGAACGCCAAGAGCATCCTGTCGGTCCTCGCGCTCGACGTCCGCCAGGGGGAGTCGATCGTCATCCGCGCGGACGGCGACGGCGCCGAGGAGCTGCTCGACCAGCTCGCCCAGATCGCCTCGGCCTCCTGACGGCGGTGGAGGCACAGGAGGCGGCGGGGCGGGGGCCCGGCGCGAACGAGACCGAGCAGGCGGCCGCCGCGACCCCGGGCACGGGCGCGAGCGGCCAGCAGGGTGCCGCTTTCAGCGGGCCGGGCGCGAGCGAGCAGGCGGCGCCCCTCACCGGGACGGGCGTGAGCCCGGGCGCCGGGTACGGTCCGGCGCACGTGCTGGTGGGGGACATCCCGGAGCCCGACAAGGAGGCGCGCCACGACGGCGACGCCGCCGCTGAGCGGGCCCGGGCCGAGCGCGCGCTGGACGAGGTCGCGGCCGACCTGGAGGCGCGCGGCGCCCGCGCGGGCGGGGAGGCCGAGGAGGTCCTCGGCGCGCAGGCGATGATGGCCCGCGACCCCGGCCTGTCCGGTGAGGTGGGCGCGCTCATCGACCAGGGCGTGGCCGCCGCCCGCGCCGTTTTCGAGGCCTTCGGCAAGTACCGCGACCTGCTCGCGGCGGCCGGGGGATACCTGGGCGAGCGCGTGGCCGACCTCGACGACATTCGCGACCGCACGATCGCGCTGCTCACCGGGCTTCCGATGCCGGGCGTGCCGGCGACGGCCGACCGGCCGTTCGTGCTGATCGCCAAGGACCTCGCGCCGGCCGACACCGCGCTGCTGTCGAAGGAGGTCGTGGCCGCCTTCGTGACCGAGCAGGGCGGGCCGACCAGCCACACCGCGATCCTCGCCCGCGCGATGGGCGTGCCCGCCGTCGTGGGCTGCGCCGGCGCCACCTCCGTCGCCTCCGGCACGCCGGTGCTGGTCGACGGCGCCGCCGGCACCGTACGGCTGTCGCCGTCGGACGACGAGGTCGCCCGGGCCCGCCAGGCCGACGAGGCCCGCCGCGCCGTGCTCTCGGCCGCCACCGGTCCCGGCCGGACCGCGGACGGCCACGCCGTGCCGCTGCTCGCGAACGTCGGCGGGCCTCGCGACCTGGAGTCGGCGCTGGCGAACGGCGCCGAGGGCGTCGGCCTGTACCGCACCGAGTTCCTCTTCCTGGACCGCGAGACCGCCCCGACCGGCGAGGAGCAGGAGGGGGCCTACCGGCCGGTCTTCGAGGCGTTCCCCGAGGGCCGCGTGGTCGTCAGGACGCTCGACGCCGGGGCCGACAAGCCGCTCGCGTTCCTGCCGCCTCCGGAGGAGGAGCCCAACCCGGCGCTCGGCGAGCGCGGGGTGCGGATGTTCCGCCGCTACCCCGAGATCATGGCCGTCCAGCTGGGCGCGCTGGCCCGGGCCGCCGCGGGGACGTCCGCGAAGGTGCAGGTCATGGCCCCGATGGTGGCGACCGTCGAGGAGGCCGAGTGGTTCGCGGCGGCCTGCCGTACGGCGGGGCTCGACAGCCCGGGCGTCATGATCGAGGTGCCCTCGGCGGCGCTGCGGGCGGCCGACCTCATCCGGGCCGTCGACTTCTTCTCGATCGGCACCAACGACCTCACCCAGTACGCGCTGGCGGCCGACCGGCAGGTCAGCGCGGTCGCGGGGCTGCAGGACCCGTGGCACCCGGCCGTCCTCGACCTCATCGCGCTGGCGGCGACGGCCGCCACGGCCGAGGGGAAGGGCTGCGGGGTGTGCGGTGAGGCCGCCGCCGACCCGGTGCTCGCGTGCGTGCTGGTGGGCATGGGCGTGACCTCGCTGTCGATGGGCGCCCCCGCCCTGCCGTGGGTGCGGGCCGCCCTGGGCCGGCACACGCTCGACGAGTGCCGGGCGGCCGCCGCGGCGGCCCGTACGGCGACCTCGGCGGCCGCCGCCAAGGCCGCCGCGCGCGCGGAGCTGCCCGGTCTGGCCGCTCT
>NZ_KI866524.1:389929-495535 GCF_000511135.2 Microbispora sp. ATCC PTA-5024 | reverse complement strand
CGGCCGCGGGCGGCGCGCGGAACCGGGTCGGGGGGTTCGGCGGTTTCCACCCGCCCGGCCCGGTTACGGTGAAAGGCGTGTCAGGACTGCGACGAGGTGCTCTCGGGCTGGCCGTGCTTCTCGTGACGGGATGCTCGGCCGGCATCGGGGCCGCCGCCCGCCCCACTACCACGCCTCCGGCCGTGCGCGCCTCGACGGCGAGCCCCGCGCCCGCGGCGTCCCCGAGCCCGAGCCCGGGCCGTACGGCCGACCCCGGGTGGAACGCGCGCGACGCGCTCGCGCGGATGAGCCTGGAGGACAAGGTCGGCCAGCTGTTCGTCACGGTCGTGTACGGCTCGCACGCCGACTCCGCCAGTAAGGAGAACCGGGCCAGGTACGGCGTCGCGACCCCGGCCGAGGTGATCGGGAAGTACCGGCCCGGCGGCGTCATCCTGTTCCCCTGGGCGGGCAACGTGTCCAGCGCGAAGCAGGTGGCCGCCCTCACCACCGGCCTGCGCGAGGCGTCTGACACGCCCCTGCTCATCGGCGTCGACCAGGAGAACGGCATCGTCTCGCGCCTGTCGCCGCTGGTCACCAAGCTGCCGGGCGCGATGGCCATCGGCGCGACCGGCGACCCGGACAACGCCCGCGACGCCGCCCGGGTGACCGGCGAGGAGCTGAAGGACCTCGGCATCGCGCTCGACTTCGCGCCCGTCGCGGACGTGAACGTCAACCCGCGCAACCCCGTCATCGGCCCCCGGGCGTACGGCGCGGACCCGAAGAGGGTCGCGACGATGGTGGGCGCGGCGGTGGAGGGGTTCCACGAGGCGGGCGTCGCGTCGGTGGCCAAGCACTTCCCCGGCCACGGCGACACCTCGGTCGACAGCCACACGGGGCTGCCGGTGATCAAGCACTCGATGGCGCAGTGGCGCAGGCTGGACGCGCCGCCGTTCAAGGCGGCCATCGCGCACGGCGTGGACGCCATCATGTCGGCGCACGTCGTCATGCCCGAGCTCGACCCGTCGGGCGACCCGGCCACGCTGTCCCGTCGCATCCTCACCGGGCTGCTGCGCGACGAGCTCGGCTTCGACGGCGTCATCAGCACCGACGCGCTCGACATGGCGGGCGTGCGGAAGAAGTACGGCGACGCGGAGGTGCCCGTGCGGGCCGTCCTCGCGGGGGCCGACCTGCTGCTCATGCCGCCCGACCTGCCCACGGCGTACGACTCGGTGCTCAAGGCGGTGAGATCCGGCCGCATCTCCGAGAAGCGGCTCGACCAGTCGGTGCTGCGGATCCTCACGCTGAAGCAGGAACGCGGCATGGCCGACCCGCCGGCGACCGACCCGGGCGCGCTGCGGTCGCCCGAGCACCTCAAGGTGGCCAAGCGGGTGGCGGCGGCCGGCGCCGTCCGGGCGCGGTCGCTGCCGCTCGCCCGGAGCTGACCTGCCCCCTGCCGGCCGCCGGGATCGGCCTATATTTGAGGGACGTCCGGCGGGAGGTGCGGTGTACAAGGGAGTCCTGATCGACTGGGGCGGGGTCCTGACGACAGGTCTGCGGGAGGCCGTCCAGGAGTGGATCGTGGCCGATCGGATCGACCCCGGGCACTACCGGGAGGTCATGGGCGAGCTGGTCGTCCACGCGTACGAGGGCGGCCTCGCGCCGGGGGAGAACCCGATCCACGCGCTGGAGCGGGGCGAGCTGCCGGTTGCCGAGTTCGAACGCCGGCTGGCGACCCGGCTGCGCACCCTCGACGGGGAGCCCCCGGAGGCCGACGGCCTGCTGGAGCGGATGTTCACCGGCTTCCGGCCGGTCGAGGAGATGAACGAGATGCTCCGCCTGGCCCGCGCGGCCGGGCTGTCCACATGCCTCCTGTCGAACTCCTGGGGCAACAGCTACCCGCGCGACGGCTGGGACGTCCTGTTCGACGCGGTGGTCATCTCGGGTGAGGTCGGCATGCGCAAGCCCGAGGAGCGCATCTTCCGCCACGCGCTCGGCCTGATCGCCCTCGAACCCGGCCAGTGCGTGTTCATCGACGACATCGAGGCCAACATCCTGGCGGCCCGAACGCTCGGCCTCGTCGGCATCCACCACTTCGACCCGGGGGCCACGATCGCCGAGATGGAGCGGCTGTTCGGCCTGCCCTTCCGGGCGGCTCCCATGACACGCCCGGCGGACGGCCCCTCCGGCGCCCTGCGTCCCCCGCCGTAAGCTGGTCCGCGGACGACGGCGGCGGCGGCGCGGACCGCGGGAACCCCGGACGCGGCGAGCAGGGCCGCCGGCGCCGACCGCCGCGCCCGGAACCGACCGGAACGAACGATTCGAGGAACGCATGCGCGTGTACCTGCCGTGCACGCTCCCCGGGCTGGCCCGCGTGGTCGCCTCGGGCGAGCTGGGACCGGCCCCGCTGACCGGATACGCGGTGACGCCCGCGTTGATCGAATGGTACGTCTCTGGCGACACCGAGGAACTGGAGTACGTCGCGCTGACCGAGGCCGCCCGCGCCTCCCTGCGCATGCTCGCCGCCGACCGCGCGGACGGGGTGAAGGCGGCCGCCCGCCGCGTCGTGATCGCGGCCGAGGTGCCGGACGAGACGGTCAAGGTGGGCACCGACCTGGAGGAGCGCGCGCGGGTGCGGGTGCAGGAGGCGGTCCCCCTGGCGCTGCTGGCCTCCGTCCACGTGGACGACGAGGACGCCGTGGCCGACGTCGAGGCGGCGATCGAGGCGCTGCCCGCCGCCGACGAGGGCGACGACGACGCCCAGTTCACCGTCGACGGCGCGGAGGACCACGAGCTCATGTGGTACGCGACACAGGAGATTTCCGATCTCCTCACCTGACCCGCCGTGTTCACGGTTTTGTCACAGGGCACGTTTATGCTCAGGGGCGATATGACACACATCATCTGGGACTGGAACGGGACGCTCTTCCACGACATCGACGCGGTCATCGGCGCGACCAACGAGCTCTTCCAGCCGTACGGCCTCGGTCCGTACGACGTCGACGGGTTCCGCGAGGTCTACACGCGGCCCATCTGGGTGGCCTACGAGCGGATGCTCGGCCGCCCGCTGCGGGACGGCGAGTGGGAGGTCCTCGACCGGGGCTTCCACGAGCACTACCACCGGCTGATGGAGGCCTGCCAGCTCGCCGAGGGGGCCGTCTCCAGCCTGCGCGCCTGGGAGGAGTCCGGCCGCTCGCAGTCGCTGCTGTCCATGTGGGGTCACGACCGGCTCGTCGGCAAGGTCGGCGACTTCGGCATCTCGGGGCACTTCCTGCGCGTCGACGGGCTCCGCTCCGCCTCCGGCGGCACCAAGGCCGAGCACATGGTCGCCCACCTGCGGGCCCTCGACCTCGACCCGGCG
Source organism: Microbispora sp. ATCC PTA-5024 (assembly GCF_000511135.2). Lineage (NCBI taxonomy): Bacteria > Bacillati > Actinomycetota > Actinomycetes > Streptosporangiales > Streptosporangiaceae > Microbispora > Microbispora sp. ATCC PTA-5024. The sequence goes on along the minus strand of NZ_KI866524.1, from coordinate 492,198 downwards.
AAGGTGGTCGTCATCGGCGACAGCGTCGACGACGCCGACGCCGCGCGTCATGTCGGCGCCCGGGCCATCCTCTACGCCGGCGGCATGACCAGGCGGTCCGACCTCGACCTCGTCGGCGTCCCCGTCGTCGACTCGCTCGCCGCCGCCCTCGACATGGTCTGACCCCGCCCCCAGCCCCCCGCCCATGACGGCGGGGGTTGCCTGAAGGGGAGATGCGGCTACACGCTCGGCATCGGACGGCGTGGGGGCCGGGCGGTGGCCGTACCCTTGGCACGAGCCCTGCCGCATCCCCCTCGGAGGCCCCGATTAGCCGCCTCGTTCTCTGGAACGTCGACCTCACGCTCGTCGACGTCACCATCGTCACCCGCGACGCCTACGCCGACGCGTTCCGGATGGTGACCGGGCGGCCGCTGGTCAAGCTCGCCCCCGCGATGGGCCGGCCCGACTCCGAGATCATCTTCGAGACCCTGGCCATCAACGGCATCGCGGTGGAGGACCACCACCTGCCGAAGTTCCTCGACGCGCTTGCCGTGTCGTTCGGCGACAAGCACCGGCGGCTGGCCAAGGAGGGGCGGGCGATGCCGGGCGCCGCGGACGCGCTCAAGGCCGTGTCCAGGCTCGACGGCGTCGTGCAGTCCGTGCTCACCGGCACGATCAAGAGCAACGCCGTGCACAAGCTCACCGCCTTCGGGCTCGACCGGTGGGTCGACTTCGAGATCGGCGGGTACGGCGAGGAGGTCTACCCCAAGGCGACCCTGCTGCAGGTCGCCCAGGGGCGGGCCAAGGCGAAGTACGGCGCGTCCTTCACGGCTGGCACCACCGTGCTGGTCGGCGACTCCACCCGCGACGTGCAGGCCGCGAGGATCGGCGGCGCGGCCATGGTCGCGGTGGCCTCCGGCCGGTCCACGGCCGCCGAGCTGCAGGAGGCCGGGGCCGACATCGTGCTGCCCGACCTGTCCAACCCGTCCGAGGTCGTCGCCGCGGTCGCCCGCCTCACCGCCCCCGCCGACCGGGCCGCGGGCTAGGGAGGACCCGGTCACACGTCCTCCGGGGTGTGAACCGGCGGCAGGGAGAACACGGGGAACAGCGACGGGTCGCCGAACACCACGTTCCTGGCGATGCCGGAGCCGGTGACCGTGAACACGTGCAGGGAGTGCGCCCGCAGCACGCCGTCGCCGGTGTCGACGTACGCCGCGAGGGCCGGTTGGCCGTTGGCCCGCGTGTGCCGCATGCGCCAGGGGCCCCGGGTGGCGCAGACCCAGCCGATGAAGCGGGCGTACGCCTCGCGTCCGGCGAACCACGCCAGGTACGGCGGCATCTCGAGCACGGCGTCCTCTCGCAGGAGCTCCTCCAAGGCGGCCACGTCGCGCCGCTCGAAAGCGGAGACGTACCGATCGAGCAGTCCGCGGTCCCGAGGGTCGTCCGGCTCGGCCAGTTCGTCCTCGGCCGGGGCCGCCCGCGCGAGCTGGGCGCGGGCGCGCTGCAGCGCGCTGTTGGCCGCCGCGACCGAGGTGTCCAGCAGCTCGGCCACCTCGCTCGCCCGCCAGGCCAGCACGTCGCGCAGGATCAGAACCGCGCGTTGCCGGGGCGGCAGGTGCTGCAGTGCGGCGACGAACGCCAGCCGCACACCGCCCCGGCTCGCGACGATGGCCGCGGGGTCCACCAGCGCGTCGGGAACGGGCTGCAGCCATGTGACCTCCGGGCGCCGGTGCCGCGGTCCCTCCTCGGGTTCCTCGCCGGGCCCGCTCAGACCGGACGGCAGCGCCCGGCGTCCCCGTTGCTCCAGCGCGGTGAGACAGGCGTTCGTGGCGATGCGGTACAGCCACGTGCGGGGGGAGGCCCGCCCCTCGTCGAACCCCTCCGAGGAGCGCCAGGCACGCAGGAAGACCTCCTGCAGCAGGTCCTCCGCGTCGTGCACCGAGCCGAGCATCCGGTAACAGTGCGCCATCAGCTCCCGCCGATAGGGGCTGACGATCTGCTCGAACTGCTCCTCGCTCCACATGCGCCGCTCCCGTTCGCCACGTCCGTCACCCACTACCTACCGGGCGGAGTCCCCGAACTCATCGGTCACCGATGAGTTCTCGGCGGGCCGCCGGTAGATACCGGCGTCTCCGGCGAAAGGAAGCCATCCGATGACACTCGATCACGCCGTCCGGCCAGAAGGCCGCGTGGCGTCCGGAAAGCCGTGGCCGATGCTCCTGGCCCTCCTGTTCGGCCAGTTCATGGGCCTGCTCGATCTCTACATCGTCAACGTGGCGATGCCGGCGATCGGGGCCGACCTGCACGCGTCAGGGGCCGCCCTGCAACTGGTCCTCGGCGGCTACATCATCGCGTACGCGATGCTGCTCATCACCGGCGCACGGCTGGGGGAGATGTACGGCAGGCGCCGCACGTACGCCCTGGGCGTGATGGGCTTCACGGCCGCCTCGCTGTTGTGCGGTCTCGCCACCGGCGCCCCGATGCTGATCGCCTTCAGGGTCGTCCAGGGAGCCGCGGCGGCGGTCATGGTCCCGCAGATCATCAGCGTCATCCAGACGCGGTTCACCGGCAGGGCCAGGGCCACCGCGCTGAGCGCGTACGCGGCGGTGCTGTCGGCCGGGTCCGTCGCCGGGCTCGCCCTCGGGGGCGTCCTGGTGAGCGCCGACCTGTTCGGCGCGGGTTGGCGGCCGGTGTTCCTGGTCAACGTGCCCATCGGGATCGCGCTGTCGGCTCTGGTGCCCCGCCTGGTGCCGGCGGACGGCGAGGGCGGCGCCGGCCGGCTCGACCTCGCGGGGCTGGCGCTCGCGCTGCCCGCCACGGTGCTGATCGTGCTCCCGCTCGTGCTCGGCAGGGAGGCGGGCTGGCCCGCCTGGGCGTTCGCGTCGATCGCCGTCGGCGCCGTGCTCGCCGTCGCGTTCGTCCTGGTGGAACGGCGCGTGGCCGCGCGGGGCGGGGATCCGCTGCTGAACCTGGACGTGCTGCACGCCGTCGGCATGCCCTCCGGGCTCACCACGCTGTTCACCCTGATGGTCGCCTACGGCGGGTTCCTCTTCACGTTCGCGCTGCACCTGCAGGGCGCTCTGGGGGAGAGCCCTCTGCGGGCGAGCCTCACCTTCCTGCCGATGGCCGCGACGTTCGGCCTGGCGAGCTTCTTCTGGCGCAAGCTGCCCGCCCGGACACATCCACTGCTCCCGCTGACGGGAGTGACCCTGAATGTGGCCGGCACGCTGGCCCTCGCGTCGTCGGCCGAGGGCGGCCCCCTGATGCCGGCCGCCCTCCTGGCCTACGGCACCGGGCTCGGACTGGCGGTCAGCCTGCTCACCCACGCCCTGGTCCACGTGCCCAGGTCGCGGGCCGCGGACGCGAGCGGGCTGCTCACCACCACGATGCAGCTGGGGCAGCTCACAGGGGTGGCCGTCTTCGGCACCGTGTTCCTGGCCTTGGCCGACCCCCCTCGGCCGCACGCCATGGCAACGACGGCCCTCTGGCTGGCGCTCGTCGCGGCGACGGGGTCGGTGGCGGCGTTCCTCCTCGCGCGGGCCGTCTCGCCGAGGGCCGCCGTTCAGGCGACCGGCGTCCGAGCGCCCGCCGGTCGCTGAGGGGGGGCGGCGGGTTCACAACGCGGCGAGGAAGCGGGCGGCCGCGGGGGCCGCGACGGCCGCCCCCGTGCCGCCGCCCTCGACGATGACGGCGAACGCCAGGTCGCCCCGGTAGCCGATGAACCACGAGTGCGTGGGCGGCTCGTCGCCCGAGCCGTACTCGGCCGTGCCCGTCTTGCCCGCCGTACCGGCGGGGAAGGAGACGCCGCTCGCGGTGCCCTCGCTCACCACGGCGGGCATGAGCCGGCGCAGGGCGGACACCACCGCGGGCTCCAGCGGACGCGGGGCCGAGCCGCCGCCGGGGACGAGCGACGCCGGCACCAGCCGCGGCTGGCGCCAGGTGCCCGCGGCGATGGCCGCCGCGACCGCCGCCATGTTCAGCGGGCTGGCCAGCACCCGCCCCTGCCCGATCGCGGCCGACGCGAGGTCGGTGTCGTCGCGCGGCACGGGGAAGGCGGCGTCCACGGCGGGCACGCCGATCCGGATCCGCGCGCCGAACCCGAAGCCGGCGGCCACCGCGGCCAGCCGCTCCGCGCCGAGCCGGTCGACGGCCATGGCCCCGAAGGTCGTGTTGCACGAGTGCGCGAACGCGTCGACGAACCGCAGCGTGCCGTAGTCGTGCAGCTCGGCGTTGTGGAACGGGAAGCCGCCGATCGTCTTCCGCGCGGGGCAGGACACGGTCTGGCCGGGCGTCACGCCGCCCGCGACGAGCGCGGACGCGGTGACGATTTTGAAGGTGGACCCGGGCGGGTAGGCGCCGAGGAGGGCGCGGTCGTACCCGCCCGGCTTGTTCACCACGGCCAGCACCTCGCCGGTGGAGGGGCGCAGCGCGACGAGTGAGGCGGGCTTGTCGACGCCCTCCAGCGCTTGGGCGCCGGCCCGGTGGACCCGCAGGTCGATCGTGGTGCGCAGCGGTGTCCCGGGGGAGGCGTGGCCCGTGGCGACCGTCGTGACCGCGGTCCCGTCGGCGTTCACCAGGTCCACCCGGGCGGACGAGGTGCCGGTCAGCCGGTCGCGGTACTGCTTCTCCAGCTCCCCGACGACCTGCTGCACCGAGCCGGGGGCGTCCGGGGTGTCGATCCGGGTGCCGTCGGCCGCGGTGACGGGAGCCCGCTCGGTCCGCTGCAGGGTGAGCCGCAGCCGCCGTCCTGCGGCGAGCTGCGGGTGGATGGCGGCCGGCGTCCAGGCCACCCGCCAGGCCCGGTCGCGCTCGACGAGGCGCAGCCTGCCGTCGTAGGAGAAGCTCACCGGGCCGCTCAGCGTGGCGTGGAACCGCACGGTGTCCTCGCCGGCCCCCGTCGTCCCCGTCACCCGGAGGCGCAGCGACGACAGGTCGAGGTCGTCGCGGAACCGCCGGTACCTGCTCTCGAAGTCGCGCGGCGGGTCCGCCGTGAGCCCGCGCATCGCCGCGTAGTCCGAGCGCGACCACGCGGCGAGGAAGCTCCGCGCGGTCTCCTCGGGCGAGCCCTGTGTGCGCAGCGCCCAGATCGTCACCGCCGCGGCCGTCACCGGCACGAGCACGCCCGCCGTCACGTACGGCCACCGGCGCCGCCGGCCCGCGTACTCCGTCTGCTCTCGCATGTGTCCCCCTTGTCCCCTGATGCGCGTATCAGGGGACCAGAGGCGGGGCGGGCATGTCCAATACGGATATCGTGCTCGCCATGTTTCGCATTCGGATATCGTTCCTGTTCATGGACCTTGTCCGGCACCTCGCGTACTTCGTCGCGGTCGCGGAGGAACTGCACTTCGGCAACGCCGCGGCCCGGCTGGGAATGGCGCAGCCGCCGCTCAGCCAGCGCGTCAAGCGGCTGGAGGAGGAGCTCGGCGTCCGCCTCTTCGACCGGTCGAGCCGCCAGGTCGCGCTCACCGAGGCGGGACGGCTGCTGCTGCCGGAGGCCCGGGAGATCGTCCTTCGTGTGGAGCGGCTGCGCGACCTGATCGGGGAAGCGGCGGACGGCGCAGGGACCACCGTGCGCGCGGCCGTCCCGTCCGACCTCGGCGGCGCGGTCCTCGCCGCCCTCATCGCCGGCTTCCGCGCCCGCTGCCCCGGCGTACGGCTCTCGCTGGCCGAGATGGGAACCGCCGCCCAGGCGGCAGCGCTGCTGGACGGGGGGCTCGACGTCGGCGTGCTCCGCCACCCCGTGACGGCCTCCGGGCTGGGCTTCGGGCCGGTCCTGGTGCAGCACCCCGGCGTCCTGCTGCCCGAGGGCGACGAGCTGGCGTCCTGGTCGGCCGTCCACCTGGCCGACCTGGCCGGTCGTGCGCTGGTGCTGTTCCCCCGGGACTCGGAGCCCGGCCTGCACGACGAGACACTGGCCACCTGCCGCCGCCACGGGTTCGCCCCCGTCGAGGTCAGCCCGGCCGCGAACGCCGGGTTCGCGCTCGGGCTCGTGCTGTCCGGGACGGCGGTGGCTCTCGGGCCGCCCGCCGGCGTCCCCGGCACGGTCTGGCGCCCCCTGGCCGGGGCGCCGATCGCCTGGCGATGCTCGACGGCCTGGCGCGGCGAGCCGGGGCCCCACGTCGGCGACTTCACCGCGGTGGCGGTGCGGGTGTTGCGGGAGGATGCCGGGATGGCGGACGACGCGGCGGCACCGGCGCGGCGGGTGGCCCCGCGGCCCGCGACGGGTTTCCTGGCATGAACGCGATCGAGCAGGTGTTCCGCTCGGCCGGAGTCTCAGGCCGGCTGCACGTGGCCGACATCGACGGCGGCGCGGAGGTGGCCGTCGGGGCGGACGAGCCCGTGGTGCTCGCGTCCGTCTTCAAGGTGCCGCTGGTGGTGGAACTGCACCGCCAGGCCGACCGCGGGCTCCTCGACCTCGCCGAGCGGGTCCGTGTGCCCGCCGAGGAACGGACGCCGGGCCCCACCGGGCTGTCGGCCATGCTCGACGGGGCCGTCCTGTCCCTGCGCGACCTCGCGTACCTCATGATGGCCGTCAGCGACAACACCGCGGCCGACGTGGTGCTCGCGCGGGTCGGCCTCGACGCGGTCAACGCGATGCTGGCCGGTCTCGGCCTCCCCGGCACCCGGGTGGAGCACGACTGCCGTGGCCTGTTCGCCCGCATGCTCGCCGACGCGGGTACTTCCGACATGGCGGCGCTCGCCCAGGTGTCCACCGACCCCGCCGTCGTCGCGCGGCTGCGGGTGCTGTCGCCCGCCCACACCAACCGCGGCACGCCCCGGGAGATGACCCGGCTCCTCGGCATGATCTGGCGCGACGAGGCCGCCTCGCCCGGCTCGTGCGCCGCGATCCGCCGGCTGATGGGCCTGCAGGTGTGGCCGCACCGGCTGTCGTCCGGATTCCCGTTCGACGACGTGGCGGTGAGCGGCAAGACCGGCACGCTCGCCACGCTGCGCAACGAGGTCGGCGTCGTCGAGTACCCCGACGGCGGCCGGTACGCCGTCGCCGTCTTCACCCGGTCGCACGGCACCGCCCAGAACCAGCCGCGGGCCGACGCCGCCGTCGGCTCGGCGGCCCGGATCGCGATCGACCACCTCAGGGCGCGGACGACGGCCCACATATGACAGGTCCTTTCTGTGTGGGCCGCGAGGGTGACATAGAGGCCGTCGCCCGAAAAGATGGGCACATGGTCGAGGAAGGCGCTCTTCTCTGGGAGCCCGCCGCCGAGGTCGTCCGGGACGCCCGGGTGACCCGTTACACGCAGTGGCTCGGGCGCACAGGGGACTACCAGGACGTGTGGACGTGGTCGGTCGAGTCTCCGGCCGACTTCTGGACCTCCATATGGGACTACTTCGACGTCGTCGGTGAGCGTGGTGACGGGCCCGTCATCAGTGGGACGATGCCCGGCGTCGAATGGTTCGCCGGGTCGACGCTCAACTACGCGGAGAACGCCCTGCGGGGCCACCCCGGCCGTACCGCGGTGATCTTCCGCAACGAGTCGGGCGGCCGCTGGCAGTACTCGCTCGGCGAGCTCCGCGAGGAGGTCGCGCGGGTGCGGGCCGGCCTGGTCCGGCTGGGCGTCGGACGCGGCGACCGGGTCGCGGCCTACGTCCCGAACGTCCCCGAGGCCCTCATCGCCTTCCTGGCCACGGCCTCGCTGGGGGCCGTGTGGTCGTCCTGCTCGCCGGACTTCGGCGCGCCGAGCGTGACCGACCGGTTCGCGCAGATCGAGCCCACGGTGCTCGTCGCCGTGGACGGCTACCGGTACGGCGGCAAGCGGTTCGACCGGTCGGACGTGGTGCGCGAGATCGCCGCGAAGCTGCCCTCGCTCAAGGCGACGGTCTGGATCCCCACCATCGGGCTCGACGTCCCCGAGACCGCGCTGAGCTGGGACGACCTGCGTGCCGAGACCGCGCCCCTGGAGTTCGAGCGGGTGCCGTTCGGCCACCCGCTGTGGGTGCTGTACTCGTCCGGGACCACCGGGCTGCCGAAGCCGATCGTCCACGGCCACGGCGGCATCGTCCTGGAGCACCTCAAGTCGCTGTCCTTCCACCAGGACCTCGGCGAGGGGGATGTGTTCTTCTGGTACACCACCACGGGCTGGATGATGTGGAACTACCTCATCGGCGGCCTGCTGGTGGGCGCGACCGTGCTGCTGTACGACGGCAGCGCCGCCCATCCGGCGACCGACGCCCTGTGGCGCCTGGCGGCCGAGGAGGGCGTCACCTACTTCGGCACCGGCGCGCCGTACATCATGGCGTCGCTCAAGGCCGGGGTGAAGCCGGAGGGCCTCGACCGGCTGCGGGGCATCGGCTCGACAGGCTCGCCGCTGCCACCCGAGGGCTTCGCCTGGGTGTACTCCGACGTGCGGCCCGACGTGCAGCTCGGGTCGTTCTCCGGCGGCACCGACGTGTGCACCGGCTTCGTCGGCGCCGTCCCGCTGCTGCCCATCCGCGCCGGCGTCATCCCGTGCCGGTGCCTGGGCGCCAAGGTCGAGTCGTACGACCCTTCGGGCCGTCCCGTCATCGGCGAGGTGGGCGAACTGGTGGTGACCCAGCCCATGCCGTCCATGCCGGTCATGTTCTGGAACGACCCCTCCGGCGACCGCTACCGCGAGTCGTACTTCGCCGAATATCCCGGGGTGTGGCGCCACGGCGACTGGATCAAAATCCTCCCGGACGGCGGCTGCGTCATCTACGGCCGGTCGGACTCCACGCTCAACCGCGGCGGCGTCCGCATGGGCACGAGCGAGTTCTACCGTGTGGTCGAGCGCTACGACGAGATCGCCGACAGCCTCGTCATCGACACCGGCCGTCTGGGGCAGGAGGGCAGACTGCTGCTGTACGTCACCATGGCCGAGGGAGCCACCCTCACCGACGACCTCATCGCACGCCTCCGGACCGCCCTCCGCACCGAGCTGTCGCCGCGTCACGTCCCCGACGAGATCCACGAGGTGCCCGGCATCCCCCGGACGCTGTCCGGCAAGAAGCTCGAGGTCCCCGTACGGAAGATCCTGCTCGGCACGCCTGTCGAGGAGGCGGCCAACCCCGACGCCATGGCCAACCCCGAAGTCCTCCGCCACTTCCATCCCACGGACTGACTCGCTCCTTGGTCGATATAAGTGCGCTTCTAAGAACCGCGGTTCTTAGAAGCGCACTTATATCGAGCGGACGTTGAGCCGGACCGCGTATGGCATCGGCGGAGGGTGGGGCGTCCGCGTCTCAGATCCGGCTGCGCCACGGCGGCAGGTCCGAGGACGGCCCGCGGATTACGAGGGCACCCTGTTCGCGGCTACACCCCGACCCGGCACTTTTACAGCTGGCCCTCCATCGGTTCACACCTTTGGAAGGTTGACGAGATTCGGCTCGCGGATCTGAACGAGCACCTGGCTAGGGCTGTGAGGCGGCCTCGGCCAACATCAAACCGCTGCGCCACCGGCTGTCAACGGCGCGGATCTTCTCTTCAGTCCAGGGGATGCGCGATCAGGAATTCAACCGCGGCCGCATTGGTGGAGAGCCACTCGTCGCAGGCACCCCACTCCTTGCGTTCCGTTCTTGCGTCCGACAGAGCGACGTAGGCGGTGGCCGGACGGCTGCACGAGTCTTTGCCGTGAGCGCTGCATCTACCTCGCGCGCCGTCTGTGGACGGGTTCCTGAAGAGACGCGCGTCCCATCGCTGGATGTCAAGAATCTTCGAGATCATGAGTGACATGCCGATCAGTTTGAACAGGGCTGGGAGAACGCGGGGAGCCGCAGGCTAAGGGGCCTCCTCCGGAACGCTCCCTTGGAGGTTGGGGAAAGCGGCGATAAGTATCTGGAGGAGCTGAGCGGCGTGCTCATGGTCCAGTTGAAGGGTTTGACTGGTCTTCTTCTGAGTCTGTCGATGGTCCGACCCGTAGGTGCTGAGCTGGAGGAATACGCCCTCACTCGTATGGACCACCTGATATCCGCAGTCCACCACCGTGGGATGCGAGACCGAAGCCTTCTTGTCTTCGAAGAACTCTCTGACCTTCGCCATGGCGGCATTCTGGCCAACGCCGCACCGCTAGGGAAGAGAAGATGCGCACTCTTGATCACATTAGTCACTCAGCGGCAGACGGGATTCTCTGGACCGGGGCCGTCCGGGTGCACTGACCGTTGGACGGCTCGGGGTCCAGTCCGCCGCAGATGGGCGGGTTGACGACCTTTGACCACTTCGCCTCACGACGGACACAGGTGCCATGCCCGGCATTGCCACCCATGCTGCACGGCTGACGCGCCGGGAACGGTTTCAGGCCGTAATCACAGGGACGTCGTACTTGGGAATGTGACCGTCCCTGGTGACCAGGGAGAGCCCCTCGCAACGGGCCTGAGCGACGAGCAGGCGATCAAAGGGGTCGCGGTGGAGGAGAGGGAGCCGTCCCGCTTCGATGGCATGGTCAAATCGGACGGGCAGCTCCCGAAATTCGCTGTCGCGTATGCGTTCCACTAGGTCATCGGGTGCCGCGAGCTTGCCGATGCTCTGTTTGATAGCCACCTCCCACAAGGTGGCGGGGCTGACAAAGACATCCGGCTCCTCGTCGATCATGCTTTTGGTCTCGTCGGCGAGTGTGGGATCGTCGCTCAACCACCACAGGACGACGTGGGTGTCGAGGAGGATTCTCACGGCATCAAACCGAACGTATCGGCGATCGCATCGTTGACCTCAGGCGAGTCCCAGTCGTCAGCGAGACGGAGCACTCCTTTCAAGGAGCCTCTCCCGTGCCGGTTCACCTTCGTGGGAAACGGAATGACTTTGGCAACGGGACGCCCGGCGCGGCTGATGACGATCTCTTCGCCGTGCTCGACCCGCTCGATGATGCGCGACAGGTTCGTCTTCGCCTCGTGGATGTTGTACTGCTCGGAAGCGCCCTCAGACATGCTGACCTCCTTAGCTAAGTTAGCTTAGTCCAGCTTCCCGGCCGTGTCAGTGGTATCTCACGCACGCTGCCGCCCGCGACTACCAGCGGTCCTGATCTCCCAGCCCGATGCCACGGGCACGCCCAACCCATGTCCTCGCGGGCCTTGACAGCCGGGCGGGAAGGAGGTGCGCTCCACGCGGGCTTGATGTCCCGACCTCCCAGGGAAGATTCAGCGCAGTGGCGGGACGGCGTGGCGGGCGCGGTCGAGAGCCAAAACCGGCCACCAGGTGCCGCCGACCGGGTCGATCTGGTGATAGACGGGGTCCTGGGGACCCTTGCCGCCTCGGGTGCACTGGCCGTTCGACTGCTCGGGGGAGCGGAGCCACAGGTACGCGTCGGCCAGGTCGTTGCCGGTGTCGGTGGTGGGGCGGGGGCCGACGCCGCGGCCGGGAGGGTTGCACCAGATCTGCGGGTCGGCGTACTTCCCCTGGGGCGGGGTCCAGCCGCCCTTGCCGTTGCGGCTGGTGTCGACGACGAAGTGGGTCAGGGGCGCACCGGCCGGTATGGCGTCCAGTTCGGCGCCGGTGCAGGCGCTGCCGGCATTGTCCATCTTCAGGTAGAGGCATCGCGAGAGGCTCTCCCCGTACCGGAGGAGCCCGTCGGTCTCCTGGTAGTCCGCGGTGTTCAGGTAGAAGCCGTCGGCTCGCTTCACCCCGGCCTTCACGAGCCTGCCGGCGATCTCGACGAGGCTGGGCCAGCCCTCGATGCCGCCGTCGAGGTACACGGCTGTGTGCGGAAGCCTCTTCAGGCGGTCCACCGCGTAGCCGAGCTCGCGGTAGCGCTCGGCCGCGCCCGCCTCGCCCCCCGACGAACAACTGTCCGAGCCGGGAAGCCTGGTCAGGCTGTTCGGTTCCAGCACGACCACCGCCCGCGCCTGCCCGATCCCCTTCGCCACCCGATCGATCCAGGCGCGGTAGGAGCGCTCGTCCGGCTCCCCCCATTGGGAGCAGTCCTTCATCGGGACGTGATCGGTCACGAACACGGGAACGGCGTGATGGGCGGTGGCCAGCCGCACGGTGGACGCGACCGTGCGCCCGGCCTCGGCGGCCGGCAGGTTCAGGTTCACGGGATGCGGCACCGCGGCCAGGGCGCGCATCAGCGCGGCGTCGGCCTTCCTGCCCCGCGCGTCCCAGACGTCCGCCTGCCGTCGCGCGTCCGGATCCGACGCGTACGCGAACCGGACGCCGGGCTCGCGCAGCGGGTTGCCGCCCCCGCCACCGCCCGCCGGAGCCGGTGACGCGGCCGGAGTAGGTGCCGCCGGAGCCGACCCCCTCGAGACCTCAGGGGCGGTGGGCGTGGGCCTCCCGGAGGCCGCGGTGGCGGAGGAGGTCGCGGACGCCGAGGTGTGCGTGTCGCCGCCGGAGAGCCCCACTATGGCCACCGTCGCGATCACCGCCAGCCCGGCCGCCCCGGCCGCGGCCCCGGCCAGCACCCGGCGGCGGTCTCTCCCGCCGACCGGCGGCTCCGCAACCGGGGACGAACCGGTGATGGCGTCCAGGATCTCCTGAACGGCCGGCCGTTCGGCCGGGTCCTTGGCGAGGGCGCGTTCCACCAGGCGGCGCAGTGGCCCGTCGAGGCCGGACAGGTCCGGCGCCGCGTTGAGGATCCGATGGAGCACGACGGGGAGGGACTCGCCGCCGAACGGCGCGCGGCCGGTGCCCGCGTACGCGATCGTGCCCGCCCAGGCGAAGACGTCCGAGGCGGGCGTGAGCGGGCCGCCCGAGAGCTGCTCGGGCGACATGAACGACGGCGTGCCGACGATCGCGCTGCTCGTCTGGCCGTCCACGTCCGCCAGATGGGCGACGCCGAAGTCGATCACCTTGGGCCCGACGGGGGAGAGCAGGACGTTGCCGGGCTTCAGGTCGCGGTGGATGATCCCGGCCGCGTGGATGGCCTGAAGGGCGACGGCGACGCTGACCGCGAGCCCGTCCAGGCTGGAGCCGCGCAGCGGGCCCTCCCGCTGGACGGCCTCCCGCAGGGTCGGGCCGGGCACGTACTCGGTGACCAGGTAGGCGGTCTCGCCGTCCGTCTCCGCGTCGAGCACGGCGGCCGTGCAGAAGCGGGCGACCCGCTTGGCCGCCTCCACCTCCCGGCGGAACCGGCGGCGGAAGCCGGGGTCGGCCGCGACCGCGGGGTGGAGGAGCTTGACCGCCACGCGCGTCCCGTCGGGTGCTTCGGCCAGATAGACGACGCCCATCCCACCCTGGCCCAGCCTGCGCAGCGGCCGGTACGGCCCCACCTGGGCAGGGTCGCCGGCGGTCAGGCCCTCCCGGCCGGGGGGCGGCGGACCGGGCCGATCCCCGTGGGATAAGCCAGGCCCGCCGTCGTCGTTTCCGGTGTTCCCGTCGCCGCTCACGCCGGTTCGCGACATCGCTCGCCCCCGCTGGGATGTCCTGGAATGGTCAGGTCATCACGATCCTATTGATCACGGCCGAGCGCGCCAGCGGAAAGGCCTCGCGGCGGTTACCGGATCAGTGCGACGCCGCGAGCAGGGCGGCGTTCTCACGCTCCAGCGCCTTGACCCCGCCCGCGGCCCAGCCCGGCGCCAGGGACGCCGACATGGGATCGGGAAAGATCTCCTCCTCCCCGGCGTCCACGCCGTCGAAGATCGCCCGGGCGACCGAGGCCGGAGCGGCCTTCGGTATCGCGAGGTCGCGGGACATGTCGGTGTCCAGCGGACCGGCCAGTACGGCGTGCACCCGCACACCGCGCGGCGCGAGCAGCGCGCGCAGAGACTGGGTGAGCGAGAACGCCGCGGCCTTGGAGATCGAGTACGCCGGCATCACGGGCACGGACGCGAGGGACGCCAGCGACAGCACGTTGACGACGGCGCCGCGCGCCCGGGTCACCTGCGGCAGGAACGCCTGGGTGACGGCGTACGGGCCGAAGAGGTTGACCGCCAGGTGCCTCTCGAGCAACGCGGGGTCCGCGAGGTCGTCGTAGACGGACTGGCCGGCGTTGTTGACCAGGACGTCGAGCGCCTCGACGCTCTTCGCGGCGGCCCGGATCCCCGCCTCGTCGGTCACGTCCAGGTTCAGCGTCGTGACACGTTCGTCGGGGTGCGCCAGCGGCTGCCGCGTCCCGGCGTACACGCGGGCGGCGCCTCTGCGCAGGGCCTCGTCGACCAGCGCGCGTCCGAGGCCCCGGTTGGCGCCGGTCACCAGGACGATCCTGTTGGCGACGCTGTTCTCCGACATCGGCATGGTGTCGTTCTCCGTTCGGTTCCGACTTTCGGGCTTGCACTCGGACAGACAGAGCGGCCGCCCGAAACCGGGCGGTCCCAGGGCGACCGGTTCCGGCGGGCGGCGGTGTCGGTATCGGGGAGACGATGAAAACGGAGGTGACCCATGTCGGCCGAACTGCTCAACCGGGCCCGGGCCGGCGACCGCGACGCGTTCGCGGCGCTGGTCGAACCGCACCGCGCCGAACTGCAGGTGCACTGCTACCGCATGCTCGGATCGCTGCAGGATGCCGAGGACGCGCTGCAGGATGTGCTGCTGTCGGCCTGGGCCGGCCTGAGCGGGTTCGAGGGTCGGTCGTCCGTCCGCACCTGGCTCTACCGCATCGCCACCAACCGGTGCCTCAACATGCTGCGGACGTCGGCCCGCCGCCCGATGGCCGCGACGCCGCTCCCGGCTCCGCCGCCGGAGCCGTCCCGTCTGGGTGACACGCCGTGGCTTCAGCCCTATCCCGATCTCCTGCTCGACGACCTGCCCGACCAGGCGCCGGGGCCCGAGGCCCGGTTCGAATCCCGCGAGGCGGTCTCGCTGGCGTTCGTGACCGCCGTTCAACTGCTGCCGCCGAACCAGCGCGCGGTCCTGCTGCTGCGCGACGTGCTCGGGTACCGGGTGAGGGAGGCCGCCGATCTGCTCGGGCTGACCGAGGACGCCGTGGCGAGCGCCCTCAAGCGCGCCCGGGCGACGATGGACGCGGCTCGCTCGGCCGACCGCCCGCCGCCGCCGGCGGGTGGGCCGGAGGAGCGCGCGCTCGCCGAACGCTTCGCCGCGGCCTTCACCGGGGACGACGTGGAGGCGCTCGTCGCGTTGATGACCGACGACGTGTGGGTGCGGATGCCGCCCCTGCCGTTCGAGTACCGCGGGGCCGAGGCCGCCCACCGGTTCTTCACCGCGATCGGCGCACACCGGCAGGGGATCGCCCGGATGGAGCCGGTTCGGGCGAACGGCCAGCCGGCGTGGGGCCAGTACGTCCCCGATCCGGTGACCGGCGTCCTGCGCTTCACGGGGCTCCTCGTGGCCGGCCTCGCCGGCGACCGCGTGTGCGAGATCACGCACTTCGAGACGACCGTCGGGCCGTACTTCGGCCTCCCCCGCACCCTCGCCTAGATTCGAGGGAAGGTGTACGTGTGTTAGCGTTGGTACATGTCGATGAAGAGAACGAATGTCTACGCCGATCCTGAGGACCTCGCTCTCATCAAGGAGGCCGCCAAGCGCCGGGGCATCGCCGAGGCGGAGATCATTCGCGAGGGGATCCATCTGGCCGCGATGGCGAACCGTGTGTGGGACGAACCGCTGGACTGGCCCACCTTCGAAGGCAGCGGCAAGCCGGTGACCGGCGACGAGGTCACCTCGGTGATGGCCGAGAGAGCCGCCGGCAGGTGATCGTCGTCGCCGACACCTCCGGCGTCATCGCCGCCTCCGATAGGAACGCGGCCGAGAGCGCGGACTGTCAGAGGGTGCTCCGCGAGGCCGGAACCGTCGTCATCTCTCCCTTGGTGCTGGCGGAAGTCGATCACATGGCCAAGGTCCGTTTCGGTTCCGAGGCCCGGCTCCAGATCATCGCGTTCATCCTCTGGAACGCGCGCCGCCTGCGGTTCCAGATCCCGGATGTCTCCACCGAGATCCTGGAGACCGCATCCGCCGTACGGCGTCGCTATGCCGATCTGCACCTCGACCTCGCCGATGCGGTGAACGTCGTGCTGGCCGCGGAGTACCGCACCGACGCCCTCCTGACCCTCGACCGTCGTGACTTCCGCGCCGTGCGCCCCATGACCCCGCACAAGGCGTTCCGGCTGTTGCCCGACGACATGTAGCCGCTACACGCCCTGGGGGAGGCGGAAGAGCCGCCCGGGGTCGTAGGCGGCCTTGACGCGGGCGAGGCGGGCGGCGTTGGCGCCGTAGTACTGCTGCCGCCAGTCCTTCAGTTCGGGGTCGACGTAGTTGACGTACGCGTGGTCGCCGAAGAACGGGCGCATGGCCGCGTGGGCGGCGCGGGTCCAGGCGGCGGCGCCCGACTGGTGGGCGTAGTACTGCACGCTGTAGAGGGCCTTGCGGTGGGGGAAGGCGGTGGCGTCGGGGCGGACCCGTGCGACGGCGCCGCCGAGCGCGTCGAGCAGCACCGAGTGCCGGCCGCCGGCCGCGACCTGGGCGAGCAGGGCCTTCACTCCCGCCGACGACAGCGGCGCGTACGCGAAGTGCGACTTGGCCGAGAAGGAGTCGCGCACGAGGCGGCCGTTCGCGGTCTCGCCGGGCAGGCTGCCGGGGCGGTGGCACTGGCCGACCGACAGCCCCGAGCAGCCCGCCATGATCATCATGGCGTGGTCGTAGGCGGACGCGGTGACGAACCGTGACGTTGGCCCGCTGCCGACCCGGTCCACGAGCCGCTGCAGCAGCCGCTCGCAGCCGGACTTGCTCCCGAGGTACAGGCCGCCCACCATGACGTCCGGCGAGGGGTCGTGGTTGAGGTGGCAGTTGGACCACAGGGCGTCCGGCGCCGCCGGCCCCCACGCCTGCCACGCCCTGAGCACGGCCGCGGCCTTTGCCCAGGGCCAGTGCAGGAAGAAGACCGTGACGTCCCGGGTGGCGTGGGTCCGGAACGTGAACGACGTGGCCACGCCGAAGTTGCCGCCGCCGCCCCCGCGGGAGGCCCAGTAGAGGTCGGGGTGGGAGGTGGGGGAGCAGGTCAGCGTCCGCCCGTCCGCCGTCACGATCTGCACCGACTCCAGCACGTCGCAGGTCAGCCCGTACGCGCGGGACACGACGCCGATGCCGCCGCCCAGCGTCAGGCCGGCCACGCCCACGGTCGGGCAGCTGCCCGCCGGGATGCTCGCGCCGTGCGCGGCCAGCTTCGCGTACACGTCGACCAACCGGGCCCCGGCGCCCACCGTGGCGTGGCCGCCGGAGTAGGACACCTTGGCCATCGGCGACACGTCGATGACCAATCCCTTGCCCGTCGACCAGCCGGCGTAGCTGTGACCCCCCGACCGGGAGGTCACCGGCACGCCGTACCTCCGGGCGAACGCCAGGCACTCCGCCACGTCCGCCGGGGTGGTGCAGTAGGCGATCCCGGCCGGGCGCACGGCGTCGAAACCGGCGTTGAAAAGACGGCGGGCGCCGTCGTACGACGCGTCACCGGGACGGATCAGGCGCCCGTCCAGCCCATGGCCGAGCGCCGCCCAGTCGGGCGTGCGCGGGCCGGCGGCGGCCGCCGCGGTTCCGGACACGGCAAGGGTCCCGGCCATGGCCGAGACGCGGAGGAAGGCTCGTCTGTCAATCATGGTCATCTCCAAGGCGATCAACTACCTCGTGAGACGTGCCGTGATCCGTTTCGGTTGGTTACAGTGACATCACTTCGTCCCGATGCGCAGCGCGAGCGCCGGGCACATCTCGACCGCCTTCTGGGCCTCGCCCCGCAGCCAGGACGGCACGCCGCCGTCCATGAACACCGGGTAACCGTGGTGGTCGAGCTTGACGAGCTCGGGCACCAGGTGCGCGCACAGGCCGTGGCCGGCGCAGCGGGTCCAGTCCACGACGAGCCGGACGTCGGCCTCGTCCACGATCGGCAGCGGGAGGACCTCCGTGACCGGCCGCCCGCACGTGCCGTGCAGCCGGTGCTCCTCCACGTCCTCGGCGAACGCCTCCAGGGCCGACAGGACGAACCGGGCCGAGCCGTCGGGGTGGAAGCACGCCCCCCGCCCCTTCACGGCCGCCGCGGCGCGCCGGACCATGTCGGGGCCGTCGGGCGACCCGTCCTCGACGTCCGCCATCGCGCGGGCGAGGTCGGGCAGGCCGAGCCGGCACGGCCCGCACTGCCCGGCCGACTGGGCGGCCAGGTAGCTCGCCACCCGGGTCGTCTCGCCGAGCGGGCAGGTGTCCCCGCCAAGAGGGACGACGATGCCCGCGCCCAGCTCGCCCCCGGCCTCGGCGGCGCCCCGCCGCGACACGATCGCGCCGTACGCGTCGGCCGCCGACAGCCACCTGCCGTGGTAGCCGCCGAGCAGCACGCCATCGCCCACGCTCGCCTCGCACAGGTCGAGCACGGCGGCGAGCGGGACGCCCGGCGTCACCTCGACGACCGCGGGGACGACCACCGAGCCGCCGACCGTCAGCAGCACGGTGCCGGGCTCCTGCACGGTCCCGACGGAGGCGTACTCCTCCGGGCCCAGCTCCGCCAGGACGGCCAGCTGGGCGTAGGTCTCCGTGTTGGACAGCAGCGTCGGCAGGCCGTACACGCCGCTGTCGCTCGACCGCGTCCTGCGCCCCGGGGGCAGCCCGGCGGCGCCGTTGACGGCCCGCACGAGCGCGCCGCCCTCCCCGGAGATGAACCGCTCCGGGATTCCGGCGATCCGGACGTATCCCTCCAGGCCGCGTTCGGCGACGGCCGCGCTCACCGACGCCTCGGCGAGGTCGCCGGACGCGACGGCGACGACGACCTCCTTCGACCCGAGCGCGCTCGCGGCGAGCAGCGCCCCCTCCAGGACGAGATGCGGGGCGCGGGTGAGCAGCATCTTGTCCTTCATGCTGGCCGGCTCGCCCTCGGCGGCGTTGACCAGCACGATCGTGTCGCTGTCGCGGGCCCGCGCGGCGACCGCCCGCAGCTTGCGGGCGAACGGGAACGCGGCGCCGCCGCGTCCCCGCAGGTCCACCTCCTCGGTCATGCCGATGAGCGCGTCGACCGTCTCCCCGGGAAGCTGGTCGTGGAACGTGTAGTGGGTGTTGAGGTCGAGACGGCGGTGCTGGTCGAGCCCGGCGGTCAGCCGCGCGGGGCCGAGCCGCCTCACCTGGGAGACGCGGTAGGGAATCACACGATCCTCCGAAGCCTGGTGTCCTGGGGCCTGCGCGCCGCCGCGCCCGCGGCGGCGTCGTCGGTGCCGGTACGGCGAAGGACGCTGACCGGCCGGGGTACGGCCTGGGGGGCCTGCCGGGGCAGGGTGGTGCGGGCGGGCCGCTGCTCGCGCTGCTCGGCCTTCGGCGCTCTGGCGGGCCGGGCCGCGGCGACCACCCGCAGCAGCAGCGCCGCGCCGACGGCGACGAGGCAGACCACGTAGCTCCAGCTCACCCAGGCCGCGGGGGCGCGGCCGGCGGCCAGGCCGTGCAGGATCGACAGCGGCCAGGCGAGGTACGCGAGGTCGTGCACGATCCGCCACGCCCAGGGGCGCTCCGCCTGGGCGAACCTTCCGCGCATCACGCCGGTGGTGATCACCACGATCATCAGGTCGGACGCGACCGCGCCCATCCCGACGTACAGGTTCGTGCTCGGGACGACCGAACCGTACGCGGGGACGAGACCCGCGGCGATCTTCATGCCGATGTGCACGACCAGGAAGCCGACGCCGATGAGGGCGGCGGCCCGGTGCACGAGCTGCGCGGCGACGCGGTGCCGGATCGGCAGCACGACGCGGTCGGTCGCGACGAGGCCGAGCGCGACCGTGGTGGTGAGGGCGACGAGGGACACGACGCCCGCGTAGTAGGTGAGGAAGGCCTGCGCCTCGGCCAGGTACTGGGCGCCCGTCTCGCTCCTCGCGGCGAGCAGCCCTCCGCTGAAGACCAGCGTGACCACGGCGCCGAGGCCGATGCGCACGCCGCGGCTGTCGAGGTCGAGGCCGGAGTCCGGCCGGTTGTGCCGGGGAGCCCGTCGTTGGGGCACGTATTCCTCCGTCGGATGAACCGGTGACGAGTTGGTGAGGGTGCTGACTCGGGACCGGTGGGCGCCGCTCCCCGTCCTCAGGCGGGGGTGGTCTGCGAAGGACCGGACGGGGAACGGCACGTCGAAGGCTTCCCTGGTCGTGCCGTCAGCAGCGGAGGCCGCGGTTGATGCAGGACACCACCGCGCTCATCAGCCGGGACGGCATCACGTTCTCGAAGTCCGCGTGGTCGGTGACCGGGCTGTGCTCCTGCTCGGGGAAGCTGTCCACGGCGAACGACGGGCCGCTCGGGACCGAGTACGCGAGCGTCATCCGCAGTTGCGGGATCGCCTTGGTGCCGGCCGGGCAGGCGCCGTTCGCGCCGGGGAACACGACGTGCGTCCGGTGGTTGGCGCTGTCGGTGTTCTGGCCGTCCCAGCAGCTCGGGAAGTCCAGGACCCGCAGCACCTGGCTGCCCCTCGGGCAGAGGGGGTACTTGGCGGTGAACCGGTTGGTGAAGCTGGAGCAGCTCCACTGGGCCCGCGCGTTGGCGCCGCCGTTCGTGGCCGCCTTGGCGTCGCCGGTGATGAGCCGGAGGAAGCGGGGCATCGCCACAACACGGGCGGCCGGGTTGCCGCGGAACTGCAGCGTGACCGAACGGGCCTGCAGGATCGTCCCCACGTTGCCGTCGCCGGCGCCGCCGGGCTCGTCCGCGTGCGCCGCGCCCTCGTCGCCCGCGCCCTGCTGCGCGGAGCCCCGGGACGCCTGCCCCTGGGACGCCTGGCTCTGATCGGCCTGGTCCTGCGCGTTTTGGCCCTGCGCGTTCTGCGCGTTCTGGTCCTGGGTGTTCTGCTGGTCCTGTCCGGTCCCCTGATCCTGGCCGGCGGCCTGGTCCTGCGCGTCCTGGGCGTTGTCGGCGTTCTGACCCTGGCCGTTCTGGGCCTGGCCGTTCTGCGTCTGCCCGTCTTGGGCCTGGCCGTTCTGCGTCTGGCCGTTCTGCGCGTTCTGGTCCTGGCCGCGCCGGCTCTGGCCGTTCTGGCCGTTCCGGCCCTGGCCCGTGGACGGCGAGGGGGACGGGCGCGCGCTCGGCGACGCCGACGCCTGGCCTCCCAGGCCCGCCCTGCTGCGCAGCACCGGCCAGAAGTACGCCGACTTGTCGCCGAACCGGCAGGTCGTCCCGCCGGCGGCGAGGCTCTCGTCGGTCGAGAAGCCGTTGGTCGTCAGGTTGCCGACGTAGTCGTGGGTGTGGTGGGCACCGTTCGACACGCCGGGCGCGACGATGAAGTTGTCGGAGTTGCGGTGGCCGTTCTCGTTGCGCCCGCAGCGCGCGGTGAACGACCCCCGGCCCGCGCGGACGCCCGTGTTGCCCGGCGGGACCTGCCGGATGTCGACGAAGTCCTCCAGGGTGGGCCCCACGTCCTCGCATTCGGCGCCCTGGACGGCCGGGTCGCAGTGGGCGTAGGCAGGCCGGCCGACGCCCACGAGGGCGCCCGCCAGCAGCACGCCCGAGAGGGCGAGCATCAGTCGTTTTCGCATGGTTCCTCCTTGCCGAGACGGCTAGACCGTCGACGGTGTCGGCAGCGTGGAGTAGTCGACGAGTCCCGTGCTCTCGAGCAGGGACATGTGCTTCATGACCACCTGGACCGCTTCCGTCGCGAAGTCCCTGACCAGCGAGTTGCGCGTCCCGGCCCGTACGGCGGACACGACGGTGAAGACCTTGCCGTGCGCGTTGCGCAGCCGGTCCGCGAAGATCTGGTCGAACTGGGGGCCCCGGCTGTGGGACAGCTCGTCGAGCCAGTGCCGCTGGTCCGGGTTGGGGGTGTCCGGCAGCGGGACGCCCAGCTTGGCGGCGAGCGCCCGCACCTCGGCGTCGAGCTTGGTGTGGTCGGTCATGAGGTGCATGCCGACGTCCTTGACCTTCTGGTTCTCTGAGCGATCCTGCGCCCAGCGGCCGGCGGGGATCTCCCAGAGGCCCGCCCACCGGACCCGGACCAGCAGATCCCGGTCGGCGGGTCCCAGGGGCCCGTAGGGGGTCTGCGTCCAGCCGGCCTGGGACGCCTCGCTCCGTGGGACGACCACGACGACCGCCACGGCCGCGGCGAAGAGGAAGACGCCGAACACCAGGAGTTCCCCGAACCGGAACCGCATTGTGCCTCCTTTCGTGACCTTCGGTGGGAGGTACGCGGCGGTCTCGGAGGAGGGTTCACCAAATAGTCAGAAATGACTGGAGTTACGGATGTGGTGTACGTGGGAGTAACCCCGGTGCAAATATGTGCGCGTGCGTCGACAACTCGACAGCCGGTTCGTGCGTCTGGACCCCGATGACTACGACGACCCTGATCGCGATGAACTCCTGATCAGGGAGCTGTACCGCGAGTTCGGCGGTCCGCTGCTGCGGCACGTGCGCAAGACGACCGGCAACGACCTGCAATGGGCAGAGGACGTCGTCCAGGAGACGCTCGTGCGTGCCTGGCGCAACTCGGCGAAGCTGACCTGGGAGCCCGGCCTGCTGTGGGCGTGGCTCCTGACGGTCGCGCGCCGCATCGTGATCGACGGGCGCCGCAGGCGCGGCGTACGGCCCAGGGAGGTGGAGGCTCCCGAGGAGGACAGCATCGCGGTCCCGGACGGTTCCGACCGGACGCTGGCGGCCATAGTGGTCGCCGACGCGCTGCGCGGGCTGTCAAGCGAACACCGGGAAGTTATCGAAGAGACATACTTACGGGACCGTACGGTAAGCCAAGCCGCCGAGGTTCTCGGCATCCCACCGGGTACCGTGAAGTCACGGCTCTTCTACGCCCTGCGCGCGCTCCGCACGGCCCTGAAAGAGAGGGGGGTGGCCAGCTGATGTCCGCGTCGTCGCCTCACTTCGATGTGGCCGCCTATGCCCTGGGAGTGCTCGACGACGACGAGACCGAGGCGTTCGAACGCCACCTCGACGGATGCGCGCAGTGCCGGGCCGAGCTCCTGGAGAACCAGGAGCTGCCCGGCTTGCTCGACGCCCTGAAGTCCGACTCCGTGTCCCCCGAGCGGACCCGCCCCTGAGCAGCGCGTCAAGTTGACGTTTGTGCCGATATGGGGTGATATCGGGTGCGGTGGTGCCGGACCTCCGGTCAATGGGGACCGGAAGCGGCGGGCCACCGGAGGAGTGGGGCATGGCTGCGACGCCGCACAGGCGAGCCGGGACCGGAGACGCCCTGCCCCCGCCACGCAGTTTCGGCGAGGACGGCGGGCGTCTGTCCTACGGTGCCTACCTCCACCTGTCCGACCTGCTCGCCCAGCAGGACCCGCAGTCGGGCTCCGATGACGAGCTGCTGTTCATCACCGTCCACCAGGTCTACGAGCTGTGGTTCAAGCTCCTCCTCCACGAGCTCGAACGCGCCCGGGACGCGATGATGGAAGGCGCCCTGTGGCGCGCCCGGCACCTGTTCCGCCGGATCCACGCCGTCGAGCGGGTCCTGGTCGACCAGGTCCAGGTCCTGGAGACGATGACCCCGCAGGACTTCCTGGAGTTCCGGTCCGTGCTCGCCCCGGCCAGCGGCTTCCAGTCGGTCCAGTTCCGGGAGATCGAGTTCATCTCCGGGATCAAGGACCCGGCGTACCTCGGGCGGGTGAGGGGAGCGAGCGACGCGGAAATCGCGAGGCTCGGACGGCGCCTCGCGGAACCCACGCTGTGGGATGCTTACCTCACCGCTCTTTCCCAGCGTGGCCTGGCCGTCTCCGACGAGGAGATCATGGAATCCCTGCTGGCCGTGGCACGGGATCGCGGATCGCACGACGATCTGTGGGAACTGGCCGAAGACCTCCTCACCCACGACGAGACGGCCGCCCTGTGGCGGATGCGTCACGTCCAGATGGTCGAACGCCAGATCGGCACGAAGTCCGGTACGGGCGGCTCGTCCGGGGCACCGTACCTGAGGGGGCGAACGCGGGTGCATTTCTTTCCCCTGCTCTGGGAACTACGGGCCTGGCTTTGATATCTCAAGGCTCACGAGGGAGTGAGTAGCGACATGCCGCTCGATATGGCGCTAAATCAGGATGAATCGGATGAAGCGCTGGACGAGCTTCTCCGTACGGCGGCGCAGAGATGCGCGAACGCACCGGGGGCGCACCTGGCGGAGGGCGAGGACGTGCCGGCCTTCCTCCGGCGGTACTACAAGCACGTCGCCCCCGAGGACCTGGCCGGCCGGGACCCGGTCGACGTGTTCGGCCCGGCGATGGCCCACCGCAACCTGGCCGAGCACCGCCCTCAGGGCCGGGCCCTGGTGCGCGTCTACACCCCCACGCTGGAGGAGTACGGCTGGGACCCCGGCCACTCCGTCGTCCAGATCGTCACCGACGACATGCCGTTCCTCCTCGACTCGGTGACCACCGAGCTCGACCGGCACGAGCTGGGCACCCACCTGATCGTCCACCCCCAGATGCGGGTCCGCAGGGACATGACGGGCGCGCTCCTCGGCCCCGGCAAGGAGAACGTCACCGGCCAGGTCATCCGCGAGTCGTGGATGCACATCGAGATCGACCGGCAGGCCGACCCGACCGTGCTCAAGGAGCTGGAGGGCGACCTGCAGCGGGTGCTGCTCGACGTCCGCTCCGCCGTCGAGGACTTCGCCAAGATGCGGGCCCTCGCCATGCAGACCGCCGAGGACCTGGCGGTCAACCCGCCGCCGCTCGACCCGGCCGGGGTGGAGGACAGCCTGGAGCTGATGCGCTGGCTGGCCGACGGCCACTTCACGTTCCTCGGCTACCGGGAGTACCGCCTCGAGGACACCGAGGAGGGCGAGAGCCTCCGGGCCGTCCCGGGCACGGGCCTCGGCATCCTGCGGGCCGACAAGGCCGGCTCGGACAGCTTCGCCTCGCTGCCGGCCGAGCTGCGGGCGAAGGCCCGCGAGAAGCAGGTGCTGATCGTCACGAAGGCCAACAGCCGGGCGACCGTCTACCGCCCCCACTACCTCGACTACGTCGGGGTGAAGCTGTTCTCCCCCGAGGGGGAGGTCGTGGGCGAGCGGCGCTTCCTCGGCCTGTTCACCCACGTGGCCTACAACGAGTCGATCTCCCGGATCCCCGTGCTGCGGCGCAAGCTGGCCGAGGTCCTCGACCGGGCCGGCCTTTCGCCGGACAGCCACGACGGCAAGGACCTCATCGAGATCCTGGAGACCTACCCGCGGGCCGAGCTGTTCCAGATCTCGGTCGACGAGCTGCTCCCGATCGCGCTCGGCGTCCTGCGGCTGCGCGAGCGCAAGCAGGTGAAGCTCTTCCTGCGCCGCGACGACTACGGCCGCTACATCTCGTGCCTGATCTTCCTGCCGCGCGACCGCTACACCACCAAGGTCCGGCTGAAGATGCAGGAGATCCTGCTGAAGGCCCTCGGCGGCACCACGCTCGACTACAGCACGATGATCGGCGAGTCCGCGCTGGCCCGGCTGCACGTGGTGATCCGGGGCGAGCGCGGCAGGCCGCTGACGCCGGCCCCGGTGGATCTGGAGGATCTGGAGGCGCGGCTTGCCGCGACCACCCGCTCCTGGGAGGACGACCTCGCGGTCGCCGTCAACGAGCTGTGCACGGAGGAGGAGGCGCCCCGGCTCGTCCGCCGCTACAGCACGGCCTTCCCCGAGGGCTACAAGGCCGACTTCCCCCCGCGTACGGCCGTGGCCGACCTCAGGCGGCTGGAGCAGCTCGGCGAGGACCCGAGCGAGATCGGGATGAACCTCTACGAGCCGTACGGCGCGGCCGAGGGGGAGCGGCGGTTCAAGCTCTACAAGCTCGGCGCGCCGATCTCGCTGTCGCGCGTGCTCCCGCTGCTGCAGCGGATGGGCGTGGAGGTGGTGGACGAGCGGCCGTACGCGATCGACCGCGACCACGACCCCTCCACCCGGGACGCCTGGATCTACGACTTCGGCCTCCGGTACACCCCCTCGGCGGAGGTGGACCGCGACGATTTCAAGCAGCTGTTCCAGGACGCCTTCGCCGTGCTGTGGCGCGACGAGGTGGAAAACGACGGCTTCAACGCGCTCGTGCTGTCCGGCGGCCTCACCTGGGAGCAGGCCGAGATCCTCCGGGCGTACGCCAAGTACCTGCGGCAGGCGGGCAGCACGTTCAGCCAGTCGTACATCGAGCGGGTGCTGCAGGGGAACGTCCGGCTGGCCCGGCTGCTGGTGCGGCTGTTCGAGGCCCGGCTCGACCCCCGCCGCCCCGACGAGGGCAGGTCGGAGGTCTGCGACGCGCTCAACGAGGAGATCCTCGCCTCGCTGGACGAGGTGGCCTCGCTCGACGAGGACCGCATCCTGCGGGCCTACCTGGAGATGATCAAGGCCACGCTGCGGACGAACGTCTTCCAGCCGGCCGAGAGCGGGGGCCGCGACGCCGGGAGCCGCGGCAGCCAGTTCGTCTCCGGCGCGCGCAAGCCGTACATCGCGCTGAAGTTCGACCCCCAGGCGATCAGCGTGCTGCCGCTGCCCCGGCCGCAGTACGAGATCTTCGTCTACTCGCCCCGGGTCGAGGGCGTCCACCTGCGCTTCGGCAAGGTGGCGCGCGGCGGCCTGCGCTGGTCGGACCGGATGGAGGACTTCCGCACGGAGATCCTCGGCCTGGTAAAGGCGCAGATGGTGAAGAACACCGTCATCGTCCCGACCGGGTCGAAGGGCGGGTTCGTGGTGAAGCGCCCGCCGTCGGGCGGCCGCGACGAGATGACGGCCGAGGGAATCGCCTGCTACCGGCAGTTCATCTCGGGGCTGCTCGACCTCACCGACAACCTGGTCGCGGGACAGGTCGTCCCGCCCCCGGACGTCGTCAGGCACGACGGCGACGACACCTACCTCGTCGTCGCGGCCGACAAGGGCACGGCGACCTTCTCCGACATCGCCAACGACGTGGCCAAGGAGTACGGCTTCTGGCTCGGCGACGCGTTCGCCTCGGGCGGCTCGGTCGGCTACGACCACAAGGCGATGGGCATCACCGCGAAGGGCGCCTGGGAGTCGGTGAAGTACCACTTCCGCACGCTCGGCGTGGACGTGCAGACCACCGACTTCACAGTCGCCGGGGTCGGCGACATGTCGGGCGACGTGTTCGGCAACGGCATGCTGCTGTCGGAGCACATCCGGCTGGTGGCCGCCTTCGACCACCGGCACGTGTTCGTCGACCCGTCGCCCGACGCCGCCCGGAGCTTCGCCGAGCGGCAGCGGATGTTCGCGCTCCCCAGGAGCTCGTGGGCCGACTACGACAGGTCCCTCATCTCGGCGGGCGGCGGCGTCTGGCCGCGGACCGCCAAGTCGATCCCCGTCTCCCCGCAGATGCGGGCCGCGCTCGGCGTCCCCGACGGCGTCTCGGCGCTCGCGCCCAACGACCTGATCAGCGCCATCCTGCGGGCGCCCGTCGACCTGCTGTGGAACGGCGGCATCGGCACGTACGTCAAGGCGACGGCCGAGACCCACGCCGACGCGGGCGACAAGGCCAACGACGGCCTGCGGATCAACGCGTCCGAGCTGCGCTGCAAGGTGGTCGGCGAGGGCGGCAACCTCGGCTTCACCCAGCGCGCCCGGATCGAGTACGCCCTCAACGGCGGCCTGATCAACACCGACTTCATCGACAACTCGGCCGGCGTGGACACCTCCGACCACGAGGTCAACATCAAGATCCTGCTCGACCAGGTCGTCCGCGACGGGGAGATGACGGACAAGCAGCGCAACCAACTCTTCCTCGACATGACTGACGAGGTGGGCCGGCTGGTGCTGGAGGACAACTACGCGCAGAACGTCGTGCTCGCCGCGGCGCGCGTGCAGGCCCCCGAGATGCTGCACATCCACTCGCGCTACCTGCGGCGGCTGGAGCGGGCCGGCCTCGTCAACCGGGAGCTGGAGTTCCTGCCGTCCGACAAGGTGCTGGCCGAGCGGCGCCAGGCCGGGCTGGGGCTGACCGGGCCCGAGTTCGCCGTGCTGCTCGCCTACACCAAGCTCGTCGTGGACGCCGAGCTGCTGCGCTCGGACATCCCCGACGACCCGTACCTGGCCTCCTGGCTGGTGTCGTACTTCCCGTCGGCGCTGCGCGAGCGCCTGCGCGGCTACATGGACGCCCATCCGCTGCGCCGCGAGATCATCACGACCCGCGTGGTCAACGACGTGGTGAACTTCGGCGGCACCAGCTTCGTCTTCCGCTTCGGCGAGGAGACGGGCGCCTCGACGGCCGACATCGTGCGGGCCTACCTGGTGGCCCGGGAGGTCTTCGACCTGTCGTCGTTCGTCCGCCAGGTGGAGGAGCTCGACAACCAGGTGGACACGGGCACCAAGCTCGCCATGCTGCTGGAAGGCCGCAAGCTGTCCGAGCGGGGCACCCGCTGGCTGCTCGGCAACCGCCGGCCGCCGCTCGACCTGGCCTCCACGGCCCGCTTCTTCCTGGAGGGCTCCCGGAGCCTCGCGCCGCACCTGCCGAAGCTGCTCACCGGGCCCGACCTCGTGGCCTACGAGGAGCGCAGGGACTCCTTCGTCGCCCGCGGCGTCCCGGACGAGCTGGCCGAGCGGGTCGCCTCGATGGTCCCCGCGTATTCGACGTTCGACCTCGTCGAGATCGCGACCTACACCGGCAGGCCGGTCAACGAGGTGGCCGAGGTCTACTTCGACCTCGCCGACCGCCTCCAGCTGGCCCGGCTGCGGGAGCGGGTCATCGCGCTGCCCCGCGACAACCGGTGGAACTCCATCGCGAGGGCGGCGCTGCGCGACGACCTGTACGCGGCCCACGCCACGCTCACCCGGGACGTGCTGATCCACAGCAAGCCCGGCCTGTCGCCCGAGGAGCGGCTGGCGAGCTGGACCGAGGCCAACCAGGCGGCGGTCAACCGGGCCCGGCAGACGCTGTCGGAGATCTGGGAGAGCGACACCTTCGACCTGGCCACGCTGTCGGTCGCGCTGCGCGCCGTCCGCACGCTCGTGGCCACGAGCAACCTCCCGCACGTGGAGGGATGAGTCCTGCGGGGGAGGTGGTCACCGGTTCGACGCGCCGGTGACCACTCCCTCGTAGCCGATGATCCGCGCCGGCGCGGTGGACGCCTTCGACGGGACCTCGCCCACGTACTGCTGGGTCTCGACGATCTGCCGCCGCTGCTCGATGTGCACGTCGTCCTTGCCCAGCAGCCAGGACGCCGCCGCCGGGATCGGCACGGGACGGCCCTCGCCGCACTTCAGGCCCTGGTCGGTCGACCAGCTCGACGTGCGGGTCAGCGTGTAGAGCACGAGCGCGCCGCCGTCGTCGGTGCGCAGGGCGAACACCGGGTACGTCGGGACGAAGGCGAAGATCGACTCGTACGTCATGCAGTCGGCGCCCTTCACCCGGGCCCGCTCCCGCTTGATCGCGTCGGCGTAGCCGGTCGTCTGCGGGCCGGGGGCGATGAGGCTCGAGGCGTACCCCTCCGCGCCCTCCTCGGCCACCGTGGCGTGCAGCGGGCCCATCAGGGAGGGGGTGATGGCCACCGAGGTGTCGCGGGTGTCCAGGGCCGTCGCGTAGCCCTCCTGGTCGACGACGACCTCGGGAGCCGCCTGTCCCTTGTTGAGCAGCGACTCGAAGCTGTTCTGCCACCGGCCGTCCGGGCCGTTGCGCACGAAGGCCAGCACGGCCGTGCGGACCTCGCCCGAGGAGCCGCGGCGCTCGGCGGTCGCGGCGAACCACTGCGTGGCCCGGTCCGCGGGCTGCCGGGGGACCAGGACGGTCCGCCCGCCCCAGGTGTAGGAGGGCGGCCGGCCGTTCTGGCTGTGGACCTGGGCGATCGTGATCGGCCGCTGGCCGTCCCTCGTCAGGGCGAGCGTCCACCGGTCGGCGCCGGCGGCCCTGACCACGTCGTCGGTCGCGAGGAACGCGTCGAGCGCCTTGCGGGCCTCCTCCGGCGTCACCGCCTGCGCCTGCGGTCCGGCGCTCGGGCTCGCGGGGGCGGAGCCGGAGGCCGCGGCGGCGCTGGGCGAGACGACAGGTGCGGGCGCTTCGGCGCCCCCGCCCGAGCAGGCGGCCAAAGCGGCGCAGGCCAGGGCGGCGGCCAGCGCCTGCCGAACCACCCCGCTCACGCCAGCCCTCCCCGTGCACTCGACCCACATGCTAGTCATGTCCCCCGGCTCGTGGAGCGGCCGGTGGCGGCGCGTACCAGACAGGGTCGTCCGTTCGCGTACCCTTAACAGACGTGGCAGCCATCGATCCCGCCGAAGAGATCAACGAGCTTACCGGCACGCTCAGGAGCATCCAGGACGTGCTCGACGTCGAGTCCCTGCGCAAGCAGATCGGCGAACTGGAGGAGCAGGCCGCCGCGCCCGACCTGTGGAACGACCCGGAGCAGGCCCAGCGGGTGACCAGCAGGCTCAGCCACATCCAGGGCGAGGTCAACCGCGTCGACGGGCTCGCGCGCCGCCTGGAGGACCTGCCGGTCCTGTTCGAGTTGGCCGCCGAGGAGTCCGACGAGGACGCGCTGCGGGAGGCGGAGCGCGAGCTCGCCTCGCTGCGCTCGGACGTCGGCGCCCTCGAGGTGCGCACGCTGCTGTCGGGCGAGTACGACGCCCGCGAGGCGCTCGTCACCATCAACTCGCAGGCGGGCGGCGTCGACGCGGCCGACTGGGCCCAGATGCTGCTGCGCATGTACCTGCGGTGGGCCGAGCGCAAGGGCTACCCGGCCGAGGTCTACGAGACCTCCTACGCCGAGGAGGCCGGCATCAAGTCGGCCACGTTCGCCGTCAAGGCCCCCTACGCGTACGGGACGCTGCGCGGGGAGCACGGCACCCACCGGCTGGTCCGGATCAGCCCCTTCGACAACCAGGGCCGGCGGCAGACCTCGTTCGCCGGCGTGGACGTCGTGCCGGTCGTCGAGCAGACCGACCACATCGACATCAACGAGGACGAGCTGCGGATCGACGTCTACCGGTCGTCGGGCCCGGGCGGCCAGGGCGTGAACACGACCGACTCCGCCGTGCGGATCACCCACCTGCCGACCGGCATCGTGGTGTCCTGCCAGAACGAGCGCTCCCAGATCCAGAACCGGGCCACCGCGATGGCCGTCCTGCAGGCCAAGCTGCTGGAGCGCAAGCGTCAGGAGGAGGCCGCCGCGATGAACGAGCTGCGCGGCGAGACCACCACCTCATGGGGCACGCAGATCCGCAACTACGTGCTCCACCCGTACCAGATCGTGAAGGACCTGCGGACGGGCGTGGAGGCGGGCAACCCGAGCGCGGTCCTGGACGGCGACCTCGACGGGTTCATCGAGGGCGAGATCCGCTGGATGCGCCGCCAGGAGACCGCCGACGCTCAGTAGCCGCCCACGTGCGACAGGGCGACAAGGGCCACCACGAGCAGCACGACGAGTGCGATGATGACCGGGGACAGGTTGCCCAGACCGTGGTGGTGAACCTTGGCGCGGCCCTCCCGGCAGACGGGGCAGCGGCCCTCCACCACGGGGCCCGCGCACGCCGCGCAGATCAGATGTTCGCAGCTCATAGCAGCTTTACCGCCCCATTACCTTAGGCTCAATCGTTTTGTTTCCGTTATGGACGTTCCATGCCAGTGTTACCCCTAGACTGGCCTCTGGCCAAACGGAACGTCGATCCATCGCAAAGTGACCGGCGACCCCCGTGCCGGCCGTCCCAACCCCTAGACTGGCTTGCCGTGATGCGCCCGTGATCCATTTCGATAATGTCACCAAGGTCTACGCGAACCAAAACCGGCCCGCCCTCGACCACGTGAGCGTGGACGTCGACAAGGGCGAGTTCGTGTTCCTGGTCGGTCCGTCAGGCTCGGGGAAGTCGACCTTCCTCCGGCTGGTCCTGAAGGAGGAGCGGCCCAACTCCGGAGCGATCCACGTCGCCGGCAAGGACCTGGCCCGGTTGTCCAACTTCAAGGTGCCGCACCTGCGCCGCCGCATCGGCTGCGTCTTCCAGGACTTCCGGCTCCTGCCCAACAAGAACGTCTACGAGAACGTCGCGTTCGCGCTCGAGGTCATCGGCAAGCCCCGGCGGTTCATCCGCAAGGTGGTGCCCGAGGTCATCGAGCTCGTCGGCCTGGAGGGCAAGGCCCACCGCATGCCGGAGGAGCTGTCCGGCGGCGAGCAGCAGCGGGTCGCGATGGCCCGCGCGTTCGTCAACCGGCCGATGATCCTCCTCGCGGACGAGCCCACCGGCAACATCGACCCCGCGACGAGCATCGGCATCATGAAGGTGCTCGACCGCATCAACAGGACCGGCACGACCGTCCTCATGGCGACGCACGACGCCGCCATCGTCGACTCGATGCGCAAGCGCGTCGTGGAGCTCGAGGACGGAAAGATCGTCCGCGACCAGTCGCGCGGCGTGTACGGCCAGGCGTATTAGGAGTAACTGAGACCATGCGGGCCAACTTCATCTTCTCCGAGGTCTGGATCGGCCTCCGCCGCAACCTCACGATGACCATCGCCGTCATCGTCACCGTGGCGGTCGGCATGGCGCTGCTCGGCATCGGACTGATGATCAACTCCCAGGTCTCGTCCCTGACCGGCTACTGGACCGACAAGGTCGAGCTGTCGGTCTACCTGTGCACCAAGAACTCCTCCTTCCCCGCGTGCCGGAACAGGGGTGCCACCACCGAGCAGGAGCAGGCCACGCTCAAGCAGACGATCCAGCAGATGCCGGACGTCGAGCGCGTGGAGTTCGAGGACCAGGCGCAGGCGTACAAGAACTTCCAGGCCAGCGAGAGCAACCGGCTGCTGCTCTCGGTGACCAAGGTCGAGGACATGCCCGAGTCCTTCCGCGTGAAGCTCAAGGACCCCGACCGCGCCCCCGCCGTCGCCGACAGCCTGCGCGGCCAGCCCGGCGTGTCCAACGTCGTCAACCAGCGCGAGCTGCTGCAGTCGGTCTTCGGCTTCATGGGCAAGCTGCGCAACATGGCGCTCGGCGTCGCGATCCTGATGGTGTTCGCCGCCACCCTGCTGATCGGCAACACCGTCCGGCTGTCGGCCTACAACCGCCGCAGGGAGACCGGCATCATGCGGCTGGTCGGCGCGTCCAACATCTACATCCAGCTGCCGTTCGTCATGGAGGGCCTGATCGCGGGCCTGATCGGCGGCGTCTTCGCGGCCGTCCTGCTGATCATCACGAAGATCCTCATCTTCGAGGGCATCCAGACGTACATGGCCGCTCCGCTCGGCTGGAACACGGTCGCCGGGGTGATCACCTTCACGATGGTCATCGGCGTGGTCATCTGTGTGCTCGCCTCGTTCATCACGCTGCGCCGCTACCTGCGCGTGTGACGACGTGTCCGTGCGGTCCCGGGCCCGGCGCGGCCCCCGGACGTCGTTCCCGCCCGCGGCGCCGACGGTAGGCTCCCTCTATGCCACGTGAGACGGGGCGAAAGCTGATCGCCCAGAACAAGCGTGCCAGGCACGACTACTTCATCGACGACACCTACGAGGCCGGGCTCGTGCTGACCGGCACCGAGGTCAAGTCGCTGCGCGCGGGAAAGGCCAACCTGACCGAGGGCTACGCCTCACTCGACGGCGGCGAGGTCTGGTTGATCAACGTCTACATCCCGGAGTACAGCCAGGGCACCTGGACCAACCACGCGGCTCGGCGCACCCGCAAACTCCTGCTGCACCGCAAGGAGATCGGCAAGATCGAGGCCTCGCTCCGCGAGCGCGGCCTGACCCTCGTCCCGCTGGCGATGTACTTCAAGGACGGCAAGGCCAAGATCGAGATCGGCGTGGCCCGGGGCAAGAAGGACTACGACAAGCGGCAGACCCTGATGGAGAAGCAGGCCAACCGCGAGATGTCCAGGGCCATGTCGAACGCGGTCCGCCGCCGGGGGGGCCGCTAGGCCGTGGCCGTTCACGTGTCCGCCCGCGCGAGGGCCGTACGCGCCGTCCTCGCGCTGGGACTGGCCGCGCCCCTGCTGACGGGCTGCTTCGAGGAGCCGTCCCCCCACGAGGCCGTCCGGGACTTCCTGCTCGGCTGGCAGAGCGGCGACTACGCGGCCGCCGCCAGACGCGCCGACGGCGACCCCGCCACCGTGCGCAGGGCGCTGGAGGACGTACGGCTCCAGCTCGACGCGGCCTCGATCCGCTTCTCGATCAAGGACATCGCCCACGACGGCGACGACGGCCGGGCCGACTTCCACGCCGAGGTCGACCTCGGTGAGAACAACCCGCTCTGGCAGTACGACGGGCTCCTGCCCCTGCACCTGGTCGGCGGCGAGTGGAAGGTCCGGTGGTCGCCGAGCGTGATCCACCCCGACCTGCACGCGGGGCAGCGGCTGGCCGTGGCGACCGTCCCCGTCGGCCGCAAGCCGATCCTCGACCGCGACGGCAACCCGCTGCAGGACGAGACGCCCCTCCAGGTCGCCGGCGTCAAGCCCGCGAAGATCAAGGACCCTGGCCGGCTGTGCGAGGAGCTGTCGCGGGTCACCGGCTTCGCCCAGGACCGCCTGCTGGGCCGGATCCTGTCGTCGCCCCCGCAGGACTTCGTCGCGCTCGCGACGTTCGGGCGCAACAAGTACCAGCAGATCAAGGACAAGCTCGCGGCCATCCCCGGGCTGGAGATCGTCACGGACAACCCGCCGGTGGCCCCCAAGTCGCCCGTCCAGATCGTCGGGCGGGTCACCGCGATCACCGCGGAGGCGGAGCAGCAGCTCGGCGGCCCCCAGCGCGCGGGCGACACCATCGGGAGAGACGGCCTGCAGCGGGCCTACCAGGACCAGCTCACCGGCTCGACCGAGACCCGCATCGTCATCCTCGACAGCAAGACGTGGCAGCAGGTCAAGGAGCTCAAGGCCTGGCCGGGCCGGCAGAACACCGAGGTCCGCACCACGATCGACAGCCGGATGCAGAGCGCGGGGGACGACGCCGTGCGGGGCTCCCGCCCCGCCGCCCTCGTCGCCGTGCAGGCGTCGACCGGGGAGATCCTCGCCGTGTCCACCAGCGAGCTCAACCAGGAGACGGACGCGCTCGCGGGCAGGTTCGCCCCCGGCACCGCGTTCTCGATCATCGCCGCGCACGGGCTGCTCAAGGGCGGCCTCGACCCCGAGCAGAAGGTGCCGTGCAGCGCCGACCGCACGGTGGGCGGCGCCCGGTTCCACCAGCCGGGCATCCTGGGGCTGGTCGCGCCGAGCTTCCAGACCGACTTCGCCCAGGGCTGCGTGACCGCGCTCGCGTCGCTGGCCCGCCGGATCAACGGTCCGGCCCTCGCCTCCAGCGCCGCCGAGTTCGGCATCGGGACGGGTTGGCGGCTGCCGCTCAGGTCGTTCAGCGGCTCGGTGCCGGGCGCCGGCGACGACGCCGCGGTGGCGAAGGTGATCGCCGGTCAGAGCGCGCGGGTGAGCCCGCTGTCCATGGCGCTGGTCGCCGCCGCCGTCGACTCCGGCACCTGGCGGCCGCCGGTGCTCGTGCTCTCGCCGGAGCAGCCGGTCACGACGTCGGAGCCGTCCGCGCGTCCCGCCCCCGGGCCGGTCGCGCTCGACGCCACCGTCACGGGCAGGCTGCGCACGCTGATGCGCGCCGGTGTCTCCTCCGGCTCGGCCCACGCCGCCACCGCCCCCGGCGGGACGGTGTACGGCGTGGCGTCCCAGGTGACCCAGACGGACAAGAAGCAGCGGCGCACGCTGTCGTGGTTCGTCGGGTGGCAGGGCGACGTGGCCGTCGCCGTGATGGCCGAGAGCGGCGACCCGGGGACCGCCGCGACCATGGCCGGGTCGTTCTTCCGGGACTCCAACCTGCAGCCCTGAAAAAAGCCCGGGGCCCGAGCAACCATCGGGGCGCCTCGCGGCGTCTTTCTAGGTGACTGGGACCCGCTTGGGGGGTTGCGGGCTCAGTCACCGTGATGAGACCAGGGCTCCATCTCGGGGGGAGCCCTGCCGTCCGGACCGGCTCGACCCTGCCGGTCGGCCCCCGGGACGCGTGCTTCGGCCGCGTTCCCGGGGGCTTCGCCGTCCCCGGCCGGCGCCGGGAATCCGAGTCGCGCCGGGGGTGTTCTCGTAGGTAAACTGAGGGTGCCCGGCCCGTGAGGCCGTGGTTGACAACTCCACAGGGGGTGACCGGTTTCGACTTCGGCATTGCAAGTCAGGGGAAGCGGGTCGGGGACTGCGGACATAACCCCGTCAACACTGTGACCGCGAACAATAAGTGCCAATAACAAGAGCACTGAGGTCAGCCAGAACACTCTGGCTCTCGCCGCCTAAGCAGCGAGAACCTCTGTCAGCCCGGGAGCGCCTCCGGCCCGGAACTGACATCGCTAGGAGGCTCAACCGAGAGACCCGGTCACGGGGTCGATCGGGAAATCAAACAGTGACTGAGCCCGTCGGCGACTCGCCTGTGAGATCACCGGGGCCGAGAAAAACGTAACAGGCTGCACCCGGAGAAGCCCTTTCTTGGTGTTGAAGGACGCGGGTTCGATTCCCGCCACCTCCACGCTGTGATCGCCCCAGGGGCGGTCCGGTCGGCGACCCCGCCGACCCGGCCGCCCCTGATCCATG
Organism: Microbispora sp. ATCC PTA-5024; assembly: GCF_000511135.2. Lineage (NCBI taxonomy): Bacteria > Bacillati > Actinomycetota > Actinomycetes > Streptosporangiales > Streptosporangiaceae > Microbispora > Microbispora sp. ATCC PTA-5024. Next base: position 455,973 of record NZ_KI866524.1, on the reverse strand, counting down.
TCCGGCCCCCTGCACGACGCCCGAGCGGTAAGCCCCGTCCTCGCTGTACCGACTACGGAGAGCAGGCGGTTCCGATACCGTCGCTCGCATGCGAGTCGGCGTCTACGTGGATGGCTACAACCTTTACTACGGCGCGCGAGGTCTGTGTGGGCGCGGGACGCCGGGTTGGCGGTGGCTGGACATCCGCATGCTGGCGGCCGAACTCGTCGCCAGGAGAACCAACTGGAGCGGCGCCCGCGTGGAGCGCGTTGTGTACTGCACCGTCCGCATCGACGGCGCCGACAATCCCGAGGGCCAGCGCGATCAGAGCGTCTACATCAACGCCCTCCGAGCCGCTGGAAGCGTCGATCACATTGAGTTCGGCTACTACGTCTCCCGGGTGAAGTACGCGCCACTCGCCGTACGGGACCGGGCAGGCAGGCCCGTCGTCGCGCGTCCCGCGTGGCCCGTCCAGGTCTGTGACGCGACGGGCGAGCCCGTCGGCGACGCGAGCTTCATGGTGTCCTACGCCTATCGTGAGGAGAAGGGCTCCGACGTCAACGTGGCCTCACACCTGTTGCTGGACGTCTTCAGGGATGCCGTCGACGGCGCCGTCGTCATCTCCAACGACAGCGACCTGCGTTTCCCCATCGAACAGGCACGGCGGCATGTGCCGCTCGGCCTCGTCAATCCGAGTGGCAAGTACCTGGCGGGAGCCCTGCGCGGTCAGGCCTCGGACGGCGTCGGACGGCACTGGTGGTACCAGCTCACCTCCGCAGACCTGAAGAAGTGCCAGTTGCCGCACACCGTCGAGGCGTACGCGCGGCCCCCGGGCTGGTGACGAGTCCGGCCGCCCTTCCGCCGGAGGTCTGATCTGGTAGCCTGAAGGCATATACCACCCGGCTCCTTGTGGGCCGGGTTTTCTCATGTCCGGGGCCGGGTGCCCCCTGCTCCCGGCGGACGGAGGGCGGCCGGAAGGGCCTAGAGTCGGGGCGTGCCGGAGGGGAGGCGGGTGCGGTGACGGAGCGGAAGCCGAGGGTCGTGGTGCGGCGGGCGCTGCCGACGGAGCCCACCGTACGGGGCTCGGCGTCGCTGTTCATGACCGAGGCGGAGCGGCAGGGGGTGAGCGCCGGCCGGCGGATGCTGTACGTGGGGCCCGAGCCCGCCCCGGTGGACGTCGCGGAGGCGCTGGAGGTGGGGCCGGGCGAGCCGGTGCTGGCGCGGCGCAAGCTGCTGCTGGCCGGCGACGTGCCCGTGCGTATCGCGACGAGCTACCTGCGCCTCGACCTGTTCGGCGGGACGCCGCTGGGCGAGCCGGGCTTCGTGACGCCCAGCCTCCAGGCCGGCATCGAGGCGCTGGGCCACCGGTTCGGGCGGGCCGAGGAGCACCTCGTGGCGCGCGAGCCGAGCCCCCAGGAGGCCGAGACGCTGGACCTCGACCCCGGCGAGTGGGTGGTGCGGATCCTGCGGGCGAGCTACGCGGCCGACGGCACGCCCGTCCACGTGCTGGAGACCGTGTGCGCGGCCTCCCGGCACGTCTTCACGATCACCCAGGTCACCGGCGCCGACGAATTCTGACCTCAGGGCACGAGCCCCCCAGGCGGCTGCCCGACATCGGGCCGGCCTGACCGGACTCCCATCAGGTGGCGTACGCGTCGATCTCCGCGAGCAGCGCCGCCTTGCCGCCGTCGTCGAGGAACGACGCCCGCACGGCGGCCCTGGCCAGGTCGGCGACGCCCTCCCGGTCGAGCGAGAGCAGGTCGGCCGCCACGGCGTACTCCTGGTTGATGGTGGTCCCGAACATCGGCGGGTCGTCGGAGTTGATCGTGACGGGCACGCCCGCCTTGACCAGCTCCGGGAGCGGGTGGTCGGCCAGGGTGGGCACGGCCCTGGTCCGCACATTCGAGGTGGGGCAGACCTCGAGCGTGATCCGGTGCTCGGCCAGGTAGTCGAGCAGCGCCGGGTCCTGGACGCTGTGCACGCCGTGGCCGATGCGCTCGGCGCCGAGGTCGCGGATGGCGGCCCAGACCGTCTCGGGGCCCGTGGTCTCGCCGGCGTGCGGCACCACGTGCAGCCCGGCGGCCCTGGCCGCGGCGAAGTGCGGGGCGAACCGGCCGCGCGGCACGCCGGCCTCCGGGCCGCCGAGCCCGAAGCTGACGAGGCCGTCGGGCCGTTGGTCCAGCGCGACCGCCAGGGTGTTGTCGGCCGCCTCGACGCCGTACTCGCCGGGAATGTCGAAGCACCAGCGCAGCACCGTGCCGAAGTCGGCCTCGACGCTGCGCCGGGCGTCCTCGATGATCTCGCAGAACTCCTCGGGCGCGAAGCCGCGGGCGAAGTGGAGTTGCGGCGTGACGGTCAGCTCGGCGTAGCGGACGCGCTGGTCGGCCAGGTCGCGGCCGATGCCGTGGAACAGCTCCCACAGGTCGCCGGGCTCCCTGATCAGGTCGACGACCAGCAGGTAGACCTCGACGAAGTGGGCGAAGTCGCGGAAGTCGTAGAACGAGTCGAGCAGGGCCGGGTCGGCCGGCAGCGGCGTGGACCCCTCGTAGCGGGCGGCGAGCCCGGCGACGATGCGCGGCGAGGCGGCGCCGACGTGGTGGACGTGGAGTTCGGCCTTGGGCAGCCCGGCGATGAACCGGGTGAGGTCGGGGGAGGTCACGCGACGACCGTAACAAGCCACCGTCCGGCACCTCCAAGCGAATTCGGGCTATCTACCACGACTTTGTCAGGATTTCCGCCTCCGTCGCGGTCGTCAGCCGGTGGACGGCAGCTCGGTGAGCGTCACCGGGACCGTGGCGTTGCCGCCGTCGGGGTGACGCACCTGGACGCGCACCTTGTCGCCGGGCTTGAGGGTGGCGAGCAGCTGGGACAGGGCGTTCGAGGAGGGGGTCGCGGTGCCGTTGACGTTCACGATCACGTCGCCCGCTCGGATGCCGGCCTTCTCGGCCCCGCCGCCGGGGGTGGTCGCCCCCACCACGACGCCGATCGGGTTGCCGTCGGCGTCGACCGCCGTGCCCACCCGTACGCCGAGGGCGGCCCGGTGGCTGTTGACCACCCTGCCGTACCGGACGATCTGCCGGGCCACGTCGGTGGCCGTGTCGCTGGGGATGGCGAAGCCGAGTCCCGGCGCCGCGCCGAGGTCGGGATCGACGGCCGCGAGCGTCGGGATGCCGATGACGGCGCCGGTCAGGTCCACCAGCGCGCCGCCGCTGTTGCCGGGGTTGATCGGGGCCGAGGTCTGGACGGCGTTCGTGATGATGGCGCCGGGCCGGCCGTTGTGGCTCTCCCCCGAGACGGTGCGGCCGAGGGCCGACACGATCCCCTCCGTCACGCTGCCGGAGAAGCCGAGGGGGTTGCCCATCGCCAGCACGATCTGGCCCACCTTCAGCTCGGCGGAGCGGCCGAACGTCGCGGGGGTGAGCCCCCGGGCGTCCTCGACCGCGATGACGGCCAGGTCGCCCGCGGGGAAGGTGTTGACCAGCCGGGCCTTCCTGGCCGGACCGCCGGTGGCCAGCGTGACCTGGAACTCCCGTGCGGTCCCGACCACGTGGGCGTTGGTCAGGATGTGCCCGGCGGTGTCGTAGACGATCCCCGAGCCCAGGGCCTGCGTGGTGGTGATCTGCACGATCGACGGGAGGACCTTCTTGATCACCCGTTCGAACGCGGACTCCAGCACCGCCGGCTGGGTCTGCGCGGTTGCCGGCGGCGCCGCCGTCGCCGTGGCGTTCCCGCCCACCCGTCCGCCGTTCCCCGCCTGGCAGCCGCAGGCGGCGAGCACGACCAGCGCGGCCGCCGCCAGCCGGACGGCCTTCCCCGAAAGGTCCATAGGGACCTGTGTACCCGGGCACGCCCGCCGCGATCGGGCGGCACGCCGGACGAATGCCCAGCTCATCACGTGTGCGGAGCGGGCATTTCCGGCGAGCGGGGCGGAACGTCCGCCGCCGATCCGCTTCTGTTGCCATTTGTGGCGTAATCTGCGGGCATGGCGGAGGGCGGTACGCGTCAGGCCGGGGACGACCGGCCGAAACAGCCGTTCCTCCGTTACTACGACGCCCCCACCACGCCGCTGCCCCGGGTGAGCGCGGAGAACCTCGCGGCGCCGCCGGCCCCCGGCCCGGGCGCGCGTGACGAGGTCCGTGCCGGGCGCGCAACCGGGTCCCGGCCGGGCTCCCAGGCGGGTTCCCGGGTGGGGGAGCTGCCGCTGCGGCTCGTGTACACGCTGGCGGCCGCCCTCGTGGCCGTCGTCGCCGTCGTCGTGGTCTTCCTCGTCTTCTCCGGGGACAAGCCGGAGGTCGCGGACGGCGGGCCCGGGGCGGCCACCGCCGCCGCCTCCTCGGCGAGCCCCACTCCGAGCCCTTCGCCGAGTCCGGCCCCGATCGTGCTGCCGAAGGTCCCCGCGAGCAGGCCCATGCCGGTCTTCCCGGGCACGGGCACCGCCGTCGCGTCGTACGTGCTCGATCGCAAGGCCGGGATCAGCTACGCCAAGCTCGGCCGGCCGTGGACGGGCGACACCCTGCCGCCGTTCGCGTCCGGGCAGCGGGCGGGCGACACCGAGCTTCCGCTCGCGCTGATCGGGTCCGCCCCGCTCCCGGGGGCGGCGCCGGGCGCCCTCACCTCCTACGACGACTACCGCAAGGTCGCGGCGCGGGCGGCCCGGTGGTCGCTGCGCTACCAGCCCGAGGGCGCCAAGGTGACCTGGACCGCCTCCCAGCCCGTACGGCGGGGCATGGGCTGGCTGCTGGGATACAAGGCCACGTACCGGATCGACGGCGAGAAGCACTCCGCGCAGGCCTTCGTCATGGTGGTCGGCACGGGCCGCACGAAGCCGGCCCTGCTGTTCGCCACCGTGCCGGACGACCGCGAGGAGCTGTACCGCGACCTCGACATGCTGTTCTGGACGGTCACCCCGATCTGACGGACTGCTCGCCGGAATCGGCCCCGGCACTGCCACCCGGCGAACTTTCCTCTAGAATATGGTTCTACACAGACTAGCGCTGGAGGATCACATGGCGATCGGGCTGAGCGAGGAGCACGAGGCGCTCCGCGAGTCGGTGGCGGGATGGGCCGAGCGGGCCGTCCCCGCCGACCTGGTGCGGGGCGCGGCCGGAGTCCTCGCCGACTCGGGAACCGAGGAGCGCCCCGCCTTCTGGGCAGGCCTCGCCGACCAGGGACTGCTCGGCCTGCACATCCCCGAGGAGCACGGCGGCTCCGGCTACGGGCTGCTGGAGGCGGCCGTGGCCATCGAGGCGCTGTCCGAGCGGGTCGCCCCCGGTCCGTTCGTGCCGACCGTGCTCGCCGGCGCGGTGATCCTCGCGTCGAGCGCCAAGGCGCAGGCCGCCCTGCTGCCGGGCCTGGCCGACGGCTCGGCGATCGGCGCGGTGGCCCTGAACGGCGCGGTGTCCGGGGTCCGCGAGGGCGGCGTCCTGAGGATCACCGGAACGGCCGAGCCCGTCCTCGGCGGCGCGCTCGCCGACGTGCTCGTGCTGCCCGTGACGACCGACCTCGGCGAGGAGTGGGTGGCGGTCGACGCCTCGCAGGCGACGGTCACCCCCGTCAAGCCGCTCGACCTCACGAGGGGCGTGGCGAAGGTCGAGGTCGACGGGGTGGCCGTGCCGCCGGAGCGGGTCCTGGACGGCCTCGGACGGGCGGAGGTGCTCAACCTCGCCGCGATCGTGTTCGGCGCGGACGCGACCGGCGTCGCCGCCTGGTGCGTCGCCGCGGCGGCCGACTACGCGAAGGTGCGGGTGCAGTTCGGCCGCCCGATCGGCCAGTTCCAGGGCATCAAGCACAAGCTCTCCCGGATGCTGGTCGCGCTGGAGCAGGCCAGGGCCACCGTGTGGGACGCGACCCGCGCGACCGGGGAGGAGCGGGCCTACGCCGCCGCCATCGCGGGCGTGATGGCCCCCGACGCGGCCGTGCAGTGCGCGAAGGACGCCATCCAGACCTTCGGCGGCATCGGGTACACCTTCGAGCACGACGCCCACCTCTACTACCGCCGCGCCCTCACGCTGCGGGCCCTGCTCGGCTCGTCGGCCGAGTGGGCGGAGACGGTCGCGTCGCTCGCCCTGGGCGGCGTGTCCCGCGAGATGGAGATCGACCTGCCGGAGGAGTCCGAGCCGCTGCGGGAGGCGATCCGGGCCGAGCTCGCCGAGATCGCCGGGATCGACGACACGGCCGACGGCGAGGGACGCCGGGGGAGCGCGCGCAAGCGGGCGCTGGCCGCGGCCGGCTTCGTCATGCCCCACCTGCCGCGCCCGTGGGGCAGGGACGCCTCCCCGCTGGAGCAGGTGCTGATCCACCAGGAGATCCGGGCGGCCGGGCTGAAGCTGCCGCAGATGGTCATCGGCGCCTGGGTGGTGCCGTCCATCGTCTCGTACGGGACCCGCGAGCAGCAGGAGCGCTTCCTGCCGCCGACGCTGAGCGGCGAGATGGTGTGGTGCCAGCTGTTCTCCGAGCCGGGCGCGGGCTCCGACCTCGCGTCGCTGCAGATGAAGGCCGAGAAGGTCGAGGGCGGCTGGAAGCTCAACGGCCAGAAGATCTGGACGTCGGTCGCCCACGTGGCGGAGTGGGGCATCTGCATCGCCCGCTCCGACACCTCCAAGCCCAAGCACGACGGCATCACCTACTTCATCGTCGACATGAAGTCGCCGGGGGTCACCGTCCGCCCGCTGACCGAGATGACGGGGGAGAACCTGTTCAACGAGGTCTTCCTCGACGACGTGTTCGTCCCCGACGACCTGGTGGTCGGCGAGGTGAACGACGGCTGGCGGGTCGCCAGGAACACGCTGTCGAACGAGCGGGTCTCGCTGTCGTCCGGCTCGGGCGGCACGGGCTCCTCGCTTCCCGACCTGCTCGGGCTCGCCGGACGGCTCGGCCGCGAGCTCACCCCGGCCGAGCGGCAGGAGCTGGCGGCCGTGGCCTGCGAGGCCCACTCGATCAACGCGCTGTCGCTGCGGGTCACGCTCAAGCAGCTCGCCGGCGCGGAGCCCGGCGCCGACGCGTCGGTGCGCAAGCTGCTGTCCACCTCGCACGCCCAGCACGTGTCCGAGGCGGCGGTGAACCTCCTCGGGGCCGCGGCCGTCACCGCGGCCGACTGGAAGCTGGGCGACGCCGGCTACTGGAACCGGGCCGTGCTCGCGACGCGGGCCATGACGATCTACGGCGGTACGACCGAGGTGCAGCTGAACATCATCGGCGAGCGCATGCTCGGCCTGCCCCGCGACCCCGAGCCCGGCAAGTAGTCCTCTTCCATGGCGGCCACGCGGGCGTTCCGGTGCCCGCGTGGTCGTCACCATCTGACCCACGCGCGCCCTAGCCTGTACGACATGCGGCCGACCATCCCGTTAGTCCGGCTTGCGCCGGCCGGGCTGGGGCTGGTGCTCGGCCTGCTCGCGCTCGGCCCGGCCCTCGGCCCGGGCTTCGTGCTGCGGTACGACATGGTGTTCGTCCCCCATCCGCCGCTGCGGTTCGACGTCGGCGGCTTCCCCCGGGGCGTGCCGAGCGACCAGGTCGTCGCGCTGCTGTCGGCCGTGCTGCCCGCGGAGCTCGTTCAGAAGGCGGTCCTGCTGGGCGTCTTCGTGCTGGCCGCGTCGGGGGCGGCGGCCCTGGCGGACGAGGCCCGCCCGCCGGGCGGTCTCGCGCCCCGGCTCGCCGCCGCTGCCTTCTACGCCTGGAACGCCTACCTGGCCCAGCGCCTGCTCATCGGACAGTGGGCGCTCCTGCTCGGGTACGCCGGGCTGCCCTGGGCGGTGCGGGCGGCGGCCCGGGTCGCGAGATCCGGTGGAACGCGGCGGCTCGTCCCGGCGCTGCTGCCGGCCGCCGTGGGCGGTTTCCAGGCCGTGCTCGTGACCGCGCTCGCCGTCCTCCCGGTGGCCGCCCTGGCCCGGCCTCCGGTCCCCGCCGGCGCCCCGGCCGGCTCCGGCGTTTCCGCGCGAGGCGGGGGGGTGGGAACCGCGCTGGACGGGCGGGTGCGGGCCGTGCTGGGCGGGCGGTGGGCGGCCGTGCTGGGCGTCGCGGCCGTCCTCCTCGTGCTCAGCCTGCCGTGGCTTGTCCCGGCGCTGCGGGCGGACGCGCACACCGACCCCGCCGGGGTGGACGCCTTCGCGGCCCGCGCCGACGGGCCTTTCGGCACGCTCGGCAGCCTGCTCACGCCCGGCGGCATCTGGAACGCGCAGGCCGTGGTCCCGGGCCAGGGCGGCCTCGCGCTCGCCTCCGCCCGCCTCGCGCTCGCGGTCGTCGCGGTCGCGGGCTTCGTCCGGCTGGCCGGGCGGCGGCCGGCGGACGGGCCGGGCCCTCCGCCGTACGCGCGGGGGCTCGCCGTGGCCGCCTGCGCGGGCGTGCTGATCGCGTGCGCCGGGGCGTTCGGGCCGGGCCTGCTGCGCGCGCTCGTCGGATGGTGGCCCGGCTTCGGGCCGTTCCGGGACGGCCAGGTCTACATCGCGCCGTTCGCGCTGCTCCAGGCCGCCGGGTTCGGGTACGCGGCCGGGGCCCTGGCCCGCGCCTGGTCCGCCCGGCCGGCGCTCGCCGCCGCGGCCGTGCCGGTGCTCGTGCTGCCGACCTTCGCTCTCGGCGCGTTCGGACGGCTCGGCGCGGCCGGGTACCCGGACGAGTGGCGCACGGTCCAGGCCGTCGTGAACGCCGATCCGGCGCCGGGGGCGCTGCTGTCGCTGCCCTGGGGGGCGTACCGGGCCTTCGCCTGGAACGACGGCCGGGTGGTGCTCGACCCCGCGACGAAGATGTTCGCCCGGCCCGTGCTGTGGGACGACACCCTCGTGGTCGGGCTGCGCGGCGGGGGACGCATCCGGGTGGCCGCCGAGAACCCCCGCGCCCGCCGCGTCGGCGCGCTCGTCTCCCGTCCGTACGGCCCGCTGACGGCGGCGCTCGCGCGGGAGGGGGTGCGGTACGTCCTCGTGGAGGGTCCTAACGAGAACCGGTTCCTGCCCAGACTGCCCGGAGCCACTCAGATCTGGCGAGGTTCCGAGCTTCTTCTGTTGCGTTTGTGAGCAGGTGAGAGGCCGCCTGGCGGCGCATACTGGACGGTAACTCTTTTTATCACGGTTTGACCAAAGCTATGGTGTATGAGCTGGATCACGTTCTAGTCTCAGCGCACTGCGCGTTCGCACATTGGAGGGAGAAGCATCCGTGTTGAAGGTGCTGGCTGCTCTGGCGGTCGGGGCTGTGCTCGCCGCGGTCGCCTCCGTGGCGGTGGTGAACGTGGCCGCGCCCTCGTCGGAGCCGCCCAACAAGCCGCTGTACAACTACGGCAACAGGTGACCTTCCGGAACCCCGAGATCCATCCCGTAAGGATTCGCGCGAGCCGTAACCGGCGCCCCTGACCCGTCGCCGGCGGCATTCCCCCAGCCCATCCAGGGGCGTGGCTCCGCCATGCCCTCATGCGTCCGTGCCCGGATCGCCCGCGTCCCCGTGCCGGCGGAGGTGGCGCACCCGCAGGACGCCCCCAGAGCCGAAGGAGTGGTCGTGGTCGCACAGGAGGCGAAGGCGACACCCTCGGGCCGCAGGTCTTCCCGCGCGGTGCCGCCCCTCCAGGACCGGCCCCACCTCGACGCGCTGCCCGGCCCGTCCGCCGCCCCCTCCCTCCATGGCGTGCGGGTCGCCGTGCTCAACTTCCGCGAGCCGTGCCAGTCCGTCGCCGGCGGCGCCGAGGAGTACGCCTGGCAGGTCTCCTGCTACCTCGTCGGCCAGGGGGCCTCCGTCCACTTCGCCACCAGCCGGGAGCCGGGCCAGGCCCGCGCCGAGCGGCGCGACGGCATCGAGCTGCGCCGGATGGGCAACCGCTACCTCGTCTACCTGCTGGTCCCGCTCTGGCTGCTGCTGCGCCGCCGGCGGTTCGACGTGGTCGTCGACTGCATGAACGGCATCCCGTTCTTCGCCCCCGTCGTGGCCCGCCGGCGCACCCGGGTCGTCTGCGTGGTCCACCATGTGCACGACCGGCAGTTCTACGCGTTCTTCCCCCGCTGGCTGGCGGCGATCGGATGCTTCATCGAGGGACCGGTCGCCCGGCTGCTCTACCGGCGGTGCACGACGGTCACGGTCTCGGAGTCGTCGCTCGGGGAAATGCGGGAGCGGCTGCGGTGGATCGCGCCGATCCAGGTGATCCCGAACGGCAGCCCGACGGCCCGGCCGGTCGCCCGCGAGGCGGTCGGCGGCGACCCCGCCGTGGTCTACCTGGGCCGGCTGGTCGGCCACAAGCGCGTGGAGCGGGTGGCCGAGCTCGCCGCCGAGCTGGGGGACGCCTATCCCGGCCTGCACGTCCACATCGTCGGCCGGGGTCCCGAGCACGCGCGCCTCGCCGCCCTGGCGGCCCGGCCGGACGTGGCCGGCCGCGTGCACCTGCACGGGTTCCTCCCGGAGGCGGAGAAGAACGCCGTGCTCAGCGGCGCCCGCCTCAACGTGACGGCCTCGGAGTTCGAGGGCTGGGGGCTGACCGTCATCGAGGCCGCCGCGCTCGGCGTGCCCACTGTGGCGTACGACGTGGCGGGGCTGCGCGACTCCGTGCGGCACGGGGTGACCGGCTGGCTCGTCCGCGACGGCGAGCGGCTGGCCGACGTCGTCGCCCTCGCGCTGAAGGAGCTGGACGACCCCCGGACGCGCGCCCGCATGGGCAGCGCCTGCCGGATGTGGGCGCGGGAGTTCACCTGGGGGAACACGGGCGCTAGCATGACCGGACTAATCGTGAGCGAACTACGCGAATCATCCCGTGAGACGTCCTGAGCGAAGCCGTGTCCGCTGACACCCGGGCCCAGCCCTCCCCGCCGTTCCCCTTCCGGCGGGAGCCGTCGCCGCCCGCGCGCCCGGCGGAGCGAGAGCGGGCGCCTGGGCTGCGTCACACGCTGCGGCTGGTGGCCGGGTGCCTGCTGCTGGCGGCGATCGCGTTCAACACCGCGCCGGGCGCCGTCATCGCCGAGACCAAGCTCGACATGGCGGTCAACGCCCAGGGCTTCCTGTCGCGGGCGCTGCACCTGTGGGATCCGGCGTACTTCGGCCACCTGCAGAACCAGGCGTACGGCTACCTGTTCCCGATGGGGCCGTTCTATGTGCTGTTCCACGCGCTCGACATGCCGGCGTGGGACATCCAGCGCCTGTGGATGTCGGGGGTGCTGTGCGCCGCGTTCCTCGGGACGGAACGGCTGGCTGGGGCCATGGGCATCGGCTCGCCCGCCACCCGCCTGGTCGCGGCGCTGTCGTACGCGCTGGCGCCGCACGCGCTCGCGCTGATCGGGATCAACTCCTCGGAGTTCCAGCCCAGCGCGGTGCTGCCGTGGGTGCTGCTGCCGCTCGTGCACGGCACCCGCGAGGGCGCGAGCCCCCGCCGGGCGGCGGCGCTGTCGGCGGCGGCGTTCCTGTTCGCGGGGGGCGTCAACGCCGCCGCGGAGCTCGCCGTGCTGGTGGTCCCGCTGATCTACCTGCTGAGCCGGGGGAGGGGCCCCCGCAAGCGGCGGCTCCTGGCCTGGTGGCTGCTGTTCGCGGGCCTCGTCTCGCTGTGGTGGCTCGTCCCGCTGCTGCTGCTCGGGCGCTACATCTTCTCGTTCCTGCCGTTCATCGAGACGGCGTCGGCGACCACGAGCGTCACGTCGCTGGTCAACGCCCTGCGGGGCACGTCGAGCTGGATCTCGTTCCTGCCGGTGGACGGCCGGCCCTGGCTGCCCGCGGCGTTCGAGCAGGCGACCCTGCCGTGGCTGGTGGTGGCCACCGCGCTCCTGGCCGCGCTCGGCCTGGCCGGCGCGGTCCGCCGGGCCACCCCCGAGCGGACCTTCCTCGTGCTCAGCGTGGTGGCCGGCGTCCTCGTCGTGACGGCCGGGCACGCGGGCGACCTCGCGCACCCCTGGACGTCCCAGGTGCAGGACCTGTTCGACGGGCCGCTCGCGCCCTTCCGCAACCTGCACAAGTTCGACGCGCTGATCCGGCTGCCGCTCGCGCTGGGGCTGGCCGCCCTGCCGGTCGCGGGCCCGGTGCGGGCACGCCGGCCCGTGCTCGCCGTCACGGCGGGGGCGCTCGCGCTCACGCTCGTGCCGGTGGCCACGGCCGGGGTGACGCCGCAGGGGTCGTTCCCCGACCTCCCGTCGTACTGGCGGGACGCGGCCACCTGGCTCAACCGGAACACCGGGGACGGCATGGTGCTCGCCATGCCGGGCTCGGCCCGGGGGGAGTACCTGTGGGGCAGGCCGCTCGACGAGCCCATGCAGTCGCTGCTCACCGTGCGGTGGGCCACCCACGCCAACGTGCCGTGGGGCTCGCCCGGGTTGGCGCGGGTGGTGCAGGCCGTCGACGAGCGGTTCTCCACGGGCAGGGGCTCGCCCGGCCTCACCCAGGCCCTCGCTCGGATGGGCGTGAAGTACCTGCTCATCCGCAACGACCTGGTGCGGGAGACGCTCGGCACGGCCTGGCCCGCGCGGGTGCACCAGACGCTCCAGGACTCCGGTCTCACCCGGACCGCCGAGTTCGGCCCGCTCGTCGGGATGCCGCAGAGCAGCACGGCCTCCGGCTGGTTCGACCAGCCGTACCCGGCCCTGGAGGTGTACGCGGTCCCCGGCGCGGCCCCGGTGGCGGGCACGGTGCCCCGGGCGGGCACCCTGCACGTGGAGGGCGCCCCGGAGGCCGTGCTCGACCTCGCCGAGCAGGGCCTGCTCCCGGACGACCGGCCCGTCCTGGTGGGCGACGAGCCGGGGGCGTCCGCGATCCCCGACAAGGACACGGTCGGCAGCGACACGCTCCGCAAACGGGACATCGTCTTCGGCGACGTCCGGCGGATCGCCTCGGCCACGCTCCCCGACGACCAGAAGCCGGTCACCACCGATCTGACGGACCCGGCCTGGGCCGGGGCCCTGTCCACCGCCCGCTACCTCGACGTCAGGGACGTCACGGCGTCGTCCTCGGAGGCGAGCGTGACGGCGGCCTCCGGCCAGCGCGACCCGGGGCGGCAGCCGTACGCGGCCCTGGACGGGGACGCCCGCACGGGCTGGCGCTCCGACGGCTGGCACGGCGCGGTCGGGGAGTGGCTGAAGGTCCGCTTCACCGGCGAGCTCGACCTGAGCGAGATCGGTGTGGCGTTCGACGAGTCGGCCATCGGGCCGCCGGTCGCCGAGGTCGCGCTGGAGACCGAGCAGGGGGTGACCCGGGCCGCGGTCCAGCGCACCGACCTGCCGCAGACGCTCCGGCCCGTCCGGGGGAAGACCTCGTGGCTGCGGATCCGGGTGACCCGGCTGGCCTACGAGCCGAAGACGCCGCTCGGCAGCCGGGTGGGCATCACCGAGCTGCGGATCCCCGGCGTCCATGCGGTGCGGACGATCTCGGTGCCCGACCCCGCGTCCGGCGATCCCGGGACCATCCTGCTGACGAAGGAGGGGGACGCCCCCGCCTGCATGCGCGGCTCGGCCACCTGGACGTGCTCGCCGCGCCTGCAGATCCTCGGGGAGGACGGCTACGGGCTCGACCGGCTCTTCCCGGTGGCGCGGGACGGCGTCCGCACCGTCAGCGGGAAGGCCGTGCTGACCGACCCCCGGGCGGCCGACCTGCTCACCACGCTCCCGTCGCTCTACCCGCACGTCGGCGCCTCGTCCACGGTGACCGACCACCCGGCCGTGCTGGGCCGCCAGGCCCTCGACGGGGACCCCACCACGCTCTGGTACGCCCAGCCGTTCGACCGGCACCCGACCCTGTACCTCGACCTCGGCACCGCGCACCGCTTCGCGCAGATCCGGGTGCTGTTCCCCGACTCGTTCATGGGGCAGCCGCCGGTGAAGCTCACGCTGCGGACCGAGACCGCGGCCGTGCAGGGCTGGGTGGGCCGCGACGGCCGGTTCACGTTCCCGCCGCTGCGGACGCGGAAGTTCTCCCTGGAGTTCACCGCGCCCGCCTCCCGGGCCATCGAGGTCTCCGAGGTCACCATCCCCGGCGTGAAGCCGCTCGGCGCGCTCGGCGGGTTCCCCCTGCGGCTGCCCTGCGGCTACGGCCCCACCCTTCGCGTGGACGGCAACGAGGTGCCGACCCGGATCGTCGGCGGCACGCTCGACGACGTCCTGAACGGCCGCCCGCTGACGTACTCGGGCTGCGTCCCGGTCCACCTGTCGGAGGGCCGCAGCAGGCTCAGCGTCGCGTCGGGGGACGCGTTCCGGGTGGAGTCGGCCGTGCTGCGGACCGACGAGGCGGAGGAGCGGGCCACGGAGGACCTCGCGCCGGCGACCGTGCTGTCGTGGGGGCCCGAGGAGCGCCGCCTGCGGGTCTCCCCGGCCGCGCCCTCGTACCTGGTCGTGGGCGAGAACTACAACGCGGGCTGGCAGGCCTATCTCGGCGGCGTCCGGCTCCGTCCCGTGCGGCTGGACGGCTGGAAGCAGGCCTGGGAGGTGCCCGCGGGCGGCGGCGAGGTCGTCCTGCGCTACGAGCCCGACCCGGTCTACCGGACGGCGCTGCTGGGCGGGCTGGCCGCCGCCCTGCTCGTCGTCGCGCTCGCCCTCGTGCGGGGCCGGTCGCGGCTGCGCGGAGCCCCGGCGGGACGGCCGTCGACGGCCTGGGTCTGGCCGGCCGCGCCGCTCGCCGGGTTGTGGACCGGCGGCGTGATCGGCGCGCTCCTGGTCACCGGGACGCTGGCGCTGCATCTGTGGGTGCGGCGGCTGGCCGACGCCCAGCACGCCGGTCCGTCGCGGCTGCGGCGCCTGGCGCGGCGCGCGGTGTCGGCGTGGATGGTCGCCGGGCTGCTCGCCGCGGCCGGTATCGCCCAGGCCGCCGGGCAGGGCCTCGTCGCCCAGGTGCTCTGCCTCCTGGTGCTCGCCCGGCTGCTCGGCGCCGTACGGGACCAGGAGCCGGTGGTGCGCCGGCCGCTGTTCGCCGAGCCGGAGGAGCCGCGCGAGCCGGGCGAGCCGGGCGGTCGCGGTGACGGTGGTCGCGGTGACGGTGGTCGCGGAGACGGGGGTCGCGGTGACGGCGGTCACGGAGACGGCGGCGGGCCGGACAGGAGCGGTCCGGCCGGTCCCGGGCCCGCGGGCCCCGAGCTGGAGGAGGCGCGACGGTGATCGACGCGCTGATCCGGCTGCCCAAGACCGTCCTGATCGCCGGGGCGGCGTTCCTCGTCACGGTGGCGGCGCTGTTCCGCTTCTACGTCTACCCGCACACGCTGGTGCTCCCGCTGGAGCAGACCCGGGTCTACCGGATGGCGTCGCCCTCGGCCACCTACCTCGACAGCGCCACCTTCCAGTTGCGCACGGGCGTGCCGGTGGAGAACACGGTCTCGCTGTACGGCGACCCCTCCGCCGGGGACGACCGGACGGCCGTGTGGGTGGAGTTCTCCTCCCTGGAGACGGGGGACGGGCAGCGGCTCGACTACCACGAGCGCCGCACGGCCTTCGACAGGCGGACGGGGGAGGCCGTGAACTGCTGCGGGGAGTACGTCGACGACGACACGGGGGTGAGCCAGACCGGGCTCGCCTTCCGGCTGCCGTTCCACGCCGAGCCGCGGACGTACGAGATGTTCGACCCGGTGCTGAAGCGGCAGGCGCCGCTGCGGTTCGAGCGGGCGGAGACGGTCGAGGGCGTCCCGGTCTACCGGTACACCTACTCGGCCGGACCGGTGAAGGTGGAGGACCTGCCCGACCAGGTGCCGGGGGCGTCGGTCGGGCTGCCGTCCTGGCGCAGGATCAGCGTCTCCCGCTACACGGAGATCACGCGGACGCTGTGGGTGGAGCCGGAGAGCGGCCTGACGGTCAAGGCCGAAGAGCGCCGGCGCGACACGCTGCGCACCCCCGACCAGGTGGAGCGCCAGACGTCCTTCCAGGCGGACCTGGTGATGAACGAGGGCGACGTGCAGGCCCGGGCGGCCGAGGCGGCCCGGTTCCGCCAGTGGATCGTCCTGGTGCGGGACGTCGTGCCGGTGGGCTTCCTCGTGCTGGGCGGCGTCCTGCTCGCGATGTACGCCTGGCAGCGCGCCGCCCGCCTCGCCCGGCGGCTATCGGCGCCGCAGGACGAGCAGCAGGTTCCAGGTCACGATCTCGCGAACGCCGGGTAGATGGATCACCGCGGTCGCCCAGCGGGGGTGATAACGGGGGAGGGCGTCGAGGACCTCGACGTCCGGGTGGCTCCTGGCCCAGGCGAGCGCCCCGGCGACGGACACCGCGTACAGGCTCTCGCCGTACACGTTCTTGGGCGGGCGGCCGTACCGCGCGGCGTAGCGGCGGGCGGCGCGGCGGCCGCCGAGGTAGTGCCAGGGGGAGGTCTCGTGGCCGCCCCACGGCGACAGCCAGTTGGTGAACGACAGGTACACCACGCCGCCCGGCCTGGTCACCCGGACCATCTCGCCGGCCATCCGCCAGGGGTCCGGCACGTGCTCCAGCACGTTGGAGGAGAAGCAGACGTCGATCGTGCCGGTGCCCAGCGGCAGGTCGAGCGCGCTGCCCAGCACGGCGCCGTCCGGGATGACGCCCGCCCGGGCGCTCATCTCCCCGGCGTCGCAGTCGACGCAGACCGGGCGGGCGCCGGCCGCGCGCAGCGCCTCGGTGAAGTAGCCGGGGCCGCCGCCGACGTCAGCGACGAGCGCGCCGTCCAGGTCGGCGTACGTCCCGAGCTGGGCGACCGTGTCCGTGGCCAGCAGGCCGTAGAAGAAGTCCGGGTCGGTCTGCTCCTTGCGGAAGGCGCTGAGCAGCCGGACCGATCGGGCCAGGTCGGCGTGGAACGGCTCGATGTGCACGGCCTCTCCCTCCCTGTGGGTGGGCCGGAGCATAACACTCATTACCCGCCGGTAGGCGGCGGATACGGCACCCAGAACGCTGATATCGCTCGTACGGCGACAATCGCCTCAGGGAGATCGGAATGACCCAGATCACGGGCACCGAACGGCCCAGCCTGAGCATCACCCTTCCGCGCTGGATGGCCGGCGTCGCGAACCCCGTCATGGCCACCGCGGTCCTGCTCGTGGTGGCCGCGCTGGCCGTGCGGATCCCCATCCTGCTCGGCTCGTACTTCGTCGAGGACGACTTCCTCTTCATGGGCGACGCCTACGAGCACGGGCTGACGTTCGACTTCCTGTTCCGCGTGCACAAGGGCCACCTGATGCCCGGGGCGCTCGGGCTGACGTGGGTGCTGGCCCGGATCTCGGCGTACGACTGGCTGCTGGTCTCCGCCGTGACCATGGCCCTGCAGGCCGCCGTGGCGATCGGGCTGCTGCGGCTGCTGGTGCGGCTGTTCGGCGTGCGCCCGGGCATCCTGCTGCCGCTCGCGCTCGCGTTGTTCTCGCCGCTCACCATCCCGGCCTTCGGCTGGTGGTCGGCCGCCATCAACGCCGTGCCGCTTCAGCTCGGCATGGTGATGGCGCTGGACGCCCAGGTGCGGTACGTGCGGGGCGGCGCGGCCAAACACGCCCGCCGGGCCCTCTACTGGGTGCTGTTCGCCATGGCGTTCAGCACGAAGGGCGTCTTCCTCACGTTCCTGCTGTTCGCGGTCACCACGGCCTACCTGCGGCCGTGGGCGGGCGGCTGGATCCCGCTGATGCTGCGGGAGGTGCGACAGCACTGGCGGCTGTGGGCCTCCTACGCGGCCCTCCTCGCCGGGTACACCGCGCTCTACCTCGCCCGCAGGAGCACGGCGCCCGGCGAGGGGGCGGCCGTCCCCGAGCCCGGCGACGTGGCCGACCTGGTGTCCCGCATGCTCGGGCGGACCCTCCCCGCGGGCGCGGTCGGGGGACCCCTCTCGTGGGGGCCGGTGCCGCCCACCGGCGGCATGGCGAACCCCGGGACGTTCCTCGTCGTCACGGCGTGGGTCGTGATCGTCGCGCTGCTGGTCCTGACCATCGCGTGGCGCCGCCACGCGCTGCGCGCCTGGCTGATCCTCGCGGGCTACGTCGTCGGCGTCGACGCCGTCCCCACGGCCATCGCCCGCGGCACCGGCCTCGCCCAGATCGTCGGCGCCGAGACCCGGTACGTCGCCGACGCCGCGATCGTGCTGGCCCTGTGCCTCGCGCTGGCGCTCCTGCCGACGGCGGGCGAGACGCGGCCGTACCGCCGGTCGCTGCCGTCCGGGACCGGCGTGCCGATGGTGGCCGGGCTGGCCGTGGGCGCCTACCTGGTGACGTCCATCGTGTCGATCGCGAACTACCGGGACACGCTGTCCGGCGACCGCGTCCGCGCCTACCTCGGCAACGTGCGGGCCGCCCTCGCCAAGGCGCCCGACACCGCCGTCGTCTACTCCAGCCCGCTTCCCGGCGACATCGTGCTGCCGTGGAACGGCAACCGCAGGCTCAGCCACCACCTGCTCGCGCCGCTCGCCCGGCCGGCGCTGCGCGCGCGGATGCGGGCGCCCGAGCCGTCCGAGCACGCTCTGGTCTTCGACGACAAGGGCCGGCTGGCCCCGGTCAGCGTCCAGGCGCTCGTCGCCCGCGTCCCCCCGCCCGGCCGGACGTGCTTCCCGCTCATCGGGGACGCCGTCTACTTCCCCGACGTGGTCTCGTACGGCGGAATCGGGCCGGTCGGCGGGATCGCGTACTCGGCCGAGCGGCCGGGCACCGGCACCTACGAGATCGGCGGCGTGCGGGGGCAGCTCACGTTCTCCGCCACGCCGGGAGGCCTGCTGCAGTTCCCGGTCCTGACCGCCGGCAAGGGGCTGTTCGTGCGGCTGGACGACCCGTCGGCGCCCATCTGCCTCAGGGGCTTCGCCTACGGGGATCCGGTGCCGATGACGCCTCCCGCCGCGCCGGCCGGGGCCCCGGCTCCTACTCCCGCGCCGTCGCCGAGCGCGTCGCCGGGGCGGACCCCGTCGCCGTCCCCGTCGCCGTCCCGGAAGCCGGCAGGGAAGGCGGCGGAGAAGCCTGCGGAGAAGCCTGCGGGGAAGCAGAAGGCGACGGCGAAGCCGTCCCATCGGGCTTCCTCCTCGGGCTGACGAACCGCGCCAGCCCCCGGGCCGGCTCCTCGACGTACTTGTACGTGAGCGTGGCGAGCAGCAGCGTGAGCCCGCCGACCACGACCAGGTTGCCGGCGAAGTTGCCCGTCCAGGGCTTCTGCTCGGTGAAGTCGTACCAGAGGTAGAGCGCGACGAACTGCCACAGGAAGATGCCGTAGGACACCCGGCCGAGGAAGCGCATGACGCGGCCGCCGAGGAAGCGGGCGAGCGGGGAGCGGCCGTCGCTCATCAGCGCGGCCGGGGCCACCAGGCACGCGGCCACGACGGCGTACAGGAGCAGCTCCGACAGGTCGGCCCACACGCCGTCCACGCCGCTGAACCGCGTGCCGGTCAGCGGCGAGGCCGCCACGGCGTACGCGAGGCCGCCGACGAGCAGGATGCTCCCCGTGGACGCGCCGACGGCGCGGACGAACCGGCGGGGCGGGCCGTCCTCGTCCGGCTCCTCCCGCGCCCACACCGACACCACGGCGAGGGCCATGCCGACGGCGAAGAACACCGACGCCCGGGGCAGCCACGTGTTCAGGTACGGCCGGTAGACGGGGTAGTAGGTGAACAGCGCCCAGGCGAACGACGAGGCGGCCAGTACCCCCACTCCGGTCAGCAGCCGCCGGGCCCGCCGTCCCGGGTCGGTGCCGCCGCGCCGTGCGTAGGCCGTGAGCGCCGCCGCCAGCAGCGGCAGCACGAGGTAGAACGCCACCTCGACGCACAGGCTCCACATCTGGGCCAGGCCGCGCGGCCCGAGGCCGTACCACCAGGGGTGGACGTCGTAGTTCTGCGCCAGCAGGAGCAGCTCCAGCCAGGTCTTCACGTCGCCGAGGTGGGAGCCCGACCACAGCGCCATCGCGGCGATCACGACCAGCCAGTACGCCGGGAGGATGCGCAGGGCGCGCTTGAGCAGGTAGACCCGCGCGGAGGGGGCGGGGTCGCCGCGCAGCGCCGCCCGCGCGTACGGCCGGTAGAGCAGCAGGCCCGACAGTGCGAAGAAGACGGGCACCGCGACGTCGCCCCGGGCGAGCAGGCTGCTGAAGAAGTTGTCCTGGAGCGCCGCCGCCGACTCGATGGCGACGTGGAAGACGAGGACCGCTATCGCCGCGACGGCCCGGACGCCGTCGAGCGCGTCCAGGTGCCCGGTGACGGTGGGGACGGCCGTACGGACAGAGCTCACGGTTTCATCACGAACAGGTTGAGAACCGACGAGTAATATGTCACGACCCGTCGTCGACCTAGAACCTGTTTCGGTCACTTTTCCGCATCCCTCGTGACGTCGGTCACTGCCCTGACTAACATACAGCGAAATAGAAACGTGTTTCAGGACAAACAGGCATCATTCGGCCTGCCCAGGAGGAGCGAAATGCGCCGCGCAATGGGAGTAGTTCTCTTGGGGATCGGGGCCTTCCTCATCGTGCTCGCGCCACTGATCAGGTTCCAGGTGGCGGGCAAACTGGTGCAGGCGCCGGCCAACCAGTACAGCATCACCCGCCTCAGCGCCGAGAACGCCCGCTACTTCAGCGTCGGCGACCTGAAGGTGCTGACGGGGAACCTCGACATCACGGTCACGACCAGGGGCGACGTCGCCGAGGCCAAGGACGACCGGGTGGTGTGGGACCAGTTCACCGCGGTCAACGACGTGACGAACAACCGGCCCGGCATCTCCTACACCGAGTTCCGCAGCGCGTTCAACAAGTACAACGGCCAGGGCGTGACCTGCTGCAACGCCTCGGTCGACAAGAAGCCGGTGCAACTGCAGGGCCAGATCTTCCTGTTCCCCTTCGGCGTCGAGAAGAAGACGTACCAGGTGTGGAGCACCGACGCGCAGAAGGCGTACCCGGCGACCTTCACGGGCGTGGACACGGTCGACGGCCTGTCGGTATACAAGTTCGAGCAGAAGATCCCGCCGACCGTCACACAGACGCTCAGCGCCCCCGCCTCCGTGCTCGGCATGACCGACCCCGGCGACATCCAGGTCAACCGCGTCTACGACGGCGTGAACACGTTCTGGGTGGAGCCCAACACCGGCGTGCCGGTGAAGGAGGAGCAGCAGCGCCACGAGGTGCTGAAGACGGCGGACGGGGTCGAGCGCATGCCGGCCCTCATCGCGACCGCCTCGTTCACCCCCCAGACCGTGAGCGACCTGGTGAACACGGCCAGGGACAACATGGGCCAGATCACGCTCGTCAAGACGACGCTCCCGCTGGCGTCGCTGGTCCTCGGCCTCGTGCTCGTCGTCGCCGGCGTCCTGCTCCTGCGCCGTCCCTCGGACCGCACGGACTGATGAGCCGGGAGACCGCGGCCCTGCGCCCGCCGGCGGCGGCCCCGCCGGCGGGGCCGTCCACCCGGCGGGCGATCGCCGCCGGGCTGGTCCGCGCGTGCCGGCCCCGCCAGTGGCTGAAGAACGCGCTCGTCTTCGCCGCCCCGGCGGCCGCGGGCGTCCTCACCACCGGCGCCGGGCTGCGCGGCGCGCTCGTCGCCTTCGCCGCGTTCTGCCTCGCGGCGAGCGGCACCTACCTGTTCAACGACTCGGCCGACGTCGAGGCCGACCGGCGGCACCCGCGCAAGCGGCTGCGGCCCATCGCGGCCGGCATCGTGTCCGTACGGCTGGCGCGGGCGGCCGGCGCGGTGCTGCTGGCCGCCGGCCTGGCCCTGGCGTTCGCCGCCGGGTGGCCGCTCGCGGCCGTGGTGGCCGCCTACCTCGCGCTCACGTTCTCCTACACGTTCTGGCTCAAGCACCAGCCGGTCGTCGACCTCGTGGCCGTCGCGGGCTGCCACGTCGTCCGCGCGTACGCCGGGGCGGTCGCGGTGGCCGTCCCCGTGACGAGCTGGTTCCTCGTCGTCATCTCGCTCGGGTCGCTGCTGCTCGTGGCGGGCAAGCGGGAGGCGGAGCTGCGCGCGCAGACGGAGGGCGGCGGGGCCGGCACCCGCTCGACGCTCACGACGTACACCGCGAGCTACCTCGCCCACGTCCGGGTGATGTGCTCGGGGGCGATGATCGTGACCTACTGCCTGTGGGCCCTCCAGGAGCACACGGGGACGGAGAAGGCGTTCTTCGCGCTCAGCATCGTCCCGTTCGTCCTCGTGGTGCTGCGGCACGCGCTGCTGGTCGACCGCGGCGTGGGCGAGGAGCCGGAGGAACTGGCGCTGCGCGACCGCCCGCTCCAGGTCTTCATCGTGATGATGCTGGTGCTGCTCGGCCTGGGAATCCACCTGACATGACGCCGCTGACCGGGTGGGGACGCACCGCGCCCACCCCCGCCACCGTCGCGCGTCCCCGTTCAGTGGACGAGGCCGCCGCGCTGCTCAAGGAGGCCGGGCGGCGCGGCGTCGTGGCCCGTGGGCTCGGCCGGGCGTACGGCGACGCGGCGCAGAACGCCGGCGGTCTCGTGCTCGACTGCGCCGCGCTCGCGCCCTCCTGGTCGCTCGACGAGGAGACGGGCCTGGTCACCGCATCGGCCGGGATGAGCCTGCACGACCTCATGATGGCGCTGTTACCGCGCGGCTGGTTCGTCCCGGTGACCCCGGGGACGCGGTACGTCACGGTCGGCGGGGCCGTCGCGGCCGACGTCCACGGCAAGAACCACCACGCCGACTCGTCCTTCGGGGCCCACCTCCGCTCGCTGCGCCTGCTGACCGCCGACGGGACCCTGCGCACCCTCGGGCCCGGCGACGACCTGTTCTGGGCGACGGTCGGCGGCATGGGCCTGACGGGCGTCGTGGTCGAGGCCGCCTTCCGGTGCGTCCCGGTCGAGACCTCCCGCATGCGGGTGGACGTCCGGCGGACGCGCGACCTGGAGGAGACCCTGGAGGTCATGACCGCCGGCGACCACGACTACCGCTACACGGTCGCCTGGATCGACCTGCTGGCCCGGGGCGGCCGGATGGGCAGGAGCGTGCTCACCCGCGGGGACCACGCCCGCCTCGACGAGCTGCCGCCGCGCGCCCGGCGCGACCCCCTCGCCTTCGGCCCGCGGCCCCGGCTGTCCGCGCCGCCCTGGGTGCCGGACGGGCTGCTCAACCGCGCGACGATCGGCGCGTTCAACGCCCTCTGGTACGGCAGGGCCCCGGCCGACCGGCGCGGCCTGATCCAGGGCGTCGCGCCGTTCTTCCACCCGCTCGACGGCGTGGGCGGCTGGAACCGCATGTACGGCTCGCGGGGCTTCGTGCAGTACCAGTTCGTCGTGCCGTTCGGGGCCGAGGACACGCTGCGCAGGGTCGTGGAGCGGCTGTCGCGGGCCGGGGTCGTGTCGTTCCTGACCGTGCTGAAGAGGTTCGGCGAGGGGACCCCCGGCATGCTGTCGTTCCCCATGCCCGGGTGGACGCTGGCCCTGGACATCCCGGTGGGCCAGGACGGGCTCGCGGCGATGCTGACGGAGTTCGACGGCCGGGTGGCCGCGGCCGGGGGCCGGCTCTACCTCGCCAAGGACTCCCGGATGTCGGCGGCCACGATGGCGGCGACGTACCCGCGGCTGGAGGAGTGGCGGGAGATCAGGCGGCGGGCGGACCCGGACGGGTTGTTCGTCTCCGACCTGGCGCGGAGGCTGCGCCTGTGACCCTAGGGTGGGGCCGAGTCGTGGAGGGATCATGAGGAACGCGCTGGGCTCGGTCGACACGGTCCTGCTGCTCGGCGGGCGGAGCGAGATCGGGCTCGCCGTCGTCGAACGGCTGGTGCGGGCCGGCGCGAGCAGGGTCGTGCTGGCCGCGCGCGGGGGCACCGCCCCGGCCGAGCGGCTGCGCGAGCTCGGCGCCGAGGTGCACGTGCTCGACTTCGACGCGTCCCGGCCCGAGACGCATCCCGCGCTGATCGAGGAGGCCGCGGCCAAGCTGGGCGACCTCGACGTGGTGATCCCCGCCTTCGGCGTGCTCGGCAGCCAGGCGGTCTACGACGACGACCCGGTGGCCGCCGCCCGCGACGTCGCCGTCAACTTCGGCGGCCACGTGTCCGCGGGCCTGGCCGCCGCCCGGCGGCTGCGCGAGCAGGGCCACGGCGCGCTCGTCGTGCTGTCGTCGGTGGCGGGCGTCCGCGTCCGGAAGGCCAACTTCGTGTACGGCTCGGCCAAGGCCGGCCTCGACGGCTTCGCCCAGGGGCTGGCCGACTCCCTGCACGGCACCGGCGTCCGGGTGGTGCTGGTGCGGCCCGGGTTCGTGATCGGCCGGATGACCCGGGGGATGACGCCGGCGCCCATGTCCGTCACGGCCGACGTCGTGGCCGACGCCGTGGTGGAGGCCCTCGGGTCGGGAAGGGGGACGGTGTGGGTGCCCGCGCGGCTGCGGCCGGTCTTCGCCGTCATGCGGATCCTGCCGCGGGCCGTCTGGCGCCGCATGCCGCGCTGACGCCTGTGCGGGCCCCGGTGCGCCGCGCCCCGAGAGACGGCGGCGCCGCCGCTCCCCACGGGGAACGGCGGCGCCTCGGCTCACCTGGGATCGTCATCCGGTCACGAGCGTGAGTCCGTAGACCGAAAGGATCTCGTTGACCGGCTGGAAGTACGTCGTGCCGCCGACGCTGCAGTTGCCCGAGCCGCCGGAGGTGACGCCTTGGGCCTGGCTGCCGGAGATGAACGAGCCGCCGGAGTCGCCGGGCTCCGCGCAGACGTTGGTGCGCGTGACCTCGCTCACCGTGCCCTGCGAGTAGCGGACGCTCGTGTTGCGCTGCTGGACGGTGCCGCAGTGCCAGCCGGTGGTGGAGCCGGACCGGCAGATCGACGCGCCCACCACGGCCACGGTGGAGCCGCTGACGGTCACGTTGCCGCCGCTGCCCCTGACCCACGGCCGCGGGGTCCAGTTGCCGTTGACCGCGGCCCAGGAGTAGTCGTTGCCGGGGAAGGAGTAGCCCTGGAACGACCCCATGGAGACTTGGTTGTAGCCGGTGAGGCTGCTGCCGACGGTCGCGCAGTGGCCGGCGCTGACGAAGCCGTTCGTGCTGCCGCGGCGCACCGAGAAGCCGACCGAGCAGCGGGCCTGGTTGGCGATGTAGTACGCGTCGCCGCCGCGGACGTCGTAGAGGGTCTGCGGCTGCTCTGACGACTGGACCACGCGCACCGCGGCCGGGTCGGCGCCGCTGGCCCTGACGAACGCCTCGGCCTCGGCCGGCTGGGACGACTGGACGACGACGCTGTTGCTGGGCACGTCCACGTACCAGGCGGAGACCGACGCGGGCGGCGACACCTTGTCGAGGGCGTCCTTCGCGGCGGTGAGCGCGGCCAGCGAGCGCCCGACGATGCGGGGCTGCGCCCCGGCCGCCAGGATGGCCCCGGCCTTGGTGGAGTCGGTCGTGGCCACGATCTGGACGGCCGAGGTCGGTCCGGTCACCCAGGTGCCGGCGAAGGCGTCGCCGAGCGACGCTTGCACCACGGCCTCGGTGGCGCTCGCGCGCGACTCGTTGGCGATGCGGGCCTCGGCCTGCGCGGCGCTGATCCCCAGGTCGCGCTGCATGGCCTCGAGCATCGCGGGCGGCGGCTTGACGGCGGAGGAGGCGGAGAAACCGGCTGGCGCTGGCGCCGCCATGGCCGGGGTGGCGGCCATGGCGAGGGCGGTCACGGTCAGAGCGCATCCGGCGATCACCGTGCGTCTGTGGAGCATGTGGCTCTCTCCTTCTCTTGGGGGGTGCCGTTACCGTAGCCGAGGCGCGACCGGTTAAGGATCTATCAGTTCGCCCCTACCACGGCGGTATGGAAACGCGGAGCGATGACGGAAAGCCCAGGTCAAGGCATGCGGGAGCCGCCGTCCCCCTGGGGGGTGGGGGACGGCGGCCGCGCCGGGTCCTACGGCTTGGTGATGCCGAGGGTGTAGGAGCCCGAGCCGGAGTAGGCGTTGACGCGGTAGCGGTAGTAGCCGGCCGTGCCGGAGTAGGTCACGGTCTCGTCCGGGTTCGCGGTGGTGCCGCTGGCGACGTTCACCCAGCTCGACCCGTTCCACTTCTGCAGGTAGAGGTCGAAGTCGGTGCCGTCAGGACCGTCGAGACAGGCCTTGTGCGTGCCGGAGACGGTCGACTGGTAGTACGAGTTGTTGGGCTGGTAGGCGTTGCCGCCGCTGGTGAGGCTGCCGGTGTAGGTCTGCTGGTAGCCCGAGCAGCCCGTGGGCGGCGGGTTGCCGCCGCCGGAGGTCACGAGCGTCAGGCCGTACGCCGAGAGGATCTCGTTGACCGGCTGGAAGTACGTGGTGCCGCCGACGCTGCAGTTGCCCGAGCCGCCGGAGGTGACGCCCTGGGCCTGGCTGCCGGAGATGAACGAGCCGCCGGAGTCGCCGGGCTCCGCGCACACGTTGGTGCGCGTGACCTCGTTCACCGTCCCCTCCTGGTAGGTGACGCTGGTGTTGCGCTGCTGGACGGTGCCGCAGTGCCAGCCGGTGGTGGAGCCGGAGCGGCAGATCGACGCGCCCTCGACCGCGACGGTGGAGCCGCTGACGGTCACGTTGCCGCCGCTGCCGTTGTTCACCCAGGGCTGGGCGGTCCAGTTGCTGTTGACGGCGGCCCAGGAGTAGTCGTTGCCGGGGAAGGAATAGCCCTGGAACGACCCCATGGAGACTTGGTTGTAGCCGGTGAGGCTGCTGCCGACGGTCGCGCAGTGGCCGGCGCTGACGAAGCCGTTCGTGCTGCCCTTGGTGACCGAGAAGCCGATGGAGCAGCGGGCCTGGCCGGCGATGTAGTAGGCGTCGCCGCCGCGCACGTCGTACAGCGGGCGGGGCTGCTCGGACGACTGCACGACCCGGACCGCGGCCGGGTCGGCGCCGCTGGCCTTCACGAACGCCTCGGCCTCGGCAGGCTGGGACGACTGGACGACGACACTGTTGCTGCGCACGTCCACGTACCAGATCGGCGTGGAGGAGGGGGCCTTCGCGGAGGCGCGGTCGAGGGCGTCCTTGGCGGCCGTGAGCGCGGCCAGCGAACGGCCGACCACCTGCGGGGTGGCGCCCTGGGCGGCGATGTCGGCCGAGCGGCCGGCGTCGGTGGTGGCGACGACGAGCGTCGAGGAGGTGGGGCCGGAGACCCACGAGCCGGCGAAGGAGGCGTCCAGCCGCTTGCGCAGCTTCGTCTCCGTCGCGGACGCCCGGGACTCGTTGGCGACCCGGGCCTCCGCCTGCGCGGCGGACAGCCCGAGGTCGCGCTGCATGGCCTCGAGCATCGCGGGCGGCGGCTTGAGCGCCGAGGACGCCGCCTGCGCGCCGGACGGGCCGGAGGCGTCGCCGGGAGCGGCCATGGCGGGGGCGGCCAGCAGCGTGGTGACGCCGACGGCCAGGGCGCATGCGGCGGTGGCCGCACGTCTGGGGAGCATGTGTTCTCCTCGGGGATCGGGGGGTGCCGTCACCGTAGCCGAGTTCACCGGGGACGCGGATCTATCAGCTCCCCCCTACCGCCGCGTTATGGAACCGTCCCGAATTGGGGATTGGTCTCCAGCCAATTCGAATAGCGCGCGCTGCGCCGCACCGCGTCCGCGTAGGAGGCGCGGGCGTACGACGCCACGGCCGGCGCCACCCGCGCCGCGATCGACTCCGAATGCCAGCCCAGCAGGTGACGCCAGCGCAGGGGCGCGCCCGCGAGCGGCATCATCACCAGCCCGGCCGTGAGCTGGAACGTGGCCTGGCACAGCGCCACGGCCTTGCCCACCCCCACCAGGTGCAGGCACGTGGCGACGTCGGTCTCGTAGATGGACATCGGGACGAACCCGGCGCGGGCGCAGGCGGCGGCGAAGCAGTCGGAGAAGCACCCGTCCCCCGGGGCGACGGTCCAGCACTCGTCGGCGAGCATGGACAGGTCGAGCTGGCTCTCCCCCGCGAGGGGATGGTCCTCGGCCAGCAGCACGAAGACCGGGTCGGCCCCCACCACGCTCCAGCTCATCGACTCGCCCGGAGGCGGCGGGCTGTCGCCGCAGGTGCCGAGCAGCACGAAGTCGAGCCGCCCGGCCGACACCATGGACGTGAGCTCCCCGGCCGACCAGGACGTGCGCGTGGTGACCGGGACGCCGGGCTGGGCGGCGGTCACACGCTCGACCAGCCCGCCGAGAATGGGCCCGTGGGTCGCCCCCAGCCGGTAGCCGGGGATCTCCACGGGCGTGTTGGCGAACCGTACCGCGTCCTCCTGGAGCTCCCGTACGGCCGGGAGCAGCACCCGGGCGCGGGAGAGCACCATCTCCCCGAGGGGAGTGGGACGGGCGCCGTTGCGGTCACGCTCGAACAGGGGGCCGCCGAGGGAGCGTTCGATGCGTTTCAGCTGCGCGGTGAGCGACGGCTGGGCGAGCCCGAGTCGCGTGGCCGCCTTCGTGACGCTGCCGGCCTCGGCGACGGCGTGCACGATTCTCAGGTGCCGGATCTCCAGATCCATACCGGGAACGTACGGCCCCGGTGGTATGGCCGCAATCCCGCCTTGTCATGAAATTTGACTTTAACTCGTGGGTCATGGTCGCCGGTTTCCGCGCGATCCGGCGCTCGCACTGGAACGTGTTCTCGCCGACGTTTCGGCCGGTCGGAAACGTGCAGGTTACCGGCTGGTAGGAGTGGAAGCACGGGGTTGCTAGAACACGTTGCAGTTCCAGGCGGGCCCGCCGTACAGTCGGGAACATGCGGACACGTGTCACCGACCTGTTCGGTATCGAGTTCCCGATCTTCGCGTTCAGCCACTGCCGGGACGTCGTCGCCGCGGTCAGCCGCGCGGGCGGCATGGGCGTGCTCGGCGCCCTCTACTTCACCCCCGAGGAGCTCGAAATCGAGCTCAAGTGGATCGACGACCACGTGGACGGCCGGCCGTACGGCGTCGACGTGGTGATGCCGGCCTCCTACGCGGGCGCGGACCTCGACGTCGACTCCCCGGCCGACCTGGTGGCAAGGCTCCAGGGCATGATCCCGCAGGCGCACCGCGACTTCGTCGAGAACCTGCTGTCCCGGCACGGCGTCCCGCCGCTGACCGGCTCCGACCCCGGCAGGGTGCTGCTCGGCTGGACCGACGCGACCGCGCGGCCGCAGGTCGAGGTGGCGCTCAGGCACCCCATCGCGCTGCTGGCCAACGCCCTCGGCCCGCCCCCGGCCGACGTCGTCGAGCTCGCGCACGCCAAGGGCGTGAAGGTGGCGGCGCTGGCCTCCACCCCCCGCCACGCCGTCAAGCAGGTCGAGGTGGGGGTGGACGTGGTGGTCGCCCAGGGCACCGAGGCGGGCGGCCACACGGGCGAGATCTCCACGATGGTGCTGATCCCCCAGGTCGTCGACGCGGTCGACGTGCCGGTCCTGGCCGCGGGCGGCGTCGGCACCGGACGTCAGATGGCGGCCGGGATGGCCCTGGGCGCCGAGGGCGTGTGGACCGGCTCGGTCTGGCTGACGGTGGAGGAGGCCGACACCTCCGAGCTCGTCAAGCGGCGCATCCTGGAGGCCACCTCACGAGACACGGTCCGTTCGCGGAGCTGGACGGGCAAGCCCGCCCGGCTGCTGCGCAACGAGTGGACCGAGGCCTGGGAGTCGGCCGAGTCGCCCGGCACGCTGCCGATGCCGCTGCAGTTCATGCTGGTCTCCGGCGCCCTGCGGCGGATCGGCAGCTCGGGGGCCGCCGAGCTGACCACGTTCCCCGCCGGGCAGATCATCGGCGCGATGAACCAGGTCAAGTCGGCCAGGCAGGTCGTCTTCGAGATGGTCGAGGAGTACGTGGAGACCATGGAGCGCCTCGAACGGGTCAACCGCGACTGACGGCGTCCGACCGGCGACCCTCGTCCCGGCCCGGCGGCGCCCCTGCGCTTTACTGGGCAGGAGTCCGACGAGCCGGGGGAGGGTGCCCGACGTGAGCCACGCCCGCGACGAGACGGTGGCGGACGCGCCGCCCATCCTCGGCAACGTCCCCGGCTCGTACGCCCTGACCGTCTTCCGCGAGCGGCACCCGGCCCTGATCCGCCAGGTCCGGGAGGCCCTGCCGTACACGCCGGACCGGCGGCGGGCCCTCGACCGGCTGCTGGACGAGGTCGTCCGCGACGTCATGGAGCCGCTCGGCCCGTCCGCGCACGACGGCGCGGAGTGGTCGGAGTGGGGGCGGGACAAGATCGGGCGGCGCTGGGTCGACGTGCCGTTCCTGTGGGCGGAGAGCTACTTCTACCGCAAGCTCCTTGAGGCGACCGGCTACTACGGCGACGGCCCGTGGCGCGGAGTCGACCCGTTCGGGCCGGTCAAGCAGGCCGAGCTGACCGGCTCGGTCGTGGACGGCGAGCTCGCGGCGCTCGACGAGACGGCCGCGCTGCCGCCCGGCGAGCGGGCCCAGGCCCTCCTGCTCGGCTCTCTGTGGGGCAACCGGGCCGACCTGTCCTTCACCCTCACGCTGAGCGGCGACCGCGAGCGGGTCAGCGGCCTCGTCGTGGACGACAGCGCTCTGCTGTGGTCGCTGCTGCGCGACCGGCCTCCGGGACGGGTGTGCCTCGTCGCCGACAACGCGGGCCGGGAACTGCTGCCCGACCTCGTGCTGGCCGACCACCTCCTGGCCGAGGGGCTGGCGCGGGAGGTCGTGCTGCACGTCAAGCCCGCCCCCTACTTCGTGTCCGACGCCACCCCCGCGGACGTGCTCGCGTGCCTGCGGCGGCTGGCCGTCGCGCCGGGGCGTGCGGGCGAGGCCGGCGGCCGCCTCTGGCACGCCATGGAGGAGGGACGGCTCGCGGTGCGGGCCCACCCCTTCGCCTGCGCCCCCTTGCCGTATTGGGACATGCCGGACGACCTGCGCGAGGAGTTCGCCGCGGCGTCCCTGACCGTCACCAAGGGCGACCTGAACTACCGCAGGCTCGTCGGCGACCGCATGTGGCCGCCCACCACCCCGTTCGCCGCCGTCACCGGCTACTTCCCCAGCCCGGTCGTGGCGCTGCGCACGCTGAAGTCGGACGCCCTGGTCGGCGTGCCCGAGCGCACCCTGGCCGGCCTGGACGCGACCGGCCGCCCCTGGCGCACCGCCGGCACCCACGCCATGATCCAGGGCCGCCCCTGACGCCCGGGCGGCTCAGGCGAACACAGGGCGGCGGTTGCCGTGGTGGTGCGAGCAGGACCCCTGACGCCCACCCGACATGCTGAACGTGCCGTCGTTGCACTGCATCATGTAGCCCCTGCCCTCGGAGAAGTAGGGGATGCAGGAGAAGTAGCTGCAGACGTCCGGCTCGGGGGCGGTGATCAGGGCCCCGCCGCAGAAGTTGTACCCGTACGGATTCCGCGGTGCGCCGCAGAGCGGGACCGCCTTGGCGGTGGGCACCGCCGCCCGGGTGTGCCGTGGCCGGGGCGGCGCGGTGTTCTCCGTCCGCGGGCGCGCAGTGGAGCGCGGAGATGCGGTCGGCTGCTCGCGGGCAGGGGTGGTGGTGACCCGGACCGTCACGGTCACCGTGGGCTCGGCGGCGTCCGGTGTCGAGCCGTCCGTGGCGGCGGGCGGTAGGGTCGGCTGAGCGATCGTGGACAGGCCCCCCGTGCTGGTGGTCCGTACCGGTGCGTCCGGCAACGCGTAACCGATCAGCGCGAGCGTCGCGACGACGGTGACCAGGCCCTGTACGGCACGACGCCCGGGGGATGCGCCGGGCGGACCGAAGTAGACCGTCCTGACCGCGCCGAGAACGGCTCGGGCCGTGTGCGGGGCCTGCGACGGGGTGACGAAGGCGGGCGGCGGCGGGTGAATGCGCCGGTGATGGGCGAGCAGCCCCTCCAGGTGCGCGGCGAGACCGGCACGGTCGCCGGCGGCGTCCGCGAGGCCGAGAGCAAGCGCGAAGCGGAAGCCCGCGACCGCGGCCGGTGGCAGCCACAGGCCCGAGACGTACTTGCGGTTGGTGACGCGCATCAGGGTAGACGGACCGCCGGGGTCGTGCGCGAGCCCGGCCATCTTGGCGAACGCCCACTCCCGCTCGTGCCTGCCGCCATGGAAGATCACCCGTTGGCTCGTCACGGTGACGGCGCCCATGTCCGTCACGTTCGCCTGAGCGGGAGGCGCCTGCCCGGCGGGACCACGCACTACGTGCAGCGACAGGCTCGCGAGAGTCGGAGGAGGAAGCGGCGGCTGGTGCCGTATCTCGAACATCCGGGCGCCGGGAGCGGTCCACAGGACCGTCTCGCCTCTGTGGAGCCTGGTCGAGGGCGGGACGGCGCCGGGCGGGAGCCCCCGGAACGATCGGGCCGTCTCCAGCATCTGCCGCAGTTCGCCCTCGTCACGCCTCCAGGCGGACAGCGCCGCCTCGTACATCCGTCCGCGGCGCTCGTTCTCGCGCCGCGCCCACCGTTCCCGCCTGCCGGCGGTTCTCGAGGGCTCGCCCGTCGTCACGCGGCCTCCCCATCGCTCCGTGACCATCTGCGTGAGCAGCACCCCGAGATGAGTCAGTCAAGCACCGTTGGGCGGGGGACGCCATGAGGTGCGGGCGGTTCACCTGCCCTTGTAGGCGGGGGGGCGCTTCTCGCGGAAGGCGAGGGCGCCCTCCTTGGCGTCCTCCGAGCCGATGACGGGCCAGCCGATGGCGTCGGAGACCTTGAGGGCCTCGTCCTCGGGCATGCCGAGCGTCTCCCGGTAGGTGCGCAGGATCGCCTGGACGGCGAGGGGGCCGCAGGCCGCCACCTGGCCGGCGATCTCGCGCGCGGCGGCGAGGGCCTCGCCGTCCGGAACGACCCGGTTCACCAGGCCCATGGCGAGCGCCTCCCGTGCCGTGATCGCCCGCCCGGTCAGCAGGACGTCCATCGCGAACGCGTACGGGATCTGGCGGGGGAGCCGGACGGCGCTGCCGCCCATGGGGAACAGGGCGCGCCTGGCCTCGAACAGCCCGAGCGTCGCGCTCTCGGCGACGACGCGCAGGTCGGTCCCGACGAGCAGCTCGGTGCCGCCGGCCACGGCGTAGCCCTCGACGGCGCACACGATCGGCTTGGCGGGCAGCGCCTCGCTGTCGCGCAGCAGGCCCTTCCAGTGGTAGTCCGGGATCTCGGCGGCGCGCCGCCGGACGCGCTCGTCGTCCGAGGGCCTGCCCATCGCCTTGAGGTCGGCCCCGGCGCAGAACGTGCCGCCCGCCCCGGTCAGGATCCCGACCCGCACCTCCGGCTCGTCGGAGATGTACCGCCAGGCGTCGGCGAGGCCGACGAGCATGTCGGTCGACAGCGCGTTCCTGGCCTCCTGCCGGTCCATCGTGACGACGACCACGTGGCCGTCACGCTCGACACGGCAGTGCGGGGTGCTGATCGGCAGGAGCTCCACGGGCGTCCCTCCAGTGTTGACCAAACGCTTGTCCGAGCCGGATGATAGCGCGTTCCACCCCGTTGGGAACGGCGGTCCCGGCGCCGTCGGGTGGGGCGGGGACGACGGCGCGACGTGCGTATCAAGCGCTTGTTCGGCTCGGGTCTCCGGGTTAGTCTGCCCGCAAGAACTAGAACCGATTCTCGTCCGAGTCGTCGCGTATTGCCAGGGCTTGTCAGCGAGGTGCCCGCGTGCTTCACTCCGGGCCCGGACACGAACGGCGAGGCGTGGCGGCACCGGTGGACCGGTGATCTCGGCGGCGAGCGGAGATCGCGGTATGCGAACAAGGGAGCTGGCGTATGGGCTCGCTGGGTTTCTGGAGGCTCGCCCAGGCCGACCCGGAGTGGGTCGCCGCGGTCGACCCCGACGGCGCCGAGCACCGGGCGGGAGACCTGCTCGCCCGGGCCAACCGGCTGGTGCACGGGCTGCGTGAGCTGGGCCTGCGGCCCGGCGACGGCATCTGCGGCCTGGTCCCGAACGGCGCCGACGGGCTGGCGCTGTACCTCGCGGCCCTCCAGGCGGGGTGGTACTACACACCGATCAACTGGCACCTGACGGGACCCGAGATCGGCTACGTCGTGGCCGACAGCGAGGCCAGGGCGTACTTCGTCCACGAGCGGTACGCCGTGGAGGGCGCGCGGGGCGCGCGGGAGTCGGGCATCTCCCCGGACCGCCTGTTCTCGTTCGGCTCGATCGAGGGCTTCCGGCCGGTCGCCGAGCTGACGGACGGTCAGCCGGACGACCTGCCGGCGGACCGCACGGCCGGGGCCACCATGCACTACACCTCGGGCACGACCGGACGCCCCAAGGGGGTCAGGCGCCCGCTCACCGGGCTCGACCCGGACGACTCGGCCGAGTTCATGACGGCCCTGCTGGCGATGTTCGGCATCACCCCCGGGCCGCCGAACGCGCACCTCGTCACCTCGCCCTGCTACCACACCGCGGTGACGCAGTTCGGCGGTACGGCCCTGCACATGGGACACACGCTCGTCTACATGGACAAGTGGGACGCCGAGGAGACGCTGCGCCTGTGCGAGCGCCATCGGGTGACCAACTCCCACATGGTGCCCACCCACTTCAAGCGGCTGCTGGCGCTGCCCGAGGACGTCCGGCGGCGGTACGACCTGTCGTCGCTGCGGTGGATGATCCACGCCGCCGCGCCCTGCCCGGTGCCGGTCAAGCAGCAGATGCTCGAGTGGTGGGGCGACGTGATCTACGAGTACTACGCCGCCACCGAGGGCGGCGGCACGATCGCCACCCCCGAGGACTGGAAGAAGCACCCCGGCACGGTGGGCAAGGCGTGGCCCATCAGCGAGCTTCTGATCGTGGACGACGACGCGAACGAGGTGCCGACGGGGACCCCGGGCACGATCTACATGAAGATGGCCGGACTCGGCTTCGAGTACAAGGGCGACCCGGCCAAGACCGCGGCCAACCGGCTGCGCGACCACTTCACCGTCGGCGACGTGGGCTACCTGGACGAGGACGGGTTCCTGTTCCTCTGCGACCGGAAGGCCGACATGATCATCTCGGGCGGGACGAACATCTACCCCGCCGAGATCGAGAACGAGCTGCTCATCCATCCCAAGATCGCGGACGTGGCCGTATTCGGCGTCCCGGACGACGAGTGGGGCGAGCAGATCAAGGCGGTCGTCGAGCCCGCGCCGGGCGTCGCCCCGGGCCCCGCGCTCGCCGAGGAGATCCTCCGCTCACTCCAGGGCCGCCTGTCGAGGATGAAGTGGCCCAAGACCATCGACTTCATCGAGGAGATGCCGCGCGAGCCGAACGGCAAGCTCCTCAAACGCAAGCTCCGCGACCCGTACTGGGAGGGCAGGGACCGTGCCATCTGAGGACCTGGCGGCCACCCACGTTCTGGAGTTCCCCGGCGGCTACACCCGTACGACCGGACCGGTCATCGGCCGGTTCCTGACCGAGCTGCGCGACCGGAGGCTCGTCGGGGTCCGCACGGCCGGCGGCCGGGTGCTGGTCCCGCCGCTGGAGTACGACCCGGACACCGGCGAGCCGGTCACGGACGAGTACGTCGAGGTGGGCCCGGCGGGGACGGTGGAGTCGTGGGCGTGGGTGAGCTCGCCGCGGCCCGACCACCCGCTCGACCGGCCGTTCGCCTGGGCGCTCATCCGGCTGGACGGCGCCGACACGGCTCTGGTGCACGCGGTCGACGCCGGCGATCCCAAGGCCGTGCAGCCGGGCATGCGGGTGCGGCCGCGGTGGAGGGCCGAGACGTCCGGGCACATCACGGACATCGCGTGCTTCCAGCCGGAGGTGACGCGGATCGTCGCCCCGGTGCGCGCCGAGTACCGCGTGACACCGGGCAAGGCGCTCACCCGGTTCCTGGAGGGCGTCCGCGAGGGCGTGTTCCTCGGCGGCCGGTGCTCGCGCTGCGTCAAGGTCTACGTGCCGTACCGGATCTCCTGCCCGTCCTGCGGCACGCTCATCGACGAGGAGGTCCGGGTCGCCGACACCGGGACCATCACCACGTTCGCCATCAACAACCTGCCCGACCCCCGGGCCCCGCAGGTGCCGTTCGTGTCCGCGTACATCCTGCTCGACGGCGCCGACACGCCGATGATCGCGCTGGTGGGGGACGTGCCGGCGCAGGAGGTGCGACAGGGCATGCGGGTGCGGGCCGTGTGGGCGCCGCCGGAGGAGCGGACGCTGTCGATGGACAACGTCCGGTGGTTCGCGCCCACGGGGGAGCCCGACGCGGACCTGTCGGAGCTGGAAGGGGGCGCGTGATGCGGGACGTGGCGGTCGTCGCGTTCGCCCAGACCGTGCACACCGGGCACGACGCCGGGCAGAACGAGCCGGAGATGCTGCGGCCGGTGCTCGACGAGGTCAGGAGGGCGTCGGGCCTCGGCTCCTTCGGGTTCACCTGCTCGGGGTCGTGCGACTACCTCGCCGGGGCGCCGTTCTCGTTCGTGTCGGCCCTCGACGCGCTCGGCGCATGGCCGCCGATCAGCGAGAGCCACGTCGAGATGGACGGCGCGTTCGCGCTGTACGAGGCGTGGGTGCGCCTCCAGCACGGCGACGTCGACTCGGCCCTGGTCTACGGTTTCGGCAAGTCGTCCATGACGGACGTCCGCGAGATCATGACGCTGCAGCTCGACCCGTACTATCTCGCGCCGCTCGGACTCGACCAGGTGTCGTTCGCGGCGCTGCAGGCGAGCGCGGCGCGGTCGCGGGGGTCCGGCGCGGACCGGGCGGCGCTTGACGAGATCGTGCGGCGCAGCAGGGCCGACGGCCGGGCCAACCCGTACGCGCTGGACCTGCCCGACCCGTCGGGAGACGAGGACGAGGCCGGGCCGCTGCGGCCGTACGACGTGGCGCCGCCGACGGACGGCGCGGCGGCCGTGGTGCTGGCGGCGGGCGACCTGGCCAGGGAGCTGGCCGAGCGGCCCGCCTGGATCACCGGGATCGCCCACCGGATCGAGCCCCACTACCTCGGCATGCGCGACCTGTCCCGATCGGTCTCGGCGGCCGACGCCGCCCGGGCAGCCGGGGTCGGCAAAGGCCCGGTCGACGTGGCCGAGTTGCACACGCAGTTCAGCCACGAGGAGTCGATCCTGCGCGAGGCCCTCGGCCTGCCGGACGGCACCGTCGTCAACCCCTCGGGCGGCCCGCTCGCCGCCAACCCGATCATGGCCACCGGGCTGATCCGGGTGGGGGAGGCGGCGCGGCGGATCCTCGACGGGTCCGCGAACCGGGCCGTGGCCCACGCGACGTCCGGGCCGTGCCTCCAGCACAACCTCGTGGCCGTGCTCGAAGCTGTTGAGACGAGGTGACGACGTGGGCAACCGCTGCGCAGTGATCGGCGTCGGCCAGACGCGCTACCAGACCAAGCGGCGCGACGTGTCGATCGCCGGGCTCGTCCGTGAGGCCGCCCTCCGGGCACTCGAGGACGCCGGCCTCACGTTCGCCGACATCGACGCCGTGGTGATCGGCAAGGCCCCCGACCTGTTCGAGGGTGTCATGATGCCCGAGGCGTACCTGGCGGACGCCCTCGGCGCGGCCGGCAAGCCGATGATGCGCGTCCACACGGCCGGCTCGGTCGGCGGGTCGACCGCGCTGGTCGGGGCGTCCCTCGTGCAGGGCGGCGTGCACGGGCGG
This sequence comes from Microbispora sp. ATCC PTA-5024, assembly GCF_000511135.2. Taxonomy (NCBI): domain Bacteria; kingdom Bacillati; phylum Actinomycetota; class Actinomycetes; order Streptosporangiales; family Streptosporangiaceae; genus Microbispora; species Microbispora sp. ATCC PTA-5024. The sequence goes on along the minus strand of NZ_KI866524.1, from coordinate 418,778 downwards.
GTGCTCGTGGTCGCCTTCGAGAAGCAGTCGGAGTCGAACGCCACCTGGGCGCTGTCCACGCACCTGCCGTTCAGCGCCTCGCTGGTCGTCGGGGCCGGCGGCTACTTCGCGCCGCACATCAGGGAGTACATGCGGCGGTCCGGCGCCCCCGACCACATCGGGACGCTCGTCGCGGTCAAGGACCGCCAGAACGCGCTGAAGAACCCCTACGCCCACCTGCGGATCCCCGGCATCAGCCGGGAGATGGTCGAGGCGACGCCGATGCTCTGGGAGCCCATCCGCTACCTGGAGACCTGCCCGTCGTCGGACGGCGCGTGCGCGATCGTGCTCGCCGCCGAGGACAAGGTGACCGGCACGCCCGCCTGGGTGCACGGCACCGCCATGCGGTCGGAGCCGATCTTCCGGGCCGGCCGCGACACCGTCAGCCCCCAGGCCGGCAAGGACTGCGCCGCCGACGTGTACCGCCAGGCCGGGGTCGCCGACCCCCGCAGGGACATCGACGTGGCCGAGGTCTACGTGCCGTTCTCCTGGTACGAGCCGATGTGGCTGGAGAACCTGGGCTTCGCCGCCGAGGGGGAGGGCTGGAAGCTCACCGAGGCCGGCTGCACCGCCCTCGACGGCGACATCCCCTGGAACGCCTCCGGGGGCGTGCTGTCCTCCAACCCCATCGGCGCGTCGGGGCTCATCAGGTTCGCCGAGGCCGCGCTCCAGGTCAGGGGCATGGCGGGCGAGCACCAGGTCGACGGGGCGCGGCTCGCGCTCGGTCACGCGTACGGCGGAGGGGCGCAGTTCTTCGCCATGTGGATCGTCGGAAGCCACAAACCCTGACCGCGGGAGGTCCGCCGGATGGAGTTCAACCACGCCGACCTGTTCGAGGGGCTCGCGGACGCCATCGGGGACCGCGTGGCGGTCGTCTGCGGGGACGGCCGCCTCACCTACGCGGCCCTGGACGCCGAGGCCAACCGCCTCGCCCACCACCTGCAAGACCGGGGGGTGGGCCCCGGGACCCACGTGGGCATCCAGCTCTACAACGGGCTGGAGTACGTCACCGCCCTGCTGGCCGCCCTCAAGCTGCGGGCCGTGCCGATCAACGTGAACTACCGGTACGTCGAGGCGGAGCTCGGCTACCTCTACCGCGACTCCGACATCGCCGTCCTGATGTTCGACGTGGAGTTCGACGAGCGGGTCGCCCATGTCGCGCCGGACGCTCCCGCCCTCCGCCACCTCATCGCCGTCGGCGGCGACTCCGCCGTCCCGGGGGCCGTGCCGTACGGCGAGGCACTGGCGGGCGCGTCCGACGCGAGGGACTTCCCCGAGAGGTCGGGCGACGACGTGTACGTCATCTACACGGGCGGCACCACCGGCATGCCCAAGGGCGTGATGTGGCACTCGGAGGACCTGTTCATGGCCTTCGGCGGCGGCAACCCGTACGGCGACCCGCTGGAGACGCCGCGGGCCGTGATCGACCAGGCGTCCGCCGCGGCGCCGATGATCATGATGACGGCCGCCCCGCTCATGCACGGCGCGGCCCAGATGGGCACGTTCATCGCCTGGTGGATGGGCGGCACCATGGTCTACGTCCGCAAGTTCGGCGCGGCCGACGTGCTCCGGGCGGTCGAGCGGGAGCGGGTCGTCTCGCTCACGATCACCGGCGACGCCATGGCTCGCCCGCTCGCCGACGAGATCGCCACCGGGTCGTACGACCTGTCCTCGCTGGTCGTCGTGGGCTCGACCGGGGCGATCCTCACGGGGTCGGTCCGCGACCGGCTGGAGGAGCTGCTGCCGGGCCGGATGATCCTGGACAACTTCGGCTCGACCGAGTCGGGCTACACGGCCTCCGGGGTGTCGGGGTCGTCCCCGGAGTCGGGGCTGAAGTACCGGCCGCACGCCCACGCGTCGATCGCCGTGCTCGACGACCGGCTCGAACCCGTGAAGCCCGGCTCGGGCGAGCTGGGGACGGTCGCCAAGGCGGGCCGGATCGCGTTCGCCTACTACAACGACCCGGTCAAGACGGCCGAGACGTTCGTCACCGACGCGAAGGGCACCCGCTGGCTGCTCACCGGAGACCTCGCCATGGTCGAGGAGGACGGCACGATCCGGGTCTTCGGGCGCGGCTCGCAGTGCATCAACACCGGCGGGGAGAAGGTGTTCCCCGAGGAGGTCGAGGCCGTGCTCAAGGGCCATCCGGCCGTGTTCGACGCCGTGGTCACGGGCGTGCCGGACGACCGGTGGGGGTTCCGGGTGGCGGCCGTGATCCAGCCGTACGACGGGATCGCGCCCACCCGGGAGGAGCTGGACGCGCACTGCCGGGCCCGGCTGTCGGGCTACAAGGTGCCCCGGACGTACGCGTTCGTGGACGAGATGGTCCGCTCCCCGGCGGGGAAGGCCGACTACCGCTGGGCCAGGGAGGTGGCCGGCTCCGCCCCCTGAGCTCGCGGTTTCGGCCGCGTCCCGGCGGGTAGGCGGCCCGGACGGCGACGCGGGGGAGGGGAGCGTCATGACCACTCCGACTCTCGGGACGAGGGCCCGCCCCCGTCACCCCTGGCGCCGGGTCTTCTCCACCGGCCTCGTGCTGTGGGTGCTGACCGTGGTCATCACGTTCTGGACCGGCAACCCCAATCTGATCCCGACGCTGGTGCTGCTGGGCAGCTTCCTGGTGCCGGTGACGTTCGTGGTGTGGGCCTTCGAGCGCAGCGACACGGGCGAGCTCACCCCGACGCTGGTGTTCTCCACGTTCCTCACCGGCGGCGTGCTCGGCGTGCTGGCCGCCTCGGTCCTGGAGAGCTACCTGCTCCACCCGTCGCCCTGGCTGTTCGTCGGCGTCGGCCTGATCGAGGAGGCGGTGAAGCTGGCCGCCCTGGCCTTCCTCACCCGCCACCTCGCCGACAAGTCCGTGCGGGACGGCATGATCCTCGGCGCGGCGGTCGGGTTCGGGTTCGCCGCCTTCGAGTCCGCGGGCTACGCCTTCACCGCGCTGTTCACCGAGCACGGGCTCTCGCTCATGCAGGTCGTGCAGACCGAGCTGCTGCGCAGCCTCCTGTCGCCCCTCGGGCACGGCCTGTGGACGGCGATCCTGGGCGGCGTGCTCTTCCGCGCGAGCGGCCGCCACCACTTCACGCTGACGTACCGGCTGCTGCTGGCCTACCTCGGCGTCTCGCTGCTGCACGCCCTGTGGGACTCGATGCACTCCATCGCGGTGCTCGTCACCCTCCTGCTCACCGGGACGCCGGCGCAGTTCCGCCTGCTGGAGCTGGGCTGGATGCCCCGCCCGACGGCCGAGCAGGCCGACCTGTTCACGATCCTGTCGTGGGGCGGCCTCGCGGTCGTCTCCGTGGTCGGCCTGCTCTGGCTGCTGGGGCTGTGGCGCTCCGCCAGCCGCCGGCCCTACGTCCCCCCGCCCGGCTGGCGGATCTCCACTCCTCCCGCCCGCTGAGGAACCGCCCGGTTCCGGCCCGGCTCTTCTACGGCCCCTGCTGAGTTGCCATCTCCAACTCAGGTGGTCTAGGTTGTGAATACCTATTCAGGGTTCGAGGGAGTGGAACATGGACATCACGAACGCCGTCGCGCTGGTGACGGGCGCCAACCGTGGCCTGGGCCGGCACCTGGCCGCCGAGCTGCTGAGGCGCGGGGCGAAGAAGGTCTACGCGGGCGTGCGGAACCCGTCGTCGGTCGACCTTGAGGGGGTCGTGCCGCTGCGGCTGGACGTCACCGACCCGGCCGAGGTGGAGGCGGCCGCGCGAGCCGCCTCCGACACCACGCTCCTGATCAACAACGCGGGCGTCAGCACGCACGTGGGGCTGGCCAAGGGCGACCTCGCGGACATCCGGCTCGAGATGGAGACCCACTACTTCGGCTCCCTGGCCGTCACCCGCGCCTTCGCCCCGGTGATCGAGGCCAACGGGGGCGGGGCCGTGCTCAACGTCCTGTCCCTCCTGTCCTGGGCCCACTATCCGGCGTACGGCGGCTACAGCGCGGCGAAGGCCGCCGCGTGGGCCATGACCAACGTCGTCAGGCAGGAACTGGCGCCCGCCGGCATCGATGTGACCGCCCTGCACGTCGGCTACATGGACACCGACATGGCCGACTACGTGGACCCCGCCGACAAGGTCGACCCGGCGTGGGTGGCCGGTCTGGCCCTGGACGGCGTCGAGGCCCGGGCCGCGGAGGTGCTGGCCGACGACAAGAGCCGGAACGTCAGGGCCGCGCTCTCCGGGGGGCTGGACCTGCTCTACCCGAGCGTCCCCGCCGGGAGCTGAGCGCGCCTGGGTAGGAACGGCCTACCCAGTCGTAGGATGGTGGGGTGGGTACGGTCGGCCGGCGCCGCGAGGCGGAAGAGCTCTGTTCGATAGCGCGCACGCTCGAGATCGTGGGCGACATGTGGACGCTGCTGATCATCCGGGAGGCGGCGCTGCGGGGGGTGACCAGGTTCGCCGACTTCCGGGCCGGGCTGGGCATCGCCCCGGACCTGCTCAGCGCCCGGCTGGCCTCCCTCGTCGACGCGGGCGTCATGGAGAAGAGGCCGTACCGCGAGCCGGGCGCGCGGACGCGGGACAGCTACCACCTCACCCCGGCGGGGGAGGACCTCCGCCTCGTCCTCGCCGCGCTGCAGCAGTGGGGCGACGACAACAGGCCGCCGTCGGTGGGGCCGACGATCCTCAGACGGTCGGCCGGCCCCGGTCGGCCGGTGCGCGTGGCCTTCGTCGACGACACCGACGCCGTGGTCGCGCCGGACGACGTCAGATTCACGGACGGCGGCACCGGCGCGTCCCTCCGCCCCCCGGCAGGCTCCTCCCACGGCTAGTGAGCGAGGCTCTCGCCTCCACCCCTTTGTGAGAGATAGAGCTGCGCGAGTCGGTCGACCTGCTCGCCGCCCTGGCCGACGATGTACAGGCCCCCCGCGCTCCGAGCCGCCCGGCGGGCCTACGCGATTCTCGACGAGGTTGAGCGTGTGTCCAGCTCACCGGTCGATGTGCATTTCATCGGGCTGATCCGTGCTGTCCGTTGGTAATGGTGGCTAGGAGGGCGATGGCCTCGTCGATGGCGTGGGGGGTGATGTTGCCGTAGCCGATGACGACGCCGAGGGGGTCCGCGTCAGGGGTGAGCTGGTAGCGGGTGATGGAGTCGAACGCGATCCCGACGGCCCGGGCGCGCGCGGTCAGCTGGTCGGGGTGGGTGCCGTCGAGCTGGGTCGCGAGGGTCTGGACGCCGGCGGGTGTCCCTGCAAGTCGTAGGGGCACGTCATGACGGGTGATGGCCTGCTCGAGGGCTTGCCGGGCGGTTCGGTAGCGGGTTCGGGCGGCGCGGATGTGCCGGTCGTAGTCGCCGGTTTCGATGAGGTGAGCCAGAGCGAGTTGATCGAGGGTCGGGCTGCCATGGTCGGCGAGGAACTTGGAGAGCAGCAGCTCGGTGTGTAGTTCGGCCGGGCTGACCATCCAGCCCAGACGTAGCGCCGGGGCGAGCGTCTTGCTGGTGGATCCAAGGTAGACGACACGGTCAGGCGCACGGCCCTGCAGACAGCCCACAGCGCGTCGGTCAAAGCGGAACTCCCCATCGTAGTCGTCCTCGACGACGATCGCGCCGCAGCGGCCGGCCCAGGCCAGCAGTGCCTCCCGGCGGGCGGGTGCCATGACCGCGCCGGTAGGGAATTGGTGAGCTGGGGTGGTCAGTACTGCGTCAACGCCCTGCTCGGGTAGTTGGTCGACGAGGATGCCGTCGCCGTCGACCGAGATGGGTACGACAGCGAGACCGGCTTGGTGCAGGATCGGTGCGCGGTGAGGCAGCCCCGGGTCCTCGAGCGCGACGGTCCGGGCGCCTCGGGCGCGCAGGGTATGGGCGAGCAGGTGAAGGCCTTGCGTGAAACCGGCACAGATCAGCAGCCGATGCGCGTCGGCGTCCACGCCGCGGACCCGACCGAGGTAGGCGGCCAGCACCTGGCGCAGCCGGGGATGCCCGGCGGAGTCGGGGTACGCCAGATCGGAATCTGCGGCAGCACCCAGCGCGGCCGTCCATGCCCGCCGCCACAGGTGGCGGGGGAACGCCGACAGCGTCGGAATGCCTGGGCGCATGTCCCATCGGGCTGAGGGCTCCGGCGATCGGCGAGCAGCAGGCGCATTGGCGGCCGGCGGCAGGGGCAGATCAGAGACGCAGGTGCCAGAGCCGGGCCGGCTGACCAGATAGCCCTCGGCGGTCAACTGCGTGTAGACCTCGACGACCAGGCGACGAGAGACTCCGAGGTCGCCGGCCAAAACACGACTGGCCGGCAACCGCTGACCGGCCGCGAGCCGACCAGTACGCACCGCGTCGCGCAGGGCGCTCTCAAGCTGAACCCGGCGAGGTCGTCCGCGCTGCGGTGGTTCGATCGGAAGGAGGAGCTCCACTCCAGAAGTGGTACCCATATCTGGCATAGATTTGGACCCTATTACGGGTCCGACTGTTGGCTAGCGTAGTCGCATGCAAGAAACCACAGCGAGCGCCGATACCCCGCTGGTGCACGTGTGGGGTCCGTGAGCTGGAAGAGGGCGGGTGCTCTACGTCGACGACCTCGTGACCGATCCAGGGATGCGACGCATGGGCGCGGGCCGTGCGTCGCTCGCCTGGCTCGAGCGGGCGGGCGTCGCCGCGGGCTGTCCGACGATCGAGCTGGTCTCGGCTGTGACGCGGAGCGACGCATCGGTTCTACGCACGCGCCGGCCTGTCCATAAGCGCTTTTCACTTCGCCAGGACGCTCGCTGCCGGCTACGGACGTACGCGAAACGAGAGGGACCAAGAGAGGGAATAAGAGAGGAGCCAAGAGCATGATCAACGCCGACATGCGGCTGATCGTGGAGGCCGCCAAGCTTACCTTCGTCGCGACGGTGCGGCCGGACGGCTCGCCCAACCTGTCACCGAAGGGATCGGCGCGGGTGTACGACGACGAGCACATCGCTTTCATGAACATCGCCTCCCCCCAGACGATCGCCAATCTCACCGCGGACCCGCGCATCGAGATGAATGCGGTGGATGTCCTCCGACGCCGGGGCTATCGGTTCACCGGCACCGCGACGCTTCATGGTCAGGGAACGCCGGTTTACGAATGGCTACGCAGCTGGCTGCTCGACCTGAACGGACCGGGTTACCCCGCCCACGAAGCTGTCTTGGTCCACGTCGATCAGGCCCGACCGATCACGTCACCCGCTTATGCCTACGGCGACGCCAACGAAACCGCCCTCATCGCCGAGTGGTCTGCCAAGTATCAGGTTGTTCAAAGTGAAGAGGAGGAAGTGTGATGCGTGCTGCTGGAGTGCGTGAGTCCGCTGGTCAGGTCGAGTTGCTCGACCTCCCCGACCCTCATAGCCCCGGTCCGGACGAGGTCCTGATCGAGGTCGAGGCGGCCGGTGTCGGCAACTGGGACGACATCGTCCGAACCGGCGTGTGGAACGTCGGGCCAACACCGCCGATGGCGCTTGGCGTGGAAGTCGCCGGCACGGTGATCGCGATCGGTTCGCAGGTCACAGGCCTTCGGCAGGGCGACGAGGTCCTCGGTCACCCGCTGCCGCTGCGTGACCAGGGTTGCTGGGCGGAGCGCGTCGTTGTGGACGCCGGTCTGGTCGTGCGGAAGCCTCTTGGCGTGTCGTGGGAGGTGGCGGCGGCGTTCCCGGTGCCCGCGCTGACCGCGAAGCAGGTCCTCGCTGAGTCGCTCAAGCTCGCCGAGGGCGAGACGTTGCTCGTCCACGGCGCAGGTGGGACAACCGGTGGGCTGATTGTGCAGCTCGCCGCCCTGCGTGGGGCTCGGGTGATCGCCACCGCTGGACCGTCGAGCGTCGCTCGAGTGGCAAAGGCCGGAGCGGCCGAGGTCGTCGACTACCACGACAGCGGGTGGCCCGATCGCGTCCGCGAACTGACCGGCGGCGCGGGCGTCGACGCTGCTGTCAACGCTGTTCGCGGGGGGAGTGCCGACACCATCCTGGCCGTGCAGGAGGGTGGTCGGATGGCGACCATCACCGGCGACGCGCCGGCAGCCGACCGTGGAATCAGCGTCGCCGACGTCTACGTGCGCCCGGACGCCACCCAGCTCGCGGAGCTCTGCGCGCTACTGGGAGATGGCCGGCTGACCCTGTCGGTCGGCTCCGCACTGCCGCTGGCCGAGGCGGCGACAGCGCTTGAGCGCGCCATCGCGGGCGCCAACGGCGGTCCTGTTGTGCTGCAGGTCAAGCCCGGGCGTTTGTCCGAGTTCGTCAAGTCAGGACTGGAGCGCTGAAGTGTGCGGCGAGGGGGCCGGTTGACATGTCCACTGCTTAATGAGGCGGATCAGTTTCCGGGGATCAGGTCGAGGGCGAGGTCGTCGAGAGAGTGGACGACGGTGACGCCGTCCACGACGGCGGTACCGGTGGCGGCCCGGTCGAGCCAGTAGGGGCGCAGGCCCGCCGCCCGGGCGCCGAGCGCGTCGATGTCGTACCTGTCGCCCACGTACGCGACCTGGTGCGGCGGGAGGCCGAGGAGGGCGCATCCGGCGAGGAAGATGGCCGGGTCCGGCTTGGACGTGCCGTGTTCCAGCGAGCACAGGACGGCCTCGCCGAAGTGGTCGAGCAGGCCGACCATCCGGAGCTTGCGCCGCTGGTGCGACAGGGACGAGTTGGAGACGACGCCCAGTTTGAAGGCCGGGGCGAGCTTCCTGAGCACGGGGCCGGCGTCGGGAAAGGCGGCCCAGGCCGCTTCTCGGTGGCCGCCGTACCGCTCGAACCACACCGCCGCCTCCGCGTCGGACATCCCCCCGTCCGGAAGGCGCCCGGCGTGGGTCAGGAACCGCCGGGTCCGGACCCGCTGCTGCTCCGCGAACGTCAGCTCCCCGGCCAGGCAGCGGGCGTACTCCTCCTCCATGATCTGCCGCCAGACGGCCACCGCCTCCGCGGGGGACGGGAAGGCGTCCAGCAGGCCCTCGGCCGTGAGGTGCCCGATCAGGCCGGTCTCCTCCGAGGACGAGTAGTCGAAGATGGTGTCGTCGACGTCGAACAGCACTCCGCGGATCGTCACCCGTTCACTCTGCCATGCGCCGCCGCCGTCTCTTCGGGCCGCCCGCCTCAGAGCAGCGTGAGAACGCGCGGGCCGTCCTCGGTTATGGCCACGGTGTGCTCCATGTGCGCCGCCCGGCTGCCGTCGGTGGTCCGCAGCGTCCAGCCGTCGCCGTCGGTGCGGTAGCGGGTCCCGCCGCCCGCCATGACCATGGGCTCGATGGCCAGGGCGAGGCCGTGGCGGAGAGGGTAGCCGCGGCCCGGCCGTCCGTCGTTCGGCACCGCGGGGTCCTCGTGCATCCGGCGTCCGATGCCGTGGCCGCCGAAGTCCCGCGGCATCCCGTACCCGGCGGCGCGCGCCACCATGCCGATGGCGTGGGAGATGTCTCCGACGCGGTTCCCGACGGCCGCGGCGGCGATCCCGGCGTCGAGGGCGCGTCTGGCCGTGTCGACGAGTTCGAGGTCGGCGGGGCGCGGCGTGCCGACCGTGAACGTGACGGCGGCGTCGCCCGTCCAGCCGTCCAGCTCCGCGCCGCAGTCGACGCCGAGCAGGTCGCCGTCCCTCAAGCGGTAGTCGCCCGGGATGCCGTGCACGATGGCGTCGTTCACCGAGGTGCAGATGACCCCGGGAAAGGGCGTGGGCGCGAAGGAGGGCCGGTAGCCCAGGAACGGCGAACGGGCGCCGGCCTCGTCCAGCACCGTGCGGGCGGCCTCGTCCAGGTCGCGCAGACGGACGCCCACGGCGGCGGCCTTCCGCACGGCTTCCAGGGCGCGGGCCACCACCCTGCCCGCCTCCCGCATGGCCGCCAGGGCGTCGTCCGACTTGATCTCCACCATGTCCGGGCTCCTCGGTAGACCCAATACTTATACCGGTATTAGTATCACATCCATGGTGAGGCCACCCTTGAGCCCCTGGGAACGGGAGCGCGGAGAGCGGTTCGGCGTCCTGCTCCGGCAGGCGCGCGGCGACCGCAGCATGGTCGAGATCGCGGCCGCCGCCGGGCTGTCCGCGGAGACGCTGCGCAAGATCGAGACCGGGCGCGCCCCGACGCCGGCGTTCTTCACCGTCGCCGCCCTGGCCGCCGCGCTCGGCCTCTCGCTGGACGAGCTCGCCGCCGCGTGTGCCGAGGGCGGGGACGGCGGGAGGACCGCCCTGGCCGGCTGAACGCTACTTCCGGCGAAGCGGGACGGCCGCCAGGGCCAGCACGACGAGGACGACGGCGATCGCCAGCGCGGCGTACCAGCCGTACGCGACGGATGTGGAGAAGCGGGCGCCCAAACTGCGCAGTTCGTCGGGCGAGAGCATGCCCAGGTTCGGGTGCGCGCTGTGCAGGTCCGCCCGCCGGATCCAGAAGGCGGTCAGCGCGCCGACGGCGGCGAGGCCCGGCAGCGCCGCCCACGCGGCGGACACCCGCCGGGTGAACTCGTCGATCATCGCGATGACCATCGCGAGCAGGCCCGTCGCGAGCGTCACCACGCCCCAGACGGTGGCCAGGCCGGCCACCGGGGTGACGTCGATGGGGATCGACATGCCGCCGCTGAGGGTCCCGACGCTCCCCCAGGCCACGAACGTCACCGCCGCGAGCAGGAAGCCCGCCGCGGCGACCAGCCGCGCCATCGCCCGGCGGCCCCTCCGCGGGCCCGCCTCCCCGCCGGGTGCCGCGGCCCCGGACGTGGTACGGAGACGGGCCGTCGCGTCCGGCGTCCCGGCGGAGTCCGCGGAGCCGGGCGGCAGAAGCAGCGTCCCCCCGGACGCGCCGGGTCCTGGGTGGGGCGGTGTGCCTTCGAATGCGCCCGGCCCGGAGCCGGGCGGTGTGCCCTCCGCTGTGGCGGGTCCGGAGCGGGACGGTGTGCCCTCGGCGGTGACGGGCCTGGAGTGGGGCGGCGCGCCCCCGTATGCGCCGGGCCCGGAGCCGGGTGCGGCGCCCTCGGACGCGCCGAGACCCGCGGACCGGCCGGGTGTTCCGGAGGCGGCGTGGACGCCCTCGCTGAGCAGCGCGTCCCCGGGCGCCTCCGCCCCGCCGAGCAGCCGGAGCAGGACCTGGCGGGCGGCCGGGCGGCGGGCCGGGTCCTTGGCGAGGCAGGCCGCCACGATGTCGCGCAGCGGGCCCGACAGCGGCCCGAGATCGGGCTCCTCGTGCAGGATGCGGTGCATCACCACCGGGATCGACGACTGGCCGAAGGGCGCTGCGCCGGTGGCGGCGGCCACGATGGTGCACGCCCAGGCGAAGACGTCGGCGGGCGGCCCGACCTCCGCCCCGCTGATCTGCTCCGGGGCCATGTAGGCGGGCGTGCCGACCACCGCGCTCGACAGCGTCCCGGTGGCGTCGAGGGCCCGCGCGATGCCGAAGTCGATGACCCGCGGGCCGTCGGCGCCCATGATGACGTTGCCGGGCTTGAAGTCCCGGTGCACCACCCCGGCCTGGTGGATCGCGGCGAGCGCCGTCACCGTGGCGATGGCCAGCCGGTCGAGCGCGGGACCCCGGGTGGGGCCGCCCGAGGAGATCACCTCCGACAGGGGAGGGCCGTCCACGTACTCGCTCACGATGTACGGCCGGTCGCCGTCCGCGTCGGCGTCGAGCACCCGCGCCGTGCAGAACGCTGCGACGCGCTTGGCGTGGGCGAGCTCACCCGCGAAGCGCGACCGGGCCCTCGCGTCCCCCGCGAACCGGGCGTGCAGCACCTTGACCGCGACCGGCGCTCCGCCCGGTCCCTCGCCCCGGTAGACGACGCCCTGCCCGCCCTCGCCGAGCACGCCGACGAGCCGGTAGGCGCCGACGTGCGAGGGGTCGCCCTGACCGAGTCCCTGTAAACCCCGCAAACCGACCTCCACAATCGCCCTCGGGTGACGTTAGTGGATGAGATCCCGCGCGGGGTGGGAAACGATCGCCCGGAGGCGCGCCTAAAGCTTCTTGGCTCCCTCGCCCGCGAGCGCGGCGACGGCGCCGAGACCGAGGTAGACGACGCCGCTGCCGACGTCGAGGCGCCTGCGGGCCCGTGCGGACGAGCGCAGACGGCCGGCGAGGGCCGACGAGGCGAGGGCGTAGGTGCCGTCGCTCGCCATGCCGAGCACCACCCAGATCGCCCCCAGCAGCACGATCTGCGGCGCGAGCGGTCCCCGGGCCGGGTCGGCGAACTGCGGGAGGAAGGCCAGGAAGAAGATGGCCGTCTTCGGGTTGAGCACGTTGACCACGAACCCCTCCCCGAACAGCCGCGACCGCGACGCCGGCCTGACCTCCGGCGTCTCCGCCGCCGGCCGGCTCAGGAGCTTCCGTACGCCGAGGTAGACGAGGTAGGCCGCGCCCAGCCACTTGACGACGGTGAACGCGGTGGCCGACGCGGCGAGGACCGCGCTGATCCCCAGCGCGGCGGCGGCGACGTGCACCAGCGACCCGGCGTGCACGCCGAGCACGGACACGAGTCCCGCCGCGCGCCCCTGGGCGACGCTGCGGGTGACGATGTAGACCACGGCGGGTCCGGGGACCAGGAGCAGCGCGAGGGTGGCGGTCGCGAACAGGGCGAGCGTCGGCAGTGCGGGCATGTCGCGATGGTACGAACGCGGCCCGCCGCGCGGCCATCGGATTTTCCGCGGCGTTACACGGCAGGGGCGCCGGTCTCGGGTCCCTCGACGGCGGCGACGAGCGCGGCGACGAGGGCGGCCGTCGCGGGGGGATCGGGCGGCTCGCCGTACGTGGCGGCGGACACCCGCCGCGTCGAGCCGGGCAGCCCCGCGGTCCGTACGCCCGGGTGGCGGTGGGCGGACAGCGCGAGCCGGGGGAGGACGGCGACCCCCAGCCCCGCCGCCACCATGGCCTGGACCGCCACGTAGTCGTCGGTGGTGAACGACACGCGCGGCTCGAAGCCCGCGGCGGCGCACAGGTCGAGCAGGTGCGCCCGGCACCGGTCGCACCCCGCGATCCACCGCGACCCGGCGTGCCCGGCGAGCGTCCCCGCCCGGTCGCCCGTCGGTGCGGGAACGTCCGGGAGGGCGGCCGGGGTGACGAGCAGGCTCGGCTCGTCGAGGAGGCGGGTCAGCCGGACGCCGTCCTCGTCCGGGCCGGTCCCGCCGTAGCGGAACACCACCGCCGCGTCGACCCGGCCGTCGCGGAGCATGCGGAGGGCCTCGGGCGGCTCGGCCTCGATGAGCCGCAGGTCGAGCCCCGGGTGCGCGGACGCGAGCCGGACGGCCGCGGCGGGGACGAACGTGCCGAGGGCCGAGGGGAACGCGGCCAGCCGCACCCGCCCCGACCTCAGCCCGACGTGCGCGGCGAGCTCGGCGGACGCGGAGTCGAGCCGGCCGAGGATCTCCGCGGACCGCTCGGCCAGCAGGCGCCCGGCGTCCGTGAGCCGGATGCCGCGGCCCACCCGCTGGACCAGCTTCGCCCCGGTCTCCGCCTCCAGCCGGGCCAGGTGGTGGCTCACCGACGGCTGCGAGTAGTGCAGCTCGCGGGCGGCCGCCGTGACCGAGCCGGTGCGGGCGACCGCGACCAGCACGCGGAGCCGCACCACGTCGAGCATTCCCGCACCATATCAACGCGGTCTATGAGTCACCGCGAAAAGTCGAGTTGGACCTATGGGCCGTACGGCGAGCAGGCTGAGGTTCATGACCGACATCCGTGACGTGCTGGAGGCCCGCGCGCTGCTGGCCCCGCACCTTCCCGAGACGCCCATGTGGTCCTATCCCGTTCTCGACGCGGCCGTCGGGGCGCGCGTCCACGTCAAGCACGAGAACGTCCAGCCCACCGGGGCGTTCAAGGTCAGGGGCGGCATCACCCTGCTCGCGCGGATGCCCGACGCGCGACGGGGCGTGGTGGCGTACTCGACCGGCAACCACGCCCAGTCCGTCGCGTACGCCGCCCGGCTGCACGGCGTGCCCTGCTCCGTCGTCATGCCGGAGAACCCGAACCCGGCCAAGGTGGCGGCGGTCGAGGCGCTGGGCGCGCGCGTCCGCGTCGCGGGGGCCACGATGGTCGAGGCCGCCCGGCACGCCGGGGACCTGGCGGAGCGGGAGGGCATGCGGCTCGTCAGCCCGGCCGACGAGCCCGGCATCATCGCGGGCGTCGGCACGCTCTACGCCGAGATCCTCACGGCCCGGCCGCGGCTGGACGCGGTGTTCGTGCCCGTCGGCAGCGGGACCGGCGCGGCCGCCGCCTGCATCGTCGCCGAGGCGCTCGCGCCCGCGTGCCGGGTGATCGCCGTCCAGTCGGCCCAGGCGCCCGCCGCCCACGACTCCTGGCGGCTGGGCGAGGCGGTGACCCGGCCGGTGAAGACGGTCGTGGACGGTCTCGCCACCGGCTCGGCGTTCGCGATGACCCAGGCCGTGATGCGCGCCCGCCTGGACGACTTCGTCCTCGTGGACGACGAGGACATCCTGCGGGCGCAGCGGATGCTGCTCACCGAGGCTCACACGCTCGCCGAGGGCGCCGGGGCGGCCGCCCTCGCGGCCCTGCTGGCCCGGCGCGAGGAGTTCGCCGGCGCCGAGGTCGCCGTCGTCTGCACCGGCGGCAACGCCGGCCCCGCCGAGCTCGTCCGCCTCCTCGCCGCCTGAGGAGGGGAACGGGGGTCGTCAGGGGAGGTCGCGGCGGGTGGCCTCCTCGACCTCGTGGAGGCTCTGCCGGGTGAGCTCAAGTTCGGACGTGAGCTCGTCGAGGGCCCTCGTCCCGTCGTCCGCCGCCGAGGACGTGGCGCTCATCGCCCCGACCTCGACGGCCCGGGCGACCAGGCCCTCCAGGCTGATCGCCCCGGACTCGAGACGCGCGAGCACCCGGTCGCGGGCGGCGGTCAGCCGGTCGAGCACCTCCCGCTGCGCCGCCAGGGAGGCGAGGGACCGGTCGAGCTCGCCCGCGACGTCGCCACGCGCCCGCTCCCGGGCGTGGATGAGCCGCAGGCGCTCCTGCTCCAGGAACCCCGGGTCGAACCGGGCGAGCGCCGCGCCCGTCACCGACGCCTGGCCGGCGAGCCGCCGCAAAGTGGCGACGGTGTCGTCCACCTGCGGGCGCATCTCAGCGATCCGGTCGAGCAGGATCTGCCCGCGCATCGACGCGGTGAGGTCCGCGAACGTTTCGGCGGCCCGCTCGGCACGCCGCAGCCACGCCTCCTCGGCGCTGCCCCGCGCGACGCGCGGCGCCTCCGGCTCCTCCGTACGGCTCTCGCCCCCGGTCGACTGCCAGGCCGAGGCGAACGCCTTGACGAGCCAGACGGCGACGCCGACGAAGGCGGCGCCGGCCGGGTGGACGTCGACCGCCCAGGCCGCGCCTCCCGCGGTGGCGCCAAGGAGCAGCCCCCACGGATCGCGCAGTTCCTCGGTGAAGCGGGACACGGGCGGCTCCCGGCGGTCAGAAGTTGGAGATGACGGCCGTGAACACCTGGTCGATGCTTCCCGGCTTGCGCGAATCGTAGGCCGCGGCGTCGGTCGTCTGCGAGATCTTCTTGAGTGTGCCCAGGTCGGCGTCCGCGCCGTACGCGATGGTGAAGACGCGCACGCCGTCCTCGCCGGCCTCGGTGCGCAGGTCGGGGATCAGGTCGTCCAGCGAGATCGAGTTGTTGTCCTCGTTCTTCCCGTCGGTCAGGAAGACGACCGCGTTGATCGCGTCGCCGCTGCGGTGCGCCATGACGTACCGGTACGACGCGAGCGTGGTGTCGTACAGGCCGGTGCCGCCGTTGGGGATCAGGCCCTCGATGCGGTCCTTGAGCCGGCTGCCGGTGTTCTTGTCCATCGGGACGAGCTCGCGGTAGTCCTTGTCGCCGTCCTGCCTGAGCGAGAACATCCACAGGCCGACCCGGTCGTTGGGGCCGAACTGCGGCAGCGCGTTGACGGCCGCCTGCTTGGCCAGGTCGAGCTTGGTCTTGCCGGTGCCGGGGACCTCGGCGCCCATCGAGCCGGAGACGTCCATGACCATGAGGACGTTCGCCGGCTTGCGCAGCTCCGACCAGCTCTTCAGGATCCGGTCGAGCACCTGCGGGGAGGGGGCGCCGAGCGTGGTGGACGGCTGCTTCGGGTCGAGGCCGTTGGCCGCGGTGATGAGGTCGCCCGGCTTGCCGTCGAAGGTCCGGAAGGCGTACTTCTCGAACTCCCGCTGCCGCTCCGGCGCCTGCAGATACTTGAGGAAGTCGGCCGCGGCCGCCTTCCTCGCCGCGTCGGCCCAGGACAGCACGGCGTACGGGTGGTCGGAGAAGAGCGTGCCCTCCTTGGGGTAGATCGCCACGAGCGGCACCTTCGGCTTCGCGTGCTCGCCGAGCGTCTTCGGGTCGCCCGTCGGGTTGCCCTGGTTGTAGTCCCAGACCGACTTCTCCTCCACCGTGACGGCGGAGATGTACGACATGGCCGTGCCCTCGTCGTCCGCGTGCTGGAGGTTGGACAGGAACGTCAGCGTCGTGTCGCCGTAGTGGACGATCGACCGCTCGACCCCCTGCACGAAGTCCCGGGTCTTTGCCGAGGAGACGTCCTTCTCGGTCAGGTCGCCCGACAGCCCGGTGGCGGCGAAGTACGCCCCGACGGTCGCGTTGAGACCGGAGGTGGAGAAGTTCGGGTTCGTCTTGCCCAGGCGGAACGCGCCCCACTCGGGATGCCCGTACTTCGCCCAGCCCTTCGGGTCGTTGGCCAGGTCGAGGATCTCCGACCAGCCGACCTTCTTGGCCGGCCAGCCGAGCGCCTGCGCCATCGGCTTCGGCATCGCGATGACCAGCGGCGACTCGGCGAGGGTGGGGTTGTCCGCGGCCACCGGGGTGGCGCGGTCGCCGCCCTCCGTCCGCTGCCGCAGCAGGGCGACCCAGCCGGCGCTCGCCGGGGTCCAGACGTCGGGGCGGGGGCCGTCCTGCCGCTCGTCCCAGCCGCGGGCCAGCGCCTGCATTGCGCCGCCCGAGGCCTTGGAGTTCACCACCACGTCGACGCAGCGGCCGTCCACCCGGTGCCCGTTGTAGCCGTTCGCCATGCCGCGCAGCAGTTCGGCCTTCTCGCTGGACGCCGCGATCGTGAGCACTATCCCGTCGTCGCCGCAGGCCCGCTTCTGCGCGATGCCGGCGCCGCCGCCGCCCGGGTCGTCGCCCCCGCCGCCGATCAGCGTTCTCAGCCCCACGATCAGCGCGCCGGCGAGGATGACGGCGATGATGAACGGCGCCAAGCCGCGGCGGCGCTTCTGCTGGGGTGGGGGGTACACGCGTCCTCCAGGGCCATTCGAGGAATGCCAGCACTTATCCCGACGAATGACGGCCCACGTTAGTTGCCGATGATCTCGGGGGGCTAACGTCCGGAGATGCGGCCGTGTATCAGCTCGACGAGCGTCGCGTGCACGTCGTCCAGCGGCTGGTCCGGCCGCAGGGCGCGGCGCTCGATCGCGACGGTCAGCACCATGCCGAAGACGGCCGTCGCCGCCGTCCCCGTGTCGAGCCCCTCACGGAGCTCGCCCGCGCGCACCGCCTCCTCCAGGACCCGCTCGTACACGCCGAGCACGCTCGTACGCAGCCGCAGGACGGCCTCCTGCCAGGCCGCCCGCCACATCTCCGCCAGGAGGACCCGCGCGAACGGCCCGTACTCGTCGACGAAGCGGAGCTGGGCCAGCACGAGGGCGTCGAGCGTGGCGACCGGAGAGGCGGACGGCGCCCGGGCGGCCTCCGCGAGGGCGTCCGCGAGCCGCTCGATGCCGTGGTCGAGCAGGCCCGCGAACAGCGCCTCCTTGCTGCCGAAGTTGTAGAAGACCGTGCCCTTGGCGACCCCGGCGCGCTCCGCGATGGCGTCGACCGTCGTGGCGGTGTAGCCCTGCTCGGCGATGAGGTCGACCGCGGCCCGGTAGAGCCGCTGCCGGGTGTCGCCCCGCCGCCCCCGCTCGCCGCGTTCGGTCCGCTCGCCGCGTTCGGTCCGCTCGCCGCGTTCGGTTCGCTCGCCGCGCGTGCTCACAGGGCCAGCTCCGGCTTGAGACGGCGCAGCGACCATGTGCGGCCCCGGTGCACGGCGAGGACGGTCAGCGACAACCCGAGGACGGCGAACGCGGTCAGCACGCCGCAAGCCTGCCACACCACGGTAGGGTCGCCGCCGCTGATCAGCCGGCGCATCGCCGCGACCACCCAGCTCATCGGCAGCCACGGCGAGACGGCCTGGAAGAACCCGGGCGAGGTCTCGATCGGGTACGTCCCGGCCGACGAGGTGAGCTGGAGCATCAGCAGCGCCAGCACCACGATCCGCCCCGGCGTGCCGATCAGCGCGTTCACCGCCTGGATCACCGCGAGGAACGCCGCGGTGGTCAGCAGCAGGAAGCCCGCCACGCCGAGCCAGTGCGCGGCCGACAGCCCGAGCCCGAGGCGCAGCACCGCGAGCAGCACCCCGACCTGCAGCGTGCCCATCGCCACCCCCGGCAGCCACCCGGCGAGCGCGGTCCGCCACGCGGGAGCCGACCCGGCGAGCAGCCGCGGGTTCATCGGGCGGAGCAACATGTAGATCACCATCGCGCCCACCCACAGGGCCAGCGGCACGAAGAACGGCGCGAAGCCGGTGCCGTAGTTGGGCACGTCGTTGTCGATCCGCGAGTCGAGCCGCACCGGGTCGCTCATCATGCCCGTACGGCTGTCGCGCTCGGCCGTGCCGTAGTCGGGGATCTGGGCGGCGCCGTCGCCCAGCCTGTCGGCCAGCTCACCCGAGCCGTTCGCCAGCCGCACCAGGCCGTGGTCGAGCCGCCCCGCCCCCTCGTGCAGCCTGCCGATGCCCGAGTCGAGCCGCCCGGCGCCCGAGGCCAGCGCGCCGACGCCCGCGTCCAGCCGGCTCGCCCCGCTGTCCAGCCGCGCGAGGCCGTCCGACAGCCGGCTCGCGCCGCCGCCCAGGCGACCGAGGCCCGACGACAGCGAGGACGCGCCCTTCAGCGCCTTCCCGCTGCCGTCCCGCAGGCCGTCCGCCCCGTCGGCGAGCCGCCTGAGACCGCGGTCGAGCTGGTTGAACCGGTCACGGGCCCCGTCGAGCGCCGCGCCGAGCCCGGGCGCCGCCGCGGCCAGCTCGCGCGCGTCGCCGGCGACCTGCCGGGCCGTGCGGGCGAGTTCCTCCGTACGGCCCGCCTGCGCGTCGAGGCGGCTCTGCAGCCGGCCCGCCGCGCCCGACAGCTCGCCCGCCGAGCCGGAGGCCCGCTCCACCAGGGCGCGCAGCTCGGGGTCGGCGTCCGGGTGGGCGTCGAGCCAGCGCTCGACCGCGCGCAGGTCCTGCCGGGCGGCGCCCGCAGAGCCGCGGACCTCCTGGGGCAGGCCGTCCAGCGCGCCGGCGACGGCGTCCGCGCCGTCGGCCAGCGTGAGGGCGGCCCGCCTGATCCGGTCGCCGTCGCCGGTCAGCACGGGCGCGTACCTGTCGGCGGCCCCGTTCACCACCGGCGACAGCGCGTGCACCTGCCGGTACGCCTGCCGGTTGCCCTCGGCCAGCTTCGCCGCGCCCGCGTCGAGGGCGGCGAGCCCGGACCGCAGACCGGCCGCGCCCTTCGCCGCCGTCGACAGACCGGCCTCCAGTGACCTCGAACCCGCGTAGGCGGTGTGCGCGCCGCTCGCGAGGGCCCGGGACCCCGCCCGCAGCGTCCCCGCGCCGGCCGACAGCCTGCCGGTGGCGTCCTGCGCCGTGCCGAGCCCGGCGTCCAGCGACGCGGCGCCCCGGCGGGCCTGCGCCGTCCCGTCGTGCAGCCGGTCCGCCCCCTGCGCCGCCCGGAGCGTCTGGCCGTGCAGGTCGGCGAACGACAGGAAGATCTGGTCCAGGTAACCGCGCACCGCGCTGCGGCCGGACGCCTCCTTCACCTCGCGGAAGACGGAGTCGGAGATCGTCCGCATGATGTAGCTGCGGCCGGTGTCCACGCGGACCCCGAGCCGCGCGGGGCGCGGTGCGCCGTCACCGGAGGGGGAGGCGAGGTC
The DNA here is from genome assembly GCF_000511135.2 of Microbispora sp. ATCC PTA-5024. Taxonomy (NCBI): domain Bacteria; kingdom Bacillati; phylum Actinomycetota; class Actinomycetes; order Streptosporangiales; family Streptosporangiaceae; genus Microbispora; species Microbispora sp. ATCC PTA-5024. The sequence continues at coordinate 398,922 of NZ_KI866524.1, read as the reverse complement.
GGCGCTGAAGTCCCGGGGGATCGTGAGGGACAGGTAGTACCTGCCGTCGCGCACGCCCCGGTCGGCCTCCGCCGCGTCCACCCGGTGCCAGTCGAAGACCCGGCGCCTCACGAGCTCGTCCGCCAGTTCGCCGCCCGCCCGCAGCGTCGTGCCGTTCGCCGCGGCCGGCTGGTCCTCCACGACCAGCGCCACCGGCACGCGCTCCAGGTTCCCCTGCGGGTCCCAGAACGACCACAGGTACAGCCCCGCGTAGAGCAGGGGCAGCATGACCACGGCCACGAGCGCTGCCCTGGTCAGCCGTGAGCGCGTGAACCGGCGCAGCTCCAGCCGCCCCGGGTGCGGAAACCTCATCGGAGCCCGCCCTCCTCGTCGCCGTCCCGTCCGTCCTCGTCCCGGTCCCGTGGGTCGTCCCCGTCCCGGTCCCGTGGGTCGTCCCCGTCCCGGTCCTGTGGGTCGTCCCCGTGTGCGTCCCCGTCCCGGCCGGTCAGGGGCAGCACGAGGGACGCGGCCTCGGCGGCCTCCCGCGCGTCCGTGCAGGCGGCCACGACCGTCAGCCCCGCGTCCGCGAGCCCCCGCAGGGTCGCCCACAGCGCGTGGCGCCCGTCCGCCGGGATCCCGTCGTCGAAGTCGTCCACCAGCAGCAGGCCCGGCCCGTCGAGCAGGGCCAGCGCGATCCCGAGCCGCACCGCCTGGTCGCGGGTGAGGTCCCGGGCGAGCGTCCGGTCGCCCTCGGGCAGGGCGGCCGGGTCGAGGCCCGCGCGCGCGAGCGCCGGCGTCACGACGTCGCCGTTCCCGCGGCGCCACAGCAGGCCGTGCGGCCGCATCCGCTCGTGCAGGTGCTCCCGTACGGACAGGGCGTCGTCGAGCGGGTTCACGTCGGGGAACAGGCCGAGCGCGGCCACCCGCCGGATGGCCCGCGGGCTGGTGTGGCCGCCGACTGCGAGCGTCCCCTCGCCGTGCCGCATCCGCCCGGCGAGCGTGAGCAGCAGGCTCGTCCGGCCGCTGCCCGCCTCGCCCTGGACGGCGGTGAGCGTGCCGGGCCCGGCGTCGAGGGTCACGTCCCGGTAGACCCAGCCGTGCCGTCCCCGCAGGCCGAGGCCGCGTGCCCGCACCTCGGCGCCGGCGAACGCGGCCCGTGCCTCCTCCGCCATGGCCCCTCCTTTTTGAACTGACCAGTCGGTACAAAAGAGCGTAACGCCGGATGGCGGGGAGAGCTGCCGGACGGCCTGTGATCTGCGCTACTTCCTGAAATTTTCACGGCCGGGACGCCGCCCCGCCGGCCGCGGATCAGGCGAAACACCGAACGCGTTCACATGACCGGACGGGGGAGCGGCGGGGCGTTGACCGGTGTTCCGGGGGTCCGTACGTTCGAGCACGTTCTTCCTCATGAATGCCATACACATTCATGAACACGCCTGCGGGACCAGGAGCGGCTACCCGCCGCGTCCCCGGTCAGGGGTCCTGCCTCACCTGCGAGGAGCGCTGCTTTGACACGGAGAAGGAGAACCTGGGCGGGGGTGGCCGGCGTCGTCGCGGGCGTCGTCACCCTGGCCGCCGGGGTCGTCGCGGGGACGTCGGCCGCGGCCGCGCCCGCGGCGGGAGCCTACCGGCTGGTGAACGGCAACAGCGGGCTCTGCATGGAGGTCCCCGGCGGCAGCACGTCGGACGGCGTCCAGCTCGACCAGCGGGGCTGCGCGAGCGTGGCCGACCAGACCTGGAACCTGACGGCGCAGGGCGGCGGGTTCCGCCTCGCCGCCGCCCACAGCGGCAAGTGCGCGGGCGTCAGGGACGCCTCGACCTCGGCCGGCAAGGCCGTCCAGCAGGAGTCGTGCACGGGCGCGGCCTCCCAGACCTGGCAGCTCACGCTGGTGAGCGGCTCGACCTACCAGGTGGTCAACGCCAACGGCGGCAAGTGCCTGAACGTCATGGACAGCTCGACCGCGGCGGGCGCGCCGGTACAGCAGAACTCCTGCGACTCGGTCACCAGCAAGCGGTGGACGCTGCAGCCCGCCGGGTCGACCCCGACCGGGACGCCCACCCCCACCCCGACGCGTACGCCGACCCCCACGCCCACGCCCACGTCGCCCCCGCCGTCCGGCGGCTGGCCCGGCGCGAACGGCTCCCAGGCGGTGAGCAGCACGATCAGCGTCTCCGGGACCGTGGACGGCGGCCTCAAGCGCTACTACGCGACCGGGAACATGGGCGACGGCGGCCAGAGCGAGAGCCAGAAGCCCATCTTCGAGCTCGCGAACGGGGCCACGCTGAAGAACGTGATCATCGGCGCGCCCGCCGCGGACGGCATCCACTGCCTCGGCACGTGCACGTTGCAGAACGTCTGGTGGGAGGACGTCGGCGAGGACGCCGCCACGTTCATGGGCACCTCGGCGTCGCAGACGATGACCATCGACGGCGGCGGCGCCCGGAGCGCGTCGGACAAGGTGTTCCAGCACAACGGCCCCGGCACGATGTACATCAGGAACTTCCAGGTCCAGGACTTCGGCAAGCTCTACCGCGCCTGCGGCAACTGCACGAACTCCTACCAGCGGAACGTCGTCATCTCCAACGTAACCGCGACCTCGCCCGGCAAGGCCTTGGCCGGCATCAACACCAACTGGGGCGACACGGCGCGCTTCTCGAACATCACGATCGTGAACGACCCGAGCCACAAGATCTCGATCTGCGACAAGTACAAGGGCGTGCCGAAGGGCAGCGAGCCGACGAAGATCGGCAGCGGCGCGGACGGCGTCAACTGCATCTACTCGGCGTCCGACATCACCTACCGGTGACGCCCCGCCGATGAGGGAGGGCCCGGCGGTCACCAGGCCGCCGGGCCCTCTCCCGTGGACGCCTAACGGCCCGCGCCGTACTCCGCGAGGAAGAGCGCCTCGGCCGTGATGATCCGGCGGAGCTCCTCGAGGTCGACCCGCTCGTTGGGGGCGTGGATGGCGGCGCCCTCGTCCTCGGCGCCGTACAGCAGGATCTCGGCCGCCGGGAAGCGGCGGGCGAGGGTGGCGACCAGCGGGATCGACCCGCCCTGGCCGACCTGGCGCGGCGCCCGGCCGAACGCGCGCTCCAGCGCCCGCTCGACCGCGTCGCGCGCCGGGCCCTCCGCCCCCGCCTGGAAGCCCGAGCCGGTGACGAAGTCGCTGAAGCTCACCTTGACGCCCCAGGGCGCGACCTTCTCCAGGAAACCGGTCACGTCGTCGAGCGCGGTCTTGGCGTCGCCCGAGGCCGGGATGCGGACGGTGACCCGCGCCCGGGCGACCGCCTGGACCGCGTTGATCGCGCCCGTCACGGTCGGCACGTCGAGCCCCGTGACGGTGATCGCGTACGACGCCCAGAGGCGGTCGGCGAGCGAGCCGCCGCCGACGAGGGAGACCCCGTCGAGGACCCCCGCCGTCGCGCGGAACTCGTCCTCGGAGTCGCTCGCGCCCGGGAACACGCCGCGCGGCAGGCCCGGCACCCGGACGTCGCCGTTGTCGTCGTGCATCGCGGTCAGCATGCGCATCAGCGCCGACAGCGCGTCGGGGGCGGCGCCGCCGAACGCGCCGCTGTGCACGGCCTCGGCCAGCGTGCGGACCTCGACGGTGAACGCCGCCATCCCGCGCAGCGACGTGGTGAGCGCCGGCTCCCCGACCCTGGGGTTGCCGCAGTCTGCGATGACCATGGCGTCGGCCCGCACGAGCTCGGGGTTGGCCTCGACGAAATCCTCCAGGCGCTCCCCGGCGTACTCCTCCTGGCCCTCCACGATGACCTTGATCCCCACGGGGAACCGGCCCTGGAAGGCGCGCAGCGCCGCCACGTGGGTCATCACGCCGCTCTTGTCGTCGGCCGCGCCCCTGCCGTACATCGCGCCGTCGACCACGGTGGGCTCGAACGGCGGCGTGCGCCACAGGGCGGTGTCGCCCGCGGGCTGCACGTCGTAGTGCGCGTAGAGGAGGACGGTGGGCGCGCCGGGCGGCGCGGGGGCCTCGCCGTACACGGCCGGGTAGCTGCCCTCGACCGGGATCTGCCGGACCTCGGGAAGGCCGGCGCTGCGCAGCAGCCGCTCGGTGAGGGCCGCGGCCTCCAGGACGGGCGCCTCCGCGTGGCCGGGGAAGGCCACCGACGGAATGGTCACCAGCCTCGTGAGGTCCTCGACCGTCTGCGGCATCCCCGCCTCGACGGCGCTCTCGATCTCCTCGGGTGTCACGGCGTTTTCTCCCGGATATGCGTTGTTCACGACGTTGTGAGCTGCTGGTCGGACCCCATTGCACCACACGGCGGGACGAGGCCGCCGGGGACGCATGGCGGACCGGCCGCACGCGGGCCTTCGCGGGGTCTGGACGCTCCCAATGTACGGTCACGGATTTCGTTGCTGTTACAACCCGATATCGCGGATTCCGAACTTCTTGCAGAGTGACACCACGTAATCACTTGGCAAAACGCAGAAGTGGCATGCACACTGTCCACAGCACGGATCACCTGAGGGAAGGTTGCGATGACGCGCCCCGACGTTCTCAAGGCCGCACAGGACAATCTCTGGATGCACTTCACCCGGCACAGCTCCTACGAGGAAGCCGAGGTGCCGATGATCGTGCGGGGCGAGGGGGCCTACGTCTACGACATCCACGGCAAGCGGTACCTCGACGGCCTGGCCGGGCTGTTCGTGGTCCAGGTGGGCCACGGCCGCGCCGAGCTCGCGGAGGCCGCGGCGAAGCAGGCCCAGGAGCTCGCGTTCTTCCCGCTCTGGTCGTACGCCCACCCGAAGGCCGCGGAGCTGGCCGCCCGGCTCGCGGACCTCACCCCCGGCGACCTCAACCGGGTCTTCTTCACCACGGGCGGCGGCGAGGCCGTCGAGTCGGCGTGGAAGCTCGCCAAGCAGTACTTCAAGACCCAGGGCAAGCCGATGAAGACCAAGGTCGTCAGCCGGTCCATCGCCTACCATGGCACTCCCCAGGGCGCCCTGTCGATCACCGGCATCCCCGCGCTCAAGCAGATGTTCGAGCCGCTCGTCCCCGGCGCGCTCAAGGCCCCCAACACGAACCTGTACCGCGCCGACGAGATCACCGGCTTCCCCGGCATGGAGAAGGACGCCGAGGCGTTCGGGCGGTGGGCCGCCGACCAGGTCGGCAAGGCCATCGAGATGGAGGGCCCGGAGACCGTGGCCGCCGTCTTCGTCGAGCCGGTGCAGAACGCCGGGGGCTGCTTCCCGCCGCCGCCCGGATACTTCCGGCGCCTGCGGGAGATCTGCGACGCCTACGACGTGCTGCTGGTGTCGGACGAGGTCATCTGCGCCTTCGGCCGCCTCGGCACGATGTTCGGCGGGCAGAAGTTCGACTACGTGCCGGACATCATCACCTGTGCGAAGGGCCTGACCAGCGGGTACTCACCCATCGGCGCCATGATCGCCTCTGAGCGGCTGTTCGAGCCGTTCAAGAGCGGCACGGAGTCGTTCGCGCACGGGTACACCTTCGGCGGCCACCCGGTGTCGGCCGCCGTGGCCCTCGCCAACCTCGACATCTTCGAGCGCGAGGACCTGCTCGGCCACGTCACCGCCAACGAGCCGGTCTTCCGGGCCACCCTGGACAAGCTCCTCGACCTGCCGATCGTCGGCGACGTGCGCGGGTCGGGCTACTTCTACGGGATCGAGCTCGTCAAGGACAAGTCGACCAAGCAGACCTTCAACGACGAGGAGTCGGAGCGGCTGCTGCGCGGCTTCCTGTCGAAGGCCCTGTACGACGCCGGGCTGTACTGCCGGGCCGACGACCGAGGGGACCCGGTCGTCCAGCTCGCGCCGCCGCTCATCTGCGGCCCCAAGGAGTTCGACGAGATCGAGTCGATCCTCCGTTCGGTGCTCACCGAGGCGTGGGCCCGTCTCTGACCGAATGCGCCCGGCGGCCGGCCCCGCCTCGGCCCGGCCGCCGGGAAACCTGAAAGGACCTGTTCCATGAAGATCGGCGTGCCTGCCGAGGTCAAGAACCACGAATACCGCGTCGCCGCGACCCCCGCGGGCGTGCACGAGCTCGTCCGCCACGGCCACGAGGTCACCGTCCAGCAGGGGGCGGGCCTCGGCTCGCACATCACGGACGAGGAGTACCTCGCCGCCGGCGCCAAGATCGTAGAGCGCGCCGACGACGTCTGGGGCGAGTCGGAGATGATCCTCAAGGTCAAGGAGCCGATCGCCGAGGAGTACCACCGGCTCCGCGCGGACCAGGTCCTGTTCACCTACCTCCACCTGGCCGCCTCGCGGCCCTGCACCGACGCCCTGCTCCAGGCCGGGACGACCGCCGTCGCGTACGAGACGGTCCAGGCCGGCGGCGCCCTGCCGCTGCTCGCGCCGATGTCGGAGGTCGCGGGCCGCCTCGCCCCGCAGGTCGGCGCCTACAACCTGATGCGCTTCAACGGCGGGCGCGGCGTGCTGCCCGGCGGCGTCCCCGGCGTCGCGCCGGCCAAGGTCGTCGTCATCGGCGGCGGCGTCTCCGGCCTCAACGCGGCGCAGATCGCCGTCGGCATGGGCGCGGACGTGTCGATCCTCGACGTGAACATCGACCGGCTGCGCTTCATCGACGCCGTCTACCAGGGCCGCCTGAAGACGATCGTGTCGACCTCGTACGCCATCGAGCGCGCCGTGCTGGAGGCCGACCTGGTCATCGGCGCCGTGCTCATCCCCGGCGCCAAGGCCCCGACGCTCGTGTCCAACGAGCTGGTCTCCCGCATGCGGCCGGGCTCGGTGCTCGTGGACATCGCGATCGACCAGGGCGGCTGCTTCGAGGACTCCCGCCCGACCACGCACGCCGACCCGACGTTCCGGGTGCACAACTCGATCTTCTACTGCGTGGCCAACATGCCGGGGTCGGTGGCGAACACGTCCACGTACGCGCTGACGAACGCCACCCTGCCGTACGCGGTGAAGCTGGCCGACAAGGGGTGGCGGGACGCGCTGCGCGCCGACGACGCCCTGCGGCTCGGCCTGAACACCCATGCCGGCGTGCTCACCAACGAGCCCGTCGCGGTGGCGCACGACCTGCCGTACACCCCGGCCGCCGAGGTCCTCGCCGCGGCCTGATCCGACGCGGAGACCGCCGTCGTGCCCTTCGGCGCGGCGGCGGTCTCGCTTTCGCGCGTCAGCGGACGTCGAGCCGTCTGCGCAGATCGCGCGCGGTGCCCAGGAGGTGTTCGACCTCGGCGGCCGTGGGCCACGGGCCCGTGCCGGGGGTGAGGAGGGCCGCCCGCACCGAGCCGAGGTGGCCGACGGCGGACGCGTGCAGGCCGCTCGCCTCCGCCACCCAGGCGACGGCGTCGGCCCCCTCCGGCATGTCGCGGGTGACCGCGTCCCAGGTGCCGAGGATCTCCGCCAGATCGGCCGGGTCCGGCGCCGCGTCGCCCCGCCGTCCCGCCGCGGCGGCGGCCAGCTCCGCCCGCGCCGCCGTCTCGGGGTCCGCGGGACGGTCCCAGTACGGCGGGGGGGAGTCGAGCAGGCACGGCTCCGCGTCCGGCGACCGGCCGATGAGGGACAGCAGCGTCCGCAGCTCCATGGCGGCCCGGTAGTGGCCGCGCGCCGCCGCCTGGCGGAACCAGTGCACCCCGCCCTTGAGGTCGTTGTGCTCGGCGACCAGCAGCAGCCCCAGGTGGTAGGCGCCCTCGGGGTCGTCCGCCTCCGCGGCCCGGCCGAACCAGTGGGCCGCGGCCAGGCGGTCGCCGAGCTCCAGGCACGTCACCCCGGCCATCCGCCGGGCCTCCCGGTGGCCGCCGCACGCGGCGCGCTCGAAGCAGGCGCGGGCGGTGCGCACGTCCTGGCCGGCCAGGGCCATGCCGCCGAGCCGGTACGCCGCGCCCGGGTGCTCGGCCCGGAAGGCCAGCCGGTAGAAGGTCTCCGCGCCCTCGGCGTCTCCGGTGGCCTCCAGCAGCAGACCCAGGTGGTGGGCCGCGGCGGCGTCGCCGCCCCGGGCCGCGTACTCCCACCAGTGCCGGGCCTCCTCCGCGTCGCCCGCGGCGTACCCGAGGAAGCCGAGGTCGCCGGCCGACCTCAGGTCGCCGTCGAGGGCCGCCCGGCGGTGCCAGCGTCGGGCGCCCGTGCCGTCTCCGGCGTCCTCGCACAGCAGCGCGAGCCGGTGGGCGGCGTGGCGGGAGCCGTCCTCCGCGGCCCGCTCGAACCAGTGCCGCGCTCCCGCCACGTCGCCCCAGCGGTCGAGCAGCAGGGTGGCGAGGTGGGTGGCGGCGTCGGCGTCGCCGGTCCTTGCGGCCCGCTCGAACCAGGCGACGGCCTCCTCCGAGGTGCCGTGCCGCTCGTGCCAGACACCGAGGTTGTAGGCGCTGTCGACGTGGCCCGCTCCCGCGGCCCGCTCCCACCACTGCCGGGCCGCCGCCCGGTCGCCGCGCTCCGCGTACAGGCGGCCGAGGAGGTGGGCCGCGCCCGCGTCGCCCTCCGTGGCCGTGGCGAGCAGCCGCGCCTCCGTGGGGTCCCCGGGCTCGGGGACGCGCGGGACCGGGAACCCGGGCCACGCCGGTGCCGCCTCCGTTGCTCCCACTAATGTCATGCGCACAGACTCGCATGTGACCATGCCGTCACGGAGGGTTATTGCGAAGACCTTTGGCCGAGTGATGACCCTTCGAAGCTGATGAAACCCACGTACATTCCCATGCCGCACGCATAGCGCAACCGCCCCGCCGGGCGGGCCGGCAGCCGTACGGACCGCTCGCCGGTCACGGGCAGGACGACGTCGCGGTCCTCTATCGAGAGCGTGCGGGTGCAGCCGCGGTTGTCCGCGGTCCGGAACAGGATCTCGACGGGACGGCCGGCCGCGGCGCTCACCACGCCCGGCCGGAAGCCGTCGCCGGTCGCCCAGACCGTTACGCGCTGTGTGCCGTCCGGACCGGCGACGGCGCGCCCCACGGACGCGGGGGAGCCGAGGTCCGGCAGCCAGCCGCCGAGACGCAGGCCCGACGCGACCGTGACGAGCCCGGCGACGAGCGCGGCGGCGCCGGCCAGGGCCGCCAGCCGGGCCGAGGCG